>CAJTPU010000064.1 GCA_910578335.1 uncultured Lachnospiraceae bacterium | reverse complement strand
GTAGGATATTGGCGGTTTTGGGTAAAAGGTGTATTAGCTTGACGGAAAATGCTGTTGGAAAACGGGGGATATGATACAAACACGGAAACTGCATGGAGTTTTCGTGTTTGTATATGAGTTTCCGTGATAGTATGCAGAGTTTCCGTGTTTGATATGAGCAAAGCGGTAAAAATTTAATGGATAAATGATAACGGGGGAAAGGGCTGTTTTAGCATTTCATTTTTACAAAATAGTTTCAATCCACTCATCCACTCTTTCATGGTATAAAAACAGTTCCGCAGGAATTTTGATGGTATCCGGAGGAACTGGTGTCTGTATCACACAGCCTTTTAGTGGAAGTCCGTGTATTCCTGTTTCCTGATCGGGTTTTAAGCGCATCATGAGAAAATGGGAACTTCCCTGATGTGTTTCTGGGCGGGATTTCAAATATTGTTTGGAGTAGAAGGTAAGGTCATAATTTTTACTGCATTCATATTCTATGCCTATATAGCACATCCCTTTCGGAC
>CAJTPU010000063.1 GCA_910578335.1 uncultured Lachnospiraceae bacterium | reverse complement strand
AGCCACCGCAGAGGGGAAAAGCATTTTTGCCTATGACAAAGGCGGCAAGGTAGCCACAGCTTAATACTCAAATTCCCGCCTGCCCTCTCAAGCACCCACACAGCGTTGGTGCTGAAAGAGCCGAAAACCAAAACGAGCGTCCGAAAGATATTCCTGCCGAAAACGGTAGCCGAAATGCTTGTGAAACGCTATGAGGAAGTTGAAAATCTCAAAGAACTGTTTGGCGAAGAATACACCGACTATAATCTGGTATTTGCTTCGTCCTGCGGCAGACCCATAGAGGGACAGGTCATCAATCGGGCATTGAAAAAGCTCATTGATGATAACGACCTGCCGCCCGTGGTGTTCCACAGCTTCCGACATTCCAGTATCACATATAAGCTGAAGCTCAACGGCGGCGATATGAAATCGGTGCAGGGCGATTCTGGACACGCACAGGTTAAAATGGTGGCTGATGTGTATTCTCATATCATAGACGATGATAGACGGCTGAACGCACAACGGTTTGAGG
>CAJTPU010000062.1 GCA_910578335.1 uncultured Lachnospiraceae bacterium | reverse complement strand
ATCTCCGGGTTATACCGTACCAGCGCGGCATTGACACATTCATTCTGCACCCTTGCGGTTTTGGCTTGCGGTGTCCTGTGGTTGCCGATAAAGAGGGACGCGCCATTGTCAAACTTGATAGATATGTCGCTTGTCCCGCGCCATTTCCCGGTACAGGGGGAAGTTTCGATTTTTCCCTCCGTGCCGCCGAAAGCCTGTGCGACAATCCCGATCTTGTCCTGCAAGGGGAGAGCTTCGTACCGTCCGGCAATCTCAACCGCTTTTTTCTGTAAATCTGTAAGGGGCTTGTCGGCGGTCTGTGCTGCCTGTTCCGGCGCGTCTGCTTTTTCTGCGGCGGTTCCCTCCTGTGCGGGGGTGTCGGCTTTTTCCGGCTCCGGCGTTTCGGTGGTCTGCGCTGCTTCCGGCTCCGGGGCGGCGTAAGGCTCGTACCCGCCCTCGGCGTATTCCTCCACGGTCATTCCTGCGGCGGCTGCTTCCTGTGCGATTTCTGTAGGTTTGTCAAACATATGTTACACCGACTGTAAATAATCCCTTAATACCTGA
>CAJTPU010000061.1:222-546 GCA_910578335.1 uncultured Lachnospiraceae bacterium | reverse complement strand
CTATATTACAAGGGGACAATATTATGAAAGGAAATGCCGTTGTAAATCAAGTGGCATCTTTATCCTATCTGATTGCCCCTATGTTGGGCGGCGTATTGTATGCCATGCTTGGGCTAAAACCCGTAATGTATGCGAGCGTTGTCTGTTTTTTTATTACTGCCCTGTTTGAATGTTTTATAAAATTGAGTTATCAGCGTATTCAAAATCAAGGCGGTGTGCTTCAGATTGTTAAGCAGGATTTTTTATCAAATATGCAGTATATTACAAAAGAACAGACCAGCATATCAAAAATGCTGCTCTTAACGGCATTCTCAAGGTTTTTTG
>CAJTPU010000061.1:0-212 GCA_910578335.1 uncultured Lachnospiraceae bacterium | reverse complement strand
CGTTGGCAGTCGCTACAATCTTGGGGAGCATTGCCGCAGGAGTTTTGGCAGAGAAATTGAAAATACATAAATTATCTGTCCTGCTTGCATCTCTGGGTATTTTCATTATCCCTGCCGGCATTGTTTTCCTTTTGCCAGTGAATGCTATTATAAAGTATGGCGTTACGGTTGTATCATTTTGCGGTATGCAGGCTGTTATCAGTATATTTTCT
>CAJTPU010000060.1 GCA_910578335.1 uncultured Lachnospiraceae bacterium | reverse complement strand
GAACAAGTATGCAAAGACCTTTAAGTTTGAGGACATCAACTATGCCGTGGCGAGCCGTGAGGACAAGGAAGCGATGTTCCTTGAATACTCGGAGCTTTTAAACGCCCTCGACAGCGGGGCGACCACGAAAATCACCATCAATAACCGCAGGCTCAACAAGGCGGATTTTGAGCAGACAATCCTTATCCCAATGGCGGAGGACAGTCTGGATAAGTACCGTAAGGAGTACAACAAGATGCTGCTTGACAAGGCGACGGGGGCTAATTCCATCGTGCAGGACAAATATGTGACGGTATCGGTATGCAAGAAGAACATCGAGGAAGCGAGGAATTATTTTGCCCGTGTCGGTGCTGACCTTATCGGGCATTTCAACCGTCTTGGCTCGAAGTGTACGGAACTGGACGCAAATGATAAGTTGCGTATCTTCCATGACTTCTACCGCACGGGCGAGGAAACGGCGTTTTCCTTTGATATGGTGCAGTCCATGCGGAAAGGTCACGATTTCAAGGACTATATCTGCCCCGACTCCTTTGAGTTTGAGAAAGATTATTTTAAGATGGGCAACCGCTACGGGCG
>CAJTPU010000059.1 GCA_910578335.1 uncultured Lachnospiraceae bacterium | reverse complement strand
CCGTGCGTACCGTTCGGTACACGGCGGTTCAATCAACTTAACAAGTAACTCGCCTTTCGGCGTAGTAGTCTACCATCGAGACTAATCCAAATCGGGTTAGCCGCTCTTTTGTTACAACCATGTTCATGGCGCCTCTCTGGCATACATAGGCAATTCTTGCCCCTGTATATGCCGTAGACCATGCATATTTTCGGCTGATTCCAAGTTTCATCAGATTCTCTGCCCTGTTCTTCGGCGTTTTCCAATGCTTCCAAATACACATTCTCAGACGATAGCGTATGTTGCTATCCAGCCGTTCGCACAGACCTTTCATGCTTCCGATTTTGAAGTAGTTAATCCATCCTCGGATAAGCTGGTTGAGTTTATTCACTTTGTAATCGTTGCTTACTCCCCAACTCCTGCACGTGAATTTCTTCATTTGTGCTTTGAACTTTGCTACTGCCTTGGGGTGTGGTCTGGCTTTATATCCTTTGGCAAATGCGTCATAGTAAAATCCAAAACCGAGATACTTTATGCCCTTGGGCTTATCAACCTTGCTCTTTTCGGCATTTACTTTTAATCCAAGTTTTTCCTCGATATATCGGGTTATGCTC
>CAJTPU010000058.1 GCA_910578335.1 uncultured Lachnospiraceae bacterium | reverse complement strand
AGCGAGGGATACTTCTTGAACGCAGGTTCAAGAAGGTGGACTTTACAACAAATCGTAATTTGTAAGGAACAGAAACTTTGAAGTTTACAGCGAGGTGAAAGATGTTGAATTATGTAGAATATGGAAAAGAAAACAAATATGATGATAATATATTTTTTCAAAAATACAGTCAAATGAGTCGCTCACAGCAGGGACTAGCCGGTGCAGGAGAATGGGAAACATTGAGAAAGCTGCTGCCGGATTTTAAAGATAAGCGTGTGCTTGATTTAGGATGCGGCTATGGATGGCACTGTATTTATGCGATGGAACACGGAGCGTCTTCTGTTGTAGGTGTTGATATTTCTCATAAAATGCTCGAGGTAGCCAAAGAAAAAACACATTTTCCACAGGTTGAATATAAATGCTGTGCTATAGAAGATGTGGAATTCCCAGAGGAGAGTTTTGATGTAATATTAAGCTCACTTGCGTTTCACTATGTAGCAGATTATGAGATTTTAGTAAAAAAGATATATAGAATACTGAAGTCTGGTGGTAAGCTAGTTTTTACGGTTGAACATCCTGTTTTTACTGCCTATGGAACACAAGACTGGTATTATAA
>CAJTPU010000057.1 GCA_910578335.1 uncultured Lachnospiraceae bacterium | reverse complement strand
AAATCATCCCATTGAAAAATATTATCTCGCTCCATAGCATCTATAGCAGTGCGAATTATACTGTATATTTCTTCAATATCATTTGGAGTTGCGTTTCTATATTTTAGTATCATTACTTTTTCCTCGCAAATTCTAATTTCTCATTCTAATTATTTTAAGTATACACGAATTTGTAAGATTTTTCAATTCCCCGAACTATTTTTGCTTAATTGAACGGCACTCCCACATATTGCAGGAGTGCCGCTTATCACTACGAATAGATAAACTCGCTCTCCACAACTTCCCTCACACAAACCCGAATATTATTCATTTTTTGAACCCATAAAAGCTGGTTTTCTGCCTTTAATTGCTCCGTTACTCCATGCTTGCCGGCATACTCCTTTACCAGCCGAAAAAACATATCCTCTGCCTGTTCATCTATGCTTGCAAGGTATTCATTCAGCCTGCCGCTTGTCAGCAGATTGAGATAAACGAACTGTTTATGCTCTTTAAGATACCGTAAATGCCGCTGTCCCCAAATACCAATCAGCTTTTCTTCTTCGGGAGGTAATGCAAGCTCTGGGAGGTAATAGTCGTCTTGCCTTGCATACCAGAGACCGTTATTTTCGTCATAAATCCTATTTTCCATAGTGTTTCCTACCTTTCTTCTTTGCTGTTTTTAAAG
>CAJTPU010000056.1 GCA_910578335.1 uncultured Lachnospiraceae bacterium | reverse complement strand
AATCTGCTCCATAGGGTAATTTATCAGGCAGTTCATGGAATACATAACGTCTCTCTGCTTTTCCCTTCTCATAATCAGACAAAAATTTTCTCATAGCAGACATACGGGTACTTTCAAGTTCTTCTAAACTTTTAATGTTCTTCCACACATAGTTATCCATATTTTCCCGCATTTGCTGCATTATTGTAGTTCGGACTTCCCCAATACGTTTTTCTATATCTTCTTTCGAAAACTGATATATCAAATCAAACGAAATAACACTTCCATTTCTTTCAGTCATCTCATAATTAAAACAGGCTGGACCATCGCCAAACCCTGCAATTTTTTTTGACATATCATTATCATCTAAACGGAACATCAATTTGTATTCTTCCATATTTCTGCCCCAAGGTACAACGCCATCTAACTTAAATGCTATTTTCTTTTCCTCCATAATTCCCGGTTTTCCAGTATGAAAAAACGTAACTTGTAGCTAAAAACACTTTTCCATCAAAAAGAATTTTCCTTTTCGCCAGTCAGCATAGCCAACTTCCGAATAACCTAAAGAATTATATAGCCTTAATGCAAATGGATTATTAGAGAATACATCTAATCGAATAACATGAATACCCATTTCCGTTAATTGCTTTTCAATATATAATAGCGTAGATTTAGCAATTCCTCTATTCTGAAAAGTCGGATTCACACAAAGTCTATGTACG
>CAJTPU010000055.1 GCA_910578335.1 uncultured Lachnospiraceae bacterium | reverse complement strand
GAGATATTTTATGGGCAGATCTCGGTATGTTTCCTATAACATCTGCACAGGCGGCTATATCACAAAGATAGGCGAAAACCATTTTGGACTTTTACCATAAGTTTTGAGGAAGCACAGGCTTTCCGAAAAGCAAGTGGTGGCTATCTTAGAAAAAATCAATGGGAAGATTTGACTGTTGATGTTTATATCTAAATAATCATAAGCGTATCATTAGAGATAGTGGTACGCTTATTTTTTTGCCCCGATTTTGCATATTTGAGCCGACTGCCATTTCCTTATATAATGAAAGCAAAAAAGGACGGTGGCAATTATGAGGGAGAAACTGAATCATTTGTATGTAAACAGCCAAGAGAGGACAATCCTGTTACATAGCCTTGTCGAGCTGAAAAATCAGCTCATACAGCAAGGCAGATATACCGACCCTGTTGACGAGCTTATCTTCAAGGTCAGCAATGCTCCCATTAAGAAATTAAAGGTTGTGGCAGGTTAAGGGGAGGTCGTGAGGCATGGAGTTTGAAAAGTTGGTAACATTAGCATTGGAAAATCTGAAGGAAAACTCCGTATATCAGCTTTTGCAGTCAGACATGGATTTTCAGCAGGAAAGCAATGCGGAGGGCTGTGCGGAGCAAAGCTATATCCGACTTGATTTGACGGAGAAACAGCGGCAGATATGCAACCATCTTCTGGATTGCAGGGACAGTCAGAAC
>CAJTPU010000054.1 GCA_910578335.1 uncultured Lachnospiraceae bacterium | reverse complement strand
GCCTTGTGGAACTGAAGAATCAACTCATACAGCAAGGCAGATATACGGACTGCGTTGACGAACTTATATTTAAGGTTATCCATGCACCTATAAAAAAATTAAGAGTAGAACTGGCAGGGGGAAGTGATGTGCGATAAGGAATTTAAAGAACTGGTGAAAATAGCAGTAGAGAAATTAAAAGACGAATCTGTATTGAAACTGTTACAGGCTGATGCCAGTTATCAAAAAGACAGTAAGGATGAGGGATATGCGGAGGATGCCTTTAACCAGCTTGATTTGACGGAGGAACAAAGGGAAGTTTGCCAACATCTTATAGATTGCAGGGATAAGCAGGATTTTGAATACGGCACTCATGCGTATATTGCAGGACTGATGGATGCGTTTCATATTATGGCGGTATTGTTCCCAGAAAAATGGGATACAGAGAGAATAAGAAAAGCCTTATCATATAAGGGCAGATAATAAAACAGAATAGACTTTTACATAGCCGATTGGTGTAGTTTAAAAACAGCCAGTCGGCTTTTTTTATTGTCATGAATCCTTTACATAGCCACCTTGACAAAGTGGCTAAATCTATGCGAAAGGAGGACGCACCCTATGTCAAATTGCAAAGTAATCGCTTTAACCAACCAGAAAGGCGGTGTCGGAAAGACCACCACGGCGGTCAATCTGGGCGTGGCTCTGGCACAGCAGGGTAAAAAGGTAC
>CAJTPU010000053.1 GCA_910578335.1 uncultured Lachnospiraceae bacterium | reverse complement strand
CACTCAATGGGGCAGGGGAAGGCTTTCACAAGGTGTTCCACAAACAGGGCAGAGGAATAGGTGCTGTGTTCCTCAAAAGCCTCCACAAAACGCCATCTGGAATACTCATCAATGGCGGTATACTGGAAGAAATGCTTTCCGATGACTTTACTGTTTATAAGGCAGGAAGAGGGGACAAATTTCACATCCACCTGAATGCGCTGCCCGGGACGGTCCATCTGTTCGTAAGGCTTGGGGACATACTTGGGGTTGGGGGGATGGACAGCCATGAGCCCCTGTTTTTTGAGGAAGCGGTACAGACCTGGGATGGAGCGGGAATAGCCGCGCTGCATGAGCTTTACCCAGAAGACAACCAGCCCTGCGTCAGGGTTTCGCCTGCGCATATCGGTAATCAGTTTGATTTCCAGTGGTGTATGCTGGTTGGGGTGGTGGCGGGGCCTTCTGGAGAGGTCACGGAGGGATTCGATGGAGCCGTCATAGCGGCGTTTCCAGCGGTAGATGTACTGCCTGTTGGTTTTGTACTTAACAGCGGCTTTTGTAACGCCAAATCTGTCAGCATATTGAATAAGGGATAGACGATAGCGCATGTCCTGTGTTATAGTAGTAGCCATAGCAGGGAACTCCTTTTTGTTTGGGTTAAGTTGTGGTGACTAAACTATAACACAAAAGGCGGTATCCCTGCTTTTTATTTATTCAGTTGTAACACATGTATTGTAATCCTACA
>CAJTPU010000052.1 GCA_910578335.1 uncultured Lachnospiraceae bacterium | reverse complement strand
CACTGACGTTTCGGTCAATCAGCAGCCGGATTTCTTTTGATAAATCCATCCTGTCCAGTTCGCCGGAGTATATGTCCGACTTTCGGAGAATCGCCTGGTATTCCCCGTCACCGCTTACAATGCCGTTCATGACACCGTTCATGCGGGTGTCCATCAACTGGTATAATGCAGAATCTTTTTCCAATCCAATCCCTCCTTCCGTGGTGTCGTAGCTTACCTCTGTTTTGGCGGGATTGCAAGCGGAAAAAGAAAAAAGCCGGAAAACCATCTTGTAGCGTCCGACATTTTCTGATAATATATTCACATGGGGTACTGCCATAACGGGATAGGCGGTCAGTTTTCCGATGCAAACGCAGAGGGGACTGCCCCTCTGACTACGGGTAAAACCGGGAAAGGGGGGATGCTTGATGAGTGACTATGAACTGCTGACGGTTGTTCTGATGATTCTTGGAATCATCGTATCAATTCTGATTGCATACATAAATCACACAAAAAAGTAACCGCCCTTTGGTCGAGGAACGCGGTTACTGTTTTTGTAACTAACTTTCGGAACTGACCGTCTATCGGCAGTATTCCCTTTTGTATTTTCATTGTAGCAGATTCCCCCGCATCTGTCAAACGCTGCGGAGCGTTCCGCTGAAATCATTTTATACCGGATTCCGCATAAAAGCAAAGGGATTTTGTCGAATCCCGTTTGTCGAATGTCGAATTGGGTGGGGTAAATGGGGTAAAGAGGGGTAAAAGTCATCAAAGTATAACAGC
>CAJTPU010000051.1 GCA_910578335.1 uncultured Lachnospiraceae bacterium | reverse complement strand
CACGCATTCGTCGAATCGCCAGACCTCACAGACGCAAGCCACCAGTTGCACCGACACAGAGTTTACAGAGGATATCCAATATATGTACGAGCCTGGATTATTTCCCGGCCCGGCCATTGTCTGATTTACTCCAGTTAATGATCTTTCCTACGACATTACTGAGGATATCTGTAATCTCCCTCATATTTTCCTCAGTAGCGCCGCTACATTCCTCGCAAATATCAATTAACTGCTGCTGAAGGATATTGCAATAGGACAGCGCCCTGGCCTGCAATTCCCCTCTCTTCTTAACCTTATCTTCATCCGGTACCTTATCATCCAGCCATATATCATTTGCCATAGATACGCAGTCCCGGATGCTCCTTGCGTAGTCCACTGCAGGTTTTCCGTTGAAATATCTCCATTTCTTCGGAACATACAACTCGTTCATCACATATACCGTTACCTTGTGTTTCAGCTCATTCGCCAGCGTAAGGGTATCAAATTTTGTATCTACCCTATTCCTCCGGTAATTGTTGCCGTATGTGTATTTGGTATTCTTGCTTTTATTTTTCCCTTCTTCTGCCGCCATGTTTTCTCCCTTTCAAAAGAATGGGGGCCACAAGGGCCCCCGATTAAACGATTTTATGATTGGCGCTACGCTTTGATACGGAAGCAGACCGGCACCCGATACGCATAGGAGGCGTACCAGCTGTAGGCATTGCCGTTGCCGCTGACAAAGCACGCATCCGTCGGATCGCCAGACCTCACAGACGCAAGCCACCAGTTGCAC
>CAJTPU010000050.1 GCA_910578335.1 uncultured Lachnospiraceae bacterium | reverse complement strand
ATCTCAATCTCGTATCCAGTCTGGAATATGAAATGCAGCCCATCCATAAAATCCCTGTCAGCCTGGCCGGCTTACTGCGCTCCTATACTGCTGAATTACTCAATACAGGCCTGCCCGGTAAGTATTCCATAAATATCGGAATTACACCTGCGGCAGAAACCGTTTTGTTTGATTGTGATGCCCGCCTGATTTCGAGGGCGGTAGGCAACCTTGTGCAGAACAGTATCAGCCACAACCCGGATGGCTGTGATATTGCACTGGCTCTTGACTGTACGGACGAAAGCATTTCCCTCTCCGTATCAGATAATGGCATTGGCTTGTCAACCGAGAAATTGAAAGAACTAAATGAAAAACCGCATTACATGGAAAGCACAGATGACAGATTAGATTTAAGGCACGGCCTCGGACTAATTCTTGTCCGTCAGATTACAGATGCACATAGCGGGACAATGAAAATTGAGAGTGAAGACCAGAAAGGCTGCAAAGCCATTTTAAATTTTCCGATTGACGGAGGCAACTAAATAAAAGCAAAATTAGCAAGCCATATACCATATGGTATTGCCCTTGATGGAGGGTTCTTCCGACTGCAGCACATCTATTTTTCGTTTTTTTACCGCTTTGCCCATATACAACCACGCAAAACTCCAAACTATCACGGAAACTCATATACAAACACGAAAACTCCGAGCGGTTTCCGTGTTTGTATCATATCCCCCGTTTTTCAACAGCATTTTTCATCAAGCTAATACGCCTTTCAGCCAAAACCGCCAATATCCTAC
>CAJTPU010000049.1 GCA_910578335.1 uncultured Lachnospiraceae bacterium | reverse complement strand
TTACTACAGAACTGGTATATTTTCCTTGAAACGCTATGGCGGTTATGCTTTTTAAGCAGCCCTGACACAGGCAGGTTATACATCTGCGGGTTTTTGCCGCCTACCCCTGTAACAGTGCCTTCCACATCCTCCCCCCAGCCGTCACTTCCCCGTCAGCCTTCCGATACCCAAGCACCTGTGTCTGGTACCGGTTCACGGCAGCCTCAAACAGCGGTCCTGCCATGCCGTCCAGCCCCCCGGTGTAAAACCCGCCATGTAGGAGTTTCTTCTGCAACGGCAGTACAACGCTGTGGCGGCTGTTTTTCTTCCGGCTCACCGTCACGGTCTTTGCAAGGGTTTCACGCCCCGCCATGCCGTCAATGCCGGCGCCCGTACAGAGCTGCACTTCCCGCACAAAGTCCTCCTGCCGGTATTCCCCTACTGTCACAATTCCCCCAGTCTTTATGCTGTCAGGTACTGTCACAGCCCAATAATACTTGACCTGTGACCGGAACAGCGTCCATGTGTTCCAGGCGCGCGCCGCCCTGCTGCTGGCAGGGTCGTTTATGTACACCATGCCGCCCCTGTAGCCGTATACAACAATATAATGCCCCGAGCTTGTCCACAAGCCTTTCCCCATGCAGGCAATGAGCCAGTCCCCTGCCTGCAGCGCGGCAAGCGCTTCAGTGTGTACGCCTGCCTGCGGCTTCCCGTACACGTTTGACGTGTTCAGACGCCGCACCGTGGCGCCGTACTCTGCACCCTGCGCTGCGGGATAGGTATAATAACTCCCGCTGCCTTTTGCCTTGTACC
>CAJTPU010000048.1:437-809 GCA_910578335.1 uncultured Lachnospiraceae bacterium | reverse complement strand
GATTATTAGATGCAGATACATACCTTGAGGAATTTGCCGAGGATACGGCACAACCCGAAGTGAGGACAGTTGAGGAGTTTCTGGACAGTATTGAAAATCAGCAGCTTTATCAAATCCTCATTATGGTGGACAGGCTTACCCTGAAAATCGTTGTAATGAAAATACAGGGCTATTCCACACATGAGATTGCATCACAACTCAATACTACGGAGAAAGCAGTTTACAGACGGATGGACAGGCTCAAAGAAAAATTAAAAAAGTTTTTTGAGTAGAGGGGAAAAACAAGGATTTTCAAGGAAAATGGGGTGTAAGGCAAAAAAGCCTTCGCCCCATTTTCCTTTGTATGGCGAAAACGGGAACAGTTCCTTGACA
>CAJTPU010000048.1:0-424 GCA_910578335.1 uncultured Lachnospiraceae bacterium | reverse complement strand
CCGAACGGTACTCAATCCGTCGCAGGCAATGAGGGCGGCTCTGTCAGACCGACAGTTGGGGTGGAACTCCCGTGGCGTCAGTTCGCTGCTGACCGTTTGGCGACTTCCCGTAGCGTTTCAGGGTGTCGAGGACAAATAGAGATGCTCCTATCATAATGCCAGATACAAGGCGGTCTATGGAAACAGAGCTTTGTTTTATGCTCTCCCGACCTTAAATACTTCCTTGTGTCTGGCTGCTACATAGGCAGGTTACGCCTGTCTTATTCCAGATAGGAGGTCAGATACTATGGAAAGAATAATCAGGCGTGGAGATGTTTTCTACGCAGAACTTAATCCCGTTGTTGGTTCGGAGCAGGGCGGCACAAGACCTGTGCTTATTATCTCAAACAATACAGGCAACAGACACAGCCCGACAGTTATTATT
>CAJTPU010000047.1:294-811 GCA_910578335.1 uncultured Lachnospiraceae bacterium | reverse complement strand
CATCACTCCCGCATAAAATCATGGACTAATCCATACTCTAGCCACATACCCACTGGGGCATGAGCAGGCCAGTCGTCATTGTCATAGTAACGCACCGATTTATCATCAGAAGCGTTGCATTTGCCGGGATTGCGGACAAGCTGAAATAAATGGATTGTGCTGCGGTTATCTTCATCAAGCCAAAGAAACGAGAGCATAATATCTTCGGCGCAGCCGGGGGTAAAGCCAATAAAATGAATATAATTGACGTTCAGTATCTTTGCCATTTCCATTAAAGTGTTGTTTTTGGGAACACGATAGCCAGATTCATACTGTGCGATACGTACATCAGCATTGCGTTCCTCATATCCCAATTTCAAACCTAGTTCACGCTGTGTCAAGCCCCGGAACGTGCGTATTCTCTTTATCCGTTCTCCTAATACCATAGTCATGTGTCCTTTCTGAAAATTAGAGTGATTGTTTTGAAATTATCATGTTACATCTGCTCCACAACTCGTCTTTATATGCAAATACATCT
>CAJTPU010000047.1:0-206 GCA_910578335.1 uncultured Lachnospiraceae bacterium | reverse complement strand
GCGTATTGCAGAGCAAGATTCAGCATTTCTTTTCCGTAACCTTTTCCACGTTTTGTTTTATCAACAATTACAAATTTAAGAAAACCGATATTGTCTGCTGTATTGACAGAATAACAGAAGAAGCCTACTGCCTGTCCGCTGTTTTCAGTTGCGACATAAGCACTGTCCGTCCAGTCCATTGCATTTTTCTCTAATAAATCATGGAA
>CAJTPU010000046.1:604-864 GCA_910578335.1 uncultured Lachnospiraceae bacterium | reverse complement strand
CTCTTTCCACATAGGACAGGAGATCCATACCTGAATAGAGAGAAAGTCTGATCTGACGCATGGTCTCATAACTGTACTCAGGGTTTGCATAGGAAGACACATCCAGTTTATCCTGCAGACCGATACGAAGCTGTTCCATCTGCAGCCAGCTGTACTCCGGATTAGCGTAAATGGATACGTCAAGTCCTTCTTCCTTTCCAAGTCTGATTTCCCGGTTTTGTGCCTTGAGATATTCCGAATTTTCCATCATAGGAAAGTGT
>CAJTPU010000046.1:307-594 GCA_910578335.1 uncultured Lachnospiraceae bacterium | reverse complement strand
CCTATATTGCCCATATTCAATACCATACTTTCAATGATTATACAGAATTTGATCTTTTTGGAATACAATAGAATTAGAATATACGTTATTATCGATTTATATAAGAAAGCATTGAAAACCTGTAATATTCCTCCAGTGTTTTCAATGCTTGCTTGCCAGCGTTGGTGAGGTGACTCGAACACCCGATCTTCCGCTTAGGAGGCGGCTGCACTATCCACTGTGCTACACCAACTTAAATCAAAGAACAGTATCCTCGGGAAAGTTAATTTTTCCCTGCAGCCAGATGA
>CAJTPU010000046.1:0-242 GCA_910578335.1 uncultured Lachnospiraceae bacterium | reverse complement strand
TCAAATGTCAATTCATTACAGCAAATTGTTAGAATATAAATTTTTTCACCTGTAATTTTGTTGGTAGTCATGCGCATTCTCACGATTTCCCCGAGAACGGAATACTGGTCGCACTCCACGCCATAAGGCATAAAATAGGTGTCTACCAGGCTGAAGATATCCTCCTTCTGAATTCGCTTTGAGATGACTGTGTACATATCCATATCTTCCAACGTCAATGTCTCAATGGCATCCTCATCGCC
>CAJTPU010000045.1 GCA_910578335.1 uncultured Lachnospiraceae bacterium | reverse complement strand
GGATTATATTTATGGTCGGGGCGGGGAGCCAACGGTCCCATCCAGGAATGGGGCCAAATTTGAGCGCCGCTGTGACTGGCAGCTTTATAAAGAGCGCCATCTGGTAGAGAAATTTTTCCTTAAGCTGAAAGCGTTCCGCCGGATTGCTACACGTTATGACAAATTACCTTTTACTTATATCGGTTTTTTATGCATCGCGTCTATTCTAATTTGGCTAAAATGTATTAGCTTGACGGAAAATGCTGTTGAAAGACGGGGGATATGATACAAACACGGAAACTGCTCGGAGTATTCGTGTTTGTATATGAGTTTCCGTGATAATATGGGGTTTTGCGTGTTAGTATGCTGTAGATGTTAATGGAATATTGAAGATAGGTGTGGTGTAGATATAGTAATAAAAAGCATGGAGCCTTATGAAAAAGTATAGGTTTATAACTGCCTGTCTGCTAATTTTACTGGCATTTCTGTTGTTCAATATTTTTAATAGGAATGGGAATTCGACCATAGAGACATTCAATATGGATGCTGCAACAAAGGAAGAAATTACTGATGAACTGGTCATAGCATTATTTATTGAGGACATCACCAATGTGGTTACGAATTTCTATTCAGAATATTATTCGGAAGAAATTGCAGTTTACGATTATGAAATAGCGATTGTGGATATTGAGAAGAAAGAGCCGGGATTTATTTCCGTAAAATTCGGTGTTACCCCACAGGTAGGGGCGCATAATCCTTTAGGATATGACGAACTGGTTTATCGTGTTGATTCAAGCGGAAATAAAGAACTGGTTGGCTATGAACATCTAAAGAACTTTGAAGTGCCGGAGAAGTTTCAAAAGTATATGATAAAGCCTCTTGGGTGAGAATAATTTGTCTGAAAATGCTGTTGAAATATGGAGAATATTATCGAATCCTGTCAGGGTGTCTTAGTTTCCGGCAGATACGGACACGGAAAGCCGAGAAAGCCCGTAAATACGGCGTTTGTGGCAGTACATAGGTCAGAAA
>CAJTPU010000044.1:732-1047 GCA_910578335.1 uncultured Lachnospiraceae bacterium | reverse complement strand
CATTCCCCGAAACAACATATCCATAAACACTTTGTTCTCTATTATTGATGATATATCCATCTTCCGTCTTCACAACAGGCGGCCATATTGGTACGAATTCAGGTTGCTTTTCAAGAAGATGAATTTTTAAATTTGACCTTAAGTATGACGTAAGGTAACTAAACTCTGTGTCTGAAAGATCTGATGAAAATGACCCACAGAAAACATTTAAGACATTATCCTTTAATATAAGACGTCCACACTTTTTCATCTCGATTCCCGGAATAAAACTTGGAAGCTGTGGTTGACGCCTAATCCAATAATACATCTCGTCAG
>CAJTPU010000044.1:331-722 GCA_910578335.1 uncultured Lachnospiraceae bacterium | reverse complement strand
GACACTGCATATGCCTTATTTACTGGTTCGTAATAAAGATGATATTTATGTCCGGATAACGGAATATAATCCAATGGAATCAAAGCAGTCCCATCACAAGAAAATCTTTCGGTATTAATTCTGTAGGTATTCCTTTCATCAATCTTTACTGATATCGACTCCTTAATTGCTTTTTTCATAAGCCCAAGCGGTAATGCTTTAAATCCCATATACAAATGAAAGTTACCTGCAGAATTCTTTCTTATGTAAATAGGTAATCCTATTCGCTCATACACCGAGTCTGTTGGGCTACCGTCCACGCGTCTATCGCATTCAGCGAATACATCGGTCTTTTTAAAATGTGCAAAATGATTACTATACCTACTTCCTGTTAAATGAACTGCTTCTCCAC
>CAJTPU010000044.1:0-280 GCA_910578335.1 uncultured Lachnospiraceae bacterium | reverse complement strand
AAACTATTCGAAAACTCCCTAATCAATCTGTTTGCTGCTTTATTATAACTTTCCTTGTAAGAAGCAACATATTGTTCTGGCATAGTGCCCATAAAAGCAATAATCTTAATGTAAAAATCTTCGTCCCCTGTAAGCTCCGCCCAGAATTGTTTACCTGCCAATTCCTGATACATCTTAGGCTTACCTCTGCCACTATCCTTTTTCTTACCGTAACAGTATCCGATATAAGCCTCATATCTTGCCTTAGCCTGCTGTGCCAATTTTTCTGCTGCCATAAAAT
>CAJTPU010000043.1 GCA_910578335.1 uncultured Lachnospiraceae bacterium | reverse complement strand
CATAAAACATTCCGTTTTACCCGAACCGGTACCTGTAGCCACAAACAAATCATGGTGTTTGTAAAATCCTTCTAAGGCCTGAACCTGATGAGCATACGGACTCTTATACACACCCATTTTACGCTCAATCATCTGCTTTAATATTTCCTTTATACCAACTGAAATATCTGCATTTTCTATTCCGTCACGAAGTGACATATAAGCCGGATTCGCCTCGATATATGGTTCTCTCCACATTACTCCTTGCGCTTCCAATTCAGTTCGATTAATCTCTGTTTTAAAGCCTCATGCGTATTTTCAATACTGTATTCATCCATTTAGTTCTTCTCCTTAAGATCAATACCTAAACTATCGGTAATAATATTTCTTATATTCTCCCATATAAAGCTGGGTACAACATAATTATATTTATCATCCATTGAATTTAACGGCCAGCAATATGTATCTATTATCGCCTGCTCTCTTAATGGCAAACCACAATATAAACTCAACAGGTACACTGTATCCCTTTTATTATATGTAGCCTGCATTATATTTCCAGCATGTTTTCGGAGTGCTAATAACGCTCTTCTTTCTTCCTTCCATTCAGCTAATACTGTTGTAATCGGTGAATTCCAGTATTTATCATGC
Organism: uncultured Lachnospiraceae bacterium; assembly: GCA_910578335.1. Classification (GTDB taxonomy): domain Bacteria; phylum Bacillota; class Clostridia; order Lachnospirales; family Lachnospiraceae; genus Acetatifactor. The sequence continues at coordinate 603 of CAJTPU010000043.1, read as the reverse complement.
TCTTTTTTTATCAAATGGTATTCATGTAAGCCATTGTAAAGTGTCAGTCTTGCAAGAATTCTTTTTTCGTTATTTGGAACTGCATTTGTCCATGATTGATAGGGCGGTTTCTTACTAAACGGATTAAAAAACTCAAATGCATCTACGTTGTGGCATTCAGTCCATGATGCTCCTGCATATAGCCAGTCAATATACTCATCAATATCAATCCTATCCACTGAGACTCTATTTTCATTATTCCCCTCAATGCAAACAATTCTGGTTATCCCGACATGCTCCAGTCTACTTATTTCTTCTGATAGACCGGTCACTCTATCGTAATCATCGGTACAATAATGTTTCTCATATACTGGCAATCCAATATTCCGTGATTCATCAACTTCCATTAACCAGCAGTTCTTTTATCCTGCTTAATACGTATGCCTTGCTTTTTCTGTCATACTTCTGAGTGGTTTCATCCATAACAGAATATCTCATCCAATGACATAACGCACAATAAATAACCCTTCCAGCATAATTACTCTGTGATTCACCAGCATACGGTTTTATTCGCATGTCCTGTGCCATTTTTGTTAAAGCATTATTATCCATAATCTCTTACCT
>CAJTPU010000042.1 GCA_910578335.1 uncultured Lachnospiraceae bacterium | reverse complement strand
GTCCGTGCCCCCATATACAAGGTGCACAATGACACTTGCATAATTGCTGAGTTTCGCAATCACCTAAAAATTTTTTAAATTTGAAAGGAGACTTGAAAATGAATGGATTGTGGAAAACGGTGACAGAAAACTTTGTATTTGTGCTGGAATTTGTGGGAGTGATTGCCCTGATGTTTCTCGTGGCGATTGCGGTGCAAAAGGTGGCAGATAAAAAGCGAGGCGTAAAACGAAAAATTTTCACGACCCGTATGATGGCGGTGGTCGGCATGTTTTCAGCGATTGCAACGGTGCTTTATCTTTTTGATTTTCCGCTGCCCTTTTTAGCGCCGGGCTTTTATAAGGTAGATTTTAGCGAGCTTCCGGTTCTGATAGGCAGCTTTGCTTTTGGACCGGTGGCGGGTGTCATGATTGAATTCTGTAAAATTCTGCTGAAAATTCTTATCAAATCAAGCAATACGGCATTCGTTGGAGACCTTGCCAATTTTACGGTGGGCTGCAGCCTGCTTTTACCTGCAGGCGCAGTATATGAATTTTTTAAGAGTAAAAAAGGAGCGATTGCCGGATGTATTGCCGGAACCTTATGCATGACGGTATTCGGAAGTATGTTTAACGCCTTGTATTTGATTCCCAAATTTGTTGTGTTGTATGGACTGCCCTCCGTAGATACGATAATAGGAATGGGAAACGCGGTAAATCCCGCAATTACCAATCCGACGACTTTTGTATGCCTGGCAGTTGCGCCTCTGAACCTGTTGAAAGGAAGTGTGATTTCCATTATCACTATGCTGGTTTATAAGCCGTTAAGCCCCATTTTAAAAGAGGGGCGAAGCATGGCGGGAAAAAAGCAAAGTAAGTTACTATAAATATACAAAAAAATGCTAAAAATATGTTGACACACCTCTCCTTTTTTGATATTATAAGCATTGCGCTGGTTAAGCGGCGCAGTGCTTGGAGAGGTATCGAAGTGGTCATAACGAGGCGGTCTTGAAAACCGTTTGTCCGCAAGGGCGCGTGGGTTCGAATCCCACCCTCTCCGCTAGATATCCTCTCCCCGAACAGTTTTTGTGATAATAGGGAAGAGTTAAATCAACCTCATTTGGAGAAGTACCCAAGAGGTCGAAGGGACACCCCTGGAAAGGGTGCAGGTCGTTAATAGCGGCGCGAGGGTTCAAATCCCTCCTTCTCCGTTTGGCAGCTTCTACCGATAGCGATAGAAACTTCCATATTATACATTTCAAAATCAAACTTTGAAATAGGAACCTTGACAACAAAACAGCAGTGCAGCCCTGAAAATTCCTAAAAAGAAAATTCAGAGAACAAAGAACGAACCAAAAGAACAGTAAAAGCGCGAAGGAAGCGGGGGGCCCTGCGGCAGCGGAAGCAGCCGCGGGCAGGAAGCGGACGGAGCGCGACGGAAAAGGCCAGAGAGGCCTGGACCGGGAAGAAAACGAATCAACATGAGAGTTTGATCC
>CAJTPU010000041.1:1135-1680 GCA_910578335.1 uncultured Lachnospiraceae bacterium | reverse complement strand
ACGTTGGAAAGACCACAACGGCGGTCAACTTGGGTGTAGGTCTGGCAAGGCAAGGCTCTAAGGTGCTGCTCATTGATGCGGACGCACAGGCAAACCTCACAATGGCTCTGGGCTATAACCGACCAGACGACATCCCCGTCACGCTCCCCACCATTATGCAGGACATCATCGACGACAAGCCGCCTGATGTTTCGCAGGGGATTATCCGCAACAGCGAGGGCGTTGACCTGTTACCGTCCAACATTGAGCTGTCGGGCTTCGAGGTAAGGCTAATCAATGCCATGAGCCGTGAGCGTGTCCTAAAGACCTATGTAAATGCGGTCAAAAAGAATTACGACTATGTGCTTATCGACTGTATGCCGAGTTTGGGCATGATTACCATCAATGCACTTGTGGCGGCTGACAGCGTGGTTATCCCGACACAGCCCCACTATCTTTCTGCGAAAGGCTTAGAGCTGTTGCTTCGCTCCGTGTCAATGGTCAGGCGGCAGATAAACCCCAAGCTGCGGATTGATGGTATCTTAATGACGATGGTAATGCCCCGC
>CAJTPU010000041.1:441-985 GCA_910578335.1 uncultured Lachnospiraceae bacterium | reverse complement strand
GTGTTAATGAATGAGGATATGGAACAGCTTGTCGAGAGCGTAAAGCGGAATGGCGTAATGACCCCTGCTACTGTCCGTCTGAAAGAGGACGGGCGGTATGAGCTTATCAGCGGTCACAGGAGGAAAAAGGCTTGCGAGCTTGCAGGGCTTGAAACGCTCAAATGCGAAGTGAAGGAGCTGACCCGTGACGAAGCGATTATTGTCATGGTGGAGAGCAACTTGCAGAGGTCTGTCATTCTGCCGAGTGAGAAAGCCTTTGCCTATAAGATGCGGTTAGAAGCAATGAAACGGCAAGGACAGAGGAGTGATATAACTTCGTCGCCAATGGCGACTAAGTTGCAAAGTGGTCGTTCCGATGCCGAGTTAGGCGAGCTTGTAGGGGAAAGTAAAGACCAAATACGCCGCTATATCCGTCTAACAGAGCTTGTACCCGAAATTCTGCAAATGGTAGATGAACGTCAGATTGCTTTCCGTCCTGCGGTAGAAATCTCTTATCTTTCCGAAGAACAGCAATACACCCTGCTTGAAGCAATGGGTTATAACG
>CAJTPU010000041.1:0-431 GCA_910578335.1 uncultured Lachnospiraceae bacterium | reverse complement strand
GACGGCTCTCTCAACACCTTTGCCAAGCATACGAATGTTGACACCCACAGCCGCCTTATCTGCTATGACATCCTTGATTTGGGCAAGCAGTTACAGCCTATCGGTATGCTTGTTGTCCTTGACAGCATCTTGAACCGCATCACGATGAACAGGGCGAAAGGCAGGAACACCTTTATCTTCATTGATGAAATCTATCTGCTGTTTCAGCATGAGTATAGTGCGAATTTCCTCTTTACCCTCTGGAAGCGTGTGCGTAAATACGGAGCGTACTGTACTGGCATCACGCAGAACGTGGATGACCTGTTGCAGAGCCATACGGCGAGGACGATGCTTGCCAACAGCGAGTTTATCATCATGCTGAACCAAGCGTCCACAGACCGTATCGAGCTTGCGAAGCTCCTTAACATCTCCGATTTGCAGATGAGCTATAT
>CAJTPU010000040.1 GCA_910578335.1 uncultured Lachnospiraceae bacterium | reverse complement strand
ATCCCTGCTTTTTATTTATTCAGTTGTAACACATGTATTGTAATCCTACAAAAATTTCCAAAGTTTGCAATCGCTTTCTGAATAAAAAACCTCTTCTTTATTTAAACAGTTGCCTGATTTGTTATGGACTTTTTTTGCAATTTTAGTAGAATGAAGCTTTAAAAAGAAAAAAGCCGGAGTTTTACAACTACTGAAATCAGAAAAGGAAGAGATAACAGATGAAGGGTTTACAAAAGAGAAAAAAAGAGAAGAAAATATTGTCACGGCTTCTTGGCTTGTGCCTGGCGGCGGTACTGGCTTTATCGGACTGCCTGCCTGCTTATGCGTCCGGTGCAGGGGTGTCTGCGGGGGACGGCTCTGGTATGTCCGGTACGGAAGAAGACAGGGACGACGGTGGGAATGGCGGTAACAGTTCTTCCGATGGGAAAAATGCGTCTGGCGGACAGCATGTGTCTGGCAGCGGCGATATGTCCGAAGGAAGTGATGTGCCCGGCGGAGACGATATATCCGGTGAGAATGACATGTCCGGCGGAGACGATATATCCGGTGAAAGTGACATGTCCGGCGGAGATGATATATCCGGTGGAAGTGACGTGTCCGGCAGAGACGATATATCCGGTGGAAGTGATGTATCCGGCGGAAATGATGTGTCCGGTGGAGACGATATAGGCAGTGGAAATGACGTGTCCGGCGGAGATATGGTTTCCGGTGGTGATGCGCTGCCCCGCAGGGAGCCGGAGACTTTTTACAGGGAGCCGGAGCCGGAAGATTATGGGGCGCTGGTGTCCTATGATGCATACAGCCGTACCTATCATGCGGGCGGCAACCGGTATGTGACGGTAGTGGGAAATGACGGGACGACTTACATAGACGAAGACGGCAGCCTGTGCCGTGTGGACAATACGCTGGTAGAAAATCCGGTGTCCCTGTTTGGCATGGCTGGCGGTGCAGGTTCTTCTTATATGAATCGTGCAAATACCTATACGGTACTGTTTCCTGAGAATATGGCGGCGTATGGGGACAGTGGCATCTCTGACGGAAACGGCGGTTTTGGGGAAGGTATCGTTATTTTGTGCGGGGATTATCAAATGCTGTTGTATCCCGCAGAGGGCAGCTTTGCGGAAGGAGTTACGCGGGGCAATGCCATCCGCTACAGCAATGTGTTTTCTAATGTGGATTATCAGTACACCGTACTTGCAAACAGTGTAAAAGAGGATATTATCCTTTTAGAGAGGGGGGAAAGAAACAGCTTTTCCTATTATGTGGATACCTGCGGACTTTCCGTTTCCCTGATAAATAATATTCTCTATCTGTATGAGGCGGGAGAGGAGCCGGAGCAGGATGCCATCTTTGTGCTGGAAGCGCCGGAAATGGAGGATGCAGCAGGGGAGGTCAGCTTTGGCGTGGAAATGAGCCTGACAGAGACGGACGGGCTTTGTCTTGTGACGGTGACAGCGGACCGGGAATGGCTGGATGCGCCGGAGCGCGTCTATCCGGTGCGTATAGACCCTACTGCCGTTCAGGTGTCGGGCAGCGCCATCCGCCTTGCCTGCGCAGAGGAGGGCAGTCCCAATGCAGTGATTGGGGATAACCAGTATCCGTACGTGGGCTATGATGACGGTATCACATCGGGCAATTATGCCGGTTTTCGAAGCAGGCATTTAAACTGTCGTACTTATTTTGCCATAGATTATGATTTTGCGGCGCTGGCAGCGGAAGCGGAAATTACGTCAGCCACACTTTTCGTGACGCAGAAGACAAGGTGGAGCCGCGGGACGGCGGAATTTGGTCTTTTTGGTGTGGGTGAAGAATGGATGCCTGAGGGCTTAAGCTGGAACAGCCAGCTTGGATTTACCCATGTATTTTTAGACTCTCAGGCGGCGGCAACCGTGCGCGGGGAGGCGCTTTCCTTTGACGTGACGGAAGCGGTCAGCGCATGGGTAAACGGGACGGCGGACAATCACGGTTTCGTGCTGAAAGCAATGGTGGAGGCGCCGGATGCGGCGTCAGCAGCCGCCGGCACAAAAATGCAGTGCGAGGTGTTTTACAACAATGCATCGGCTGCCTACGCGCCCAAGCTGGTCCTGTCATGGACGGGGGAGCCTACGGAGCTGTCAGCGCTTACCCTTGACGATACCACCATTGAAATTTACCCCCGTGGTGGAGCGCAGCGGAGACAGGTCAACCAATACGCTTGGCGTAGTGGCGCATGGTCTGGCGAAGCCGGGCAGCCGGGTGGTTTACAGTCTGGTAAACGGAACGACCGGAGAAGTAGAAGCAGAGACAAGCCTTGTATATCCGGATTCGGCACTGTACGCGGATGACTTTCCCACGGCGCTTTCCTATCACAGGCGGCTGTCCAACTGGCAGAGTGAAGTGTTTACGAACCTTGTGCCCGGACAGGTGTACTATATCACGGCTTATGCGGAGGATGAGACAGGCATTGGGAAAACGGTTCGCAGCGATAGCTTTATCCTTTACGAGGAAAGTGCTTTTGACCTGATTCCGAGAATTGCGGCGCATTACGGCGTGGAGCTTGACACGGTTATGGCGGACATGCAGATGCAGGATGCGCTGACACGGCAGGGGAACCTGATTTTTATTCGTAATCCGCAGAATACCGCGCCCTACGAGGCAGGGGAGCTGTCGGATTACTGGAGGTCCGTTATTGACGGCTTGCTCTTGGGAAGGGCACAGTACTGTGAATTTGGTTTTGAGCCGGTGAACCTCAATACGGGCAACTTCTACATGGAACAGACGGATGCCGTGATACCGGACATCGGCGGAGAGTTTGCCATCACAAGGCAGTACAATTCCATCGGCGCCGGCTATGCGGGCAGCTTTGGATTTGGCTGGAGCACGCCTTTTGACGAGCGGCTGGGAGAGCTCTCCGACGGCACGATTCTCTGGCTGTCAGGGACGGGCACCATTGTGGCGTTTACCAAAGAAGGGGATGGATACCATGCGCCTGCCGGACAAGCTTATACCCTGACGGAGGAAGGGGATGGATATGCCGTATGCGCAACGGCAAATCTGGAAAAGCACCTTTTTAATGCATATGGGCAGCTTGCCGCCATGGAGGATGCCTGCGGCAACAGGACGACGCTGTCCTATGGCATGGATGGCAGGCTTTCTGCCATCACGTCGCCATCCGGAAAAATGTACATGGTATCGCTTGACGGGGAAAACCGCATTTCTGCTATCGGGCTGCCGGATGGAAATTGTATTGGTTACGGATATGACAAAGAGGGAAACCTTGTGTCGGTGACGGATGAGGCAGGGGATATCCTGCGCTTTTCCTACGACAGTGCGCACAGGATGACAGCGTGGTATGATGAAAATACAAACTGCGTGGTGGAAAATACCTATGATGAAAAGGGGCGTGTTATCCGGCAGACGGATGCGGAAGGGGCTACAGTGTCTCTTTCCTATGGGGATGGCAGAACCGAGACCGTGGATGCCAATGGGAACCATACCGTCTATTATTATGACGGCAGCTTCCGCACCGTCATAATAGAATATGCGGACGGCAGTACGGAAAGCCGTTCTTACAACGGACAGGGATACCTGTCCTCCGTGACGGACAGACAGGGCGTGGAAACGGCATATACCTATGACGGTGCAGGGCGTGTGCTGACAGAGACAAGACAGGACGGCGCGCAGCGGCGTTATACCTACAATCCGGCAGGGCTTTTACAAAGCGTTACGGACTATGACGGCGGCGCGACGGTTTATGCTTATGATGAAAAGAACAGGATGCTTTCCGTGACAGACGTATCCGGCGGCGTGACTTCCTATACCTATGACGGGGAAAACAGGCCGGTTTCCGTGACGGACGCAAACGGGAACCGGATGGTTTTTGCCTATAACGGGGCATGTGTGGCAGCAAAGACGGATGCGGAAGGAAATACCTGGCGGTATACCTACGACGCCATGAACCGCTGCCTGACGCAGACGGACCCGCTGGGAAATACTTCCCGCTATGCCTATGACGCAAAGGGCAGGCGCGTGGCGGAGACCGATGCAGAGGGCAATACCGCTTATTATACGTATGATGCAGCAGGAAATGTAACGGCAATTACGGACAGGGAAGGAAATACCAGTACGTTTACTTATGATAAAATGAACCGTATGCTTTCCGGCGCGGACCCGCTGGGAAATACTCTTTCCTATACCTACGATGCGAACGGCAACCGGCTGACGGAAACGGATGCGGCGGGAAATGTGGTTTCCTATGCCTATGACGTTATGAACCGCGTAAAAACGGAGACGGATGCCGAAGGAATGGTAACTGCGTATACCTACGACGGGGCGGACAGGGTAGTCAGCGTGACGGACAGACTTATGCATACCCGCCTGTATACTTACGATTCTGTCACAGGGGCGCTTTTCTCCCAGACAGACGAGCGGGGAAATGAGACGGTATATGAATTGGATGTCTGCGGCAGGATAACAGGTATTCTTTATGCTGACGGCAGCAGGATGCATTATGCCTATGATACATTAGGCAGGATTACCGCCGTGACAGACAGACTTGGCGTGACCGCTGCAATTACTTATGATAAATGCGGAAATCCGCTTTCTTTGACAGAGGGTGGGGAGAGGACTTATTTTTACGAGTATGATGCCTGCGGCAGACTGATAAAAACCACCAATCCGCTTGGAGAAGTAACAGTATATGCTTATGACGGTGCGGGCAATCTGCTGTCCGTAACGGATGGAAGAGGAAACAGTACCCATTACAGCTATGACGGGCTGAACCGCCTGGCGGCAGTGCGCGATGCCATGAACGGTATGACCTCCTATGCGTATGACAGGGAAAGCCGCCCCATTACCGTTACGACGCCGGAGGGAAGACAGACGGCATTTGTCTATGACGCCATCGGACAGCTTGTGGAAATGACCGAAGGACAGGCAGGAGACGGCAAAGAGACGAGGCGGACAATTTATACCTATGACAGCCTGAACCGTATGACAGCCGCTGCAGATGCGGCAGGCAGGATTGTTTCCTACGATTACGATGCGTTCGGCGATATCACGCGGGCGGCGGATGCGCTGGATAATGCCCATAAATACGAATACGATGCAGAGGGCAGGCTGATTTTGGATACTTATCCAAACGGTGAGAAGGAAGCCTTTACCTATCTTGCAACAGGAGAGGTGGAAACCTATACGGACCGTTACGGTGTAAAGACAACCTTTTGCTATGATGCGATGGGGCGCGTGACGGAAAGCAGCGATACGGCGGGTAACAGGACTATGTATGCCTACGATGCAGCGGGCAATCTGGTGCAGCAGACGGATGTGCTGGGCAGAAGTATTTTCTATGAATATGATGCCTTTGGACGTGTCGCTGTGATAAGGGATGTGGACGGCGCAGAGACACATTACGCCTACGATGCGCTGGACAGACTTGTGCGTATGACGGATGCGGCAGGCAATGAGACTGCTTATGTCTACGATGCGGCAGGCAACCTTATTCGGACCACAAAGCCGGGGGAGGCGGTCTACAGCTATGGTTATGATGCCTTAAACCGCCTTGCGGAAAAACAAAACCCGGAGGGAGAGGCGACGGCATATGCCTATGACGGCGACGGCAATCTGACGGTACAGACGGACGGCAACGGTATATGCACGGCACTTGCCTACGACAGTTTTAACCGTCCTGTGGCATATACGGACGGCAACGGCGGACAGACCCTTTACGCCTATGATAGCAGAAACAACCTGATTTCCATTACGACGCCGGAGGGAATCACGGAGCGCAGGAATTATGATGCGGTGGGAAATTTACTTGCGGTAACGGATGGCACGGGAGAGACCTGGCAGTATGCGTATGATGTGCTGTATCGTCTGACAAAGCAGGTATCTCCGCTGGGCGCGGTGGAAAGCTACGAATATGACAGTCATGACGTAGTAACCCGCATGACGGATGCACTGGGTGCAGCTACTGTGTATGAAGTAAATGCAAACGGGCAGGTGGAAAAGCAGATTCTGCCTAACGGCGGTGTTTATGCCTACACTTATGACGAGGCACACAGACTGACGGGAATTACGACGCCCTTGGGTTATGAGGCTGACTTTGCCTACAGTCTGGGGGATGATGTTGTAAAACAGAGTGACAGCCTTGGCAGGGTGACTTTATACGAATATGATGTACTGCACAACCTTGTACAGGTGACGGACGCAGAGGGCGGCGTTACCTCCTACGGCTATGACGGAAGAAACAACCGTATTTCCATGACGAATGCGCTTGGCGCTGTCTATACCTTTGGCTATGACAGAGCGGACCGGATGACGGCTTTGACTGACCCTGAGGCACGAATCACTTCCGCTTCTTATGATATGGCAGGCAGTATAACAGACATCACCATGCCCGGAAACCGTACCGTACACTATGGGTATGACGGAAATTACAATACCGTGTCCGTGACGGACCCGATGGGGTATGTATACAGCTATGCCTATGACGGGGATAACCGCCTGACCCACGCTGTCAATCCGCTGGGAGAGACCGCGGGCTATGCCTATGACGGGGCAGGACGCCTTGTCTCCTACACCGACAGGCTGGGGCTTACAGAACAATACGGCTATGACGCCCACGGCAACCTGTTAATGCAAACAGCGGCTGACGGCAGGGTGACCCGGTATACTTATGATTTAAAAGACCGGCTGACAAGCGTGACAGACCCTATGGGCAGTACGGCTTATTATGCTTATGATGTCATGGGCAACTTGACCGGCGTAACGGATTACATGGGCAGGGGTACGCAGTACACCTATGATTTGGAAGGCAACCTGACTTCTGTCACGGATGCGGCGGGACGCAGGGAGAGCTTTGCCTATGACGCAGCGGGAAGGCTTCTTTCCCATACCTACAACAGCGGCAATAGGATTACGTATGATTATGACAAATTAAACAGGCTGGTGGAAAAAAGCTACGCGGATGCCGCAGGAGCAGAAAACGGCGCGCCCGTGGCATATGCCTACAATGCCCTTGGGGAGCGCGTATCCATGTACGACGATACAGGGGACACCGTATATGAATATGACAGCCTCGGGCGGATAACCTCGGTGACCACATACCGGGCGCCGGAGGGCGCGGGCACGCCGGAAAGCGGAGCGGGCACAGCGGATATGCCGGAAAATGGCATAAGTGCAGGCAGCGCAGGTGCAGCCGGCGGCACGGGTTTCTCCCACACAGAAGGCGCGGAGGACAGGGTGTCCTATACTTATGATGAGGCGGGGAACCTCTCCGCCATCACTTATCCCGACGGCAGCACGGTGCATTATGAGTATGACTTAAACGATAACCTTGTGAAGGTGGAGGACAGGGAGGGTAACATTACCACCTATGTATACGACGCCATCAACCGCCTCACGGAAATCCACCGCCCCAACGGCATCTCCACCTACAACACCTACGATGCGGGGGACCGGATAACGGAGCTTTTAAACACCTGTGACGACTGCGGGTGGGTGGTAAGCCGCTATGCCTACACCTATGACGAGAGGGGCTTCATCGTGGGAGAGACTGCAGAGGAATCCCTTGCGGGCTATGCCTATGACGAAAAACACGGCGGGAAGCATGAGGACGGCAGGCATGACGCCCTCTACCCCCACGGGGACAGACACGCAAAACACGGGAAGGACAGCACTTATGCGTACCGGATAGTGGAAACGGTGCGTACCTTCACTTATGACGGCGCAGGGAAGCTGCTGTCCGCCACAGAGGCGGAGGAAAACCGTGGCACATACACCTATACCTATGAGTACGACGCCACGGGCAACCGCACCGCCATGGTAAAGACAGACGAAAACGGGGAGGTTGTGGAAAGCCGCAGGTACGTATATAATGAAAGCAGCCAGCCGGAGAGGGTGGAGCTTTACGACGGGAAAAAGACGACGGAAATGGTTTTTGCCTATGACGCGGACGGGAACCTGGTATCGGAGACGGGCAGGGACGGCACGGGGAAGGTGGAGAAAACCTACCTTTACGCCGTGGAGAACCGCCTGCTTGCGGTGTACGACGGGAAGGAGCTGCTGATGGCGGCAGCCTACGACGGTGACGGCAACAGGGTGTTCCAGCTTAACTACAACCTGCACACGGACGGCGATTTAAAAGGAAACAGCGGGAACGGGAACGGCAGCAACAAGGACAATAAGGGCTCAGGAAACAGCGGGAACAATGGGAATGGAAGCGGCTCTTCGGGGAACAGCGGTTCCACGGGCAGTAATGGGAACGGCAGTGGGAACAGTTCCGGCAATGGCGTGGGAAGTATGCCCGCGGAATCCGTGACCGGTACGGCGAGGAACAACGGGAACGCAGGGAACAGCAGCGTCAACAACGGGAAGGGAGGAAACGGGAAGGACAACGGCAACAGGGGGAATAACGGAAACAATGGCAATGGGAACGGAAGCGACTCTTCGGGGGACAGCGGTTCCACGGGTAGTAACGGGAATGGCAGCGGCAACAGCGGAAATAAACCCACCGGGAGCGGCAGCACAGGAAACAATGGCAGCGGCAGTGGCAACAGCGGAAATAATGGCAGTGGAAACGCCGGCAGCGGGAACGGCTCCACCGGAGGAGGCAATGCCACCAATGCGGAAACGGGCAACAGCCAGAACCAGTGCGGCATTTTATTCCCGAT
>CAJTPU010000039.1:284-10387 GCA_910578335.1 uncultured Lachnospiraceae bacterium | reverse complement strand
CTTTTCCACTCTGCATATCTGAAACATTTCTTTATATCGTTTGTAGCCCCTTGTACACTGATGTTTATGATTATTTAGATATAAACATCAACGGTCAAATCTTCCCATTGATTTTTTCTAAGATAGCCACCATTCGCCCTGCGGAAAGCCTGTGCTTCCTCAAAACTTATGGTAAAAGTCCAGAATGGTTTTCGCCTATCTTTGTGATATAGCCGCCTGTGCAGTGTTTATCGGTCGGTGGTATACCAGATACTGGTAATTTATTTCGGAATACTGGAATGATTATAAGGCTTTCATTTTTCATCGTTTAACGCATTTCCTGTAATTTTGTTTCCTCAATTTCACGTTGAAATGCCCATCCTGCCTGATTATAATAATCCATTCTTTCTTTGTCTGTCATGTGCTTTGTTATTTCGTAATTATATTCCCGTAATTTATGAATGTCTTCAATTGTAAAATCTGGGCTTAAAACAGGTTTTTCCATAATCATCCCTCGCTTTCTAACAATACAGACGGGCTCCAAATCTCTATCGGTTTATAACCCTCCAGATTTGTGATAGCCCTTACACCACGGATAGTTTTAATATTTACAATATGTTTAAAATTCCACGATATAATACAATCGCAGTTACCTGAAACAGCCGCACCTATATGTTGACAATCATCAAGGCTCTTTTCTGTCAATATGCCCATACTGATAATCCGCTTTGCAAGTTCTGACACTTCCTGCGTAATATCAATCGTAGAATATTTTATCTGCTTCAAATAATCTCTCAATGCACTTCTTTTCGGTTCCGGACAGTCCGAAACCTCCTTTAATGTCACCGTAGAAAGGCATACCTCATACACACCACTCCGAAACATTCCCCACAATTTCCTTGTATCTGCCATTTTTTCCGGTACATCTTCCTGCATCAGATGGCTGATAACAGATGTATCTAAATATACTTTTAATTTCCTGCCCATTTTTCTCACTTCCTTTTTATTTATTTTAGCACGATTCCTTTTTTCTTACAATAAAAACTATCGTTGTATTTTAAGCAATATGAGGGAACTCTCCATTATTAGGATAGCTCCCTCATAAACAATCTCGAAAACCTGTATTTATTCTGAACTGGCATTAACTACTCTTTAAACAACGCCTTAAAAATAACAACTCCTATTAACAAAAGCATTAACAAAATTGCTCCATAGGTAATATAAATCAAGAATGAAAGAATCTTAGAGCCAAACCATGCCAATAATGCCACAATCCCCAAAAACAAAATTGCCTTTCCTTCATCCGAATTTGTCATGAATCCCCATATAATAGCAATCACTATAATAGCAATAATTATTCCCATTTTTTCTCCTTTGCTTACTAAAAAATATTATCCCTTAACCCAACTATGCGGTTTTGGCATCCCTGCTCTGTTTTTACCTTTTTTAACACAAATTCCTGGAAGCGGACGCCCGCTTGTCGTCAATCTTCTTCCACAGTATGTACATACCCAATGCTGCATTTTCATTAAACTTACCTCCTGTTCATTTTCCATTTTATCTTTTACCAAGTATATCATATTATTTAGACTTTTGCAATATATCTATTTGCATTTGCATATGTATGGATTGTTTATGCAAATAATTTTATTCACTATACTTTTACTTGGAAGGAAAAAAGAATGGATAAAAAGACAAAATATGCTGAAAAATATATACGGATTGGATTGAACATTGCTTATTACCGGAAACTGCGTGGTATGACACAACTACAGCTAGCAGAAGCTGTAAATATCAGCAGGACGCATATGAGCAATATCGAAGCCCCTAATGTCCCAACTTCTGTGTCTTTGGACACACTTTTTGAAATAGCTGATATACTGGATGTTGACATTACCTCTTTATTTGACCTGAAAAAATAAAGATTATATTTACAATGGCAGATACCACAAAAGATTTTCACTCCTATGGTATCTGCTTTTTTATGCTACCACTTACCATACCCCTGCTTTTTATTCTTTCAGGATAACCAGCTTCTTCTGGTAGCATTCCACACGCACACTGCAGCCTGTTTCAAAGCCCCACTGCTCCACCCAATTTCCCTGCAGTACAATCTGCGGCACGGTAGCCCCTCTGCTCCCTGTGGCTCCATAGACTTTTACCCTGCGGGTGATTACATTGTAGTCTTCGCATTCGTTTACCATGCTGCCATCCATGCCGGAGTTCTTCATCACCTGGAACATCCTGGACAGTATGGTGTCTTTCCCAAACTTGCAGGGTTCCATAAAATTACGGGTTTCCTGCGGTTCTTTCTGCCCATTTATTTCACGGAACAAATGCTGCCTGTTCTGATATACAAACCCTGACAGCATCCAGAAATTATTCAGTGCATATAAAGTGTCTGCCACTGAATAGAACTCCCTTCCGGTCAGGATTCCTTTGGAATAGTAAGCGGAAAACTCCCTTTCACCTGCCATCATCAGGAAACGTATCTTTTCCACAAATTCCCTCTGCTCCCTCTCTGTTTCAAGCCTTCCATATTCCCTTACAATATACTGGTTCAAATCATGCCCCATCTTCTGTCTCCTTCTCTTTCACTTCCCGGTATCATTGGTTCTGGTTTTGAAACATAAAACACTGGTTTACAGATACCACAGAGGAATCCCTGCGGTATCTGCTTTTCTATGCTCCTTCTGGTTCTTTGATACTTTCCGGGAACCCTTTTCTTTACTTCCCTTTCTTCCAGGAATCCACCGCACGGTTCACCTTATCGGATTTTGTGCGCTTTCCTGTTTTAGCAATCTCATATACTGTTGTCACACTGGTAAAACCCAGTAATAATAAAAATACATTTGCCATTTTCTTTCCTCCTTACTCTCCATACGCCAAAAACAATTCTGCTCCTGCAATTACCACACATGCCGCCAACATACCATAAATGAGGTATTCCATAAAACCACTCCTTCCTGTGTTTTTCTATGCCGGGCAGTATAAAACTGCCAGGATAATCTTTCTCTTATTCCTGCCCTGCAGGATAGACCAGCACCAGTGCGTCATCTGAGGACAGCAGGTAAAGTTCTTCCTGCCATGCTCTCCCATCTTCCGTACCGCTGATTCGTTCTGTATATTCCGAAAGGTTTTTCTCAAGATGGTAACACTCCATAAGTTTTGAAATATAGCATTCATATGTTTCCCGTTCTGTGAAAAGCAGCACATAGCCTCCCATATCAGAAGAACCCCGGCAGCAGCCATATTCACGGTCTAATACCTCCACCAGTTCTCTTATACGCTTTAATACAGCGTCTTCCACTTTCTCCGTTTTCAGGGATTCTTTCACGATTTCCAGGTCAAGTTTGTTCTTTATCCTCTGGTACATCCTTTTTCGCCCCCTTTTTCTTTTTTACTGCTTCGCTTTCTTTGGTTGCTTTTTTCTCCCCGCCCTTTAAGTCCTGGAGGGCTTTCTCCAATGGGTATGGCTTTAACTTCCATACGTCTTTGGAATGGCGCAATCCCAGATACAGAGGGTGTACGCCTTCTGTTTTCAAATTGTCGGTGACAATGCATTTGACCTGTTTTACAAGCCCTTTCCCTTTCATCATTGCAAGGAGGTCTGCTTTTGCATGGATAGTCTGTGTATGGGTGGTAAGCGTGTTGCCCCATGCAATGATAATGTCATACTCCTTAATGTCCGGCTCTTCCAGAATCTCTTCGATATAGGAAAGGTTGCTGCTGTCTTCCGCCAGTTCGCTTACCTTCGGCTTTTCGGAAAACACTTTGGAATAGAGGTTCACAATCCGCACTTCTCCCCACCCAAGTTCCTGCACATGGTTTATTAAATGCATGGTTGATACGTCCATGCTGCCGCACCTGCTGGCTGTGAGTGTGGGGTACAGTTCCACCACTAATGATTTCTTCCCTTTTTCTCTCCACTTTCTCTGAATCTCATAGGTATGCGTCCCGTCATCGGAACCTACTGCTGTTACCTCCATCTGAAACCGTTCTGTTACCATATTTCCCTCCTGTTCTTTCTGGAACCATAAAAGTCGGCGGCAACACGTCACTTCCATGTTTACCGCCGCATTTTTTCTGCCTGTTCTTCTTTGATACGGGCTTTTATCTGCTTTCTTCTGTAATATGGGCTTCCACCTGCTTTCTATGCTGCAAATAATTTCTGCCTGTTCTTCTTTATTTTGCAATAAAGACTTCTACCTGTAAGTCCCTCCACTGATTCGCCCGTATGAAATTCCCATACTGTTTTCGGTATGCCTTTGCTTCCTCAAAACATAAGCAGAAGGAATCATAAAAGGTATACTCTTTTTCATCAAATATTGCGTCTTCTGTGGCTTTGCAGTTCAGATACCATTTAAAAACACCTTCTTCTGTCGGTGTCACCCGCTCCACCAATGCTTCTATCAGGTTTCCATCTATCTTCTTCTGCTTCAGGTTGCAGGCATTTTCCAGCACGTCTTTTACTTTCCGTATGGCACTGCTGATATCTTCTGTGCTTTCTGTCACTTCCTGCCCTATGCTGGCTTCCAGCCTTTTTTCTATTTCTGTGGTTCGCTCCTGAATCTGCCTTCTTTTTTCCTCAAATGCGCTTTCTTCTATCTGGTTATCCAGGCGCATATCCAGAAGCCTTTCTTTCCTGAATTTCAGACGTTCAAGCTCCCGTTTCAGGCATCCCAATTCCGTATTGGTTTCCTGCCCTTCCACATAGTTTTCTCTGATGGTTTCCGTCAGTACCGTGATGGTCTCTTTTGGATTTTTCCAGATTTTCTGTAAGATATGTTTCAGCATGAAGTCCAGCTTCCATTCACAGATGGATGGCACGTCGCAGTACCCTTCTGCGTCCAGCCCGTTTTTAATTCTGTAACTTTTCTTCCGGTTGTTCACCTGATTCCAGCACTGGTAGCCGCAGCACTCCTCCCCGGATTTATTGACTCTCCACTTATATTTATGGTATGTCCTTCCACACTCACAGACAAGAACCCGCACCCAGCGGTCTTTGGAGCGTTTCTTCCCATATTTTCCCTGCCCTGCACAGGTCACTTTCTTCTGTTTTAAGGACTGCACCCGGTTCCATTTCTCTTCCGGGATGATTGCAGGGAAATCCCCTTTCACATACTCGTATTGGGAACGGTCTCTTACAGGAACCCTTGCATGGTCTAAAAAGCTGGCGGTATGGGATTTATGGTAGCCGATATATCCTGCATAGGTCTTGTTGTCCAGAATCCTTAAAACCTTTGTTGCGTCCCATTTACAGCCGGATTTGGCTGTCTGCCTGTGAAGCTCCTGCATTTTTGCCGCAATGGTTTTTACCCCCATTCCTTCCAGATAGAAGTCGTAAACCATGCGCACCGTCTCCGCATCATCTTCTATAATCTCATACGTGTTTTCACTGGATTTGCTGCCTTTTACAAGCCGGTAGCCAAGGATATTCCCATTCCCGTAAAGGACGCCTTTTTTTCTGGATATGGACTGCCCCGCAAGCACCCGCTCGCTGATATGCCTGGATTCCTCCTGCGACATGGCGGACATAAGTGTGAGCCTTAATTCCCCATCTGATTCACAGGACCAGATATTGTCATTGTAAAAATATACTTCCACACCCATTCTGCCAAGCTGCCTGGTATAGTTCAGGCTGTCCAGGGTATTCCTTGCGAACCTTGACACCTCACGGGTACATATTAAGTCAAATTCGCCTTTGGAAGCGTCCTCTATCATCTGCATGAAGCCCTGGCGTTTCTTCGCCTGTGTACCGGTAACCCCTTTATCCACATAGACATTTATTTTTTCCCAGTTTGGATGGTCTGACAAAATGCTTTCATACCACTGTATCTGGTTTTCCAGTGCGTTCATCTGCGCTTCATGCTGTGTGGAAACCCTCCCATAGAAGCATACGCGCACTTTATCCAGCGGTGAAGTCCGGTATTTGTTGCTGGTATGGCTCTGCAGCTTTTTCATTGTCAAATCCCCCATCTGACTGTGCCTCCTCCTTTCTTTTCAGGCTTTTCACAGCCCTGTCATAAGTTGGCTGGTTGATGGCTTTTCCATAGAACAACATCTTAAGCAGCCGGGCAGAAAATAATTCCTCCATTTGATTCTTCTGCTGTTTTCCATTCATAAGACCTCCTTTCCGCCTTATCAGTCAGCCAAAGATATAATATATACCTGATATCCCTGTTTGTTCCGCTGTCTGGTAAAGCAGAAAAATTTTTGATTTTTTTGCGGCTGTTGCGAAAATATATCCCGCCTTAGTTTATCTGTATGGTTTCTCAGCCTTTCGCAAATTTCGCAAGGTTTTGCAAAATTTTTTATTTCTTCCAAATCGTTATTTCTTTGAAGGTTGAGGTTGGCTTCACTTCATAATGGATGCCGGACTCATTCTCCAGATTGCTTTTTATCTTGTCAATCCGGATTCTCAGGTGGTTGGGTGTCTTTGGAAGCACATTCCCTGCCATTCCGTTCTCTGCCGCAATGTCCTGTAAGTCGCATAGTAACATTGACATAGAATTTGTATATTTTTTTCTTTTCTTCATCAATTCCATAATGCACAGTGCAACAACGTCCCCGTCTAACGTGCTTCTGTTAATATTTTTCTGGTTTTTCCATAATATCTCCGAAACTTCTTCTTCCGCCATGCCCAAAACTCTGCCCGCTTTGATACATGCAACATGGAAATCAGCCATACGTATCAGCTTCTGTTTTTCCACAGGCTCTTTATCATAAAAAGCTGCTGCCAGTACCTTAAAAATACAGCCTAATATTTTGGGTCTGTCTTCTTCAAACTGGTTCTGTAACGCTTCCTCCGTCACGATTTCATCCGGCTCTATCCTTTTAAGCGCGATAATCAGGGAACGGTCGAGCAAATCGCTTTCCTTTGCAACCAGTGAAACCCCGTTCATGGCGACCACTGATTTCAAATCTAATACGATTTCATTTGTATTCTGATACAGGGCGCGCTTTGATACGCTGCCCCCTGTCACTGCAACTGCCAAAATATCAGACACTCTCCGGCTTAAGGATGACAAATTATCCAATGAGGTAAAATAATTGTTGTTCAGCTTCAATTCCAGACCGTCACTTCCTTTTGGAATGCCGCCTCCTACGTCCGTGGCTTTGGGGTCGATAAGGCTTTCCAGTTTCCGAAGAGCCGAGCTCTTTCCCGCGCCTTTTTCACCCGTCAGCACCAGCATGGGATGATTAATGCCCAGCCCCCAGAATGATGTAACAAGGAACAGCGTAAGAAGTTTTACCTCCCTGTCAGATTTCAGGTTGAAATTCTTTCCTACATAGTGAAGCAGTCTTCCCGGCTTGATTCTCAGGTCGGGCTTTACCTGGTCTGCGTAATTGGCGGAATGCCGGAAAATGACGCCTTCTACTGTTTCTATGGACGCCTTCCCGTTTTCAATCCATACAACGGTTCCTTTTCCCTGTCTAATTCGTAGGCATACTGGAAACCGCTGTTATAAATCCTCTTGCATACCTCTACCTCCTGCAGATTATCTGCCCCAAGAATCTCGGCTATGTCCACTGCATTCTGTACCTCCTGCATGAGAAGCATTTTTTCAAAGTGCTTGTAATATAACTTTTTGGGGGCTGTCCTGAAGTCATTTTCATAAATTGGATAAGCCATTGTACTATTTTTTTCATTGTTTATCAGTCCATAGTAATTTCCCCTGATGTCTTTCGCAAGGCTTAAAAGTCCTTTGCTTATCAGCTCCTGAATGTTTTCTGTCAAATCTGAATTTTTACCCATTTTCATTCCCCCTTCCTACACCGTAATAAGATACATCACAGACAACCTTTTTCACAAATATTTTACTGCCACGCTGAATTACTTCAATACATACTGGCATACCTTCCAGCCCCCTAAAATCCAATGAGCCATCCTTTCTGAAAATCGGAAGGTTCTGGAGCCTGTGATTCAGGCTCCATACTGGTATTTTGTAAGCAAGGTTCTTTCTATTCCCGTTTCCATCATAACATGACAAATGTAATATTACATGCTTCTTCCTGTAGCTATAGCTTTCTACTGTGCCATAACAATCCCTTCTCCTGCATTTATTCTTCACCCTGCTCCTCCTGTTCATAATATTTCTCATCCAGCTTAATCTCTTTGACATAATATTTTTCATTGCGACCCTTTCTTAATTTCACAATGACTCTTATTCCTTTCATATCATCCAACTCCACTGTGCCATCCTCGTCACCTATCCATATTTCATCACAGAATTTGAAGAACTCAGAGCCCTTCATCAAATTGAATTCAAACCTCTTCATAAATTCCAGATTCTGTTCTCGGTCGAGAACCACATACACGCGGCACACCCCCTGTTCCTTATCTATCGTATATCTGCTGATTTCACCTCTGTATTTTTTTCCTCCTTCTACTTTTGGCGTAACAAACTGAATTTTCATTTACATTCGCTCCTTCCAGCATCCCTTTGCGCAGAGGGATACAATAATTTTTCAGTCGTACGACTTGACGCAAATTAGTATATCATAAAACCACTTTTGTTAAGATACGCTTACTATTGACACTAACATACAATATCTTTTAACAATTTGTAATATAGTATGGGATAATAAAACAAGAACTCTTTGTGGAATATCCTATAATAGTTATACAGGTATTCATAACAAACACATTTAATTGTCAAGACTTTTTTAATTTTTTTAGGCGAAAGGAAAATATGAATATGGAGAAAAAAACTTCAGTATCAAGAAAACCCAAATCACAGGGAATTACCAGGGGCAGGTCTTCAAATAAAACCATAAATAAAAGACGCAGAATATGTCGTAAGATTGCTTCATCGGAACCAAATATCCCAAAAACGCAATCAGAATTTTTAGAAAGATATCGGGAAGAGCTTACCCATGCTGGTTTTTACCCAATACCCGGAAGACAGACATTAAAAAAAGATATGGATGAATGCGGTATTACTTTTAAAGACAATCGCGCCCGTATTCCAACTGATGACACACTATTCGATTCATTGGGAACAAGCATTAATTATTATCTAAGACAAATACGTTTTATTTGTAAAAACCATGATATTATTTTGCTTAATGCATACTCAAATCCCATGCTTTATCCCAGAACTCGAAAAGAATTATTTTCTCCATTGGCGAAATTGACTAATGATAAAAATAAAGAAAGTAATTCTGTTTTAGAGGGTATGGATAAATCAAATGCAACTATCAAGTCAAAAAAAATTTCCAAAAAAGCTATTGCTTATCTGCATTTTATTTTAGACAGGAAAGGTTTTGAACATGCTATAGAAGACACTTTTTGCAAAGATTGTGACACACCACCATATTTTTTATATATAGAAACGCATAGTTATTGCACAACTATTGCATTTGAATATCAAAAACTAGATATAATTATGGATAAAGTTTTTGAAATAATTCAATATTTTCCATTTTAGAAGAATAAAGAATATATTTCGCATTTTCTTGGTTATCAATTAAAATTTTTTCGTGATTTTCTTACTAAATATAAAAAATTATTGTAATTTTTTTCAATCAATAAATGCTATCTAAAATAAAAGTACGCATCATTTTGAAACAGCAAGTATTCTCCAAAAAATCAAAAAAGTAAACCCATCACCGCCCTTTATGCCGAAACATAAAGGGCATTTTCCATCTTATTATTGAACTCCAAATACATCGTTTCGTCCCCTGCTTACTGCCATAGTCTTAAAATATCAGCAGCCCTTTCTCTTTGGATATATCACCGTAATTCCATATTCATTCGTAATCATATACAACTCAGAATGCCATTCCCATTTTCCAGCTTTGCAGAGAACCGTTTCCATTTCTGCTGTATCTATACATAACTTGTGAGTAAAAAGTTTGCGCTGCTTAAGAAGCCCGTGAACCCCAGTAGGTTCCGGACTCATCCTGCTGTTCCTGAATTATCTGCGTTATGCATAATTCTGGCTGTTTTCCTAAAAGGCGGAAAAAATGTTTCCGCAGATAGTGCATGACAGCGGCTTCTGACATCCGCCCCCTGGAAGGCGTCCTCTGGTAACGTATCTGCCCGGGGTGGAACTCTCCGGCAAAACGAATGGAAACGCTCTGCAGTATTCCCATTGCAATACAGGACAGTGCCATAT
>CAJTPU010000039.1:0-274 GCA_910578335.1 uncultured Lachnospiraceae bacterium | reverse complement strand
ACCAGAAATGATAGCAGAATGCGCCAACCTGCTGTTTCAGCTCCCGGAAGGTGCATTCGATCCGGAACCGGTAACTGTAAAGCCGGATGACCGACAGCGGCTCCAGTGCCAGGCTGGTGCTTGCCAGAATACTTTGGATGCCATCCATTTCCACCAGTACAAAACGCAGTTCCTGATAAAGCTTCTGCCCCCACAGCAGGTCAATGCAGTAGTAACGGATGGATTCCTTCTTTCCATAAAGCTCGATCTCTGCATCCTGGAACTGTTCCTTATG
>CAJTPU010000038.1 GCA_910578335.1 uncultured Lachnospiraceae bacterium | reverse complement strand
TCTGTGTTGAAATATACAAGGTGCACAATGACACTCGCGTATTCACTGAGTTTCGAAAAAGCCTAAGTACGACATATACAGGAAAGGAGAACCCACAATGTACTATCCCGAAGAGCTGGTAGAAGAAGTCAGAATGAAAAATGATATTGTGGACGTGATATCGGGATATGTGAAGCTGCAGAAGAAGGGCGCCAGCCACTTCGGGCTCTGCCCTTTTCACAATGAAAAATCTCCTTCTTTTTCCGTGTCCGGCGCAAAACAAATGTATTATTGCTTTGGCTGCGGCGCGGGCGGCAATGTATTTACTTTTATTATGAATTATGAGAACTATACCTTTGGCGAGGCAATCAAGATGCTGGCGGAGCGTGCGGGCGTCAATCTGCCGGAGGTGGAGTATTCTGAGGAGATGAAAAAAAAGGAAAACCACAGGGCGCGGCTTTTGGAGGCAAACAAGGAGGCGGCAAAGTATTTTTATTACCAGCTCCGCGCCAAGCAGGGGGAGACGGGGCTTAAGTATCTGACGAACCGGCGGCTTTCCGGGGAGACCATGCAGAAATTCGGTCTGGGTTTTGCCAATAAGACCAGTGATGATTTGACCAAATATTTGAAGCAGAAAGGATTTGACGAAAGGCTGCTTGCGGAAGCCGGTCTTAGTAGCTACGACGAGAAGAGAGGCTCCCATGACAAGTTCTGGAACAGGGTTATGTTTCCCATACAGGACATTAACCACCGGGTTATCGGGTTTGGCGGCAGGGTGATGGGAGAGGGCGAGCCCAAGTACCTGAATTCACCGGAAACGCCGGTATTTGACAAGAGCCGGAATTTATACGGGCTTAATTTTGCCAGGACCGCCCGCGCCGGCAATGTGATTCTGTGCGAGGGCTATATGGATGTAATTTCCATGCATCAGGCGGGCTTTACCCAGGCGGTTGCCTCTCTTGGGACAGCGTTTACCTCGGGGCAGGCAAATCTGTTAAAGCGTTATACGGAGAATGTGCTGCTTGCTTATGACAGCGACGGCGCGGGAGTCAAAGCGGCGCTGCGCGCTATTGGAATTTTGCGTGAGGCGGGACTGACGGGCAAGGTCATCGACTTAAAGCCTCATAAGGACCCTGACGAGTTTATCAAAAATGAGGGAACGGAGGCGTTTCAGGAGAGAATTGCAGGCGCGGAAAACAGTTTTATGTTTGAAATCCGCATTCTGGAGCGGGATTATGATTTGAAAGACCCGGAGGGCAAGACCAAGTTCCATAAAGAAATTGCGAAAAAGCTCTGCGGCTTTGAAATAGAGGTGGAGCGGGAAAATTATCTTGAGGCGGTGGCGGACAAGTACCATATCGGTTTTGACAATCTGCGGCGGCTGGTGAACACCTATGCGGCGCAGACGGGGCTGGTAAAGCCTGTGGAAAGACCGAAGCAGGCTGCGGGAAAAAAGGCAACGCCGGAGGAAAACGGCAGGCGTATTCAGCGGATGCTGCTCACGTGGATTACGGATTATCCGCAGGTGTACCCCCGCATATCCCAATACATAAAAGCTTCCGACTTTACGGAGGAGCTGTACAGGAAGGTAGCGGAGCGCCTGTTTTTGGATATAGAGGCGGGGAACTACAATCCGGCGGGTATTGTCAGTATGTTTGAGGAGGAGGAACAGCAGCGGGAGGCTGCCGCGCTGTTTAACACCAAAGTGGAAGCGCTTCAGACGAAACAGGAGAGGGAGAAGGCTTTTCACGACATTTTATATGCTGTGAAAAAGAATAGTTATGAATACTATTCCGGCAGACTGGGAAGTGATATGGAGGCATTAAATCAGGTGATTGCGGGCAAGAAGGCATTGGAAGAGCTTGGAAAAACGCATATTTCACTGGATTGAGGTTATACTACTACTACGTTTTGAAAGGATGGAACCAAAATGGATGAAAACACACAGGCAAGGTTTGAGGAGAAGATGAAGGAGCTTCTCGCCGTTGCAAAGAAGAAAAAGAATGTGCTGGAATATCAGGAAATCAATGATTTCTTTTTAGACATGCCGCTCGAAGAGGAACAATTTGATAAAATTCTGGAGATTTTGGAGCAGAATAATGTCGATATCCTGCGGATTACGGAGGAAGACGACGTAGACGACGAAGAAATCATGATGATTGACGAGGAAGACGTGGATGTGGAAAACCTCGACCTCTCCGTGCCGGATGGTATCAGCATTGAAGACCCTGTCAGGATGTATTTAAAGGAAATCGGTAAAGTACCGCTTTTGTCTGCGGAGGAGGAAATTGAACTGGCAAAGAAAATGGAGCTGGGCGACCAGGACGCCAAAAAGCGTCTTGCAGAAGCCAACCTGCGTCTAGTGGTCAGTATTGCCAAGCGTTACGTGGGCAGGGGAATGCTGTTTTTGGATTTGATACAGGAGGGTAATCTGGGACTGATTAAAGCGGTGGAAAAGTTTGATTACCGAAAGGGCTATAAGTTTTCTACTTATGCGACGTGGTGGATTCGGCAGGCAATTACGAGAGCCATTGCAGACCAGGCGCGAACCATAAGAATTCCCGTGCATATGGTGGAGACCATCAATAAGCTGATTCGTGTCAGCCGCCAGCTTTTGCAGGAGCTTGGCAGGGAGCCTTCGCCGGAGGAAATCGCGGAGGAGATGAATATGCCGGTGGAGCGCGTGCGCGAGATTTTAAAAATCAGTCAGGAACCGGTGTCCTTAGAGACGCCCATCGGCGAGGAGGAGGACAGCCATCTGGGAGATTTTATTCAGGACGACAATGTGCCGGTGCCGGCAGATGCGGCGGCGTTTACGCTCTTAAAGGAACAGCTTGTGGAGGTGCTTGGCACGCTGACGGAAAGAGAGCAGAAGGTATTAAGGCTGCGTTTTGGACTGGATGACGGCAGGGCGCGGACGCTGGAGGAGGTAGGGAAGGAATTCAGCGTAACCCGTGAGCGCATCCGCCAGATTGAGGCGAAGGCGCTGCGCAAGCTCAGGCATCCCAGCCGCAGCCGCAAATTGAAAGACTATCTGGATTAGGACAAGCCATGGAATTGTCAAAAAGATTACAGGCAATTGCAGATATGGTGACAATGGGCAGCCGGACGGCGGACATAGGCTGCGACCATGGCTTTGTATCCATTTATCTGTATGAACATAAAATTGCGCCGAAGGTTTATGCCATGGATTTGCGGGAGGGACCGTTAGAGCGTGCCAGAGAGCATATAGCCGCGAGAGGATTTTCTGATTACATAGAGACAAGGCTGTCAGACGGTTTGGAAGCGCTTCGTGCGGGGGAGGCGGATACGTTAATCTGTGCCGGCATGGGCGGACGCCTGATGGCAGAAATCCTGACAAGAGGGCAGGAAAAAGCAAAGCTGATGAAAGAGCTGATTTTGCAGCCACAGTCGGAGCTTCGGTATTTTCGGGCGTTTCTGCGGGAGAACGGCTACGCTGTCGTGGCGGAAAACATGGTGAAGGAAGACGGCAAATTTTATGTGGTGATGAAGGCGGTATACCGCGGCAAAGAAGCGCCTGTGCCGGAGGGCATTTCAGACGAGACATGGCAGCGGGCGGCGGACAGCTTCGGCGCCTGCCTGTTGGCGGAGAGGCATCCGATTTTAAAGGAATATCTGGAAATGCTGCGGGACAGGAATGAAAAGATTCTGGCAGGTCTTGACAATGGAAAGAGGCGGAAGCGGGAAGAGACTGCAGCGGTATCTACGGCAGTCGAAAAAGCGGGAGAAAACGCTAAAAATGCGTGGGACGAAGCTACAGAAAGATACGGTGAGGAAGCTGTCAGAAGGAAACAGCGGAAAAGGGAGCTGTTAGAGGAGCTTTCTGATATCGAATGCTGTCTTTCATTTTATAAAAGAGAAGGAGAAGGGGTATGAGGTGTACGGACATTATGCGCAGGCTGGAGGTGCTTGCGCCTTTGGGCTTTGCCGAACAGTGGGACAATGTGGGGCTTTTGGCAGGGCGGAGCGCAAAGGAAGTAAAAAGCGTGTATCTGGCGGTGGATGCCACCGACGAGGTGATAGAGGACGCTGTCGATGCCGGAGCAGATATGCTGATTACCCATCATCCGCTGATTTTTTCTCCTTTAAAAAGCATTACGGCGGAGCACTTTATCGGCAGGCGCGTGCTCAAGCTTCTGCAGGCGGATATTTGCTATTATGCCATGCATACCAATTTTGACGTGATGGGAATGGCGGATGCCGCGGCGGACGAGCTGCGGCTTTTGGACAGACAGGTTTTGGAGGTTACTTGTGAAGACGAGATTGCCAAAGAAGGAATCGGACGTTATGGCAGGCTGCCGGAAGTCATGAGTCTTTCAGCGTGTGCGGCGTATGTGAAAGAAGTGTTCCATCTTCCCGCTGTCAGGGTATACGGGGAAATGAATGAGCGGATAGAGATTGCCGCAGTTTCCCCCGGGTCGGCGAAATCCGTGATACCGTCAGCCGTGCAGGCGGGCGTCGATGTGCTGATTTCAGGGGATATCAATCATCACATGGGGATTGATTTGGTGGCGCAGGGGGTTTCCGTGATTGATGCGGGGCATTATGGTCTGGAGAAGCTTTTTGTGCCATATATGCAGGAATACTGCAGGAAAAAAATGCCGGAGCTTGTGGTGCTGGCGGCAGAGGAAAAAAGTCCATATACAGTGGTATAAACAAAAATACGGGAGGTATTGGGAAGATGATTACATTGACAATTGAGGGAAAAGAAAGGCAGTATCCGAATGGGACGACCTACGAAGAAATCGTAAAAGAATACCAGCCGGCTTATGACAATCAGATTGCGGTCGTGGCGTTAAACGGCAAGATACGGGAGCTGTTTAAGAGGGCGGTAAGAAGCGGCAGGTTGGAATTTTTTACATTGAAGGATGCAGTGGGAAATAAGACGTATATGCGTACTGCAAAAATGATGCTCTTAAAGGCTGTGTACGATGTGGCGGGAGCGGAGGCTGCGCAGGGCTGCAAGCTGGAGTTTACCGTGGGAAGCGGCTATTATGTTTCCACGGGAGCGCTCACCGTGACAAAGGAGCTGACGGATAAGCTGAAAAAAAGGATGCAGGAGCTTTCGGAGATGAAGATGCCGATGCTTAAAAAGTCCTATGCCCTTGATGACGCCATGGATTTATTCCGGGAAAAAGGAATGGCGGATAAGGAGAAGGTATTCCGCTACAGAAGAAGCTCCTTCGTAAATGTTTACGAGATGGAAGGATATTTTGATTATTACTATGGCTATATGCTGCCAAATGCCGGATATGTTAAATATTTCGACGTTGTGCCTTACGAGGGCGGCATGATGCTGCTGCTTCCCGACATGAAAGACCCGTGTCATGTGCCGCAGGCGCCGAAAAGCAGGCTTTTGTTTGAAACACTGTTGGAGGCAAAGAATTGGGGAGACAGGGTAAATATCACAACGGTGGGTGAATTGAACGATGCCATATGCGCGGGAAATATCAGTGATATGATTTTGGTGCAGGAGGCGGAGCAGGAACGGAAAATTGGAGAAATAGCCAAGAAAATTGTGGAGCGGGGAGACGTAAAGTTTATTATGATTGCAGGACCTTCCTCTTCCGGCAAAACCAGCTTTTCCCACAGGCTCTCTATTCAGCTCCGCACACAGGGCATGACGCCGCATCCGATTGCATTAGACGATTATTTTGTGGACAGGGAGCTGACGCCGCGGGATGAGAACGGCGATTACAATTTTGAGTGCCTGGAGGCAATCGACGTAGAGCTTTTTAATCAGGATATGTGCAGGCTGCTGGCGGGAGAGATGGTGGAAATGCCGACCTTTAACTTCAAGACCGGCAAGCGGGAGTATAAAGGCAATACCCTGAGGCTGGGCGCGGAGGATATTCTGGTGATAGAGGGAATTCACGGTTTGAATGCAAAAACTTCTTACGCGCTGCCCGAAGAAAGCAAATATAAGATATATATCAGTGCGCTGACCAGTCTGAATATCGATGCGCACAACCGGATACCGACCACGGATGTGCGTCTGCTTAGGAGAATGGTCCGCGATGCAAGAACCAGAGGCTCGGATGCCAAGAGAACCATTCAGATGTGGGGCTCCGTCAGAAGAGGAGAGGAGCAGAATATTTTTCCTTTTCAGGAGAGCGCGGACGCTATGTTTAATTCGGCACTTATTTATGAGCTTGCTGTGTTAAAGCAGTTTGCGGAGCCGCTGCTGTTCCATATTGGGAAGGGTGAACCGGAGTACTATGAAGCAAGGCGGCTTCTGAAATTTTTAGATTACTTTTTAGGCGTGAGCAGCGAAAGCCTGCCCAACAATTCCATCTGCAGGGAATTTGTGGGAGGAAGCTGTTTCAGGGTGTAGGGCAGCCGCCGCAGCGAGCGGTGAAGCATCCTGCATACAGCAAAAAAACGGAAAGGGTAAGACTTTTATATGGATATTGTGAAAAACAGAGAGAAGCTTGCGGCATACAGAGAACGTGCCAGAGCGCTTGTAGCGCAGATGACGTTGGAGGAAAAGGTGTCCCAGACGCTGCACAGGGCGCCGGCGATAGAAAGGCTGGGCATTAAAGCCTATAACTGGTGGAACGAAGCGCTTCACGGTGTGGCGAGGGCGGGTATTGCCACGGTGTTTCCGCAGGCAATCGCGCTGGCGGCGACCTTTGACGAGGACTTTGTGGAGCAGGTGGCAGATGCCATTTCCACCGAGGGCAGGGCAAAATTCAATATGCAGCAGAGGTACGACGACAGAGATATCTACAAGGGACTGACTTTTTGGGCGCCCAACGTCAATATTTTCAGGGACCCGCGCTGGGGCAGGGGGCACGAAACCTTTGGCGAAGACCCTTATCTTACCTCGCGGATGGGCGTCCGTTTTGTCAAAGGGCTGCAGGGACATGACGAAACCTATTTAAAGGCAGCAGCCTGCGCCAAGCATTTTGCGGTGCACAGCGGACCGGAGGACTTGCGGCATCAGTTTGATGCGCAGGTGAGCCGGCAGGATTTGTATGAAACCTATCTGCCGGCATTTAAGGCATGTGTGACGGAAGGGCATGTGGAGGCTGTCATGGGCGCCTATAACCGGACGAACGGCGTGCCCTGCTGCGGCAATAGGGAGCTTTTGCTTGATATTCTCAGGAAAGAGTGGGGGTTTGCCGGACATGTTGTGTCGGACTGCTGGGCGATTCGCGATTTTCATGAGGGGCACGGGGTTACGCAGACCCCGGTGGAATCGGCAGCCATGGCGATGAATAACGGGTGTGATTTAAATTGCGGTGATTTGTTTGCCTGCCTTCTGATGGGCGTACAGGACGGCAGGGTGGATGAAAAGCGTCTGGATGAGGCGCTTGTCAACCTCTTTACCACACGTATGAAGCTTGGCGTGATGGAAGAGCAGGAGCATACCCCCTTTGATGAAATCCCGTATACCGTGGTGGACTCTCCCGAAATGCGCCGGCTGAATAAAGAGGCGGCGGAAAAGTGCGTGGTGCTTTTAAAGAATGAGAATGGCTTGCTTCCTCTTGACAAGAAGAGATATCAAACCATTGGCGTTATCGGACCGAATGCCAACAACCGAAAAGCGCTGATTGGCAACTATGAGGGGACGGCTTCCCGCTATATTACGGTACTGGAAGGGATTCAGGATTATGTGGGAGACGAGGTGAGGGTACTTGCCTCGGAGGGCTGCCATCTCTGCAAAAAGAAGGTGACGGGATTAAGCAAGGGAAATGAGAGAATTTCCGAGGTAAAAGAAATTTGTGCGCTGAGTGATTTGGTGATTGCCTGTATGGGGCTTGACGCAGGACTGGAGGGAGAGGAAGGTGACGAGGGCAATGAGTTTGCCAGCGGAGACAAGCCGAATCTGTCTCTGCCGGGTCTGCAGGAGGAGGTCTTAGAGACCATTTATGCCAGCGGCAAGCCGGTGGTGCTGGTGCTGCTCTCCGGAAGCGCGCTGGCAGTAGGCTGGGCAGACGAGCATATTCCTGCTATTCTGCAGGGCTGGTATCCCGGCGCGCAGGGCGGCAGGGCGATAGCCCGTGTGCTTTTTGGGGATAAAAATCCGGAGGGCAGGCTGCCTGTCACCTTTTACCGGACAACGGAGGAGCTGCCTGCATTTACGGACTATTCCATGGCGGGAAGAACCTACCGCTATATGCAGAACGAAGCGTTGTACCCGTTTGGCTATGGCTTGTCCTATACGGAATTTTCCTACGGCAATTTATCTCTTTCAACAGACAAGGTGACAAGGGAGGGCGCAGATATCCGGCTGACCGTAAAAAATACAGGTGTTATGGAAGGCGTGGAGACCGTGCAGGTGTATGTAAAAGCGGTGCCGGAGGAGGCGGCTGCAAATGTGCCGAACGTGCAGCTTAAGGGAATCTGCAAATGCAGCTTAAAGCCGGAGGAGGAAAAAGAAGTCTGCATTCACCTGCCGGCAGAAGCGTTTGCGCTGTATGATGAAGAAGCGAGGCTGCTTGTTCACAAGGGTCACTACATTGTTTTTGCAGGCGGACACGGTCCGGATGCAAGAAGCTGTGCGCTTACCGGAAAAGAGATGCTAAAGGCGCGGCTTTCGGCGGAGGAAGCGTTTGCAATTGATTGAGAAGAAAACCAAAAGGCGTTGAAACTGACGGCGGTTCTTGGCAGAAAAACAGTTTTATGATACAATGTAAAAATAAGTAGGATAAATAATCGCGGCTGCTTTTGCGGCTGAGGAAAGTCCGGGCTTCGCAGGGCAGGATGCCGGATAACGTCCGGTGGAGGCGACTCCAAGGCAAGTGCAACAGAAATAAACCGCCGGCGCTTTTTGCGCAGAGCTTTGGCAGCATTGGCTGACAAAAGCTTTCGTCAGGTTTTCCTGATGCGGTAAGGGTGGAAAGGCAGTGTAAGAGACTACCGTGCGGCTGGTAACAGCCGCAGCCATGTAAACCCCATCCGAAGCAAGACCATATGAAAACTACAGGCTTGCCCGGTCTGTTTTCAGGTAGGTCGCTGGAGGCTTTCGGTGACGAAAGTCCAAGACAGATGATTATTCACGACATAACCCGGCTTATCGTCCTGCTTATGAAAAAAGTCCAGTAAATAGCGGTAGAAAACGCCTATTTACTGGACTTTAGCAACAAAACAGAAACGAACAAAGTTACACAAAAAAACGTAAAAACACACCGAATAAAATGCGGTTAGCAACAAATTAGCAACAAAAAAATCAAACCTTTATCTTATTTATTTCTGCAGATAATTGTGCGAAGGTTCTGTGCCCATATACTGCTTTCTCCACGTCTCTGCCTAAGCTGTGTCCCATAATCAGGTGTTTAGATATGTCATCCACTTTGTATTTATCACATAACCATGAGAATGTATGCCGGCAGTCGTGTGGGGTGTGTTTCTTGCCGTTTGTGAGAGGTGCCATGCCAACATCCTGAATTAGTTTATAAAATTTTTTGTCACGGAATGTGCCTGCATGAAAATCTTTCTGCGAAAAGTTCTTCACAAACTTATATATAGCCTTATGAATAGGGACGACTCTTTCTTTTCCAGCTTTTGTTTTTAAACCACCGCGAAAGCAGCGGTCTTTCAAATCAATCTCAACCACTTCCAATTCGCTTATACGTAACCCACTGTATATTAGGATAAGTATAATCTGTACAGACATGTTATCTTTATTATCCCAGAGAAGGGAAATTTCTTGTTCCGTGAATGGCTCTCCTCTTTCGTTGTTGTCCTGTATGGATATGGAGATAAACTGAGAATAGTCTTTGTCAACAATTCCATTTTCGAGGGAATAGCGAAACATCTGCCCGAAAAGGTTTTTAATACTTCTGACGCTTGAGTACCCAAGCTTACAGTTGTCAAGTACAGTCTGCATCTCATTCTTATGTATATCGGACATTTTCATGTCATGAAGAGTGTTGCACTGGTTGTAAGCCCATTTATAAGTCTTCTTTGACTGTTCTGACAGGTGGAAATGTTCGCTTTCAAATTTGATTTTATGCCATTGTTTATATACATCCGTAAAGGTAAGGTTGGCATTGTTGATGTCATAAGGATTATGATTGTACTCGCGCAGTGCGTCAAAAGCGGCATACCAGCTTTCATAGTAGCCGATTGCCGGCATTGTGATGGGAATTCCTGTCACTGTAAATTCTGTGGTAGGCGGATAAGCAGCATAAGGATTTCTTCTGTTGCCTGACAGCTTTTTTATACTCCCGAATCCGTTTGGCAGTTTCTTGTGCTTTTTACGTGGTCTCTTTACAGAAGATGGAACCGGCTGGAGCGGATAGCCGCAACTAGGGCAGGCTAGGGCTTTGTCAGATATGTTGTGGCTGCATTCGGGGCATTGGATTATTGACATTCTTACCTCCTGACTGCGGAAAGCATTGGTTAATAGATTCTTGTCACTTATATTAGCATACATAAGAACATTTGTACATGTGTAAAGGTATGGAAAGTGCGGGATAGGTACCGGAAAGACCATGGATTTAAATTATCCTTAGATTCCGCGTTACAATATGTTTGTAACCGTAAACAACAGTTTTAAGGGTAAAGGAGACAAAGCGATGGACGAAGCAGTAATGACAGTAAGAATGCGCGGCTTGAGGGAAGACTATGACTACACACAGAAATATGTGGCGTACAAAATCGGTATAGACCAGAGGACATATTCTGTATATGAAACTGGTAAGCGGAATATGCCCGTGCACAGGCTGTATATGCTGTGTGAGCTGTACGGCGTGTCGATGGATTACATGGTAGGACGCAGCAGTAAAAAGAATGTTGTACGGTAACAAAAAAGAAAACAGCGCCTTCGGGGAAGTAGGAGGCGCTGTTTCCTTTTTTAAAATACAAATATAATGAGATAAAAGATAAATACGATAAGTGCAAACCATGAACCTATATGCTTCTTTTCTTTTTCGTGGATGCATAAATCAACAACGCCAATAACCATACCGGTGAAGGATAATAACAGTCCAACAATGAGTATCATAGGCAGCAGGAAGGAAACACCAGCAAATGCGCAGGCGATACAGCTCAGGGTCGAATGTGTTTTCTTTTTGGAAGCCTTTGGAATAGTTTCAGTATTATATGCAGGTGTGATAATTGGATGTGTTTTATTCGGTTGTGGAGCTGATGGATGAACGACATCAGTCCACAGTACTGACATATGATTAACTCCTATTAGGAAAACACACTGTCAAAAGGTTTTTTGCTTTGGCGGGGGTCAGCCCGCCTCGGCGGTATCGGTGGTGTTGATTTCAATGTACTCGGCAATCTTGCGGAACTCGTCCGCGAACTTGAAATGAACGCTGATATTGCCGTTTTCGTAAACCTTGATATGGTCTACCAAGTCCGTGAGGATTTCACGGGTCAGCGTTTCGATGCTTTGATACTTTGCAAAGGCTACCAGCGCGGGATGTTCCTTGTCAACGCCGTTTGCCAGCTCCGCACGTTCCGCGTTCAGCCGGGCCAGCACATCCGCAAGCTCGGCGGCCTGCCGTTCATAATCGGCTTTCATATCCCGGTATTCCTGCTGGGTGATTTCCCCGTCTTTCCAGTCTTGATACAGTGACTGCTTGTAGCGGGTTATCCGGGTCAATTCCTTTTCCTTTGCGGCTATCTGGTCGTTAAGGCGGTGGGATTGACTTTTTTTCAGCGGGGCCGAGTTGATGTTGGTTATCATTTCCGAGTAGGAAACGGCGGTGTTCACTTGATACTGGATAGCGAACAGAACAGCGGCCTCCAGACGGTTGTGCTTGATAGAGTGCATGGAGCAGGCCGTCCGGGAGCGGTTCTTGTAAGTGGAGCAGGCGTAATAGATATTTTTCCCGCTCTGGCTGCGGGTGATGGATTTCCCGCAATCCGCACATTTCAGAAAACCGCTGAACAGATGAATCTCGCGCCCTTTGGGGGATGTCCGGGTATCGCGCACCAGCAGGGCCTGCACCTTGTCAAAGGTTTCGTGGGTGATGATGGCCTCGTGGGTATCGGGGACGCGCACCCATTCTTCCTCCGGCACAGCCTCAATCTGGTGTACCTTGTAGCTTTTCACCCGGCGGCGGCCCTGTACCAAATCCCCGGTGTAAATAGGATTTCTGAGAATATCCGTTATAATCTTGTTCCCCCACATGGGAGCGTCCGATATAGCCGGGGAGTAGGGCAGGCCCTTTAGCTTTCGGTAAG
>CAJTPU010000037.1 GCA_910578335.1 uncultured Lachnospiraceae bacterium | reverse complement strand
GGAAATGTATTTGTCAATGTTGCATTATTTAACTCATATTTCAAACCGCACAGGGTTACTCCCTCCGCTTTTTCGGAACAGGAAAATACGGATACATACCCGCATGGGATTTTCCCAAAACAAAGGCTGCCATTGGTAATTGCCGTAATGACAGTGCCGTTATCGAATAAGAAACCACGCATATTGTTGGCGGATAGATAAGCAAGAACCTGTAAATTAGCCATCGTGTGGTCTATGCGCCCGCCTGTCCCGCAATAAATGTGGAAACTGGTATATCCTGCCTTGATGCCCGCTCGGATAGCCGCAAGTGTATCCGTATCGTCCTTCTCTGCACTTAACACTATGGTATTCGGGTGTTCCGATACGCATTTTAAACTATCAAAATCCCCGATCACAAGGTCTGCCCTGATACCCTGCTCCTCCAGATAATGTAGCCCTGCATCAGCAGCTATCACAAAATCCCCCGTGACTGGTCGAAAATCAAGCACGAAATTTTCACCAGCACCTACCACATAACAAATCCTCTCTTTCATGCCCTTTTCCTCTTGTAAGCCATATTCCAAAAATCAAGTTCCAGATAGCCCGACTTTCCAAAAATATTGCCCAGCTTTTTCTGGTCAGCTTCAGAAAGGCTCCCACACTTCCTATCTGCAAAGTCACACCATTCCTTGCAGCTTTCAGCATATTGGTCATCGGCATAATCATGAATGAAATCCCAATATTGTGATTTCCGGCTTTCCGGTTCATCTGCAAGTTTACGGAATATGTAGCTGTAACTCAGCATACACGGGAGTACCGCCATGAGTATCTCACACCCATTTCCACGCTCCGCAGTTTCAAACAGGAAATCAATATAATTCTGGTTTTCCGGCAACGGATCAATAAATTCTATGTCATCATCCGTCATACCGAACTGACTCAGATAGTTCAGCCGAACCACCGACTCTGTATCCGTAACAAAGTTCAGGATAGAATAGTAAAGCTGGATTTCCCTTAATGTTTCCGCATGGTATATTGCCTTGCCATACACACGGGCATAATTTTTCAGGTAGATACTGTCCTGTACTATGTATTCCTTAAAATCTTCAGTGGTCAGTTTTCCGTCCTTCATATCCTGCACAAACATGGTGGCAATACACTTGTCCCAGACAGGTACATTCCGTTTCAATATACCTTCCATAAATGACATTCCCTTTTCCTCCTTGTGAAAAAAAATAGAGCTTCCAAATCATCAGAAGCTCTTTCAGAC
Organism: uncultured Lachnospiraceae bacterium; assembly: GCA_910578335.1. Lineage (GTDB taxonomy): Bacteria > Bacillota > Clostridia > Lachnospirales > Lachnospiraceae > Acetatifactor. Next base: position 12,241 of record CAJTPU010000037.1, on the reverse strand, counting down.
GCAGTACGGCGTAAGAAATTGCTTCCCTACGCCGGTATTAGCCGACAGGTCAAGAGGTCAGGTCTTACCTTTTTCAACTTGTTCAGTTCCCTCGCAAACACATATCATTCATATTCAGTTAAAAATAAAAAGGATATTCCGTGTGCAGGGAACATCCTAAAAAATACGGTATCGTATCATTCAGCTCCCTACGTTGGTATTAGCCAACAGGTTCAAAGGGTCAGGTTTTACCTTCTCAACTACACTGTAGTCCCCCTGCTTGGATAATAGTATAGGTGATATGGGATTGAAAGTCAATAAAATTCTGCGGGAATCCGAATAAGAGTGAATTTCCAAGTCATTTCCCTTAGCTGCCTGCGGAAATGGCAGACCTCCGCATATGGCGGTTGAAGCCCATAGTGCGGCGGCTTCACTATTTATTTTCATAAAGCACTGCATAATGTTCACTGCGGAGGCCAGATCCAGGTTGCCAGTTGGCTCATCAGCAAAAATAATTTCCGGATCATTTGACGATGCCTTGGCTATGGCGCCCCTTTGTTTTCCCTGCCGGAAACAACTCAGGGAGCAAAGTATCCATTTCGTATTTATCATAATCAACTAAATAGAACTGGGGGCAATCCGTTTTCTGGCATTAAAAATGCAAAATAGGTAAATGCTACAAAACATAATGTTGCAAATAGTAAGCCGATTTTGCCAACAATGGGTGTTTTGTACTTTGCAGAAAACAATCCAATATTAAGAGCAAACGAAATAACACAAAGTACTACATCCAAAACAAAATTAATAATGACAGCGCTTTTGCTGCCCATAAAGCCTAAAGTGAAAAATGCCAATATAAACAGTCCGTAATTTACACATATCCAAGTGATTATTTGTTTTGATGACAGATTAAATTTCTTCATGATTAACCTCCTCGCCAACTCCAATAGCCTGCCTAATTTCATCGACATCGCATTTCAACTTCACTAATCCAATCATGAATAAAAGGAGCGAAACAATAGCAATAATGATTATATAGCTGAATATGCCTATAAAAACATGCTTAAACCATTGTCCTGTCCACGCCAATGGCAACATCCCGACAGTTAGCGAAACTAAATAGCCTACTGCTTGTCTTGCTGGCTCAAGTTCAACATTCTCGCTAAACAAATACGCAATACCGCAGGCTAATCCAAGCCAAGTAAATGTTGCTATCTGAGCAATGGTTGCAAACATTTCGTTGCTGTATTTATTTGCCAAAGCAGGAAGAGTAAAATAGAAATCTCCTGTGTTCATCCGCAATGAAACAACGATTGAAAACAGCAAATATGCAAAACACCCAAGCAGAAAACCTACTGTTCCAAACTTCAAAGCTTTCTTTTTCAAAATATCACCTCATATTCCTAAAGATTTTTTGATTTTCGGGATATATCTCCTCGAAACATAGGTCTGTGTATTATCTTCAAAGCGAATACAAATCCTTCCAATTATGCTTAAATCAATATCCCGAATTTTTTTGACATTTACGATTTCTGAATTAGAGATACGGAGAAACTGTTTTTTGTCGAGAGCCGCTTCCAATTCATGCAATCTGTGCCGTATGACAAACTCGCCTTGACATGTTTGAATGTAGACCTTTTGATTTCCTGTATATATTCGGAAAACATCCGTCACATTTACAATCTTAACTATATCATCTTTGTATGCTGTTAGTGTCTCAAGGCTCTTTTTATCGAACTCTACAATATGCTCATAAAGAGCATTGACCGTCCTGCTTTGTTCATGTGCTGTGATTAGAACTTCTATTTCCTCTACGGAACGGTCTATGTTTATCCCAACTTTCAAAATGTCACCTCCTTATCTGTTCTCAAGTATATCATCCGCGTTTTCAAAATCAATGATACGGCTGTATATGGTAGTGAATTTGCGATGGACGGCAAAGCCGCTTTGCAAACATCATTCCCCTGTTCTCTATCAGGATACACATGGCAGATTCCGGCACGGCCTCCCCGAAATACTTCTTTACAAGCTCCATTGATTTCTTTATCAGCACGCCCGAACAGGACTTGTACCTGGGCATTCTGAATTTTTCCACCAAGAGAACCTTATAACCTTTTTCTGCTAAAACCTTGGCAGCCGTGCATCCCGCCGACCCCGCCCCGACCACCATCACGTCATACATCCGTATATCACCCTTTCCGCTGTTTCCTATTACTTCGGCAGAAAACCGTTCCCGCTAAAGCAAAAGCATCCACTGAATTATACCATAAAAATTTTCTGTTTTTCACCCGATGGCACGAAACGACTATTTTTTGGGAGTGGAAAGCAAAAAAGAGCCATTGAACAGCCCTTTTCTCTCATTGTCACTTATCCATTCAGTTTTTACCATTTTACTCATATGCAGACACGGAAACTTTGCATACTATCACGGAAACCCCTATATTATCACGAAAACTCCCAGCGGGTTTCCGTGATAATACAGGCAGTTTCCGTGTTTGTATATGGGTTTTGCCTGCGAGTATCGACTTTTGCGTGATAGTATCGAGTTTTGCCTGCGAGTATCCGAGTTTCCGTGATAATAACCGACTTTTGCCTACGAGTATATACTATCAGGCAAAACAACCCCCGAACGCAAGTTCGCACCCTCGCAAATGTAAAAATACCCTTAAAAGCACACGGAAATAATGTGACTTTGTAACCTATGTCGTGCCAAAAGCGCCGTGTTTACGGGCTTTGTCGGCTTTCCGTGTCCGTATCTGCTGGGGAAGGAGACACCTTGACAAAATATGACAATATCCCCCATATTTCAACAGCATAAATAAATACATATTATTTACTTATTATTGCCTTATTCTAATTTTCCCTTTTTACCTACGAATCCTCCGCCACATTCTATTGACTTTTCTTTAATTTTATAACCACCAAGTATCGTAATCCTATTATGTGGCATATACTCGTTATCTGTTCCCCTACAACAAAACTTATATTTTTTTCCCGAACCGCAAGGACATTTATCATTTCTTCCTATATGCAAGAATTCCAGTTTCTTTTTTGTCATTTTCTCAACGTACCAAGGTATGTATGGTGACAATAGAGCTCCCATCAATTCATTTAAAACTGAATAATCATATTCTTGTCCTTCCATATGCATAACTGCATATCTATCAAAAGGATTTCTAACAATTGCTGTACCAAGAAACTCAACATCAGTTACTACTCGTAGACATAGCTCTCCCATATATAATTTTCCTGGTTTATGATTACAGCCGCCTCTTAATAAAAATTTTTTCCCACATATAGAACACTTTTCACTTTTAATAAGTGATTCTCTGCTCATATAGAGGTATTGAGGAAATGTTTTTTCATACTCCTTGATAATCGTTTCTATGAACTGCAAATTATATAAATTATTTTCATATTCAAAATTCTCTCTTAGAAAACAAAAGCCAATATCAATCTGATCTAATAATAGCCAGCCCTCAAAATATTTTCCAGCTTTCAATTCATTATACATAGAAATATATGTCTTTTGAATCTTATAAACTTCTTGCAAACACCATATCTCATTCGCCAGTTTTTCATTAGACTCTGAAACTGCTTTTTGTTTAATCATCTTTAATTCTTCTTCAATGCAATTTTTAAATTCTAAGTGTGGTTGTTGTAAGTATTCTTTTATCTCATATAATTGCATATGTACCCCTACTTAAAAATTGTCTCATCTATTGTTTTTATAGTTTTTTCAAAATTTTCGACACTTCCCTGATAATGAATCATTTTACTTTTCCCATTCTTTTCGACAATCACATTGACATCTGTATTTGTTTCTTTGGGTGATTTATTTGACTTCTTTAACTTATCGTATAAATAAGCCGCTATTATACTTGTTGTAATCGGCCATACAGCCCACTGAACAATCATGGTAGCAATATATACAATATCAGCATGTAACTCTAACTTTATATAATTTTCGTCCGAAATACAAATATCAACCTTTACATTTTTAGTTTCCTTTTCTTTCATAAATTCCAAAAATTCATCTGTACACTCTGGAAAAAATAATCCCTGTTTATCTCTAAAATTTTCATTTGGTATCAATAATATATTAGCAGACCTAATTTCTTCCTCATATTCTTTGGGCATATATTCTTTATTATAAATAGCCGCAAATCCTAATTCTGTATCCACCACATCAATCATTTTTTCGATATCACTTTCGTGTTTCATAAATCTATTCTCCATTCATACTAATTTATTTTCTCTGATAAACTTATTGCATCCACATATATTCTTCCCATTGTTTGGGCCGCTTTAATTTTATTGTCAAGCATTTCCTTTAATGTATACATACCTTCTGTTATTGGAACTAAATCACCACCATCCACTAAAATTGTTTGTATTGCTTTTCCTGTTGTCAATGCATGTACTGAGCCAGGAGAAAAACCATTTATAGATATGAACACTCCTCTTCCATGCATCTTTCCTTGTACCTTTGCAGCAAACTGATATAAACTATTGGACGCACTCCAACTATCATGCCACTTTGCTTCAAATATATAATGTTCACCATCATATTTAAAGGAACCATCAATCTGTTCTCCCACAATTTTAAATGGTTCTGTTACCTCTATTCCCGCATTTGTAAATAGCTTTCTTAAAAATTCCTCAAATAAATATCCACGTCTCTGACTATTTATTTCTTTTCCATCCTTATCTTTACCACTAAATAAATTTATGAAAGTATCTTTTAATTCAACAATATTTACATTTATATCCTTCCTCTTTCTTTCAAGTTCATCTTGACGTTGCCTTTCCTGCTTTATTTTATAATCCCTAATTTCTTGCAATTGCTTTAGATGTATGATATTTCTTTTTGCTTCATCTTCATCCAACTTATTCAAATTTTTAAAATAATATGGGTCAAAGTAGTCCCATTCCGTCAGTTGCTTTAACATTGCCCGAAATTGTCCTATGCCTAAATCACTTCGTTTCTCTAAATTGGCAAAAACAGTGTCTACTATCTTAGCTCTTGGAAGTTCTTTATATTCACTTTCCATTATTAAATCCTTAGAAGTACAACTGGCATTCTTGAAAAAATCTATTATATCTTTTTTAGGCCAAAAAATAGATAAAATACAGCCTTTCATGCAATCTTTTATATCTTTAGGAAAAGTGTTCTACATAGAAACTCATACCCCCTAACTTAACAGCTTTTGTATTTTACTATATCACAAATCCAGAATTAATTGTAGTAGTTCAATGCCAAGTTCATATGATTTAACAAAATTCATATTATCAGGCGAAACTCCATACTTTCCCGGAAGCTCTTATACTATCACGCAAACCCCCATATTATCACGGAAACTCATATACAAACACGAAAACTCTGAGCAGTTTCCGTGTTTGTATCATATCCCCCGTTTTTCGACAGCATTTTCCGTCAAGCTAATACGCCTTTCAGCCAAAACCGCCAATATCCTACTCCTTTTTACCTTTCCGTTTTATACTATCACGGAAACCCCTGACTTTTGCGTGAAAGTATACTTTTGCCTGATAGTACGATTTTTTCCCCTATCGCCATCCTATCAGCGGCATCCAAAAACAAAAAAATTGGGGCCCACCACCCACCGTGATGAACCCCACCAAGCCTAAAAAACCTTGATTTTAAGCCATTCTTCAATACTTTTGCCTGTTAGTACCAAAAATCCTATGGCATCATTTGGAAATTGCCGCCTGTGCCGCTGCCAGTCTTGCAATCGGTACGCGGAACGGTGAGCAGGATACGTAGTTTAAGCCAACCTTGTGGCAGAACTCTACGGAAGACGGGTCGCCGCCGTGCTCGCCGCAGATGCCCAGCTTGATGTCGGGACGGGTCTTGCGTCCTTTTTCTGCTGCCATCTGTACAAGCTGTCCAACGCCGGTCTGGTCCAGTCTTGCAAACGGGTCAGACTCGTAAATCTTAGCCTGATAATAGGAATCTAAGAACTTGCCTGCATCGTCGCGGGAGAAGCCAAAGGTCATTTGGGTCAGGTCGTTGGTACCGAAGGAGAAGAACTCAGCTTCTTCTGCGATAGCGTCCGCAGTCAGTGCTGCACGAGGAATCTCAATCATAGTACCGATGTGGTACTGGATATCGGAATTCTTCTCTGCCTTCACCTTGTCTGCGGTCTCCACAACAACGTCCTTCACATACTTTAACTCTTTCTTCTCGCCTACCAGCGGAATCATGATTTCAGGAACAATGTCATAGCCTTTTTCAGCCTTTACTTCAATAGCAGCTTCCATAACGGCTCTGGTCTGCATTCTTGCAATTTCAGGATAGGTAACTGCAAGACGGCATCCTCTGTGACCCATCATCGGGTTGAACTCATGAAGCGCATCACATTTTGCCTTAACCTCTGCAACAGTCAGACCCATGTCATCTGCCAGTGCCTTAATATCTGCTTCCTCGGTAGGAACAAACTCATGAAGAGGCGGGTCTAAATAACGAACGGTCATCGGTCTGCCTTCCAGTGCCTCGTACATAGCCTTGAAGTCTGCCTTCTGGAACTCGCCGATTGCCTTCAACGCTTCTTCCCTTGCTTCTACAGTATCGGAGAGAATCATTCTTCTAAATTTAGGGATTCTGTCCTCACCAAAGAACATATGCTCCGTACGGCAGAGACCAATGCCTTCTGCGCCGAGCTTCACTGCATTTAAGGTATCTGCAGGAGTGTCCGCGTTGGTGCGTACCTTCAAGGTTCTGAACTGGTCAGCCCACTCCATAATACGTCCAAAATTGCCGCCTACGGAAGCTTCTTCCGTCTTGATATCACCCTTGTAAATCTTACCGGTAGAACCATCCAGAGAAATGTAATCTCCCTCATGGAAGGTATATCCGCCAAGCTCAAATACCTTTGCTTCTTCATCAATCTTAATATCTCCGCAGCCGGATACACAGCAGGTACCCATACCACGTGCAACAACTGCTGCATGAGAGGTCATACCGCCGCGAACGGTCAGAATACCTTCTGCTGCGTGCATACCCTCGATATCCTCGGGAGAAGTCTCCAGACGAACCAGAATAACTCTTTCGCCGCGTCCGCCTTTGCCTGCTGCCTTCGCTTCATCAGCAGTAAAGTAAACCTTACCTGCCGCTGCGCCCGGAGATGCGGGAAGTGCGGAACCGATTACTTCGCCTGCCTTTAACGCTGCCGCATTGAAGGTCGGATGTAACAACTGGTCAAGGGACTTTGCCTCGATACGGCATACTGCTTCTTTGGGCGTAATCTTGCCTTCATCAACCAAATCACATGCAATATTGATAGCCGCGGGAGCGGTTCTCTTTCCGTTTCTTGTCTGCAGGAAGTACAGCTTGCCCTCTTCAATGGTAAACTCCATATCCTGCATGTCGCGATAATGATTCTCCAGCTTCATGGCAAGCTCCATAAACTGCTTGTAGCAGTCCGGCAAATCCTTCTCAAGCTGGGTAATCGGCTGCGGTGTACGAACGCCTGCAACAACGTCCTCGCCCTGTGCATTAATCAGGTACTCGCCATAAATACCCTTCTCGCCGGTAGACGGATTACGGGTGAACGCAACGCCTGTACCGGAGGTATTGCCCTTGTTACCGAATACCATGCACTGTACGTTAACAGCCGTGCCCCAGTCGCCCGGGATGTCGTTCATACGTCTGTACACGATGGCACGAGGGTTGTCCCAAGAACGGAAAACCGCCTTTACAGCGCCCATAAGCTGCTCTCTGGGGTCCTGCGGGAACTCCTGTCCCTTCATCTGCTCTTTATAAACAGCCTTAAACTTCTCTGCCAGATTCTTCAAATCTTCTGCGTCAAGCTCAGTGTCATAAGTAACGCCCTTTGCTTCCTTTACCTCATCAATAATCTTCTCAAAAAAGGACTTCGGAACCTCCATTACAACATCGGAATACATCTGAATAAAACGACGGTAAGAATCATATGCAAATCTGGGATTGCCGGTCTTCTTTGCAAAGCCCTCTACCGCAACGTCATTTAAACCGAGATTTAAGATAGTATCCATCATACCGGGCATGGAAGCTCTTGCGCCGGAACGAACCGATACCAGCAGGGGGTCTTCCGTGTCGCCGAATTTCTTGCCCATCAGTTCTTCCAAGTCTGCGAGGTTTTTAAAAATCTGCTCCTGAATTTCATCAGAAATCGTCTCGCCCTGCTTGTAATAATCCGTACAAGCTTCTGTCGTTACGGTGAAGCCCTGCGGAATGGGAAGACCTAAATTGGTCATCTCTGCCAGGTTAGCGCCCTTGCCGCCAAGCAGATTTCTCATGTCGGCACTGCCCTCTTTGAATTTGTACACCCATTTGTTCATGTGTTTTGTCTCCCTTTTCATAGATTGGTTTATGAAATAATTCCATACAAAGCCGGAAATCTCCCCAGATTCCCAAACTTAGTCCGCATCCATTGTAACAATCTGCCAAAAAAATATCAACCAATTTATATCTTTTCTTGATTTACAATTTCACTTTCGTATATTATATCCAAAACTTTCCTTTTTATTTCATGCATTATATCCAAAAATGTAAGCAATTACATATTTGTTATTCATTCGCCCTCCTGATATATTTTAAGCCGCTCATTCATACGCGCCGCCATGCGCAGCCCCCGCTTCCAGAAAATAAAGGAGGCTGTCGCAAAAATAACGGCTATCAGAACCAGCATGCCAAATACCATCGGCAGATTATCTGCATAAAACCACTCGAACCATATACCGCAGCCCAAAACCACCGCATTCACCAATACATAGTGCAAAACCCTGCACAGCCATATTACCTTTTTGCCGGTATTCTTTTCCGGATACAGCAAAGTACCAAGGCTGCACAAAAAAGATACCAGCAGTATCTCCCACAAAAGCTTTACGCCAAGTGCCGCTTCTCCCCAGAATACAGTAATATAGACGGCGGAACCGAATACAACCGCAGTGACAACATATACAAAAGTATTGAATACATCCGCTATTTTTTTCAACCTTACACCTCCTGCTTAGAAGCTTTTTCGCATTTTACAGACCCAGTTTTTGTTTCAGGACCGGCACATACTGTCTGGAAACCACAAGGCTTTCCCCATTCTTCATGTGCGCCTCAAATCTGCCGTGAAAAGAAGGACTCAAAGACCTCACTTTTGCCAGATTGATAATGGTAGATTTTGATGCCCTGAAAAAGTCGGTGCCTGCAAACTGCCGTTCCACTTCATACAGCTTTCGTTTTGTCTCTAAGACCTCTTTTTCCAGATAGCAGAATACCCTGTTGTCCACCGCCTCAAAATAATAAATGTCTTTTGGAAGCACCTGTAAAATACTGCCCTCCCGCATAACCGTCAGCTTTTCCGTACCCGCCTTCAGTGCATATATCATCTTTAAAAGCTGTTCGTCCATCTGTCGGCAGCGAACAATGATTTCATCCTCTTCTCCATCGTCCCTGTCCATAATCGTAATCTTCATCGCTCTGCTATTCTCCGTTTCCTGCCAATCACCGCCGCAGCAATAATTGCCATTATACCACAGGATGCCAGAAATAACACCTGAAACTGCCACGAAACCGCTTTCCCATTCATAATCACGCTGACTCCCATCCGTTCCTTAAACGTATCGGCGGCGATTTCCGGAAGACCTGCGAAGGTTGTCTCTACAGCGTCTCTGACACATACCGTACGCATCATGGCGGCGCCGTGCAGAACCGGAAGATGCTTTAACACATCGCTTACTCCCTTTGGCAGCATGGACATAGGCAGATAGATTGCCCCTACAAAGCCTACCAGCGTCCCCACAATGGTGAGCGCACCGCTCCACGCACTTTCACTGTGGATAAACAGCGCGAGCAGATAGGCAAAAGCAGCCCACACAAAAGTATTCAGGCAAATCATTCCCAAAAGTGCCACACATTCTTTTGCAGAAAGAAGCGAAAAGCCGCTCAGTCCCATATAGACTTCCCCAGCCGCCAGTGTCAAAATGCACATACCGGTTCCTACAATCCATGAGGACAGGACATAACCCAGCGCCAGCCTTATGCGAAGCACCGGCGCCGCATAAAAGCTCACCAGACGGTTTCTGGTCTCGTCCTGCACCATGGAGCCCATAACGGTCAGCGTCACCGTCACCGCATTTGTCAGAAGAATCCCCGCCAGGGTCCACATTTTTATCAGATATTCCGCATTTTTCTCATCCGCTGCCGTATCCCGCACGCCGCCGGTCTTTGCCAGTGCCTCTACCACAGCATCACAATTCATACTTCCCAAAAAAATCACCATCAGTGCCAGCACAATCAGCATGGACAGAACGGAAAAAAACACCGCCGACTTATCCCTCAGAAATATAAGCATATTACGTTTTGTCAAATAATAAATCTCTCTCATCACCATACCTCCGCCATTAACCCACTGCCTCAAGGGAGTTTCCCGCCTTGCCGCCTTCTCCCGTTTCCGCCGTCTTACCGGTTACATTTAAGAAAACATCATCCATGGAACCCTGTATCACTTCAAAGCCTTGCAGCAGCTCTTCTGCCTCTGCAAGCACCGGAAGCGCCGCAAGGCTGTCAGCCAGGGAGACGACCAGATATTCTTCTTTTTTGCGGATGGACAGCCCCATTTTTTCCAAAAGAGCCTCCAGTGCCGGCTCTCTTCCGCTTTTGGGAATCATCCGCAGCTTATCCTTTGCATATGTTTCCTTTAGAGAAAACGGCGTACCGTATTCTTTTATTCTGCCCTCGTCTATCACTGCAATATGAGACGCTCTCGCCGCCTCTTCCATGTAATGTGTAGTCAGAAAGACCGTCATATTTTCTTCTCTGCGCAGCTTTTCCAGACATTCCCATACCTTTTTTCTAGTCGCCGGGTCAAGCCCCGTAGTCGGTTCATCCAAAAACAAAATATCCGGTGTATGAATCAGCGCCCTTGCAATTTCGCAGCGCCTCTTCTGTCCGCCGGAAAGCTTTCCAAAACTTCTGTTATAGACATCAGAAAGCTCCAGTATTTCCACCATTCGGGCAATATGCTCCGTCAGGCGTTTTTTGTTTTTCTCATAGAGAACCCCTCTGGTAAACAGGTTTTCCTTTACCGTCAGCCTGTCGTCCAGACAGTTATTCTGATAAACCACTCCAATTTTTTTCCTGATTTCCATATCCTTTTTGCCTAGCGCCAGACCACAGATTTCCACACTGCCCGCCGTCGGCTTTAAAATGGTGCACAACATGTTGATGGTAGTACTTTTCCCTGCGCCGTTTACCCCCAGAAACCCAAACAACTCACCCCGCTCCACCGTAAAATGAATATTATCAACTGCTTTTACATTTCCAAAATGTTTGGACAAGCCTTCTGCTTTTATAACAGCTTCCATCTTTTTACCTCCTCTTCCCCTCATATTGTCATTATCATAATCAAAAACTACAGCCTTCCGCAAGTATTTTGCGGTAAGCTGTAGTTTTTTCCCCTTAAGAGGTCAATATTTCCCTCTGTCTGCTCATTTACTTCACTTTTTATCGCTGATTCCCAGCAGATAATCCGAGGATACCCCGTAAAGCTCACATAATCCGTAGACCATTGCAACAGGCAGAACATTCCTTCCTGTTTCGTATCTTGAATACACTCTCTGGTCAATCTGCAGGACTGAAGCCACCTGCTTCTGCCCATAATCATGGTCCTCCCGCAGTTCTTTCATCCTGCGCAGATACTTTCTGTCATCCATTGCCAACTCTCCTTTTCTTTTGTAGTCCTATCACAACCAAATTTTACCATTTATGCTGCAAAAAAGAAGGGTTTACTACTGATTTGGCATAAAAAAGGAAAAGCGGCGTTCTCCTCCAGAAAACGCCGCTTCCTGCCTGTTAACATTCCAGATTCTTTTTGTCGCTCCGCCCAACCATGTAATCCATGGACACGCCATACAACTCACACAACATATACAGTTTGTGTACCGGCATCTCCCGTTTGCCCGTCTCGTAAGTAGAATATGCTCTTTGGTCAATCCCCAGCTTGTACGCGACATATTTCTGTGTGTAGTCGTGGTCTTCCCTCAAGCTGCGCATTCTTTCAGACATTACCTCCTTGTTCATCGCTTTGTCTCCTTTACCCTTATTGCTGTTGTTTACGGTTACGATTATATTGTAACGCGAAGCTATTTCGGGAAAAATCAACACAATGGCTCTTTTTAGTACTTATAAAAAAGTCCGGCAAACAAACGGTTTTCACCGCTATTTACTGGACTTTTTTCATAAGCAGGACGATAAGCCGGGTTATGTCGT
>CAJTPU010000036.1 GCA_910578335.1 uncultured Lachnospiraceae bacterium | reverse complement strand
TCCACCTTCTTGAACCTGCGTTCAAGAAGTATCCCTCGCTTTGCTCGGTCAATCCTGATTTACGTCACTTAATGTCAATCCAGATACCAATATCCCTCATCACAGAATCCGGAACACTCTGATAAAAACGCTGTGCCTCCTCATTGGCGGCGGTCAACGCAAGCAGCGTATCGATGTGCCTGTCTTTCAGGATTTGTCTCAAGTTTTCCAGTAGCCGCTGCGCCACACCCTGATGCCTGCTGCTCTTTATGACGCATATCCAGTCAAGATACGCCTTCTTTGACCCGTCAAAGCGGCTTGCAATGAGAGAAGCGTCAATCCTGCCGATAACTGCGCCATCATGATAAGCCAATACAGAGATAGCATCGTCAAAGCTTCTGTCAGCAAAGCTCCTTTCGATGGCACTGATATATGCCTCATCTATCTCCCACCCCCAGAAATCTTCCTCTTGGCGTAATCTTTTTTCAAAGTCTACAACGTCAGGTATTCTATCCCTTGTATACATCTGCATTTCTAATTCCATATTGCACCCTCCGTCAATCCCTGAACATGCGCATCAATCATGCAGGATTTCCTCCTTCATGCCGCAATCAATCTTCTTACATATCGTAATTCCTGCATCCTGCGCCAGCATAAAATATGCTCCGTCACAGCTAAATCCGCATGTATAGTAACCGTAATTTTGAAAAATAACACTTCCTGTCCCTAATGCAGGCACAAAAGTGACAGTTGTAATGTGCTCCGGCGATGTCTCTATAAGTACCTTATCTCCTTGTATGGAAGCATGTTCCATTTTTCCGCCATACTGTCCGGCAATCATAATTTCCTCGTCAGGAAATGCCGCGCAGAGCGCTATGTAATTCTCTTCATCGTATTCCGCTTCGCTCTCTGTTATCTCGCCATTCCTACAATCAAATACCGTTATTTTCTGCGATGAAATGCATAACAGTTTCTCGGGGTGCTTTTGCGAAAATCCAACCCACTCCAATCCGCCAACCGTTTTTTTGACTATCACGTCCCAGCCTTTCATCCTGCAAATGTCCATCTTCATTTTGTTTTACAAATCCTTTGCCATACACAACGATTCCGGCATATTTACATATGCCCCATAATTGGGAATCACCTGAAAGCCCAGCTTTTTATATACCGCACAGGATTCCGCTAAAAGCTCCCCTGTTTCCAGAATGATTCTTTGATAGCCCAGTTCCTTTGCCCATTCCATCAGCAGAAAAACCAGCCTGCTCCCTATGCCCTGTCCCTGATATGCGGGATGTACAAAGATTCTCTTTAACTCCGCATTTTTGTCGTCATATTTCCTGATGGCGCCGCCGCCAACCGCCTTACCGTCTTCGTAGACAACTATCGCCTGCCGTATCTCATCCAACCGGTTATACTGCTTATACTTATCCCGCTGAATCTTTTTTCCGACACGCCTGTCCAAATCCATATCGAGAAGTCGGCAGTTTTCTATAAAATCCTTATTTTTTCCGTCTGTTCTCTGAAAGTCCATCCAAGCTGCCTCCTCCAGTCCTAAAAGCTTGTCTCAATTCCTTAATACTTCCTTTATCCTTTGGGCAAATTCTTTTGGCGATGCATACTGCAGATTGTGACCGCAGCCTTCTATCAATTCCATACGGACAGAAGGCGCCGTAACAGCCTCCGCATATTCTTTGATGGAATCAACCGGACATACCCAGTCACAATCCCCGGAAATCAAATAAACCGGCATTTCATACGCGGTTTTGTTCTCATAAGCGTCAAAGGCAAGCGTATACGCAAATAACTGGCTGTTCAAAGCAAAATACGTATTTTTATCTCCCAACTGTTTGAAAAACCACTGTAAATCCTCCACGCCGAAATAAGGAGAGGTAAGCGCCAGCCAGATAGATTTATCGGGAACGCTGGCAGGATGATATTTCGCTGTCAGTGACCGAAGCAGCATCATGTCCGTAAGTGCACCGCTGCTTTGAAATTGTGCAAATGCATTTATCAGTTCGGTCGTATCGTCTCCGGCTTTCTCTGCCCTTAAAAGCGCATCCTCATAGCTGTAAATATCCATTTTCTCAAGGGAAACCACCTGTGCAGCTCCTATGTAGGCGGACACCTTATCCGGATGCTCCAATACATACTCACTTCCCAGAATGGTTCCGTAAGAATGCCCTAAAATAATGACCTGCTCTTTCCCAAATCGCTCCAGCGCATAGTCTACCAAGGCATCCAAATCCGCCTTCGCCTGTTCAAAGCTTGCCGTGGCATTGTCGGAATCATTTTCCGCATTATGAAAATAAGTCCTTCCGCATCCTCTCTGGTCCCATGCAATAACGGTATATTCTTCTATCAGGTAATCGGTGAAGCCATATGTGGTGCAGGTATCCGGAGAAGACGGTCCTCCATGCAGGTAGATAATAACAGGATTTTCATTGTTCATGCCGCGAAGCAGCACATACTGCTCCTGCCCTCCCAAGGTCAAATAGATTCCCTCGTCCACACCATTTTCAATCATTCGGTAGTGCTTCAAATAATGGATATTTCTGCATCCAATCACCAAAACACTCACGCCAATAAAAGCAACACCCAAGCCTCCCGCAATCCATCTGAGCAGCCGAACCGGAAGCTTTCTCTTTTTTCTGCCGCATATTTCCGTTTTATGCTGCAAGTGGATGCCGATGTGTCCGATACCAAGGATAACAACCGCCGCAAGCAAAAACACATTGCTTCCATATATGCCCAAAAAGAAGAACGCACAGACCGGAAGCGTTGCGCCCGCCACGGGAATTCCCAGAAAACTGCTGTAAAAGTCCTTCATTTGCCGCCCGCTCTTAAAATATCGCAGCCAGTACGCTTCATAAAAAAGCATCAGCACAAAAGAGAGTATCAGCCATACGCACCAATTCGTCCTTCTGATGTTAAAGTCTGAAAATATCAGAGCAAGGACGCATACCAGCATCTCTCCCGCTCTCTCAAACAACAGCAGTACCTTACTCTCCTTTTTCGCATACGCATCATAGCCGTCGGGCTTATATTTCGTCCAAAGCAGATTCGGAACAAAAAGCATCAGCAAATACAAAAGCCCTACATAAGAAAATCCAAAATGAAACAAAATAAATTACCTCCTAATCCTGCGGCAAATAAAAGTAATCTTCTCTCTTTATCGCCAGTTCCAAGACTTTCCACTCTTCTCCCGATACTTCATATACTTCCTGCTGCTTTAGCTGCACATCCCGAAATCCTGCCGCTTTGTAACAGTTGTACGCGGGTTTGTTGTTATCAAATACGCCTATGGTTAAAAGCTCTGCACCGGCAATCCGAAAGGCATAATCCATTGCAAGCCGTATCATCCTTTTGCCGTATCCGCACCCTCTTTTCGTATCATCTACGATTACAAAGCCCAGCCGCAGCTTCTTCTGGCTGCCGTCGATATACCGCATAATAAAATGCCCTGCAATTCCATGTTCATCACATGCCGTCATCGGATAAAAATTATCCGCCTCCGCACAGTCGCCGTTGCAGTCAAAATATTTTCGGTTCATATCCGCTTCTGTAATAGGATACTTATCATACCTGTTAAACGTCCACCTTCTAAAAGTCATTTCATCCCTGCACCACGAGATAATTACCGCGGCATCCTCTTTTTTATACTGCCGTAAATATAACATTTTCTGATTTTCCTCCACTTTTTCTCTGCTACCGGTACTGAAAGCCACATGAACAAATCCTTATGTCAATGAAATACTCAGCTTCTTTTCCATAATCTCGTAGACCAGCCTGACATCATGCTCCAGCTCATACATACCATGTCCCACAGTCCGATACCCTCTGTGCTCGTATAAATGTACTGCCGGAAGAGAGGCGTCCAGAACAGCTACCCTATGCTTCTGCATAATTTCAGCTTCCAGCGCATCCATAATCCGCGAGCCGCATCCCCGCCTCTGGCAGCCGGGCAGTACATATACTCCCGTGATATGGTTTCCGTCAAAGCAACCCGTTCCGACAATCACGCCATTCTCTACCAAGACGCCCATATTTCCTGACGCAATTCCCTCCAGAACATGCTCCCTGCTGTGAAGCCTCATAAAGAAATCCGCCACTTCTTTCGGATAATATTTGGGATATACCGTTTTAATTGTAGTTTGTAAAACATTGTAGACCACATCCGCCATATCCGTAACTGCCGCTATATATTCCATCGTTCCTTCTCCATACTAATCCCCATTTCTGCGCACGCCTTTTGCGCATAAACGAGTTTGTGTCATTACGAAACGCATACTTCCGGTTTCAAATTATATATGCAATGCCTCATTCTTTATCCGCCCTATCATATACGCCGCATATTCGCGCGCACAGGCATCCTCCCATGCTTCTTTATGTATTGCGGTTGTATGCTTCTCAGGTATTGCCTTGCAAGTATGTACATCCTGCATTGACTCGCCGGATATATATGCCTGCAAGGCATAAAGAAGCATGGAATGATATTTGGGTGGAATATGTTCGATTCCCCACTCCCCGCCCTCCTGCTTCGACAAAACAAGCCCCTCCTGCTTATATGCCAGTACCCTGCACAAATTCAGAATGATATAAACAGGATTTGTCATGATTTCTTCTTCTGCATTTTCCACATCACTCCAAATGCTATCCAAGTAAAATTCTCTGTCAGGCTCTTCAAAAACATCTCTTATATTTGCCCCAAAAAGGCATTTTCCCCTATGATAAGTTATCATAAAATGTGCCGCCAAATCCTTGTCAAAACCATGCATGTCTGCAATATAACCCTCCGGATTTGTCTGATACCATTTCAGATGCATAACAGAAAAATGCAGTTCAAAGGGTGTCGGATACCGAAAAGGTCTGCATACATCTCTTCTGACATAGCTTACTTCAATACCCTTTTGCGGTGCATATGAGTTGAGCTCTACCACCATATCCATACACTGCCGCTTTATTTCGTCCAAAATACCGTTGTTGACCACGACAAGCAAATCAATATCACTCTTTTTTTCATGAAAGCATCCCATCACCGCAGAGCCGTGAAGATAAATTCCCACTAAATTGTCTTTTAAAATTTTCCGGCTCTGACTTACAAATTGTGATGTTACATTATCTAAAATATACATATGGACTTCCTTTACAAAACCTGCTCACTGATTTGTGCTTATCTGACAGCTCATCAGACCGGAAGTTAACAATTTCTGCGAATTGCAATTAAGCGTAAAACATCATCATACAAACTTTCTCTGTCCTCTAAATCAATCATTAACCATCTTTGTCCATTGCCTTCCTGTGTTTGACGATATATGTCAGATAATTCAACTGTACAATCTGATAGCATTGCCTCGACAAACGGTTTTTCCTTTTTACCTACGACAATCATAACTGTAAAATAGTTTTCTCTTGGATAGACAGTGCATAGTGTTTTACCAGATTTTTTAAATTTTATATTCCAACCCTTTTCCCAACTGCATGAACTATATTCTATTTTTATTTGACATTTATATGTGTCTCTGATTTCTGAACAAAATTGTGTAAAAACAGAATTTTGGACATATTCGTTTATTTGTGTAACAGTAGGACAGTAATCCTTATCTTGTAAATCAATCAAAATATTCCTCCAGATGAAAATTCTGCTATCCTATGAAATGCCTCCACCACGTACAAACATTGGGAATTGACTGCCACGCAAAAGAAAGTTTTCCCGCTGTTCAAGATGGTATTCTATACGTAATAAAGGCGGGATAGTCCCTACTCCCCCATCCCCTTTGTCACCACCACGCCGACTCCCGTCCCTGCCACATCTTTCATCACAACGTCGCCAATCTGCACCGGAAGCTCCACTTCTGCTTCCTTTAACGCCTCCATACAGGCGCCGATTTTCTCCTTGGGAACGGGTACTGCAGTCTTAACCGGCACTACCCGCCCCCGTTCTCCACGTATACGCACCGTTGAGGTCAAAACGCGCTTAGGAGCAGTCGCCTCCGTGCGCCCGTACTCCGCGCCCCGTGGACAGGTATTGCCGCTTACCGTAACCTCGCCCGACTCCTTCCGTTCCACGGTAAGCACACAGCCCAGAGGACAGTTGATACATATCATTTCTTTTTTTTCCATCAATCAGCCAGCCTCCTTTTCTATCCGAAGCGTTATTTTTTTCAGCTTGGGAAACGCCTCAATCTGTTCCTTTTTAAAGCGAACCTGCTCCATCTCACCCGGTGCAAGCACACGCTTTTTCTGGCTTAAAACAGGTGTATCGTCAAAATATACTTTTAAAAACACATCCCTGTAGACATCATCCACACGGAAACGGATAAGCTGCATATCCTCCATGCGCAAAGGATTCAGGGTGGAGGGCACTGTATAACGGACGCCTTTTGCCGCCTCCAAAACAACCTGTGTTTCTTCCCTGCACACTACTTCCGTCTCTGATTGTCCGTTTCCTGCCGCTTCCCTCACATACGCTGCCGCTTGTTTTCCTGCCGCCGCTGCTTCTTCTGACACATAATCCACCAAATCATGCACATGAAGTACATTGCCGCAGGCAAAAACGCCGGAGACATTCGTCTCAAAGCTCTCGTTGACGTAGGGACCCGAAGTCGCCGGATTTAAGGAAATACCAAGATTTAGGGAAAGCTCATTCTCGGGAAGCAGACCACAGGACAATAGCAGCGTGTCGCAGGGAATAAACTCCTCCGTTCCCGCAATCGGCTTTTTATTTTCATCCACCTGCGCCAGTGTAACGCCTTCCACACGCTTTTTCCCTTTGATGTCTACAACGGTATGACTCAGCTTTAAGGGTATGCCAAAATCGTCAAGACACTGTACAATATTGCGCTTCAGACCGCCCGAATAAGGCATAAGCTCCGCTACTGCTTTGACCTTTGCCCCCTCTAACGTCATTCTTCTCGCCATAATCAGCCCGATGTCGCCGGAACCCAGTATCACAACCTCCCTGCCGGGCATACGTCCTTCGATATTGACATAGCGCTGCGCCGTTCCCGCAGAGTAGATGCCCGCCGGACGAAATCCCGGAATATTTAACGCCCCTCTGGGACGCTCTCTGCAGCCCATCGCCAAAACGACTGCCGCCGTATGAATCACAAACAGTCCCCGCTCTTTATTCATGGCGGTTACTTCTTTTTCTCCGTTTTCCCCTTTTGCAATGTCAATCACAATTGTCTCAGGCAGAAAAGGAATCCTTTCCCGCTCTACTTTTTCGATGTAGCGCGCCGCATACTCCGGTCCCGTCAGCTCCTCTTTAAATGTATGAAGCCCAAAGCCGTTGTGGATGCACTGGTTTAAAATCCCGCCCAGCTCTTTGTCCCGTTCCACAATCAAAATCCGTTCCGCCCCCGCTTCCTTTGCAGCCAGCGCCGCTGCCAGCCCTGCGGGACCGCCTCCGATAATTACAATATCCTGTCTCATGCCAATCCTCCATACCGCACTCCCTGCGGTGATTCTTTGCTGCAATTCAAATTGAGGCACCCATGGTTTCCTTGTTGTAACCGCTTAAAAAGACACTGCCCGCACCGGACTTTGTAATCTCTCCCATATCCTTATGAAGCTCTCTTGCCAGAATTTCCACAACCTTGGGGGAACAAAAACCCGACTGGCATCGTCCCATGCCGGCTCTCGTTCTCCGTTTCACGCCGTCTAACGTAGTGGCGCCAAGCGGTCTGTGAATGGCGTTCAGGATTTCTCCCTCCGTCACCAGCTCACAGCGGCAGACCACATTGGCATAAGCAGGATTTTCTGCAATCAGCCGCATCCTCTCCTCACGGGAGGCTTCCGCCATACAGGGAATCCCTCTTCTTGTGGCTATAAAATCTGCCCTGTCAGCCGCCGGAAAACGCGCCTGTATCAGATTCGCCACATAAACGCCAACCGCCGGCGCGGCGGAAAGCCCGGGGGAGGCGATGCCTGCCACATCGAAAAATCCTGCGGCATCCTCTGCCTCTCCTATGATAAAATCCCCGCTCTCTTCATGGGCACGCAATCCCGCAAAAGAAGTAATAATCTGCCTTACGGGAAGCTCCCGCACGCTCCTTGCACCAACCTTCAGGGCGCGCGCCAGTCCGTCCGCAGTCGTGTTGACACCCTCTTTGTCCTCGATATTCTCCGCAGTAGGACCTACCAGCAGATTGCCATGTACCGTGGGCGTCACTAAAATACCCTTGCCGTTTGCGGAAGGAAGCTGAAATATGGTACTCCCAACCAGCCCGCCTGTTTTTTTATCCATCAGGCAGTACTCTCCGCGGCGCGCCGTAATATGCAGCCTGTGCCCGCTCACCATATTGTGAAAGGTATCCGCATGGACGCCTGCGGCGTTTACCACCACTTTCGCCAGAAATTCCCGCTCCTTTGTAAGAATCCGGTAACCGCCTTGTCCGCACTCTATTTTCTCCGCCTCCGTGTTCAGATAAAAATCCACCCCGTTTACCGCCGCGTTCTCCGCCAGCGCAATATTGAGCCCAAAGGGACAGACAATACCTCCAGTCTTTGCATACAAAGCCGCTTTTACCTCGTCGGAAAGCGCAGGCTCCAGCGCACGCGCCTCGTCTCCCGACAAAATGCGCAGACCTTCCACTCCGTTCTTTTCCCCCCGCTCATATAGTTCCTGCAGCCGCTCCCTGCCGTCTTCCTCAAAACTTACCACAAGGGAACCGTTCTGTTTATAAGGAAAATCCAGCTCCTTTGAGAGCGTTTTCATCAGTTTTGCACCCGCTACATTCAGCTTTGCCTTAAGCGTATCCGGCTGTGCATCAAAACCCGCATGCACAATCCCGCTGTTTGCCTTTGAGGTTCCCTCACAGACGTCGCTCTCCCGCTCCAGCACCGCAATCCTCCGCTCTTTTTTGGCGAGTTCTCTTGCGACGGCGCTCCCTGACACTCCCGCGCCAATCACCACCACATCATATTCCAGTCTGTCCATGCATACCTCCGTTTACATCAATCCTTTTAAGAAAAACCACAATTCTTTCTTTTTGCTCACGTCAATAAGGTACTCCGGATGCGTCCGCGCCCCCCAGCTATCGTCGCCGCCCACGCCCATTTGCTCGGAGGATACTCTGACAACCGTGTAATGTACCTCGGGAAGCTCATAGGCATGTTTCGCATTTTCTATTTCATGGGGCGTATAGGGCAGTACGGAAAAATTCATTTCCGTGGGGGAAGCAAACATAAGCCCCCTTCCATATGCATCCGTCACCTTTCCCCAGCGCACGCCTGCCTTGTTGCCACATTCCTGCGGCACCAGATAGGGCGCCATATTATCCGCCGCCCTGTTGCGGTAGATGCCAAGCTTTGCGCCTGCCTTGCGGTCCGCATAGGTTTCCTGTGGTCCATAGCCGTACCACTCTACTCTGTCATAATCTGCATGCAGCTTAAACAGCATCCCAAATTCCGGCATCTCACTTAAGCCCTCCACCGGCTCATAAGTAAGCCTTACGCCTATCGAGCCGTCCGTCTGTACATAATAGCATACTTCGCAGCCGCTCGCCGGCACAGTCGGCATATCATAGCGGTAGGTTACCTCTACTACGCCTTCTGACTCCGTGACCTCGGGATTTCTCTTCCCCTGTTCCCCGCCTGCCGCCGCCATATACAGACTTGCCAGCTTCCACTGCCCATACCTCGCAGGCATCCCGTTGCCCCTGTCGTTGTCCGTAGGCGCTCTCCAGAAATTAGGCATGGGAATTTCCGCCAAAAGCTCCCTTCCGCCATAGCGGTAGGAAACCAGCCCGCCGCTTAAAACAGAAAAAAGCACTTCAAAATGCTCTCCACGAACACCGATATTGTGTTTGCCATGAATCACCTGAAAACGCTCTCTGCAGGCACCGTTACCGCCCGATGCCGCTTGTTTGCGCACGCCGCCTTCCTGCACTGCAGCCTGCATTTGCCGCAGCCCGCTTTCCCATTCGGCATCCTGCTTTGTCTGCAAACCGTTTCGCGCCCACGGCAGCAGTCCGGTCTCTGCGTCCGCTTTTCTGCCTCCCGCACGGAATATACCTTCTCCAAAAGCAATTTCATATCCTGCAGGCGCCCAGCAGGTTTCTTTCTTTAACCGGAAGGACACCCTGACAAGATATTCTCCTGCCTCCTCCGGTATGGTCAGGGGCAGAAGGATGACCTTTTTGGCAAGGGGCCTTACTGCCGTGTCAACGGGAAGTGCCTTTACAGACACACCGTACCGGAAGAGCTCTGCAACACAGTCGTAGGCTTCTGTTCCCGTAAAGAGATGACGGTTTTCCACCTCCATGAAAACTCCCGTCCCCTTGGAACCGTCTGCGAAATCTGTTCCTATTTTTACCTTGATAAACTGATAGCAGTATTTTACCTCCTGCATCTTGGGCGAAGGCTTACGTTCTTCTGCTGTCACAATGCCGTTCCCGCTAAAATTATAATCCGTAGGACGCTCCCCAAAGTCACCGCCATATGCCTGAAACCACTTGCCATAGCGGTCTTTTTTGGCAATGGACTGGTCGATGTAGTCCCAGATAAAGCCGCCCTGATACAAAGGCTCCTCGTAGGCGTATTCCGTATACAGAAAGAGCGCGCCGCAGGAATTTCCCATGGCATGAGAATATTCGCACAAAATACAGGGCTTGTCCCTGTGCCCGCCCAGATACCCCCGCAGCTCCGCGACGGAAGGGTACATGCGGCTGTAAATATCCGACGTCTCCGGATAGCGCGGGTCCGGGTACACGCCTTCGTAATGCACCGGTCTGGTCTTATCGAGACTTCTGAACAAGTCTGCCATGGCAAGAGGCACCTTCCCGCCAAAAGACTCGTTGCCGATGGACCAGATAATAACGCAGGCATGGTTTTTATCCCTCTCATACACGGAGCGCACACGGTCTAAAAGCATCTCCTGAAAACGGGGATTATCCCCGGGTATCACCTCTTCCATGCCCGATACGCCGCGCAGATAAGCATCCCAAGAGCCGTGGGTTTCCATATTATTTTCATCCAGCACATAAATACCGTACTCGTCGCACAGCTCATAAAACATGGAGGAATTGGGGTAATGGCTGGTTCTGACGGCATTGATATTGTTCTGCTTCATAGTGACAATATCCTTAAGAGTCTCTTCCCTCGTCACCGCACGCCCCCGCAGGGAGCTGAACTCATGTCGGTTGACGCCGTGAAATACAATCCGCTGCCCGTTTAGGTATATCGTACTGTTTTCTATTTTTATCTCCCGAAACCCTATGCGCTGGGGAATCACCTCCTGCAGCACTTTCTTTTCGTCAAATACTTCCAGCCGCAGCTCATAAAGAAACGGCTGCTCGCTGCTCCAAAGCTTTGGATTTTCTACCTGAAGTACCATGTCTGCGCTTTCGGCTTCCTTCGCACCGTCATTTTCTTCCAGCGCACAAAAAGCCTCTGCACACCTTTTTTCTCCTTCCAAAAGCACGGCGCGGACACTGCCGCTGCCTGACGATGCAAACGACAGCCTGAGCGTCCCTTTTTGGTATGTATCCGTCAGTATTGTTTCTACGCGGATGTCCTCCACATGAACCTGCGGCTTCGTGTAAAGGTACACATCACGAAAAATGCCGGAAAAACGGTAAAAATCCTGGTCCTCGCACCAGCTTCCCGCCGACCATTTTACCACCCGCACCGCCAGCTTATTATTCCTTTCCCGCACATATGCCGTCAGGTCAAATTCAGCGGGCGTAAAGGAATCCTCACTGTATCCCACATAGACTCCGTTGCACCAAAGAATCATGGCGCTCTCCACTCCCTGAAAGGAAATACATACCGGATGTCCCAAAAAGCCTTCCGGCAAATCAAAATATGTGACGTAATCTGCCACAGGATTAAACACCGTGGGAATTTCCCCAATGCCGATTTCCTCCCTGCCGTCCCACGGATACTGGGTGTTGGCATACTGGGGCACATCATACCCCTCCATCTGAATGTGCGCGGGCACCCTGATGTCCTCCCATGTATGACAGTCATACGCTGCATCTGCAAAATCCAGTGCTGCACAGGATAAATTTCTCGCATAAGAAAATTTCCACAGACCATTCAGGCTGTGGCGGTAAGGGTTCTCCCCCCGTCTATATGCCTCCCATGAAGGATAAGATACATGGTCGGAATGTGCCTTGAGGCAATTCTCTTTGTAAAATTCCGGATTACTGATTTTCGTATTGTCAAATTTCTCCATAGCCTCTGTCTCCTTTTCACAAGTATAACACCCCCGGACATTTTATCCAATATCCCAAATGCATTTTCCGGTGCGTACCGCGGATTTCCGATGCAGCACTGCGATTTTTACAGACAGAAAAACCCCGTACCTTTGCTTTTGCAACGAACACAGGGCTTTCCCATACGTTTTTGTTATATCAAGATTCGAGCATCAAATAATTGCGAAACTCACATTTTCCTGTTACATAACAGAAAGTACTTTGTAATCCTGCTCCTCCACAGCCTTTTGCAGCGTCTCGTCGGCAATTTCTCCATTCAGCTTTACAACGGCGCTTCCCGTCTCGTGGCTGACAACTGCTTCCGTGACCTGTGGCAGCGCCTCAAGGCATTTCTTTACCCTCGCCTCGCAATGTCCGCACATCATACCTTCGATTTTCATTGTTTTTTCCATTTTATTTTCCTCCATTTCTTTATCGGGTTTCCCCGTATTTCTTTTCCCGCTTTCTATCTTCCGGTCTGCCTCTTGTTCAGCCCGCTTTCCATCTTCCGCTTTCTGCGCCTGTTCTTCGCCTGCCGCCCGGGGAATTTCTGCCGCTCTTGAGGCTTCTGCCCTTCTGTGCCTGCCGTCCCACTTTGCCGAATGTATGTCCACCAGATTCAGACGCAGGGCGTTGGTTACCACGCAAAAGCTGGAAAGGCTCATGGCTGCTGCGCCAAACATCGGATTGAGCTTCCAGCCAAAAACAGGTATCCAGAGCCCTGCCGCCAGCGGAATCCCAATGACATTGTAGAGAAACGCCCAAAATAAGTTTTCGTGAATATTTTTAAGGGTCGCGCGGCTTAATCTGATTGCCGCCGGCACATCACACAGGCTGCTCTTCATCAGTACCACGTCCGCCGCATCTATGGCAATATCCGTTCCCGCGCCGATGGCAATGCCGATATCCGCCCTTGTCAGCGCAGGCGCGTCATTGATGCCGTCTCCCACCATGGCAACCTTCCCCTGCTCCTTCAGGGAACGTATCACGCTCTCCTTGCCCTCCGGCAGCACACCCGCGATTACCTCGTCCACACCCGCCTGCCTGCCAATGGCTTTTGCTGTGCGCGCATTGTCGCCGGTCAGCATCACCACGCGAAGCCCCATATTTTGAAGCTCTCTTACCGCCTGCGGGCTGTCCTCCTTTATCACATCCGCAACGGCAATCATACCTGCAAAGCTGCTGCCCCTTGCAAAAAACAATGGTGTTTTGCCTTCCTCAGCCAGTCTCTCCGCTTCTCTTTGTATGGATTCTGCAATCTCCGCCCTGCCGTTTATAAACCGGTAGTTTCCGCCACTAAGCAGCTCTCCCTGCCTTCCGGCTTCCAGCCCGCTTCCTGACAGCACCCGAAAATCTGTTACCTCTTCTGCCTCTATCCCTTTTTCTCTTGCATACTCCAAGACCGCTTTTGCCAGCGGATGCTCACTTTTTTGCTCCAGGGCACATGCCGTGCGTATCAGCTCCTCTTTGGAAACACCCTGCGCCGGATAGATATCCGTTACCTTTGGCTCTCCGCTTGTAATGGTTCCTGTTTTATCTAACGCCACAATCCGCATCTTACCGGCTTCCTCCAGTGAAACTGCCGTTTTAAACAAGATGCCGTTTTTTGCACCACAGCCGTTACCGACCATAATGGCAACGGGCGTTGCCAGCCCCAGCGCACAGGGACAGCTAATCACCAGAACGGAAATCCCCCGCGCCAGCGCAAAGCCGATATCCTTTCCTGCAAGCAGCCATACCAAAAGCGTAACCGCCGCAACCGCAATCACTGCCGGCACAAAGACACCGGATACCCTGTCTGCCACTTTCGCAATAGGCGCTTTGGTCGCCGCCGCGTCGCTGACCATCTGTATGATTTTTGACAGGGTGGTGTCTTCCCCCACCCGTGTCGCCTCGCATTTGAGAAAACCTGACTGATTTAAGGTTGCCGCAGATACGCCGTCTCCCTTTTGTTTATCCACCGGTATGCTTTCCCCTGTCAGCGCCGCCTCGTTCACCGCGCTGCTGCCTTCGAGCACCACGCCGTCCACAGGAATATTTTCACCCGGTCTGACTACGAACACATCACCCTTTTTTACCTGTTCAATGGGAATCTCCGTCTCCACGCCTTCTTTTAAGACTACCGCCGTTTTGGGCGCCAGCTTCATCAGCCCCTTCAGCGCATCCGTGGTGCGCCCTTTAGAGCGCGCCTCCAGCATCTTGCCCACCGTAATCAAGGTCAGTATCATGGCTGCGGACTCAAAATAAAATTCGTGCATATATGTCATGACCGCTTCCATATTGCCCTTTGCCTGCGCCTCTGTCATGGCAAAAAGCGCATACGTGCTGTACACAAAGGAAGCACCTGCACCCAGCGCCACGAGAGTGTCCATATTGGGAGCTCCGTGAAGCAGGCTCTTAAAGCCGCTGATAAAAAAGCGCTGGTTAATCACCATGATAACGCCGGTGAGTAAAAGCTGCAAAAGCCCCACGGCAACATGGTTGTCCGCCAACGAAACAGGCAGCCACCAGCCCCACATCATATGTCCCATGGAAATATACATAAGCACAGCCAGAAACACCAGCGACGCCCATAATCTTTTTTGCAAAAGCGGCGTCTCCCTGTCTGCAAGTGCCGTCTCTTCACCGCCCTTATCCACAGACGCCTGCCTTTCGCTTGTCTTCCGTGCCGCGCCATAGCCTGCCGCCTCCACGGCGGCAATAATATCCTGCTCCAAAGCAGTTCCCTCTACGCCCATGGAATTGGTTAATAAACTCACCGAACAGGCGCTCACGCCGGCAACCTTGCCGACCGCCTTCTCCACACGGGCGCTGCAGGCGGCACAGCTCATGCCTGTAACCGTGTATTGTTCCATCCTGACTCTCCCTTCCGGATTATTCTCTCATTAGGATTCGGGCTTTTGACACCCTAACCCTATTGCTTTCTCACTTCATCAGCTTTTTCAAAGTGTCCAAAAGCTCCTCCACCGTCTCTTCCTTTCCTTCCCTGATATCCTTTACCACACAGGTCTTGATATGGTTTGCCAGAAGTATCTTATTGAAGCTGTGCAGCGCGGCGTTTACCGCGGCAACCTGCACCAGAATATCAGTGCAGTAGGCTTCCTTTTCCACCATGCCCTTAATGCCGCGTATCTGTCCCTCGATGCGGTTTAGCCGGTGAAGCAAGTCTTTGTATTCCTTGTCAGAGCGTTCTTTGGTTCTTAGGCAGCAGTCTTTGCTTCCTGCTTCCTGTCCTGTACTATTTTTCTGCATTATGCATTTTCCTCTCTGTTCGTATACAGTTTTCCCATAATCGTTCGATTTATTGTTGCTTTTGTTTTATTATCATATATAATATACCCCATCGGGGTATATTGCAAGTTCTTTTTGTTTTTTTTATTTCTATGCCTGCCGTCTTGCAAAATGCAGGTATGGTCAGATACGATTGATAATATAAAGAATTGCCGCTCCTCGTTAGCCGCCTCAGCTTTGCGCAACAACAAACAACGAATAAAACAATCCCTTCTGCTTTATCAATTCCGCAAAACTACCTTTCTCACAGATACTTCCGCCCTTCATAACAAGAATCTTGTCATACTTCTTTAGCAGCCCTTCCTCCAGCCGATGCGTTACCACAATGCGGGTCAATGCCTTAATATCCAG
>CAJTPU010000035.1 GCA_910578335.1 uncultured Lachnospiraceae bacterium | reverse complement strand
GTAATAAACGGTTAATCAAACGCCGGCTGTTCGACCAGTTTATTGAGCAAGAGTATTCGATTTGAAATTTTGTGATGTAAAAATCAGTCTTGATATGATACAATGGACGTGTCATATCAAGGCTCTTTCCATCACGGAAAGGAGAATGACAATGTCCGAGAAGCGAAAAGACAATAAAGGAAGAATCCTGCGGACAGGAGAGAGCCAAAGAAAAGACTTGATTTATCAATATCGGTATACAGATATCCGAGGGAAACGGCAGACCATTTATTCTTCTGATTTAAAGGAACTACGGGAAAAAGAAAAAACAATCCAGAAACAGCTTGATGACGGGATTGACTATGCCGCCGGAAAGATTACCGTGATTGCCCTATTAGAGCGATATATCAGTTTGAAACAGGGTGTGCGCTACAACACAAAGGTAGGCTATAATTTTGTGTTGAATTTAGTCAAGAAAGAAGATTTCGGCTATCGCCAGATAAGGGATATCAAAGTATCAGACGCACAGCAATGGATTATGAAGCTGCATAATGACGGCAAAGGTTACAGTACAATCACAAGCGTCCGGGGCGTTGTCAAGCCAGCCTTTCAAATGGCATACAACGAGGACATTATCCGTAGAAATCCTTTTGATTTCAAATTGGTGGACGTTGTTCCCAATGATTCACAGAAGCGGATTGCCATGACACCGGAACAACAGGAACTTTGGATGGGCTTTATCCGGGAAGATAAAACCTATGCGAAGTATTATGATGAATTTGTGGTTCTGCTGGGAACTGGTATGCGTGTCAGCGAGTTTTGCGGTTTGACAAAGAGCGATTTGGACTTTGAAAGCCGGAGAATCCGGGTAGACCACCAGCTTGTCCGGGAACGTGGCGGGAAATACTATGTTGAGAAAACCAAGACAGAATGTGGTTGCCGCTATATTCCTATGACGGATGAAGTTTTTCAAAGTCTGAAAAATATCCTTGCACGCCGCAAGAAAGTAAAAACGGAAATCGTTGTGGACGGATATGGTAGTTTCCTTTTGTTGGATAAGGATGATAAGCCGAAAGTAGCGTTGCATATTGAAAACGAAATGCGCTGGGCTATGAAGAAATACAAGAAGCTGCACCCGGATAAACCGCTTCCCCATATCACGCCCCATGTGTTCCGTCACACATTTTGTACTAATATGGCAAGTGCGGGCATGGATATCAAGAACTTGCAGTATGTAATGGGACATTCTGATGTAGGTGTTACACTGAATGTTTACACTCATGCGAGTTATGACCGTGCTGCGGAGCAAATGGCGAGAATCATTGATTTTAAAGATACCGATATACAGGGAAACCAAAGAAAATCAAGTTGAAAAATACACCAATTTACTACACCATTTACTACACCATTTGCCCATAAATTTGCGTAGATTTACATAGATTTGCGTGAGGTAAGGGCAAAATACAAAATTGAAGAAAAGTGCCAAGAAGCCCGATATATCAAGGTTTAAAGGCTTATGAAAGGATATATTCAATATGATAAAAATACTCTTTATTTGCCACGGCAACATCTGCCGCTCCCCCATGGCGGAATTTGTGATGAAACAAATTGTTGAAAGGGAGAATAGAGCTTCGGATTTTTATATTTTCTCGGCGGCGACCAGTACGGAGGAAATTGGCAATGGCATTCATTATGGGACGTTGTCAAAGCTGCGGGAGGAAGGGGTTCCTTGTACGGGGCACAGAGCGGTGCAGATGACGAGAGCGGATTATGAAACATATGATTATCTGATTGGCATGGATGATGCCAATATCAAAAATATGCTGCGGATAGTGGGACAGGACAGAGAGCATAAGATATATAAGCTTTTAGATTTTACGGATGAGCCGAGGGCGATAGCTGACCCTTGGTATACCGGCAACTTTGATGTGACTTATGCAGATGTGCGTGAGGGCTGTGAGGCTTTTTACCGGTATATTGACAGGTAATATTTTCGGGCAGAGGCTGCTGTTTGGGAGGTGTATGGAATTATTATGTTTGATAAATATTCTTTGCTGCAACGACTTCGGGAGATTTCTTTTTCGGAAAAGGAATACTGGGTAATTGCCGGCGGCGCGATGGTTTTGCATGGGTTTCGTCCTAAGACACATGACATTGATTTGGGATGCAGTACATTTTTGGCAGATAAATTAGAGCAGCAAGGTTATACGGTCTCACGCTGTAAGGATGGAAGCAGAAAAATTTTATATGCTGATGATGTCGAGATATTTGAAAACTGGATTGAGGGTACAGTGGAAATAATCAGCGGCGTTCCCGTTGTGTGCGTAGAGGGGCTTGTACAGATGAAAAAGAAACTGGGGAGGGATAAGGATTTAGCGGATATTGCGTTGATAGAAAGGATGAGAAAAAACGGACAGTGCTGATGTGGTGAAAAGCTATCAGTTTGCGAATTACTGCCGCCTGATGTGGGGCAGCAGGTATTTTTGGGCGTAGTGGGCGCAAAGTCCGGTAAAGAGTCCGGTGATGGTACCGCTGAGTATCAGAAAGGGCAGATAAGTTAAAATGCCGGTGCTGCGGGTTATCAGAAAGGCGGCGGCTATCTGTCCGGCATTGTGGAACAGGGCGCCGAAAATGCTGGTGATGAAGATAAAATGCCCGCTTAAAAAACGATTTATCAGACACATAACGGCAAAGCAAAATAGACCGCCGCACAGACTGTAAATCAGGCTGACTGCCTGTCCGGAAAAAAAGGCGGAGAGAAGAATGCGCGCAAGCAGAACGAAAAAAGCATCTGCAGGCGTAAAATTGAGCAGCAGAAATAAGGTTACGATATTGGAGAGACCGAGCTTGATACCGGGGATGGGAACCGGATTTGGGATGGCGCTCTCCAATATAAAAATAGTCAATGCAATTACGGTAAAAACGGATAATGTAGTAAGTCGTTTGATGTTCATATGCAAAGCTCCCGGTTAATAGCTGATACCATCAGGCATGGTCTGTCTGTCGGTGGACAATTGAATTACAAGCCTGTGGGGCAGGCAGACAATGGGCAGCAGGGTGGAGTCGGCAAAGCCTGTAAGGACACAGAGTTTGTCGGGGCAGTCAGCGTCAATGATGCCAATGGCGCCGGGACGGACTTCAATTAGGTTACTGCCGCCGTCAGGCGCAAGTATGGGGATGGTATAGGGCTGTGTGACAGTGTGCAAATCTATGGTTTTAATAAGCTGCCCGTCCTGATAGATACGGGCAGTCAGCCCCGCCGAGGGCTGTCTGCGCCGCAAAAAAATGGTCAGGCAGGAGAGCAGGCATAAAAGGAATACAAATGCGGACAGGAACAGGGCGCGCCGTTTGAGAATAGCAGGAGGGCGGTCTTCGGGCAATGCATTTGGGGGAGCTGGCAGAGAAGAGCATGGGTTCTTCTTTTTTTGTTGTATGTTATAGGGTGGGACATGCTTCATTTTTCTATTTCCTTATAGTAATGTGTTCTTTTTTTTGTTATACTTTGACCATGGCATTGTGCGTACACAGAATCCCGGTGTTTATCATCAGTATAACAAAAGGGAGTAGGGAAATGAAGAGAAAACAAAAAGTTTTTTTGCTTGTGGTGCTGTCGGGCATGCTTTTGGCATGTGCCGGTTGTGTAAGGATTATGACGTATACGGCAGTGGATACGGTAATGGGGACGGTAAGCAGTCAGACAATCTATTCGAGTAGGGAGGAGGACTGCTTTACATCCGAGATAAAGGATTTGATAGCGGGACTGGAGCAGGATACTCTTTCGTGGAGGGTGGAAGGCTCTGAGGTGGCGCGCATCAATGCGGCGGCAGGAAGCGGTGCGGGCGTGCAGGTGTCAGAGAAGCTGTATGCGGATTTGGAAATACTCTTAAAGCTTTCAGAGGACAGCGGCGGCGCTTTTGACATTACCATTCGCCCTGTGGCGGAATTGTGGGATATAGACGGCTGGGCGGCAGGGGAAAATATTTTTGGCAAGCAGCCGGTACACATTCCTACAGAGGAGCAAATTGCACTCGCTCTGTCGTATACAGACTATGAGAAGGTACTGCTTGAGGATGGTGCGGTAGAGCTGCCGGAGGGGATGGCGCTGGACCTGGGGGCAGTGGGCAAGGGGATTGCCTGTGACAGGGTTTTTTTGTACCTGCAAGCTAAGTATGTACAGGGCGCGGTGGTTTCTGTGGGCGGCAGTGTGGTGACTATCGGCAAAAAGCCGGACGGGACGCAATGGCAGATAGGAATCGTGGACCCGTGGGACACTTCTGCCTTTGTCGGAATACTCTATTTAGAGGGAACGCATTTTGTCTCCACGTCAGGGGATTATGAACGGTATGTGGAGGTGGACGGTGTCCGCTACCACCATATCTTAAATCCGGCGACGGGGTATCCGGCGGAGAGCGGTGTGAGGAGCGTTACCATCTTGTGCGACAGCGGCATACTGAGCGATGCCCTTTCCACTGCCTGTTTTGTGCTGGGGGAGGAAAGGGGAATGGCGCTGGCAGAGGCCTATGGCGCGGAGGCGTTGTTTGTAGATACCGAGGGCAATATTTCCATGACGGAGGGCATGAAGCAGGTTTTTCAGGAAAGATAGATTTCGGGGTTTTCTTTTTGTGATACAAAAGCCGGAGGCAAAATTTTTTGGCGCAGACTGAATTAACGAAGCGGTTCTTAAAAGTTGAAATAATTTGTGAATTTCTGGCAGAGGATAGTTTTGACAGGGGAATAGAGGAATGATAAAAAGTGAGTGATAAGCGAGGTGCAGTCAAATTGCAAAATCCAAAAATAGAAACCGGTCATCTTATTACACAGTGGGGAGAAAAGATAGAGAAGACAGCGGATAAAAACAGCATTTTGTCCGAATATCCCAGACCGTTTATGGTGCGGGGAGACTGGCAGTCTTTAAACGGCATGTGGAAATATGCTTTTTGTGACAAGACGGAAGCGGCAGAGCAATCCGGCACGTTTTTTCCCAAGCATTTTGACGGGGAAATTCTGGTGCCCTTTTCGCCGGAGACCCGCTTGTCAGGAGTAGGAAGGCAGCTAAAGCCGGACGGCGCTCTTTTTTATGAAAAAAAGATTTCCTTTGGTTCGCAGATATTGGAGCGCTATCGGGAGGAATACCGCATTCTGCTGCATTTTGGCGCGGTAGACCAGCGCTGTGAGATAGTTGTGGAGGGAAGGAAGGCGGGGAGCCACAGTGGCGGGTATCTGCCTTTTACGAGAGATATTACCGGATTTTTAAAAAGAGAGCAGGTATTGAAGGCGGGCGGATTTAAGCTGGGGCTGATGGTGTGGGATGATTCGGATACTTCTTACCACAGCGTCGGCAAGCAGACACTCAAGCCCGGCGGCATGTATTATCAGGCTACCAGCGGCATCTGGCAGACAGTGTGGCTGGAAGCGGTGCCAAAAGTTTATATTAAGGATGTTGCGTGGGATACTTTTTATGATGAGGGGGAAGTTTCTGTACAGGCAGAGCTGAATTTGGGTGAGCAAAAGAAAGACGATGCCTATGAGGTGAGGCTTACTTTTTTGAATGGGGAGTACGGTGAGGAGCGCTTTGCGGCAGCAGAAAAAAAGCGGCTTGCACTGCCGGCTTTTAGGAGCTGGAGTCCTGAAAAGCCATATCTTTACAGGGTGAGGCTTGATTTATTTGAAAAAGGAAAAAAAGAACCCTGCGACAGTGTGGAGAGCTATTTTGCCATGCGCAAATGCAGCATTGGGACGGACGAAAAGGGAATCCGCCGTATCTTTTTAAATAACAAGCCCTATATACAGGCAGGCATACTGGACCAGGGATACTGGCCGGAGAGTATGTACACACCGCCTTCCGACGAGGCGATGCGCTACGATATTGAGCAGATGAAAGCCCTTGGCTTTAACATGCTGAGAAAGCATGTCAAGGTGGAGCCGCAGCGATGGTATTACCACTGCGACAGGCTGGGGATGCTGGTGTGGCAGGATATGATAAATGGCGGCAGGAAAAATAAAGGGTGGTATGTAACCTATCTGGCGACAGTGTTCCAGCTTCTCCATATTCAGGCGACAGACCGGCACAAATTTCTGCTTTCCAGGCAGGATGCAGCGGGCAGAAGGGAGTATGAGCAGGAGCTGCGGGAACTGACAAGGCAGATGAAAAAGCATCCTTCGGTGGTGTGCATGGTGCCTTTTAACGAAGGATGGGGGCAGTTTGCCACTATAGAAATGACAAATTTGGTGCGGGGCATCAATCCGCACATTATTGTAGATTCTGCAAGCGGCTGGTTTGATATGGGATGTGGGGATGTAAAAAGCCTGCACTGGTATTTTTTTAAACTGAAATATAAAAGAGAAGCGAAAAGAGCGCTGGCACTGACGGAATTTGGCGGTTATGTGCAGAAGATTAAGGGGCATGTCAGCCATGAAAAAGAGTACGGTTACAAGATTTTTCATTCTAAAGAAGAGCTGGAAGCAGGCTACGAAAAATTGATGCGCGACACTGTCCTGCCCGCGGTAAAAGGCGGTGTCAGTGCCACGGTATATACGCAGCTCTCGGACGTGGAGGAGGAAATCAACGGATTATTTACCTACGACCGCGCCGTTTTGAAATTGGAGCCGGCGCTTATCAAAAAGTGGAACCAAAAGCTGAAAAGTGTGTTAACGGAAAATAAAACCGAACACTGAAAGGTGTGATGCTATCTTTACGCACATTTCCTCGCCCGAAACACCAGCACTGCCGCTATGGATGCTGCCACAGCGTAGCCCAGCACCCACCACAAGTGGGGAAACATATGCGCTGTGTTTCCCGCCAGCACGGCGCGCTCCAGTTCAACGGCGTGTACAAAGGGCAGCAGGTATGCAATTTTTTTAAATGCACCGCCTACAAGCTCCAAATCAAACCAGATGCCGGACAGCCATGCAGTAAGGTTGGTGAGAAGCGCGCCGCATAAGCCTCCGACCTGTTTGACGTTGAAAAGGCTTCCGAATAGCAGACCAAGCGCGATAAAGAACAGGGCGACGGGCAGAATGCACAGGGCGGCATACAGGATATTCACTGTCGCCGGAAGTCCCATGATGAGAGCCGTTATGTAGCAGAGGAGGCACTGCGCCAATGCGATGGGTAGGCTGGGGAGCGCATAGCCGAAGATAAAATCCGCTGCAGTCAGCGGGGAAGTGTAGAGCCGCTGCAAAAAAGTGCTTTCCCTGTCTTTGGCTATCAATGTTGCAGAAAAAAGAGTCATAAAGGAAAGCCCGAATACGGTCATGCCCGGGGCAAGGCTTTTCAATTCAAAAAGACTCACCGGAATATTTGCCTGTATGGCGCTTAAAAGGAATAACAGAACGATGGGAAATCCCAAACCGAAGAACGCGGTCAACGGGTCACGCAGGATTTCCTTTGCATTTCTTCCGGAAAAAGTAAGTAATCTCATAGAGTTCCTCCATCTGCGGGGGACGATTTCCCGCCTGTCTTTACGAGTGTCACAAAGGCATCTGCAAACTTGTCCGTGCCAGCCATTTCTTTTAACTCCTCCGCTGTTCCCAGTGCAAGGAAGGCACCTGCTTTCATAATGCCGATTCTGTCAGAGAGGCTTTCTGCCTCTTCCATGTAGTGCGTTGTCAGAATGATGGTGATTTTTCCCTTTAGGGAGCGGATAATTTCCCACAAATCGCTTCTGGCAAGCACATCCAGACCCAGAGTGGGTTCGTCAAGAAAAAGGATTTGCGGCTCATGTACCAGCGCCATTGCGATGCTGAGCCGGCGCTGCCATCCGCCGGAGAGCTTGCCGGCGCGGCGCGCAAGGATATCGGTCAGACCGAGGGCGTCGGAAAGCGCCGCTATCTTTTTCTTTTGCTTTTCTTTGGAAAAACCGTAAATGCCGCATATCAGCTCCAGATTTTCACGGACACTGAGATTGGGGGCGATAGCTGTCTCCTGCGGCGATATGCCGATGATTTCTTTTACGCCCGCGGCGTCAGAGACAATGCTTTTTCCGTTGAGAAAGGCGTCCCCGCCCGTGGGCGGTATCAGACAGGAGAGCATCTTAATGGTGGTGGTTTTGCCTGCGCCGTTTACGCCGAGGAGAGAAAAAAGCTCTCCTTGTTTGACGGTCAGATTCAGCCCGTCCACGGCGGTCAGGCTTTTGTACTTTTTTGTCAGGTTGACGGTTTTGATGGCTTCCATACATTATTCCTCCGATTTCTGAAAGCGGGTTTTCAGACCCATATACATGTCAGTCAGCATGGAACTGACTATTTCGGTGTCCAAATCCAGATAAGCGGTTGCGAACATCACGGCGATGCCATGAACAAATATCCACATTTCGAGATGAAACAGCATTGCTTTTTCGGCGCAAAGCCCGGTACTTTCTTGAATCAGAGAGAGAATTTCCGCCATTTCATCGGCAGGCTGCTCCGCTTCTTCTTTACTTCTGGTGCGCATAAAAAGCAGCTTAAACAGCTCGGTTTCTTCTCTGGCAAAGCGGATATATGCCATGCCGGAAGCTTTGTAGGGGGGATACCTGCCTGCCGCCATATCTTCTTTCAGATAGCGCTGGTAGCCGGCATTGGCAGCTTTTAATACCTCCTGCTGCAGCTCTTCCATATTGGCGAACAGACCGAAGATAACTTTCGGGGAAGAGTGCAGTTTTGCGCCAAGTGCCCTTGCAGTGACGGCGCGAAAGCCCTCTTCCCTTGTGATTTCCAAAGCGGCTTCCACAATTTCGTTTCTGGTAAATTTACTTTTAGGCGGCATAGGGTTACTCCTTACAGATAATGACAGTCTTCAGGCGTTTGCTTCTATGATTACATATTTGACTTCAATAAAAAACACATGTTGCGCAACGCATGTTTCTTATCGTATCAGAAAATAATACGGCTGTCAAGCATATGCTGCATATGGAAAATATAGTAGTGTAGAATTGTAGCATATGTGTTACAATGTACGAGATGGCAGATAAGGGATAAGGAATGGAGCAGCAGCGGAAAAGGAGACTATGATGACAATACGAAAATTGGGTCGGGATACTGTGGACATGTATCTTGCATATCTGAAAAAAGCGATGGAAGAGGAGCCGGAAATGATGACGGCGGAAGCGGTGGATGAAGCGGGAATCAGGAGGCGTGTGGAAGAGCCCTTTTACCAGAGGACCATATCGCTTTTGGGAATTGTGGACAATCAGGTGGCAGGCAGGATAGAGTTTCACTTTTACGGTTGTATGCAGGATGGGTATAAAATGGCGTATGTGGACTGGGTGTATGTCCTGCCGGAATACAGACGGCAGGGAATTGCCGGCAGGCTGTTTCAGGAAATGGAAAAAATCTGCCGGCAGAACGGCATCAATCAATTCTATCTGATAAGGGCGGAAAATGAAGCGGCGGACAGCTTTTACCGGCATTTTCCGAACGCGGAACTGAGTGTAGCGCCAATATGCAGAAAAATGCTTTAGGCAGATATCGTGTGAGACTTCCTAAAGGGATATTCACGCTTGCAGGATGTACTTGTTTTGGGCTTGACAAGGAAAAACACAGCCATTATACTTTCTGTAAGTGTATAGCATGAAGATAAGGGTCTCTTATCCGGTGTGGATAGGGGCTTTTTTCAAGAGGAGAGGAATGCATGAGTAAGATTATTTTGACGGGAGACCGTCCCACGGGCAGGCTCCATGTAGGGCATTATGTGGGTTCTCTGCGGGGCAGGGTGGAACTGCAGAATGCCGGAGAATACGACAAGATTTTTATTATGATAGCCGATGCGCAGGCGCTGACGGACAATGCGGACAATCCGGAAAAGGTCAGGCAGAACATTATCGAGGTGGCGTTAGATTATCTGTCCTGCGGCTTAGACCCTGCCCGCTCCACGCTTTTTATCCAGTCCCAGATACAGGAGCTGGCGGAGCTTTCCTTCTATTACATGAATCTGGTGACGGTATCCAGACTGCAGAGGAACCCTACGGTAAAGGCGGAAATCCAGATGCGGAACTTCGAGACCAGCATTCCGGTCGGCTTCTTTACTTACCCCATCAGTCAGGCGGCGGATATCACAGCGTTTCAGGCAACCACCGTTCCCGTGGGAGAGGACCAGCTTCCCATGATAGAGCAGTGCAGGGAAATCGTTCGCAAATTTAACGCAGTGTACGGCGAGACGCTGACGGAGCCGGAGGCGCTGGTGCCGAAAAGTCAGGTCTGCGGCAGGCTGCCGGGCACGGACGGCAAGGCGAAGATGAGCAAGTCTTTGGGCAACTGCATTTATTTGTCGGATACGGCAGACGAAGTACGTGCGAAGATTATGAGTATGTTTACCGACCCCAATCACTTAAAGATTACCGACCCGGGTTCCCTGGAGGGCAATACGGTCTTTACGTATCTGGATGCGTTCTGTAAAGAGGAGCACTTTGGGCGTTACCTGCCGGAGTATGCCAATCTGGACGAGTTGAAAGGGCATTACCAGAGAGGCGGTCTGGGGGATGTAAAGGTGAAGAAGTTCTTAAACGCCGTTATGCAGGAGGAGCTGGAGCCAATCCGTGCCCGCAGGAGCGAGCTGGAAAGGCAGATTCCTGCTATTTATGAGATACTGAAAAAAGGCAGTGAAGCCGCGCGGGAGACGGCGGCGCAGACCATGGCAGCAGTAAAGGCGGCTATGAAAATCAACTATTTTGAGGATGCGGCGCTGATAGCGGAACAGGCTTCCCGTTACGGCGAAAAATAGTTGTTTACAACCTGCTTTATTTGTGCTACATTATTAGATGTGATTTTAGCCGATGCGCAGGTTTTGGACACTCCGACCGGACCTTGGTATCAGGCGTTTAACGACAAGGAGGATGCAATATGATTTCCAAAGAAAAGAAAACAGCAATTATCAACGAGTATGCAACGAAGCCGAATGATACTGGCTCACCGGAGGTTCAGATTGCGGTGCTGACCGAGAGAATTCGCGAGTTGACCGAGCATATGCAGAAGAACCCGAAGGACCATCATTCCAACAGGGGACTGCTGAAGCTGGTTGGACAGAGACGTGGTCTGCTTCAGTATTTAAAGGAAAAGGATATTGAGAGATATCGTTCTCTTATCAGCAGATTAGGACTCAGAAAGTAATTGTAAGAAACAGAAGCGGAGCGGGTCCGATGAGACAGACCCCTCCGCTTTTATTCCCTTTTGGGCGAAAAGTGTTTGTTGTAACTATTGATTCTTCAGGCAGGTTTTTATCCGAGACCGCTGAAAAGAGCATATGCTTTCATGTGTTTTTTTCAGTAGTTTCGGAAGGCTTCCTGAAGCACCGTCCGCGGGAGCGGATTGTTTAAAAAGGAGATTTGTATGTATAAAACGTTTACCATGGAGCTGGGAGGGCGTACCTTAAGCGTGGACATCGGCAGAGTTGGAAAGCAGGCGAATGGCTGTGCTTTTATGCACTATGGAGATACCACGGTATTGTCCTGCGCAACGGCTTCGGACAAGCCGAGGGATGGCATCGACTTTTTCCCCTTAAGCGTGGAGTATGAGGAAAAGATGTATGCTGTCGGCAAGATTCCCGGAGGCTTTAACAAGAGAGAAGGAAAGGCAAGTGAAAACGCAGTGCTGACCAGCCGCGTTATCGACAGACCCATGCGTCCGCTTTTCCCGAAGGATTACCGCAATGACGTGACGCTCAACAATATGGTTATGAGCGTAGACCCTGCGTGCCGTCCCGAGCTGGTGGCAATGCTTGGCGCTGCGATAGCAACTTGTATTTCCGATATTCCTTTTGACGGTCCCTGTGCCATGACCCAGATGGGGCTGATTGACGGTGAGCTGATTGTCAATCCTTCGCAGGAGCAGTGGAAGGAGGGAGACTTGAACCTGACTGTCGCTTCCACCAAAGAGAAGGTTATTATGATTGAGGCTGGCGCCAATGAGGTTCCTGAGAACAAAATGCTGGAGGCAATCTATAAGGCGCATGAAATCAACCAGACTATCATAGCATTTATAGAGGGCATCGTTGCCGAGGTGGGCAAGCCGAAGCATACTTATGAAAGCTGTGCGGTTCCTGAGGAGCTGTTTACTGCCATCAAGGAAATTGTGCCGCCTGCTGAGATGGAGGTTGCCGTATTTACGGACGACAAGGAGACAAGGGAAAACAACATCAAAGAAATTACCGAAAAGCTGGAAGCGGCGTTTGCAGATAATGAGGAGTGGCTGGCGCTGTTGGGCGAAGCGGTTTACCAGTATGAGAAAAAGACCGTGCGCAAGATGATTTTAAAGGACCACAAGCGCCCTGACGGACGTGAGATTACCCAGATACGTCCTCTTGCAGCAGAGGTTGACATTATTCCCCGCGTGCATGGCTCCGCCATGTTTACGAGAGGGCAGACACAGATTTGCAACGTGTGTACCTTGGCGCCGCTGTCGGAAGCGCAGCGCGTGGACGGTCTTGATGAAAACGAGACTTCAAAGCGGTACATGCATCACTATAATTTCCCTTCCTATTCCGTAGGCGAGACCAAGGTCTCCAGAGGCCCGGGCAGAAGAGAAATCGGACATGGCGCATTGGCAGAGAGGGCTTTGATTCCGGTACTGCCCTCTGAAGAGGATTTTCCTTATGCAATCCGCACGGTGTCAGAGACTTTTGAGTCAAACGGTTCCACGTCCATGGCTTCCACCTGTGCCTCCTGTATGTCCTTAATGGCAGCAGGCGTTCCGATTAAGAAGATGGTGGCAGGTATTTCCTGCGGACTGGTAACGGGCGATACCGATGATGATTTTGTCCTGCTCACGGATATTCAGGGGCTGGAAGATTTCTTCGGCGATATGGACTTTAAGGTAACCGGTACCACCGAGGGTATTACCGCAATTCAGATGGATATCAAGATTCACGGTCTGACAAGACCGATTGTGGAAGGCGCCATTGCAAGGTGCAGGGAAGCAAGGCTGTTTATTATGGACACCTGCATGAAGCCCGCCATTGCAGCTCCCAGACCGGAGGTCGGTCCTTATGCGCCCAAGATTATCTCTATTCAGATTGA
Source organism: uncultured Lachnospiraceae bacterium (assembly GCA_910578335.1). Lineage (GTDB taxonomy): Bacteria > Bacillota > Clostridia > Lachnospirales > Lachnospiraceae > Acetatifactor. Next base: position 3,175 of record CAJTPU010000035.1, on the reverse strand, counting down.
CCCGGAAAAAATCGGGGACGTTGTGGGACAGAGAGGCAAAACAATTAACGAGATTATTGCCCGTACAGGCGTTAAGATTGATATTACGGACGACGGAAACGTATCCGTATGCGGCACAGACAAAGAAATGATGGATAAGGCGGTTGACATGGTAAAGATGATTGTGACCGATTTTGCCGAAGGCCAGATTTTCAAAGGAAAAGTGGTAAGCATCAAAGAATTTGGTGCGTTTATCGAGTTTGCGCCGGGCAAGGAAGGCATGGTGCATATTTCCAAGATTGCAAGGGAAAGAATTGCTCATGTGGAGGATGTCCTGACTCTGGGAGACATTGTCACGGTAGTATGTCTCGGCAAGGATAAGATGGGCAGAATCAGCTTTTCCATGAAGGACGTTGCACAGCAGTAATCTAAAAATTTTCATTTTCATTACGTAGGAGGAGAAAGTAAATGAAAAAGGCAGTTGCAGTTTTATTAACCTGTGTCGCTATGCTGGGACTGACAGCCTGCGGCGGACAAAAGAAGGACGGATGGGCAGATGCCGACTTGGATTTTAAGTCAGATTCTGAAACCGTAACCGTAAAAAAGGACCATGCTTTCATTACCTATAATGACATAGCATACTACACGGATTATTCCGACGGTTCCTATGAAGAATATGCGGGAGGATTTTCCACCAACAGAGGTTTGGAAATCGGCATGACTGTGGAAGATTATGCAAAGCTTTATTCCGTAAAGCCCGGCTATGCAGTGTGGGAGCTTTATTCCGGCAGTAACAATGAATATACCAGCTTTGCAGAGTATACCAATCAGGACCCTTCCGAAATGTACAACGGTACATACGGCAATGTATGGCTTGACCTCGGATTTGCAAAAGAAGATGGCAAGTGGAGAGTGCTGAAGGATTACGAAGTGCAGAATGTATGGTTCTGTGATGCAGACTTTGACGAGTTTGATGAAGTAGTGGTATTTGCTGTCAACTTTGATAAGTGGGGCGAGATTCAGGGATTTTCCATCGAGCACTTTACCTATGATGAAGATTGGGATACCTGGCAGGGATGGGCTGACTAAGCAGTCCTTGTAAAGAATACAAAAGCAAAAAGAGAATGGCAATCCGCCATTCTCTTTTTATGTGAAATTTAGAAGTTCTTAAGCAGCGTTCTTTGCGGCTTTAGAACTTCTTTTCACATTGGGAAGTTTAGAAGTTCTTAAGCAGCGTTCTTTGCGGCTTTAGAACTTCTTTTCACATTGGGAAGTTTTCACATTATACTGCCTCATGGAAGGTTCTGCTGATAACATCTGCCTGCTGTTCCGGCGTCAGTTTGATGAAGTTTACCGCATAGCCGGAAACGCGGATGGTAAGCTGGGGATAGTTTTCAGGATGCTTCTGGGCATCCAAAAGTGTATCTCTGTTTAGTACATTTACATTTAAGTGGTGTCCGCCTTTTGTTGCATACCCGTCTAAAAGTGCCACCAGATTGTCAACCTGTGCCGTATTTGTCATAACAATACCTCCTATATTTAATAATAATAATGATTACTGTTTATTTCTAAGCAAATCATAACACTTTTATTCTTAGATGTCTATATTTTCTTCCTTTTTTTCTGTTCTTTTTTTGATACAAATACTTTTATCAAGAAAAAAATCTTTTGGTAATATCATGGACAACACTACATATATTAGTTTTAGGAATCAGAGAAACCATAACTTGTATCTGCAGCATACGGCGGCAGGGCGGGAGGATATAACAGTGGGGAAGGCAGACAGTATTTTGTACATATTTCCGCAATACATGCGGCATTTTTGGGGACAGGCTGCTTCGTATCACGAAAGGCTGCAGGAAATACGGCTTCGTGTCGGGAAGCCGGTGATTGTCAGGCTGAAAGAGGGGGAATATTTTTTGGATGAGCAGGGGCAGTTTAGCAGAGACGGCAGAAAGTCCTACAAGATAGAAAAAGAGGCGCTGACAGATATTTTAAATCAAATCTGCCATGATTCCGTATATGCCTATGAGGATGAGTTGAAACAGGGATTTCTGACGGTTGCAGGGGGACACAGAATTGGAATTGCGGGACAAGCCGTAGTGGAGGAGGATGGACATGTCAGGACGCTAAAGCACATATCCGCCATGAATATCAGGATTGCCCATGAGATAAAGGGAGCAGCTGATAAGGTTTTGCCGTCTTTGTATGAGGCCGGCAGGCTTTGCAATACGCTTATAATTTCCCCGCCCGGCTGCGGCAAAACAACCTTGCTTCGCGATATTATAAGACAGGTATCGGACGGCAATGCCTATGGGGGCGGCAAAACGGTAGGGGTGGTGGATGAAAGGTCGGAGATTGCGGGCAGCTATATGGGAGTGCCGCAGAATGACGTCGGAATCCGCACGGATGTGCTGGATTCCTGTCCGAAGGTATATGGCATGATGATGCTGATACGCTCCATGGCGCCCGAAGTGGTGGCAATCGACGAGCTGGGAAGCATGGAGGATGTGGAAGCGATGCGGCGCGCGTCGGCGTGCGGCTGTGTGCTGCTTGCAACAGTGCACGGTTTTGGGCTGGAGGAGCTGAAAAAAAAGGAATATATGGAGAATATGCTGCGGGAAGGGCTTTTTGCAAGGTATGTGGAGATGGACAGAAAAAACGGCTGTCCACACGTCAGGGGAATCTATCAAAAGGAGCAGAAGATATGCTGCGGATAATTGGTGCGTTCTGTATTATTGTGGGGAGTACCGGAATCGGTTTCTGGTACAGAAGAAGGCTTTATGAGGCAATATGGCATTTGCGGTGTATGAAGCAAATACTGGAATTCTTTATGGGAGAAATCAGGTACGGGAAAGCAACGCTGCCGGAGTGCTGCAAAAAGGCAGGAGAGAGGGCGGAGGAACCGTACCGCAGCGCGCTTCTGGAAATCTATCAAAAGACTGCGTCACATGACGGCAGCAGCTTTTCGGAAAAGTGGCTTACAAGTATGGCGGCTGCGCTGGCAGAGGTTCCCGTCACACAGAAGGAAAAGGAAATCTTTTTGCGTTTTTCCGCTGGCAGCAGGATTTCGGACAATGATATGCAGCAGCAGGCGATTGCAGGATACAGAGATATGCTTGCAGGCAGTATACAGAGCAGGGAGGAAGAGCTCCACAGGCAGGGGAGAATGGCTGCGGGGCTGGGGGTTATGGGG
>CAJTPU010000034.1 GCA_910578335.1 uncultured Lachnospiraceae bacterium | reverse complement strand
GGTATCCCTGCTTTTTATTTATTCAGTTGTAACACATGTATTGTAATCCTACACAATCCCTATGCAGGTTTTTACGTATACCTTGACAGGGCTTGTACAGTATTAATCGGTAACTATGAGGCATACAGGACAAAATACAAAGATTCAGCCAACAAAGAAGTCTTATATCTGTCCACTGGAGAAACCTATACCGCACCACCTGTACAGGAGCCGGCAGAGCCAACGTTGGAAGAGCCTGCAGAACAGGAGCGTCAGCAGGCTATAGACGCGCTGCAGTCACAGATAGCAGCATACAAAGCACAGATTGACGCAACGGATTACCGGATTATAAAAGCATATGAGTACAGAGTGGTAGGGCTGGAATCCAAATATGACATGGATGCCCTGCACACGGAAAGGCAGTCTTTCCGTGACGAAATAAACAGAATGGAAGAGGAGTTGCAAAAACTTAATGAAAAGGGGGAAATAGGGTGTGAATGAGACGGCAGTAGCTGTAAAGCTGGAAGCGCACATTACGGGCTGATGTGTCAGGTACAGCCGTAATGTTATCCGCTATCACGCACGGGGCGCCAAGCCCCTGCGCTTGACAGACTTTGGCTATACGGGAGAAGGGGAAGGACAACATATACAATCACGGAAACATAAGGAAGCAGAGGAGCCGCAGGCATGGGAGCCGTGCGGCTCCCTTTTTAAACAAAAAACAAAGAAAGCGAGGGAAAGAAAAATGGAAAAAATGAAAATGGCGGTAATTGCGGCAGTGTCCGTTCTCATGGCATGGATGGGGGTGCTGGCGGTGCCGGTGCTCCTGCTGGTGCTGTGTAACCTGATAGACTACACGACGGGTCTTCTGGCTGCAAAGTACCGGACACAGGAAATCACAAGCTACAAAGGGCTTAAGGGCATCATCAAGAAAGTGTGCATGTGGCTGCTCATCGTGGTGGGCGCGGTGGTGGACGTAATGATAAACTACGCGCTGGAAAATATCGGGGCGGGTTTTGAACTGCCCTTTATCGTGGCGGTTGTGGTGGCGGTGTGGCTGATTGTGAATGAGATTATCAGTATACTGGAAAACGTGATGGACATCGGCGTAACCATACCGCCCTTCCTCCTGCCCCTTGTGAAGAATATCAAAAGGCAGATAGAGGACACGGCGGCGCCCGCGGCGGAAGGCGGGGAAACAGGGAGCCATGCAGGGGCAGCAGTGTCCCCGGGCAGCCATGAAACCGGAAAAGAAGAGGAGGGCACAGATGATTAGACCGGCAGACTACAAACAGACAGACGAAAAATGGTGCCGGCTGAAATATGCCGTGCAGGGAGAGGCAAGCACCATAAAAAGCGCAGGCTGCGGGCCCGCGGCGATGGCATGCGTGCTTTCTGCCACCGTGAGTCCTTACATAGACCCCGTTACCTGCGCGGCATGGGCGCTGCAGCACGGGTACAAGGCAAAAGGCAGCGGGAGTTATTATACCTATCCCGCAGCGCAGGGTGCGGAGTACGGCGCCACGGTGCGGCGCCTGAACACGTCAAACGTGTACGGGAAGCCGCAGGAAGGCGTACACACTGAAGCGCTTTCCGCGCTGCAGGCAGGGGACTGGCTCATTGCCTGCATGGGGAAAGGATTGTGGACAAGCTCGGGGCATTACATCATGGTATACGGGTACAAAGACGGCAGGGTATACATAAACGACCCTGCCAGCAGCAGGGCGGAACGCGCCTGCAACACTTGGGGGCTGTTCCGGTCACAGGTAAAATATTACTGGTCTGTGGAAGTGCCTGAGGGCATAAAGGCAGGGGGAACCGTGTCAGGCGGGGAGTACCGGCAGGGGGACTTTGTGCGGGAAGTGCAGCTCTGTACGGGCGCCGGCATTGACGGCATGACGGGGCGTGAAACCCTTGCAAAGACTGTAACGGTGAGCCGGAAGAAAAACAGCCGCCACAGCGTTGTGCTGCCGCTGCAGAAGAAACTCCGGTATACGGGGTTTTATGAAGGCGGTCTGGACGGCATGGCGGGACCGCTGTTTGAGGCTGCCGTGAACCGGTACCAGACACAGGTGCTTGGGTACCGGAAGGCTGACGGGGAAGTGACGGCTGGGGGGAGGATGTGGCAGTCGCTGCTGGGATTACTATTGTGAAGGATTTAGCCCCGGCAAATGGGGCTTTTTCTATCACAATAGATTAACCACAAAAAAGTTAAAATATAAACAAAAAATGTGTTTACAAAATAAACAATATATGGTAAAATCCAAATGTGAAGATGTAAACATAATATATGGAGGGCGACGCTATGGTAACAAGATTCGGAAAGTTTTGCCGTAACTTAAGGATGGATAACGAAGAGTTATTATATCAGATGGCAGAGCGATTAGGAGTTTCTTCTGCTTTTCTGTCAAAAGTTGAAAATGGAAAGGCAAAACCGCCAGTAGAATGGGGCAAAGTTATCGCGTCTGGATACCAACTAGAAAAAATACAGATAGAAGAGCTTGAAGCAAGTATCGCAGAAGCGAGGGAAAATGTTATAAGAGTAGATTCGATGTCACAAAATGACAGAGATATGATGTTTGCTTTTGCAAGACAGTTGGATGGTCTTTGCAAAGAAGAAAAGGATAAGTGGAAAAAAATACTGAAAATCTAATGTAATAGGGAGGAAAGTATGAAAAGTATATCTGTGGCTCCTATGTCAAGGAGAAACTTAAGAGAATTTGCGTATCATTTCAGAAGAGCGTGTGGAATGGAGGATAAATTGTATTTTCCAATAGTACACTTTATCGAATGGATATTACCTCAACTGGGGGTTGAGTATGAAATTGTTCCTGTAAAAGAATTGGGAAACGCATACGGTGTAACGCATACTGGAATGCGAGTAATGAAGATTCGCGAAGATGTATATGAACGTGCTGTGCAAGGAAATCCAAGAGACAGATTTACTCTTTGCCATGAACTAGGTCATTTCTTGCTTCATTCTCCAGAGAGAGTGAATTTTGCGCGTGGAGAGGTACCTGCTTATATGCGTCCGGAATGGCAGGCAAATGTTTTTGCGGGGGAACTGATGGCTCCTTACAATTTGGTGTATAATATGAATCCGCAGGAAATTGCAGATAGGTGTGGAATGTCATTGACAGCGGCACAGATACAATATCAAGAATATCACAAGGCGATGTAAGAGCATATGCTTTTATATAGAAAAAACCAAGCACATAAGGTGCTTGGCTCTTGCTGAAAAGTATACAACAGTTCAGCTGGTTATAATTGTTTTCGCAGAACTAATTGTACCACTGTGGGTGTACTTTCGCAAGTGTTTTTTGTGAAAGGAGGAATGACTATGTACATTTTTCGTACGAGCATTACCACAAAGGATGGTAGTAAGTTATATGCCAAAGATTATGGTAAACGTGCTTTCCGTATCTGGGTAGGACCAGGTCGGGAACCAGTTAAGAAAAGTAACTAATTAACTGTGGCAGCATTTTTACCAGCTGGAATGCTGCTATTTCTCAGTCATGGAGGAATAGAAATGGCTAAAACTAAATCAAGTATAAGAGGTACTCAGAATAAAAAGATTGTGCCTGTAAAACCTTATGTAAAAAAAGACGGGGTTAGAGTGAGCGGACACAGGCGCTCCACGCCAAATTAAGAAAGGGTGGAGCAAATGAAAATTTTAAGAAAAATTACAGAATGGTATGTTTCAACAATAGCGTCTGCTATATTTATAATATGTGCGATAGTTTATTTTAGTGCTATCAAGGGGTTGAAACAACCTGCAGGATTAGCTGAAGCATTTGGATTTTTGTTTTCGTCACCAAAAGAATATGCGTTATGCCTGTTATGTGGAGGATTTGCAAAGGTGGCATTTACAGTAATGGTAATTTCAGCAGTTCTGTCATTGATATGTTTGAGCGCGGCAATTATTAATAAAAGAAATAATTACGAAGAAGTGGAAGTGAAAGACATAGTTAGGTATATAGCAAACTGTGTACTGGCTATAATATTGGGAATTATTCAAAAGCAAATTATAGTGCATTTCTGGGTATTACTGTTAGCCGTTGCAATAATTATTGGTGGTTTAGTGCTGTGGGCTAACGACAGATAATTCTGACTAAAAGCAGAAAAGAGTCACTTTGGTGGCTCTTTTTGCATGAATTATATTACCATACATGTACAGGCAAAAAAGCTCAAAGGGCATAACTCCCACGATGTTTCAAGGAAAATATACCAGTTCTGTAGTAAAATCCTCTTTTCTGTAGTAACGATGGTACAATCAGGGCATCCAAAACAAAAGAAAAGAGGTGTTACGGCAATGGACAGTAAAAAATACCTGCGCAGGATGAGGGAGCTTCGCGAGGACCATGACTACGGGCAGAAACAGGTGGCGGCAAGTTTGCAGATAGACCAGAGGGTATACTCAAGGTATGAGACGGGAACAAATGCCATGCCCATAGTAATGGTCTACAGGCTGTGTGAGTTGTACGATGTATCTTCGGATTACCTGCTGGGGATAAGCGACAGGAAGTAAAAGGAAGAAAAGAGACAGTGCTTTGTCCAAATGGAGAGGGCGCTATCTTTTTTTATAAAATATAAATTTTGTCATGAAATTTGTCATAGTATTTGGCAAATGGCTTATTTGCTAGATATATAGACCTAAATTTATTGGGTTCGATTCCCGCTAGCTGCTTTTATGGATAAGGCTTATAAAACCGTGGTTTTCCTTTTAAAATGTGGGAAAACCACGGTTTTTTTATTTGGTTATACTATGAGAAAAAGTAATGTACTTATAAAAAAAGTATCATTTCCGGTAAAGTCATCGGCATGGGAGAAGGTTTTAACACGTATAAATGGCTAATTCATTTTCAATAATCCACTTTATATCTTCAATAGATTTATCTATATTAAAACGCCCATTGCCAACAGGATAATAAACTGAATAAAATTTATATTTTGTACCATTCATATCTTTTACAAAGCACTTTTTTCTAACCTGTGAAACGGAAATTTTTTCGTCTAATACAATAGAACTCACTTGATTACCGAATAAAATAATAACTTTAGGATGAATAATATTAAATTCTTGTTTTAAAAGATGCAAATACTCTTTATAAACGGAATCCGGCAGTTCTCTGGCATCAACTTGAGTGCACTTTCCAAGATTCGTTATAAAATATTTATGTTTCTTTACGTCCTCATAAACTCTTTCAGCAAATTCTTCTGTCCATTCACTGCCTTTTTTAGATTTTATAGTAGAATATATTTCTTTATCTAATAAATCTAATTCAACAAATAAATCCCAGATGTTTTTTGTACCAATCCAAGGTGATTTTAAACCTTTCCAGTTCTTTGACGAGGCAATATTTCGTCCTGTCGGATTCATAAATACAAAACATATATCAGGATTACTATCACAACCGCCATTGTAAATAGAATCTAATTCTTTGGCACCATATTTTTTTTGAAGCTTATCATATTCTTTGGTTAAATCTTTTAAATTCATCTGTTTTTCCTGTTTTACGAATTCTTTAGTTTGCTCTTGTTACGCTTTTACAAACGAATATCCAAAATTCGCAATTTACTGCGTTTTTCTATCCGACTTTAACAATGCATAATAGCACGCATCACAAACTCCTTGATTGTTGTAATCCGAACTTCGCAAAGTTCCCTCGTACTGCATTCCGCATTTTTGCATTACTTTACCGGAATTGGCGTTTCTGGGGTCATGTCTTGCTTCAATTCGATTTACACCTACGGTATCAAAAAGAAAGTTCATAACAGCATTTAGCGCTTCTGAGGTAATCCCCTTGTGCCACCAGGTTCTTCCGATGCAGTAACCGATATGTGTCGTTGCAGTATTTTCTTTTATATCGATTACGGCAATATCGCCAATCGGCATGTCTCCATTGTCCTTGAGTACAATAGCCCAATGATAATAGGATTCGCTGGAATATTGATTTACCCAGTCGTTTATTACGTATTGGCTGACTTCCATGCTGGAATGTGTCGGCCATGTCAGAAATTTGGTGACTTCTTTGTCAGAAGCCCAGTTTTGATACATTGCCGCAGCATCTGAATTCACATATTTTCTTAAAATCAGTCTGTCTGTTTCTAATCTTTGCGTTCCATAATGTTTCATAATTTTTTCCTCTCTTTCGGATAGAAGATTCCTCTATAATTTTGGGACAATCCGTTTATCAATTTTGAAGTAGGGAATCCCAGATAGTCAACTGTGTTTCCTTCCATGATTTTCCTCTCTTCTCCGTAATTTTATCATCTTTTGTAATCTTGCCGCATAAAAGCGGAGAATTTACATCATATAATCTGCAGTTTTGAGAAACGCTTTCTTCACTGTGGTTTGCGTAGCAATACAGGCAGCCGTTTTTACAGGTATTGTATGTGCCTATGTCGATGCTCTCCATGCAGCCGCAGGCTTCTCTTTGATTCTTATCTTTCTTTGCCTGTATTTTGCAGCCAATTATTTTTTCAATTAATTCCTTGTCAATACAACAATTGTGCTCTATTTTGCAGGAGGATAAATCAATGGTTTCGGCACAGCTTGCAATTTTTATATCATGCTTTTGGGCAATAAAAACAATTTCTCTTAAAAAGGCACGTAAGTCGTTTTCGGGAAGAGAAAAAGGGTGTAAGGCGTTCATGCTTTTGATATTTTTCGTATAAATATCGACAAAACTAATAACGCATTTGGAGGTGCATCCGTGTAATTTTTCTGCAATTTGTGCAAAGGCTTTTACATGATATGCAGGGCTATACTTGTCGGTAAAGATAATAGGGTCGTATCTCCATATGACTCTTTCTTTGCCGATTTTGCGGGATAATGTCTGGAATGCCGGAATTATGGTTTCTTTCTTGTGCGGCACATGCTGCTCTATGTCATTGCCATAACCGGTAAGCGTAAATTGAAAATAGTAAGGGTAAGGCTCCAGCTCATGTAACCTTGCAAGCATTGGCTGGGGATTTTTGGTCCAAAAAACAATACAGTCTATTACCTTTGGAGATAAAGTGATTTTGCTGATTTGATGTATGTTTATCGGGTTGCGGACATATAAGTATCCTTCCTTTATTCTGTTTAAAAACCATTCGGAATAATAATTGGGGATATCTGTTCGGCGGCTGACGCTTAAAATCATTTCAGTCCTCATTTCTGCCTGTGTTTTTTACACGAACTTTCCTGTTGAGACACCTTGTAAGCAGGTACGTTTAATTGTCATTCTGCATGATGAGATTTTATTATAACAGGAAAATGCGGATATGCCAACACACTTTAGAATTTGTTCATTGGACTTTGACGGGCTTTTTGTGCTATAATTTTCCAGATATATATGAGTATATCCGGTGTGACGGATGCAGGCGGAGGTGTGTGATGGCACAGTTTACGCAAAAGGCGATAGTGGAGTCTTTGATAAAGCTTTTGAATGAAAGACCGCTGGATAAAATTACGATTAAGGATATTGTGGAGGATTGCGGCATTAACCGCAATACTTTTTATTATCATTTTGAGGACATTCCCAGTCTGGTAAAGCAGATACTGAATGCGGAAGCGGAGAAGGTTCTCCTGAAGCAGGAGACTGTAGTCTCGTGGGAGGAGGGTTTTATCGAAGGAGCGCAGTTTGCCCTGCAGAATAAGAAAGTCGTGTATCATATATACAATTCAGTACGGCGGGAAGAGGTAGAAAAGTACCTGTACCATGTTGCCGGAGACGTTATGCGGCAGTATGTGGAGGCGGCAGCGGCTGGCAGCAAGGCAAAGGAGGAGGACAAAAAACTGATAGCGGATTTTTATAAATCAGCGTTGGTGGGTATGACGCTTGACTGGCTGAACAGTGGTATGAAGTATGCGCCGGAGCCGCTTATCAGGCGGCTGGGCGTGATGTTAAAAGGAAATATCGAGGAAGCGCTTAAGAGGGCGGAGGGCTGATTTGGGCATTTTGCTCCAAATGCATAAATTTCAGATAATCAGAAAGCGGTGTACGAATTTTGTACACCGCTCTTTTGTTGTCTGTTTGCAAGGGCGGTAGGGATGGATAGAATAAGGGCAAAGGAGGCGAGGAACTTATGAATACCGCAAAAACCGTACGTTTTGCCAAAATAGGATACATGCTGATATCCGCTGTATTCTGCGTGATGGGCGTATTTCTTCTGTGCTACAGGAAGGTATCTGCCGCAGCGCTGACTAATGTCTGCGGCGGTCTGCTGTTAGTGTGCGGCGCCGTCAAGCTGACCGGCTATTTTTCAAAAGATATATACCAGCTTGCTTTTCAGTTTGACTTTGCCATGGGATTGTTTGCAGCGGTCATCGGAATATTTATGTTGGCAAAGGAAGGCGGCAGCCCGCGCCGTTTTGAGCAGCTTTTTGGCATATTGACTCTGACGGACGGACTTTTAAAGCTGCAGACAGCGGCGGATGCAAAAAGATTTGGCATAAAACCATGGTGGCTTATCGGAAGCTTTGCACTTCTTGCCAGTGGTGTGGGCGTTTTGCTTGTGTTCTATCCGGCTGTCCGAACGGAAAATATGACGTTGGCAGCGGGCGCTGCTTTTCTTTTGGACGGCGCGCTGAACCTGAGTATTGCGGTATGCGCGGTCAAAGGCGGCAAACCCAATAGGGCGGCAAATTTTCATACGCGGCAGGCTTATATGATAGAGGAAGGCCTGTGCGGGAAAGGAATGGAGGAAAAATGAAATTTGGAAAAGCGGTTGTAAAATACCGGATACCAATCCTGATTCTGGCGGTGCTTTTGCTGATACCCTCCGTTATCGGGATGGAAAGCACCAGAATCAATTATGACATGCTGACGTATCTGCCAAAGGATATTGATACGGTAACAGGGCAGGATATTTTGATGGAGGATTTTGGGAAGGGCGCATTTTCTTTTGTCATTGTGGAAGATATGAAGCCCAAAGAGGTGGCGGCGCTGAAGGCTTCTATTGAGGAAGTAGAGCATGTGGATACGGTACTCTGGTATGACAGCCTGATGGATATATCAGTACCGTTGGAAATCCTGCCGGATAAATATTATGAAGCGTTTAATGCGGGAAATGCGACGCTTCTGGCGGTTTTCTTTGACACGTCAACTTCAGAGGACGATACCATGGAGGCAATCAGTCGAATCCGCAGTATTGCCGGCAAACAGTGCTTTGTTGCAGGCATGTCTGCCATGGTTACGGATTTACGGGATTTGTGTGAAAAGGAGGAGCCCCTCTATGTGGGGTTGGCGGTTTTGCTTGCCTGTGCTGCCATGATGCTGTTTATGGACAACTGGATTATTCCCTTTGTGTTCTTGATAAGCATTGGCATGGCAATTCTGCTCAATATGGGAACCAACTATTTTCTGGGTGAAATTTCTTACCTGACAAAGGCGCTCTCCGCAGTGCTGCAGCTTGCCGTTACCATGGATTATTCCATTTTTTTGTGGCACAGCTATGAGGAGCAGAAACAGGATTGTCGGGATAACAAAACCGCCATGGCAGAGGCAATCGGCAAAACGATTTCCTCCGTGGTGGGAAGCTCGATTACCACGGTGGCAGGCTTTATTGCACTTTGCTTTATGAGCTATACGCTGGGCATGGATTTGGGTGTTGTAATGGCGAAAGGCGTTGTGCTCGGCGTTATCGGCTGCATCACCACGCTTCCGGCAATGATACTGGCGCTGGATAAGCTTTTAAATAAAACCCATCACAAATCCCTGATACCGCAGGCGCAGCACCTGTCCGGCTTTGTCACAGGAAAGTTTTGGATATTCATTGCGTTGTTTTTTATGATACTGGCGCCGGCGTATATCGGCTACAGTAAAACCAATCAAGAGGTTTATTATGATTTGGGCGACAGTCTGCCGAAGGATATGGAGTATGTGATTGCCAATACAAAGCTGCAGGAAAGCTTTGGTGTGGGGGCGACGCATATGGTGCTTGTCAATGCAAGCGTACCGGCGCAGGAGGTACGGCAGATGCTTGCAGAAATGGAAGCTGTGGACGGCATCAAATATGCGCTGGGTATGGAGTCGGTACTTGGCTCTCTGGTGCCGGAGGAAATGCTTCCGCAGTCTGTCAGCAGTGTATTAAAAAGCGATAAATGGGAGCTTTTGCTGGTAAATTCCGAGTATAAGACGGCGAGCGACGAGGTAAATGCCCAGATTGCGGAGTTAAATGCTATTTTGAAGAAATATGACCCGGCGGGTATGCTGATTGGAGAGGCGCCCTGTACAAAAGACTTGATTGAGATAACGGACGAGGATTTTAAAGTTGTCAATGCGGTTTCTATTGTGGCAATTTTTATTATCATTGCGCTGGTGGAAAAAAGTATTACCTTGCCGTTTATCCTTGTGGCTGTGATTGAGTTTTCTATTTTTATCAACCTTGGAATGGCGCATTACCTGGGGACATCGCTTCCCTTTATTGCACCTATCTGTATTAGTACCATTCAGCTTGGCGCGACAGTGGATTATGCCATTCTGATGACAACCCGTTACAAGAACGAGCGGTATGAAGGGCAGGACAAACGGACGGCTGTGGGAAATGCACTTAAGGTATCGGTGCCTTCTATTATCGTAAGCGCGATGGGGCTGTTTTCTGCAACCTTTGGCGTGGCAATTTACTCGGATGTGGATATTATCAGCGCATTGTGCAGCCTGATGGCAAGAGGCGCCATCATCAGTATGTGCAGTGTGATTCTGGTACTGCCCGCCATGTTCATGCTGTTTGATAAGGTGATTTGTGCGACAAGCATTGGATTTGTAAAAAAAGAAAGGAAGCGTAAAGTATATGTGGAATGTCAATAAAAAAATGGGAAAAGCAAGTGCACTGCTGCTGGCGGCAGTGGTAGCAGCCGGCGCGGCAGGAGTCAATGTATATGCGGCAAATGCAAATACTGCTGCAGATACGGATGTGAAGGGTAAGATAACGGAAGAGGTAAAAAACGTCTGGCAGCCGGCGGGAGATATAGAAGGGGCAAATGCAGAAATCGTTTACGTCATTACCGGAACGGACGGAGAGGTAGAGAAAGTAATTATCAATGATGGAGAAGAACTGCTGGAAGAGGCGGAAAATACGGAAAATAAGCTGCCGCTATCTATGGAAGTCACGTATTTTTTGGATGGAAAAGAAATTGCAGAAGAAGAGCTTGGCGGAAAGAGCGGGCATGTAGTGATTCGCTGTGACTATACCGTAAATCAGTATGAAATGGCAGATGTGCAGGGAAAGACAGAAAAAATATATGTGCCGTTTGCAGTTGCCGCAGGTGCAATCCTTGACGGGTCACGCTTTCAAAATGTGACAGTATCGTCAGGGATGGTTATGGAGGATGGCACCCGGTGTGTTGTGGTAGGGATTGCATTTCCGGGGCTGAAAGAAGATTTGGCACTAGAAGACGGACCCTCCGGCTACGTGGAAATAGAGGCAGACGTGACAAATTTTGAACTGGATGGTATTTATTCCGTTGCCACAAATGAAATTTTTAGTAATATCCATCTGGAGGATGACAGCGCGGTTGATGATTTGAAAGCAGCCATGGAGGAAATGACAGAAGGCATGACGGCTCTGATGGACGGCTCCTCTTCCTTGTATAACGGTTTGGCGGAGCTTTATGAAAAATCCGGTGATTTTCAGAACGGAGCCTCTGCGCTGCAGGCGGGCGCTGCACAGCTACTGGAAGGTTCGACGGCATTGAAGGAAGGGGCAGGCAGTCTGTGTGACGGCGCGGCGAACCTGACAAATGGTTTAAATGCCCTGTCTTCCAAGAACGATGAGCTAAGAAACGGTGCGGCACAGGTATTTAACATGCTGCTGGCAGAAGCAAACAAGCAGCTTGCTGCAAACGGTTTGAGCGTGCCCACGCTGACAATGGATAATTACAGTCAGGTTTTGAATGGAATGGCAGCCTCCATGAATCCCTCTTCTGTAGAAAATCAGGTTTACGCGGCAGTTTATGACAAGGTTGCCGCAGAGGTAAAAGCGAATGAGGCGGCAATCAGAGCAGGTGTGACGCAGGAAGTAAGAAAGCAGGTATTTGCGGGCGCTTTGCAGGCGGCAGGCTTAAGCGAAGACCAGTATCAGGCGATTGTGGCAGCAGGAGACGCAGCGCCGGAGGAGCAGAAGCAGGCTGTCGCCGCAGTGGACAGCGCAGTAGAAGCACAGATGCAGAGCGAGCAGATAAAGCAGACAATAGAGGCAGGCGTCACAGCGCAGGAAAAGCAGCTAATTGAGCAGAGTATGCAGTCCCCCGACATTGTGAATAAAATAGCTGAGGAGACTGCAAATGCAGCAAACCGTGTCAATGAAGGCGCCGGTAAGATTGCTGCCCTAAAGGCACAGCTTGACAGCTATAATACCTTTTATCAAGGGTTAATTGCATACACAAACGGCGTTTCGCAGGCAGGAAACGGCGCAGCGCAGCTTCAGGCAGGCGCCGGACAGCTTGCGGAGGGCGCAGAAGCTCTTTATACAGGCGCAGCGTCATTAAAGGAAGGCATGGACAGCCTTGCAGAAGGCAGCGCTGCCTTAAGAGACGGCATTTCCAGACTGAAGAAAGGTTCGATGGAGCTGAGAGACGGTCTGACTACCTTTAACGAAGAAGGCATCGGCAGGCTCACAGAAGCGCTTGACGGTAATTGGGAAGAGCTGTTTTCCAGAATGCAGGCAATGACACAGGCTTCCAGAAACTACAATTCCTACACGGGCGCAAACAGTACGACGGGAGGAACCGTAAAGTTTATTTATAAAACATCGGAAATCAGGTAAATATACAGAACAAAAGGATGACTTTTGACAAATGTGTGGCGGCTGATTCTTGCAATTTCCAGTGTTCTATCGTAAAATAAGAAAGAAATGATTTTACGTATCAGTATATCCTTTTGGGAAAGGGTGCTGATGGAAAGGTGGAGCAGACATGGATATCAAAGAAAAAATTGAAGGAATTGTAGAAAAGGTTACAAAGGATAAGTCACTCATGGAGAAGTTTGAAAAGAATCCGACCAAGACAGTGGAGGATTTGATTGGCGTGGATTTGCCGGACGACATGGTGGAAAAGGTAGTAGAGGGAGTAAAAGGAAAGCTTTCCGCTGATAAGCTTTCCGGTGTTGCAAAATCCATAAAAGGTTTGTTTTCATAAAAGGATTTCTACAAACCGCCGCACCCAGACAGTATTTTGCCGGTGCGGCGGTTTTTTGCGGATTCTGTTGTTCATGACAATGTTGTTTACAATCCTTCCACAATCGGATATACTTTTAATGAAATAAGGATTAGGCTGCCAAAACACGGAATGGAAAAGGAACGGAGGAATTGTCAATATGCAGGATTCCAGACAGAACCAACAGTCCGATTTTATGATAGAAAAAATCAAGGAACGACCTATCAATAAAAAAAAGCTGCTGCGCCGGACGGTGACGACCGCCGCCATGGCAGTGATTTTTGGATTGATTGCCTGCCTTACTTTTTTGATTTTAGAGCCGGTTTTCAGCAATTGGCTTTCTCCCGAGGAAAAGCCGCAGACGGTGGTATTTCCGGAAGAGTCGGAGGAAATGGACCCGGAGGATATGCTGGTGGAAGAAGAGCCGCCTTCGCTGCAGGAAGCGGTAGAATCGGTAATTCTGAGCAGGGAGCAGATTCAAAAAATTCTGGAAAATATAAGATTGGATGAGAAGCACTATATTCAGCTTTATAATGCAATGGGGGCTTATACGGCATCGCTTTCCCGTTCTATGGTGACTGTCACCGGCGTAACCTCCGACGTGGACTGGCTGAATGACACTTATGAAAGTGAAGTACAGACTTATGGAGTGGTGGTGGAAAGCAACGGCAGGGAGTATTTAATCCTAACGGACCTGGATACCATAAAACAGGCGGAAAATATTCTTGTGACTTTTTCCGACGGGACACAGGCGGAAGCCGTGATGAAGCAGGCGGACCAACAGACGGGACTTGCGATTATTTCGGTGGAAATTGCTGACGTTTTGGAGGAGACAAGAGAAAAAGTGGAGAAGGCAGCCCTGGGCTCTTCTAACATGCGCAATCCGGTAGGGATACCGGTGGTAGCTCTTGGCTGCCCCATGGGGGTGGTCGGTTCTGCGGGTTATGGCATGATTACGGCTTCAGGAAGCGTTTTGAATAAGGTTGACGCCAACTATAAGCTATTGACAACCGATATATACGGCAGCCCTGAGTCCGAGGGTGTACTCTTTAATATGCAGGGGCAGATAGTCGGTATCATTACCAACGACAGAATTTCCCCAGACATGAAAAATGCAGTGACTGCAATCGGTATTTCCGAGCTGAGAAAGCTGATAGAAAATATGTCAAACGGCAAGGAGCCTGCCTATATGGGAATCAGCGGCATGGACGTGACGCCGGAGGCAAATCAGGAAATGGGCGTACCTTTTGGTGCGTATGTGCGGGAAGTCGATATGAATTCTCCTGCTATGCTGGCGGGCATTCAGCGTGGGGATGTGATAGTGGAAATTGATGACAGCAGCATTGAGAATTTCAACAATTATGCGGCAACCCTGCTCCGGCTGGAAGCAGGTGCGACGATAACGGTAACGGTGCAGAGGCTTTCCCAGAACAGTTATCGGGAGATGGAAATGGAAATTACGCTGGGTACGGCTGACTGAAAAAGCATGTAATATCCGGCTTGCGTGACTGCGCACAAATGCCTTGGCATGAAGGATAGTGTGCAAGATAAAAATTTTACTGCTGTGTGTGCCTGATAAAACGAAAGGAATGCGTGATTAGAATGAAATATATCAAAGATTACAATGATGGTGACAGAATGTCGGATATTTATCTTTGTAAGCATAAGCTGTCGGCTATGACGAAAAATGGAAAGCCTTATGAAAATGTAATTTTACAAGACAAGACGGGCACCATTGATGCGAAAATATGGGAGCCTAACAGCGCCGGTATTGAGGATTATGACACGCTGGATTATATTGAGGTTTATGGTGAAGTACATAATTTTCAAGGTGCACTGCAGGTCAATGTGCGGAGAATCCGCGTGTGCAGGGAGGGGGAATACGACCCTGCCGATTATCTGCCGGTCAGCAGCAAAGACAATGACGAGATGTACAGGGAGCTGTTAGAAATTGCGGATTCGATTCAGAATCCGTGGATGCATCGGCTTTTAAGAGACTTTTTTGTGGAGGATGCCGCGTTTATCAAAAAATTCCGCAAATCTTCCGCTGCAAAAACCATGCATCACGGCTTTGTGGGCGGACTGTTAGAGCATACTTTGAGCGTGACGAAACTGTGTGATTATTTTTGCAGCGTTTACCCGCTTTTAAAGAGGGATTTGCTTTTGCCTGCCGCTATGTTTCACGACATTGGAAAGACAAGGGAAATTTCTCTTTTTCCCGAAAACGATTATACGGATGACGGGCAGCTTTTAGGGCATATTATGATAGGTTGTGAGATGCTTGCAGAAAAGATACGGCATATAGAGGGTTTTCCACAGGTGCTTGCGTCCGAATTGAAGCATTGTATTCTGGCGCACCATGGAGAATACGAGTACGGCTCCCCCAAAAAGCCGGCACTGATGGAGGCTTTGGCGTTAAATATGGCTGACAATACTGATGCCAAACTGGAGACTATGACGGAAATTTTTGGCGCTGCCACGGATACGGGATGGCTTGGCTACAACCGCTCCTTCGAATCAAATCTCAGGGCGACAAGGATGGAGTGACAGGCATTTTGCCTGTCCGACCGGATATGCAGAGACGGATGGTGCATAGGCGAGCCGGCGTGAGGGCTGCATAAGGCTGAAAGAGACCCATGGAGGCAAAAATGGTGAAGGAAATGCAGTTTTTAAAGAATACTACGGTTGTTGTGACAATAGAAGATATGGGTGCGGAGGGGGAAGGCATAGGAAAGGTCGAAGGATTTCCCCTGTTTATCAAGGACGCCATAATCGGCGATACGGTAGAGGCTAAAGTGATAAAGAATAAAAAGCATTATGCTTACGCGAAATTAGAGAAGGTGCTGTCACCTTCTCCTTTTCGTGTGCAGCCTGTCTGCAGCTTTCACAGGCAGTGCGGCGGCTGTCAGCTTCAGGCTATGAGTTATGAGCGGCAGCTTTTATTTAAGCAGGATAAGGTAAGGAACCATCTGCTGCGTATCGGCGGCTTTTCCGAGGCAGAAATAGACAGCGTGCTGGAACCGATTGCAGGTATGGAAGAGCCGTTTCATTATCGCAACAAAGCGCAGTATCCTGTTGGTACGGATAAGGAAGGAAACCCTGTCGCAGGATTTTATGCCGGAAGAACCCATACTATTATAGCCAATACGGACTGCGCTTTGGGCAGGGAAGAAAATAAAGAGATACTGGAGACAATTCTTGCCTATATGCGGGAATTTCATGTACCGTCATATGATGAAAAAAGCGGGGAGGGACTGGTTCGCCATGTTCTGATACGCACCGGTTTTGACAGTGGGGAGATTATGGTGTGCCTGGTGTTAAACTACCGGAAAAAAACGGCGGCAGGAATGTCAGGTAAGAACGCTGCTTCCTTTCATGAGCCGGAAGTGTCAGGGAAGGCGTCTTCCGAGGCTGCGGTCTCGTCCTACCTGCCGCATCAGGAGGAACTGCTGAAGCGCCTTTCTCGGATTGAAAACATGACAAGTGTGTCAATAAGCATCAACACAGAAAAAACCAATGTCATTATGGGAAAAGAAATCCATACGCTTTGGGGAAAAGAGTGCATTTCGGACAGCATACGAGTGCGGGATATGACAAAGGCTGATATGGCGTTTACCGGAGAAAAACTGGAATTTTCCATTTCCCCGCTTTCTTTTTACCAGGTAAATCCCTATCAGACGGAAAAGCTTTACAGTCTTGCTCTGCAATACGCAGGGCTGACAGGGCAGGAGACAGTCTGGGATTTGTACTGTGGAATCGGCACCATTTCTCTTTTTCTGGCAAGCCGTGCCAAAAAAGTTTATGGCGTAGAAGTGATACCGCAGGCAATTACGGACGCCAGAGAAAATGCGCGCCGCAATCATATTACAAACGTAGAATTTTTTGTAGGAAAAGCAGAGGAAGTCCTTCCTTCTTTTTATGACAGTTTTGACATTTCAGATGCAGATTCCACCATGCGCCACCCCGATGTTATCGTGGTAGACCCGCCCCGCAAGGGCTGCGACTCTGCCTGCCTTGCCACCATGCTCAAAATGGCGCCCGACCGCATTGTCTATGTAAGCTGCGACTCTGCCACACTGGCGCGTGACTTGCGGATACTGTGCGATGGCGGGTACGAGCTTAGGAAGGTGAGGGCGGTGGACCAGTTTGGGGGGACGGTGCATGTGGAGACGGTATGTTTATTGTCCAAACTTCATTCAGACCAACATATCGAGGTGGAGCTTCAGATGGACGAACTTGGTTTGACGGCTGCGGAGAGCAAGGCAACCTATGAGGAAATCAAGGATTATGTGTTGGAGCATACGGGATTGAAAGTCAGCAGTTTATATATCGCACAGGTAAAAGAAAAATGTGGAATTATTGAGAGGGTGAGCTATAATCTGCCAAAATCAGAAAATTCCAGACAGCCGAAATGTTCGCCAGAGAAAGAAGCGGCGATAAGGGAGGCGTTGGAGCATTTTCGGATGATTTGATGGTAGCTTAGAAATGGTGGGGTATTTATTGTAACATTTTCCCAGAAAAATATGACAGTATTATCAATGGAAAGATGTAGCTTGGTGAGGATGAAGACAAAGGAGCTTGATATATATGAGTTTTTCTAAGAATGATTTTGATAAATTGGATTTACGTCTAAAAAAAATAACAGAGCAAATGGTTGAACAAATAGAAATAAACTCAGAATTGCCACCAACGATTGAGCAGTTAGAAGATAATAATAAAACATATTCTATTATGGCAGCTATACTTTTTATTGATATTCGCAAATCAACATATTTAACAGAAAATAGTCAGGCGAAAAGCATGGTTAAAATTTATCGTTCGTTTATGAGAATGGCAGTTG
>CAJTPU010000033.1 GCA_910578335.1 uncultured Lachnospiraceae bacterium | reverse complement strand
CCTGCCCCGGCTGCTGCCATGGTGTCACCTCATCAGGGCTGCTCACCCAGCCGGAGCAGGAACAAACGGACGCTTTGGCAGTGATTCCATTTGTCAAGATTAATTTTACATACATCAAAAATCGCCTAAAAATGAATTTAAGAGTTGACAAAGCCTGATGGCATGGGTATAATAAATCAGTGTGTGAAAACGAAAGCAGATAGGTGTTTTCGCCAGGAGCAGACTATGTTGTTGAATTTGACTGATGTATTGACATCCGAAGGAAAAACACGGACGGAAGAAGTGGTCATGGAGATGACCGCATTCGAGAGCCGCGCAGGGCGTTTTCCTTTTGTGGAGAAGTCGCCGTTAAACCTGACACTTTGCAATGTGGGTGAGGGAAAGGCAGAGCTTTGCGGACATGCGGAATTGACGCAGCTTATGAATTGTGACCGCTGCTTAAAAGAGGTTCCCGTCCAGATTACGCTGGAGTTTACCAGAAGCGTGGATATAGCGGAGGGGACGGATTCTGAGGAGAGCGATTTGGAGTTGATAAACGGCTGTCAGCTTAACATAGAGGCACTGGTATACAGCGAGCTTTTGATGAACCAGCCTGAGAAGGTACTTTGTAAGCCGGACTGCAAGGGAATTTGCAAGAAGTGTGGCAAGGACCTGAACGAAGGGGATTGTGGATGCGATACTTTTGTACCGGACCCCCGCATGGCGGTATTACAGGATATCTTTAACGCAAATAAGGAGGTGTAACGATGTCTATTTGTCCCAAGAATAAATCTTCTAAGTCAAGAAGAGATAAGAGAAGAGCAAACTGGAAAATGAGTGCTCCCACATTAGTGAAATGCAGCAAATGCGGTGCATTAATGATGCCTCACAGAGTATGCAAGGCTTGTGGTTCTTACAATAAAAAAGAAATCATCAGCATGGACTAAAAGTAAAAGCATAGAGAAATCAAGGGCTTGAGAAAAGACAGAGCCCTTGATTTTTTTTATTTATGATATAGAAGGCTTACGAAGCGCGGAGAATAAAAAAAGAGTAAAAGCCGGCTGGACTTTTTGGTTTGTCCGTGGTATACTTTATACCACAATCAAGTAAATGACATATAGTCATAACGGCAAAGGAGGCGATAGTATGACAGACAGCAAGAAGCTCGACCTGATTCTTGAGAAGGTAGATAGTCTTGACAAGAAGGTAGGCAGTCTTGACAAGAAGGTAGATAGTCTTGACAAGAAGGTGGACAGTCTTGACAAGAGAGTGACCAATTTGGAAGACGGCATGGCAGAGGTGCGGCAGAGAACTGCAAAGCTTGACATGACGATTGAAAATGAGATTCGTGTCAACATTCAGCGTGTAGCGGAAGGACATCTTGACTTATCCAGAAAATTGGATAAATGTATTAGCATGACGAGCGATGTCAAGGCGAAGCAGGAGGTGCAGGATATTTATCTGAATATGCATACGAATCAGTTAAAGGCATTGGGATAAAGACCCATCTTCCAAGGCGCCTTCTGCGCTGTCAGACGGGTCTTTGCATATGCGAATTCGGATTTTTTCTGTGTATGGTCTTGTTTTATAATCTGTATTCTTCAATTACTTTTTTTAAAATTTCCACATGAATTTGTTCATCAAGAATAATACGTGCCAGATTTGCTTTGATACAGGAATCTTCTATTTCGGCAAGCTGCTGTTCGTACGTTTGAACGGCACACAGTTCTCCGGAAAGAGCGTTATGTACCATACTGCAAAGGCTGGCGGGATACTGGCTGTAAGCAGGCGTCCAGTAGTCTCTGCAGCCGCTGCGTCCGCTCCAGAGTCTTGGGTCTTCGCCGAGTGCCATGGCAAGAGAGCCAAAAATTTTCAAGTGGTGCATTTCAACGATATTTATCCGCATAAAAAGAGCGGATAATTCTGCGTAATCCTCTCCGGTTCGAATCATATTGTACAGGTACATGCTGATGGTACTCATTTCAGAGTGTGCGCCCGCCAAATCTTCCAGCATCATGCTGCCATAACAGCGGTTTTGCCCGGTGACACATATGGGAGGATAAGAGGTATCAGCGGCGCAGTGCATATTTTTGAAATCGGTCATAAAATTTTCCTTGGAATCCCTGTTTGAGATGATGTTAGTTCAGTATATGCAAAGACAGTTTGTCAGATATCCAAAGAAGCGATAATGCAATCAGTAAAGTTTCTTCTTTTGGAAGCATTGACAGAAGCGGCTAAAGGGATTATTGTATTGGGAGAAAATTACGAAAAAGGAGCAGGAATAAATGGATAATGTGCCCGTTATGCAGATGGAGAGGGGCATACAGCCTGTACAAAGGCGAGGAATCAGCGGCAGTACATTGAAGATTATAGCAATTATCGCTATGTTGATAGACCATACCGGGGCAGTGGTGGTGTTGGGATTTTTGCAGCATGCATGGTATGGGAAATGGCTGGTTACATTATACTATGTGATGCGGCTCTTAATTGGAAGAATTGCCTTTCCTATCTTTTGTTTTCTTTTGGTGGAGGGGTTTGCCCATACGCGCAGTGTGAAAAAATATGCTCTGCGGCTTTTGGGGTTTGCGCTGATTTCAGAGATACCATTTAACCTTGCTTTTGAAGGGGAAATGTTTGCGCCCCAATACCAGAATGTGTTTTTCACCCTGTTTATCGGACTGCTTGTTATGATTGGATACAGGGCGGTGACGGAAAAACTGGCGGTAAACAAGTGGATAAAGCTTATTTTATATGCAGCCCTGCTTGGGGCGGGGATGGGGCTTGCTTTTTTCTTGAAAACGGACTATGATGCAATCGGCGTTTTTTGTATTATGGCGTTGTATATTTTCAGAAGAAACAAGACGGCACAGATTATGGCGGGCTGCGCCGGATTTCTGGCGAGCTGCTTTTTTACGGGCGGCAGTGAGATGACGGCTCCTCTCGCGTTTATCCCCATTGGTTTTTACAATGGAAAGAGGGGGCTGAAAATGAAGTATTTTTTCTATCTGTTTTACCCTGTTCATTTGCTGCTCCTTTACGCTATCGTGTATTTTCTGGGATTGATTTAGGGCAAAGTCCTTTTTTGACTTGATTTTTATATAGTCGTTTAGTATAGTAAAAAAGGAATGGAATTTGGAACGAAAGGGAGAAACGAAATGGCAGATATGGTAAATGTAGCGGTGGATGCCATGGGAGGTGACAATGCGCCCGATGAGATTGTAAAGGGAGCAGTAGAAGCGGTGAATGCCGACGAGCGGGTCAGGATTTTTCTTGTGGGACGCAGGGAAGCGATTGAAAAAGCGCTTGCAGGACAGACATATGACAGCGCGCGGGTGGAAATCGTACATGCCGAAGAGGTGATAGAGACGGCGGAGCCGCCCGTTATGGCGATACGCCGCAAAAAGGATTCTTCCATTGTAAAAGCAATGTATATGGTAAAGGATGGAACCTGTGACGCGTTTGTATCGGCAGGTTCAACCGGAGCGGTTCTGGTTGGCGGGCAGGTACTGATAGGACGCATCAAGGGGGTAGAGAGACCTCCCCTTGCGCCGCTGATTCCCACAGAGACGGGTGCGGCGCTTTTAGTGGACTGCGGCGCCAATGTGGATGCGAGGCCTTCCCATCTGGTACAGTTTGCAAAAATGGGTTCCGTATACATGGAAAATGTGATGGGCATTCAAAATCCGAAAGTGGGGATTGTCAATATCGGCGCCGAAGAGGAGAAGGGGAACGCCTTGGTGAAGGAAACCTTTCCGCTTTTAAAAAACTGTCCCGAAATCAATTTTATCGGCAGTGTGGAGGCAAGGGACATTCCGGCGGGCGTGGCAGACGTGATTGTCTGCGAGGCGTTTGTCGGCAATGTTGTTCTGAAGCTTTATGAAGGTGTCGGTGCCACACTGATTAAAAAGGTGAAGGCAGGAATGATGGGAAGCCTGAAAAGCAAAATCGGCGCTTTTTTGGTAAAACCGGCGCTGAAGCAGACCTTGAAGGCATTTGATTTGGAGGAATACGGAGGCGCTCCCATGCTTGGCTTAAACGGGCTGGTAGTGAAAACGCATGGAAGCTCCAAGGCAGTGGAAATCAAAAATTCTGTTCTGCAGTGCGTTACCTTTAAGGAACAGAAAATAAATGATAAAATAAAAGAAAAAATTACACTAGAAGATTAAGAAAGGGAAATGAGGTATGGAATTTGAAAAGCTGAAAAAAGTCATTGCAGAGGTATTGAATGTAGACCCGGAGGAAATCACGATGGAATCAACCTTTATGGATGATTTGGGTGCGGATTCGCTGGATGTTTTTCAGATTATCATGGGTATCGAGGAGGAATTTGATATCGAAATACCCGCAGAAAAGGCAGAAAAAATTTCTACCGTTGAGGAAGCGGTGGAGATGATAAAGAATGCAGTTAATTTCTAAAAACAAGTAACCATGAGGTATTCCTGCATACCGGCTGCTTTCTGTAAGGCAATGTGCACAGTTTGATTGTTTTGCGGGCGGTATCAGGGATACTTTGTTTATGAAGCGAGAATACAGAGGACGATATCATGATGCCTTCAGGTGTGCCAAAAGATTTGGAAAACAGAATCGGCTACCATTTTCACAATCAGGTGCTTTTAAAGCAGGCGCTTACACACAGTTCTTTTAGCAACGAACAAAAAATCAATAAAAAGCCGCATTATGAGAGGCTGGAATTTCTGGGTGACGCTGTGCTGGAGCTGGTGACAAGCGATTTTTTGTACCACAAATATCCGGAGATGGCGGAAGGAAAATTGTCTAAGACAAGGGCATCCATGGTATGTGAGGCTTCGCTTGCCCTCTGCGCGGAGGAGTTGGATTTGGGGAGCTTTCTGCTGCTGGGGAAAGGTGAGGAGAGCGACAGGGGGAGAATTAAAGCGTCCATCATAGCAGATGTGATGGAGGCGATTATCGGCGCCATTTATCTGGACGGTGGTATGGAGCCGGCAAAGGCGCATATCTATCGTTTTATTCTTTCGGATTTGGAGCACAAGACGCTGTTTTATGACAGTAAAAGCAATTTGCAGGAATACATTCAGAAGCATCTGAAAAAGGAATTTCATTACGAACTGGTAGGGATGTCAGGTCCGGAGCATGATAAGGTTTTTCAGGTAGAGATTCTGATGGAGGGTGACCGGCTCGGAAGCGGGCAGGGAAGGACGAAGAAGGCTGCGGAGCAGAAGGCTGCTTATGAAGCGTTGCTGCGCTTTAAAGCGGCAGGGAAGGAATTGGATTGATGTATTTAAAAAGTATTGAAGTATACGGCTTTAAGTCCTTTGCCAATAAAATTACGTTTCGTTTTCACAATGGCATCACCGGCATTGTGGGACCAAACGGAAGCGGAAAAAGCAATGTGGCAGACGCCGTGCGCTGGGTGCTTGGCGAGCAGAGGATTAAGCAGCTTCGCGGAGCCTCCATGCAGGATGTCATTTTCTCGGGAACAGAAACCAGAAAGCCCCTAAGCTATGCTTATGTGGCGATTACACTGGACAATGCAGACCATCAGCTAGCGATTGACTATGATGAAGTGACGGTGGCGAGAAGAATATACCGTTCCGGAGAAAGTGAATATCTGATTAACGGCTCGGCTTGCAGACTGAAAGACGTCAACGAGCTGTTTTATGATACCGGTATCGGCAAAGAGGGATATTCCATTATCGGGCAGGGGCAGATAGATAAGATATTAAGCGGGAAACCGGAGGAGAGAAGGGAGCTTTTTGATGAGGCTGCCGGTATCGTGAAATTCAAACGAAGAAAATATGCGGCGCAGAAGAAGCTGGAGGATGAGAAGGCGAATCTGGTGCGCGTGAATGATATTCTCTCCGAGCTGGAAAAGCAGGTGGCACCGCTGGAAAAGCAGTCGGAAACGGCAAAAATCTACTTAAAAAAGAAGGAAGAATTAAAAACGCTGGACGTGAATATGTTCTTACTGGAGCATAACCGTCTGAAGGGTCAGCTTTCTCTTGCAGAAGAGAAACATGCGGCGGCTGCAGGTGAACTGGAGAGTACCGGGAAAAAATATGAGAGTATCAAGGAAGAATACGAGAAGGTTCAGAACGACATTGAGCTGTTGGAGCAGACGATAGAGCAGGCGCGGACAAGCCTGACGGATACTTCGGTTTTGCGTGGCAGGCTGGAGGGCGAAATCAACGTTTTAAAGGAACAGCTTCATTCCGCGGGAGAAAACGAACAGCATTTGAAACACAGGCAGGCGAGCGTGCAGGCGGAGATTGACGCAAAAAATCTGGACAGGGACAAGATTCTGAAAGAAAAACAGGACATCGACGGACAGGTTGCAGAAATAACGGCGCAGAGAGACACTGTGCGTGCGGCGCTGGAGCAGGTGCAGAACCGGATTCAGGAGCTGAACGACAGGATTGAAAACGGCAAAAATACCATTATTGGCGAGTTAAATCAACGCGCCACCATAAAATCCAAGATAGGGCGTTACGATACTATGCTGGAGCAGATTGCCATCAGAAAAGCGGAGCTTAACTCCAGACTGCTCCGTGTGAAATCGGATGAAGCGGCAAGAGAAGACAGCATTCGCCAGCTTGAAGGGCAGTTTGCGGAAGTGACACAGGCACTTGAAGCCATGAATGGACAGACGGAAAGGCTGGAAAAGGAGCTTGTAGGACTGCGGGAGATGCTTGCGGGGAAAGACGCCGCGCTGCGGGAAGCGCAGGAGCAGTATCATCAGGAAAAGTCAAGGCTGGATGCACTTTCCAATCTGACAGAGCGATATGAGGGCTACGGCGGAAGCGTCAAGCGTGTGATGGAGCAGAAGGAACATGAAAAGGGCATCATCGGCGTGGTGGCGGATATCATTCAGGTAGAAAAACGCTATGAAACCGCCATAGAGACTGCGCTTGGCGGTAATATACAGAATATTGTGACGGATGATGAGGAAACTGCCAAGAGGATGATAGGCTTTTTAAAGAAAAATAAGATGGGGCGCGCTACGTTTCTGCCGCTCACCAGTATCACCAACCCGCAGGAATTCAAAAATCCGGATGCACTGCAGGAAAAAGGCGTTATTGGTATGGCGGACGGACTGGTGAAAACAGAGGAGCGCTATCAAAATGTGGCAAAAGCCATGTTAGGACGCATTGTGGTGGTGGACAACGTGGACAACGCCGTCAAAATTGCCAGAAAGTTTGACTATGGAATCCGCATGGTGACGCTGGAGGGCGAGCTTTTGGTGCCCGGAGGCGCCATCAGCGGAGGCGCCTTTAAAAACAACAGCAACCTCTTAAGCAGAAGGCGCGAGATAGAAGAGCTTCATAAGAAGACGGAGAAGCTCCTTGACTCGGTCAGGCAGTATGGAAAAGAAATCGAGGATACGAAAGAAAAACGAAATAAGCTCAGAATGAAAATTGAGGCGCATAAAGCGGAAATACAAAGAAAATTTCTGGAGCAGAATACAATTCGCCTGAACGTGGAAGCCGCCAAAGAAAAGATGGAGGAGGCGGAAGCGGGCTCCCGTTCCCTGAAAAATGAAGAGCAGGAAATTGAGAAGCAGATATTGGATATAAAGGACAGCAAGGAGGAAATCAAACGAGAGTTGGAGACGTCCGAAAATTTGGAAAAGGCGGCGGAGGAGCAGATTGCGGCATCCCAGAAGGAACTGGAGCAGCGCAGGGAGGAAGAAACAGAGAGCGCAGCCAAAGTATCAGAGTGGGATATGAAGGTGGAAAAAATGCTGCAGACGCAGGGCTTCCAACAGCAGAATGTAGAGCGTATCAGCGGTGAGATAGAGCGTTGCGAGTCAGAGCTTGCCGAAATAGAAGGCGGGCTGTCGGACAATGTCCGCAATGTGGAGGAAAAGACGAAAAATATCTCGGAAATCGAGAAGACGATAGCGGCATCTCATACAACACAGGAGCAGTCCAGGCAGGAGCTTTCGGATAATATCGCAAGAAAGGAAGAGCTTGCGGCAAAGCAGAAGAATTTCTTTGCGGAGAGGGAAGCCCTTGCAGAACAGATGACGTCCCTCGATAAGGAGGTTTACCGCCTCAACTCCCAAAAGGAAAAATTCGAGGAAGCGCTGGAAACCCAGATAAATTATATGTGGGATGAGTATGAAATCACGCTGAGCGATGCAGCTTCCATCCGCAATGAAGAGATGACGGATTTAGCAGTGATGAAACGGGAAATTACTGCCTTAAAAGAACAGATTAAGAAGCTGGGGGACGTCAACGTCAATGCCATTGAAGACTACAGGAACCTGATGGAGCGCTATACCTTCTTAAAAAACCAGCATGACGATTTGGTAGAGGCAGAGAAAACGCTGGAAGGGATTATTACGGAGCTGGATACCGCCATGCGCAAGCAGTTCCATGAAAAGTTTGGCGAGATAAACAGAGAGTTTGACAAGGTATTTAAGGAGCTGTTTGGCGGAGGCAGGGGCAGCCTCGAATTGATGGAGGACGAGGATATTCTGGAAGCGGGAATCCGTATCATTGCCCAGCCGCCAGGCAAAAAGCTGCAGAATATGATGCAGCTCTCCGGCGGAGAAAAAGCGCTCACTGCCATTGCGCTTCTTTTTGCCATTCAAAACCTGAAGCCCTCTCCTTTCTGTCTGTTGGATGAAATTGAGGCAGCCTTGGATGAGTCCAATGTGGGACGCTTTGCCAAGTATTTACATAAACTCACGAAAAATACACAGTTTATTGTGATAACCCACAGGAGAGGAACCATGGAAAAGGCGGACAGGCTTTACGGCATTACCATGCAGGAAAAGGGCGTGTCGGCGCTGGTGAGCGTCAATCTGATAGACAAAGATTTGGAGGATTAGTAAGGAGGTCATTTTGAGCGAGGAAAAGAAAGGCTTTTTTGCCAGACTAAAATCCGGTCTGCAAAAGACCAGAGATAATATTGTACGCGGTATTGATTCCGTATTTAACGGATTTTCTGCGATTGACGAAGACTTTTATGAGGAGCTGGAAGAAATCCTGATTATGGGCGATATTGGCGTCAATGCCACCACACAGATTGTAGAGCGGCTGAAGGCACAGGTCAAGGAGCAGCGCATCAAGGAGCCCTTCGAGTGCAAGAAACTGCTGATTGAGAGTATCAAGGAGCAGATGCAGGTGGGGGAGACGGCATATGACTTTGAAAAGGAGCAGTCGGTTATTATGGTTATCGGCGTCAACGGCGTGGGCAAGACGACCTCGGTTGGCAAGCTGGCGGGCAAGTTAAAGGAAAACGGCAGGCGTGTGCTGATAGCGGCGGCTGATACCTTTCGGGCGGCGGCTGGCGGACAGCTTAAGGAATGGGCGGACAGGGCAGGCGTCGATATGATTGGCGGCAGCGAGGGCTCCGACCCGGCAAGCGTGGTGTTTGACGCCGTTTCTGCGGCAAAGGCGCGCAGGGCGGACGTGCTTTTAATTGATACGGCGGGCAGGCTTCACAATAAAAAGAATTTGATGGAAGAATTAAAGAAGATGAACCGCATCATAGACAGGGAATATCCGGATGCCCATAGGGAAAACCTGATTGTGCTGGATGGTACAACCGGACAGAATGCATTGGCGCAGGCGAGGGAATTCGGCTCCGTAGCAGAGCTGACAGGCATTATACTTACCAAGATGGATGGCACAGCCAAGGGCGGCATCGCGGTGGCTATCCAGTCGGAGCTGAATGTACCGGTAAAATATATTGGTGTCGGAGAAACCATAGAGGATTTACAGAAGTTTAACGCCGAGGAATTTGTAAACGCTCTGTTTGACATACCGGAGAGCGCTTCCCGGTAGGAGGAGACTACGTTTGGAAAATGGGTTCCAAATGCTGATTAAGGCAGGAGCACAGGCAAAGCCGTGTGATGCAGGAATGAGGTAAGTATGGAAGAAAAAATGTTGACACTGGAAAAATTTGAAGAAGCTTCCGAGGTGGTGAAGCGGGTTACTTTGGAGACCAAGCTGGTATACAGTGATTACCTGAGTGCCCAGACAGGCAGCAAAGTTTATTTAAAGCCTGAGAATATGCAGTTTACGGGAGCTTATAAGGTGCGCGGTGCGTATTATGCCATGAGCACGCTTTCCGAAGAGCAGCGGGCGAAAGGCGTTATCACGGCGTCTGCCGGAAACCATGCGCAGGGTGTTGCCTATGCAGCCAAAAGCTACGGTGTAAAGGCAACGATTGTCATGCCGACGACCACGCCGCTCATGAAGGTAAACCGTACCAAGGGCTACGGCGCGGAGGTGGTGCTTTGCGGGGACGTTTATGACGAGGCGTGCGCCAGAGCGTATGAGCTGGCAGAGGAAAAGGGGTATACCTTTATCCATCCCTTCAACGACCTTACCGTTGCGACAGGGCAGGGTACTATAGCGATGGAAATTTTCAAAGAACTGCCGCTGGTGGACTATATTCTGGTGCCAATTGGCGGCGGCGGTCTTGCCACCGGCGTTTCTACGCTGGCAAAGCTGCTGAATCCCAAAATCAGAGTGATTGGCGTGGAGCCTGCAGGGGCAAACTGTATGCAGGAATCCTTGAAGGAAGGAAAAGTGGTGACGCTGCCCGGAGTCAACACGATTGCAGACGGCACGGCGGTAAAAACGCCGGGTGACAAGCTATTCCCCTATATTCGCAAAAATCTGGACGAAATTATTACGGTGAAGGATGAAGAACTGGTTGGCGCTTTCCTTGATATGGTGGAAAATCATAAAATGGTAGTAGAAAATTCAGGACTTTTGACGGTGGCGGCATTAAAGCACTTAAATGCAAAGGATAAGAAGGTGGTTGCCATTTTAAGCGGCGGCAATATGGATATTATCACCATGTCCTCTGTTGTGCAGCAGGGCTTGATTTTCAGGGACAGGATATTTACGGTGTCCGTGCTTTTGCCGGATAAGCCCGGTGAGCTTTACAAGGTTTCCGGCATCGTGGCAGAGCAGAACGGCAATGTGATTAAGCTGGAGCATAACCAGTTTGTATCTACCAACCGCAATGCGGCGGTGGAACTGCGGATTACCATGGAGGCGTTTGGGACAGAGCATAAGACCCAGATTATCGATGCGCTTGAAAAGGAAGGGTACCGCCCCAGGCTGCTGCAGACAGTACAGACGATTTTTAGCTAAAGAACAGAATATTCTGTGATTATATTGCAAAATCCGCATATGCTATATATGCGGATTTTGTAACCCCAAGGATTTGCATATCCGGTTTGGGAGGAGTGAAAGGATACGGTATGGAAACGGCAACACAAAAGGAATGGCAGAGGGAAGGACAGAAAACCCTGAAAAAACGTATATTGGAATATCTTCTGATGACAGTATCCTGCCTTTGCTATGCGGCGGCAATCAGTTTGTTTTTGGACCCGAACAATTTAGCACCCGGAGGTGTGTCAGGTATCTCCATTATTTTAAACAGGCTGATTCCCATCAGCACCGGTAATCTGATTTTTTTGATTAACATTCCCATATTGCTTCTGGGATTGTGGAAATTTGGCTTCAGGCTGATTGTATCGACCTTATACTGCACGGTGTTATCTTCCATGCTTATCAATGTGCTGAGCGGCTATGGAGCCGTGACGAAGGACCCGCTGCTGGCGGCACTTGCCGGTTCCTGTCTGGTTGCGGTCGGGCTGGGCGGCGTGTTTAAGGCGGGGGCAACCACCGGCGGCACGGATATTATCATTAAGCTGCTGCGCCTCCGGTATCCGCATATGAAGACGGGAGCCCTGTTTTTTATGATAGATGCTACGATTGTTACGGCTTCCGTGTTTGTGTTCAAGGATTTGGACAGGGCGTTGTATGCGGGAATGGCGGTATGTATTACTTCGTTTACGCTGGACCTTGTTTTATACGGGCGGGACGGAGCAAAACTGATTTATATTATAAGCGACAATTCGGAAAAAATCACAGCGCGGCTTTTGGAAGAGCTGGATATCGGCGTTACCTACGTAAAGGGGCAGGGCGCTTACAGCGGAAAGGAAAAAAGGGTGATTATGTGCGTTATGCGCAAGCAGCTTGCACCGCGGACGGAGGAGATTGTCAAGGAGGAGGACCCGGAAGCATTTATGATTATCTCAAGTGCAACGGAAATTTACGGAGAAGGCTATAAAAGTTATTTCAGTGAAAAGCTTTGAGAACCGGAGGCTTTATGGAGAACAGCGGATATGAAAAAAGAGGATATCTCTACGACGATTTCAGGATGTTTCATATCACGGACACCGGGGCAAGGGAGTATCCGTATCATTATCATGATTTTTATAAGCTGCTGATTTTTTTAAAGGGCAGTGTCGCCTACAGCATAGAAGGAAAATCATACAAGTTGAAGGCGTATGATATGGTGCTGGTAAATAAGGGAGCGATTCACAGACCGCAGGTGGAAAGCAACGAGCCGTATGAGCGGATTGTGTTCTATATATCAGAGGCGTTTTTAAAGAGTCATAGAACGGCGGAATACAATTTGGAGCGCTGCTTTGAAATGGCTGGCGAGGAGGGCGCGGATGTACTGCGTTTTCCGGCAATGACAAACAGCAGGCTTCTTTCTGTCATAGAAGAAATTGAAAGAAACGGACAGGAAAAGGAACAGTATGCCGCAAAGCTTTACGCCAACGTTCTTTTTATGGAATTTATGATTTTGGTTAACAGAAGCTGTATGGATGGGACGGGAACCTTCAACAGGGCTGTGTACTTTAATCAAAAAATGATAGATTTGATAAAATATATCGGAGAGCATTTGACGGAGGAGCTTTCCATAGAATGCCTTGCGGCGCATTTTTATATTAGCAGGTTTCATATGATGCGCCAGTTCAAGGAGGAAACGGGATATACCATTCACCGGTACATAACTGAGAAAAGGGTGCTTTTGGCAAAGAGTCTGATGGCGGCAGGCATTGCGCCGACGCAGGCGTGCTATCAGTCCGGATTTCGGGATTATTCCACCTTTTTGCGGGCGTACAAAAGGAGGCTGGCACAGAATCCGTCAGAGAGTAACCATGAACAGTAGTAGTCAGGAAGAAAAAGAGAGGTCAATATGTCATACGAAAAATATAGCAGCGCATTAAAAGCAGGACAAAAGGAATACCGTAACCGTCTGATGAAGGGCGATTATCCCTATCTGCCCGCACTGGATGAAATTTTATCTTATGTGAAGGTAGAATATGAGGTGAGCCTTGGACTGTGCGAGGTTCCGCTGGAGCTGATTGTGGGAACCAGAACGAGGGGCAGAACCAATGCCTTTGCAGCTAATTTTATGCCGCTTTTAGACACATACTCGGAATTTGCAAATAAGTGGATACGGCTGTATACCTCCCTGCAGGAGGAGGGACTTAGAGACCCGGTTAAGGTTTACGAGTTTATGAACCGGTTTTATGTGCTGGAGGGCAATAAGCGAATCAGCGTCTTGAAATATCTGGATGCATACAGCGTGCCCTGCAATGTAATTCGTGTCGTTCCCAAACGCAGCGATACAAAGGAAAACATCATCTATTATGAATTTCTGGATTTCTATGCGGTGACCGGCATCAATTATATTAATTTCAGCGAAGCGGGCAGGTTTGCCAGACTGCTTTCGCAGATTGGCACGCCCAAGGGAGAAAAATGGAGCTATGATGACCGGATAGAATTTAATAACGTGTATATTTGCTTTCGAAAGGCATTTGAGGCAAAGGGCGGGAAAAAACTGCCTATTACGGTGGGAGATGCATTGTTAGCATTTATCACCGTGTACGGGTATCAGGAGACGAAGCAGAAAACCGTGCAGGATATTAAGAAGGACCTTTCGAATATCTGGGATGAATTTTTGGTGCTGACGGAGGAACAGTCGATAGAATTGTCCATGGAACCTTCCAAAAAGGAAGCTTCCCACAATATTTATAAAAATTTGCTGAACCTGATTCTGCCGGATAATCTGAATAAGGTTAAGATTGCATTTTTGTATGAGAAGACGCACAGAACCTCAAGCTGGACTTACAGCCATGAGCTTGGAAGACTGTATCTGGAAAATGTATTTCCCGGACAGGTAGAGACAAAAGCGTTTGAGAATGTGACTGCCGGGGAAAATGATTTGGAGATGATGGAGCAGATTGTAAAGGATAGCTACAATGTGCTCTTTACAACGACGCCGGTTATGATACCCGCAAGCTTAAAGGTAGCGGCAAATCACCCGAATGTGAAGATTTTGAACTGTTCCCTAAATACTTCACACCCCACGCTGCGAACCTATTATGGGAGAATGTATGAAGCGAAGTTTCTGGCAGGCGCCATTGCAGGCTCCATGACTACCACCAACAAGATAGGTTATATTGCCAACTATCCGATTTACGGTATGGCAGCGAATATAAATGCCTTTGCGCTGGGAGCAAGGATGGTAAATCCCAATGTTAAGGTCTATCTGGACTGGAGTACTTTGAAGGAGCGTCCGGTGGAAATCTTAAAAGACCCTGAAATCAACTATATTATGGACCAGGATATGACGTCGCCCGGCAATGCATCCCGGCGTTTCGGGCTTTACCATACCTGTGGGGAGACGCCTGATAATCTTGCCATGACTACGTGGCACTGGGGAAAACTTTATGAGAAGATTGTCCGTACCATATTGAACGGTACGTGGAAGGATGATGATGCCGCCATAGGAAACCGCGCTATCAATTACTGGTGGGGCATGTCCGCCGGCGTGGTGGATTTGATTTGCTCGCAGGATTTGCCGCAGGGGACAAAACGGCTGGTAGATTTGCTGCGCAGCAATATATGCGCGGATGTACTGGTTCCTTTTTCGGGCGAGATGCTTTCGCAGGACGGAACCGTTATGAATAAAGCAGAGCAGACTATTTCGCCAAAAGAAATTATC
Source organism: uncultured Lachnospiraceae bacterium (assembly GCA_910578335.1). Taxonomy (GTDB): domain Bacteria; phylum Bacillota; class Clostridia; order Lachnospirales; family Lachnospiraceae; genus Acetatifactor. The sequence continues at coordinate 5,294 of CAJTPU010000033.1, read as the reverse complement.
ACTATGGACTGGCTGGCGGAAAATGTGGTAGGAAGCATTCCCTCCATTCTGGATTTGACCGAGGAAGCGCGTGCGGTTACAAAGATGCAGGGATTAAGCAGTCTAGAGGCGCTTGAGGCATAAGGGTTTACCAAAGAGTGAATGAAAGAAGAAATGGGAACGTCTAATGAAAATTTTGGCAATTGCAGACCAGGAATCAAAGCTATTATGGGATTATTTTGATAAAAGTTATCTGGAGGGAATTGATTTGATTCTTTCCTGTGGGGATTTGAAGCCGCAGTATTTGTCTTTTCTGGCTACCTTTACACATGCGCCGGTTCTATATGTGCATGGCAATCATGACGACAGGTACGAAGAGGTGCCGCCGGAAGGCTGTATCTGTATTGAGGATAAAATCTATGTGTATAAGGGAGTCCGCATACTGGGGCTCGGGGGCTCCATGCGCTATAAGCCGGGAACCCACCAGTATACGCAGACACAGATGCACAGACGCGTCAGAAAGCTGTGGTGGAGGCTGAAATACAATCAGGGCTTTGACATTCTTCTGACCCATTCCCCTGCCTACCGGCTAAACGACGGCGAGGATTTGCCCCACAGGGGCTTTGAGGCATTTCGTATGCTGCTTGATAAGTATAAACCGTCTTTTTTTGTCCATGGGCATGTGCATTTAAATTACAGCAGGAAGCTTCCGCGGCTGTCGAGCTATCATGAAACGCAGGTGGTGAATGCCTATGAAAAATATATTTTTGAAATTGATGTGTGAGGATTGTGCGCAGAGGCGGCGTCTTTGACGATGAAACAGGGATGTGTCAAGAAAAAATACTTGACACATCTTTTTATTTGTAGTACACTTGCTAAGGTGTCGCGGACAAAAGCAAGGAAGGACACAGGAAAAATGGAAAGGATTTTTGAACAGGGTCTCTTGTATGATTTTTATGGCGAGCTTCTGACAAAGCATCAGCGCAGGATTTATGAAGAGGCAGTGTACAACGATATGTCCCTTTCGGAGATTGCTGAGGAAGAAGGCATCAGCAGGCAGGGAGTGCATGATTTAATAAAACGCTGCGACAAAATATTGTGCGGCTATGAAGAAAAACTGCACTTGGCGGCTCGTTTTGCGGAGGCGAAAAAGACGATTTTAGAAGCACTTAAGCTGACGGAGACAGAGATTTTACATCGAAATAGAGAAGAAGCGCCGCAGGAGGGGCTTTTGGAGGTCAAGGAGCTTTTAAACAGGCTTCTGGAAGAATTGTAACGGCAGATACGGGGAGTGCATATGGCATTTGAGAGCTTAACAGATAAACTACAGAATATATTCAAAGGTCTGAGAGGCAAGGGGCGCCTGACGGAAGCGGATGTGAAGAACGCGCTCAAGGAAGTAAAAATGGCGCTGCTGGAAGCCGATGTCAACTTCCGCGTGGTAAAGCAGTTTGTCAAATCCGTGGAAGAGCGTGCGGTAGGAACCGATGTGCTGAACGGATTGAATCCCGGACAGATGGTAATCAAAATCGTAAATGAAGAGATGATTGCCCTGATGGGTTCCGAGACCACGGAGATACGTATGCAGCCCGGCAAGGCAGTCACTGTTATTATGATGGCGGGTCTGCAGGGCGCAGGTAAAACGACGACAACAGCCAAGATTGCAGGAAAGCTGAAGCAAAAGGGCAAAAAAACTCTTTTGGCAGCATGTGATATTTACCGTCCTGCCGCTATTGAGCAGCTACAGGTAAACGGTGCAAAGCAGGAGGTGGACGTCTTTTCCATGGGGACGGGGCACAAGCCTGTGGATATCGCCAAAGCAGCCTTGGAGCACGCGGCGAAGAACGGACATAACGTTGTGATTTTGGATACGGCGGGCAGACTGCACATTGACGAGGGCATGATGCAGGAGCTTCAGGAAATCAAGTCCGAGATAGAAGTGCACCAGACGCTTCTTGTAGTGGATGCCATGACCGGTCAGGATGCAGTCAATGTGGCAAAGGAGTTTGACGAGAAGGTCGGCATAGACGGCGTGGTATTGTCCAAGATGGACGGCGATACCAGGGGCGGTGCGGCGCTTTCTGTCAAAGCGGTGACAGGCAAGCCGATTTTGTATGTAGGTATGGGAGAAAAGCTCTCTGATTTGGAGCAGTTTTATCCGGACAGAATGGCGAGCCGTATTCTGGGTATGGGAGATGTCCTGTCCTTTATTGACAAGGTACAGGCAAATATCGATATCGATGCGGACAAGGAAAAAGAAATGGCTGCCCGCATGAAGAAGGGGAAATTTGACTTTGAAGACTATCTGGAGAGCATGAAACAGATGAAAAAGCTGGGAGGGCTTTCCGCCATATTGGGTATGATGCCCGGTATGGGGAGCAAGATGGGCGATATTGAATCCATGGTCGATGACAAACAGCTTGCCCATATGGAAGCCATTGTGCTTTCCATGACGCCCGCTGAGAGAAGAAATCCCAAGCTTCTGTCGCCTCAGCGAAAGCACAGGATTGCAAAGGGTGCCGGCGTGGATATTGCACAGGTTAACCGGTTTATCAAGCAGTTTGAACAGAGTCAGAAGATGATGAAACAGTTTGGCGGAGGTAAGCGCAAAGGGTTTGGTCTTGGCGGCTTCCCCGGTCTTGGCGGGAAAGGGCGTTTTCCTTTTTAGCCGTAATCATGACAGATAATGGAATTTTCTAAAGAAAAGACCTTATCATAAATAAATATTAAATTTGCGGAGGTGAATGAACATGGCAGTAAAAATCAGATTGAGAAGAATGGGACAGAAGAAGGCTCCTTTTTATAGAATCGTAGTTGCAGATTCCCGTTCTCCCAGAGACGGCAAGTGCATCGAGGAAATCGGAACCTACGACCCCAGCACAGAGCCCAGCACATTCAAAATCAATGAGGAGCTGGCTAAGAAGTGGCTGGCAAACGGCGCACAGCCTACGGAAGTTGTAGGTAAGCTGTTTAAGATTGCCGGCATTGAAAAATAGTTTCCTGCTAACGATGTGCCTGGGAGGTGGATTATGAAGGAATTGGTTGAAGTAATTGCAAAAGCACTTGTCGATAATCCCGATGAAGTGGTAGTAACAGAAAAGACAGAAGGAAAAAATGTCACAGTGGAACTTCATGTTGCTGCATCCGATATGGGTAAGGTCATCGGTAAGCAGGGAAGGATTGCGAAGGCAATCCGTTCTGTCGTAAAGGCAGCGTCATCCAAAGAAAATCTGCGGGTAGATGTGGAGATTATCTGACAGCAGGTAAACCGCGTATGCTGCACTTATGCAGGGGCGTTTTAAAACGCCCCTGTTTTTACACGTAACGGGAAAGGAAAAAGTATGGAGGATGTATTACAGGTAGGCATTATTGCGTCTACGCATGGCATCAGAGGAGAAGTCAAGGTATTTCCGACGACGGATGATGCCAAACGGTTTCGGCGCCTGAAGCAGGTGCTTCTGGATACGGGAAAAGAAAAAATTCCCCTGCAGATTGAACAGGTGAAGTTTTTCAAAAATATGGTAATACTGAAATTCACAGGATTGGATACCATCGATGATGTGGTAAAGTATCGGCAGAAAAGTCTGTATGTGGAGCGTAAGGATGCAGTAAAGCTGCAAAAAGACGAGTATTTTATTGCGGATTTGATTGATATAGAGGTATTTACGGAGGAGGGCGCCCGTCTGGGAAGGCTTGTGGATGTGATTACAACGGGAGCCAATGACGTATATGTTGTCAGACAGGTACAGGACGACGGCGGGGAGACGGGAAAAGAAATTCTGATTCCCGCTATCAGGCAGTGTATTTTGGACGTAAATATAGAAGAAAAGAAAATGACGGTACATTTGCTGGAAGGATTGCTGGACATATGAATTTCCATGTATTGACGCTGTTTCCCGAACTGGTGACGGCTGGGCTTTCAGGCAGCATGATAGGCAGGGCGCTGGAAAAGGGAAGCATCCGTATCAACGCGGTGAATATCCGCGATTTTACGGAGGATAAGCATAAAAAAACCGATGATTATATTTATGGCGGCGGCGCAGGGCTTTTGCTGCAGGCGCAGCCTGTTTATGATGCTTACAAAAGCGTGCTTGCCGGAATTGGCGGCGGCAGAAAAATAAGAACCGTTTACCTGACGCCGCAGGGCAGAACCTTTCATCAGGGCATGGCGCAGGAGCTGGCACAGGAAGAAGATTTGATTTTTTTGTGCGGGCATTATGAGGGGGTCGACGAGAGGGTTTTGGAGCAGGTGGTGACGGACTATGTGTCGCTGGGGGATTTTGTGTTGACGGGCGGGGAACCGGCTGCGGTTGTGATGATAGACGCCATTGCCAGACTGGTGCCCGGCGTACTGCACAATGGCGACTCTGTCATGGAGGAGAGCTTTTCCGGTTATCTGCTGGAATATCCGCAGTATACCAGACCGGAAGTGTGGATGGGAGAACGGGTGCCAGAGGCGCTTTTGTCAGGCGACCACAAAAGAATACGGGAGTGGAGGCGGCAAAAGGCAAAGGAACGGACCCGGTGCCGCAGACCCGATTTGTATGCAGCATATGAAGCGCTTATGCAGTGCCGCAGGGAGCTTTTGCAGAATAAGCTGCATCATATGGACATGGCGGAGCTGATTTACAGAGAAAAGGCGGAGCTTCTTTACCATGACAGGGAAGGGACGCTTCTCAGAGAGAGAAAAAGCGGTACGCTTATGATTACGGTAAAAAGCAAAGAGGCGGGGGAGCGGATACTGGAGTCGTTTCTGGCGCAGGGCGGCGAGGTGCCAAAGCTTTTGACGGCAAAGCAGGCGTTTATGGAAGAGGTTATAGAAAAATGCCTGCATATGACGCTTTCTTCCTGCGATTTACAGGCGGTATATACCCGAAAGGAAGCCCCTCCCATAAAGCAGCAGGATATCAGACAGCTTGGTGCCGAATATCTGGAAGTGCTCCTTGCGCACTATGATTTGACGGATGAAGCTTACCTTTTGGACAGGCTTTCTAACGGCGCGGTGTTTGGTATTTTTGTAGACAATACACTGGCGGGCTTTATCGGCGAACATGCCGAAGGCAGCATGGGAATGCTTACGGTATTTCCTGCGTACCGAAGGCGGGGACTGGGGACGGCGTTAGAGAGTTTTATGATTCACAGAACCCTGCAGAAGGGATACACGCCGTTTGGTTATGTGGTGGAGGAAAATAAAGCCTCCGTTAAGCTGCAGGAGAAGCTGGGACTGTATATGGCAAAGGAAAAGGTGTGGTGGTACGAAAAAAATATGTAGGTTTGTCAAACATATGTTACACCGACTGTAAATAATCCCTTAA
>CAJTPU010000032.1 GCA_910578335.1 uncultured Lachnospiraceae bacterium | reverse complement strand
ACAAATCACTGGCATGTGTGCGCCTGCGGAGAGAAGTCAGAGCTCTCGGAGCACAGCTACGGTGAGTGGGTGACGGACACGGAAGCGACGGAGGAAGCGGAAGGGACGAAACATAGGAACTGTACGGCATGTGGATATCGGGAGAACGGCACGATACCGGCGACGGGAACCGGCGGCAATACGGGGGATAATACCGGAGGAGATACAGGAGGCAGCACCGGCGGCAGTACGGGTGAAAGCACCGGCGGCAATTCCGGTCAAGGAGGCTTGGAGAATCAAGGGAATGCGGGAGCGATTCACAAGGAAGTGGAAAAAGGAGAAAACGCACCGGAGACCAGTCTGTCCATGCCGGAAAAGGAATTGGAAAACATGCTGCTGACGGAAGCCGAAAGACAGCAGGTAGCCGGCGGCGTCAACATCCGGATAATACTGACTGTTGAGGATGCGGGAGAACGCGTAAGCGAGGAGGACAGGGCGGCGGTAGACGGCGCGCTTGGAAGCTATGCGGTAGGGCAGTATCTGGATATCAGTCTGTTTAAGATTGTCGGGGAGAGCCAGAACAGAATACCGGAAACCTCGGGAAAAATCAGGATTACCATTGCCGTACCGGAAAATCTGAAGGCGGCGGACGGTGTACAGGAGTATGCCGTAATGCGGGTACATAATGGGGAGGTTTCCGTTTTACAGGATTTGGATTCGGATGCAGATACCATTACCATAGAGACGGACCGTTTTTCTACTTATGTTATCGTATATCAGGATATGGCAAAAGCAGAAAGCAGTGACAGTGCGCAGAATACGGGAAATACAGGAAACGCTGCAAGTCCGAAGGATAATGAGCCGAAGACGGAAGACAGTGCCCGGACGAAGATAGGAATCTACGCGACGCTGGCAATGGTTTCGGGGTTTGGTTATCTGGCGTTGTATTTTGCCGATGAAAGCCATGGCATGACAGAGGAGGAAAAGAAGGCGCTTACGGCAAGGCTGATACGCTGGGCACGCCGTGGCGGACGGTTCCGCAGAATACTGGCAATTGCAGTTATCTTTGTGATTTTGTTCTATTATCACAGCATCGGCAGAAAGACCGACACGACATCAAACATGATGGCAGTGTAAAAAGGTACGGATAATGGCAGACGGCAGGACACCTGTGCGGTCTGCCGCGTCCTGTTATTTTATTGTTTCGGCTGAGGGCATCAGCAGCGCTTTCAGCTTATCCAGGATTTCCTCATGTATATACAGCTTACCATAGCCTGCGCCGAATTGAAGCCCGGGTTTATTGGCGCCGTGGAAGTCGGAGCCGCCGCTTATGGCAAGGTGGTATTTTTTCGCAAGCGCATGTATCTGTCTGGTTTCTGCCGGAGAATAGGTGGAATAAACGGCTTCTATGGCGAGCAGCCCTGCTTCCTTTAATTCTTTTACAAGCTGCTCTAAACGCGCGCTGCTTAAATGGTAGAGGGCAGGATGGGCGAGAACCGGTATGCCGTCCGCACTTTTTATGAGGGAAACCGCCTGTACGGGCGTTACTTTTTCACGGGGAACAAAGCAGGGGGCATGGTCGCCTACATAGCGCGCAAATGCCTCCTTCATGCTGCCCGTATAACCATGCTCTGTCAGAAAGCGTGCGTAATGCGCCCTTGTGATAATGGCATCGGGAAAGGCGTTTTTTAAGGCTTCATATGTGATGTCGATACCGTGCGCCTGCAGCAGGCAGCACATTTTTTCGTTGCGAAGCTCTCTGGAAGCTACAAAGGAAGTGATATAATCCTGAAAGCTTTTTTTCTGATAGTTGATGAATAGCCCTACCACATGAATATCGCCGCATTCGTATTCTGTGGACAGTTCAATGCCGGAAATGACCGTGAGGGTATTTCCGGCAGGATTTTTGTCACAGACTTTCCCGGAGAGCAAAGCGGCATAAGAGATTGCCTCGTCGAGCCCTGCGACGGTGTCGTGGTCGGTAAGGGCAAAGGCGCTGATATTGTGTGACAGGGCGTATTCCACCAGCTCCCTTGGGGAAAAAGTACCGTCTGAGCAGGTGGAATGTACATGCAAATCAATCATGAATCAGTCCTCGTCCTCCGTCATCTTGGTGTATACGGTGCGTTTTCTTGCCATTTCGTCGCTTTCCAGATATTCGTCGTAGGTGGTAATCTTGTCAATGAGGGAGCCGTCCGGCAGGATTTCCATAATGCGGTTGGCGGTAGTCTGTACAAACTGGTGGTCGTGGCAGGAAAAAAGCTCCACGCCGCCAAATTTAATCAGCCCGTTGTTGAGCGCTGTGATGGACTCCATGTCAAGGTGGTTGGTCGGCTCGTCAAGTATCAGGCAGTTGGCGCCGCTTATCATCATTTTTGACAGAAGACAGCGCACCTTTTCACCGCCGGAGAGCACACGTACCTTTTTGACGCCGTCCTCACCTGCAAAAAGCATACGTCCAAGGAAGCCGCGCACATAGGTTACATCCTTAACCGGCGAATAGCCTGTCAGCCAGTCAGCGATGGTGAGGTCACTGTCAAATTCCGCCGTGCTGTCCTTGGGGAAATACGCCTGCGATGTGGTGACGCCCCATTTATAGCTGCCTGCATCCGGCTCCAGCTCTCCGGCAAGAATCTGAAATAAAGTAGTCTTGGCAAGCTCGTTGCCGCCCACAAAGGCAATTTTGTCATTGTGCCCTACAATAAAGGAGATATCGTCCAGCACCTTTTCGCCGTTTACCGTTTTGCTCAGATGCTCTACAGTAAGCACCTCGTTGCCGATTTCCCTGTCGGGGCGGAAATCAATGTAGGGATATTTGCGGCTGGAGGGGCGGATTTCATCCAGCTCAATTTTTTCCAGCGCGCGCTTTCTGGCAGTAGCCTGCTTTGACTTGGAGGCGTTGGCGGAAAAACGGGAGATAAATTCCTGCAGCTCCTTGATTTTTTCTTCTTTCTTTTTGTTCGCTTCCTTCATCTGCCGTATCAGAAGCTGGCTGGACTCATACCAGAAATCGTAATTGCCGGCGTAGAGCTGGATTTTGCCGTAATCAATATCGGCGGTGTGGGTGCACACTTTGTTTAAGAAGTAGCGGTCGTGGGATACTACGATAACGGTATTTTCAAAGTCTATCAGGAAGTTTTCCAGCCATGCAATCGCATCCAAATCCAGATGGTTGGTCGGCTCGTCTAAAAGCAGGATATCAGGATTGCCGAAAAGCGCTTTGGCGAGCAGCACCTTTACTTTCTCGCTGCCGTTAAGGCTCTTCATCTGCGCATAATGCAGTGCGGTGTCGATGCCAAGTCCGTTTAAGAGGGAAGCGGCGTCAGATTCGGCTTCCCAGCCGTCCATCTCCGCAAATTCCGCCTCCAGCTCGCTGGCACGGATGCCATCCTCGTCGGTAAAATCTTCTTTGGCGTAAATCGCCTCTTTTTCCTTCATGATTTGATAGAGTCTCTCATTGCCCATAATCACCAAATCCAGCACGGTATTTTCGTCGTATTTGAAGTGGTCCTGCTCCAGAACGGAAAGGCGCTGCCCGGGGGTGATGAAAATGTCGCCGTTCGTGGTTTCAAGCTGTCCGGAAAGTATTTTTAAAAAGGTAGATTTGCCGGCGCCGTTGGCGCCAATCAGACCGTAGCATCCTCCCTCGGTAAATTTTATATTCACGTCTTCAAATAGTGCTTTTTTGCCCACTCTGTAGGTTACGTTGTTTGCAGAAATCATATTGTCAGTCCTTTCTTTTATGCAATGCGGTCAAACGGTATCATCAGGCGGTTTTGCGCCGCCGCTTCTTATTTTTACATGAAAAGGGGGCTTTTTCAAGAGAATTTTTACAATTGTGGAAAAAAGCTGCAGTGAAAACTCGTTGAACTTGTTTTGATATAATGCTAAAATGGAAAAAAACGGAAATATTAAAGATATAGATTCAAAAATAAATGTAATAGCTTAGGTATGGAGGTAAAAATGGGTAAAAAATTGAATTACGGACGTACTTTTTTAATCGGGCTTGCTTTTATGTCCATCAGCAGCTTCTGGCAGGTGTATGACAATATTATTCCCCTGATGCTGAAAAATACGTTTGGACTGGGAGAAACCGTCACCGGCATGGTTATGGCGTTAGATAATGTGCTGGCAATTTTCCTGCTGCCGGTTTTTGGAAGCATTTCCGATAAGGTGGACACAAAGCTGGGAAAAAGAACGCCGTTCATTATTACGGGGACCGCTCTGGCAGTCGTCTTTTTGCTGCTGCTGCCTGTGGCGGACCAGGCAGTGAATCTGCCGCTGTTTGTGGGCGCTTTATTTGGTGTTCTGATATCCATGGGAATTTACCGTTCCCCGGCGGTAGCGCTGATGCCGGATTTGACACCGAACAGACTGCGAAGCCGCGCCAATGCGGTGATTAATCTTTTGGGGGCTGTCGGCGGCGTATACTCTCTGATTATGATAAAGCTTCTGGTGGGAAAAGGCAGCAGACCCAACTATGAGCCGCTTTTTATCAGCGTGGCGGCGGTTATGATAGTGGCGGTACTTGTTCTGGTGCTGACCATTAGGGAGAAGAAAATTGCAGCGCAGGTGGCGGCTGAGGAAAAAGCGGATACGCCAAAGGAAAGCGGCGGCGGTGAAAGGGAAGAGAAAAAGAAGACGGTGCTTGCGCCCGAGGTAAAGCGCAGCATGATTTTTATGCTTGCCTCCATTTTCCTGTGGTTTACGGCATACAATGCGGTCACGACGGCATTTTCCCGTTATACGATAGTGGTCTGGAAGCTGGAGGGGAGCGGTTTTGCGGACTGTCTGATGGTAGCCACGGTGGCGGCGATTATCAGCTATATCCCCATCGGGCAGATATCGGGACGATTTGGCAGGAAAAAGACGATTATGGGCGGCGTGCTTTTGATGGCAGCCTGCTATCTTGCCGCTATTTTTGTCAAGGAATATACGCCGGTTATCAATGTGGCGTTTGCTTTGATTGGCGTGGCTTGGGCGGCAATTAACGTCAATTCCTACCCGATGATAGTGGCGATGAGCGAAGGGGCAGATATTGGGAAGTTTACGGGGACTTACTATACTTTCTCCATGGCGGCACAGATAATGACGCCGATTTTGTCAGGCTATTTTTTGGAGCACGTTTCCTATCAGACGTTGTTCCCCTATGCCATGATTTTCTCCCTGTTGGCGTTTCTGACTATGACACAGGTAAGGCACGGGGATGTGAAACCGGCTAAAAAGGAAAGCCTGTTGGAAAATTTTGACGTAGACGATTAAGAAGCAGCCGAAACGGCAGCGTGCCGCAAGGCTTTAGAATAACAAAGGCAGGAAAGGTATATTTTTATGATTAAGACAATATTGCTGGTGGCGGTGTGCATTTTTGCTGCCGCGGCAGCGCTGTATTTGCTGATGATAATGCCGCGGATGCTGCACAGACCCGACAAGACGCCTTTTGAAGGCGTGCTGTATGCCCACAGAGGGCTGCATGATAATGCTTCCGATGCGCCGGAAAATTCTATGGCTGCGTTTCAAAAGGCGGTGGATGCAGGATTTGGAATAGAGTTGGATGTACAGCTTACGCTCGACAAGGTGCCGGTGGTGTTTCATGATTTTTCCCTAAAGCGCGTGTGCGGCATCGACAAGAAGGTGGCAGATTATACCTATGAGGAGTTACAGCAGTTTACCTTGTTTGATTCGAAGGAGCGGATTCCCAAATTTGCTGATTTTTTAGAGCTGGTGGCAGGCAGGGTTCCTCTGATTATCGAGTACAAGATTCCGGGCGGGCTTACGGAGGTGTGCCCGGTTGCGGACAAGCTGCTGCAGGGCTACGGCGGGGTGTACTGCATTGAGTCCTTTAATCCGCTGGGGCTGCTCTGGTACAAGCAAAACCGCAGGGAGATTATGCGGGGACAGCTTGCGGATAATTTTCTAAAATCGGGTGAAAAGGAATTTTCCCCGCTCTTGTATTTTGCATTGCACCATCTGCTGTTCAATTGTTTGACGAAGCCGGATTTCATTGCGTACAACCACAGGCGCTATAAGGATTTGTCACGCAGGCTGTGCCGGTATCTGTACCGCTGTCCTGCGGTGGCATGGACCATACGGAGCAAAGAGGAGCTGACGAACCGGCAAAGGGATTTTGATTTGTTTATTTTTGACAGCTTTCTTCCCGAATAACGGCTGCCGGACTGCCGTTATCCGGTTTATACAAAAGAGGTAGGGCAATGCGGGAACAGAATCAAATTGGAAAAATGATAAATTACGAAAGAAACAGGGCGGGACTGAGCCTGAGCGAGCTGAGCAGGGGGCTGTGCTCCCGTGCTTTTCTGATGAGAGTGGAGACGGGAGAGCGCACCTGTGACAAAATGATAGCGGATGCGCTTTTGCAGAGGGCAGGGGTTTCAGCAGACAAATTTGCCTATTTGTTAAGCCCAAAGGAGCAGCAGTTACTAAAGCTCAGGGAACAGATGATGTCCGCTGTGGAGGAGGGAAACAAGACGACAGCGCCGGAGCTGATTGCCCGCTACAAAAGAAAGGCGGAGCGCAAGGGAAAGCTGCACAGGCAGCTCTTACTGCTGGCGCAGGTTATGTTTGACTGGAAATGCGGCAGCGTGGAGGGACTGCAGGAGAAGCTGGCAGAGGCGTGGAGCATCACCGAGGGGAAGAATTCCATGGAGGATGTGGTTTCCGGAAGAGTAAAGGATATGGGCATGGCGCTGACGGAATTTGTGCTGTTGATGATGCGCTACAGATTTCTGGAAGAGCAGGGAGAGCCGGCGCAGGCGTCCGAAGGCTATGCGTGGCTGCTTCTGCATCTGGAGCATTTTGCCGGTGAGGAGGACAGAAGCAGGCTTTATCCGCAGCTTGCCTACCGTCTTCTGCAGATTTTGATGAGGGAGGGAAAAACGGAGGAGGCGGTGCAGCTTGCCAAAAAGGCAGTCAAACAATTGCAGGAGGCGGGGAAGCTGTTTTACTTAAGGAAGCTTTTACGTTTTCTTCTGGAATATGATACGGATACGCCGGAAAGAAAGGCGAAGCTTGCGGAAATTCTGGATGCTCTTTCATGGGTGTATGAAAAGTATGCCATAGAGGAAAAGGAGTGGATATGGAACATTCCCTATGGTGTGGCGAATGTGGAGCAGTTTGGCGACATTATCCGCGCGAGGAGAAGGGTGCTGGGGTTGTCGCAGGAAGAACTGTCCGAGGGCATCTGTGACCCTGTCACCATATCCCGCATCGAGAAGGGAAAGGTGGCGCCCAAGAAGCAGGTGTACCAGAAGCTTTTGGAGCGTATAGGCATGACGGGAGACCGCTTTGAGCTTACCATACAGGTGGAGCGTCCGGAGCTGTTTGCCGAGGCGGACAGAGCGTGCGGACTGATGACGCTGGGGTATAGCAAAGAGGCGGAGGAGATACTGGAAGAGCTGGAAGCAAAGATGGAAGGCGGGGACAAATTTTCCTTACAGTATTTTAAGAGCCTCAAGGCGACGGCTTTGTACTGTCAGAAGAAAATAACGCCAAAGGAGCATTCAAGGCTGCAGGAGGAAGCGCTGTATCTTACCATGCCCAAGGTCAGTTTGGAAAAACTGGCAGACTGGAGCTTCAGCTTTCAGGAGGTGCGCACGATAAATCTGCTGGTGCATTCTTACGACAGGGACGGCAGGCGGGAAGAAGGAATCGCCTTGTTGGAAATCCTAAAGAAGCAATATGAGGAGAAGCCCTTTTCTCTGGAATACTATGTGGCTTGCTATGAGTCGATAATGAGCAATCTTGGAAATCTGTTGGGTAATGCCGGCAGGTATGCGGAGGCGATAGCCGTTTCGGAAAAAGGAATCCGTCTGGGAATGGGCGCAGGCAGGAGCGCAATGGCTATTTCGGCTTTGTACGGTGTGGGCTGGGATATGGAACAGCTTTGGAAGACCGGGGTTTACACAAAAGAAGAAAGCCTTCCTTATGTGAAGGCTTCCTATGCATTATCCAAAATTTTCGAGGCAGAAGAGCAATGGGAGTTTTATAAGCAACATATAGAGCACTTATATTCGGATTAGACCTTTATAGGTTTTGGGGGATGGTGGTCATCGCAAAAAATAGTTTCTGCCTCCCTTGTGTTTTCTACAGGTGCAGCTTTGATGGTCTGTGCAGCCATCAGGCAGACAGCGGTAATGGCAATGATTTTTTTCATAGTGTTTTTCATACAGGTTTCTCCTTTGTTGTTTGCGGGGTGTCTGGTAACAAGTCGATTCTATAAAGAAAAACAAAAGAAAACCATAGCAAATCAGGCAACAGTAAAACTAATTTTTTTCCCTTCTGTTGCCTGATTTGTTATGGAAGAAAATGTTAAAATATGTAAAAATATAACAGAAAAGAAACTTTTGTATGATACTATGTTTATAAGGTTATCATTTTTGCTTTTTGGGTTTCAGGACAGGGGTGTCCGGAATAGGGCGAATAGGTTAGAATAGAGAGTGTATCCGATATGGTATCATGCAAAAGAACTTTTAAATGTCCGGCTGTAATCTGGCGGCAAGAGCGAAGAAACCAAAAGCCGGATGCCGGACAGCAGAAAAATACCTGCAGTATAAAACAGTGGGGTACTGTTTTGTGCTGCAGGTATGCTTTCTCAACGGGAAACAGTTGCTTTTGGGGAAAGTGTGATATATAATGTCCGTGAAGGGCAGAGTCGGAGATAATATCTATAGCCGCATCGGCCAAGCCTGCTTGAGCCGATGCGGCTATAGATATTATCCCCAGGCGAGCGAAGCGAGCTATAAAGAATGCTGCCCCACCCAGAGAAAAGAGACCTGATAAGCATGAACACATCTATTGGCATACATGAAAATACGGACAAACCGCGTGAAGCGTGCGGTGTATTCGGCGCATACGATTTTGGCGGAGGAGACGTGGCTTCCACGATTTACTATGGACTGCTTGCCCTGCAGCACAGGGGGCAGGAAAGTTGTGGTATCGCTGTCAGTGATACCAAAGGACCCAAAGGAAGGGTGCTAAGCTTAAAGGACATGGGACTTGTCAACGAGACGTTCCATGCAGAGAGCATAGGCCGGCTTTCCGGCAATATCGGGGTCGGGCATGTGCGCTATTCCACGGCGGGCAGCTCCACCCGCGAAAATGCGCAGCCGTTGGTGATAAACTATGTAAAGGGTACGCTGGGGCTGGCGCATAACGGCAATTTGATTAACACGCCGGAGCTGAAGAAGGAGCTTGCCTATACAGGAGCCATTTTTCAGACGACTATCGATTCCGAGATTATCGCCTATCTTATCGCCAGAGAGCGTCTGAATGCCAAGTCTGCGGAGGAGGCGGTGGGACGCGCCATGGGGAAAATCAAGGGCGCGTATTCCCTTGTGATTATGTCGCCCCGTAAGCTGATTGGGGCGCGGGACCCCTTTGGATTTAAACCGCTCTGCATTGGCAGGCGGGAGGACACCTACTTTATCACCAGCGAGACTTGTGCGCTGGACACGGTGGGTGCGGAGTTTGTGCGTGATGTGCTGCCGGGTGAGATTGTCACGATTTCTCCGAAGGGAATCGTGTCCGATATGTCCCATGCGCTAAAGCCGGAAGAGACGGCGCGCTGTATTTTTGAGTATATTTATTTTTCACGTCCTGACAGCTATATCGACGGGGTAAGCGTATATAATTCGCGGATTCTGGCGGGAAAGTATCTTGCCATGGATTCGCCTGTGGAGGCAGATATGGTGGTGGGTGTGCCGGAGTCCGGCAATTGTGCCGCTATGGGCTATGCCCTGCAGTCAGGGATTCCCTACGGCACCGCCTTTGTCAAAAATGCATATATTGGAAGAACCTTCATTAAGCCCCAGCAAAAGAGCAGGGAGAGCAGTGTGCAGGTAAAATTGAACGCGATAAAAGAGTCTGTTTCGGGCAAGCGGATTATTATGATAGACGACTCCATCGTCAGAGGAACGACTTCGGACCGGATTGTGCGGATGTTAAGGGAAGCGGGTGCAAAGGAGGTACATATGCGTGTCAGTTCGCCCCCCTTTTTATGGCCCTGCTATTTCGGCACGGATGTTCCTGCGAGAGAACAGCTTATTGCCTACAACCACAGCGAGGAGGAAGTCTGCCGTATGATAGGAGCGGATTCGCTGGGATATCTCAGAGAAGAAAGGCTGCAGGAGCTGGTGGGAAATCTTGGCATCTGTAAGGGCTGCTTTACGGGCAATTATCCCATGGAGCCGCCCAAAGAGGATATTCGCGGGGAGTTTGAGGCATAGGCGGAGAAACAGGACTTTTGCTGCCTGAATCACAAAAGTATAGAAAACAGGAAAAGGAGAATCACATGAGTACAGACGTATACCAGAGCCCTCTTTCAGAGCGCTACGCCAGCAGGGAGATGCAGTATATTTTTTCACAGGACATGAAATTCCGTACATGGAGAAAGCTGTGGATTGCTCTCGCAGAAACGGAAAAGGAGCTGGGACTTCCCATTACGGAGGAACAGATAGCGGAATTGAAGGCACACGCAGAGGATATCAACTATGATGTGGCGAAGGCGCGGGAGAAGGAAGTGCGCCACGATGTAATGAGTCATGTATATGCTTATGGCGTGCAGTGTCCAAAGGCAAAGGGGATTATCCATCTGGGGGCAACCTCCTGCTATGTGGGGGATAATACAGACATTATCGTGATGACGGAGGCGCTGAAACTGATTCAAAAGAAGCTGGTGAATGTGATGAGCGAGCTGGCAGATTTTGCGGACAAGTATAAAGCACAGCCCACGCTTGCCTTTACTCACTTTCAGCCGGCACAGCCTACTACCGTAGGAAAGCGCGCGACGCTGTGGCTGCAGGAATTTTCTCTGGATTTGGAGGATTTGGAGCATGTGCTCTCCACCATGAAGCTTCTGGGCAGTAAGGGTACGACGGGGACGCAGGCGTCTTTTCTGGAGCTTTTTGACGGCGACCAGGAAAAAATAGATAAGATTGACCCTATGATTGCAGAAAAGATGGGCTTTGCAGAGTGTTATCCCGTATCGGGACAGACTTACTCCCGCAAGGTGGATACACGCGTGTTAAACGTGCTGGCGGGCATTGCGGCTTCGGCGCACAAGATGAGCAATGATATTCGGCTTCTGCAGCATTTGAAAGAGGTGGAGGAGCCTTTTGAAAAGAGCCAGATTGGTTCTTCTGCTATGGCGTACAAGAGAAATCCCATGCGGAGCGAGCGAATTGCCTCTCTCAGCCGCTATGTGATGATTGACGCCCTGAACCCGGCGATTACTTCGGCAACCCAGTGGTTCGAGAGAACGTTGGACGACTCTGCCAACAAGCGGCTTTCCGTTCCGGAGGGTTTTCTGGCGACGGACGGGATTCTGGATTTGTGTCTGAACGTGGTGGACGGTCTGGTGGTGTATCCCAAAGTGATTGAAAAGCGTCTGATGAGCGAGCTTCCTTTTATGGCGACGGAAAACATTATGATGGATGCGGTAAAGGCAGGCGGGGACAGGCAGGAGCTGCATGAGCGTATCAGAGAGCTTTCCATGGAAGCAGGCAGAAATGTGAAAGTAGAGGGAAAAGAGAACAATCTGCTGGAGCTGATTGCGGCAGATGCGGCGTTTAATCTTTCGCCGGAGGACTTGCAGAAGACGATGGACCCTGCAAAGTATGTGGGACGCGCAAAAGAGCAGGTAGATGCCTTCCTGCAAAAGGTAATCCGCCCTATTTTGGAGGAACATCGGGAGATGCTTGGCGTCAAGGCAGTCATCAATGTATAAGATAAGAAAAATTTATAATACTCATAAATAATATTGATTTTACTTATGATAAGTTTTCGGGTATAATCATAAAGTAAGAACGGACGGGGCAGGTTTTTACACCTGCCCTTTATGTATGACAGTAATCCAGAGAAACGGTACAAATGGAGGTAAAATCAATGGTAAAAGCAGTAGTAGGAGCAAACTGGGGAGATGAGGGAAAAGGCAAAATCACGGATATGATGGCGGAGAAGGCGGATATTATCGTGCGCTTTCAGGGAGGCGCCAATGCCGGACATACCATTGTCAACAATTATGGCAAATTTGCGCTGCACACGCTGCCTTCCGGTGTGTTCTACAGCCATACCACCAGTATTATCGGAAACGGTGTGGCGCTCAATATTCCCATTCTGATAAATGAAATCAAATCCATAACGGACAGAGGCGTGCCAATGCCTAAGATTCTGGTGTCCGACCGGGCGCAGATTGTGATGCCCTATCACATTCTTCTTGACCAGTACGAGGAGGAGAGGCTGGGCAAAAATTCCTTTGGCTCCACCAAATCGGGAATTGCGCCTTTTTATTCTGACAAATTTGCAAAAATCGGCTTTCAGGTCAGCGAGCTTTTTGACGAAGAGATTTTAAAGGATAAGGTATATCGTGTGCTGGAGACGAAAAATATTCTCTTTACCCATTTGTACCATAAGGAGGAAATGCAGCCGGAAGCGCTGCTTGAGACTCTGCATGAATATCGGGACATGATTGCGCCCTATGTGTGCGATGTATCCGCGTTTCTTGATAAGGCGCTTAAGGAAGGAAAGACAGTGCTTTTAGAGGGGCAGCTCGGCACCTTAAAGGACCCTGACCACGGTATTTATCCCATGGTGACGTCTTCCTCCACGCTGGCTGCGTACGGCGCCATTGGAGCGGGCGTGCCGCCTTACGAAATCAAGGAAATCGTGACGGTCTGCAAGGCATATTCTTCCGCGGTAGGCGCGGGCGCCTTTGTCTCCGAGATTTTTGGAGAGGAGGCGGATGAACTGAGAAGGCGCGGCGGCGACGGCGGAGAATACGGCGCAACCACGGGGCGTCCCAGACGTATGGGCTGGTTTGACTGCGTGGCTTCCAAATACGGCTGCCGCCTGCAGGGCACCACGGACGTGGCGTTTACCGTGCTGGATGTGCTGGGGTATCTGGACGAGATTCCTGTCTGCACGGGCTATGAGATAGACGGTGTGGTTACGACGGAATTTCCGGTTACGGCAAAGTTAGAGAAGGCGAAGCCTGTGCTGACGGTCTTAAAGGGCTGGAAGAGCGACATCAGGGGCATCAGGGAGTATGATGCGCTGCCGGAAAACTGCCGGAAATATATCGAGTTTATTGAAGAACAGATTGGCTATCCGATTACCATGGTGAGCAACGGACCGGGGCGGGACGATATTATTTACAGAAAGGGAAAATAATTGTGAAGAAAAGAAGTGTGAAGCAAATCGCGGCGCTTATTGCCGTGGTGCTGTTGGCGGCTTTATATTTGGTGACGCTTCTGCTGGCTGTGTTTGACTCCTCTGCATCAGGTGCGTTGTTCCGCCTGAGTGCAATCTGCACAGTGGTGATACCGCTGGCTGCGTGGATTTTCATCTGGATATACGGGCAGGTGACGGGGAAGAAAACCATTGCGGATTTGCATTTGATGCAGGATGCGCACGAGGAGGAAACGAATCAGGAGGAAAAGGAAGAAGCCGAAGAGGAGGCAGCGGCAGAAACGGAAGAGAAGGAGTAGGATGCAGCAGGGCGCAGTCAGCAGAAGGATGGGTTCGTGCTGACGCGCTCTCCAAGTATTCTATTATACAACGCCAAGTCCGGCGAGCGCAGCCTTTGCCTGCGCAAGGTCCTTAAAATGGATACCGTGTATGCCAAGGGCTTCGGCGGCGGTAATGTTTGGCAGTGTGTCGTCGATGAAGACACATTCATCAGGGTTTAGACGGTACCGGTCAAGGAGCAGGCTGTAGATGGCGGGGTCCGGTTTGGTGAGGTGTACCTTGCAGGAGAAGATACCGCCGTCTAAATGGGGGACGAAGTCCATCGCATGAGCGCAGTCCCTAAGCGCTTTTTCGGAAAAATTGGACAGAAAGAGCGTCTGATAGCCCTTTGCCTTAAGCTCTTCAATCCATGGAATCGCATAGTCGCAGCGCATTAAAATACCGCCCGCGTCAGCGAGGGATTCCCGCAGCTCTTT
Source organism: uncultured Lachnospiraceae bacterium (assembly GCA_910578335.1). GTDB lineage: Bacteria > Bacillota > Clostridia > Lachnospirales > Lachnospiraceae > Acetatifactor. Next base: position 8,874 of record CAJTPU010000032.1, on the reverse strand, counting down.
TTCGATGGCGGGGTCATTTTGAATAAAAAGGTTTAAAATTTCTTCTTCGGATAAAATACCCAAATCATATTCGTTCCACTGGGGGCTTAGCACCGTGGCGGCGCCCAGTCTTTTTACGATTTCTTCCGTGTAGCCGAAAGAGGCAAAATGCTGCTGCCAGGAAAAGCCGGTCAGCACGTTTCCGATGTCGAAAATAACGGTCTTAATCATAATATTCTCCATTCCGCCGTCAGGGGACGGCTTTATAATTTTCCATTTTTTCCTTGTTTATCATATCCAGAAGATTTTTGGCAGCGGCGGACATGGGATTTTTGCCAGCCGTTACAATACAAAATTCTCTTTTGGGTATAATTTTATTAAAGCGAAGCTCAAACAGCATGCCGGACTGCAAGTGGGGCTGGGCAAAATCCCGCACCACACAGCCGACGCCCAGATTCCGCAGGGCAAACTGTACAATCATGTCGCTGGTGGCAAGCTCAAATTCCGGCTGTATGTGCACGCCGTTGCCGGATAAAAAGCTGTCCATGTAGCTTCTGGTGCTTGTGTTTTTTTCCAGATAAATAATGGGGAGCTTTTCCAGCTCGGATAAATCGAGGGTTTTATTTTTATAAGAGATAAAACGCCTGCCGCAGACAAAAATATCCTCGATGCTGCGTACCGCCATGGTCTCCATGCCCTTTGGCGTATCAAAGGGAGTGCTGACGATGCCGAAATCTATCTGCCCCGTGTGCAGGTTCTGCAGGGTTTCGGGAGTAGGCGCGTTGCTTACCACCACTTTGATGCCCGGGTATTTTTCATGAAAAAGCTCCAAAAAGGGCAGCAGGTAAAACTGCAAGGTCATGTCGCTGGCGCCGATATGGATTTCCCCCAGCTCCAAATTGAGCATTTGCTTCAGCTTTTGCTCGCCGGCTTCTATCTGCTCATATCCTTTAGAGACGTAAGAATATAGCAGCTCACCCTCCGCCGTGAGCCTGACGCCCCGGGAAATGCGGCAGAAAAGCCGCGCGCCGGTCTGTTCCTCCAAAAGCCGGATGGACTGGCTGACGGCGGGCTGTGAAATAGATAAAAGTCCGGCGGCATGGGTCAGGGAGCCGGTTCGGGCAACGTAATAAAAGACCTTGTAATATTCTAAATTTGCAATCATAAGCTTCCTTCCGTAAGGAAATCTCCCTAAAGCGGGAGAGATGGACATCTTGTGCCTATCTTACTACAAAAACCGATAAAGGGCAATGTTTACATTGGAGATAAATTGAAGTAGAATAAAGAAGAAAAAAGGCGAAAACTGCGGGAGCAGCAAATTTGCATTCCATATGGCTTTATGCAGTCGGGATTTGCAGAAATGAGGAAAACGTGAAAGCAAGTAAGAAAACAAAAATATATCATACGGTGATAGCATATTTGATTTTAACTGTGGCGACGGCGCTTTTGGTGGTGGGCGTCTACGTATTTAAGTTTCCGAACCACTTTTCCTTCGGGGGTGTGACGGGCATAGCAGTTGTCCTTGGCGAGATAGTGCCGGTTTCACCTGCTACGATTAATTTTATTATCAATATGGCGCTTTTGATTCTGGGATTTTTATTTTTGGGAAAGGACACAGGGTTTAAGACGGTTTACGTCAGCATCCTTACTTCAGTGGGACTGAGCCTGATGGAGTGGCTGGCGCCGATGGAGAAGCCCCTTACGACGGAGCCTGTGCTGGAGCTTTTGTTTGCAATCGTACTGCCGGCGGTCAGCAGTGCCATTCTGTTCAATATCGGTGCTTCAGGCGGCGGAACGGATATTGTCGCCATGATTTTGCAGAAGCACACCAGCGTATCCATAGGCGTTGCGCTCTTTATTGTGGATTTATTGATTGTACTTGCCTCCTGCCTTGTGTTCGACATACAGACCGGACTCTTTTCCTTCTGTGGTCTGATGGCGAAGACGCTTGTGATAGACGGCGTCATTGAAAATATGAATCTGTGCAAATATTTTACGATTGTCTGCGACGATGCGGAGCCAATCTGTCATTTTATCAATGCAGAGCTAAACCGTTCCGCCACCGTGTATCGGGCACAGGGGGCGTATACACACCGTCCGAAGGTAATTATACTGACTGTTATGAAGCGGGGGCAGGCGGTGCAGCTTCGCAATTACATCAAGCGAACGCAGCCGAGTGCTTTTATGATGATTACAAACAGCAGCGAGATTATCGGGAAAGGTTTCCGGGGGCTGAACTAATATTATTTGAGAATGCTTCCGGCAAATTTTCGCTTTGGCAGTTTTGGCGGAGCGCCTAAAGTATTGCACCTTTCTATCCGATATATAAAACTGACAGGCTAAGGAGAGCGTATTTTCAGGGAGCGGAGTTCCCTCAAATACGCTTTTATTTTTGAATCTATCTGTTTGATTTGCAGGGTTTGGGGCTTTTGACACCAGAATCCCGGTTTGATTCGTGAGGAAAGGAAGGATATAGTTATGGCAGTTTCCGCAATAGAAGCAGAGCGCAAGATGGCAGGAGAATACGTTAAAAACAACAGGCAGCAGGAGGCGGGGGCGGCGGCGTTTAAAGACATGCTTCTTGCGACCATGGGAAAGGACCCAAAGAAAAAGGCGCCCTACAGCCATCTGGCGAAGGACGGCGTTATCGAGTATAACGGCGTGGTATTTGTCTGTGATTATAAGCACAACGCACTGTGCCTTGGGGACGTGAGCAATCCGAAGGACGTGATTTATGTGGCGCTTTCAGGAGGCGGCACCCTGCAGGTGAACAGAGACAATCTTGACGATTTGGCAAAGGCAATCGGTATGTTTTCACCGGAGGACGTCAATTTGATACTGCGCGCCATTTCCAAGGATACCCAGTGTCAGAGAAAGCTGATGGAAATTGATGAAGAGAGAAATAAGATTGGAGAAGCGGCGGAGGAGTAATCCTCCGCTTATTTCATGACAATAGAGATTCGGGTGACAAAAGCCGTGATGGAAGTTGCCTGCTGTCAATTTGCCAATCAACAGTTTCCGACATGACTTTTGACAGCAGAAAAAGGGTTGTTTACAACATTTATCTACGGGACAGACGAACGGTGCCGATAAAAAAGAGAAAAGCCGTACTGTTGCGGACAACACAAGGAAGCGCAGAAGGTGCGCGGAGGGAATCAAAATGCAGGTTGCAATATGTGATGATGAGGCAGAAATGCGAAAGCTGCTGGCAGAAAGGGTGGGGAAATATTGTCCCGAGGCAGAGATTTTGTTGTTAGAGTCGGGCGGGGAAGTGCTTGCCTTATGTCCGGCGCCTCAGATTCTGCTTTTGGATATCGGACTGCCGGACATGGACGGCATGGAGGCGGCAAGGGCGTTTCGGGAGAAGAATAAAGACACGGTGCTGATTTTTATCACTGCGCTGGAGGAATATGTGTTTCAGGCGTTTGATGTCGGCGCATTTCACTATCTGGTAAAGCCTTTTACGGACGAGAAGCTTGCCGGGGTGCTGCTGGCGGCGGTATCACAGGTAAAAAAAGCGGGATTGCCTGCCGGCTGCAAGGAACGGTATATCTGGGTTAAGCGAAAAGGCGTCAGGACGAAGGTGCTGTTGGAAGACATTCAGTATGCGGAGGTTTATAACAGAAAAATTATCCTGCATCGGGCGGACGGCGACGTGGAGTATTACGGACGGATGGCAGAGCTGGAGAAGATGGCGGGGGAGGATTTCTTTCGCACGCACAGGGCATACCTTGTCAATTTGAAGCATGTGGTGCGGTATGATGCCGCCACTATCAGCCTGGAGAGGGGCACTGCGATGATGGCAAAGCCCAAATTTCCTGCATTTGTAAAAAGATATATGAAATACAACCAAAAAGCGAGACAGGGGATGCCGTGATGAACGATATGGAGATATATTGGGAAGCCGCCAGCCGTATCGCGGGCGTGGCAGGACTGATTCTGACGGGCTGTGTGCTAAACCGTTTTGGCACACCTTTCCTCCAAAATAAAAAATATGCGCGGGTTCCGGGTATGGTCTATGCCGCGGTTATGCTGGTGCTTTACGTGTTCCCCTGGTACAACGGACTGCTGATTGTCAATGTTTTTGGCATGGCTGCTTTTTTTGCCGCAATGTGTGCCGTGGATAAAAGGAATATCAGGCAAAAAGCATTTCTGGCGGTGACCGGGTATCTGCTAAAGTGGATTACAGGCGGGTTTTCCCATGTGCTGTGGGGAATTTTGGGCGAAAGCGTCCTGTTAAGCGATGGTCTGGCAGATAAGCCGGTTTTTTCCCTTGTCGTATACTGCGTTATGGAAACGGTGTTTCTTGCGGCTGCATTCGGCATACAGATTTTAGCCTGCGATATGATTGGAAGGGCGTATGTCTGCAAGAAGGAAAATATGACAAGGCGTGAATTTTTGCTTATGCTTTCTCCGTTTATGCTGATTCTTCTGGGATATTTTATATTTGCCTACTGGGAAAACATGTATCGGCGGGATATGGGCATGTATATCGAGGATACGCATCCGGAACACATGTGGATTCAGTTTTGTTATCAGGTGCTTTCCTTTGTGGCGATGCTGACGGTTATTGTGATTTATCAGAATATCAAGGGCATCCGGCGGCAGGAACAGGAAAACGCCGTTCTGGCGCAGCAGATGGCGACCATGGAGCGGCATATCGGCGAAGTGGAGGCTTTATACCGCGATATCAGGGGACTGAGGCATGACATGGGAAACCATGTTATGATATTGGAAAATCTTCTGGAAAAAGGAGAGCGGGAAGAAGCGGCGGCGTATCTGTCCGAGTGGAAGAAACAAGGGGATGGAGGCGCGTCTGAAAGGAAAAGCGGTAATCCCGTCACGGATGTGATTCTGACGGAGAAGAAAAAAGAGATGGAGGAAAAAAGAATCCATTTTACTTGTGATTTTCACTATCCGCAGGGGACAAACATAAATGCGTTTGATATCAGTATTATACTGCACAATGTATTGGATAATGCCATTTATGGTGCGGCACAGTGCCCAAATCCTTATATCAGGCTGCGCGCTTACCGCAGAAAAAATGCTTACATGATAGAAATAAGCAATTCTCTTTTGCAGGAAATACCGATAGAGGAGGAGAGCGGTCTGCCGGAGACAACGAAGGGGACGGGAGGAGAGCACGGTTACGGGCTTGCCAATGTAAAGCGTGTGGCTGCGCGCTATTTTGGCGGCATTGATATCGTCCAGAGCAAAACAGAGTTTAAGCTTACGGTGATGCTCATGCTGGCGTAGCGGGATTTTGGCGATTTGGGTATCTGACGTCAAAAAAAGGCCGGTTCACAACAAACTGCTTATTTCCTAAGTGGAAAAACCGAAAGATAATATATACTTTCATTCATGACAGAAAATTCGCGAAGCGGGGAGACTGTCATTTTCAAGGAGGAAAATCAAATGCAGGTAAATGGCGTAAACAGTGGAAACGGATGTATGGCGGCGGGGGCGGCGTCCCCGGCTCAAGATGCGGCGAGCCGCAGTATAAAACAGCAGATTGCAAATCTGCAGAAGCAGATGCAGCAGCTTTCTTCCAATCAGGATATGGGTGCAGAAGAAAAAATGAAAAAGAGGCAGGAGCTGCAGAAGCAGATTAGCGAACTGAACATAGAACTGCGTCAGCATCAGATGGAACGGCAGCAGGCGGAGAGGGCGCGCGCGCAGAAAAAGCAAAAGGAAAGCGCCGGGGTGGAAGAGCCGACCGGTATGCAGTCCATTATCTCGGCAGATGCGTCGTTAGCGCAGGCGAAGGTGCAGGGAAGCGTGGCAAAGCAGGCAGAGGGGAGGGCGAATGTCCTGAAAGCGGAAATCAAGCAGGATGGTCCCGGCAAGAGCGCAGAAAGGAAGGAAGAGCAGCTTGCCAGGCTGGAACAGACAAAAGCCACGGCAGCCGCGGCACAGGCAGGTACGCTTTCAAAGGCAAATGAAGCATTGCAGGAAGCCGGCAGCGAAAAAGACGGGACGACCCCAAAAGCAGAAAAAACTGACCGTTTGCAAAAGGAGAAAGAAGAAAAAGAAGAGACCGGACAGGAAGTGCCCACACATGTGGACGTCAGGCTGTAAACAAAACCCCCGAGGCTGCCATGCAGTCCCGGGGGCTTTTTAGGGGAGGATAAGTATTAAATTTATCATTGGTAAGGTTTTCATCAAAGGAGGGGGTTCCGTTGATGACTAATGATAGTATGACCGCATAAAAAGGTTTTATACATAAAAAGTAAAAAAATTTTTTCTATGCAAAAAGCCGTTTTTGACATATACTGAAAGAAATTTTAAATAACGGACATGGGGGATGAGGTATGAAAAAACGGGCAGGGAAATATTATTTTATGTTTAAGGGCGCGCTGCTTTTTCTGCTGGCGGGCTGTATCGCACTGGGGGGATGTAAAAAGAGTGCGGATACGCAAATCCGCATAGGGGCTTTGAAGGGACCGACTACCATAGGGCTTCTTCAGATGATGGAGGATGCGGAGGCAGGAAACACCAAAGACGAATATACATTTACCATGGCGGTGGGGGCGGATGAGCTTACGCCTCTTCTGGCAAAGGGAGAGCTGGATATTGCACTTCTGCCCGCCAATGTGGCGGCTGTGCTCTACCAGAAAACAGGGGGAGGCATCTGTGTCATAGATATCAATACGCTTGGCGTGCTCTATATGGTATCCGGCAGCGAAGAGATTGCAAGTATACAGGATTTGCGGGGAAAGACGATTTGCCTGACCGGGAGAGGAACCACGCCGGATTATGTACTGCAGTATCTCTTGGAAAAAAACGGTATCGCTTTGGAGGAAGTAACCCTTGATTACCGCTCGGAAGCGACGGAGGTGGCTGCCGTTTTGGCTGAGAATCCCGAGGCGGTCGGACTGCTTCCGCAGCCTTTTGTGACCGTGGCGTGCGCGCAGAATGAAGCGCTCTCGGTGCGCCTTTCTTTGACGGAGGAGTGGGACAAGGTGCAGGGGGAGGAGGGAAGCAGGCTGGTAACGGGAGTTACAGTGGTGCGGAAGGAATTTCTGGAAGAAAATCCGGAGGCGGTGGCGCGCTTTTTGGCGGCGCACGGGGCGAGCGCTTCCTATGTGGCGGACAATCCCGCAGATGCGGCGGCGCTCTGCGTGAAGGCGGAAATCATTGCAAAAGAAGCGGTTGCAGAGAAGGCGATTCCCTTCTGCAACATTACCTGTATCACGGGGGAAGAGATGCGGCAGGCGCTGTCCGGTTATCTGTCTGCATTGTATGAGCAGAATCCGGAGGCGGTGGGGGGCAGCCTTCCCGACAGCGATTTTTATTTTATAGGCGGGTGATATGCGGAATTTGACGGTAAAATCCAAAAATGGAATAAAGAAAGCAGGCGTCCTTTTGTTCTGGCTGTGTGTCTGGCAGCTTGCCGCCGTTTTTATTGATAACGAGCTGCTTTTTGCGGGACCGTCTGCCACAGCGCGGGCGTTTTGCAGAGAGATTGCCTCACCGGATTTTGTTAAGACGGTGGGGATTTCGCTTCTGCGCATTTTTACCGGATTTTTTGCGGCTTTTCTGTGCGGCGCCCTGTTAGGCGCTTTGAGCTTTCGCCTGCGTTTTGCAGAGGTTCTTTTGTCGCCGCTTATGCATTTCTGCAAGGCAGTGCCCGTGGCGGCTTTTGCCGTTATTCTGCTTATCTGGCAGGGGGCAGGGCGGCTCAGCGCCGCAGTCTGTTTTCTGGTGGTGCTTCCCATTGTGTATGTGAATGTTTTGGAGGGGCTTGCCCATACGGATAAAAAGCTTTTGGAGATGGCGTCCGTGTTTCGTTTTTCGCGTAAAAATATTTTTTTCTATTTGTACAGACCGGCGATGGCGCCTTTTTTGGAGGGCTGCCTGAAAACGGCTCTGGGCATGGGGCTGAAGGCAGGTATTGCGGCGGAGGTTATCGGAATCCCCAGGTGGTCCATTGGCGGAAAGATATATTTGTCCAAAATATACCTTGACACGGCGGGGATATTTGCATGGACGGCAGTGGTGCTTGCGCTGAGCTTCGTTTTGGAAAAGGGCGTGCTTCTTTTATGGAAACAGTTTCTTTTGTGGAAGCCGGTACATGCGGATGGTGCGGCGCAGGCGGAAGGGGCAGCGCAGGCGGATGGTGCAGCGCAGGCGGATACGGCAGCGCATGTGGATGGCTTTATACAGGCAGAAGGAGCGGCGCCGGCTGTCGGGGAGATGCAGGAGGAAGGGGCAGCGGCAGTCCTGTTATTCGAAGAGGTGGAAAAGCGTTACGACGGGCGCACGGTGCTTTCCGGTATCAGCCGCGTGCTGAAGGAGGGGGGAAGCTATTGCCTGATGGCGCCGTCCGGCGCCGGAAAAACAACGCTTCTGCATATGGCGGCGGGGCTTTTGAAGCCGGATGCAGGAAGGGTTTTTTGGAAAAACCGGACGGGACGGGAGCCGGAGGGTACGCAGCCTGAGATTTCCATGGTGTTTCAGGAGGACAGGCTTTGCGAGGAGGAGCCGGCAGTCGTGAATGTCATGCTTGCGTGCGGGGACGAAAGAAAAGCCGTGGCATGTCTGGAAAAGCTTTTGGAAAAAGAGGCGCTGCAAAAACCGGTCAGCCGGCTTAGCGGCGGGCAGCGGCGGCGCGTCTGTATTGCGCGGGCGCTGGCGGCGGATTCCGACATGCTTTTTCTGGACGAACCCTTTACGGGGCTTGATGAGGAAAACAAAAGGCGGGCGGCGGCTGTTATCCTTGCAGATAAGGGGGAGCGCCTGATGCTTGCCGCGGTACATGACGAGGCGGATGCGAAGCGGCTTGGCGGCGAAATCTGGCGTCTGCCGATGCCAAAACAGTGAGGAAAACAGCGCGAAAATGTAGGATTACAATACATGTGTTACAACTGAATAAATAAAAAGCAGGGATACCGC
>CAJTPU010000031.1 GCA_910578335.1 uncultured Lachnospiraceae bacterium | reverse complement strand
AGGTATTAAGGGATTATTTACAGTCGGTGTAACATATGTTTGACAAACCTACAAACAGTGAGGAAAACAGCGCGAAAAGACGTAGACAAGGCGCTTTGATTATGCTATAATCGTAAAATGACCGCGACTGGCGTCTGCCTGTTGTCCTGACAGGGCAGCAGTCACGATTTTTAAGGAGGAAATGTAACAATGAGTTTACAGGTAGAAAAATTAGAAAAAAATATGGCGAAGCTTACCATAGAGGTGTCCGCTGAAGAACTGGAAAAGGCATTGGAAAGTGCTTATCAGAAGAATAAAAATAAGATGAGCATCCCGGGCTTCCGCAAGGGAAAGGTTCCCCGTAAGATGATTGAGCAGATGTATGGAGCGGCTGTTTTTTATGAAGATGCAGCAAACGAAATCATTCCGGATGCGTATGAGAAGGCATTGGAAGAGTGTAACGAAGAGGTAGTATCTTCTCCCACGATTGACGTAGTACAGATTGAAAAGGGAAAGCCTTTTATCTTTACGGCTGAGGTTGCATTGAAGCCGGAAGTAACATTGGGCAAATACAAGGGCGTAAAAGTAGAAAAGACAGAAGTTACGGTAACAGAGGAAGAAATTGCGGCACAGATAGAGAAAGAAAGAGAAAACAGCGCAAGAACCATTACCGTGACGGACAGAGCGGTAAAGGACGGCGATATTACCACGCTGGATTTTGAAGGCTTTGTGGACGGCGTGCCGTTCGAGGGCGGAAAAGGCGGCGACTATCCGCTTACCATCGGCTCCGGCTCATTCATACCGGGCTTTGAGGAGCAGTTGATTGGCGCAGAGATTGGCAAAGAAACGGAAGTGAACGTGACTTTCCCTGCGGACTACCATTCCGCAGATTTGGCAGGCAAGGCGGCCGTATTCAAATGTACCGTAAAAGAAATCAAGGAAAAGGAGCTTCCCAAGCTGGACGACGAGTTTGCCAGCGAGGTTTCTACCTTTGATACCCTTGCAGAATACAAGGAAGATGTAAAGAAGACCTTGGAGCAGCAGAAAGCGGATGCGGCAAAGAGTGCAAAGGAAGAGGCAGTTATCAGTGCCGTTATCGAGGATGCGAAGATGGAGATTCCCGATGCCATGGTGGAGACCGAGCAGAGACAGATGGTTGACGAGTTTGCACAGCGGATGCAGATGCAGGGTTTGACTATGGAGCAGTACATGCAGTTTACCGGAACCAATCCCCAGATGCTTTTGGAGCAGGCAAAGCCGCAGGCACTTAAGAGGATTCAGTCCAGGCTGGTACTGGAGGCGGTTGCCAAAGCGGAAAATCTGGCGGCTGACGACGCAGAGTACGAGGCAGAAATAAAGGATATGGCTGAGAAGTACCAGATGGAGCCGGATAAGATTAAGGAAATGCTGGGCGAGAGAGGAAGCAGGCAGGTACGGGAAGATTTGGCAATCCGCAAGGCAGTGGACTTCCTTGTTGACAATGCAAAAGAAGGAAAAGCGGCAAAGGATAAGGAAAAGAAGACAGAGGAAGCTGATGCGTAAGCTATTGTAAATAAGCGGCTGATAAACGGAGGATTAAGTTTTTCTTAAATCCTCTGTTTAAGGTTGCAAAGCTTTTCGCAGTAAGCTATGATGAAAAAAAGTATATTGGAAAATGGAGGATTTTTTATGAGCTTAGTACCTTATGTCATAGAGCAGACCAGCAGGGGCGAGCGTTCCTACGACATCTACTCCAGACTTTTAAAAGAAAGAATTATTTTTCTTGGAGAAGAAGTAAATGAAACCACGGCAAGCCTTGTGGTGGCGCAGCTTTTGTTTTTGGAGGCGGAGGACCCGGAAAAGGATATCAACCTTTATATTAACAGCCCGGGCGGCTCGGTGACGGCAGGTCTGGCGATTTACGATACCATGCGCTTTATCAAATGCGACGTGTCGACCATCTGTATCGGCATGGCGGCGAGCATGGGCGCGTTTCTGCTTGCAGGCGGTACGAAGGGCAAGCGCATGGCGCTCCCCAATGCGGAGATTATGATTCACCAGCCTCTTGGCGGCGCACAGGGGCAGGCGACGGAGATTGAAATTGCAGCAAAGCATATTTTGCAGACGAAGGAAAAGCTGAACCGTATGCTGGCAGAAAATACCGGTAAGGATTATGAAGTGATTGCTGCCGATACGGAAAGAGACAATTGGAAATCGGCAGAGGAAGCGCTGGAATACGGTCTGATTGACAAGGTGATTACCTCCCACGCTTTGACGGAGGAGAAATAAAAGAATGTGCCGCGGGGTGCCGCAGGCGTAAAATGTATCTGCAATGCGCGTTGAGGCATATGCGGCAGATATGGAAAGGAAGTTATGGCAGGAAAAATTTCCGGCGGCGATATTAGATGCTCTTTTTGCAACAAAACACAGGACCAGGTCAGAAAGCTGATAGCGGGACCGGCTGGCATCTATATCTGCGATGAATGTATAGAAATTTGTGGAGATATTTTAGAGGAAGAATTTGAAGAAGAAAGTTTGCCCGCAGAGGAGGCGCCGGATTTTAAGCTTTTAAAACCGGTGGAAATCAAGCATTTTCTGGATGAATATGTGATTGGGCAGGAAGAGGCAAAGAAGGTGCTCTCCGTTGCTGTTTACAACCATTATAAGAGGGTGACGGCGCGCAGGGAGCCGGAGGATGTGGAGCTGCAGAAGAGCAATGTGATTATGATAGGACCTACCGGTTCCGGCAAAACCTATCTGGCGCAGACTCTGGCGAGGATTATCAATGTACCCTTTGCCATTGCGGACGCGACAACGCTGACGGAGGCGGGATATGTAGGCGAGGATGTGGAAAACATTCTTTTAAAGCTGATACAGGCGGCGGATTATGATGTGGAGCGCGCGCAGTACGGCATGGTTTACATTGACGAAATCGACAAGATTACCAAGAAAAGCGAAAATGTATCCATCACCCGTGACGTATCGGGCGAGGGTGTGCAGCAGGCGCTTTTAAAAATCATAGAAGGCACGGAAGCGAGCGTACCGCCTCAGGGAGGCAGAAAGCATCCGCATCAGGAATTGATACAGATAGATACTTCCAATATTTTATTTATCTGCGGCGGTGCCTTTGACGGACTGGACAAAATCGTGGAGACAAGGCTTGACCGCAAGTCCATCGGTTTTAATGCGCCGGTGACGGAAAAGGCGGATAAGGAAATCGGAGAGATTCTTGGTGAGGTGACGCCGCAGGATTTGGTGAAATTCGGGCTGATTCCTGAGTTTGTAGGGCGTGTTCCCATCAACGTATCCCTACAGGGGCTTGATAAGAAGGCGCTGAAGCGCATTCTGAAGGAGCCGAAAAATGCGCTGATTAAGCAGTACCAGAGGCTGTTTGAGATGGATGGCGTGGAGCTTACCTTTGAAGAGGACGCCATCGATGCCATAGCAGAGAAGGCGCTGGAGCGCAAGACGGGCGCGAGGGGGCTTCGCTCCATTATGGAAAGCGTGACGCTGGATACCATGTATACCATACCTTCGGATGAGACCATAGAGGCGGTTATCGTGACGAAGGCAGCGGTGGACGGTACGGCAAAGCCGCTGACGATACATCGGGAGACGGCTATGAAAAAAGCAAAGTAAGTGAGTGAAACGCCGCTACTTTTAAAAGTGCGGCGTTTTTTTACCATTGTGGAATGAGGGTTGATATGGAAGAGACGGTTAAGGAGACAAGACAGGATATGGAACAGATGCCCGCGGTAGCGCTGCGGGGACTCAGCATACTGCCCGGCATGGTGATACATTTTGATTTAAACAGACCAAAGTCCATATGTGCGGTAGAGCAAGCCATGTTAGGGGAACAGCTCCTTTTTGTGGTGACGCAGAAGGAGGAAGCGACGGAGGAGCCAAAGCAGGAGGACCTCTATGAAGTGGGAACCATTACCCGCGTAAAGCAGATGAGCCGGATGCCGAACGGCATCGTCCGCGTGCTGGTGGAGGGGACGGACAGGGCGCGCCTGCTTTCCTTAAGCGGGGAGACGACGGAGTATCTGTCCGCTTTTGTTGCGCTGCTGCCTCAGGACGCGGCGGATACGGATGAAAATCACAAGGAAGCCATGACAAGGCAGCTAAGGGAACTGTATCACAGCTATAGTGCGCTGCATCCCAGAAGCGGAAAGATACTGGATAAAAAGCTGGACTCCATGGAAAATCTTGCACTTATCATAGACAGCATTACCAGCAGTCTGCCGCTTCCGGTTGCCACGAAGCAGACGGTGCTGGCGGCAGGGACGTTGACAGAGCGGTATGATTTTCTTTCGGATGCGCTCTACAATGAAATCAGTGTGGGACTGATTCGCAAGGATTTAAGCGAGAAGCTGCAGAAGAAGGTCAACAAAAACCAGAGGGATTATCTGCTCAGGGAGCAGATGAACGCCATCAGGGAGGAGCTGGGAGAAAACAGCAGCTTTTCCGATGCCGAGCTGTTTTTGGAAGAGGTAAAGAAGCTGAAAGCAGATAAGGAAGTAAAGGACAAGCTGGAGAAGGAGATTTCCAGATTTAAGAGCCTGTCCGTAAGCAGCACGGAAAGCGCGGTGGAGCGCACTTATATTGAGACGCTCTTAGAGATGCCGTGGAATAAGGTCTCTAAAGAAAATACGGATATGAGCCGCGCCGGGCAGATTCTGGAGGAGGACCACTACGGGCTGCAGCAGGTAAAGGAGCGTATTTTAGAGTTTTTAGCTGTGAGAAGTTTAAAAGCCGCTCATGCAGGAAAGGCAGCCTGTCCCACCAGCCCGATTATCTGTCTGGTGGGACCGCCCGGTACGGGAAAGAGCTCCATTGCAAAGAGCGTGGCGCGGGCACTTTCCAGAGAGTATGTGCGCATCAGCCTGGGCGGCGTCAGGGACGAAGCGGAAATCAGGGGACATAGGCGGACTTACGTGGGAGCCATGCCCGGAAGGATTGCGGCGGGGTTAAAGCAGGCGGGCGTCGGCAATCCGCTGATGCTTTTGGATGAGATAGACAAGGTGAGCAGCGACTACAAGGGAGACGTATCGTCAGCGCTTCTGGAGGTGCTTGACGGCGGGCAGAACAGCCGCTTCAGGGACCATTATTTAGAACTTCCCATCAATTTGTCCAAGGTGCTGTTTATTGCCACGGCAAATTCCACGGCGGGAATTCCCAAGCCGCTGCTTGACAGGATGGAGCTGATTGAGGTCAGCAGTTATACGGACAATGAAAAATTCCACATTGCAAAGGAACATTTGCTGCAAAGGGCATATGAAAGTCACGGACTGGACGACGGCAGCCTTGTTATCGGTGACAGCGCCATCAAAGCCGTGATAGAAGGCTATACAAGAGAAGCCGGCGTCAGAGGGCTGGAGCGTAAAATCGGAGAGATTTGCAGAAAGGCGGCGCGGGAGCTTTTAAAGGCGGAACAGAAAAAGGCGGAGCAGAAAAAGCCGGGAAGACCGGTGATTAAGGTTACGGCGAGAAACCTTGAAAAGTATCTGGGGAAGGTGAAGTACACCAGAAATCCTGCCAATGCGGCGGATGAGATTGGCATTGTACGGGGGCTTGCGTGGACCAGCGTCGGAGGCGATACGCTGCAGATAGAGGTAAACAAGATGCCCGGCAAGGGAGAGCTGCGGCTGACAGGGCAGATGGGCGACGTAATGAAGGAATCCGCCATGACGGGGCTGAGCTATGTCCGCTCCGTCAGCAAAGCCTACAACATACCCGCGGAGACCTACAAGAAAAGTGATTTTCATATACATATTCCGGAGGGAGCCGTACCCAAGGATGGACCTTCCGCGGGAATCACCATGGCGACGGCGCTGGTGTCGGCGCTTACAGGGATTCCGGTCAGAGCTGACCTTGCCATGACGGGGGAGATTACGCTGCGCGGCAGGGTGCTTCCCATAGGCGGGCTGAAGGAGAAGATACTTGCCGCTAAAATTGCAGGAATCAAACAGGTTCTTGTGCCCAAAAAGAACGAAAAGGATGTGGAGGAAATCGATGCGGAAATCAAGTCGGGGGTGAACATTATTTTCGTGGAGCGCATGGAAGAGGTGCTGAAGTATGCATTAGTAACAGAGTAGTGAAAGGAGAAGGCTAAGGATGGTAATTAAGAATGTGAGTCTGGAGACTGTCTGCGGCATCACAAGCAAGATACCGGATAACCTGCTTCCGGAAGTAGCGTTTGCGGGAAAAAGCAATGTGGGGAAATCTTCGCTGATTAACGCTTTGATGAACCGGAAATCTCTTGCCCGTATCAGTTCGCAGCCGGGAAAGACACAGACAATCAATTTTTACAATATCAACAATGAAATCTATTTTGTGGATTTGCCGGGATACGGCTATGCGCGCGCCAATGAAGAGGTCAAGGCAAAGTGGGGCAAAATGGTGGAAAACTATCTCCACAGGTCAAAACGGCTCAAGGCTGTGTTTTTGCTTATCGATATCCGCCATGCACCGGGCGGCAACGACTGTATTATGTATGACTGGATAAAGAAGCAGGGGTATCAGCCTATTATCATTGCCACCAAGTTAGACAAGATAAAACGCAGCCAGCTTTCAAAGCAGGTAAGCCTGATAAAAAGCACCCTGAAAGCAGGGGGCGATACGGTTGTGATTCCTTTTTCGGCAGAGAGCAAGCAGGGCAGGGATGAAATTTACGCGGTGTTGGACAAGTTTTTGGATGAGTCCGAAGAATAGTGTTAAAAGAGGTTTTTTATGAGTGAATCGATGAAAAAGTACGTGAAGGCGGTATTGAACCTGGCGATTGCGCTGGTTATTCTGATTGCGGTCATCTGGCTTGTGCCAAGGGGGATTATATTCTTTCTGCCCTTTATCATTGGCTGGATTATCGCGCTGATTGCCGGTCCCATGGTGCGCTTTCTGGAGAAAAAACTGAAAATCCGAAGAAAGGCGGGCAGTGCGTTTGTTATCATCGCCGTTATCGGTCTGGTGGTGCTTGCCGGGTATCTGCTTGTAGTCAATTTGTCCAAGGAGCTTGGAGGCTTTGTCAGGGACCTGCCCCAGATGTGGGAGGATTTGCAGGAGGACTTTGACACAATAGCCAAAAATCTGAGTGTTGTCTATGACAAGCTTCCGAAGGACGTCAGGAATACCATAGATAAAATTGCTGCTTCTGCAAGCGGCTTTGCCGGAGAACTTGTGGGAAAGCTTTCCAGCCCCACCATTGAGGCGGTGGGTAATTTTGCCAAATGGCTTCCCACTTTTTTGATAGGGTTGATTATGTGCCTGCTGTCTTCCTACCTGTTTGTGGCGGAAAAAGAGCAGATTGGGCAGGGCGTGCAAAAGTATATGCCGGAAGCGCTGCTTTACCGTCTCAGGCTGATAAAAAGAAGTCTGGTAAAAGCGGTGGGCGGTTATTTCAAGGCGCAGATTAAGATTGAGGTCTGGATTTACCTGCTTTTGGTGATTGGATTTCTGGTTTTGGGCGTGGATTATGCGCCGTTGATAGCATTTGGCATTGCTATTTTGGATTTTCTTCCTTTTTTTGGAACCGGCACGGCGATGGTGCCGTGGGCGATTGTCAAATTTTTGAGTGCGGATTACCTTATGACAATCGAACTTTTAGTTATCTGGGGCGTGAGCCAGCTCGTCAGGCAGATTATACAGCCAAAGATTGTGGGAGACTCCGTGGGCGTGCCGCCGCTGCCGACTTTATTTCTTTTGTATATCGGATACATGGTTGGCGGCGTAATGGGCATGATAGTAGCAGTACCGATAGGCATTATTCTTTTCACCATGTATGAGGAGGGCGCCTTTGACACCACCAAAAACAGCATCAAAATCCTTTCGGCGGGGCTGAACCATTTCCGCAGGCTGACGCCGCAGGATTTGTATATTATAGACACTTACCGGCAGGAATGTGAGGAAGCGCTTGCAAGCCAGAAGCAGAAAGAGGAGCAGGGGCAGGACGGTCAGAGAAAAAACGCGAAAGAAAAAGAGGAGCACTAGGATGCGCAATTTTAAGCTGCTTTTGGAATATGAGGGGACAAGGTATCAGGGCTGGCAGAAACAGGAAAATACCGAAAATACCATACAGGGAAAGCTGGAGGCGCTGCTTTGTAAAATGTGCGGCTCTAAGGTAGAGGTGCAGGGCAGCGGCAGGACGGACGCCGGTGTTCATGCGCGGGGGCAGGTGGCGAACGCCCACATGAATACGGACATGACAACAGAGGAAATTTTAGCCTATATGAACCAGTATCTGCCGAAGGATATCGGGGTAATATCTGTGGAGGAAGTATCTGAAAGATTTCACAGCCGTCTTTTGGTGAAAGAAAAAACCTATTGTTATCAGGTGATTAACAGCAGCAAGCCGCATATATTTGACAGAAGATATTCTTACGCGCATCCTGCGCCGCTTAATGTGGAGGCTATGCGCGCGGCGGCAGGGCGGCTTGTGGGGACTCATGATTTTGCTGCGTTTACCTCAACCAAAAAAGGGAAAAAATCTACGGTAAGGAGCATTGCCGAAATAAGGATAGAAAAGGAGCAGGATATGCTGCGGCTTTATTTTCGGGGGAATGGCTTTTTGTTCCATATGGTTCGTATCCTTACCGGCACGCTGCTGGAAGTGGGAGAAGGCAGGCGGGTGCCGGAGGAGATGGATGCGCTTTTAACTTGTGGAAACAGGGAACAGGCAGGGATGCTCGTACCGGCTTTGGGATTGACGCTGTTGGAAGTGCGTTATTAGGTTCGTGCAGGGGTACTCGCGGCGGATATGGAGAGTATCATGATAAATAAGAAATGTATGCGGATTCTCTTTATCCTGTATCTGCTGATACTGGTAAAGGTCATTATATTTAAGTATCCGTTTGCAGTGATGCAGCAGATTGCTGCTTCTTGGAAAAAAGAGGTATTCTGGGAGGGATTAAGCGGGGCAAATTTTGAATTATTTAAGACAATCAAGCTCTATATCCGGCATTGGGACAACAAAGGGATTAACAGCTTTGGCAATCTGATTGGAAATATCGTTGCATTTATACCGTTGGGCTATATGATGCCGCGGATTCATAAGATATTTGAGAATCTGTTTATCTGTATGGCAACGGCGCTGCTCTTTATTTTGGGCATTGAGCTGTTTCAGCTTTTTAGTGCGTTCGGCATTTTTGATGTAGATGATATCCTCCTAAACGGACTGGGCGCTTTTATCGGCTACTTGTGCTTTGTCCTGATGAAAGGTTTACACAAAAGAATAGAAAAAAAGAAAGAAAAACTGTAAAATCCGCTTGGTATTTTACAGTTTTTTTTCGCAAAATTAACAATACCAGTTTTGACAAAATCCGCGGTATAATACACTAAAGAATCTACACAATTCGGGACTGATAAACAGGAGTTTCGCAAACGCCTAAAAAGATTCGGGTGTCAAAAGCCCTGACTGAAGTTGCTTCCTGTCCGGGCTTTTTACACCCGAATCCTAAAAATAAGTTTTGAGGAAAGGAGAAGGCTGGGTGGACAGTATATTGATTTACGGCAGCATTGGCAGGATGGAGGAGATGCGGCATCTGTTTGCGGGGGAAAGCTATGAAGTACTAGAGACGGATACCTTGGGCGGGCTGTATGAGCTGATTCGAAAAAAAGCGCCGTACCTTCTGCTTATGGGGTTTTCCGGAAGGGGGGAGGGCGGTGCGGATATTGTGCGTGAAATCAGAAAGGAGAGCAGTATACCGATTCTTGTGCTTATGGAGCAGAATGCGGAGGGGGAAAAAATCGAGATGCTGGAGGCGGGAGCAGACGACTGCCTTTCCTATGCAGACTGCAGTCCGTTAGAGCTGCTGGCAAGGGCAAAATCAAGGCTCAGGCGCTATACCAGAATGTCCTGTGACACAAAAGAACATTTATACAGGGTGAATGATTTGGTGATAAACGATATCAGTAAGCGGGTGTTTGTGGGGAAACAGGAGATAAAGCTGACGCCCATTGAATATGAGATTGTAAAGCTTTTGGTACAGGAAAAAGGGAAAGTACTTTCTATCAGCCAGATTTATGAAGCCATCTGGCATATGAAACCCATTGGTGCGGACAACACCATAGCAGTGCATATCCATCATATCAGAGAAAAGCTGGAGGAAAATCCCAGAGAGCCAAAGTATATCAAGGCAGTCTGGGGAACCGGATACAAAGCGGGATGACTATTCGGTCCTGCTTTTAAACAGCCGGTGGATGGGGAAGACAACGCCAATATGTTCGCCGCGGTACCGAATGAAATGCTGCCGGATGACAATGCCGGAGAGCAGAAGGATGCCGACTGCTACGGACAGGGGAAGTTCCCGGTCTAAAAGGCACAGTACGGCGAACAAAAGGAACGTGATAACCGAGCGGAAAAAGTGAGGTTTGATGATGATAACAAGTGAAAACAGGATATAGAGTGCGGCGAGGGTGAGTGCGGGACTTAAGTCAGGGTACAATCCGATAAGCACGCCAAAGGCTGCGGCTATGGATTTCCCGCCGCCTTTCCCGCCAAAAAAGAGAGGAAAAGCATGACCCAGAACAGGCGCTGCCAGAACAGGCGCAAAGAGCAGGTGCGATACGGAAAGCCTGCGCGCCGCCGCCCATACGGGAAGCGCACCCTTTAAGAGCTCACACAAAATAACCAGAATGCCAATCGGAACTCCGGCGTGAAGAAAGGCGTTGGCAGTTCCGGGATTGCCGTCCTCGGAAAGCTCACGTATATCGATATGCTTTAACAATCTGGGAATCAGGTAAGCATACATAACGCTGCCTGATAAATAGCCGAGTACAATGTAAAAAAGGTATCTCATAACATTCTCCATGCGCATCATAAGTAATTTTCAGGTTGATTCGTTTTCTTTTGCAGTCTGTGCTTCTAACAGGCGGCAGATTTTTTCGGCAGCGTCCGGCAGGGCGTTTTTCTTTTGCGCCGACAACATGCCGTTTCGGATTCTTACGTCCTCCACAAGGAGCTTTCCCTGCTTTATCTGGGTGTGGATGTGCTCTGCCGCGATGGACATGCCGCGGGAAACAAAAAATTCTCTGTTTTTTGTTTCACAGCCCGGAATCGGCGCCGTGTGCACGATGGGAATATTGCGGTTGAGCGCTTCGGTGGTAGTCAGTCCGCCCGGCTTGGTGTAAATAACGTCGCAAGCCGCCATATAATCGGCAACATTGGTGGTATATCCGATAACATGTACATTGGGTGTACGGAAAAACAAACGTTTTAAATTGCGCTTGAGCTTTTTGTTGTTGCCGCAGATAATTACGACATGCTCCCCGTCTTTCAGGCTGCGTACCAGCTCGTAGGCAAAAATGTGGATTTTTCCGAAGCCCATGCTGCCGCTCATAATCAGGTACATGGGTTTGTCGGGCGGAAGCTGCAGGCTTTCTTTGGCAAGCGTCTGCGTCACTTTTGTGCAGAATGCTTTTTTAACCGGAATCCCGTAGGGAAGCAGCTTGCCCGCGGGTACTTTTCTGCGGGTAAATTCTTCTGTGAGCTCTTCGTGCGGGATAATATAATAGTCACACTCCGTCTCTTCAAAAAAGGGAATACAGGTATAATCCGTGGCAACTGCAACGGTGAGAGGGAGCGTCATGCCGTGCCGCTTCATGTAGGTAATTGTTTCCGCCGGAAAAAGGTGGGGCATCACTATCGCATCATAGTGCTGCTCTGTAAGGTAAGCATGTAATTTCTTTGCCATCAGTCCGTTTGCATAATATATGGGAGACTTGCGGCGGCTGGAGCTGATAAAGCCGGCAAAGCGGTAGAGCATACCGAAAACGCGGGGAATGCCGCGTGCCGTGCGCACGTAACACTGCCCTACAAATCTTGCCGTGCGTGCGCTGGCAAGGAGAAACATATCCATCATAACGGCTTCGTGCCCTGCATCTAAGAGTGCCTCCTGCACGGCTGCGCCGGCGGCGTTGTGTCCTCCGCCCGTAGCCGAGGATAAAATCAGTACCTTCATAAAATAATCGTCATCCTTATGTTTGTAGTGTGCAAATGGGACTTTTTGCAATTATATCACTTTTAGGAAAAAAATGCAAAATCCATTGACGACCGTTGTTTTTCCCTGTAAAATCAGATTATGAAAGTGCTTACAGAGCATGAAAAGGGAGGTTAAAATGCAGATACCAGTAATTGAGCAGTATATTGACGAATTAATTGAGAGAAGTACGCTGGATGTTCCGGTCTGGAATATCGAGAAGGCAAAAAACGGGTTGAAGGCGGGATGGAATTACATAGACGGGTGTATGATTCTGGCGCTTTTAGAGACCTACAATACCACGGGAGAGAAGAAGTATCTGGATTTTGCAGATGCATTTATCGACCACAGGGTGCAGGAGGACGGTACGATTGCCGGATATTCTGTGGAAGAATACAATATCGACAATGTGAATGCGGGCAAGACGCTGTTCCAGCTTTATGATATCACGGGAAAAGAAAAATACAAAAAGGCGATTGACTTAATTTACAGTCAGATTAAAGGGCAGCCCAGAACCGAGGAGGGAAATTTCTGGCACAAGAAGATTTATCCCAATCAGGTATGGCTGGACGGCTTGTACATGGGACAGCCTTTCTATATGGAGTATGAGACAAGATTCAACAACAGGGAGCATTACGCTGATATTTTCTCACAGTTTGCCAACGTCGTAAAATATATGCGGGATGAGGAGACGGGACTGTATTATCATGGTTACGATGCTTCCAAGTCTATTTTCTGGTGCGATAAGGAGACAGGACTGTCAAAAAATTTCTGGCTGCGTGCTATCGGCTGGTATTCCATGGCGCTTTTGGATACTCTGAGCAAAACAGAGCCGGAGGGCTTTGAGGCGGAGTATGACAATCTCAAGAAGGTGTTTAAGGAGCTGATTGATTCCCTGTTAAAATATCAGGATGAAAGCGGTATGTGGTATCAGCTTCCGGCACTTTTGGGAAAAGAGCCTAACTACTTGGAGACCAGCGGCAGCGCAATTCTTGCTTTTTCCATTCTGCGCGGCGTGCGCCTGGGATTTTTGCCCGAGAGCTACAGGGAATACGGTGTGAAGGCGTTTGAAGGCATCCGGAACAAATACATGAAGACGGAGGACGGCAGGCTGCATTTGGGCGGTATCTGCCTGGTGGCAGGCTTAGGACCTGCAAATAACACAAGAAGAGACGGCAGCTTTGCATATTATATGTCGGAGCCGGTGGTGGAGGATGACGCAAAGGGCGTAGGACCTTTCCTTCTGGCTTATACGGAGCTGCGGAGATTATAGAAAGGCGCGGGTGTTTATGAAAGAAGAAATGAAGAAAATGTGGATTGCAGATAATGGCGACGGTACCTATTCCAATCCCATCCTGTATACGGATTATTCGGACCCTGACGCAATCAGAGTGGGCGAAGATTATTTTATGGTGGCTTCTTCCTTCTGCAATGCGCCCTCAGTGCCGGTGCTTCACTCGAAGGATATGGTTAACTGGCGTGTAATCGGGTATGCCATGGAAAAGCTGCCTTTTGATACCTATGACAAGCCGCTTCACGGCTGCGGCGCATGGGCGCCGGCAATCCGGTATCACGACGGCGTTTTCTATGTGTTTATTCCCATGCCGGATGAAGGCATCTTTATGGCAAAAAGCCGCAATCCTTTTGAGGGCTTTGAGGAGCCGGTGTGCGTGCGCAAAGTGACCGGCTGGATAGACCCCTGTCCTTTTTGGGACGACGACGGGAAAGCATATATGGTGACGGCGTTTGCAAGAAGCCGGATAGGCTTTAAGAGTATGCTGCATCTTTCCCCGATAGAACCGGACTGCAGCGGAGTGCTGGGCGATGGAAAGCATATCTTTGACGGCAGCGAGACGCAGCCTACCATTGAGGGACCCAAGCTCTACAAGCGCAATGGCTATTATTATATTTTTGCACCGGCAGGCGGCGTGAAGCCGGGCTGGCAGACGGTGCTGCGCTCCCGCAATATCTGGGGGCCTTATGAGGAAAAAATCGTGCTGCATCAGGGCGGCAGCCCCGTGAACGGACCGCATCAGGGCGCATGGGTGGACACGCCCTCGGGAGAAGACTGGTTTATCCATTTTCAGGATGTGGGCAATGCCGGAAGAATCGTGCATTTGCAGCCTATGCGCTGGGTGGACGACTGGCCTGTTATCGGTGTCAATGCGGACGAAAACGGCTGCGGAGAGCCGGTTATGCAGTATAAAAAGCCGGACGTGGGAGGCGTATATCCCATCTGTGCGCCGGAGGATTCCGACCTTTTTGAAGGAAAGGAGCTGGGGCTGCAGTGGCAGTGGAATGCAAATTATAAAAAGGAGTGGTATGCCCTTTCAGAGGGTATGCTGACGCTGTATGCACAGCAGAGCGAAGCGGAAACGCAGACTTGCGATGTGCCGAATCTGCTTTTGCAGAAGTGGCCTGCACCGGCATTCCAGATTACCACAAAGCTTCATCTTGCGGGTATGCAGGAGGGCGACGTCTGCGGTATGGTATCCTTAGGCGGCATTTACACGGATTTTGCCGTAAAACAGGAAGACGGAAGAAAGTATCTGGTGCAGCGGACCGGCGAGTGGACAAAGCACAATGAGACGGAAACGGTCTGCGCGGCGTTACAGGGAGATACCGTGTTTCTTAGGATGTATGTGGAGGATGCGCTAAGAATCTCCTTTGCATACAGCGAGGACGGCGCAGAGTATGCCAAAGCCGGTGAAGCGATAGAGACGACGCCGGGACGCTGGGTCGGCGTCAAGGCAGGGCTTTTTGCCATCAATGAAGCCGGAAGGGAAGGCGGATTTGTGAAGGCAGAATATTTTGTATTTGAGAAATTAGGATAGTGTTATGGTTTTGCGGCGAGCTTATGTATCCGGCTGAAGGCGGATAGACAGGCTTGCCGCAAAAAGGAAGAAGAGTTACGGTGAAAATCCCAAAATAGGGCTTCCCATTTTTGGATTTTTGTATTACAATGCTAGTAGTTATCTGTTGATGCTCTGATTTTTTCAAGGAAAGTCTTTTTTTACCCCCTGTATGGTTGTAAATGAAAAGAAATGACAGCGTATTTTCGGAGTGTTGTTTGAGGAAGAAAGTAAGGAGGCCTATAGGTTAATGAGAGAGAAGTACGAGTCACTGGCACTTGCAGATTTAAAAGGAATTGCAAAGGCGAGAGGAATGAAAGGCGTTTCTACTATGAAGAAAGCGCAGTTGGTGGAGGCGATGCTTATGCAGGATGAGAAAGATAAAGCAGCAAAGCAGGCGCCTGCACAGGCAAAGCAGCCGAGCAGGGTGGAAGAGAAGCAGTCAGGGGACAGCTACGGGGAGAAACGGACAGAAGAGCGCGGCTTTGCAGAGAGAAAGCCGGAGGAGCGCACTGTTACGGAGAAGCGGACAGAGGAGCGCGGCTTTGCGGAAAGAAAACCGGAGGAGCGCCGTTATACAGATAGAAAGACAGAGGAGCGCAGCCCGTTGGCAAGAAGACCGGAGGAGCGCCGCTACGGGGAGAGAAAGCCTGAGGAGAGGCGCTTTGGATACGGAGAGAAACGGACAGAGGAGCGCCGCGGTGAGGAAGAAAAAACGGCGGAGGAGCGGAGACCGGCGCAGAATGCCATGGACGGTTATGTGCGTCCCGTGCAGAATATTGACAGAAACGCAGTGTACGATATGAACACCTTTCCGCCGGAGCTTGACAGCGGGCAGGAAGCAAACGGTATTCTGGAGGTTATGCCGGACGGATATGGATTTATCCGCTGTGCCAATTACATGCCCGGGGAAAATGACGTCTATGTTGCGCCCAGCCAGATACGCCGTTTTGGACTAAAGACCGGTGATATTCTGGTGGGGAACAAGCGTACCAAGACCCAGCAGGAGAAATTCAGCGCACTTTTGTACATTAAGACGATTAACGGCTTTACCATAGAGGAAGCGATGCGCCGCAGAAGCTTTGAGGATATGACACCGATTTTTCCGGATGAGAGAATTCGTCTGGAGGTGCCGGGTGCAACTATTGCAATGCGCGTCATGGATATGGTGAGTCCGATTGGAAAGGGGCAGAGGGGTATGATTGTATCCCCGCCCAAGGCAGGAAAGACCACGCTGTTAAAGCAGGTGGCAAAGTCAATCCTGCGGGGAGAGCCCAATATGCATATGCTGATTCTTTTGATTGACGAGCGTCCTGAGGAAGTAACCGATATCAAGGAAGCGATTGAAGGCGAAAACGTGGAAGTGATTTATTCTACCTTTGACGAACTGCCGGAGCATCATAAGAGGGTGTCGGAGATGGTAATCGAGCGCGCCAAGCGTCTGGTCGAGCACGGCATGGATGTGGTGATTCTCTTAGACAGTATCACGCGTCTGACACGTGCGTACAATCAGGTGGTGCCCCCCAGCGGGCGTACACTTTCCGGCGGTCTTGACCCGGCGGCGCTGCATATGCCCAAGCGCTTTTTTGGCGCAGCGAGAAATCTGCGCGGCGGCGGCAGCCTGACAATTCTTGCCACGGCGCTGGTGGAGACAGGCTCCAAGATGGATGACGTGGTCTATGAGGAATTCAAAGGAACCGGCAACATGGAAATGGTGCTGGACAGAAAGCTTTCGGAAAAGCGTATTTTCCCCGCCATCGATTTGCAGAAATCGGGCACGCGAAGGGAGGATTTGCTTCTCAATACGGACGAGCTGGAAGCAATCAACATTATGCGCAAGGCATTGAACGGTATGAAAGCGGACGAAGCGACGGATAGGATACTGGATATGTTTGCCCGCACGCGTAACAATCAGGAATTTGTAAATACTGTCAAAAAAATGAAGTTTATTTAAAAAATACTTGCATATTAGGGGCTGGCATGTTACAATAACAACGCTGTTTGTGGTGGCATAAGCAGTGCGGATAAAAACAGCAAATAACTTTAGGTAAATGTAAATATAGAAGAGGTGAAAGAGATGAAAGAAGGAATCCATCCCCAGTATTATCAGGCAACCGTTACCTGCAACTGCGGCAATACGTTTGTAACCGGTTCAACCAAGCCTGAAATCCACGTAGAAGTATGCTCCAAATGTCATTCGTTCTATACGGGACAGCAGAAGTCTGTAAGAGTTGACGGACGTATCGACAAGTTCAATAAGAAATACGGTGTGGAAAACAAGTAATTTTCCCAAATAAGATTTCTAAAAGGTTGAGGTGCAAGCTTCAACCTTTTATATTAGAAGTGTTTCCTATAAAGAAGGGTATGATTTTATGGCAAAAAAGAAGAGCGGGCATTATTCCGGTATCGGCGGACAGGCGGTACTGGAAGGCGTCATGATGAAAAATAAAGAAAAATACGCTGTTGCGGTCAGAAAGCCTGACGGTGAAGTCGAGGTGGAAGTGGAGAATTATCAGGGGGTGCTTCACGGGAGCCCTTTGAAGGAGCTGCCTTTTATCAGAGGGGTTTTTAACTTTGTGGATTCCATGATACTGGGGATGAAGTGCTTAAACTATTCCGCAAGCTTTTATGAGGATGAGGATGCGAAGGAAACCGTGGTTGACAGGGCGCTGAATAAGGTGACGCGGGGAAAAGCGGAAAAGGTATTTACGGCGCTTATTACGATTTTTTCCATTGCGCTTGCGGTCGGGATTTTTATTGTGCTGCCGTATTTTATTACCTCTTATTTTAAGGAGTATGTGAGAAGCAACGCGTTGATGACGCTGATTGAGGGCGCGATACGAATCCTTATCTTTCTGCTCTATGTTATCGGCATATCCCTTATGAAGGATATCAAGCGCCTGTATATGTACCATGGTGCGGAGCATAAATGTATTAACTGCCTTGAGAAGGGAAGACCGCTGACCGTGCGGAATGCGATGAAAAGCTCCAGACTGCACAGGCGCTGCGGTACCAGCTTTATGTTTTTTGTGATGTTTGTCAGTATTATTTTATTTTTCTTTATTCAGGTGAGTAATCCGTTTGCCAAGGTAGCGCTGCGTATTCTGCTGATTCCGGTGATTGCGGGTATTTCTTATGAACTGATACGTCTGGCGGGCAGGAGCAATAATGTGTTTGTAAAGCTTTTGTCGGTGCCGGGCATGATGCTGCAGAGGCTTACCACCAAGGAACCGTCAAAGGATATGGTGGAGGTTGCCATTGCTTCCGTGGAGGCAGTCTTTGACTGGAAAGGTTATCTTGCCGAAGAGTTTGGCTATGAGGAGGAAGCGCCTGCGGCAAAGAGCGGGGAGGAGTAGCGCCGATGCAAGGCATGATAAGCTACAGAGAATATTACAGGAGAGGCAGGGAGAGACTGCGTCTTGCGGGCGTGCCGGAAGCGGAGACGGATGCGAGGCTGCTGCTTGAATTTGTGTGCGGTACAAATTATAACACCTTGCTGGCGCATGGGGACAGGATGGTTTCAAAGGAGCAGGGAGAGGCGTATGAAGCACTGCTAAAGCGGCGGGAAAAGAGGGAGCCGCTGCAGCTTCTTACGGGAGAGCAGGAGTTCTACGGGCTTACCTTTTTGGTAAACAGGCATGTGCTGATACCGAGACAGGATACGGAAATTTTGGTGGAGTATGCGCGAAAAAAGCTGGAACCGGGCAGGAAGCTTTTAGACATGTGTACCGGCTCAGGATGTATTCTGATAAGCCTGCTTGCCGTGACGGAGGGCGTGCAGGGCGTTGGCGCGGATATTTCAAGGGATGCGCTTTTGCTTGCAAAAGAGAATGGAAGCCGCCTTCTGCCCGAAGAAAAGCAGCCGGAATGGATTTTGAGCGATTTGTTTTCCGCAGTGCAGGGCTCTTATGATATGATTGTATCGAATCCGCCCTATATACCCAGTGGTGAGATTGCGGCTCTTATGCCGGAGGTGCGGGATTTTGAACCGGCAGCGGCGCTTGACGGCGGAAAGGACGGACTGGTATTTTATGAAAGAATGATATCTGCGTGCGACGCCCATTTAAAAGAGGGCGGCTGGCTGATATTGGAGATTGGGTGCAGTCAGGGAGAGGCGGTCAGCGGGCTTTTAGAGGCTGCAGGCTTTGACTGCGTGGAAATCATAAAGGATTATGCAGGGCTGTTCCGCGTGGCGGCGGGACGGCGGAATGGAAGGAAGATATGTTTGACAAATTAGAAGATTTGCTGAGGCGGTATGAAGAAATTTTAAACGAGCTCCATGAGCCGGATGTGGTAAACGACCAGAACCATTTTCGGAAGCTGATGAAGGAGCAGAGCGATTTGATGCCTTTGGTAGAGGCTTATACGGCGTATAAAAAGAGCAGGCAGGATGTGGAAGATTCTCTTGTTATGCTGGAAGAAGAAAGCGACGAGGAGATGCGCGATATGCTGAAGGAAGAGCTTTCGGCAGCGAGAGAGCGCATCGGGGAGCTGGAGCAGCGTCTGAAGGTATTGCTGCTGCCCAAGGACCCCAACGACGACAAAAATGTGATTGTAGAAATCCGTGCCGGAGCCGGCGGCGATGAATCCGCCCTGTTTGCCGCGGAGATTTACAGAATGTATGTGCACTATGCGGAGCGCCAGCGCTGGAAGGTGGAGACTATGAGCGTGGATGAAATCGGCATCGGCGGTATGAAGGAGGTTACCTTTATGGTGAGCGGGCAGGGCGCCTACTCCAAACTGAAATACGAGAGCGGCGTACACCGCGTGCAGCGCGTGCCGGAAACCGAGTCTCAGGGGCGCATCCACACTTCTACGATTACCGTGGCGGTAATGCCGGAGGCGGAAGAGGTGGATGTGGTGATTGACGAAAAGGATATCCGCATCGATGTGATGCGTGCTTCCGGCAATGGCGGACAGTGCGTCAATACCACGGACTCTGCGGTCAGGCTCACGCATTATCCGACAGGGATTGTGGTGTACAGCCAGACGGAAAAATCCCAGCTTCAGAACAAGGCGAAGGCATTTGCCCTGCTGCGCGCAAAGCTTTACGATATCGAACAGCAAAAGGCGCACGATGCGGAGGCGGAGCTGCGCCGCAGTCAGGTCGGTACCGGAGACCGTTCCGAAAAAATCAGAACCTACAACTTCCCGCAGGGGCGCGTAACGGACCATCGGATTGGGCTGACCCTCTATAAGCTGGATAAAATTATGGACGGCGATATACAGGAGATTCTTGACGCATGCATAGCGGCGGACCAGGCGGCAAAGCTGGCGAAGATGAATGAGAATTAAAGGAAAAAATATAGAAATCAGGAATATAAAAATCCGGAAGTGACGGCTTCCGGATTTTTTGCAGCATTTGCAGCATGGCAGATAAAGATTAAAATAAGCACGGGGAACACTTTTTCGGAAAGGGAGCTATTTTATTTCCAAATGCAATTGAAATGGAAAGCAGAAAAAATTATAATAAAGGGGAAACGGGGCAATTGCTGCGTTTCGCAATTACCTATGTAAAAAATGGTGGAAAGGGGGAAGCATGATGCGGAAAATAAAATGGATTTTAAGTATGGCACTTATGCTTTTGCTGTGCGGATGCGGGGAAGAAAACCATGAGAAAAAAGTGATTACCCTAGACATAGGAGAGCCGCAGCCATGGATGCAGGAAGCTATTGATAAGTTTAACGCCGGTAACGAATCGTATTTTGTGGAAGTGCCTGACACGGAAGATATTTCAGATTACATTTCCGTTCGCGCGGTGAAGCTGACGGCGGGAGAGGGTCCGGATATTTTTGCGGCAGGCGCCGATACGCACTTTCAAGAGTTTGTGGAAAAGGGTGTTTTGGAGGATTTAAAGCCATACATAGAAAGGGATTTGGAAGAGGCGAATTATCTGGCAAACCTGCTCTATGCATATGAACGGGGTGGAAAGGTATACGCCGTTGAGACGGAATTTCAAATCCACGGTTTTCTGGGCTCTAAGGACTTACTTGGCGGCATGGAGAACTGGACGCCCTTGGAGGCGATGGCGCTCATGGAGGCGCATCCGGAAATCGGACGGTTTCGGAATGCTGGACCGGAGGAGGTGCTGCGGGATTTCTGGCTTTTTGGGGGCATAGAGATTACAGATTATGATATGCTGCGGGAATGTATTTTGTTTGCGGAGGAGTACGGAAATTTGCTGGAAAATGGCGAAGAGGCGGTTCTTGGCGGCAATGTACTGGTGGAACCGGCTATGTTAAATTACCCGCTGGCACTGGCAAGTTATGAAGCGCTGTATGGAATGGAGCTTTGTTTTGTCGGATATCCCCGCATGGATGGCAGCGGGTTTCTGACGGGGAACGGCGGACTGAGCATCAATGCGGCGTCGCCAAACAAGGAGGGAGCGTGGGCTTTTCTGCGTTTTTTACTGGAAGAGGAGTATCAGTCCGGTTTGGAACAGAGGCGCTGTTTTTCGGTGAGAAAGGATATTTTGGAACAGGAGCTTTATGCGTATCTTGTGCCGCCCACCTTCGATATCTATATTTCGGAGCAGGATGAAACGGTAACTGTGGAAGGGTCGTATTATGCCGTGAATGGAGAGGAGATAGAACCGCTGACAAGGGAACAGGCAGCATATTTTTTAGAGCTTGCGGGTCAGTGCAGGGCAACGAGCGGGGAGACAGACTACGGCGCCTGGACGATTATTTATGAGGAAGCCGGCGCTTACTTTTCCGATGACAGAAGTATTGACGAGGTTATGGACGCTATTGAGAACCGTGTGGAGCTGTGGATGAAAGAATCCGGCTGAAATATGTGAATTGTGTTTAGAAAACGCGGTTTGCTGCCGATATATAAATATAAAGCATTTGCCGGAGGCTTAAGGAAACAACGGCTGAAGAGCGATTTTTTAGAATGGCTGTATAAGACCGTAAAAAAGAGGAGGGAACCGTCATGAAGGTACAGAAGGAGCTGTCGATTTATATGGGGGAAAGCACGCGCGCCATGCGCAGGCAGGAAATGGAAGAGCAGCAGGCAGGCAAGGGAAAGAAGAATCAAAAAAGCGTGTTTGCCGGAGATTTGAACGGTATACAGGACAATATTTTATTAAAGCAGCAAAAGGCGAGAAAAGAAGCGCTGAAGGTTGTGACAGATACTTGGAGCGGCGACAAAAAGATAGATGCCGGGCTGAAGGAGAGAAGAGAGCGGATAAAGAGCCTGCAGGAAGAGGTTGGCAATGCCCAAAAAGAGCTTGCCGATATTGCGCGGCAGCAGGAGGATTTGCAGGAGCGCTATGGCGTCGACGCGGACAGCGCGGAGCAGAAGGATTTGGAGCTTTTGTTAAAGGAGCGTGAGGAAAAACGGAATCCCGAGGTCTCCCTGACAAAGGAGGAGAGAGAGCGGCTTGCCGAGCTTAAGGGGCAGGAGCTGACGGAATACCAGAGCCGCGTACTGGAGCTGGATTCTTATGGGGATTATCATCGCAAAGTCATAGCCGAGGGCGAGAAGCAGATTAAAATAGAAAATCAAATTATCAAAGACACCAAGCTGGAGCGCTTAAAGAAAGACCCTATGCAGAAGGCACAGGAGCAGGCGGAAGCGATTGAGGAGGCAGCAGGCAAGGAAATCCTTGGTATGCTGGCAGAGGAAGGCAAGGAGCATGTAGACAAGGAGCAGGAGGAGAAGGCAGAGCAGGCAGAAGAGGCGAAAGAGGCAAAAGAAGAGCAGGAGGAGCTTCTGGCAAAGCGCAAGGACGAGCGCGAGGAAGCAAGGGAGCGCGCCGAGGCGCTGGCAGAGAGCCTTCCCACAGAGCAGCTTCTGAGTCTGGATAAGATACAGGACGATATCAATAAGGAAATTCAGAATATTGTGGATAAAATGAAGCTGATTGAGGAAGATATTAAGGGAGCGGCAGTGGATCGGACATTGTAAAATCAGAAAAATAAGAGTAAAATAAAACGGAACGGACTTTGAAAGAACCGTTCCGTTTGTATATGGTTTTGCAGCTTCCGTATCGGGCTGCTGAAAAGGGAAGGCAGGAAGGAAAATCCGCATGAAAGAGGAAAAAAGGAAAAATCAGGCAGTATGGTATAAGCTGGACTTGTCGGCAATTGTATACCCGACGCTGCAGCGGAAGGATTTCTCTTCTGTGTACCGCCTTTCGGTGGTGCTAAAGGAGCCGGTAAAGCCTGAAGTGCTGCAGGAAGCGCTTGACAGGACGCTTCCCCGTTTTCCTACCTATAAGGCGGCTATCCGGAAAGGGCTGTTCTGGCGGTATTTAGAGCCTAATAACAGACCCGGTCCTTTTGTGCAGCCGGATATCAAGAATCCCTGTATGCCCATGCCTTTTAAAGCCAATAACCGTTATCTGGTGCGTGTTTATTATTATGGCTGCCGGATTGCCTTAGAGGCGCATCATAGTCTGGGCGACGGAACCGGCGGCATGTGCGTGCTGCAGACGCTGACTGCGGAATATCTGCGCCTTTTGGGAAAGAAAATTGAGAACGGCGGATTTGTGCTGGATGTGGAAGAAAAGCCGGAGCCGGAGGAGCTGGAGGACGCTTATATGAAATATGCCAATTCCAAGGTATGCCCGCCCAGGCCGCAGGAGAAGACCTATCGTGTCAGAGGAACCGCAGAACCGTTTTACACGCTGAATATTATAGACGGTATTATGTCTTCTTCACAGGTGGCGCAGGCGGCAAAGAAGTATGATGCGACGGTCACGGAATATTTGAATGCGGTGCTTTTGTATGCGCTTATGCAGAAGCAGGAAAATGATTTTCATTTTAAGCTGCGTCCGGTGAAAATTGCCATGCCGGTAAATTTGAGGCGTTTTTTCCCCAGTAAAACCTTGCGGAATTTTATTACCATGATTTATCCCGGCATTGACCCAAGGCTGGGAGAATATACCTTTGCGGAAATTGTGGCACATGTGCGGGGGTACATGCGTTATTATATCAATGAAAAGTTTTTGCGCGGCGATATCACGACGAATGCTTCCACGCAAAAAAATCCTTTTATCCGTGTGGTGCCGCTTTTTATCAAGGATTTTGTAGTCCGTACCTTTTATACAAAAGTACAGGACAAAAATTCTTCGGCGGGGCTGACGAACATGGGGAGGCTTATTGTGCCTGAGAGCATGAAGCCTTACATTGAAAGGTTTGATATCTATATGGGACAGCCCTTTTCCCGCCGGACGAATTGCGCCATTATCAGCTTTGAGGACACGCTCACAATCAATTTTGCGAGCAGCATCGTGGAGGTGGATGTGGAGCGGTATTTTTTCAGAAAGCTGGTGCAGGAAGGGATTTCTGTAAAGATAGAGAGTAACAGGGAATTTTATGGATTGTGAGGTGGCAGTATGTCATATTGCGTAAACTGCGGCGTGGAGCTTGACGGAAGCCTGCGTGCTTGTCCGCTCTGCAATACGCCGGTTATCAACCCAAGGGAATTGGAGCAAAAAAGCGCGGGTTCTGCCTTTCCAAAGGAAAAGGGGCAGGTGGAAACCGTAAAGAGGAAGGATTTGGGAATTCTGCTCTCCGTGGTGCTGATTGCGGCGGGGGCTACCTGCGGGATTTTGAATCTGTTTGTGTTCAGGGAAAGCGCCTGGTCCCTGTTGATTATCGGCGCCTGCCTGATTGTGTGGGTGCTGTTTATTCCGGTGGTGATATATACGCGGCTCTCAGCATATTCCGCCATATTTTTTGATGGCATTGCCGTCGGCGTCTATTTGTACCTGATTACGCTTGTAACGGGAAACAATACGTGGCTTTTAGGGCTGGCGCTGCCCATTGTACTGCTGGTCTTCTGCGTCTGTGAGCTTTTTATTCTGTGTATCAAGAAACTGCCGGTCACTTTTCTGACAACGACGCTCTATCTGATTACGGCGGCAGGCATCTTGTGCGTTTTATTGGAAATTCTGATTGACAGATACTTGCGGGGCAGGATACAACTGGTCTGGTCTGCGGTGGTGCTGACAGTGTGCGTCATTATCGACATTGCACTGATTACCATGCTGTCCCGTGCAAGGCTGCGGGATGCAGTGCGCAGGCGGCTGCATTTTTAGAAAGGGATTAAAATATATGATGGCGGCTGCTGTCCGGGACAAATTGCAGGATGTATGCTTTGTGCGGGAGGGCAGTGCAGGAGTGAGGAAGAAAATGGCGGATAAGAAAAATCAGGGTTTGATGCAGCTTATCAGGAGAGTGCACGGGCTTGTGGAAAATACGGATATCGAAAAACACCGGCAGTCCCAGAACCATATCGGGGCGCTTTTGGGCAACAGCAAAGAAATTACGTATACGGAGGTTTCCATGGAGGGCATCCATGGGGAGTGGGCTTCCGTGAACCGTGCACATATGAAAAAATATGTGATTTTGTATTGTCATGGAGGCGGCTATTCCACGGGAAGCTGCCTGTACGGCAGAACGCTGACCTCCAAGCTGGCGGCAACTACGTCGATGGATGTTTTGAGCTTTGACTACAGACTGGCGCCGGAGCATCCTTATCCGGCGGCGCTTACGGATGCCATACAGGTTTGGGATTACCTTATGCTGTTGGGCTATGGAGCGAGGGATATTATACTGGTTGGGGATTCTGCCGGCGGCAATCTGGCGCTGGCGCTTACTTTGAAGCTGAAAGAGGCGGGGCGCCTTATGCCGCGGGGACTGGTATTGATGTCACCCTGGACTGACTTGACTTCCTCAGGAGAGTCCCATCGGACAAGAGCAGAGCTTGACCCGGTGCTAAGCAAAGAATATATTGACAGAATGATAGCGGCGTATCTGGGCGGTGAAAAACCGCAGGAAGAGCTTTTAAATCCCTGCATTTCACCGCTTTTTGGGGATTTTACGGGCTTTCCGCCTGTTTACATACAGGTGGGGGACAACGAGATACTGCTCAGTGACTCCGTGGAGCTGCATAAAAGGCTGCTGGGAGCAAACGTGTCTGCAAGACTGGACTGTTTTGCAGGTATGTGGCATGTATTTCAGATGTCGCCTTTTAAAACCGCTTATGAAGCGATGGACAAGAATGCGGAATTTATCTACGATATCTGCAGATAAAGGTGAGAAGATTTTGAGGTTGAAGGCGGTGCCCGCAAAACATAGGATTTTAGGCATGAAACAACTGCCCCGAAAAGACAGGCTTTTTGGGGCAGTGTTCGTTTCAGTATTGATATTCCCTTGTGCGGTAGTGAGAAGCGGCAAGCTTTAAGTCCCTGCCGTATAAAACGGTGCGGTACTCTCTGGGGGCAGATGAAGTCTCGTGGACTGCTTCTTCCAAAACCTGAGCAAAGCTACCTTTGGAAGCTTCCTGCTGCTGTCCGTTAGAGTGCTGTCTCGGCTCGTCACGCTTGATTCTGCCTGACAGGGGAGTGGCTAATACTGAATGCACCATGAAAATACTCGTAATTCCTTTTGCTGCGGCTATCCCTCCTTGGATGTGTATTTCAATAGTGTCTAGTTTCTTCTACTATATATTTCGAATATCCGGTGTAAAAAGTTTAGGGCTGCGGCAAAAAGGAATAAAAAAAAGAAAAAAGGAGTTTGGCAGTCCGCGCAGAATATTAAGAATAGGGAGCAGTTTTGATTTGAAGGAAGGTCTGTTTAGGCGCGGGGGCGCAGAAAGGCTTTTATATGACAATCAGAGAACAACTGGAATTGTGGGAGAAGGACTACTTAAGTCCTTATGCGACGCTTAGCATGTACTCGAAGGGCAGGGCGAAGGAAGAGGAACAGTGCGATATCCGTCCGGTCTTCCAAAGAGACAGGGACCGCATTCTGCACAGCAAATCCTTTCGGAGACTGAAGGACAAGACGCAGGTTTTTTTGACGCCTGAGGGAGACCATTACAGGACGCGCCTGACGCATACGCTGGAGGTATCCCAGAATGCGAGAACCATCGCCAAAGCGCTGCGGATGAATGAGGATTTGGTGGAAGCGATTGCGCTGGGGCATGATTTAGGGCACACGCCCTTTGGACATGCCGGAGAGAGAGCGCTTAACCGGATATGCCCGTATGGCTTTGAACACAATGTACAGAGTGTGCGGACAGTGGAAAAGCTGGAAAAAGGCGGTCAGGGTCTGAATCTGACATGGGAAGTGAAGGACGGTATCTTAAATCACCAGACGGCAAGTATACCGTCTACACTGGAGGGTAAAATTGTCAGGCTCTCCGACAAAATCGCCTACATTCATCACGATATGGATGACGCCATCAGAGGCGGTATCCTGAAGGAAGAGGACGTGCCAAAGGAAATAGGCGATGTTATCGGATATACCACGGGTGAGCGGCTCGACCATTTTATCCATGACATTGTGACGACGAGCTTTGAGACCGAAGATATCAGGATGTCAGAGCCGGTTGCAGAGGCAATGCAGAAACTGCGGCGTTTTATGTTTGAGCGCGTTTACCAGAATAAAGAGGCAAAGAGTGAGGAAAGCAAGGCGGAAATGCTGATAGAGACGCTCTACACCTACTATTTCAAGCACTTTGACAAGCTGCCCGCCGATATGCGCCGTATGGAGGAGAGCGGCGAACCTACAGAAAAGATTGTATGCGATTATATCGCCGCCATGACAGACCGCTTTGCCATAGCGGTTTATGAAAAGCTTTATGTACCGAAGTCGTGGCATGGGTAGAGAGGATTTGACGGTGAAAAGCATTAAACAGGTTGGGGTCAAATGGGAGGGAATCATTTGGTCCTCCTCCGTTGCACCGGACATTCCAATGAGCCTCTAAAACGAAAATCGTGTCAGCAAAGGCTTCCACGATTTT
>CAJTPU010000030.1 GCA_910578335.1 uncultured Lachnospiraceae bacterium | reverse complement strand
GTAGAGCACCTGACTTTTAATCAGGTTGTCGGGGGTTCGAATCCCCCGTGCTTCACTGCGATGCCAGTACCGATATGTAATTTTGTACTTGTGAGACCGAGGGGTCTTTTTTTGTGCGCAAAAATAGCGAATGCCAGTACCTTTTTCATTATAATACTATTTTTTTGAGAAGATTAATGATATAATAAATGATAAATTGGCTCGTCAGGATATAATAGGGTTTGAAGATGGAAGAAGAGATGACAAAGCTTACCAAAGACGAAGTTGAAAAAGATATAAAAGCTGCAGAAGAAGCAGAAAGACCGGAAGGAGAAACGAAAAAGGCAGAAGAGGAAGCATTAAAGGAGGCGGAGTCAGAGAAAGCAAAAACGGAGGAGGAAGGGGTAAAAGAGCCGGAACGAGAAGAAACAGAAACGGAAAAAGAAGCCCTTCAAACGTCTGAATCAGAAAAAGTACATTCAGAAGAGGAAGTATCAAAAGAGCCGGAAGCAGAGAAAGCAGAAACAGAAGAAGGTGTTATTGAAACGCCTCATAAAAAGGCGAGAATTTTTGCTATAGCGTTTGGTATGGTGGTTTTCATCATACTGGGGTGTATATATGGCAGGGGCGTTTATTATTATAAAAGAAATTTTTTCCCTCAATACAAAATTAATAGTGTGGACTGTGGAAATTTAACCTTGCAAGAGGCGGCGGATAAAATACAGCAGTGGTATAGAGATAACTATCGTCTGAAACTGGTTGATAGAAATGGCGAAGAGATGGCGGTTGTTTTGCCGGCAGACATACAAATGGTGTTTCCTATAGAGGAAGAAATGTCACAAATTCTGGAAGAACAGAATGCATATGGATGGCTTTTTTACATTTTTTCAAAAGAGGACTTTAGCAGGGAGATTCTTTTTGTGCCGGAATATGACATAGAGGCATTAGAAAGCCTGCTGGCGCAAAAAGGATTGTTTGAAGAATCCGGCAGAGAAGAGCCGCAGGATGCATACATTGGGGAATATCAGGAGGAGTTGAGGCAATTTGAGATTGTGCCCGATAAGGAAGGCACAATATTAGAGCAGGAAAGAACGGTGACGTGTGCGGCAGAAGCGTTGACAGGCTTGCAGGATTCCTTGAATCTGTATGAAACGGGCTGTTTCAAGGTTGCGGAAATTACTGCGGACAATAAACAGCTCAAAGAGCAGCTTGAGAAATTGAATAGAGTGGTAGGTGCCTGTATTATTTATGATTGGAACGGTACACAGGAGGTCGTAGATGGGGAGCTGATTCATCAGTGGCTTGTGTTTGACGGGAAAGATATTACACTTGACGAAGAGGAGATTGCAGCATATGTTGCGCAGAAGGCAAAGGAGCATGATACGTATGGAAAGAAAAGGAAATTTGTCACGACTACCGGTTTGACGCTGACGCTTCCCAGCGGCGCTTATGGCTGGAAAACAGACAAAAATGCGGAAACGGAAGCTTTGATAACATTAATTCTGGAAGGAGCCGTTACAGAAAGAGAGCCTATTTATAGTTCTCAAGGCTGGGCAAAGGGTGATGATGATATTGGTGATTCTTATGTAGAGATTAATTTGACGGACCAGCATTTATACTTGTATGTAGACGGGGAATTGATTTTGGAGACGGATTTTGTATCAGGGAATGCTGCCAATGGCAATTCGACGCCTGCCGGTGTGTTTGGGCTGACCTACAAGACAAGGAATGCGGTGCTTCGGGGAGCAGATTATGAGACGCCGGTTCATTACTGGATGCCCTTTAACGGGAATATTGGCATGCATGATGCGACGTGGAGAAGAAGCTTTGGAGGTGATATTTATCTGACCAATGGTTCCCACGGCTGCATCAATCTTCCATTAAAAATGGCAAAGAGCATATATGGCTATATTTCGGCAGGTTTTCCCGTGATTTGTTACTATTATTGACGGCAAAGTACGATACTGTGAGGAAATTTCATATTTAACTCGCGTTTGCGGACAAAACGCTCCGGCAGGGAGGAATTTTTATGAAAGGTGAAAAATTTCGAAATTACAGGCAAGCTGAAAAATGGATAAAAAAATACAGAGTACAGCACAGACTGCATCGACAGATAAAACGCAATGCGGCAGATATTTTAAATTCTCCTAATTTTAACAGAACCAAAACATTCATCCAGCATGGAAATATGACGGTAAACAGTCATTGCATGGATGTGGCAAAATACAGCCTTGCCATTAGCGAAAGGCTGGAAAAGCTGGGGTTTAGGTGTAAAAAGGATGAATTGGTCAGAGGCGCGCTCCTGCATGATTATTTTTTATATGACTGGCATAATTCTGGTAAACAGGGCAGGCTGCACGGCTTTTATCATCCGGGCATCGCGCTTCGCAACGCAATGAAAGAGTATAAGCTTACGCCAAGGGAAAAGGATATTATTAAGAAACATATGTGGCCCTTGACAGTAGTGCCGCCTATGTGCAGGGAAGCGTGGATTGTGACAACTGCGGACAAATGGTGCTCCCTGTTAGAAACCTTTCACGTACACAAGGGACATGGGGCAAGGCAGTCGGGAGTGGAAGTCTGAGTATGGGTAAGCTGCAAAGAAGTTTGGAAGAGTATGCCAATTCTGACTATTATCCATACCATATGCCGGGGCATAAGAGGCGTCTGTTTGGAAAAACATTGGCGCCGATAGCGGCATGGGATATTACGGAGATAGACGGTTTTGATAATTTGCATGATGCCAGAGGGATTCTGAAAGAGGTGCAATCGCGGGCGGCAGAGGTATATGGTGCCGAAGAAAGTTTTTTTTTGATAAACGGAAGCACATCCGGTATTTTGAGCGCCTTGTCGACGGCTCTGCCAAAAGGGGGAAAGCTGTTGATGGTACGGGGCTGTCACAAATCTGCATATCATGCGGCGTATCTAAGAAGCTTAGAAATAAAGTATCTATTTACGGGGATACATCCGGAGTTTGGCTGCATTTTGGCTGCGACTGCGGCACAAGTAAAGCAGGCGCTTGCCGAGAATCAGGATGTGCAGGCGGTGTTAATTGTTTCGCCGACCTATGAGGGCCTGATGGCGGAGACGGCAGAGATTGCAGAAGTGGTGCATAAGCGGGGAATTCCCTTGATTGTGGATGAAGCACACGGCGCCCATCTAGGCTTTCATGCGGGCTGGCAGCAGAATGCCTCCCGCCAGGGGGCAGATTTGGTGGTGCAAAGTCTTCATAAAACGCTGCCGTCCATGACGCAGACAGCCATCTTACATGTAAATGGCAGCTTGATAGAGCGCAGGAAGCTAAGAAGATTTCTGGAAATCTATCAGACAAGCAGCCCGTCCTACATTTTTATGGCGGCAATGGAGGAAGCTATCGAGATAGCGTCGTGTGCGAAACCTTTTTTTAGCGCGTTTCAACAAAACTGGAAGGAAATGATGGAAAAGCTGGGAGGTTGTAAAGCGCTTCATTTTTTAAAGGAAAAAAGCATGGATGCCGGAAAGCTGGTAATAGCAGACCGCACTGGCAGCCTGTCGGGAAGGCAGCTATATGACAAATTGCGGAATCAGTATCATTTGCAGTTGGAAATGGCAGCAGGGCGGTATGCGCTGGCAATGTTTACGATAGGTGATACAAAAGAAGGCTATGAGCGTTTGACGAAGGCACTTTTAGAGATAGACAGGGAGTGCAGTTTGGGCGAGGACGGGCAGTACGCCGAGCGGCAAAACTGCGGAGAACAGCAGAATTGCGGAGAGCAGCAGAACGGCAGAGGACAGCAGAACTACGGGGAACAGCAGAACTGCAGGGAACAGCAGAACAGTAGGGAACAGCAGAATTGCGGAGAGCAGCAGAACAGCAGAGGACAGCAGAATTGCGGAGAACAGCAGAACCACAGGGAACAGCAGAACCGCAGAAAGCCGGCAGAATGGGTTTGCCCCGAACAGCGCTACCCACTCTGTGAAGCATGGGACAGGGAGACGGAGAGAGTCCTGTTGGCGGAAGCGGCGGGCAGAACGGCAGGCAGCTTTATTGTGCCGTATCCGCCGGATATTCCGATTGCGGTACCGGGAGAGGTTCTGACAAAAGAAATCTGCCGCTATTTGCAGGAATGCGTCAGGGAGGGCTTGACGGTACAGGGGATAGAAGAGCATAATCATCAGCTATATATAGAAACGATAAAATGATGTGGAGGTAAGTATGAGAAAGACAAAGATTATCTGTACAATAGGACCGGCATGTGACAGCGAGGAAAAGCTGAAAGAGTTAATGCTTGCCGGTATGAATGTGGCGCGTTTTAACTTTTCCCATGGAACGCACAAGGAGCAATTGGAAAAGTATAACAGGGTTTTAAAGGCGAGGAAAGAGCTTAATCTGCCGGTAGCCACATTGTTAGATACCAAGGGACCGGAAATCAGGCTGCGCGACTTTGAGGGTGGAAAAGCAGCACTGGTGGCAGGGGAATTTTTCACTCTGACGACAGAGGAAGTGATGGGAACAGCGCAAAAAGCATCCATTACCTATAAAAACCTAAAAAATGATATTTCTGTCGGTACTACAATTTTGATTGACGACGGGCTGATTGAAATGGTGGTAGAGGAAATTACAGGCAACGATATTATTTGCCGCGTGATAAACGGCGGCTTTGTGTCTAACCATAAGGGAGTCAATGTGCCGGGGGCGGTACTGTCCATGCCTTATATCAGCCCTGTGGACATGGAAGACATTGTATTTGGCATTGAGCATGGCTTTGATTTTCTGGCTGCATCCTTTGCGCGCACGAAAGAAGATATATTAGAAGTAAAAAAGATTTTAAATGATTACGGCAGCCGCATGAAGATTATTGCAAAGATAGAAAATATGCAGGGCATTCATAATTTGGAAGAAATTGTTGAGGCTTCCGACGGCATCATGGTAGCACGCGGCGATATGGGCGTGGAGGTTGCCATGGAGGAAGTTCCCATTTTGCAGAAGAAAATGATTAAAATGGCGGTGGAAAAGGGAAAACATGTTATTACGGCGACACAGATGCTGGAGTCCATGATAAAGAATCCCCGTCCGACGAGAGCGGAGGCAACCGATATTGCCAATGCCATTTATGACGGCACAACGGCGATTATGCTTTCCGGAGAGAGCGCGGCAGGCATGTATCCGGTGGAAGCGGTAAAGACGATGGCAAGGATAGCAGAGCGTGCGGAGCAGGATATCGATTATCGTTCACGGCTGCAGGACAGTCAGTGCATGGACACAAAAACACCGGACATTACAACGGCTATTTCCTATGCAACCTGCAATGTGGCGATGAATTTGAATGCTGCGGCGATTATAACGGTGACAATGTCAGGTTTTACCGCTAATATGATTGCCCGTTACAAGCCGGGCTGTCAGGTAATTGGCTGTACGGTGGACGAAAAGGTATGCCGCCAGCTTTATCTGCTCTGGGGCGTCAACCCGGTTATGATTAAAAAGGAAGAGACGACAGACGAGCTTTTTGAAGAAGCAGTATTTAAGAGTAAGCAGGCAGGATTGATTAAAGCAGGGGATACGGTGGTGATTACGGCGGGCGTTCCTTTGGGGATTGCAGGCAATACCGATATGATTCATGTAGTTGAGGTAGCATAGTACAATGGGGAAGATAGTGTACCTGATGGGGAAGAGCTCCACAGGAAAAGATACCATTTACAAAAGGCTTCTTGCAGAAGATTGCTTTGCACTGGTGCGAATGATTCCCTATACAACAAGACCGATACGGATACGGGAAAAAAATGGCGAAGAATATTTTTTTACCGATGAAGAAGGCTTTGGAGCTTTGGAAAAAAGCGGAAAGGTAATTGAGCATCGGGAATACCGGACCTGTCATGGATTGTGGCGCTATTTTACGGTGGATGACGGGCGTATAGACTTAACGGAGAACAGCTATATCTGTATCGGGACGCTGGAATCCTATGAAAGCATTCGGGCATACTTTGGAAAAGAGAAGCTGGTGCCGGTGCTCATCGAGCTGGACGATGGTATTCGGCTGCAGCGTGCTCTTGACAGAGAGAAAAAGCAGCGGACCCCCAAATATGAGGAAATGTGCCGGCGTTTTCTGGCGGACAGCGAGGATTTTGCGGAGGATAAAATAAAGCGGGCGGGTATTGAAAGACGTTTTCAAAATAAGAATCTCGAGCAATGCCTTGCGGAAATTAAAAAATATATTTCTGAAATGCTGTGATATGCCGATAAATAATAAAAGGAGGTAAGCGTATGGAAATTAAAGTCGGGCAAGTGCCGCAGCCGCAGCCGCTGCAGCAGGCGCCGGAAACAAAACCGACAGACGGCAGCTTCAAATTTACGCTTGCCAGTCATGTAGAGGAAGCGGAGCTGCAGACAAGGCTGCAGGGGCTTATGGAAGAGATTACGGCACAGGGAGAGCGGCTTTATAAACGTCGGGATGTGCGGGATATGAAGCGATACCGCGGACTGATAAAGGAATTTTTAAACGAGGTAGTCAGTCGTTCCCATTCTTTTTCCCGGGAAAATTTTCTGGATAAGAGGGGGCGTCACAGAGTATATGGCATTATCCGCCTGATAGATGAAAATCTGGATGAGCTGGCGCAGGAGCTGGTGAAGGATGAAAATGACAATATTGACATTTTAGGTAAAATCGGAGAAATCAAAGGATTGCTGCTGGACATATTTACGTGAGCATTTTATAATGCTTTTGAGATAAAAGGAGAAGCGGATGGCAGAATTTAGGGATATTATAGGTCAGGAGCAGATAAAGACACATTTCCATAATGCAATTTCCACAGGAAAAATTTCCCACGCGTATATTATCAACGGTGAGCGGTTTTCGGGAAAGGAATTTATTGCCCGTATTTTTGCCATGACGCTCCAGTGCGAGGAGGGCGGCACAGAGCCGTGCCAGCAGTGCCATTCCTGCAAACAGGCGCTTTCGAACAACCAGCCGGACATTATTTATGTAACTCACGAAAAGCCGGGTTCTATCGGCGTGGATGATATCCGGAAGCAGATTAACGGCGATATTGCCATAAAGCCGTACAATAGCCCGTATAAAGTTTATATTGTGAGCGAAGCGGAGAAGATGACGGTGCAGGCGCAGAACGCGTTATTAAAAACCTTGGAGGAGCCGCCTGCTTATGCAGTAATACTGCTTCTTACCACAAATGTCAATTCTTTACTACAGACAATTTTGAGCAGATGTGTTATCTTACATATGAAGCCGGTGCCGGACGACCTCATCAAAAAATTTTTGATGGAGCAGATGCAGGTTCCGGATTATAAGGCGGATATTTGTGCCGCATTTGCAAGAGGGAATGTGGGAAAAGCGAAGCATCTTGCCTCAAGCGAGGATTTCGAAAAGGTAAAAGAAGAAGCGGTTTCCCTTCTAAAATACGTGCATGATATGGATGTGACGGAGATGATTGCCGCTATCAAGAAAATTGCAGAGTACAAGCTGGACGTAGGAGATTATCTGGATATTCTTTCCATCTGGTACAGGGACGTGCTCTTATTTAAGGCGACAAAGGATGCCAATCATCTGGTGTTCCGCGAGGAGACGCAGAATATCAGGAAAGCGGCGGGCAGGACTTCTTACGAAGGCATAGAAACCGTTATTCAGGCACTCTCCAAAGCAAAGAGCAGATTGGAAGCCAATGTAAATTTTGACTTGACTATGGAGCTTTTGCTTTTGGATATCAAAGAATATGGTTGAGCTGCCGGAACGGCAGTTTGACAAATACATGTGGAGGTTTATAGATGACAAAAGTAATAGGAGTAAGATTTCGTACGGCGGGCAAGATTTACTTTTTTGACCCGTTGGACTTTCAGGTAGAAAAGGGCAGTCACGTTATTGTGGAGACAGCCCGTGGAATAGAGTTCGGTACAGTTGTCAGCGCACCAAAAGAGGTAGAAGACGACCAAATTGTACAGCCCTTAAAGCCTGTACTGCGAATTGCGAAC
Source organism: uncultured Lachnospiraceae bacterium (assembly GCA_910578335.1). Taxonomy (GTDB): domain Bacteria; phylum Bacillota; class Clostridia; order Lachnospirales; family Lachnospiraceae; genus Acetatifactor. The sequence goes on along the minus strand of CAJTPU010000030.1, from coordinate 32,331 downwards.
CAAAGGGATGTGGAACAGGAAGCAGGGAATAAGAGGAAAGAAAAGGAGGCTTATAAAATCTGTCTGGACAAGATACGGGAACACGGTCTGGAGATGAAGCTGATAGATGCAGAGTACACCTTTGACAACAATAAGGTACTTTTTTACTTTACGGCGGACGGAAGAATTGACTTCAGGGAACTGGTAAAGGATTTGGCAAGTGTGTTCAAAACGAGGATTGAGCTGAGACAGGTAGGTGTCAGGGACGAGACCAAAATTATGGGCGGTATTGGTATCTGTGGGCGTCCGCTTTGCTGTCACACCCATCTTTCAGAGTTCATACCGGTATCTATAAAGATGGCGAAGGAGCAGAATCTTTCGCTGAATCCGACAAAGATATCCGGTGTCTGCGGCAGGCTGATGTGCTGCCTGAAGCACGAGGAAGAAACCTACGAGGAGCTGAACCGCCGCCTGCCCAATACAGGAGATTATGTGGTTACGGCGGATGGGCTGAAGGGAGAGGTGCAGAGTGTCAACGTACTTCGTCAGCGCGTAAAGGTGATTGTGGATGTAGATGACGAAAAGGAAATCCGGGAATACAGGGTAGAGGATTTACACTTTAAAAGGAAGCACGGAAAGAAGGAAAATCTGGAGCTGTCAGCGGAGGAACTCAAGGAGCTGGAAAAACTGGAATCCGAAGAAGTGCTTGAGACTACGGAGGAAATAGCACCTGAAAAGCCGGAACGCAGCTGCAAGAAGGAATTTAGGGACAGGACGGCGCCGTCATGGCAGGATAAATCTGCCAAGGCAGAGAAAACGGAAAGAAACTGGAGCAGAAGAGAATCACATGCCGATAGAGCCGAAGAGTCCGAAAGACCGTATCAGGATAGAAAGGGTGGAAGAAATAACCGCAGCGGCAGGCGCGATAACAGACAGGAACGCCATAGAGAGGATGGCGCGCGATGGGAAGAGAACAGGCAGGAGCATCGTGAACACCGCCGTGGGGACAGCCGCCCCCGAAACCGGCAGAATTACCGAAATGGAAAGAAGGAAGGAAAGACCAACTTTGAGGGCAATCAGTCTGAAGGAAAGAGAACGCCTTGACGAGCTGCAGAGAAACGGTTATCAGATTATTCAGAATCCGGATAAGTTTTGTTTTGGGATGGATGCTGTCCTGCTGTCCGGCTTTGTAACTGTAAAATCCGGTGGAAAGGTGCTTGATTTGGGCACGGGTACGGGTATTATTCCCATATTATTGGAGGCAAAAACAAAGGCTTCGCATTTGACAGGGCTGGAAATACAGGAAGAAAGTGCGGATATGGCAAGGCGGAGCGTGGCGCTAAACGGTTTGTCCGAAAAAATCGATATTGTGACGGGTGATATCAAAAAGGCAGACAGTTTTTTCCCGTCTGCCTCTTTTGATGTCATTACCAGCAATCCTCCTTATATGATAGGAGAGCATGGACTCAAAAACCCTGACGCGCCCAAAGCGATTGCCCGTCATGAGGTGCTTTGTACGCTGGAGGATGTGGTGTGTCAGGCGGCAAAGCTTTTGAAGACGGGCGGGCATTTTTTTATGGTGCACAGACCTTTTCGGCTGGCGGAGATTATTACGGTGATGACGAAATATAAGCTGGAACCGAAACGTATGCAGCTTGTTTACCCCTTTGTGGACAAGGAGCCCAATATGCTGCTGATTGAAGGAGTTCGGGGCGGCAATCCGCGCATGACAGTGGAAAAACCGCTGATTATTTTTAAAGAGCCGGGTGTCTACATGCCGGAAATCTGCGATATTTACGGATATTGAGAAAACAAGAACAGGGCTTTTGCCAAAGAAAGCATAAACAAGAAAAGGAAAAAGGAAATATGGCGGGAATGTTGTATTTGTGCGCTACACCCATAGGAAATCTGCAGGATATGACGCCGCGAGTGATTGATACCTTAAAGCAGGTGGATATGATTGCAGCGGAGGATACGCGCAACAGCCGCAAACTGCTGGCAGCGTTTGATATCCATACGCCCATGACGAGTTACCATGAGTATAATAAGGTGGAAAAGGCAGGGCAGCTTATTGTGCGGATGCAGGCAGGAAAAGACATTGCATTGATTACGGATGCCGGTACGCCCGCGATTTCTGACCCGGGAGAAGTGCTGGTGCGTATGTGTCAGGAGGCGGGGATTGTGGTTACAAGCCTTCCGGGCCCTGCCGCCTGTATTACGGCACTGACTTTATCGGGACTGCCCACAAGGCGTTTCTGCTTTGAAGGTTTTCTGCCGGCAGATAAAAAAGAAAGAAAAGAAATTTTAAAAGAGCTGCAGGAAGAAACCAGAACCATGATTCTTTATGAAGCGCCGCATCATTTGGTAAAAACACTGACAGAATTATTGGAGGTATTGGGAAACCGGAAAATAACGCTCTGCAGGGAACTGACGAAGAAATTTGAGACCATTCTGCCAACGACCTTTGAGGCGGCTTTGCAAAAGTATGCGGAGGAGGAACCGCGGGGAGAGTATGTGCTGGTGATTGCCGGCAAGAGCAGGGAAGAAAAGAAGCAGGAAGAAATTGCCGCTTGGGAAACGATGGAATTGAAAGAGCATATGGCTTTCTATGAAGAACGCGGCATGGACAGCAAGACTGCAATGAAACAAGTAGCAAAGGACAGAGGCGTCGGAAAACGGGAAATCTATGAGCAGCTTTATAAAAAGTAAATCAAAGTTTTGCGACAACCTGTAAAGATTAGGGCGTCAAAAGCCCTGTTCGGAGTTACACGATGTCACTTTGACCTAAGAATAGGTGTGCACTCCGTTGCGCCAGACATTTCAATGAGCCTCTAAAACAAAAATCGTGTCAGCAAAGGCTTCCACGATTTTTGAGTCTCATTTCCATGGCGCAAAAGTCGTTTACACCTATTCTTAGGTCAAAGTGACATCGTGTAACTCCGAACAGGGCTTTTGACGCCCTAATCTTGACAAGTTATCGCATAGGAGGTATAGCCATGCAAAGCAGATGTGATATGTGTGCAAATTATGAGTATGATGAAGAAGAGGAGTATTATACCTGCGGCGTCAATCTGGATGAGGACGAAATGTATCGTTTTTTGTCGGGAAACTGCGGCGATTGTCCTTATTTTTCACAAGATGATGAATACAGGGTGGTGCGCCACCAAATGTAAAAAAGCTGTCTGTAAGCTTAACAGACAGCTTTTTGCAGCTTATGCTATTGTTTGTTTTCTTCAATGGAAGTGTGCAGCGCGGCAAATAAATCGCCATATTTGATGTGACTGCTTTTTTCCAGCCTTGTGATGCTGGTATAGAGACTTAAGGGAATCTCCTTGTCGTTCCACGTAAAAGTCTGCTCGTTGAGCGCCGCGATTTTCTGTGCGAGTTCGTCCGCGTATTCCCGTTCTTCGCTTGCGGTAAGAATTACGAACTCGTCGCCGCCGATACGAAAGACGACGTCATTTTCTCCGGCAGCGGCGTCCATGCGGGACATGGATTCTAAAATGGAAATATCGCCGGCTGCTCTTGCAATCGCATTAATGTGCATCATATTTACAATGTCACAGCAGACAAACCAGCAGTTTTTGCGTTCCGTAAACAAATCGTACAATTCGCTGATATCAAACATTCGTCTTCTGTTGGTATACATATCTTTCATATACATATCCTCCATTTCATTTTTTTTCAGTTCCGAAGGAGAAAGCAGTTTTGGAAACAGCTCCAAAAATCGGTTTTCCTTTCGGAAGTCCTTGGGATTACAGTGCCAGACCTGCTTAAACGCGCGCGAAAAGGCTTCGTTGCTGCCGTAACCAAAGGACAGTGCAATGTCAAGTAAGGTAAGTTCCGGCTGCTCCGTCATGAGCTTGGCAGCCTTTACCATTTTGCGCCGAACCACATAATCGTGCACGCTTATATGGTTGATGCATTGAAACAATTTTTCAAGAGTAGATTTGGAACAATGGCAGGCATCTGCAATATCGCCTGTTTTTATTTCGTTTGTCAGGTTGTTTTCAATGATTTTTAAGGCATCTGCCAGCAAAATAAGCCGTTCCATATCGTCTCCTTCCTTCCGCTTCCGTGGCTGGCAAAAGCTTTGCGCAGAGCTTTGCTGCCTGCAGATGCGGGGATTTATTATAGTACGTACCGTGATTACAGAATAGCATATCAGAGTAGATTTTTCTTGATTTTTTGAGTAAATAAAAGGAAAGCGGTTTTTTCTGAATAGAAATCAGAGAGGATTCAAATAATAAGTTTGTAACAGGATTTGTGTCTGCGCGCTGCCTGCCACAAACTCGTTCATGCACAGTCTCAACCAGATTGAAAAAGCAGCGCAGAAAAGAGGTAAAAATGACAAATATATCAGAATTGGAGTTGCAAAATTTAAGACATTTGATTGGTGGTTACGATACCACGCACTGCAAGATGCAGGAGTACGCAAAATGTGCAAGCGATGAAAAGGTAAAGCAGTTTTTTGAAAAGGGTGCAAAGTCCGCCATGGATAATAAGCAGCAGCTTATGAAGTTTTTACAGTAAAACAGCAAACATCAAAAACAGAAATGGAGAGTAAACAATATGGAAATGCAGGAAAAGACAATGGTAGCGGATACTCTGACCGGTATCAACGGCGAGCTTATCCGGTATGCGGAGATGATACCGCAGACAGAAAACAAGGAATTGAAGAGCGTGCTGAAGCAGTTTAGAAGCACCTGTGAGCAGTCGCAGGAGGAACTGTACCAGATTGCAAGGGAGAAATCTTACTATGTACCGGCACAGAAGGCAACGGAAGAAGAGGTTGCTCATGTAAAGGGGCTTTTTACGTCGAAGACGTTGTAACAATAAAATAGCAATTTGTCAGACAGGCTGCGCTGGCGGAGAACGGTACTGCAATCTGCACAAATGGGCGGATGTGGGCAGGTTTTCTGCCGGCGCTGTTTCTGCTGACGATTTTGGCTGTAAGCTGAAATTGCCGGGCGTGAAACTCAAAGTTGCTTTACAAATGTTGGCATAATACATATAGTATGCTATAATGCATACGTGACAGAGTCACCGGTGGGGAGGACAAAATATGTTTCCATACTTTTTTGCGGACAAGCAGCCGTTGCTGGCTTTTATCGGGGTACTGAGCGCGTTTGCAGCAACTTGTTTTATGATAAGCCGTTTGAGCGGTTATCTGCCAAAGGACCACGGCAGGGATTATGCCGTGGAGGGGCAGAAATCCGTAGGCAAGCCGAGAGGCGCAGGAATTATATTTGTGCTGGTCTTTGCGGCATCCATGCTGCTTTTTTCAGAACTCAGCATAGAGCTTTGCATTTACCTGATGCTGGTGGTGATTGAGATGCTTACAGGCTTCTTTGACGATACAGCGGAAAAGCCGTGGGGAGAGCTGAAAAAAGGACTGCTGGATTTGGCGGTTGCAATTGCAGTTGCAATCACATATTTGCAGTACAACTCCGGTACCATAGAGATAATGGGAAGACAGATAACCTTTCCGCCGGTGCTTTTTGCAGTCTGCGCCGTAGCGCTGGTGTGGGTATCCATCAATGTGACGAATTGCGCGGACGGTGTGGACGGATTGTCGGGAACACTCACCATCATTACCCTGACGACAATTTATGTTATCAATGAGATAAATGACAAGGGCAAGGATGTTTCTTTTCCTATTTTGCTGTTTATGGTGTGCATTCTTGGCTATCTGTGGTACAATGCTTCGCCGAGCAGGCTTCTGATGGGCGATGCGGGTTCGCGCGCCATGGGCGTTTTTATCAGTATTGCCATTTTAAAGTCAGGCAGTCCGCTCTTGTATATACCTGCTGCTTTTGTTATCTTGATGGACGGGGGACTTGGTCTTGTAAAGCTGTCTCTTATCAGGCTGTTTCGGATACGGATTTTGAAAAACACGCTGACGCCCCTGCACGACCATGTGCGGAAAAAGCTGGGCTGGTCCAATACACAGACGGTGTTCCGTTTTGCGATTATTCAAATTGTGATTTCCCTGGCGGCAGTTTATACGCTGCTTTTGTAACTGTTTATGCGGCATAGCCGCGACATTTCTTTTATAAGGAGGTATCCAATTATGTTGGAGGATTTTATTTCCGGTAAAAAGTCACTTTTTACCACAGGGGTCCACACGGAACTGCGGGCGCAGGAGAACAAACAGAGGCGGGTCGCCCTGGTACAGGGCAATCTGACGGCGAACGCCAGACTGGAGAAGGCAGGCGTTTGCGCAAGGGTATATAAAAACGGCGTGTATGGCTTTTCGTCCATGGCAGAGTGTACGTCCGATGCGGCGGAAACCGTTTTAAAGGCCGCCACGGAAAATGCGCTGTTTATGGATGGGCACATTCAAAAGGGCAAGAATATGTTTCCTGCCATTGCCGGTGGCAGCACGCCGCTTTATAAGGCGGTCTGCGATACGGAGCAGAAGCGGTACATAGAATTTGTAAAAGAAATCGACGCTTACATTTCCGAGAAATATCCGAAGCTTTCGAGCCGCTCTGTGATACTTTCCGCTGATTCCATGGAGAAAATCATTTGTACATCGGACGGATATGACGGACATGTGGCATTGCCGAGAACTTATATTTATCTGTTCCTCAACAGCGAATCGACCGCGGGCGTACCTCTTGAATTGTTTGACCCTGTGGGCGGCTATGGCAACTTTGATGATGTTTTTAAAACCCCTTCTCAGGTTTATCCTGCTGTCGATGCATTATATGAAAGGCTGATGCAGAAGCGGGAGGGTGTGTACGCGGAGGCAGGCTATAAGACAGTGGTGCTTGGCGGTATTTTGTCCGGTATGCTGGCGCATGAGGCGGTAGGGCATACCGTGGAGGCGGATTTGGTGCTGGGCGGCTCCGTGGCAGGACAGATGCTGCACAAGCAGGTGGCATCCGAGCTTGTCACCATGGTGGATTTTGCGCATACGGCACTGGGAGAGGAAGCGCCGTTGCCGGTTTATCTGGACGACGAAGGCGTGCCCGCAGAGGATGCCGTGCTGATTCAGGACGGTATGCTGAAAGGCTACATGAACAACCGGGAGAGTGCAGAGCATTTTGGCATGAAGCCGCAGGGCAATGCGCGTGCTTTTGAATTTTCAGACGAGCCGCTGATACGTATGCGGAATACGGCTGTACTGCCGGGTAATGATAAGCTGGAGGATATCATTGCATCGGTGGAGGACGGCTATTATCTGACGAATACAAATAACGGACAGGCGGATATGACGGGAGAGTTTATGTTCGGCGTGAGCATGGGATATGAAATTAAAAACGGAAAGCTGGGGCATGCGATTCTTGACACCACGATTTCCGGTGTGGCTTTTGATATGCTGAAGACCGTGGATATGGTATCCGACAAGATGGTGTGGTCAAGCTCAGGCGTCTGCGGCAAGAAACAGCCGATGCCCGTGGGAATGGGCGGACCTGCACTGCGCTGCAAGGTAATGATAGGAGGACGTTAAAATGAAAGATATAAGAGATATTGCACAGATAGCGGGAGATGCCTTGAAGCAGGAGGGCGCTGAAAAGGCGCAGTATACTGTGACTTTTAAGGAGACTCATGAATTTAACGTAGACGGCGGACAATTTTCCTTGTTCCGCACCCTTTTTGATAAATCTCTTTCCATAACGGCGTTTAAGAACCAGAAGAAAGGCTCTGCATTTACCAACAAGCTGGATGAGGAGACAATCGGAGCAACCGTAAAGGAATGTCTGGATTCGGCGGAGTCCGGCATTGCGGACAGCGCCTATGACATTGCGCCCTGTCAGGGAGAAGAGTGTTTTCGGGAGGGCTGCTATGAACCTGATGCGGATAAGCTGTTTGCGCGCACAAAAGAGCTTATGGAGGCGGTTAAGGAACGCAATCCCAAAATTGTTATGGAGCAGATGATTGTGTCCCATGTAAAAAATCATACGCTTTACAGAAATACAAACGGCACGGAGTTTGAGTATTTTTGGGGAGAGTACAGCGTCGATATGATGTATTCCGCCCATGAAGGGGAAAAGATGACTTCCTTTTTTAGCAGCTCCGTTACCGTGGACAATCTGGATACGCCTTTTATTGAGCTGGGCTCTTTGGCAAAGGACTTGTGCGATGTGGAGGCGCAGCTTACCACAGTGCCTATGGAGGGAAAGTTTGAGGGTGTTGTAGTGCTTGCGCCCAGCAGCCTGGTATCCTTTGTTGCCCATGCCATAAACAATTTTGCTTCCGATTCGGTTATTCTGGAGAAGACGAGTATCTGGCTTGACAAGCTGAATACAAAGGTTGCCGATGAAAAAATTACGGTTTCCATGGCGCCGACGGATTCCCGCATCTGCTGCAGCGAGCGGTTTACAGGAGACGGTTTTAAGTCGGAGAATTACAATCTGATTGAGGACGGCGTATTAAAGTCCTTTATGCTTTCTCTGTATGTGGCAAATAAGTCCGGCTTTGCCCGTGCAAAGAACAGTTCTTTTGCGCTTGTCATGAAAAACGGGGATACGCCTTACGCCGATATGATTAAGAATATTAAGAAGGGCATTATCGTGGGCAGGTTTTCCGGCGGCAACCCCGGGACAAACGGTGATTTCTCCGGCATTGCCAAAAACAGTTTTCTGATTGAAGACGGCGAGATAAAGGGCGCCGTGAGCGAAACCATGATAAACGGCAATCTTGCAGAGCTGCTTCAAAATGTAGTAGCTGTCTCAAAGGAGACGATTACAGACGGCAATTGTGTACTGCCCTATGTTGCAGTGGACAAGATTGTGATATCCGGAAAATAAGATTCTGCACAAAGCACTTGACAAATTTTCATATGCTTCATATACTTCGATTATCAAAGCAATTAAAAAAGAAATGATAAAAAGGAGAATATCATGTTAGAAAAGGTAGTTGCAATTATTCAGGAACAGTTAAATTTGGATGGCGTGGATATCACGGAAAGCTCTTCCTTTAAGGATGATTTGGGCGCAGATTCGCTGGATTTGTTTGAATTGGTTATGGCATTGGAAGAAGAGTTCGGCACGGAGATTCCGTCAGAGGATTTGGAAAAGATTGCGACCGTGGGCGATGTGATTGAGTACCTGAAGGCAAAAGATATTGAAGCGTAAGCGGTATGGATACCAGAGTTACCGAATTGCTCGGCATTGAGTATCCTATTATACAGGGCGGCATGGCATGTGTGGCAGAATACCACCTTGCCGCTGCCGTTTCACAAGCGGGTGGTCTTGGCGTTATCAGTGCTGCCGGCTTGTTTGCTGATGCCCTAAGAAAGCAAATCCGGCAGATGAAAAGGCAGACACAGAAGCCTTTTGGCGTGCATATCATGCTGGCTTATTCGAATGCAGAGGAAATTGCCAGAGTAGTGGTGGAGGAAGGTATCAAAATAGTCATAACGGATGCCGGCAACCCTATCAATTATATGCGGCTCTGGAAATCGGCGGGTATCAAGGTGATTCCGACAATTTCCAGTGTGGGGCTTGCTAAAATGATGGAGCAGATGGGTGCGGATGCAGTGGTAGCGGAAGGAATGGAGAGCGGCGGGCATATTGGCGTGACTACGACCATGACGCTGATTCCGCAGGTTTCGGATGCACTCAAGATACCCGTGATAGCCGCAGGCGGAATCGGGGATGGCAGAGGCGCCGCTGCGGCACTGGTTTTGGGAGCCGATGGGATTCAGATGAAAACCCGGTTCAGTGTAGCGGCAGAAGCAGTTGTACACCCTGACTATAAAGAAAGAATCGTGAAAGCGAAGGACATTGATTCGGTGGTGACGGGTACCGGCTGCGGGCTTCCGCTCCGTCAGCTTGGAAACAGGATGGCGAGGGAATATATGAGAATGGAAGCGGAGGAAACTTCCTGGCGGGAAATAGAAAAAGCCGTGATGGATTCTATCTGGAAGGCGGCACAGGAGGGCGATGTTATCAACGGCACCATTGTGGCAGGACAGGCGGCGGGCATTATTACAAAAGAGGCGGCATGTGCAGAAATTATACAGGAAATTATGAGCGAAATAGAACGGCTTTTCAATAAATAGAGGAGGATTTTGGAGAAGTGGCTGACACATTGAAAAAATATTCCGAGGGCAAGGACTATAAAGTAGTCGCATTTATTCTGGCAAGCTTTTTTAATGATGAACAGACGAGGCTGATTAAAAAAGTAGTGGCGGAAGCGGCGGCACGTCATTATAAGGTGGTGTTTTTTTCGACACTGTCTGATTTTTATTACAATGACTTAAATGACAAGGGCGAAAAAAAGGTGTTTGATATTGTCAGCGTGGAGCGTTATGACGCAATTGTTTTAATGTCGGAATCGTTTAAGGATGATGCAGGTCAGCTTGCGCTTGTAGAGAAGGCAAACAAGGCGGGAGTTCCCGTTATAACGGTGGATAAAAATTTTGACGGCTGTATTAACATTGCTTTTGATTATGGGGATGCTTTCAGGGAAGTGGTAAGGCATATGGTGGTAAATCATGGATACCGCGTCATCAATTTTATGGGCGGGATGCCGGGAAACAACTATTCTGAAGAGCGCCTTGCGGTGTTTCAGGAAGTCCTTGCGGAAAACAATGTGCCCTTTGTGCCGGAGCGGGTTTACTGGGGATACTTTTGGGAGGACCCGACAAGAGAGGCAATGCAGAAAATGTTTGCGGATGGTCTTTCCATGCCGGAAGCAATTGTATGTGCCAATGATGCAATGGCAATTACCGTGTGCCGCTGCCTGCAGGAGAAGGGCTACAGAGTGCCGGAGGATGTGGCGGTCAGCGGCTTTGACGGGATTGATATGGAGCGTTACAGCAGGCCCCGTCTTACCACCGGAGTGCAGAATGTAGATGAATTTATCCGCATTTTGTTTGACATTATTGCGACAGGCGAATACAAAGTGAATAAAAACGGCAAGGTTTTGATTTACAATAAAGTGCAGATAGGGAATTCCTGCGGCTGCAGCAATCTGGAAACCATGCATGTGGCTTCCGAAATGATTAAACTAAAGTCAGAGCTTCACCAACAGATTAAGTATCAAGGTGATTTGAACCAGTTGATTGCCAATTATGGGCATGCGGAAAATTTTACGGATATTATTAAGGCGATGCCGGAGTATATGAGCCCGCTCAGGTATAAAACCTTTTGGTTTTGCGCCAATACGGATTTGATAGAGGAAAAGGAGTTAAACACGCGGATGCATGACGCTGCGTACAAAGAGGATAATCCGAGTTATACGAAACATATGAATGTTCTGCGCTATGACAACAGCAGGGAGATGCCACAGACGGATTATTGGGAACATATAGAATTTGGCGAACTGATTCCGGACAGAAGCCGGCAGCTTGACGAAAATGACTTTCTGCTGGTGCTGACAACGCACATGAAGGGAAGAGCGGTCGGTTACACAGTCATTACATTTGAACTGGAATGGTTCTGGTTTACCGCATATGCGGCATTTCTTACCTGCTTTAGGCAGCTTTTGGAAATGCAGAAGGCACAGATGGAGCTGATGAGACTTTACATGTGCGATTTGCTTACGGGGCTCTACAATAGAAACGGATTTTACCAGAAGATTCAGCTTTTGTTAGAAATGGCAGAGGAAATGGATATGACCGTGATATCCTTGGATATGGACGGTCTGAAGAAAATCAACGATACATACGGACATGCGGAAGGCGACGAAGCTCTTAAGGCAATCGGCAGTATTATCAAGGCGAATATCCGGCATGAACTGGCGGCAAGGATAGGCGGAGATGAGTTTTTGATTGCTTTTGCCGGCAAGGATATTGACGAGCGGACGGAGGAAATTGTGAGCAGGGTGAAACAGGGTATCCGTTCCTACAATGAAAACAGTAATAAGGAATATGATATACACGCCAGTATCGGAGTGTATACCAATCGCGTGAAAAATCATACGCTGGACCATTTCCTGAAAAAAGCGGATGACTTGATGTATGCCAGAAAATATCTGCACAAAAAAGAAAGGGGAGATATTTAAAGTAATTGTCTCATATACATGGTATAAACAGCGGCGTGTAGATGAGGAAATATGCTAAATTATATCTGGGCGTTTATGATATTGATTGGCGTGGTGTATGCCGCGGTTACCGGAAATATGGAGGCGGTGACGGATGCTGCGCTTGGCTCCGCGGGAGAAGCCGTATCCTTGTGTATTACCATGGCGGGGGTTATGGGGCTTTGGATGGGGCTTATGAGAATTGCAGAAAAATCAGGGTTGATTGCCGGACTTGCGTCGGGTATTCAGCCCTTTTTGTCATTTATGTTTCCACGCATACCAAAAAAGCATGAATCGCGCAAATACATTGCCACTAATTTCATTGCCAATATTTTAGGGCTTGGCTGGGCGTGCACGCCGGCAGGCTTAAAGGCGATGGAGGAGCTGGCAAAGCTGGAAGAGGAGCGGGGAAATCCCGCCTATGTAAAGGGCGGCAAGGAAGGGCTGCGGGGAAGGGCGGCAAGCAATGAAATGTGCACGTTTCTCATTCTGAATACCTCTTCGCTGCAATTGATACCTGTCAATATGATTGTGTACCGGACGCAGTACGGCAGCGCCAATCCGGCAGCAGTCATTGCGCCAGCCATACTGGCAACGTTGTTTTCCACAATTATTGCGATTGTCTATTGCAAAATAAAGGACAGGAAATAAGTGTTTTGGCATGGAGGCAAAAATGGCAGGATTTTTAGCAAACTTTTCTAATGTAATCATACCGGTCATTATTTTTTACATAGTGGCATACGGACTGATAAATAAGGTACAGGTGTATGAGGAGTTTATTGGCGGCGCCAAAGAAGGGCTGAAGACGGTGGCGGGAATTCTGCCGACGTTAATCGGACTGATGGTGGGCGTGGGCGTACTGCGCGCCTCCGGTTTTATGGGGTTTTTAGGCGGACTTTTGGGTAAACTTACGGAAAAAATCGGAATTCCGGCAGACATCGTTCCGCTGACGCTGGTAAAAATGTTTTCTTCCTCAGCGGCAACGGGACTGGTGCTGGATATTTTCAAGACCCATGGAACAGATTCCTATATCGGTATGCTGACCTCCATCCTGATGAGCTGCACCGAGACCATTTTTTATACGATGTCGGTCTACTTTTTGGCGGCAAAAGTGACCAAAACACGTTATACGCTGTCGGGCGCGCTGATTTCCATGCTGGCTGGGCTGCTGGCGAGCGTTGTGCTGGCGGGGATGGTAACCTGAGGCGGGGTGCTTATCACTTTAGTCCGCAGGTTTCTTGGTCTTACGCAAAAGCATTTCATGCATAACTGCCATAAGCACGAGAAGGAGAAGAAGGTAGACAGGAAGCAGCGCTACATGGATGTGATTTGCAATCAGTCCGAACAGGGGCGGCATCAGACTGGTGCCTACATAGGCGAAAGCCATCTGTACGCCAATGACTGCCTGCGATTTGTCAGCGCCAAAATGAGCAGGCGTGGAGTGGATAATGCAGGGATAGACAGGCGCGCAGCCAAGCCCTATCAGGACAAGCCCCACGGGAGCGGCAATGCCGCCAAGTGGTATCAGCAGGGTGATAATTCCCAGCAAAATAATTGCCGCGCCCAGCCGAATCATCTGCACATCGCTGAGTTTCAGCGTCAGAAAACCACTGAGCGCCCTGCCGCCGGTGATGCCGATGTAGAACAGGGCGGCATATTCCGCCGCCGCTTCCGCCGTATAACCGCGAAAAAGCGCCAGATAGCTGCTTGCCCAGAGACCGGCAGTCTGTTCCAGGGCACAGTAACAGAAAAAAGTAATCAGAATTGCCTTAGCGCCGGGAATGGCAACAATCTGTTTTAGCGTCAGTGCTTTTTCTCCTTTTCCGTCTTCTGTTTCCGAGGCTGTGCTGCTGCGCTTTTTCCAGAGGGGCAGGCTGAAAAACAGTATAATGGTCAGCACGATTTGCAAAAAAGCGATATAGCGGTAGCCCATATGCCAGCCTTGTCCGCCTGTCAGGGCATAGCCCATAATGTAAGGTCCGACGGACGCGCCGATGCCCCACATGCAGTGGAGCCAGCTCATGTGGCGGCTAGCGTAGTGAAGCGCTACATAGTTATTGAGGGAAGCATCCACGCTTCCCGCGCCAAGCCCATAGGGGACTGCCCAGAGGCAGAGCAGAGGAAAGGAGCGGGTGATGGAAAAGCCAAAGAGTGCGAGGGCGGTCATGGCAACGCTGACTGCCGTAACCATGCCGGTTCCAAAACGGCGTGTCAGTCTGTCGCTCTGCAGACTGGATATGACGGTGCCGGCGGAGATGACCATTGCAATGATTCCGGCGTAGGAAAGCGGTACATCAAATTCCACATACATGGACGGCCAGGCAGAGCCGAGCAGCGCGTCCGGCAGACCGAGACTGATAAAGGACAGGTAAATAACAGCTAAAAGCAAATGTATCATAATAATTCCTCCATAGTATTAAATCAGCCCAAGGCTGCGCAGGACAAAGAGCCATAGCGTGATGGTGACGGAGCTGAAAAAGGTGGTTGCGACCACTACGCTGGAAGTCAGGGTTCCCTCGTGCCCCATGTTTTTTGCCATGATATAGCAGCTTACCGTGGTGGGAGCGCCGAGCATAATCAGGATTGCCACCAGCTTTTCATCCCGAAAGCCCAGAAAAGCGGCGAGGGGAAGAAAGAGAAGGGGCTGTACCAGCAGCTTTACTGTAGAGCAAATGATAGTGGGCTTTATCTGTTTCAATGCCTTTTTTCCTTCAAAGCCGGCGCCGAGCCCAATCAGGGCGAGGGGCGTTGCCAGCGAGGAAACGCTGTCTATGGATTTGCTGACAATAAAGGGGAAGCGGATGTGCAGGGCGGACACCACCATGCCAAGAAGAATGCCAATGATAATGGGATTGGTGAGGATGCCCTTTATAGATTTTGACAGCGCTCTTTTGCCGGATGCCTCTTTGTGGGGACCGGTAAAGGAGAGAATCAGCACGGCGGCAATGTTGTACAGGGGCACCGTTCCGATTATCATAAGCGGCGCCATGCCCGCGTTTCCGTAAATATTCTGGATAAAAGCGATGCCTAAGACGGCGGCGCTGCCGCGGAAGGAAGCCTGCACAAACTCTCCCGCATGTACTTTGTCTTTGTAAAAAAAAGCTGTCAGCAGCCAGATAACAGTGATACAAAAAAGCGTCACCAAAAAGCAGTACAGCACATAGCGGGTATCCCAGACAGAATAGAAATCCGAGTCCGCAATATCCCGAAAGAGCAAAACAGGCAGCGTAATCTTAAAATTGAAGGAGTTCAAGGTGTTGACAAAGGGCTCGTCCACAATTTTAAGCTGCCGTAAAAGATATCCGAGCACCATCAGCAAAAAGACAGGTATGGTTGCATTGAGACTGAATATCAGGTTTTCCATAGTAGAAACACATCCTTTATATATGCCGCACAAGCTGGCGGGCGTTTTACTCAAAGGTATAGTATAGAACCGGCAGACAGGTTTGTCAATGATATGGTTTTCATTGACACATTTATTTTTGTACGGTATAATCAGAGAGTATTTTATGATATTTACAAAAGGGAGGAAATAGAGCATGGCACTTCTGGATATGCTGGCTGGCGAGCTGCTTGGCAAGAAGTCAGTCGGAGAGCTTAAGAAGGGTACGGATGCAAGCGATGAACAGGTTAAACAGCTCGTGACGCAGGCGCTTCCGCTGCTCCTTTCGGGGATGTATCAGAATTCTTCAACGGATGAGGGCGCGAAGTCTCTTGAAGAGGCTTTGGATAAACACGCTCCGGACGCAGAGAAAAGCACATCATCCATGCTGAGCAAGGTGGACGTAAAGGATGGAAAAAAGGTTGTGAAGCATGTGTTGGGAGACAATGAGAAGGAAGTCAAGGCAGGTTTAGCCCAATCTACCGGTTTGTCAAAGACTCAGGTCTCTACGATGCTTGGTCAGCTTGCGCCGGTGGTGCTGTCTCTTGTGGGCAACTATAAAAAAGAAGAAACAAGCAAAGAAAAAGCGGATTCGCCCAATCTTCTAAGCGTTCTGGGCTCCGCATTGCTGGGAAAAGGGTATCAGCAGGTTCAGCCGGAGAAACAAAAAGGTTTGAACCTGATGAGTCTTGCAGGTTCATTACTGGGTGGTTCTACCCAGTCAAAGGAGCAGGACGGCAGCGTGAGTCTGAGCGGTCTGCTGATGAGTTTGTTGAAATAGAAAATGGAGGGAGAGGTTTATTATGGCTGAACAAAAGAAAACAAGCAGAAAGCGTACCATTGTCAAAGCGGAGGGCTCTGCCGAGACAAAGCGTACAATCAAGGAAGCACCTAAGACGGGGAATGCCACCGGGCTGCGCATTGGCGCGGTTGTGTTATGGCTGGCGGCAATCGGGTTGGAGGTTCTTGCCTTAATGATTTTCTGCGGCAATGTTACGCTGAGCTTTTTGCCGATATCTACGTTAGCTCAGGTCATTATTATGCTTGCGCTTGATTTGGTTTTGGTAATTATCGGCTCACAGCTTTGGAAGAAATCAAATCATATTGACCCGGCATCAGAAAAGAACAAGCTCAAATTCTGGTTGTGGAATAACATGGGTGTTATTGCCTGTGTCATTGCATTCGTTCCGTTCATTGTTCTGGCGCTTACGAACAAGGATGCCGATGCGAAGACAAAGAAGATAGCTTCAATCGTGGCAGTCGTTATGCTGCTCATCGGCGGAATTGCTTCCTATGATTTCAATCCGATTTCCGCAGAAGAGAAGGCGGAGGCGATGGCGGAATACGGTGATACGCTGGTGTATTGGACGCCGTTCGGCAAAGTGTACCACACTGATGTTGACTGTCAGGCGATGAACCGGACGGATACAATCACAGAAGGAACCGTGGAACAAGCCATTGCGGCAAACCGTACACGCTTGTGCAAATACTGTGAGAACCGTGACGCAGCAATTGAAACCGAATAAATGAGTGTATGACAGTAATTTTAGCGCGCCGTCGTATTGACGGCGCGTTTATAATTTGAGCGATACGGTTTAAGCTATACAGGAGGTATTAGTATGTTTCGGGAAATGAGAAGAGGAAAACAGGCATTGCATACAGCGGCGTGTGAGGAAGTGCTGAAGCGGGGAACCGCAGGCGTTCTGGCAGTAGCCGGAGATGACAATTATCCCTATGCAGTGCCGCTAAGCTATGTCTACGATGCGGGACGGCAGGCAGTTTATTTTCACAGTGCATTAAGCGGGCATAAGCTGGAAGCAATACGAAGAAACAGCAAGGTTTCCTTCTGCGTCGTGGACAAGGATATTGTGATGCCCAAGGAGTATACGACGTATTTTAGAAGTGTAATTGTTTTCGGAAGAATCCGCATTTTGGATGATGGCGAGGAAAAGTATCATGCAATAGAAGCGCTGGCATTAAAATATGCGCCCGATGACAGCAGGGAAGGCAGAGACGGCGTAATCGGAGACGGAACGCGATTCTGTATGCTGGAGCTGAAAATCGAGTATATGTCCGGCAAGGAGGCACGCGAACTGAGCAGGCATAAGCTTGCCATTGCAACGGACAAATGGAAGCTGAGGGATATCACGTGTCTGTATGAGAAAGAGTCACGGGCGGTATACAGTGCCCGTGCGGAGAAATGGGGCAATGTTATCATAAAGGTAAGTGAGGACAAAAAAGAGTTAAAATCAGGCTTTGATATGCTGAAGGCGCTTGACGGAGCCGGCTGCTGTAAGGCATATGAATTGGACTGCGACTTAGGTGTTGCTGTTATTGAGCAAATTTTCCCGGGCTGCCCGCTGAGGGAGGAGCAGAACCACGAAAAGCGTGTGGAAGCCTTTTACAGTGTTTTTCATGCAATCCACACAAGCAAAGCCGGCTGTGAGGGACATGAAACCTATATGGACTGGCTGGAAAGAGCGGAGCGGTACTGCCGGTACAGCGGCGCAGCGGCGGAAATAAGGGATAAAATGCGTAGAGCCTGCCAAATTGGACAAGAAATGTTTGATAAGTATCCGGAAAGGGTGCTGCTGCACGGGGATTTGCACCATGACAATATTCTGCTGGGCGGCAGAGGCTATTGTATGATTGACCCCAAGGGTGTAGTGGGACCTGAAATTTTTGACATTCCGCGGTTTCTGTTAAATGAATTTGATTATGTTTCCGCTGAGGAAACAAAAGCGCATATAGAACGGATGGCAGGGCTTTTGGCACAAGAGACAGGGTATGACAAGGCGGATATAGAGAAGCTGCTCTTTATGGAGGGTATGCTTGACGCGGTCTGGTGTATGGAGGATGGGGAGTATACGGCAGAATTGTTAAACCGCCTGCGCTGCTTTTACTGAAAGCAGCAGGCGGTTTGTGAAGTATGGACGCTGTTGTGATTGGCAGCAGTAAGCCGGCAAAGAGCGGTTCTATTGCTGATTTTTTAAAGCTTCTCTAATGGTAGAAAAGTCCGAAGGACCACAATTCAGAAAAAAAGTATGGAATTTTAAATCGCTGTATGCCTCTCCCCACTGTGCGCGGGCTTCTTCCCTCAGTCTTAAAATCTCCAGATAGCTCAAGTAATATTTCAGATAATTGGAGGGCTCCTCCGCAATGTAATCATAAATGTGGCGCGTGGTTTCAATATCGGTAATACCAAAAGAGGAGAGCACTTCATGAATTTTTTCATAGGAAGCGCCGTCATAGTGGATGGCTACATCCAGCAGGGCATACAGGCATAACTGCATATTGCGGTTATGCTTTTCGATTGTATAGGCATAGGCAGCGTTTTCGTCACCCTGCTCTGCCGCCAGCGCCGCAGCATAGTCATAGGAAATAAACTCTACATACAGTGCCCACCCTTCCAGATAACCGCCATAGGAGAGAACCTGCCGGACGAGACTCTGGTCTTCCTGCCGTAAAGCGCGCTGGCTGTATACGGATTGGTAGAGATGCCCGGGATACCCTTCGTGTGCAAGTGTCGTATAAAGTGCCAGACCCTCCGGCGTACTTTTTTCGTTGATGTAAATGACGTTGTTTTCCGTATCATCCAGAGGAGGAGTCAGGTAAAAGGCAGGGGCGCAATAATCCTGCAGGCTTTCGGAAACCGTCTTGACAGAAAGAGAGGGGGTATTGTCTCCCCCGAGAAGTCCAGACGGGAAAGCAGGAAAATCCTCACGCATTCGTTTCTGCAGGTCAGCAAGCATTTCCTCCGGTGCGGCGAGCGGGAAGGAATTATCCTGTAAAATCTGTATCCAGAGAGAAACAGAATCTTCTCTTGTAGTAAGCAGTTCATGCAGCATTTTATATTCCTCTTCAAAGCGGGGATATAAAACAGCCTTGATTTCTTCTATGGTCAGTGCGGAACCGGTATTTGTCTTCACAAGCCAAAGGTAATAATCCCGTCCCAAGGGAGAGGCGCAGAGTCCTGCCGGCTTGGAAGAGCCGTCGCCCATAAGCAGGAACAGCCCGTCGGCAAGAGATTCGTATGCGGGCAGCATAACAGTGGAAAGCAGGCGGTCGTTTTGCGCTTTATAGCGTTCGGCATCTTCCTCTGTAATTTTTTCCTCCTGCAGGAGTTTTTGCAGACGCTCCGCAAAGGTAGTCTGTAAAAAGTGAGTTCCCTGTGCCAGTTCGTCCTTGGAGAGAATGGTATAGCATTGTTCCCTGACCTGCTGCAGGGAGGTGTCTGCCTGCAGCAGCCCCGCCGCTTTTTTCTCCTGCTCGTAGACGAGCAGAGAGGCAAAATAATCGTCCGTCTGTTCCAAAAGGGCAAGGTAGTCCTCTACGTCTGCCGCAGAGCGGAAGGTATACTCGGCAAATAAAATCGGAAGCTGGGACTGCATACCGGATGCAGGAGACAGCGGCTCGTCGTAGTAAGGAAAAGCGCTGTTTTCCTTGGCATGGGATAAGAAACGCTCTAAAAGCGCATAGGTATACCGTTGTTTGTCATCAAGTTCATTCTTATGGATTGCCGAAAGCCGGCTTATGTAATCGTCAAGCGCAGCCGCAGATGTTTCACTTAAAGAAGCAGAATAAATAGGGAGCGTGGGCTCGTAGCGCGCAATGCCGAAGCTTTCGGGGTCTGCAAGCGTATAGTGCAGATTTAAAGTATTTCCATACAGTTCGTTCTGAAAAATATCTTTGGTAAGAACGTCGAATGCCTTTGCATCTTTACCCGAAAAAAACAAAAAGAAGGTCAGCAGGGCGAGTATTGGGGCAAGAAAATACAAGGGCAGCAGTTTTCTTTTAAAAATACGGTGAAAGAATTTTTTCATGGAAGGCTTCCGCAGGGTTTTAGTTATATATATGCCGCCGGCAGTGGCGAACATGAATTTTTTAGTTGGCTATGGACGGAAAAGTAAAAATATGCTAGAGTAAAAGCGTTGAAGGACACAAAGGAAAGGTAGGACAAAACATGAAAAATTTAGAACTGCAAAAAACGGCAAATGAAGTCCGCAAGGGCATTGTTACCGCAGTTCACGGTGCAAAAGCCGGACATCCCGGCGGCTCTTTATCTGCGGCGGACATGTTTACATTTCTGTATTTTGAAGAAATGAATATAGACCCTCAAAATCCGCAGATGGAAGAGAGGGACAGGTTTGTGCTCTCTAAAGGACATACTGCCCCCGGTCTGTATGCGGCATTGGCAAACCGTGGATTTTTTCCGGTGGAGGATTTGCCGACATTGCGCCACTTGGGCTCTTATCTGCAGGGACATCCCTGCATCCATATTGCCGGCGTTGATATGTCGTCAGGCTCTTTGGGACAGGGCATTTCTGCCGCTGTGGGCATGGCGCTGGCGGCAAAGCTGGGCGGCAGGGCATACCGTACCTACACGATGCTGGGCGACGGCGAGCTGGAAGAGGGACAGGTGTGGGAGGCAGCGATGTTTGCCGGACACAGGAAGCTTGACAATCTCTGCGTGATTGTGGACAACAATAATCTGCAGATTGACGGACCCATCAGCGAGGTCTGCTCACCGTATCCCATTGATAAAAAGTTTGAAGCGTTCAATTTTCATGTGATAAATATAGATGCGCACGACTTTGACCAGATAAGGGCGGCGTTCAAAGAGGCAAGAGAGACAAAGGGCTGTCCGACCTGCATTATTATGCACAGCTTAAAGGGCAAGGGCGTATCCTTTATGGAAAACAATGTAGACTGGCACGGTAAGGCTCCCAATGACGAGGAATACGCGGTTGCTATGGCGGACCTTGAGAAAATCGGCGAAGAGCTGGAAAAGGCAGGTGAATAACAATGGCAGAGGAAAAGATAATCAAGAAGGTTGCGACCAGAGAGAGCTACGGCAATGCGTTAAAGGAGCTGGCGGAAGAATTTCCTGATTTGGTGGTTCTGGACGCGGACCTTGCGGCGGCAACCAAGACAGGTATTTTCAAAAAGGCGTATCCCGAGCGCCACATTGACTGTGGCATTGCAGAATGCAATATGGTAGGCATTGCGGCAGGTCTTGCCGCTGCGGGCAAGATTCCGTTTGTGAGTTCTTTTGCCATGTTTGCGGCGGGACGCGCTTTTGAGCAGGTGCGTAATTCCGTAGGCTACCCTCATCTCAATGTCAAAATCGGAGCGACCCATGCGGGCATCTCCGTGGGGGAAGACGGCGCAACGCACCAGTGCAATGAAGACTTGGCATTGATGCGCACCATACCCGGGATGGTAGTGATGTGCCCTTCCGATGATGTGGAGGCACGTGCGGCAGTCCGTGCCGCGCTGGAATATGAGGGACCTGTTTATTTAAGATTCGGGCGTGCGGCGGTTCCCGTGATTAACGACAGGCCGGATTACCATTTTGAGATTGGAAAGGGGACGATTGTCAGGGAAGGCAGCGACGTCACGATTGTGGCGACAGGTATTGGTGTGGACTCTGCGCTGGGTGCAGCCGACATGCTGGAAAAAGAGGGGGTCAGTGCCGAAGTTGTCAATATCTGCACAATCAAACCGCTTGATGAAGAGCTGATTGTAAACAGTGCAAAGAAGACAGGAAAGGTAGTCACGGTGGAAGAGCACTCTGTGATTGGCGGGCTTGGCAGCGCGGTCTGCGATGCACTCTGCAAGCATTATCCGGTGCCTGTGTGCAAAATAGGTATGCAGGATGTGTTTGGCGAGTCGGGCTCTGCGGCGGCGTTAATTGAAAAGTATGGGCTGGACGCAAAAGGCGTTTACCGGACTGTAAAAGAATTTATTTAAGAAAGCACTGATGCAGACAGCGTTTTCCAAAAAGAGATAGTTTCCATAAAAACCTCTCTTTCATCCGTATCTTATTTAGAAAGTGCTGTCCGTCGGGCGGCAGAGACGGATAAAAGGGAGGTTTTTTATGAAGAAAAAAGGATTAGCATGGCTGCTGATTGTCTGTATGGCTGCAGGGATAAGCGGCTGCGGAAAGCGGGAACCGGTACAAAGCGAAGTGCAGAATGAGGTAGAAAATGCGGCAGGGGATAGGGAAATCATTGTAAAAGAGGAGAAGAATATGTTGAGAAACAGTGTCAATCATTTTGCTTATCAGTTATATGGACAGCTCGAGAGCGGGGAGAATCTTTTCTTTTCCCCCTATAGTCTTTGCAGTGCGCTCGCCCTGTTAAATCTGGGAGCGGGTACGGAGACGAAAGCGGAGTTGGAGACGCTTTTGGGGATTTCTGATATGGAGGCGTGGAGCAGCGCCATGAAAGCGTATCTGGAGACGGAATGGGCGAATGAGACTTTTGTCCTGACAGCCAATTCCATCTGGCTGCAGCAGGGGGAAGTGTGGGCGGAAAATATAGAGACGGATTTTTTAAAACCGGCAGCAGAATTTTTTAAGAGTGAATTGTATGAGGCGGATTTTGTGGGAAATCCGGAAGGTGCCATAGCAAAGCTGAACGGATGGGCGGATGAAAACACGAATGGCATGATACCTAAGGTGATTGAAAAGCTTCCGCCTGCGACCGTTCTGATACTGATGAACGCCGTGTATTTTGAAGGAAAGTGGGAGATTCCTTTTATGGAGGAAAGCACGCACGAGGAGACTTTTTACGGAAATGACGGGGAGAAGCGGGTGGACATGATGCATCAGTACGGAGCGTACTATGCCTATGTAGAATCCCGCGGTATGAAGGGGATTGCCATTCCCTACAAGGATTCGCCGCTTGTGATGAAGATATTTGTACCGATTATGCCGGAAAACGGTGAGGACATAGAGACCTTGTTTGCGGCGCTGAGCGATGCCGAAAAAGAGGAACTCTTAGACAGCCTCGATGATGCGCAGCAGGAAGAGATTGACCGTCTTGTGATTCCCAAATTTACCATGGAGCAGGAAATCAAGGAGCTGAAGGAAATTCTGCAGAATATGGGAATGCGGGAAGCGTTTGCAGATACGGCTGATTTTGACAAAATAGCGGAGGAACTGTATGTATCACAGGTACTGCACAAGGCAAAAATTGAAGTAGATGAACAGGGCACTGAAGCGGCAGCCGTGACGGCGGTGATAGCAGCCAAGTGCTCAATGGTGCAAGAGAAAATACCGGTTGTTTTTGAAGCGGACAGACCTTTCATTTATGTGATTCAGGATACAAGGACGGGTATGATATTGTTTATGGGCAGAGTCAGCCATTTAGAGTAAGGAGACGGGTGCCATGAAGAAGAGAGTATATGCATTGCTGTTGGTTTTTTGTATGCTTGCCGGGATTGTCGGGTGTGGGAAGCCGCAGAGGGAAGCGCCGTCAGGACCGCAGGGACATTCTGACGAACCCGAAACAGAAAAGGGAGATGCAGATGATGAAAGCACAGTTTCCTATGACGGCGAGGAGATGGAACTGCTGCGAAATGGTGTCAATACCTTTGCGTACAACCTGTATGAGCGTTTGGACGGAGAAGAAAATGTTTTCTTCTCTCCCTACAGTCTTTGCAGTGCGCTTTCTCTGCTAAATCTGGGAGCGGGTACGGAGACGAAGGAGGAGCTGGATATTCTTTTGGGAATTATGGATGCAGAGGCGTGGAACAGCGCCATGCGTGCCTATTTGGAGACGCAATGGCAGGACGACACCTTTGTTCTGACGGCAAACTCTATCTGGATGCGCGAAGAAAAAGAGTGGGCGGAAGGAATAGAGGCAGATTTTTTGAATCCGGCAAAGGATTTTTACCACAGCGGGTTATACGAGGCAGATTTTGCGAAAGACCCGGAGGGCGCGCTGGAAAGGATAAACGGCTGGGCGAGTGATAACACGCAGGGAATGATACCGCAGGTATTAAATGGGCTGCCTGTAGATACGGCTATGATACTGATGAATGCCGTGTATTTTGAGGGAAAATGGGAAGAGCCTTTTATGGAGGAAGACACCTATGAGCAGATTTTTGCCGGAACCGCGGGCGAAAAGGAAGTGGAAATGATGCATCAATACAACAAATACTATGCCTATATAGAGGCTGATGCGATAGCAGGATGCGGCATAAAAGGGATTGCGCTGCCCTATGAGGATTCGCCGCTTGTGATGAAGATATTTATTCCGGATGGAAGAGGGGACATCGTTTCTTTGTTTGACGCGCTGAGCATAGAGGAAAAGGAAGCGCTTTTGGACAGTCTGGACAGCGCGGCGAGTGAGAAAATTACCCGCCTGGCGATTCCCAAATTTGCAATGGAGCAGGAGATAAAAGGCTTGAATGCACTCTTACAGGAGATGGGCATGAAGACAGCCTTTGATATGGAAAACGCTGATTTTGGTAAGATAGCGGAGGACCTGTATGTATCGCAGGTACTGCACAAGGCAAAGATTGAAGTGGATGAGCAGGGAACCAGGGCGTCAGCCGTGACGACGATTGTTACAAACGACGGCTGCGCGCCCATGGAGGAAGAGCCGATTGTCTTTGAGGCGAACCAACCTTTTATTTATGTGATTCAGGATACGAGGACAGGAATGATTTTGTTTATGGGGCGGGTGAATAATCTGGAGTAATGAGAGGTGGCTGTAAGTGACGCTCAGCCCGTGCCCATTCGCAAAATCGCGCACGAGTGCGCTTTTCGCTGCTTCGCAGTTATTTTTGCTCATATGCGGGCGCTCCCTCAGAGCACATAAATTCAAAAAAAATTTATGAAAATTGCGTGAAAGGACTACCTTTTCTTTGAAAGATAGATTATAATGGTAGGGCGTGTGGCGTAGTGTTTGGGCGGCGGCGCAGGAAAAGGAAGGAGATGCACCATGTCAGAGAAAGCAAAATCACAAAATGAAGCATCGCAGAAGATTGTGACTAGGTACGATAGAAAGTTACAGAGAAGGAAGGAAGCGGAGTTAAAGGAGAAGAAGAGAAGGACAATAAGCAGGATAGCAGGCGTTGTTATTCTTGCGGCAATTGTTATCGGGCTGGTTTCCATACCGGTCAGGAATTATGCAGCCGCTCATTCTCCCTATATTACAGTGGGCGGGCATGATATTACGCGGGTTGAGTTTGACTATTATTATAATCTTGCAAGCAGCGATTATATTAATACGTATGGAACGTATCTTTCTTATATGGGCTTTAATGCCAGTGGGGACTACGCTTCACAGGCATATAGCGAGACGATGTCGTGGAAGGATTATTTTGAGCAGCTTGCCGTGGATGCCATCCGGCAGAATAAGGCATTGTTAGATGCGGCGCAGGCAGCGGGCTTTACCTATGATACTTCGAAAGAGTACGCCTCCTTTGCAGAATCCGCCAAGACGAGCGCGGCGGCAGCAGGAGAATCTGTCAACAGATACTATAAGCTGACTTTTGGAAGATATGCCACGGTTTCCGGACTGAAGCCCTATGTAGAGGAAGGCTATCTGGCGGCTGCTTACTACAAGCATGTGGCGGAGGAGAGGGCGGCTACGGCAGAGGCGATTCAGGCATATTATGATGTGAATCAGGCAAATTATGACAGTGTCGATTATAAGCTTACGGAGATAAGTGCTGAGATTCCGGAAGCACAGACAGTGACGGACGGCGACGGCAATCCAAGCACCATTGAGCCTACTGAGGAAGAAATTCAGGCGGCGATGGACGAGGCAAGGAAGGAAGCCAATGTGGCGTTGCTTGCGATTGCGGAGGAAGGCACAGAGCACAATGGTATGCTGCAGTCGGGTATTTCTACAAAATACAGGGACTGGCTGTTTGACGATGCAAGAGAAGAAGGCGATACCACCGTTATTGAGGATGCAGATGCACACAAGTATTATGTTTTGCAGTTTGTAAAGCGCTATCTTGATGATGCGACTACGGCGAATGTCCGTGTCATTGCCACAACGACCGCCAACGGAGAGGATATCCTGGCAGAGCACAGCGCAGCAGGAGGAACGGAAGAGGCGTTTGTTGAACTGGTGAAAAAGTACAGCATTGATAGCTATAGCGCGGCAGAGGAGGGGCTTTATAAGGAAGTGACGGCAGCTTCTCTGAATGCTATATTCAGTGAATGGATATTTACGCAGGAGCGTAAACCGGGCGACACGGTTACACTTGTACAGGAAGGAACTACCTTTGTGCTTTACTATGTGGGAGAAGGTCGTCCCGAATGGCAGGTGAAGATTGCCAATACCCTTTTGAGCGATACCATGGATGATTATTTAAATGAGATAAAGGAAGGGTGCGAAGTGTCCGACCCGAAGGGGCGGCTGGTTTACCTGAAGGTGCAGGCGGCAGCAAATGCGGGCGGCAGTGAAAATCAGGGAACGGAGCCTGCAGACGGCGGCAGTGAAAATCAGGGAACGGAGCCTGCAGACGGGGGTAGTGAAAATTAAGGAACGGAACCTGCAGGTGAAGGCAGAGAATGTTCGGCAGAATAAAAAAAAGGCGTCTTCGTAAAGAGGACGCCTTTTATCATACAAAAAGAATAGTTTTATTTGGCAAAATGCAGGTTTACGCCGGTATAAGGCGCGAGTTCCAGACGGATAAAATAACCTCTGTCGTGGTGGCAGACAGGGCAATATTCGGGAACAGAGGTGCCACGGTAGATATTTCCGCATTCCAGACACATCCATGCAGTTTCCACATCAGATACAAAAAGCTTGTTCTGCTCCAGCAAATCGGCAAAGAGACCAAAGCGGTCCCCATGTGTTTTTTCAATCTCGGCAATCATATTGAAGGAAGCGGCAACGCCCGAAAAGCCTTCTTTCGATGCAATTTCTGCAAATCTCTTGTATACATCATCATGCTCCTCATACTCGTTATGCTGTGCAAGACGAAGAAGCTTTGCGGTGTCCTGACTGATGTCAATGGGATACGCGCCGTCAATGCGAATATTCTCCCCGCTTAAGCTGCTCAAATGATTGTAAAAAATAGAGGCGTGTTCCTTTTCCTGGTCTGCCGTAAAGCGAAATACGGCAGAAACCACGTATAAATTTTGCTTCTTTGCCTGGGAAGCGGAAATGGTATAGCGGTTTCTTGCCTGACTTTCCCCGGCAAAAGCCCGCATTAAATTGTCTTTTGTCTCGCTGTTCTTAAAATCTACTGCCATGTTGATTCTCCTTCTGCTTTCATTTTTATTTAGGATTAGGCGTCGAAAGCCCTGCCTGAAGTTGTTTTATGTCAATCAAATATCCGTCTTCCAAAAGCCGTGCAGATTGCAGTATGCGTATGCCGCCACTGCCTTGTCGCCCTGTGCAAGCGCGAATTCTGCCTTGGGCTCGCCGGCAGGTGAAAGTTTCTTCCATTGACTGCCCTGCGTGGTTTCCAGGCATACCCATTCTATGCTGTGCTCCGCACTCATGGGATGGGCGACGCTGCCCACGGAAACTGTCACCAGACTGCCGTTTACGGAAACACAGGGCAGATGCTTTTCCCCGGCACCCTCTGATTTGGAGGGGTCGAGCTCCATGAAATTACTTCCGAGACATTTTGCGGCTTCTTCCTTAGAACCTGTTATCAAATATAGAATACTTGACTTGTCTTTACATGCAAAAAAAGTGTGATGTTCCATTTTTTCCTCCATTCTGCCGCTAAGCGGCTTTGAAAATTATTTTGATTCGGGTGTCAAAAGCCCTGACTGAAGTTACCTGCTGTCAATTTGACCTGAGAATAGGTGTGCACTCCGTTGCGCCAAACATTTCAATGAGCCTCTAAAGCGAAAATCGTGTTCAGCAAAGGCTTCCACGATTTTTGAGTCTCATTTCCATGGCGCAAAAGTCGCTTACACCTATTCTCAGGTCAAATTGACAACCAACATTTTCCGACAGGGCTTTTGACACCCGAATCTTATTTTATAAGAGCGGGTTCTCTGACCGTGCGCGCAGTTTTGCAAAGCGCCGGTCTGTCTCTGCCTGTATTTTGTCCGTGATTTCACGGTAGGTATCCTTGGTGAGGTGCCGGGTTCTTCCCATCATGGAAAACCAGTCTGTGACGGGAATCTTTTTGCCGGCTTTTTCAGGGTCGTAATTTAACGATGTGATACCGTTTTCGATTTCGTAGAGCGGAAAATAGCAGCAGTCCACTGCCGCGGCAATCACGCTCCGTTCCTTGTCCGGCGAGTCGCTCCAGTTGAGAGGGCAGGCAGAAAGCGCCTTGATGTAGGCGGTTCCAAAGCTTTTGGCATAGGCGGCGGCTTTGGCTGCCTTGCGGATAAAGTCCATAGGGTTGCTTTCCGCAGCGCATGCCACATAGGGGATGTGCGTGGCAGCCATAATTTCCGGCGTATCTTTGTGAAAGAAGGTTTTGCCGTACTGCGTGCTTCCTACATGGGAGGTGGAGCTCTTAGCGCCCATTGGCGTGGAATAGGAAAGCTGGTAGCCGGTGTTCATATAGCCGCCGTTGTCATATTCAAAGAGAATCAGCCTGTGATTGCGAAGTGCTGTTCCCAGAGCGGAGCCCATGCCGATATCCATACCGCCGTCACCGCTTACCATAATGAAGGTAATCTCACCCGCAGGGTATTCTCCACGCTTCTGCCGCTGCCTAAACACTTCCGCGAGCCCGCTTAAAGTAGCGGCGCCGTTTTGGAAGAGGTTGTGCAGATAGGGAACTTTAAAGGAGGTCTTGGGGTAGGCAGTGGTGACGACCATGCCGCAGCCGGTCTGAAATAAAAGCACGACATTTCCTTCGATGCCCTTTAACAGCAGATTCAGGTTGACGGGAATACCGCATCCCGGACAGGCGCCATGTCCGGGCGCCAGCCGTTTTGGCATGGCGGTTGCATCCCGTAACAGCCCGCCCTTTACAATCATCTTTCCGGCGGCTGCATCGTAGGAGCAGGTTGTGATATGCTTTGTGGTATTTGCCTCTGACAGGGGCTCAAAGTAGGCGGGCTGTTCCTGCCTGCCGCTGCCTTTTGTCACGCCGTGGTAAGCAAAGGAGGCGGCGCTGCCGCCAAGCCCCTCGCGAAACAGGCTGAGGGCGTCTTCCACAAAAAAGTCCTGCCCGCCGAGCCCATAGACTCTGGAAATCACTTTTACGGGAAGAGAGGCGCGCTGCAGGGCGGCACGAAGCTCCAGCGAGAGATTACCGCCATCCGCACCGTAGCTGTCCTGCCGGTCTGCTGCAACAATAACGGCTGCATTTTGGCAAAACCGAACGATTTCTTCATGGGGGAAGGGGCGGAGCGTCAGCAGCGTGACCACGCCGGCGCGGGTTCCTTCCTTTCGCAGAATATCGACAGCTTCCATTGCCGTGTGGTAAGCAGAGCCTAATACAACGAGAAGAATATTCGCATCCTCATACAAATAGCCTTTTAGAAAGGAATACGCTCTGCCGGACAGTTCGGCGTACTCTGCAAACAAAACGGGCAGCAGCTCTTTTGCCTGTTTCATGGCAAGATGGAGCTGGTAGCGGTTGTTTAGGACATCCGGCTCATTCATGTAAGAGCCTACGGTAATGGGATGTGCCAAATCCAGTACATCCGCAGCGGTCTTTTTTTCACCGATGTAATTTTTGACAGTACTGTCGTTTTCAAAAACCATACATTTTCGTTTCTGATGACTGGTGTAAAAGCCGTCAAAAGCAATTGCCACGGGAAGACTGACCGCTTCCGCCAGCTTTAAGGCAAGCAGGTTCATATCATATACGGTCTGCGGTTCGTCCGCAAAGAGGATAATCCAGCCGGTATTGAGCATATACATAATGTCGCTGTGGTCACCTTTGATACATAAGGGACCGGAGACGGTACGACATGCCACGTTCATTACCATGGGAAAGCGGGTGCCGGACTGTACCGGAAACTGTTCCAAGGCGTATAAAAGCCCGTTGGCGCTGGTTGCATTAAAAACCCTGCCGCCTCCCGTGGAAGCGCCGTAGCAGATGCCGGCAGCGCTGTGCTCGCCTTCTGCCGCAATCAGTTTGATGTCGTGTTCACCTTCCGCACCCATCAAATCCAGATTTTCCGCTATCTGTGTGGAGGGTGTAATAGGATAGTAGCCCATCACATGATAATTGATTTGCTTGGCTGCGTATGCAGCCAGCTCATTTCCGCTTTCGTAGAGCACTTTTTGTTTTTCCATAATAAACTCCTTACATTTCTATGGATATTTTAGGTAACGCCGCCGTCCACACGTTTTTCATCCAAATAAGAATCGCTGGTTATCCAACCGTTAGGTCCGGTTTTTTCATAGCGGATAGAGTCCGGCAGCAAGTCCTTGTTGGGAACAAACCACGGCTTGTCAGGATAATCTTTTTCCAAAGCTTTGACAAGGGCGCCTGTGGGACAGACAGCCACGCAGCGCAGGCAGCCTTTACAGTGAAAATAATCCAGTCCGCCGTTTATCATGGCGGGCTTTCCGTCGACAGTTCCTTCGCGGAATTGAAATACCATATCGGGGCAGGTGGAATCACAGAGACCGCAGTTAATACATTTTTCCTGTAAAAACAGCGGAATATAGCCTTCTCTGGAGGGAGATAAATCGTTGGAAACCGTACTGCCAAAGCGGGGATTGATGCCGCCCTGCGGTGCATTGTCCCATCCCCATGTAAAGCTGTCCTTTTTAAGAGCAGGCGAGCCTTGAGCGGAAGCTGCGGAAAGAGGAATTCCATCTGAGAGCAGGTCATGTCCTTTCTGCACGCCTTCCAGATTGGAGGCAATCAGGTCCGGATATTTTTTCCCTATGGTATCCCTGCACAGGCTTTTTACACAGTCAAGGGGAATAAATCCCGCTGCCTTTGCGATGGCTCCAAGCAGCACCATATTGATGCGGGAGCGGGATTCCATGGCAATTTTTAAGGCATCTATGCAGTAGAGAGTGCCCTTTGCAAGACCATACTTTTGCATTGCCTCATCAGGGGAAAGCGGGGTGTTCAGAATGATTCTGGTATCCGGCTCCACGCCGTCTAAGACAGGTAACCTGCCCATAAGCCCTTCGTGAAAAATGCATAAAATATGGGGAGAGACGACGGGACTGTTGACGCGTATCGGCATATCCTCCCTGCACCACCGCACAAACGCCTTGACCGGTGAGCCGCGCTTTTCAGAACCGTAACTGGAAAAGCTGGATGCATTTAAGGAAAGATACAGCGCGCCAAGCTCCCCCAGCATTTTGCCACATAGGTTGGCGCCCATGCCGCCGATGCTTTCAAGTCGTATTTCAAAATATCCGTTTTCGTTGGTAACCGGCAGTGTGTTTTGCATAAATGCCTCCTGTGATGTTTGTAAAACTACATTTCGTTATCTGCGTGCCATACAGCACAGTTATCCATAGTATGTCGTTTTTCCTGCGGCTTATGCGAAAAGAGAGAAAATACATTTGATTGCGGCTGCGACCGCAAAATGCTATAATAATTGAAAAAATCAGGCGGGGTATCAGGCTATTATGAGAAAAACCGTAATTTTTGACTTGGACGGTACTTTAATTGATACGGAAAAATATTTTAAAGTCTTCTGGCGGCAGGCAGCGGCGCACTTTGGTTTTGAGATGAGCGAGGCGCAGGCATTGCGGCTTCGGAGCTTGGGGCGTCCTTATGCGCCGGCACTGTTAAAGGAATGGTTTGGAGAAACCTTTGATTATGTGGCTGTCCGTGAGTACCGCAGGAAAATCATGAAGGAGCATTTGGACAAGGTGGGAATAGAGTTGAAGCCTTATGCAGAGCAGGCGCTTTTGTGGCTGTCGGCAAACGGGTACAGGGCGGCGGTTGCGACTGCGACGCAGGCGGAACGTGCCACCGAGCAGCTTCGGCAGCTTGGAATCGCAGACTATTTTGACGAGATTGTAAGCGCTGCCTCTCTGGAAAAGGGGAAGCCCGCGCCGGATGTGTATCTGTATGCCTGTGAAAGGCTGGGAGAAAATCCAAAGGACTGCTTTGCTGTGGAGGATTCTCCAAACGGCGTTCTTTCCGCATATGCCGCAGGGCTCAAGGTCATTATGGTGCCTGACCAGACAAAGCCGGACGAGGAGCTTTCGTCAAAGCTGTACGCCTGCATCCCGTCGCTTCTGGAGCTGCAGGCGGTTCTTAGCGGCTGCCAATTGGAGTTAGTGTATAATTATTATTGGCATATATAGGAATTATTCCTAAAATAAAAAGGA
>CAJTPU010000029.1 GCA_910578335.1 uncultured Lachnospiraceae bacterium | reverse complement strand
GGCTTAACCAAGAAGGCAGGGAAGGTGTTCCAGTGTTCGGTTTTGAAGGTACAATGACCGAAAGATTTCATATGATTGTATAAAAGGGTAGAGAATCTACTCTTTTTTTGTATGATAAAGGAGTAATGTCTATGAAGCTATTGCTTGTGGAAGACAATGAAGCGATTATTTTGGGACTGGAATATTTATTGGAAGAAGAGGGATTTTCCTGTCAGGTTGCAAGGTCTAAAAAAGAAGCAGAGAAAGCAGTCTTGGAAAAAAGCTTTGACTTGATTCTTTTGGATATTATGTTGCCGGACGGAGACGGGTATGCTTTGTGCCGCGATTTCAAGAAAAAGGGAGATATCCCGGTTATTTTTTTGACGGCAAAAGAGGAGGAGAGAGATGTCGTGCAGGGGTTTGAGCTGGGGGCGGACGATTATATTATAAAACCGTTTCGCAACAGAGAGCTGATTTCACGTATCCGAAATGTACTGCGCAGATGCGGAGCAGGAAAGGAGGTTCTCTCCTGTGGGGCAATCAGGCTGGATGCGACGGCAGGCAAGGTATATCGGGGCGAGGAAGAGATTGCATTGACAAAGCTGGAGTATAAGATTCTCTATTACTTGATGAAGCATCAGGACAGGGTTTTTTCCAGAGAGGAAATTCTCAGCCGGATATGGGATGCTTCCGGTAATTTTGTGGAGGACAATACCTTGACGGTGACAGTGAAAAGGCTTAGGGAAAAAATTGGTGATGATGGAAATATGATTAAGACAATAAGGGGAATCGGATACAGAATGGATAGAAAAATTGAGGCAGACAATGAATAGACGGAAAATGCGGGATAAAAGCTTAAAAAAATATGCGGCAGTCATTTGTCTGGTGGTGGCTGTCGGTATATTACTCGGCAATTTGGTGCTCGGCTTGTTTCTGAGACAAATGGATGAAAAGAATAGCGAGGCATTTGCTGTTCTTTTGGGAAATGTAAAGGTTAAGTATCCTGATATTGCGGAAGAAGAATGGATTTCCATGTTAAACAGCAGCAATGGATATGAGGAGGGCAGGGCGCTTTTAGAACGTTACGGCATTTTTGAAGGTGATACTGTCTTATTGGCAGGTGAGGATGTAAAGGTCAAATTGTTTTTCAGCTTGAATGTCACACTGCTCTTGACCTGTATTGGCGTGACAATTTTTTTGGCGCGTTATTTTGGGAAGCACAGGGCGCGTATCAGACAGATGGAGGAGTATGTACACAAGCTTTTACAGGGAAAGTATGCCTTGGATATCACGGAAAATGAAGAGGATGCATTAAGCGATTTAAAGAATGAGCTCTATAAGATAACGGTTATGTTAAAAGAAAATGCGGATGTGCAGAAGCGTCAGAAAAGCGCGCTGGCTGATTCCCTTGCAGATATTTCTCATCAGCTAAAAACACCGTTGACTTCCGTGATGGTGCTCTTGGACAATCTTTCGGAGAGCAGCCATATGGAAGAGCGGACACGAAGGCGTTTCTTGGCAGAAATAACAAGACAGCTTGAAAATATTAACTGGCTTGTGGCAGCGCTTTTAAAGCTGTCAAGACTGGATGCGGGCGTGGTGGAATTTGAAAGACAACAGGTAGATGTGGATGCCTTACTTTTTTCCGTCACGGAAAAACTAAAGCCGTCAGCAGAACGAAGGCACGTCAGAATCAAACGGGAGGGAGAGAAAAAAGCTGTCGTATCGGGCGATTTTGGATGGCTTGCAGAGGCAGTAACAAATATTGTAAAAAATGCCATAGAACATAGTTATGCAGATTCAGAAGTTGTGATTACCGTAAAAACAAATGCCGTTTATACGGCGATTTTCGTCAGGGATTTTGGAGAAGGTATAGGAGAGGAGGAGAGGAGGCATATTTTCGAGAGGTTTTACCGCAGCGGATATGCAAACGAGGACAGCGTGGGGATAGGGTTGTCTCTGGCAAAGGAAATTATTGAAAGACAACAGGGGTATCTGACGGTTGAGGCAAAGGAACAGGGCGCATTGTTTGAAATTAAATTTTTGAAAAATTAAAAATGTCACCGAAATGTCATTTTGGCTTTGTATAGTGTAAGAAGAAGTTCTAAGGCAGGGTATGCCTGCCGGAATTTCTAAAAGGGAAAAGCTTTCAAGAAAGGACATGGTGCATGATGGAATTATTGAGGACAGAGCTTTTGAGCAAAGTGTACGGCAGCGGAGAGAATCAAGTGATTGCGGTAAACGACGTGAGCTTTTCGGTGGAACAGGGGGAGTTTGTGGCGATTGTGGGAAGCTCGGGCAGCGGAAAATCAACACTTCTGCATATGCTGGGCGGCGTGGACAGACCCACATCGGGATGCGTGCTGCTTGAAGGAGAAGACATTTATAAAATGAATGATGATAAACTTGCGATATTCCGCAGAAGGCAGGTGGGGCTGATTTATCAGTTTTATAATCTGATTCCCGTCTTAAATGTGGAGGAAAATATGACGCTTCCCTGCGAACTGGACGGAAAAGTACCTGACAAGGAATTTGTGCAGGAGCTTGCAGAAACGCTGGGGCTGGAGAAAAGGCTTAAGCATCTGCCGAACCAGCTCTCAGGCGGACAGCAGCAGCGGGTGGCAATCGGAAGAGCCTTGATGAACCGTCCCGCGGTTTTGCTGGCAGATGAACCTACCGGCAATCTGGATTCCAAGGCGAGTGACGAAATTGTAGCGCTTTTAAAACTTTCCAACCGCAGGTATAAGCAGACAATGCTGATGATTACGCATAACATGGAAATTGCAAAACAGGCGGACCGCGTGCTTGTCATGGAAGACGGAAGGCTTCTGGATGACAGAAAGGGAAGGTGACGCCATGAATGTGATGAAAAAAATTACCCTTCGGTCAATTCGGGAAAACCGTAAGCGCACAGTGGTAACGATTGTCGGCATTATACTGGCTACAGCGCTTCTTACCGCGGTTGCCGGTATGGAAAAAAGCTTTCGTGCCAGCATGGTTGCGTATGAAAAGGGACAAAGCGGCGCTTTTCACTATCAATTTTCAGAAGTAGAGACGGAAAATTTAAAGTATTTTGAGAACAATCGTAATATAGAAAAGCTGGGTTACATGGCGGAAGTCGGCTATGCACTTCTCAATGGAAGCAAAAATGAGGATAAGCCATATTTATATGTATGCGCCATGAACGCGGGCGGCATGGAGGCGGCTGCGTTGAAGCTGACGGAGGGGCGTCTTCCGCAAAATGACAGTGAAATTTTGATTGCCCGCCATACAGGGACGAACGGCGGGGTCAATATCGGGCTTGGCGAGGTATTGCAACTTACACTTGGATACCGCTGTGACGGGGAAGGAGGAAAGCTGCATCAAAGCAGTCCCTATTTGCAGGAGGAGGAAACTTTTTATCCTCAGGAAGAAAAATCATACACTGTGGTAGGAATTGTAGAGCGTCCGGTGATAGAAGACAGTTGGGCGCCAGGCTACACTGCAGTGACGTTTCTCTCGGATATAAGCGCGTTTGACGAAATAGAGGTATACGCCACGTATACTGCTTCGGGACTGCGCAACAGAAATCAAGTGACGGCAGGCTTACTCGGTATTTCTGAGGAGCTGTATCACCGTGCATATGAGAGTGGGATAATACGGGATGCAAAAGAATTGGAGGAGGTAAAAAGGGTAGCCGGCAATGTGTGGTGCAATATATGGGTATTGAAGTGGGAACTGCTTCTTTTTTCCAATCATACCATGACCGCGCTTTATGCCATGGCGGCGCTTGCCTGCCTTGTCATTGTAGCGGCGGCTGTGTTCTGCATCAGGAACAGCTTTATGATATCCATGACAGAAAAGCTGCGTCTCTTTGGTATGCTTTCTTCAGTCGGTGCAACAAAAAAACAGTGTAAACAGATGGTATACTATGAAGCGTTGTTTTTTGGTCTCGTCGGCATTCCCCTTGGCATTCTGAGCGGCGTGCTGGCAACAGCGGTGGTGATTAAAGCGACAAGCAGTCTGCTGGTATCTGCTATGGATATCGCGCTTGTCTATGTGGTATCGTATCCGGCAATGTTGATTGGCGCCGTACTGTCGGCGCTGGTGGTATTTTTATCCGCAGGCAAGGCGGCAAGGCAGGCGGCTAAAGTATCGCCTATCAGTGCGATTCGTTCCAATACGGAGGTAAGGGTTTACAGAAGGGAGCGGCAGGCGCCGAAGCTTGTTAAAAAATTGTTTGGGATTGGCGGCGCCATTGCTTTTTTAAACTTAAAAAGAGCGAGGAGAAAATATCGTACAACGGTGCTTTCTATTGTGGTGAGCGTAGCAATTTTTGTGGGTTTAAGCGCCACGCTCAGGCTGGGATTTGCGGGCTCAGCAGTCTATTATGAAGACTGTGACTATCAGCTTCAGGTGCGCCTTTATGATGACGACCATTACTTGCAGGCGCAGAAAATATCGGAGCTTTCCGGCATTCAGCAGATTATGATTAAAAAAGGTATCTATACCTTCCGTGTACGACAGGAGGATTTGAAATTCAGCAGAGAATACCGGCAAAATGTACTGATACCGGAAGGTGCAGTTCCGGATAATGAGTGGGCGATTCCGGTTATCACGATTGGCAGCGCTGCTTATGAGGCATATGTGAGGGAGCTGGGGCTTTTGCCGGAGGAAATAGGGGACAGGGCAATCTTGGTGGCACATTATGAAGAATATATTTATGAAAATGGAAAGACAAAATATATAGAAGGAAGTACCTTCGACTACAGGCAGGGAGATATTATCACAGGAAAAATGTCGGGGGGAGAAGAAATCAGTTTTGTGGTTGCGGCACAGACGGATAAACTGCCCATGGGAAATATGAATGATATTGGCGTATTGGTTGTCAGCGACGAATGGATGTTAAGCCATATCGATTATTTTGGAAATCAGGCAGATGTGTGTATCCGGTGCGATGACCCGGACGGCTTAAGTATGGAAATTGAGCAGGCGCTTGGGACGCTTAGCAAGTATACCATTTTCAATTCGGAGGAGGAGTACCGGCGGGTACAGTCTTTTTACCTGCTGATATCCATATTTTTATATGGCTTTATCACGGTCATCGCCCTAATTGGAATCACGAATATTTTCAATACCATTACCACCAATATGGAGCTTAGGAGCAGGGAATTTGCCATGTTAAAATCCATTGGTATGACAAGAAAAGAATTCCGGAAAATGATATGGCTGGAAACACTGTTTTGCGGGGGAAAGGCACTGATTATCGGGATACCCGCCGGTATCTTAGTGGCGGCAGGTTTCTATAAGGCGATGGGAATCCGCCTGGAAATTGATTTTAGGATACCGTACGAGAGCATATTGCTGTCAGTAGCGGCGGTGTTTCTTTTACTTGCAGGCATTATGCGGTATTCCATGAGAAAAATAAACCGCAAAAATATCATTGATACCATTCAAAACGAAAATATTTAACAAAAATGAAAATGCGCAAGTGCCAGCCGGATGCCGTCCGCGCTGGCATTTGCCGTTACATATGCGGCGTTTTCAAAAAGGGAAGCGGGGGAGGCGTTGCCCATAACAACACTGTTTTTTATACAGGAGAACATGGGCAGGTCATTGTTGCTGTCACCAAAGGCGTAGGCGTCATCCGCCGAAAGCCCATAGTATTGCAGCACAAAGGCGATTCCGGTTGCCTTGGAATACCCCAGAGGAACAAATTCGCGGAAGGTTCCGCCGCGGTCGATACAGGAAAAATACCGGTCACTGACCTCGCGGAACCGGGCAAGCTGCCAAGGCTTTTCATACCAGATGACAAATTTGTCACTAAAGAAATTGGGATTTTCCAAATCTTCCGGCATGGCATAATTTCTGTCAAGAAATGCCTGATACTGGCGGATGGCGCCGGGATGCCGCAAAGGGCGTGAGGTGTCAAAACATACTTCCTTGCGGGACTCGAATAAAATATCCACACCGGTCTTCCTTGCCTGTTCCAGAATGCGCATGGTAACGAAGTGGCTTTGGGGCACGTAGAGAACGTCCCTGCCGTCGCAGTAGATATTGGTGCCGCAGCCGCAGATATAGCCGTCAAAGCCAATGTCCCGAAAACGCGGCTCTACGTTCTGGAAGCAGCGTCCTGTATTAATAAACATCAGATTTCCATTTTCACGGGATTTTCGGATTGCCTTGACTGCGCTTTTTGGTATGGAGCCGTCAATCTCAGAGGTAAGCGTGCCGTCAATGTCAAAAAAAGCAATTTTTTTCATAGATGAAATTTCCTTTATTTATGGCAATAGAATCCACGCTTCGCGAGTCTTCTACTGTTTTTTGTGTGGAAAGAGTGACCGGAAACAAAATTATTATAGAATAGCAGTCTTGTAAAGTCAAAAAAGATTTTGCAAAAATTTTCTTTTCATAGTATCCAACTGCCGATATGTGTGGTATAATGTCCCTAAAGGGCATTTTATCTTGCAATTATTGTAATTTGTCCAAAAAATTTAAATAATTTCATCTGCAGATTGATGTAATATTGCAGGATTTCCTGCAATATTATAAAAAATCCTGCGGCATGTATAGAAAGGGAAAAGATGGATACGAAAATATTACTGGAAAACGGCACCAACGAATTAGAAGTTTTGGAGTTCACCCTCGACAACAATTCTTATGGCATTAACGTAGCCAAAATCAAAGAAATTATTAATTATATGCCGGTGACACCGATACCCAATGCCCATCCCAGCATAGAAGGTATCTTTATGCCGCGGGACAGAATGATTACGGCAATCGATTTAAAGAACTGTCTCCAAAGGGGAGTCTCCGAGGCGGGAGGATTGTTTATCGTAACCAATTTTAACAAACTGGATATTGCGTTTCACGTGGATACCGTGGTGGGAATTCATCGCTTTTCATGGACGGAGATTATCAAGCCGGATACGACGATATCTTCCGACAGCACAGCCTCAGGAATCGTTAAGACAGGTGATAAACTGATTGTCATTCTTGATTTTGAAAGAATTGTATCGGATATCAATCCGGAGACAGGACTTCGGTTAGAGCAGATAGATGCATTGGGTGAGCGCGACAGATGTGATGTACCTATTTTGATTGCAGAGGATTCTCCGTTCTTAAATAAGCTGATTGTAGATGCGCTGCATAAATCGGGCTACGCAAATCTGATACATACGGCAAACGGTCAGGAAGCATATGACATCATATCGGACTTTAAAAGACAGGGTACTTTGTCAGAGCATGTACAATGCGTCATTACGGATATTGAGATGCCGATGATGGACGGACACCGCCTGACGAGGCTTATCAAGGCTGACGAAGAGACAAAATGGATTCCGGTGGTTATTTTCTCGTCTTTGGTAAATGATGAAATGCGGCTGAAGGGCGAACAGCTTGGTGCGAGCGCACAGCTTTCTAAGCCTGAAATAGGAGAACTGGTCGGTGTTCTGGATAATCTGCTGTTAAAAAAATAAATGCTGCACAAAAAGACCGGGATATTCCCGGTCTTTCGTTGTTTATGGCAATAGAAGATTTGTAAAGCAAGGATGCTGTTGTAAAAAAAGGGATGAAATATGGAACGCGCAGAACTGATAGAAATACTCGATGCTGCCGATATGGTGCTGGTTGGCATGGGGGAAGATTTTGAAGGAAAAGAAGCTTTGGAGCAAAATGAGGATTACCTCAGGATATGCAGGGAGATTGCCGCTGCGGGCATGGAGTGGACTATGCCTTATGTGAACAGATATTTTTCCGAAAAGAATGAGAAATTGCAGATGGCGCTGCAGGCATTGAAAGGACTTTTGGATAAAAGGAATTATTTTGTGGTTTCGGTCTGCATGAACGGTATGGCAGCAGAGGCAGGGCTTTTGCCGGAACGAATGACGGAACCCTGCGGCTCTTATACGAAGCTGCAGTGTGCTTCGGGGTGTGAGGGAAGTATATTGCCTGTGGAAGCCGTATTTTTGAAGGAAATAGAAGAGTGCATACGGGGTGAAAGGGAATGGCGTGCGCTTGAGCCGCCTGTATGTGCACAGTGCAAATCTCCCATGGTGTTTAACAGCCTCTATGCAGAGCATTATGCGGAGGAAGGGTACAGAGCCGGGTGGGAGCGCTATACAAAGTGGCTGCAGGGCACGCTTGGCAAGAAGCTGTGTGTTCTGGAATTAGGCGCAGGGCTGATGTTTGCAGGTATTCTGCGTTTTCGGTTTGAAAAAATAGTGGCACTGAATCAAAAGGCAAATATTGTCAGGATTCATAGGAGCTTATATCAAATGCCAAATGAAATTTCGGCAAGAGGAAAATCAATTTCACAAAATGCTTTAGATTTTATGGCGGAAACGGCAAAATTATGATAAACTGTGTTGTGTACATCATAAGAAAGGAACAATTTTTATGAGCTCTAATGAAGAATATCTGGATAATTTGTTAAAATCGATGGAAGGCGCTGATGGTTTGCAGGGAACAAACGGTGCAGACGAAATGGCGGATGAGGATATTGATGCGCTTTTTGCCGCGGCTGAACGGATACTCAATGGAGAACTGGCAGAGGATGAACCGGCAGCAGGCGGTTATGGCACGGCAGCTTCAGAGAAGCAAGTTGGCAAGGAGCCGAAAGGAGAGCCGCAGACAGCCGCAGAAGAGCCCGAGAGTGCTGTAGAAGAGGACTCGAAGAAGGAGATGGAAGAGGAGACTGAGGCATATCCGGTAATGGAAACCACGGAAGATATGTCGCAGGAGGAAATAGAGGCGCTTTTAGCAAGTACCCAAACGGCAGGGGAAGAGACAGAGGATGCCGTACCGGAGTCGGAGGATGCGTCACAAGATGACTTGATGGCGTTATTGAATGGTTTGGATGATAACGAGGATTTGACTGCTATTGGGGACTTGCTGGAAGCGGCTGACAGCGGAGAGCTGCCTGTCAGCGAAGAGAATACCGAAGCTGCCGGTATGGAGGAAGAAGCGTTCTTTTCTCCCGATATTGCAATTCCCACGGAAATGGAAGAGGCGGTAGAAGAGACGGAGGACGGCGGGAAAAAGGCAAAGAAAAAGCGGGAGCGTAAACCAAAGAAAGAGAAAAAGCCAAAGGAAAAACGCGAAAAGAAAAAAACAGCCGCTGCAGAAAATCCACAGACGGCTGTAGAGAGCCCGATACCGGCAGAGCCGGCAGAAAAGCAGCCTAAAAAGCCCGGACTTTTTTCCAAGCTGCTCTCTGCTCTTACGGAAGAGGATGAGAGCGCTGTATCTGACGAGAATCAGGCGATTATGCAGGAGCTGGCGGAGGAGGATTTAAAGGAAGCAGGCAAAAAGAAGAAAATGAAGAAGGGCAAAAAGCCTGCCGACGACAAAAAAGGAAAAGACGACCTGGACGAGGACGAAGAGGATACCGGAAAGGGCAAAAAGAAAGGGAAGCCCAAGAAAGAAAAGAAGCCCAAAAAACAAAAAGAACCCAAGGAGCCTTCGGTTCCTGAGAAGCCTGGAAAGCGGATATCGCCGAAGAGCATTGTGGTTGTGGTGCTATTTGCTGCAACCGTATTTGGCGGCATATTCCTGTCAATTTCCCTTTTTGCAGGAGAACTGCGTATGCAGAGTGCAAAAGAGGCATTTGAAGAGCGGGACTATATGACGTGCTATGAAGAGATGTATGGCATGGACAGGAACGAAGAGGAGGAGCAAATGTTCCGCCACGCGCAAATTGTGCTGAAGATGCAGCGTCGTCTGACCATCTACGAAAAGTATATGGGAGAGCGCAGGGAGCTGGAGGCTTTGGACTCTCTTATGCAGGCGGTTGCAGATTACGACGCCATGTATGCAAAGGCACAGGAGTATGGCGCGGGTTCGGAAGTAGCGCAGTTATATGACCGGATAATACAGATTCTTGAGGAAAATTATGGCTTGAATCAGGATACGGCACGGGCGATTGCTCTTTGCCAGAGCAATGTGGACTATACACGCTATCTGACAGCGCTGGTTGCAGGCGGGGACATTTCCACGGATGGCAGTCAAAGCGGTATTTCGCTTCCCAAGGAGGAGCTTCAGGATGTGCTTCCGGAGGAGGAAGAGCTGAGCCAGCCGGGTTTTGCCGACTAGAGAGGAATACGGGATTGATAGCAATTATAGATTATGACGCAGGAAATATAAAAAGTGTGGAAAAAGCGCTTTCTGCCCTTTCGGCAGAAGCAGTGGTGACAAGAGAGGCGGAGGTTATCTTACAGGCAGATAAAGTCATACTCCCGGGAGTCGGCTCTTTTGGGGATGCCATGGATAAGCTGCATCGCTATGGCTTGGTTTCCGTAATCAAAAAAACGATAGAAAACGGGACGCCTTTTTTGGGGATTTGCCTCGGTCTTCAGCTTTTGTTTGAAAGCAGCGAGGAAAGTCAGGGGATAGAGGGACTCGGCATTTTAAAAGGCAGGATATTGCGGATTCCCGAGGGAGAAGGCATAAAGGTGCCGCATATAGGATGGAATTCTCTGCATTTTCCGAATCCGGGCAGGCTGTTTTGCGGTATCCCTAAGGAATCGTATGTCTATTTTGTACATTCCTATTATCTGCAGGCAGAGGATGCGGGGATTGTGACGGCAGTTTCAGAGTACGGTGTGCAGATTCATGCCTCGGTAGAGTGCGGAAATGTGTTTGCCTGCCAGTTTCATCCTGAAAAAAGCTCGGACACAGGGCTTGCCATTCTGCAGAACTTTATCAACGTAGAGAGGGGGAGCGTCTGATGTACACCAAGCGGATTATTCCCTGTCTGGATGTCAAGGACGGCAGGGTGGTAAAAGGAATCAATTTTGTAGATTTGAAGGATGCAGGAGACCCCGTGGAAGCGGCGGCGGCGTATGACAAGGCGGGAGCGGACGAACTGGTTTTTTTGGATATTACGGCGTCGAGTGACAATCGCGCCACTGTGGCGGATATGGTACGCAGAGTGGCAGAAAAAGTATTTATTCCCTTTACCGTAGGCGGAGGCATCAGGACTGTAGAGGATTTCCGGTTGCTTTTGCGGGAGGGTGCCGATA
This sequence comes from uncultured Lachnospiraceae bacterium, assembly GCA_910578335.1. Classification (GTDB taxonomy): domain Bacteria; phylum Bacillota; class Clostridia; order Lachnospirales; family Lachnospiraceae; genus Acetatifactor. Next base: position 30,710 of record CAJTPU010000029.1, on the reverse strand, counting down.
AGATTGCCGTCAATTCCGCAGCAATTATGAATCCGTCCCTGATTGCGGAGGCGGCAGACAAATTTGGCAGCCAGTGCGTCGTGGTGGCAATTGATGCAAAGCGGTGCGCTGACGGCAGTTTTCACATATATAAAAACGGCGGTCGCATTGATATGGGGATTGACGCGATAGAGTGGGCGGTAAAAGCGGAGAGCCTGGGAGCCGGAGAGATTCTGCTGACCAGTATGGATTGTGACGGTACAAAGGCGGGCTATGATATCCCGCTGACAAAGGCGGTGTCGCAGGCGGTACGGATTCCGGTGATTGCCTCAGGCGGCGCCGGCAGCGAGGCGCACTTTTACGAAGCGCTGACAGCAGGCGGTGCGCAGGCAGTGCTGGCAGCTTCCCTATTCCATTATAAGGAGCTGGAGATAAAGGCGCTGAAGGAATATTTGCGAAATAAAGGTGTGTCCGTCAGATTATAGAGTACAAAGTTATGATAAAGCAGCCGTTTATGCGCATAATGGGAGGTAGCATATGGCAATGATTGATAATGACTGGCTTTTGGCAGTACAGAGTGAATTTAAGAAGCCATACTATAAGGAGTTATTTCAGTTTGTGAAGGAGGAGTATGGCAGGGCGGTGATATACCCGCCTTCGGAGGACATTTTTAATGCGCTGCACCTGACGCCGCTTCATGAAGTGAAGGTCTTGATTTTGGGACAGGACCCGTATCACAACGACAATCAGGCGCATGGGCTCAGCTTTTCCGTGCCGCTTTCACAGAAGGAAATTCCGCCGTCGCTGCAGAATATTTATCAGGAGCTGCATGACGACTTGGGGTGTGAGATTCCGAATAACGGGTATCTGGAAAAATGGGCAAGACAGGGGGTTTTGCTGTTAAATACGGTGCTCACTGTCCGCGCGCATCAGGCAAATTCCCACAAGGGGCATGGCTGGGAACAGTTTACGGACGCCATTATACAGGCAGTTAATGCGCAGGAGCGCCCAATCGTGTATTTATTGTGGGGAAAACCGGCGCAGAGCAAAATTCCTATGCTGACTAACCCGAAGCATTTGATTCTGCAGGCGCCGCACCCGAGCCCGCTGTCTGCATACCGGGGATTTTTCGGCTGCAGGCATTTCAGCCGTGCCAATGCATTTTTAGAGGCAAACGGGGAGCGCCCGATAGACTGGCAGATAGAGAACGTCACGGTTTAGGGACGCTTCGGTTTGGAGGACCAGGATGGAAGAATTTGTAAGAACAGAGATGTTAATCGGGCAGGACGCCATGAAAAAGCTGTGTGCTGCCCGGGTTGCGGTCTTTGGTATCGGCGGTGTGGGAGGCCATGCGGCGGAGGCGTTAGCGAGAAGCGGCGTCGGCAGCTTGGTGCTGGTGGATAATGATGTAGTTTCTCTGTCCAATATCAACAGGCAGGTGATAGCCCTTCACTCTACCCTTGGGCGGTATAAGACGGAGGTTATGCAGGAAAGAATACTGGATATCAATCCGAAGGCGCAGGTAGAAATCCATACCTGCTTTTTTCTGCCCGAAAATGCAGAGGACTTTCCTTTTTCCTCTTATGATTATGTGGTGGATGCGGTGGATACGGTCACGGCAAAATTGGAAATTATTGAGAGGGCAAAGAGGGCGGGCACGCCGGTTATCTCAGCGATGGGTGCAGGAAACAAGCTGAATCCTTTTGCCTTTTTAGTACAGGATATTTATCAGACGCAGACGTGCCCTTTGGCGCGGGTGATGCGCAGAGAATTGCGGAAGAGGGATATAGAGTCCCTGAAGGTGGTCTGTTCTACAGAGCCGGCGCTGCAGCCAAAGGGAGGGAGAGAAACGGGCAGCAGGCGCGTGGCGCCCGGCAGCATTTCTTATGTGCCAAGTATAGCAGGGCTTTTACTTGCAGGAGAAGTGATACAAGATTTGATATCCTAAAGCGCGGCATCAGTATTTTTTAAGGAAAGGTTGACTAAAAACGCAAAAACCGTTAATATCTAAAAATAAATGAAACTGACCAAAGAAAGGTTTAGAGTACGATGAAAAAAGCATTTGTGACCAAAGAAATGATTGCAGAAATAACGAAAACATATCCTACCCCTTTTCACATCTATGATGAGAAGGGAATCCGCGAAAATGCAAAAGCGCTGAAGGAGGCGTTTGCGTGGAATAAGGGCTACAAGGAATTTTTTGCGGTGAAGGCGACTCCCAATCCGTTTTTAATTGATATACTGCGGGAGTACGGCTGCGGCTGTGATTGCTCTTCCCTCACAGAGCTTATGCTGAGTGAAGCGGTGGGTGTAAAGGGAGAGGATATCATGTTTTCCTCTAATGACACGCCTGCACAGGAGTATGCTTATGCGGCGAAGCTCGGCGCCATCATCAATTTAGATGATATTACGCACATTGATTTTTTGGAAAAAACCATCGGCTATATCCCCAAGACCATAAGCTGCCGCTTTAATCCCGGCGGCTATTTTGCCATTGCAAACAGTATTATGGACAACCCGGGGGATGCAAAGTACGGTTTTACCACGGAGCAGATGTTTGAAGGCTTCCGCATATTAAAAGAGAAGGGCGCAGAGCATTTCGGCATACATGCTTTTCTGGCAAGCAATACCGTGACAAATGATTATTATCCGACGCTGGCAAAATCCCTGTTTGAGCTGGCTGTCAAGCTGCAGGAGGAGACCGGCGCCCATATCCGTTTTATCAATCTTTCGGGTGGTATCGGGATTCCTTACAGACCGGAGGAGGCGCCGAATGATATCCGCCTTATCGGAGAGGGCGTGCGCAAGGCGTATGAAGAAATTCTGGTTCCGGCGGGAATGGATGATGTGGCAATCTATACGGAGCTGGGGCGGTTTATGATGGGACCCTATGGGCATCTGGTGACAACGGCAATCCATGAAAAGCATACCCATAAGGAATATATCGGTGTGGACGCCTGCGCCGTCAATTTGATGCGCCCCGCCATGTACGGCGCTTACCACCATATCACCGTGTTGGGAAAGGAAAATGCGCCCTGTGATTACAAGTATGACATAACGGGCTCTCTGTGTGAGAACAATGACAAATTTGCGATTGACCGGATGCTGCCTAAGGTGGAGATGGGAGATTATCTGGTGATTCATGACACCGGCGCGCACGGATATGCCATGGGTTACAACTATAACGGCAAGCTCAAATCCGCGGAACTTCTTTTGAAGGAGGATGGAAGCGTAGCACTTATCAGGAGAGCGGAGACGCCGAAGGACTATTTTGCAACTTTTGACGGCTATGACATTTACAACCGAATTAATTTCTAAAAAATGCTTGTCAAGAACAGCCGGATATGATAACATAATATTCGGCTGTAAAAGCAGTAAGCTGGTGTGGCGGAATGGCAGACGCGGCAGACTCAAAATCTGTTTGTGGCGACACAGTGCGGGTTCAAGTCCCGCCACCAGCATTGCTAAATTTTTATGGAAGATTAAAAGGTATTCTCTTTTGAGGCGACTGTATCGACCTTCAAAAGAGAATGCCTTTTTTAGTTTCCTAATCAGCCAAATTGCTTTGCTGGTCTTGGTATAGGGCGTTGTACAGTATTTCCGGATGCTCTCCGGTAAATGCGCCTGCGGCGTAGGTATCGCCTTGTAAAAGCCACATAAACCATGCTGTCACGTAGCCGTCCGCGCAATAGAGCATTTCGCCATGTCCTCTGGCAGATTTCCTTGCCGTCAGCTTCGGCGCAGAGATTTCCTGATACATTTGCTGCATACCTTCCAACGATATGACATCATGTTCGGTGCCGGCTAAAATCATAATGGGAATCGTTGTCTGTGATGCGTCGTAAGGCATGTGTAGAGCATCTGCCAGAACGCTTTCTGTGGGAGATAAGCTTACGGCACATTTATATAAATCGCTATGTTCCTGTATGGTAATGGCGTTAAAGGTGCCGACGCCTCCCTGCGAGTGACCGCTGATACCGATATTATCTACATCGGCTTTATGATAAAAAATACTGTCTGCATTTTCGTTTTCACTTAAAATATAGGACAATGCTGCATTTGCAGACGTACCCATGCAGGTGCTGGGGTCTTCGTTGCCGATTACGATAAAGCCCCATGATGCCAAGTGTGCAAACAGGGCAGGGTATCGGGAGGCGTACACACCGGTACCGTTGACAAGCACGACGACGGGATACGTCTTTTCACTTCGTTCCAACTCCTTTGGATAGAAAATAATGTATTTCCCCCATTCTTCAGGAGCGGGTACGGCAAGATATGCCGTTTCATAATTTCCGGCAGCAAGATACGCAGCTTCTATTTCGCCGCCGGCTTCCACGATTTCGGTGTAATTTGCCGGAACCATGGGGGCGGTAAGCATCTTTTGAAAAAACCATTTTACGCCTAAGAACAGCAATGCCATAAGCAGCACAATCACCAATAAAATAATACCGATAATTTTGAGCGTTTTTTTCATTTTCTTCTCCTGTTCGGTTGCGTTACCTTTTGAATGTAACAATTGTACCATAAAAATATGAGGATGCAATGGGAGAAACCGGTACTGGTACAAAGGCATGGCAATTGTACCAGTCTTAGGAATCAAAATGTGGACGCCTTGAGTTCGTCTGAAGCGTATGGTACAATTGTCACATATTAATATCAAGTTATCGGGAGAGTATGAATGGAGAGAAAACATCCTGCCAATTTATTTGTGCGCGAATGTATTACGACAGCGTTGTTTCAATTGATGAAGAAGAAGCGGTATGAGGATATTAGTATATCGGAGCTGGTAAACACAGCGGGCGTCAGCCGGAATTCATTTTATAGAAATTTTGCGTCTTTAGATGATATTTTCCGTCAGTACCTGATGGAGCGAACTGCTTCATGGTGGTCTGATTTTATTGCGGACCCGGACAGATACATTCATGTGATTGCGGAAATGTTTCAACATTTTACGGATATGAAGGATGAAATCAATTTTATGTACAGTGCAGGTCTTTCCCATCTTCTGATGGAGCATATCGTCCGATGCGGAAAGCAGAGCCTTACAGGAGAGACGCAGAATGCTTATCAGACTGCTTTCATGTCAGGAGGTCTTTTTGGGCTGACTAATGAATGGGTGCTGCGGGGAATGAAAGAAATACCGGCAGAAATGGAAATGCTGTTTTGGAAGCAGGCGCAGCAGAGCGATGTCCCATAGTGGGAAAAGCGTCGGATTGTAGGTTATTTTTATGATTTTCTTTCAAATTTTTTTCGATTTATAGCGATTAGGGATTTAGAAAAAGCGGTTATCCTAATCCTGTAAGACCGAAAGGAGAAAGAAGACATGAATATCTTAATCTTGACAGGGAAATTTGGAACAGGACATCTGGCGGCTGCCAATTCGCTGCAGCAGCAGCTTTGGCACAGTTTTCCGGAGGCGGCTGTGGATGTGGTGGATTTTCTGACTTATGCCATGCCAAAATTATCAAAAGCGATGTATAAGGGGTTTCATCTGATGGTTTTCCATGGAAGCCCCATTTTTAATACGTATTATAAATTTACTTCCATGGGGCGGACGGATACCCGTCCGCCTATGGAGAGTCTGTTTTTTAGTCGGCTGTCAGAGCTGTTTTGTGAAAAAAAACCGGACGTGGTGATTGCTACGCATCCTCTCTGCGCACAGCTTGTATCGCGTTTGAAAGAAAAAACAGGGAGCGGTATTCCTCTGCTTACTTGTATTACCGATGTGACGGCACATCCGGAATGGATTAACCGGAACACGGATTATTATCTGGTGCCAAGTGAGGAGGTACGGCAGAAGCTGGCGGAAAAAGGGGTGAATCCGGCGTTTGTGTGCGTGACGGGAATTCCGGTCAGAGAAGAGTTCCGACAGCTTACCCACTGTGGCACAGGGAAGAGGGAGCTTTTGATTATGGGAGGAGGATTGGGGCTTTTGCCGAAGGATACCTCGTTTTATCAATCCTTACATGAGATTCCTGACACGCATATAACGATTGTTACAGGCTATAACGAAAAGCTGTGGGAACGCCTGCACGGGCGCTGGGAGAACATGCAGGTAGTGGGGTATGCGGACAAAATATGGGAGTATATGGCGAGAGCGGATTTGATAGTGACAAAACCGGGCGGAATCACGCTGTTTGAGGCGATTTTTGCCCGTGTGCCCGTTTTCTCGTGGCAGCCGGTTCTTTTGCAGGAAAAGAACAATGCCCGCTGGATGGAGCAGAAGGGAATCGGCTGGGTGGCGGAACACGCAGACTGTGCAGAAGAAATAAGGGAGTTGCTTTTAGACGAAAACAGGCTGTTAAATGCGATGGCAAAAGAGGGAAGCCTGCAGAAACAGTTGGACGGAGAAATGATAAATAAACTGGTGGGAATACTGACAGGCAAGAAGGAGGCGGCAGCATGAGAAACGGGAAAAAAAGCCTGTTTGGCATTCTGCTTATGATAGTGCTGATGGCAGTCACATGGGCGGTGCTTTTTCGGGATAAATCCATGGGGCTGTTGTGGGCTGGCTTTAAACAGATAAATCCGTGGTTTTTACTGCCGGGACTGCTTCTTATGTTCGGTTATGTAGGTTGTGAGGCAATGTGTTCCCGCCTGATATTGGGGCGTCTCGGACATCGCGTGCCGTACCGCCGCTGTCTGGGGTATTCTTTTGTGGGCTTTTATGTCAGCTCCATTACACCCTCCGCCACGGGCGGGCAGCCCGCGCAGATTTACTATATGAACAGGGACGGGATTCCGCCGGCCTGCGGCGTGCTCAACATGATGCTGATTGCCATGTGCTATCAGGTAGCCTCCCTCGTATGGGGTATCTCGGCATGGGCGTTTATGCCGTCAGCCCGAAGCCTGAATAGCGGCATGAAGGTTTTGCTTTTGTGCGGCGCTTTTATTATGCTGCTTTTGACTGGCGGTATGGCTGCGATGGTATTCTTTAAAGAGCTGTCGGGGCGTATTTTAAAGGGCGGTCTGCGGCTTTTGGGAAAACTTCACCTGCTTCGCAAAAAGGAGGCGGCAGAGGAAAAGCTGGAAAGACAGTTGGCGGAATACGCACGAGGCGCGGCATGCCTGAAACAAAATCCTCTTTTGGCGCTTCGGGTACTGGGATTATGCCTGCTGCAGCAAGGCTGTCTCTTTCTGGTGCCGTGGGTGGTATATCTTGCTTTTGGGCTTGGCGGACACAGCTTTATAGAGATTGCAGGGGTACAGGCATTGTTGACGCTGGCTGTGTGTAATCTGCCGCTGCCGGGTGCGGTAGGTGCTGCGGAAGGCGGTTTTGTCGCTGCCTTTGGCGCTATTTTTGGCGCGGAGCTGGTGACGCCCGCCATGCTTGTTGCAAGGGGAATCAGTTTTTATTCATTTTTGCTTATCAGCTTTGCGGCTGCTGTCATTGTGCATTTTCACGGCAGGTCTTATGATTTGGCGGTGCCGTCCGTAAGTGCCGTGTCGGGCAAGTCTTCCGTTGCCGGATTATAGATTAGCTTTCCGTCCTTTGTGAAACGGGAGCCGTGGCAGGGGCAGTCCCAGGTCTTGTCAAGGGAGTTCCATTTGAGGGCGCAGCCCATGTGGGGGCAGCGGAGCCGCGAAGGCGTAAGAAGTCCTGTAAGGGAAGTGCCGATATTATTCCATAGCTGTTTGGTAAACATATTTCGCGCCGGAGAGAAAACGCCGGCGTATTTATTTTGTCTGCCGGTTACCATATCGGTGAGGATACGCGCCGCCGTCATGGAAGAGGTCATGCCCCATTCGTTAAAGCCGGTGGCAACGTAAACATTGGGGAGCACATTGCTGTAGGGACCGATGTAGGGAACGCCGTCTAAGCTGATACAGTCCTGCGCAGACCAGGCGTAAGCTTCTGTGGCGGCAGGGTAATGCACAGCCGCAAAATTTTTGATGGGTGCAAAATAGCAGCCTGTTTTTCCGGTGCGGTGGTCACCGCCGCCAACAAGCAGAAAGTCTTTGTAGTTTCGAAAGTAAATTCCGTTTTTGCCATATTCCACAAAGGAGCCGGATATGTCCTCCGCTCCCTTTAACGCAAGTACATAAGAACGTTTCTGGTACAATTTGGCAAAAAACATACCGCATCCGTTCCAAAAAGGAAAATGGGAAGCCACGATGATTTTATCCGCCTTGATGCGGTAATGCTCCGTCATTGCAAGACCTGTTTTTAGAGAAAGAATTTTGGTATGTTCACGGATATTCATGCCCTTTGCAATTTCGGCAAGAAACTTCAAAGGGTGAAACTGTGCCTGCGCAGGAAATTCCACGGCAGCAAGGGCGGGTCTGGGAAGCGGAATTTCGTGGAGCAGCCGGGCGTTATAGCCAAGTGCGTGGAGCGCCTTTACTTCGTCCTCCATAAGCGGGCTGTCCGCACAGGAATAGATACATGCAGGAATTTCCTCAAAATCACAGGAAATGTCCTGACACAATGATTTATAGGAGGAAACGGCGTGAAGATTGGCTTCCAGATAGAGGCGTGCCTTTGTATAACCGAATTTTTTCATAAGCGTCTGGTAGAGGGTGTCGTGCTGCGCCGATATGACGGCAGTGGTGCCGGCTGTCGTACCGCCGCCGATGGTATCTGCTTCGCAGAGAATATAATTGACGCCTGCCTGCTCTAAAAAGTAAGCGCAGAGAATTCCCGCCATACCGCCGCCGACAATGCAGACTTCTGCTTTTTCATCGCGGCTTAATGGGGGAAAGGTGGGAAGGGAAGCGGTATTGCTCCATAGTGATTTTATCATGCTATACCTCATGTCCGTTTTGACGGACGCATTCAAATTGTATGTTCCCTTTCAGTATTGCCTTTCAGCAGGAAAATATAAGTGCCGATGAATTTTTGGTGCAACATTTTTAGAGATATGATACAATGGAAAGGAAATTGCAGGAAAGCCCCGCAAAGGCAGGCGGCAGAGAGGTTTGCTATGGATTGTAAGGAATTTGAAAAGAAAATACCGGCATTTGTGGCAAATGCACTGGATTATAGGGAATTGAAGCAATTTCTTGCACATGTGGAGAGCTGCGCGGAGTGTAAGGAGGAGCTTACCATACAAGTATTGATATCGGAAGGCATGGCGCGGCTGGAGGAGGGCAGTGCCTTCGACTTGCAGAAGGAACTGAAGCGGCGTATGCAGGAGGCAGAAAAGCACATATGGCTGCATAGAATGTTTCGCTATATCGGCATAACGATGGCGGCAGCGGCGTTTGCGGCGGTTATTCTGCTGGTTGTCATATTTGTTCTGTAAAGGAAAAGCATGATACGCGAAGAGCGCGTACGGAGAGGTATCTATGAGTGAAAAAATTGTATTGATTGACGGACACAGCATTTTAAACAGAGCTTTTTACGGGCTTCCGGATTTGACGAATGCGTCCGGGCTTCACACCAATGCGGTGTACGGTTTTTTAAATATTATGTTCCGGATACTGGAGGAGGAAAAGCCGGCTTATCTTGCCGTGGCATTTGACAGAAAGGAGCCTACCTTCCGCCATGCCATGTACGAGGCGTACAAGGGAACCAGAAAGCCTATGCCGCAGGAGCTTAGGGAGCAGGTGCCTGTGATGAAGGAGCTGCTTACCGCCATGGGTATTCAGATATTGGAACATGCCGGCTGGGAGGCGGACGATATTCTGGGAAGCCTGGCAAAGCAGTCGGAAGAAAAAGGCATGGAGGTTTCCTTGGTGTCCGGCGACAGAGACCTCTTACAGATTGCCTCAAAGCACATCAAAATCAGGATACCCAAGACCAAATCGGGAAAGACGGAGATAGAAGACTATTACGAGGCGGATGTGCTGGCACATTATCAGGTGACGCCGTTGCAGTTTATTGAACTGAAAGCGCTGATGGGAGATACTTCCGACAATATTCCGGGCGTGCCCAAAATTGGAGAAAAGACGGCGACGGAGCTGATGACGGCATATGGTTCTCTGGACAATATTTATGCACATTTGGAAGAAATCGCAAAAAAATCAGTGCGGGAAACTCTTGCAGGCAACAGGGAGCTGGCGGATTTAAGCAAGCGGCTTGCAACCATCAAGACGGACTGCGAGCTGGATTTTTCCTATGACAAGGCAAGAGCGGAGGGCTTCTACACTAAGGAGGCATATGCCCTTTGCAAGAAGCTGGAATTTAAAAATATGTTAAGCCGCTTTGACGGCAAGGCGTCAGTGCGCACGGACACCGTGTCTAAAGGATTTCGAACCGTTTCGGCGCTTTCGGAAGCACAGGCTGTTTTCAAAAAAGCGGGGCTTTTAGAAGAGGCAGGTATTTACCTTCTGGCTGACGGCAGGGAAAGGGAGGATATTACAGGACTTGCGATTGCCTTTTCGGAGGAGGAGGTGTACTTTCTTGCTGCAGGCGGGGAAATTACCGGTGCGTACCTGCGCGGGGAGCTGGCGGCGTTGTCCGCGTGCACGAACCTGTCGGCATTTGATATCAAGCAGTATTATTTTTTTATCGAAAAAAAGGATACGGACAGATACTTTGATATCCTGATAGCGGCGTATCTGCTCAATCCGCTCAAAAATGATTATGATACGGAGGCAATAGCAGGTGAGCATCTGGGATTGATGCTACCCGGTCATAAGGAGGTATTTGGAAAGGATACCCACAGGAAAGCCTACGAAAATAATCCTGAAAAATGTGCCGAATATGCCTGCTATGAGGCTTATGCGGCGCTTGCGGCAAAGCCTGTGCTTACAAAGAAGCTGAAAGAAGCGGGTATGTACCGGCTGCTGCAAGAGATAGAGATGCCTTTATCACTGGTTCTTTTCGATATGGAGCGTCTGGGTATGCTGGTGCGCCCGCAGGAGCTGAAAGAGTATGGGGAGCGCCTGACAGGCAGGATTGCGCAGCTTGAGGAACAGATTCACGAGGAGGCGGGGACGGATTTCAACATCAATTCTCCCAAGCAGCTCGGGGAAGTTTTGTTTGAAAGACTGAAGCTTTCCGGCGGTAAAAAGACAAAGACAGGCTATTCTACGGCGGCGGATGTGTTGGAAAAGCTGGCGCCGGAGCATAAGATTGTACAGGATATACTGGAGTACCGCGGGCTCGCCAAGCTGAAATCGACATATGCGGACGGATTGTCGGCGTGCATCGGGGATGACGGCAGGATTCATTCCTGCTTTAACCAGACGATAACGGCAACCGGCAGAATCAGCTCCACAGAGCCGAACCTGCAGAATATTCCCATGCGCATGGAGCTGGGCAGACAGATTCGCAAGGTATTTGTGCCAGAAGAGGGTTTTGTATTTACGGATGCGGATTATTCCCAGATTGAGCTGCGGGTACTGGCACATATGTCGGGGGACGAACAGCTTATCGAGGCATACCGGACGGGGCAGGATATTCACCGCATTACGGCGTCGAAGGTGTTTCATATCCCCTTTGATGAGGTGACGGATTTGCAGCGGCGGAACGCCAAAGCAGTTAACTTCGGTATTGTGTACGGCATCAGTTCTTTTGGATTAAGTCAGGATTTGAGCATTACCAAAAAGGAGGCGGCTGAATATATCGAGCAGTATTTTGCCACTTATCCGGGTATCAAGGCTTTTTTAGACGGGCTGGTAAAAAGTGCAAAAGAGCGGGGATATGCAGAGACGCTGTTTGGGCGGAGACGTCCGGTGCCGGAGCTTTCATCGGGCAATTTTATGCAGCGCTCCTTTGGGGAGAGAATTGCCATGAATTCGCCTATTCAGGGAACGGCAGCGGACATTATCAAGATAGCCATGATAAAAGTATGGCGGGCGCTTCGGGAAGAAAATTTGAAATCCCGCCTGATACTGCAGGTGCATGATGAATTGCTGATTGAAACTGCTATGGGAGAGGAAAAAAGAGTTGCGCAGATTCTGGCAGACTGCATGAGCAAAGCGGCAAAGCTGTCTGTGGAGCTTGTCATTGATATGCATACCGGAAAAGACTGGTATGAGGCAAAATAGAAATGAGGGTTAGTATGCGGCTGATTGGCATTACCGGCGGGGTCGGCGCCGGAAAGACGGAAATATTGGATTTTATCAGACAGCATTACCGCTGCAAAATTTATCTGGCGGATGAGGTGGCGCGGCTGATACAGCAGCCGGGACAGGTATGTCATGAAAAAATAACGGCGCTTTTGGGAAAAGGAATTTTAAACGCGGACGGCTGCATAGACAGGGACAGGATGGCGGCAAGGATTTTTGTAGATAATGAGCTTTTAAAAAGGGTCAATGCCATTGTGCATCCGGCGGTCAGGCAGTATCTGGAAAATGCAGTGGAAAAAGCGCGGGCGGAAGGAAACACGGAGTTGTTTTTTATCGAGGCGGCGCTTCTGATTGAAAACGGTTATCGGGACTATGTAGATGAAATGTGGTATATCTATGCGCCCATTGCGGTACGGAAAGAGCGGCTTAGGCAGAGCAGAAGCTACAGCGACGCAAAAACGGAACAGATTATGCAGAGTCAGCTTACGGAGGAGCGGTTCAGGCAGAATTGTGATTTTGTGATAGATAACGGGGGAACGCTTGCAGAAGCGTATGAGCAGATTAGAAAGAGACTGGAGGCATACACGTGGCAGGAATAGCACATCAGGGAAAAGCGGTGTTTGGACTGGATATTGGTACCAGAAGCATAGTGGGAACGGTGGGATACAGAACGAAGGAGCGTTTCGTTGTGATGGCACAGCGGATGAAGGAGCATGAAACCCGTGCCATGCTGGACGGACAGATTCACGATATCAAAAAGGTTGGCGATACCATCACCGCCGTCAAGGAAGCCTTGGAGCAGGATATTGGCTCTCCGCTTGCGGAGGTCTGCATTGCGGCGGCGGGCAGGGTGCTTCGGACTGTCACGACGCATGTGGACTATGAATTTCCGGAGGAGCGGGTGGTATTGGAAGAGGACGTTTATGCCCTGTCCGCCATGGGCGTAGAGCAGGCGTACGTAGAGTTTCAGGGCGGCAATGACACGGATATGAAGTTTTACTGTGTGGGTCACTCCATCATTCGGTATTATATGAACCATTATCCGATTGGCAATCCGCAGGAGCATAAGGCGGGAAGCATAGGAGCCGACATGATTGTCACTTTCCTGCCGGAGGATGTAGTCGACGGGCTTTACAAGGCGGTAGAATACGCGGGACTGAAGGTGGCAAACCTGACGTTAGAGCCTATCGCTGCCATTCAGGTGGCGATACCGGAGCGGTTCCGTATGCTGAATATTGCGCTGGTGGATGTGGGAGCAGGCACTTCCGATATTTCCATTACGCGCGATGGCGCGATTGTGTCCTACGGCATGATTCCTGTTGCCGGAGACAGTCTGACAGAAGAAATTGCAAGGCATTGTCTGGTAGATTTTAATGCGGCGGAACAGATAAAGAGAAGTCTGGGGGAGGCACTGGAAAAAGAAAAAAAAGGACAAGAGGGCGGTATTGCCTATACGGATATCATGGGGCTTGACCAGAACATAAGCGCGAAAGAGCTGACAGAGCTGCTTGCGCCGGTGATTGAAAACATGACCCGTCCGGTGGCGGAATGTATCAGGGAGTTAAATGGCGACAAACCTGTCAGTGCGGTTTTTGTCGTGGGCGGCGGCGGCAAGATTCCGGGATATACGGAGAGTTTGTCGGAAAAGCTGGATATTGTAAAGGAAAGGGTTGCCGTAAGAGGCGGCGAGGTCATGGGCTTTGTGGATTTCCCCAGCCATGTGGAGAAGGATTCCATGCTGGTGACGCCGGTAGGCATCTGCCTTAGCTTTTATGAACAGAACAATAATTTTGTTTTTGTGACCTTCAACAATGAGCGGATTAAGATATATGACAATGGCAGGCTCTCGGTGGTGGATGCCGCCATGCAGGCGGAATTTCCCAATGAGGATTTGTTTCCGAAGCGGGGAGAGGCGTTAAGCTATACGGTAGAGGGAAGAACAAAAATCAAGAGGGGTTCTCTTGGCGAAGCGGCTGTCATTACGGTAAATGGCGAGACGGCAGACATGCATGCGGCGATTAAGGCAAATGATTTGATAAATGTGATACCGTCTACGGCGGGTGCGCCTGCCAAACTGGAAGTCCGCAGCCTGCCGGAGTTTCATCAGTCCATTACGGTGGTGGTAAATGAAAAAAAGGTGGTTCTGCCGAAATTTGTACAGGTCAACGGCAGCCTGCAGTCAGGCTATTATGAGATACAGGATGGCGACGCAATTGCGATGCAGAATTTTTATACGGTTGCACAGCTTCTGGAATTTATGGACGTATTACTGCCGGAGGATACTCCTTTTGCGGTAAACCATGTGGCGGCGGACAGAAATACGCCCGTCTATGAGAATTTCAGCGTGGATTGGGGAGAAAGGGCGCTGGCATTTTACCACCGTCAGGATGCGGAAGAAGCCGTGCAGGAAGAGTCGTGGCTGCGTGGCGGCGAAGACGCCGGTATGGAGGAAGAGGACGGCGAGACAGCAGGAGAAAGGGCAGACGAGGAGAAGGAAGACGAGGCAGGGACTCAGGATGCGCGGCATAGACCGGAAGGCAGGGTGGCGGGCGCAGAGCATACACAGGGAAAGCCCGCGCCGCAGGATATTGTGGTACTTGTCAACGGAAGTCCCGTGCGGATGAGCGGCAAGGCTTCTTACGTGTATGTGGACGTGTTTGACTATATAGATTTTGATTTGTCAAAGCCCCATGGAAGCAGCGTATACACAGGCCTAAACGGGGAAAAGGCAGAATATTTAAGAGAAATCAAGGACGGCGACGTTTTTGAAATTTACTGGCAGCCATAGAGAGAAGAGAGGATTGACATGAGACTTTGCAGTATAGCCAGCGGCAGCAGCGGTAACTGCATTTATGTGGGTTCCGAAGCCACGCATCTTTTGGTGGACGTGGGAATCAGCGGCAAAAAAACAGAAGCAGGATTACATAGTCTGGGTCTTACCGGACACGATATTGACGGTATATTGGTGACCCACGAGCACTCCGACCACATTGCAGGTCTGGGCGTGCTTTCAAGAAAGTATGGGATTCCCATTTTTGCAACAAGGGGAACCATCGGGGCAATTTTGAAAAACGGCGGCAAAAATGCACCCGAGTCGTCGTTTTTTCATGAAATAGAGGCGGACAGCAGGCTGATAATAAAAGACTTGGCGGTGTCTCCCATGCGGATTTCCCACGATGCAGCCGAGCCGGTTGCCTATCGGATAGGCTACGGCGGGAAGCGGGTTGCGGTATGTACCGATTTGGGCGTCTATAACGATTATACAGTGGAGTGTTTAAGGGGCATGGACGCCTTGCTGCTGGAGGCAAATCACGATGTCAATATGCTGCAGGTGGGTCCCTATCCCTATTACCTGAAGCAGCGGATTTTGGGCGACAGGGGACATCTGTCCAATGAAAATTCTGGCAGGCTGTTAAGCCGTATTCTGCATGACGATTTGAAGGCAATTCTCTTAGGGCATTTGAGCAAGGAAAATAACATGCCGGAGCTTGCCTATGAGTCGGTCAGAATGGAGATTACGCTGGGAGAGAATCCTTACAAAGCGGAGGATTTTGCCATTTCCGTCGCACAGCGCAGCGAGCCGTCTCCTGTTGTGGAAATATAAAGGGAATAAAGCCGTTTTCTTGCTATTTTTTATGGCGCGTGATACAATGACAGCGGTCAATGAAAGCTTGGCGGCAAGTATGAAAATCATATCGTGTGGATGATACAATTTAAGAAAGAAGGATAAGGGAAACATGAAAAAGACAATTATTACCGTTGTAGGAAAAGATACGGTGGGAATCATTGCCAAGGTATGTACGTATCTTGCAGATAACCGCATCAACATACTGGACATTGCGCAGACGATTGTGCAGGGTTATTTTAACATGATGATGGTGGTGGATACATCGGGCGGTACAAAGGAGCACGGCGATATGGCGGATGACTTGGCAAGGCTGGGCGAAGAGATTGGCGTCATCATCAAATGCCAGAAGGAAGAAATATTTGACAAGATGCACAGAATCTGAACAAGGCGGGGAAAAATGGCATGATTAACATATATGAAGTGGTGGAAACCAACAATATGATTGAGAAGGAGAATCTTGACGTCCGCACCATTACGATGGGCATCAGCCTGTTAGACTGTATAGATTCTGACCTTGCAAGAGTAAAACAAAAAATATATGACAAAATATATGAGGCGGCAAAGGACTTGGTCAGGGTGGGGGAAGAGATTTCCGGTGAGTATGGCATCCCCATTGTGAACAAGCGGATTTCCGTGACGCCGATTGCGCTGGTGGGAGGCGCGGCTTGCAAGACGGCGGCAGATTTTGCAGAGCTGGCGGAGACGCTTGACGAGGTGGCGCACAAAGTCGGCGTCAATTTTATCGGCGGATACTCGGCGCTGGTGAGTAAGGGGATGACAAAGGCGGATGAGCTTTTGATACGTTCCATTCCGCTGGCGCTTGCGAAGACGGAGCGGGTGTGCAGTTCCGTCAATTTAGGCTCCACCCGCACGGGCATCAATATGGATGCAGTGCGGCTTATGGGTGAAATCGTGAAGCAGACGGCGGAGTACACAAAGGAAGCGGATTCCTTAGGCTGCGCCAAGCTGGTGGTATTTTGTAATGCGCCGGATGACAACCCGTTTATGGCGGGCGCCTTCCATGGTGTTACGGAAGCGGATAAGATTATTAACGTCGGCGTCAGCGGACCCGGTGTGGTAAAGACTGCGCTTCAAAAAGTGCGGGGGGAAAGCTTCGAGGTGCTTTGCGAGACCATCAAAAAGACGGCGTTTAAGGTGACGAGGGTGGGACAGCTTGTTGCCAAGGAAGCCTCCCGTATGCTGGGCGTGCCCTTCGGGATTGTGGATTTGTCTTTGGCTCCCACACCGGCAGTTGGGGACAGCGTGGCGGATATTTTATGTGAAATGGGACTGGAGTATGCGGGTGCGCCCGGAACCACGGCGGCGCTTGCTCTTTTAAACGACCAGGTGAAAAAAGGCGGCGTGATGGCTTCGTCCTATGTGGGCGGGCTTTCAGGTGCGTTTATTCCTGTCAGCGAAGACAGAGGCATGATTGAGGCGGTTACGCAGGGGGCGCTTACCCTTGAAAAGCTGGAAGCGATGACCTGTGTCTGCTCCGTGGGACTGGATATGATAGCCATTCCCGGAGATGTGAAGGCGACAGCCATCTCCGGCATTATTGCGGATGAAATGGCGATTGGCATGGTGAATCAGAAGACGACAGCGGTCAGAATTATACCGGTTATCGGAAAAGGCGTAGGAGAAACCGTGGAATTCGGCGGATTGTTGGGCTATGCGCCGATTATGCCGGTCAACCGTTTTTCCTGCGATGCATTTGTCAATCGGGAGGGACGGATTCCTGCGCCGATTCATAGCTTTAAGAACTGATGTTAGAATGTGTGTTAAAATGAAAAGGAAAAATGAGACGGACAAAAAAAGATGGCGGTGTACGCCGACGCAGTTGATATTGCTGGGGTTTCTGGGGGCAATTTTAGTCGGCACTCTGCTTTTAAGCCTGCCTTTTGCAACAAAAAGCGGACATGCAGCGCCGTTTCCCGACGCGCTTTTTACGGCGACGACTTCTGTGTGCGTGACGGGGCTTGTGGTGGTGGAAACAGCGGGCTACTGGAGTCTTTTTGGACAAATTGTCATTTTGCTGCTGATACAGTGCGGAGGATTGGGAATTATTGCGTTTACAACGGCGGCGCTTTTGCTGCTGCGCAAAAAGATTACGCTGCGGGACAGGCTCCTTTTGGAGGAGGCATTTAATCTGAGCAGCTTAAGCGGTCTTTTGCGTTTCCTGAAGAAAGTGTTTGCGGGTACTTTTCTGATAGAAGGCATTGGCATGGCGCTCAGCGCAATTACGCTTGTGCCGCTGTACGGTCCCGTGAAGGGAATTTGGTATGCATTGTTTCATGCGGTTTCCGCTTTCTGCAATGCAGGAATGGATTTGATGGGACCAAGCAGTCTTCTTGCTTTTGACGGCAACGTCCTGTTTAATCTGACCACCATGTTCCTTATTGTTGCGGGAGGGCTGGGCTTTCCGGTCTGGTGGGAGATTGTGTCGTGCCTAAAATATGTGGTAAAAGAGAAAAAGCGGGTGCGCAGCGGTTTGCGGAGACTGTCGCTGCACAGCAAGCTGGTATTGTTGTTTACGGCAATCCTGATTGTGGGCGGTGCGTTTGGCATTTTTATGCTGGAGCGGCATAATCCGGCAACCCTGCAGGGCAAGCCGCTGCCTAAGCAGATGCTGATGTCGGCGTTTCAGTCAGTGACCTTAAGGACGGCAGGCTTTTGCACCATGCCGCAGGAAAATCTGACGGAGGCGGGTGCCTTTTTCTCCATGATTTGTATGTTTGTGGGAGGCTCGCCGATTGGAACGGCGGGCGGTATCAAAACGACGACAATGGCGGTACTGGTACTGGCGGTCTGGTGCCTGATTCGGGGCAGGCAGGAAAATACGGTATTTGGCAGAACCTTGTCGCAGGATACGGTTCGTAAGGCGCTGGGCGTTGTGGCAATCAGTATGGTGGCAGTAGGCAGTGCGCTAATGGCAATGCTTGTGCTGGAGAAGGGGAATTTTCTGGACATGGCGTACGAGGTCATCAGCGCAACCGCTACGGTGGGGCTTTCGCGGAATGTGACGGGAACGCTGCACACGGCGGGGAAGCTTGTGATTGTACTCTGTATGTATCTGGGCAGGACAGGACCGATTTCACTGGCAATCGCATTGGGCAAAAAAAGAAAAAGCAAAGGAATTTACAGCTTTCCGGAGGAGGATGTTCCGGTCGGTTAAAAGGAAAGAGAACCGGCTGTCAAAAGAGCGCATCCGGAAGGCGGAAGGGAAGCCGTATGGGAAAAAGGAAAGACTTAGAAAAGCTGTCTTTTGCAGTAATCGGACTGGGGAAGTTTGGGAGCAGTGTCGCAATGGAGCTGGCGGCAGCAGGCGCGCAGGTGCTTGCCGTTGACAGGGACGAAGAGCGGGTTTCCGATATAGCGGACCATGTGACTTATGCGGTCAGGGCAGACGTCTGCGACGGGAAGGTGATGGCATCGCTTGGCATCTCCAATATGGATGCGGTGATTGTGGCGATAACAGGAAGCCTTGACGCAAGCATCATGGCAAGCATTATGGCAAAGGAAGCGGGGGTTAAGCTTGTGATTGCCAAGGCGAAGGAGGATATGCACGCAAGGATACTGAAAAAGACAGGCGCGGACCGCGTGATTATACCGGAGCGGGAGTCGGGCGTGCGTGTTGCGCACAATCTGCTCTCAGGTAATTTTCTGGAGTTTGTAGAGCTTTCCCAGAAAATCCGCATGGTAGAAGTGCAGGTCAAGCCCGAGTGGGCAGGGAAAACTTTGCGGGAATTGAAGCTTAGAAACAAATATCAAATCAATGTCATAGCCATCAAGGAAAGCATAAACAGCGAGGCACTTATCGACATCGACCCGGATAAAAAGCTGACGCCTAAAATGTCGCTCTGGGTGGTGGCAGATAAAAATAAGATGGACAGGCTGCTGTAATCAGGTGATGATTACCATTTGCCGGCGGTACTCATTTTGCATGGGAACGCCGGTTTTTTGTGCCTTTACGCTCTCATAAAGATGTGCTGCAAAAATGTCCTGCCGCAACTGGCACATGCCGGCGGGAGAGAGTATTTTTGCGGCGCCGGAGAGCTTCGACAAAAGGGGGAAGTCTTTTGGAAGGCAGGCAAACAGTCCGCGGGAGGCTTCCCGAAAACCAAGTATACGGGCATATTGGGCATTTCCCTCTGCTTCGTAATATGCCAAATCCTGCTTCTGTATGTTTAAGAGAATGTGGAGCAGGGAGCGGTTTAAGCGTGAATGGGTGATATCCTTTGATTTCAGCAAATCAGAGCAGAACTGCGTCCAGGAAATATAGTGTTCCAAAAGCTTTCTGATTTTGTCAGAAAGGGCATCCGATATATCGGCAAAGGCATAATAGCCGTCGGGCTGTAATTGCAGCAGGCGGTAAAAGAGCATGGAGGAAAAGTCTTCTGTACAGACGGATTTTCCAAAGGAGAGCTCCCGTTCCAAAATCTGCAGGGCGGCTTTGGGCATAAAGGGAGAAAGCTCTTTGCAGGAGCCGCCGTCTAAAAGCCGGTGCCGCAGGGCAAGGGCGGAGCAGAAGCAGGATTCTTCTTTGGGCAGTTTATCCTTGCTTGGGAGGGGAGAATTTGGAGCAGGGGAGTCTTTTTTCGAGGGCAGGGAGCGTTCTGAATAGCCTGCCCCTTGTCTTGGAAGCGTATAGACCTCCATAGGGCTGTCAAGTTTTAGCAGTGCTTTTAAGTATTCGATTCCCAATATATTGTTGGGGGATTTGAGCAAGGAGTCGTCAAACGCGGTGTCTGCAAGACAATGTGTCAGGGCAAGGCTTTGTGCCGCGGGAAAGGATAACCCTCTGTGCAGGTGGTATGTGAGCGTCTCGCGAAAGTCTTCCGGTTCGTCTGACAATACCTGCGCAGCCCGGCGGAGGGCGCCGATGCTGCCGCATTCACTTCCAAAGCAGAGAGCATCTACCTGAAGCTTATCTAAAATGGAAATGGCACCTTTGGCAAAATACTCGGCGCTGCCCGTAGCATAGCATACAGGCAGTTCTACAACCAAGTCGGCACCACAGCGCAATGCCATTTCACAGCGGGCGTATTTGTCTAACAGGGCGGGAGTGCCGCGCTGGACAAAATTACCGCTTAAAACAACAATGGCAAAATCGGCAGCCGAAAGCGCTTTTGCTTTTTGAAGCTGATAAAGATGTCCATTGTGAAAAGGATTGTATTCCGCAATAATACCGACAGTTTTCATGACTTCTCCTTATAACGTAATAACGTCTAAAAATGTTTATTTTATATGTGAAAAAAATAACATATTCTGTAAGCGGTTACATTGTTAAAAATATCACGTTTTTTGAGGAAAAACAGCAAAAAAAATGCATCTGAAATTGTACAATTTTCCGCATATTTTTCCTTGTATACAATTTACACATCTAGTATAATGGATACAAGAGAATTTGAAAAGAAAAATCTGAAAGGAGAAGGGATATGTCATACATTGATTTGATGAAACAGCGTGCCAAGGTTGACAAGAAGACCATTGTGCTGCCGGAGTCCACTGACAAGAGGACACTGCTTGCTGCTGCAAAGATTTTAGAGGAAGGAATTGCCAACATTATTATGATTGGCGACGAAGAAAAGATTATGGATGGCGCCGGCTGGCTGGAGGTTGAGCTGGACGGACTCACCGTTATCAACCCGAAGACGACGGACAGGCTTGAGGAGTATGTGAACGTACTTTATGAAACCAGAAAATCAAAGGGCATGACACCGGAAAAAGCAAGGGAAATCCTGTTAAATGATTATTTGACTTTTGGTATTGTGATGGTGAAGAACAACGATGCAGACGGCATGGTGGCAGGTGCCTGCCATTCGACGGCGGATACGCTTCGTCCCGCTCTTCAGATTTTAAAGACGGCGCCCGGCGTAAAGCTGGTTTCCGCATTTTTTATTATGGATACGGTGATGAAGGAGCAGGGGGAGAACGGTACGTTCCTGTTTGCCGACTGCGGACTGAATCAGGACCCGACGCCGGAGGAACTTGCAGCCATTGCGGATACGTCATCCCGGAGCTTTAAGTCGCTTGTGGGACCTAAGCCTGTGATTGCCATGCTTTCCCACTCTACCAAGGGCAGCGCAAAGCACGCGCTGGTAGATAAGGTGGTTGAGGCGACGAAAATTGCACAGGAGCAATATCCGCATCTTGTACTGGACGGGGAGCTGCAGACAGACGCCGCGCTGGTTCCCTCCGTCGCCAAATCAAAGGCGCCGGGCAGCCCTGTGGGAGGAAGAGCCAATATTTTGATTTTCCCCAATCTGGATGCGGGCAATATCGGCTACAAACTGGTACAGAGGCTGGGCGGCGCAGAGGCCTACGGACCGATGCTGCAGGGTATCGCCAAGCCGGTAAATGATTTGTCCCGCGGCTGTTCCTGGGAAGATATCGTAGGCGTCGTAGCGCTGACGGCTGTTCAGGCGCAGCTTGTATAAAAGGAGTGTAGAGAAAGGAAACGGATATGAATATATTAGTGATAAATTGCGGCAGTTCGTCTTTAAAGTTCCAGCTTATCAATGCAGACAATGAAAAGCTGATTGCCAAAGGTCTTTGCGAGAGAATCGGTATAGAAGGAAGCAGAATCTCCTATACGCCGGACGGCGGTGAAAAAGAGGAAAGAGAAGCGTCCATGGGTAATCACACAGATGCCATTCGTCTCGTATTGGAGGCGCTGACCAATGAAAAGACGGGTGTGGTAAAGAGTCTTAGCGAAATCGGGGCAGTTGGACACCGTATTGTGCACGGCGGAGAAAAGTTTGCGCAATCTACGCTGATTGACAGCGAGGTGCTTGCGGCGATAGAAGCGTGCAACGACCTCGCACCCCTGCACAATCCGGCGAACCTGATTGGCATCAATGCCTGCAGGGAGCTAATGCCGGACACGCCCATGGTTGCGGTATTTGACACGGCTTTTCACCAGACCATGCCGGATAAGGCGTATATGTATGGTCTGCCTTATGAATACTATGAAAAATACAAAATCAGGCGGTATGGTTTCCACGGCACCAGCCATTCTTATGTGAGCAAAAAAGCGGCGGAGGTACTGGGCAGAAAATACGAGGATTTGAAAATCATTGTATGTCATCTTGGCAACGGCGCCAGCGTGTCCGCTGTGATGAATGGAAAATGTGTGGACACTTCCATGGGACTGACTCCCTTGGAGGGGCTGATTATGGGAACCCGCAGCGGTGATATTGACCCAGCCATTATAGAGTTTATTGCACATAAAGAAGGCAAGTCCATTGATGAGATTATGACTGTGTTGAATAAAAAGTCCGGTGTGTTGGGGCTTTCTGACAACCTTTCCTCTGATTTCAGGGATTTGGAAGCCGGTTACCACGAGGGCAGCAGGAGAGCCATCAACACGATGGAAACATTTGCTTACCGGGTGGCAAAATATATCGGCGCCTATACGGCTGCCATGAACGGAGTGGATGTTATCTGCTTTACGGCGGGCGTCGGAGAGAACAGTTCCTTTATCCGCAGCATGATTTGCAATCATTATCTGGGCTATCTTGGTGTGAAGCTGGATGAGGCGGCAAATGCAAAACGAGGCGAGGACATTGCCATTTCCACCGCTGACAGCAGTACTACCGTTATGGTAATCCCCACAAACGAGGAGCTTGCCATTGCAAGGGAAACATACAGGCTGGTAAACAGGTAAGTCAAAAGAACCGCCAGACAAGAAAAAGAAAAACTGCCCGAATATGTAAAAAATACAGTTCGGGCAGAATATTTTGTATAAAGCGACTGTAAGCATATTTGCGCACTTTTATACGAACAACAGAGTTCTCTTGGTGTTTTGTTATTACTTTACAAAAGTAAGCACGGCGAGTATGATGCCAATCAACTCATAGATACCAATCAGAACGGAAACTACCCAGCCGATGATGCCAACGATGGGAATAGCGCTGATAAATCCTACGATGATGCCGAGAACGGCAGCTACCACGATATAGATGGCAATTACAATAATAAGGCTGACAACGTTGTTTTTGTCCACCTTTTTGTTAAGAGGAAAATAAGGTGTTAATTTGTCCATGAGAAAGAATCTCCTTTCGTATTTGTGATAATAATCATTATACTTCCAAATTGTGTAAATTACAATGGAAAAATGGAAGGAGTACAGGGACAGCCGGATAAAATAATAAAAAAAATATTGACACAGAATCCGGCAGGTAGTAATATATTAAAAAATAAATAGTGGTAAACAAACCGATGATGTGGAGATAAAAACAGAACGTGCACTTACAGAGAGACCGGAGAGCTGAGAACCGGACAGAACGCAGGCTGTTAAATGGACCACGGAGGGCATGGTGAACAGAAATTTTCCAAGTAGCTGTGACGTAAGGCATACGTTAGTTGCCAGGGATATGATGGTATCCTGAAGAGTGCATCCGCAGTTTTAAGATTGCGGGTGAAGCAAGGTGGCACCACGGGTAGATTTTGTAACTCGTCCTTGACAGATTTATAATCTGTCAGGGATTTTTTTGTGTATATCATTTCCTGGCAGATGGAAAAAAGCCTGAAGTGAGGGAGCAAAAAAGGAGGAGCGGAATGAAACAAACGACAAATGATGTAAAAATTTTTCCGACAAGAGAGGAAGCGGCTGCATATGGTGAAAGCGGCAAGTATAATCTGCTGCCTCTTTGGACGGAGCTTTATGCGGATATAGTGACGCCGATAGAGGTTTTAAGGCGGCTGAAAAAGGTAAGCAGTCATGTTTTTCTGTTAGAGAGCGCGGAGGATAACCGGCATTTTGGGCGTTACACTTTTTTGGGTTTTGAGCCGAAGCTGGAAATAGTATGTCGGGACGGGAAAGTGCAGGTGACGCAGAACGGAGAGAAAAGAACATTCCGTGAAAATCCGGCAAAATGCGTCAGAGAGCTCATAAGGGCATATAAAAGCCCGTGTATAGAGGGGCTTCCGCCTTTTAGCGGCGGGCTTGCCGGATATTTTTCCTATGATTTTATCAAGTACAGCGAGCCGTCCCTTAATTTGGAGGCGGCGGACAGTGAACAGTTTGCGGATATGAATCTGATGTTGTTCGACAAGCTTATTTGTTTTGATAATTACCGGCAGAAGCTCTTGCTGATACGGAATGTAGAGACGGCAAAGATGCAGGAAGCGTACGAGCAGGCAGGGCGGGAACTTGCAGAATTGAAAAAGCTGATACTTTTTGGAGAAAAGGATGCGGAAGAGGGTTTTGCGCTAAAATCACCGCTTGCGCCTTTGTTTTCAGAAGCGGAATACTGTGATATGGTGGAGCAGGCAAAGCATTACATCAGGGAGGGAGATATTTTTCAGGTAGTGCTTTCCAACCGGCTGGAGGCAGAGATGGAGGGAAGCCTGCTTGATGTATATCGGATTTTGCGGACGGAAAATCCCTCGCCGTATATGTTTTATTTTTGCGGTACGGACGGGGAGATTGCCGGAGCAAGTCCTGAGACGCTGGTAAAGCTGGAGGGGGAGAAGCTGCATACCTTCCCGCTTGCGGGCACCAGAAGGCGGGGGAAGGACAGTGTGGAGGATATGCAGCTCGAAGCGGAGCTTTTGCAGGATGAAAAAGAGCTTGCAGAGCACAATATGCTGGTGGATTTGGGAAGAAATGATTTGGGAAAAATCAGTGAAATTGGCTCGGTGCAGGTGGAAAGGTATATGGAAATACATCGGTTTTCTCATGTGATGCACATTGGTTCCACCGTATCAGGTATCATCAGGAAGAATAAGGACGGGCTTGATGCAGTGGAAGCGGTGCTGCCTGCCGGAACGCTTTCCGGAGCACCTAAAATCCGTGCCTGTGAAATCATTCATAAATTGGAAAATCATAAGCGCGGTATTTACGGCG
This sequence comes from uncultured Lachnospiraceae bacterium, assembly GCA_910578335.1. Taxonomy (GTDB): domain Bacteria; phylum Bacillota; class Clostridia; order Lachnospirales; family Lachnospiraceae; genus Acetatifactor. The sequence continues at coordinate 5,292 of CAJTPU010000029.1, read as the reverse complement.
GCGCCATCGGATACCTTTCCTTTACGGGAGATATGGACACCTGTATTGCAATCCGACTTGCATTTTCAAAGAACGGAAAAGTATATGTACGCGCGGGAGCAGGGATTGTGGCGGACAGCATACCCGAAAAGGAGTACAGGGAATGTATACAAAAAGGAGCCGCCGTGGTATCTGCCATGGAAACGGCGAAGGGAGGGGTTTGATATGGTTTTGCTGATAGATAACTACGATAGCTTTTCCTATAATGTATACCAACTGATTGGCGGTATTACCTCCGAGGTAAAGGTAATCCGCAACGACGAGATGACGGTGGAGGAAGTGGCACGAGAGAAGCCAAAAGCAATTGTACTTTCGCCGGGACCGGGGAGACCGGAGGCGGCCGGTATATGCTGCGACGTGGTGAGGCGGCTTTCCGGCACGGTAAAGATACTGGGAATCTGTCTGGGGCATCAGGCAATTTGCCAAGTCTATGGCGCAAAAATCACATATGCAGGAAAGCTGATGCATGGCAAACAGTCAGAGGTATTCGCTGATGGGGACAGTCGGTTGTTTGCAGGGATGGAAAAATCATTTTTGGCGGCACGGTATCATTCGCTGGCTGCCGCGGCGCATACGATACCTGACTGCCTGCGCGTAAGTGCATGGACGGCAGACGGAGAGGTCATGGCGGTAGAGCATAGGGTCTATCCGGTATTTGGCGTACAGTTTCATCCCGAGTCCGTGCTGACGCCCGAGGGGAAGAAAGTGATGGAGAATTTTCTGGCAATTTAAAATAAACAGCGGTTTAAAGAAAGGAGCCAATATGATTAAAGAAGCGATTGTGAAATTATCGAAGAAGGAAGATATCGGATACGAGATGGCAAAAGCGGTTATGAGCGAAATTATGAGCGGAGAGGCAACGGATATCCAGAAGGCGGCATATTTGAGTGAGTTGTCCATGAAGGGAGAGACAATTGCGGAAATTACCGGTTCTGCAGAGGAGATGCGCAACCATGCGACAAAGCTGCCCTACGAGGGAGAGGCGCTTGAGATTGTGGGAACCGGAGGGGACGGCTCCAATTCTTTTAATATTTCTACCACGGCTGCGCTGGTGATATCGGCGGCAGGCGTTCCGGTGGCGAAGCACGGAAACCGTGCAGCAAGCTCTAAGTCAGGAGCTGCGGACGTATTGGAGGCATTGGGCGTCAATATTATGATTTCTCCGCAAAGGAGCGCGGAAATTTTGCGGGAAATCGGAATATGCTTTTTGTTTGCGCAGGGGTATCACGGCGCCATGAAGTATGTTGCGCCAATCAGAAAAGAGCTGGGAATTCGGACGGTTTTTAATATTTTGGGACCGTTGACCAATCCCGCGAAGGCACCCATACAGCTTATGGGCGTATACGAAGAGGCATTGGTGCCTGATATGGCAAAGGTGCTGCGCAATTTGGGGATAAAGCGCGGTATGGTGGTGTATGGACAGGATAAGCTGGATGAAATTTCCTTAAGCGCGCCCACCAGCGTCTGCGAGATTGTGGAAGGGAACCTGCGTTTCTATGAAATTGCGCCGGAGCAGTTCGGCATAAAGCGCTGCGAAAAGGAAGCGCTGCGAGGCGGCACGCCGGAGGAAAACGCGGTTATTACAAGAGAAATTCTGCAGGGAAAAAAGGGAGCGAGGCGGGATGCGGTTCTGATGAACGCAGGGGCTGCGCTTTATATTGCCGGCAGGGCTGCGGATATAGAAAGCGGGATTCGTCTGGCAGAAGAAACCATAGACAGCAAAAAGGCACAAAAACAGCTTATGGAATTTATACGTCTTTCTCAAAAAGAGGAGAAACAGGCATGTTAAATATGTTGCAGGAAATTGCCGAAAAGACTGCACAGCGGGTTGCAGAGGAAAAGCGAAAGGTAGAACCTGTCAGAATGAGAAAGCAGGCGGAGGAGTGTTATAGAAACGAGAGTTTTCCCTTTGAAGCGGCACTGCAAAAGAATGCGCTTTCTTTTATCTGTGAGGTAAAGAAAGCATCGCCGTCAAAGGGGATTATTGCAGAGGACTTTCCCTACGTCCGTATTGCAGAGGAATATGAAAAAGCAGGTGCGGACGCGCTGTCCGTGCTGACGGAGCCCTACTACTTCAAAGGAAGCAACGCCTATTTACGGGATATCAGGGCGCACAGCAGTCTGCCGGTTTTGCGGAAGGATTTTACGATAGACGAGTATATGATATATGAAGCAAAAACGCTGGGGGCGGATGCGGTACTGCTTATCTGTGCGATATTGACGGATACACAGCTTTCCGAGTACATGCAGATAGCAAAAAGCCTTGGCATGTCGGCGCTTGTGGAAGCGCACGATGCAAAAGAGATAGAAAGAGCGATTGCCTGCGGGGCTTCCATTGTTGGCGTCAACAACAGAAATTTAAAGGATTTTTCCGTGGACATACGGCATTCGGTAAGTTTGCGCAGGCTGGTGCCGCCGGAGATTTTATTTGTTTCGGAGAGCGGCATAAGAACACCCGGGGATACAAGAGCTCTGATGGAAAATGGAACGGATGCCGTACTGATAGGGGAGACGCTGATGAGAAGCAAAAACGTGCAAAAGACACTTACGCGGCTGCGGGAAGGACAGGAAGATGCTGATTAAAATATGCGGATTATGCAGGCAGCAGGATATTGCATATGTCAATGAGGCGCTGCCGGATTTTGCCGGATTTGTATTCTGGCAAAAAAGCAGGCGGTATGTTACAAAAAAGCAGGCGGCAGAACTAAAGAAAAAACTGGACAGCCGGATACAGGCAGTCGGCGTATTTGTGGATGAGGAGCCGGATAGCATTCTTTCCCTGCTTTTAAGCGGTGTAATTGACATTGCACAGCTTCACGGGAAGGAGACGGAGGAAGAAATCCGATGGCTTCAGAAAAAGTCGGGTAAGCCGGTCTGGAAGGCGGTTGTGGTAAAAAATGCCGCCAGTGTGGAGCGATGGCGTTTTTCGCAGGCAGACATTATTTTGTTTGACGGCGGCATGGGAGAGGGACGTAGCTTTTTGTGGGAAAATCTGTCCGGCTTTGACAGAGCTTTTTTCCTTGCCGGCGGCATAACGGCGGAAAACCTGAAGGAGATAAAAGCAAATCCTTATCTTGCCGGAATTGATGTCAGCAGTGGTGTGGAGACGGAGGGGGTAAAGGACGGAGCGAAAATAAAGCTTTTTGTAAAAGAAGGAAGGCGGCTGCAGGCAGAATGGAAAGAAGGAACCGGGCGGCGATAGAGTAAAGGGTATGAGAAAGAAGGGATAAAAAGAATGTGCAGAGGAAGATATGGAGAATACGGCGGACAGTATGTTCCCGAAACACTGATGAATGAATTGATTCATCTGGAAAACTGTTATGCATTTTATAAAACGGATAAGGACTTTTGCGAGGAGCTGGATACACTTTTCAAAGAGTATGCAGGGCGCCCGTCCTTACTGTATTATGCGGAGAAGATGACAAAAGATTTGGGGGGCGCCAAAATTTATTTGAAGCGCGAGGATTTAAACCACACCGGCTCCCACAAAATCAATAATGTGCTGGGGCAGGCGCTTCTGGCAAAAAAAATGGGGAAGAGCCGGTTGATTGCGGAGACCGGGGCTGGTCAGCACGGTGTTGCAACGGCAACGGCGGCGGCGCTTTTTGGCATGGAGTGTGAAATTTTTATGGGAGAGGAGGATACAAAGCGGCAGGCGCTTAACGTGTACCGCATGGAGCTTTTAGGAGCGAAAGTGCATCCGGTGAAAAGCGGCACAAAAACGTTAAAGGATGCAGTGAATGAAACGATGCGGGAATGGGCGTCCAGAGTGGATGATACTCTCTATGTACTGGGTTCCGTGATGGGACCTCATCCCTTTCCTATGATAGTGAGGGATTTCCAAAGCGTCATTTCAAAAGAGGCGAAGGCGCAGATACTGGAAAAAGAGGGCAGGCTGCCGGCAGCAGTCGTGGCATGCGTGGGCGGCGGCAGCAATGCCATGGGCGCTTTTTATCATTTTATTCCGGAAAACACAGTAAAGCTAATTGGCTGCGAAGCGGCGGGAAAAGGTGTGGACAGTGCGCTTACGGCGGCTACCATTGCAACCGGAAGCGTCGGCGTTTTTCATGGCATGAAATCCTATTTTTGTCAGGATGCATTCGGGCAGATTGCGCCGGTATATTCTATTTCGGCGGGGCTGGATTATCCGGGAATCGGACCGGAGCACGCTTATCTGCATGATACGGGGAGAGCGCAGTATGTGCCGGTGACGGATGACGAGGCGGTTGCGGCGTTTGAATATCTGGCAAAAACGGAGGGTATTATCTGTGCCATTGAGAGCGCCCATGCAATTGCGCATGTACAAAAAATAGCGGGCAGTATGAATAAAGAGGAAAGCATCATCGTCAATATTTCCGGCAGGGGAGATAAGGATGTGGCGGCAATAGCAAGATACAGAGGGAGGGATATTCATGAGTAGATTACAGGAAGTATTTGAAAAGGGTAAGGCGTTTGTTGCTTTTTTGACGGCGGGAGACCCTACGGCAGAGTGTACGGTAGACTATATTTTAAAGATGGAAAAGGCGGGTGCGGATTTGATTGAAATAGGAATTCCTTTTTCAGACCCGACTGCGGAAGGGGCTGTGATACAGGAGGCAAGCCTGCGCGCGTTACAAGGCGGCATGACCGCCGAGGGCGTCTTTCATATTGTGGAGGAAGTGAGGAAAAGCTCCAGCGTGCCTCTGGCTTTGATGACTTACCTGAACCCGGTTTTCCACTATGGATATGATGCTTTTTTTGCCCGCTGCCGTAGTCTGGGAGTGGACGGTATTATTGTACCTGACCTTCCGTTTGAAGAAAAAAGGGAAGCAGAAGAAGTGGCGGAACGTTGTGGCGTTGACGTGATTTCTTTGATTGCGCCTACTTCAAGGGAGCGGATACGCCTGATTGCAAAAGAGGCAAAAGGTTTTATCTATGTGGTGTCTTCCATGGGAGTGACCGGCGTGCGCAGCCGCATTACGACGGATATTGCCGGCATGGTAAAGGAAATCAGGGCGGTAACGGATACGCCCTGTGCCATCGGCTTTGGCATCAGTACGCCCAAGCAGGCGGGCGAAATGGCTCGTTATGCGGACGGTGTGATTGTGGGGAGCGCCATTGTGAGGCTGATAGAACAATATGGTGAGGCTGCCGGAGAAGAAATATACCGCTATGTAAGTGATATGAAAGCGGCGATTGCTTGAAAAATCGCCTAAAAATGTGAATTGCAACAACAAAATTGACAAATATACATTTTCGTAAAAAATACACAAA
>CAJTPU010000028.1 GCA_910578335.1 uncultured Lachnospiraceae bacterium | reverse complement strand
AAGCCTTCCCCTGCCCCATTGAGTGTATCCAGACAGACAACGGCGCTGAGTTCACTAACCGCTTCACCACCCACAGGGACAAGCCCACCCTTTTTCAGGTGCATCTGGGGCAGCATGGCATACGCCACAAGGTAATCCGCCCTTATACACCCAGGCACAACGGTAAGGTAGAGCGCAGCCACAGGAAGGACAACGAGAGGTTCTATGCCACCCACTCCTTTTATTCCTTTGCGGACTTTGCAAGGCAGCTTAAGGTATACAACCGCAGGGACTACAACAGTTTCCCTATGCGCCCCCTGGGATGGAAAACACCGAATCAGGTATTAAGGGATTATTTACAGTCGGTGTAACGTATGTTTGACAAACCTACAGTAAAACACACATGAGTAAAGCTAACGATGGTGTAGTTTCCTATAGAAAAATAAGCTTATCCAACTTCTTTCAGGCAAGCTCTTTTTCTCACGCTTCATAGTTATAATAGACATCTGCATCCGCTACCGCATAGAGGTTTATCCATCTCGGAGTGCCGCCAAGCTCGATAAAATAAGGCTTTCTGCCGCCTTTCCTGTATTTTTCTTCATCCCACTTGCTGATTCTTTCATAGCTGACAAAGCTATGTACAGATAAGCCGAAGGCACTGGGCTTGTCCGCATAGGGCTTGATTTGGAACATTTCTGAGCACAATGTAGGTACCGAGGAGCTGGCACACTTGGAGATGGTGGCGGCAATCGTGCACCAGCTTACCCGCAACCTTTCCATGGAAGAAATTGAAAAAAGCGGCTTTGCACCCTACTACACAGACCACACCATCGGCATCTGGCCGCAGGCAGCCGGCGGTATTCCTTTCAACGCCTGCGAATTCCAGAGCAAGGGCGATGTGATTACCGACCTTTTTGAAGATATGGCTGCGGAGCAAAAAGCGAGAACTACCTACGACAACATCCTCCGCCTGATTAAGGAGCCCGATGTCTGTGAACCCATCAAATTCCTGCGGCAGAGGGAAGTCGTGCACTTCCAACGCTTCGGTGAAGCAAATCGGGAAGATTGTCATGCACAGGTGATAGTGTACTTGCCGTCTTTCATATGTATAATCAAAACTTTCAGGCAGCGTTTTGATTATGGAGAGAACCACCGGATATACCTCTTGTGAAGAGCAAATCCATACAGGCAGAATGCAGGTATCCGCCGTACACCTGACGCCGCGCCTTTCCGCTGCGGAGCTGGCGCAAAGAAAGGAAGAAGCCGGCGTAAAGCTGGCGCAGGTTTTCCGGCGCTCTTCCTAAAAATGCTTTCAGAAGGGACTTTTATGTTATATAACGCCTTATATGCAAGACAGTCCGTCGAAAAAAAAGACAGCATATCCGTGGAAAGCCAGCTTGCGTACTGCAGATATGAAGCCCACGGAGAGACCTGCATGGAATACACGGATAAAGGATTTTCCGGCAAAGATACCCACAGACCCGAATTTGAAAGAATGATGCAGGATATCCGCGCCGGCAAAGTCAAACGCGTCATCGTATACAAACTTGACCGCATCAGCCGCTCCATTCTGGATTTTGCAAATATGATGGAAATTTTTCAGCAGTATCATGTGGAGTTCCTCTCTTCCACCGAAAAATTTGACACCTCCACGCCGATTGGCAGGGCTATGCTGCATATCTGCATCGTGTTTGCGCAGTTGGAACGGGAAACCATCCAGAAACGGGTGACGGACGCCTATTATGCCAGAAGCCGGAAAGGGCTTTACATGGGCGGGCGCGTCCCTTACGGCTACCGCCTTACCCGAACCGTCATCGATAACATCCACACAGCCATGTATGAAGAGCTGCCGGAAGAAAGCGGACAGATTAAGCTGATTTATACGCTTTATGCCGACGGCAGCCACTCCCTTGGAGATATTGTCCGCTATCTGCATGCGCATCAGATAACACATCTGCGCGGTAGCTGCTGGAATACGGCGCGGCTCAGCGAAATGCTCCGCAATCCCGTTTACGTACAGGCGGACATGGACGTCTACCGCTTTTTCCAAAGCCAGGGAGTCTCTATTTACAATCCCGTAAACGATTTTACAGGCACGCAGGCGTGCTATCTCTACAAGGAAAAGGCTTCCCCCGAAAAAACGCCGTCGCCTGCCGGAAGCGAGCTTGTCCTTGCTCCCCACAAGGGCTTTATCCCTTCCGGTCTCTGGCTTGCCTGCAGAAAGCGGTGTCTTACCAACCGACAGTCTGCCAAAACCTGCAAGCCGCAAAACTCATGGCTTCTGGGAAAAGTAAAATGCGGCAGATGCGGCTATGCGCTGACGCTCCGCAAATCCAACACCAGACAAGGGCGTTATTTCGTGTGCAGCCAGTCGGGAAAATGCTGTCAAGGCACAGGCTGCACCATCTATGCCAATGTGCTGGAATCGTACATGTCGGAGGTTATTTGCCGCAGGCTCTCCGAATGGAAAGAACTTCCTGCCGCACCAAAAAACACCTGCTTTTCAGCGGCAGCTCCATCGTCAGGCAATACCATCAAAATGCAGCTCGCTTTAATTGACAAAGAAATTGATATGCTGCTCTCCAGACTGGCAGAAGCAGACAAAGTCCTTATGACATACATCAACAACCGGATTTCCGTTCTGGATGCGCACAGACAAACATTGTTAAAAGAGAGCTATTCACAGTCCCCTGCCGCTTTTGCCGGCAGGGCAATACCGCCTGAAAGTCTTGTCCTGCAATGGCAGAATTTGTCTTTTTCAGAGCGGCAGACCGTTCTTGACATCTTTGTCAAGGTTATACGCATTGCCGACGGACGTCTCGAAATCGAATACTATTTTTAACCGCCATACTTTTGCAAAAAGCAGTTGCAAAAACGCACAAAATTTCTTATTATAAACTTATACCACATCAAACAAAAAGAGGAGATGACAAATGGGGTACAAAACAAAAAAAGCGGTACTTATGAAAGCAGTTTCTGAATTAAAGGCAACAGATTATTCCAAAGAGCCGGAATTGAACCGTATCTACCAGCGGCTTTCCAATGGCAGAAAGCAGTTCGCTGAAATTTTGGAGAAAAATATCAATGCAGTTATGCAAATCAGCTCCCTTGATTTGACCATGCAGCATCAGACAGAAAGGATTATGGATATCTCCAACAACGTTGCCCGGGCGACAGAAACGATTTTTGGCGGCTCCGGCACCGGCGTTTCAAACAACCAGCATGAAGAACTGACACATACGATTATACGAGCTTCCGAAGAAACCGCAGAGGTCTATAAAAAGATAGAAATCAGTCAGGATGAGCTGACTACCATTAAGGACCTCTCCACACAGGCAATCTTCATTTCACAGGAGATGCAGCAGGATTTGGATTATTTGTTCCAAATCATCAACCGCATGAATGATGTGATTGCCGGCATCAACACCATCTCTCTTCAGACAAACCTTTTGGCACTGAACGCCTCCATTGAGGCTGAAAGAGCAGGTACGGCAGGCAAGGGCTTTGCCGTTGTTGCCCACGAAATCCGCAGCCTTGCAGGTGAAACCCAGAAGCTGACGGATAATATGGGCGAATTTGTCGAAAATATCAGAAACGCATCCCAAAAGAGCGTTTCCAGTGCCAACAGCACCATCGATGCCCTTGACACCATGACAAAAAAAATCGGCAATGTGTGGGAACTGAATGATGAAAATCAAAAACATGTTGCCAAGATTAACGATTCCATGAGTTCTATTTCTGCCGTCAGCGAAGAACTCAGCAGTTCCATGGCGCAGATGGAGGAACAGCTTCGAAGCAGCACGGAATTTATGCAGAATGTCAGCAACGATTTGAAAAAGGCGACAAAACCTGTTGTGGAAATCGAAAAAACACTGGACGAAACAGTAAGGCAGATGGGCTCCATGACGGACGATGCCTTCTTCCATTTAGAGAAGCAGGAATTTGCAAAATATGTGAGCAACGCCATATCCGCCCACCGTACATGGCTTGGTAATCTGCAGAAAATGGCACAGTCACGTACCATTACGCCCCTGCAGCTTGATTCTTCCAAATGCGGCTTTGGACATTTCTACTATGCCATGACGCCCAAAATGCCGGAAATGCTTCCTATTTGGGAGGGCTTGGGCGCTAAGCACAAACGATTCCATAAATTTGGCGCTGACGTTATCCATGCTATCCAAAGCTCGGATTATTTCAGAGCGGAACAGTTATGCAGAGATGCCGAGCATTACTCCAAAGACTTGATTGCAGACTTGGAAAAACTTCTGCAGCTTGCCGGCTAATACTACAATCTTCCCGTTTTGGTGAAGCGCTTCGGATTACACAGGATAAGCTGAACGGTAAAAACTTTTATGCGTTCAATCCGGGCTTTGACACGGTATCCGGCATGGATACGCCCAAAAATTGCGGGTGTCAGAACAAATAAACAAAAGCATTTAAGGTGCGGGGCAGCCCTGTTTCAGGTTGTTCCGCATTTTTATACGGTGGATTTCCCCTCAACGCTTTCTCCCGCCCTTTTGTTCTGAAACCGCATATCCTGCGTATACTATAGGGTAAACAAACGGAAGAAGCAGGTGCTTATGCAGGAATTTATCATTTCTCTTATGGGCAGATTCGGATACCCCGGTATTTTTTTCTTAATTACCATTGAGAACCTTTTCCCCCCTATTCCCTCCGAGGTAATTTTAACTATGGGCGGATTTTTAACTACCTGTACTTCTATGAATGTCGCCGGCGTCATTCTCTTTTCCACGCTAGGCTCCCTGCTCGGCGCCATCATTCTCTACTACATAGGAAAGCTTTTAAACAAAGAAAGACTTATGTGTATTGTATCCGGCAGGGCTGGCAGGCTGCTCCGCTTAAACGCTGCGGATATTGAGAATGCTGCCGCCTGGTTTGAAAAAAAGGGATGTAAGGCTGTTTTTTTCTGCAGGCTCATTCCCATTCTCCGCAGCCTGATTTCCGTTCCCGCCGGCATGAGCGGCATGGGGCAGATAAAGTTCCTGCTGTATACCACCGCCGGAAGCCTGCTCTGGAATACCGTGCTTGTCATGCTGGGAAGCCTTTTGGGAGAATCCTGGATGCTCATTGCCATCCTGCTCGAACGCTATTCCCACATCACGAAAATAGTCCTTGCTCTATCCGCGCTGTCCGCCATTCTGTATTTTTATCGAAAAAAACGCTCTTAAATACAAAATATTGGTATTTACAACCGCCCGCAAAATGCTATAATAATCTAAAATAAGTTGGAGAAATTCAGCTTGGGAAAAATACCGCACCGCGAACGGCGGCGTACCAGAAAGGCATACCTTATGAATACAATGAACAGCAATATATGGCACAACATCAACGTAAAACGAATCACCCCGACCGACTTTATCTGTGTAATTGAGATTCCAAAGGGCAGCAAAAACAAATATGAGCTTGACAAAGAAACCGGCTATATTATTTTAGACCGTATCCTCTATACCTCCACGCACTATCCTGCCAACTATGGATTTATTCCTCGTACATACGGCGACGACGGAGACCCGCTTGACGTACTCTTACTCTGCTCCGAGCCGGTTGCACCGCTTACGCTTGTAAGGGCATACCCCATCGGTGTTATCTCCATGCTCGACGGCGGCAAAAAGGACGAAAAAATCATTGCAGTTCCCTTTAACGACCCCAACTACAACAATTATCAGGATATCTCCGAGCTGCCCTCCCACGTAATCGAAGAAATGGAACATTTCTTCACCGTATACAAGGCGCTTGAAAATAAAACCACCGCCATCAACGAAAAGGGCAACCGCGAAGAGGCAATACGGGTTATCGAGCAATGCCTGGACAACTATATTGACAAATTTGTCCGAAGCTGGTAAATATCCACACATACACCATGCTATTGAAAAAACAGCCAAAAAATACCCTCCTTACCGGATTGTCCGGTAAAGAGGGGACATTGGTCTAACCTTTAGGGTCGATTTTCAATATGCCTATCTTTTTTCTCCCATGAAAAAGAGTGCTATGGTGCCGGGACCGGAATGTGCGCCGACAGTAGGACCTATCGGGCTTATCAGAAACTTTTCTATGCCAAAACGGCGTTTGATTTCATCTGCCACAAACGCGGCATCTTCCTCTGCATCTCCATGGCTGATAAATATAATATCATTTTTTTCTTTGTAGCTTCCCATCTGTTTTTCCATATAGTCCACAAGCCGCAAAAGGGATTTTTTGCGCCCTCTGACTTTTTCTATCGGAATCAGATGCCCCTCCTCGTCCACATGCAGAACAGGCTTGATTCCCGCTATGGTTCCGATGACAGCCGCCGTTTTGCTGACTCTGCCGCCCCTGTACAAATGATTTAAGTCGTCCACTGTAAAGATATGTACAAAGTTCTGCACGTGAGCCTCAAGCCACTCTGCCGTTTCCTCCATACTTTTCCCCGCGTCTCTCATTTCCACCGCCCGATGGACAAAAAGCCCCTCTCCCATCGAGGCGCACAGAGAATCAATGACTCTGATTTTGCAGTCAGGATGCTCCTCCATCACATCCTGCGCCGATATACACGCGCTGTTGTATGTACCGCTAAGCCCCGAAGAAAAAGCAAGATACAGAATCTCTTTATTTCCCTCGGACAGATATTTTTCAAAATGACTCCTCGATTCTTCCGGATTAATCTGTGAAGTCTGCGGCATCTCGCCTGTCCGCATTTTGGCATAAAATTCCTTCCAGTCCATCAGCCTGCCGGTTTCCCCACCGTAAGCTTCTCCGCCAATCGTATAACCCATATGCATACAGGCAATATCATGCGCCTCCAAATATTCCTGCGGTAAATCCGCGGTAGCGTCCGTCACAATCTTAAATGCTGCCATACCAAGCCCTCCGTTTCCGTTCTTTCGCTGCCATTCACAAGCTCGTCTGCTTTTTATCTTCTTTCCTGTACAGTATATTTATTAAAAAGCGTGTTGTCAATATATAAGTTTTCTGCCTCGCCCGGCAGGCAGCGCACTGTTTGTACAGACATGTTCTCATGACCGCAAACAGTGCACCGCTGCCGGCGGAAAGCATCAAACGGGAGTTTGGAACAAACCCGGCTCTATTTCTTGGTTTCCGGCAGCCGCAGCCGAAGCAGGCTGACCGCCACCTTTTTCCAGTTAAATGGAATCAAGGGATAAATATAGCTTTTTCCTGATATTGTCCGGTTGGATACAATCGCAATAAAGCAGATTAGGATACCGCCGATATACCCCCACAGACCAAACCATGCCGTCAAAAGAAGGGTCAGAATACGCATGAATTTTAACGCGTAGCCCAGCTCATAATTGGACTGCGTATAGTTGGCAATGGCGACAAACGCCATATACAGCATCACCTCCGCGTTGAACCAGCCGCTATTCACCGAAAATTCACCCAATACCAATGCCGCCATAACAGAAAGCGGCGTACTTAACATGTTCGGCGTATTGACTGCAGCAAGCCGCAGACCGTCAATGGCAAGCTCCAATATCAAAAACTGCCAGATAAGCGGAATGTTTTCCGCATCCTTTAAAACAATAAACTGAAATGCCTCCGGTATATACTCTTTGTGATTCATCAGAAGCAAAAAGGTAGGCGTCATAAAATACGTCAGCAGCGCAATCAAAAAACGGGACAGGCGCAGGTAGGTTCCCGTAATGGGCGGAAAATAATAATCATCCGCCTCCTCTATCACGTCAAATACAGAAGTCGGCAGAATCATGGCGGAGGGAGAATTGTCCACCAGTATAATAATATTTCCTTCCAATATCTGCGCTGTTGCGGTATCCGGTCTCTCCGTATACTTAAACTTAGGAAAGGGATTATACCAGCGCCTTCTGTAAAGGCACTCCGCCAGACTCTCCTGATTCATGGTAAGCGCATCCACCTTAATATTCTGAATCCGCTCCTTTATCTTCGTAAGAAATTTCTGGTCCACCCTGGATGCCATATAGCAGACCGCAATATCCGTCTTTGAGCTTTTGCCGGCATTCATCATCTCAATGCGGAGCTCCGCGCTGCGGATACGCCTTCTGAGCAGCGCCGTGTTAAAAACAATGGTTTCCACAAAGCCGTCCTTTGAACCCCGCAGCACCTTATCCTTATCGGGTTCGGACACGTTTCTTGCAGGATAGGTTCTGGAATCAATCAGAATTGCCTGCGTATAACCGTCAATAAAAAGGACAAATACACCCGACAGCAGATTTACAATGATATCGTCCCATTTATCTTTTAAGTCCACCTCCACATAGGGCACACAGCGTTTGCTCATTTCATGAGCATCCGCAGGCATTTCCTTCTTTGTGATGCTCATAAAATACTGCAGTATTTTCTGCATCAGCTCATCCTTGCAGAAGCCGTCAATAAAGTAGATGCAAGCCTCTCTTTCTCCTATCCTGATTACCCTGTAAACCAAGTCAAAGCTTACGTCCACCGCCAGCCGTCCGTTCATGTAGGCTATATTTTCCTGCAGGGAAGCAGTCATCTTCCCCTTTCTTTCCTCTATATCCATAAAAAAACTCCTTCTTCAGAATTTACTAAAAATTAGTATCCCGAAAAAGAAGTTTTCTATTCTTATTGTTTGGTTGTGCTTCCAAAGCCGCCGTTGCGCTTTTCCTCTGCCACATCATCAAGGGTAATGCCGTATTCCACAAAAATCCCCTGCATAAATCCGCTGCCAGCCCCGATTTCCAAAGTTTTTCCTTCATTGGAATCATTGGTTATCTTGGCAAAAATATGCCCTTCATTGTCTGATTCAAAATAGTCGCTGTCAATAATACCCACCGTATTGTTAAGCTGCAGCCTGTACTTAAAGCCCAGACCGCTTCTGGGATAAAGCTTTAACACCCAGCCGTCGTTGATTTTGACTCTGATGCCGGTGGGAATTTTGATGCTCCCTCCGGGCGGAAGCGAAAATGCAAACGGTGCATGGAAATCATAGCCGGCACTTCCTTTCGTGGCACGCGCAGGCAGCTCTATGGATTCATAAATGTCCATCATATCTTCTTCTGTATATTCCGGAAAGTCTTCCTTCATCGCCTGAAGAAAGTTCTGCCGGCTGACTTTCAAAAACTGTGCTACTTTCTGCATATATTCCTTTCCTGCACCATACCGGTACATTTTTTATTCACGTGGACAAGTCATGCGGGGCAGCTCCTCTTCCCCTGCATAATCGCCGCAGTGCAGCACCGGAATCTCCGGATTCTCTTTCGCAAGCGTTTTCTTTACATTGATGACGCGCTGATTTCTGCTCCCCTTCCACAATAGCTTCGGGTCAAGCTCTGCAATATGGAATTCCCCGTCCACCAAAACATCCACATATTCCATAAGCGGATAGCGGCAAATCTCCTCCCATGTATCTCCCGTATAGAGCCAGATGGTCTTGTGCGGATATTTTGCCTTGATTTCTGCCATCAGGTTTCTGACGTCAAAGCTGTTCGCCGGATGAAGCGGGTCCCCGCCGGAAAACGTAATGCCCGATATATAATCCTTATCAAGCTGCTCAAAAATTTCTTGTTTGGCATTCTCGTCAAACAAAAGCCCGCCGTTGGGGTCCCATGTGACCGGATTCTGACAGCTTTCACAGCAATGGGTACAGCCAGCCACCCAAAGCACCACCCGCAGCCCGTCCCCGTTCAGCATGTCGTCCTTTGTTATATTGTGATATCTCATTGATTTTGTCCTTTACATGCTCTTTCTGTCTGCAATCTCCGCCATCTTTGCCTCATTTAAGCGGGTATCGCCATGTACCCTTGAATAAGACAAATAGCCGTTCATACGGTCAATCTTGGTCAGATTGCGGCTGCCACACTTGGGGCACACATCCATCTCCAGCTCCTGATGCCCGCAATCGTCACAGTAAGCCAGAGAAAGGTTCACGCCTTCATAGAAGCCCATATCCATGGCTCTTCGAATCAGCGTTTTAATCGCCTCCATATTATAGTCAATGGGATACTTCACATACTGTATCTTGCCGCCGTTGCTCAGGTTCCAGAAGCGCTCCTCCAAGTCCTGCTTTTGAATCGGTGTAATATCCTCTGTCACATGGCAATGGAACGAATTGCTCACATACTCCCTGTCCGAAACACCCTCCACGATGCCGTATTTATTGCGGAACTGCTTTATCTGCAGTCCGCAGAGGTTTTCTGCCGGCGTACCGTAAATGGCATACAGATTGCCGTCCTTTTCTTTATATTCATTGACCTTGGCATTGATATGCTCCATCACTTCAAGCGCAAACTGCCCGTCCTCCACCAAAGACTTTCCATTGTAGAGCATCTGCAATTCATTCAGCGCCGTAATGCCAAAGCTTGCCGTCGCCGCCTTTAATAAAGGCTTGATTTTATCGGACAGCTTCAAATGTCCGCCCAGAAAGCCTCCCTCACAATAGGCGAGGGGATTGGTCGAAGCACGCATTTCTCCCAGATACGCATACGTACGGATATGAAGCTGGCGAATCAGGTTCAGGTAATAATCCAGCACCTCGTAAAAATCCCTGCTCTCCTGTCTCGATTTCGCCAGAATCATGGGCAGATGCAGAGAAACCGCACCGATATTAAACCGCCCTACGAATACGGGCATGTCCTTGTCATCCGCCGGATGCATACCGCCTCTTTCATACCACGGTGAAAGAAATGCGCGGCAGCCCATGGGGGAAATAATTCTGCCATACTGTTTATAGATGCTCGCAACATAGCCCTTTCCTGTCAGGCTCAGCCAGTCAGGGTACATGGTCTTGGCAGAGCACTTTACGCCCGCCTCAAAAACATCCTCGAGAGGTTTGCCGGGTCCATGCAGATTTTCATCGTACAAAAAGACAATCTTCGGGAACAAAACCGGCTTCTTGCACTCCTTTTTTCCCTGTCCGCGCCTTCTCACATTGAGCATGGAGATGGTCGCCAGCTTTGCAAACCTTCCGGTACCGGTTCCTGCCGTAACCGTGATAAAGGGATAGTCACCGCGGCTGCTCGCTACCGTATTAAACTTATATTCCCAGCCTTGAAATCCCTGCTCAAACTCCCTTACCACATCCGCGTAAGCTTCCCTCTCCGCCGCCTCATCCTCAATTCCCAGACGCGCATACTTTTCAAGATATTTCTGGTAGGATTTCTCCGCATAGGGCTCTAGTATATTGTCCACGCTCGGCACGGTAAAACCGCCGTACTGCTGGCTTGCAGCACTCAGCACAATATCGCCGATAACATCAAAAGCCACGTCCAGCGACTTCGGCTCATTGTACCAGATATTGCCCATCTCAAAGCCGCCGGAAAGTACATTCTCCACATCAAAGAGACAACAGTTCATGGTATCCCTTCTGGCAGACATATCATGTACATAGATATAACCGTCCCTGCACGCCTGTATCTCCTCCGTCGTCATAAAAAACTTCTGATACAGTTCTTTATTCAACTGGTTAAAAATAAGGCTCCTCTTGGTGGAAACCAGCGCGGAATCCGTATTGGCATTCTCCTTGTCGCCAATGTACATAATGGACTGGCTTTTCTTATATACATCGTCCAGCATACGCACAAAATCCTGTTTATAATTCCGATAATCGCGGTAGCTCTTTGCTACAATGGGCTTTACCTGCTCTAACGCACTTTCCACAATATTATGCATGACGGGAATCGGTATCTCCGTCTGGTCAAGCTCGTCCACCTTATCCACCACATACTGACAGATATGCCGCTTTTCCTCCTCCGTAAACTTCGTAAGGGCGCGGTACGCGCTCTTGCCGACAGCATTTATCACCTTCTGTACATTGAAGGATTCCTTGCTTCCGTCCTTTTTTACCACCTTCACGTCTTTTTGTGTCTTGTATGCGGCGCCGTAATCCAAAGTATCCTCGCCTGCCTGTTCTACTGCAATGCTCATTTTGTTCCCTTCCGGATTATTTCAGGTAGCGCAGCCGCAAAGCAGCCAGCGACATACATGTCATTAATCCACTATATATAGTATCGACCTTTTCTGGCACCCCATATTTAGCGGTGCACTTCCAGTATAAGAGAATCCCTGTGAAAAGTCAATCAATGCATTTTAGAATATTTACCAAATTTACCGCTCTAAATTTGTATATTTCTTTCTGCCCTTCCATAGCGGCTTCTGCGTCACGTTTTTCCCTGTGCCTCCAGAATATCGGACAGCCATTTTTTATATCTGTCCCTTACCTCCTCAGGCGCCGCAATTTTCGCGCCGTTCCCCAATCCTGCAAGCCAGCCGAAAAACTGCCCGCTGACATGGCACTTTATTCTCACCTTAAATCCGCCGTCCGCCTGTTTCCTGATATCCGTATCCCTGCCAAACCTGTCCATCACCACGCCAATCAGGCGGTTTTCAAACTCCAGCGTAACCGTCTCCTCTTCACCGCCGAACATGCCAAAGGTCTGCTTGGTATACTCTGCAGGATTCAGCCTGTCAAACTGCTTTCTGCCCTCCCTTTCCTGCTCTGTCAGCTCGACATCTCCCATTTTGTCCACGCGGTAATGCTTAATAAGACCCGCCTCGCTGTCAAAGGCAGCCAGATAGTAATTCTCGTCTTCCCAAATCAGCGCCCAAGGGCTTACCAGATATTTTCTGCCTCCCCTTTTGGGCTTTAGCTCTTTGGAAATCTCCCACTCCAGATAAGTAAAGGAAATACATACATTGTCCGCAATCGCCTTATATATGGCATCCACATTGTAGTAGATTTTTTCGTTTTCCGTTTTCACGCGTCCCGCCACATATACCTGACGGTGGAGCTGTCCTGCCTGATGCCGGCTTGTCAGCTTTTCCAGCTTCTGAATCAGCTCCCTGCTCTTTTTGACAGTCATAAACCGTGAAGCCTGCACCGCATCTACCAAAAGCTTTAGCTCTGCCAGTTCAAAATCCCTGCTTGCCAGATAGTAGCCGCTCCCCGTCCTGCCTTTTTTCTGTATGATATCATAACCAAAAGAAATCAGGCACTCCATATCATCATAAATGCTTTTCCGCTCCGCCCTGATATCTTCCTGTGCCAACCGCTCGATAATTTCCTGCGTGCTTAAAACATGCTCCTCATCCGTATTTTCCTCCAATATCCGTAAAATATGAAAAAGCTTCAGTTTCTGATTCGCGGACTTCGCCATTTTACACCTCCACAATTGCAAGGACTTCTCTCAAATGCCGTATCACAAAGTTCGTCTCTACCTCTGTGGTATTGATTTGGTCGGACGGATTGTACCAGCAGGTTACAATGCCCGCATTGTTTCCGCCGCGCATATCGCTGCTCAAGGAATCGCCCACAATCAGGATACGGCTTTTGGGTACTTCAGGCATCGTCTCCAAAACCCTGTCAAAAAAAAGACGCTGCGGCTTCGGCGCGCCAATCTGCTCGGAAATAAAGATATTTTCCATAATATCAAAAAAGCCTGACAGCTTCAGTTTGGAAAGCTGTGGAGCAGTCACGCCGTTGGTTACTGCAAACTGCCTGCACTTGCCTTTAAGCGCCGTACAGACTGCAAAAGAATCGTCCCGATACCGAAAAAACTGTCCCAGGCCCCTTTGATAATCCTCCCTGAAGGCATCCACATCTTCACACACAATGCCGCATTGCGCAAACCACTCTTCAAAACGCCCGCTCAAAAGCTGCGCTCTGGTGACTTCCCCTTTTTCCAGCCGCTTCCACCATCTGTTGTTGATGGCAGTATAGCGGCTATGCATCTCCTCCGTCATGGATACCCCTATCCTCTGTGCCGCCTTTTCCAGCGATATCCTTTGGGAATAGGGAAAATCCAAAAGCGTGTCGTCCACATCCCACAGTATTACATCATAGCGCATAGCTCTTCCTTTCCCGCAAAGCGAAAAAGTGCCGTTTACACGACACTTAAAGCACCTTTGACCTTTCGCTTTTACTGTACTTCTTCCTCTGTCCCTGCCTGTGCCTGCAGATTTTTCTTTTTACGCACGGTGATTCCTACGAAAATACCGGTTCCGGCAATCACCGCCATCACAATAAATAAAAGCAGATAACTAAAAAATGAATTCATAAACGCTATCATATCTTCCTCCATTCTAAAGCTTTCACTTTGTCATATTTATCAACCTAATTAACAGTATACCAACGCACCACCGTCGTCGTCAAGCAGTATATCGCCGTCGGCTGCGGTTGTCGCCAGCCTGTCACAGCGCTCATTCTCCGGATGCCCGTCATGCCCCTTTACCCATGAAAAGTGCAGCTTGTGCGGTGCGGCAGCTTCTAAAAGGCGCTGCCAGAGCTCCTTGTTCTTGACCGGGCTTTTGGTACTGGTTCTCCAGTTATTCTTCAGCCAGCCCTCTATCCAGTGCCGGTTAAAAGCATCCGTCACATATTTGGAATCGGAAACCACCACTACTTCACACGGTCTGGTCAGCGCCTCCAGTCCGACAATAACCGCCATCAATTCCATACGGTTATTCGTTGTCTTCTTATAACCTGCAGAAAACTCCCGCTCATGCAGAATTCCTTTCGAATCCACATACTGTAACACCGCCCCGTAGCCGCCCGGTCCGTCCGGATTGCCTCTTGCCGCCCCATCCGTATACAGCGTTACCTTCATCTCCATATCCTGTCCACTCCGTTTTCCTGTTTTATATACACTTGCAAAGCTCCCGTCTTCTAATGTGCCCACTTGCCCGCCTGCATAAAGCGCTCCGCGCGCCGCTCCGCGTTTTCAATGATTTCCTTTTGATAACCCATCACGGATAACAGACGGATGGCATTGCGGGTTGTCGCCTTTCCCTTCATCAGCCGGTAGTTAAAATAAATATCATTCTCCACAATTTCTTCCTCAAAATGGTAGTTGTCATAATGTTCTTCCAAAAGTCCGGTGAGCTCCACATCATGAGTGGCGGCAAAGCACATTGCATGTGCGGATGTCAGGCTTAAAAGAATCTCCGCCCCCGCAGCAATTCTTTCCACTGTATTGGTTCCTCTGAGCACCTCGTCCACAAAACACAATACCCTTCTCTCTCTGCCAATAAAGTCCAGAATACGCTTGATGGCGCGGATTTCCACCATATAATAGCTCTCACCGCTTGTAATATCATCCTTAAGCGCCATGGAGGAACAGATTTGGTAGATGCCGCCCTCGTAAGCATCCGCGAGCACCGTATGGATAGTCTGCGCAAATACCGCATTGATGGCTACCGTCTTCAAAAAAGTAGACTTGCCTGATGCGTTGGAACCGGTCAGCAAAACACCCCGGTCCGCCCTGATGGAATTTTTGACAGGATTGTCAAGCAGCGGATGATACAAATTGTCCGCATAAATCCCGCTGTCACCGCCAAAGACAAGTGACGGGACACAGCAGCCGCCTTTTAAAGAGTTTCGGTAAGCGCCGATTGTAATTGCCGTCTCCAGACTGCCCAGCGTGGAAAAAAGCATGTCCACATCGGCAATCCTTTCCCGCACCTGCGTAAGCATGGAATTGAACTTCATCAAATCAATATGAAACGCCATACGGCAGTAATCCAGCAAAATATCCAGCGGATTTCCGGAACCGGACATTCTGCCTGCCGACATCAGCCAGAAAGACCCCCTGCGAAATCTGCCAAGCTGCTTTCTGTGTTCGCGCAAAAGTGCCGTCTCCGCCTCAATTGCCTTTATATGCAGCCGCTCTACCTTCCCCGCCGCCGCCTGCAGGCGCATAATATAGGCAAAGCTTGTAATATACGGCTCGATTTCATTTTTCTCTTTAAAATAGCTTAAAATATTGTAAAGCATCAGCGCCACCAGACTCAGCACGCCGTAAGCAGGGCTTATCACACAGAGCACAATGCAGGGAATGTAGCACAGATTCCGTATCCAGTGCTTCACATTGCTCCTGCTGCCCAGCAAATCCAAATGCTCCAGATAGTCATACATGGAAAACCTGCCTGTCCGTCCGAGCTCGCAAAGTAAAAGCTGCAGCCTCACCCGCTCCTCCGTATGATTGGAAACATACTGTATCAATTCTTCCCGGTGGGAAAGTACTTCCGCGTCAAAGCACGGCGTCCGCAGCGTATCATACAGCATTTCTTCACCTGCAGAGGAATAAGTGTCATTGAGGCTTTTAAACACATCATCCATATTCAGGTCGTTCCATGTAATGTCATCAAGCTGCCCTTCCTTCGGATGCTTTGAGAAATAGCCTGAGATAGTTGCATACTGCTCAGGCTTGTACTCTCTTTTCTGCAATTCTCCATAGTGATGGCGCAGATGGCTGATAAGCCTCTTTCTGTCCTGATGTGCGTCATATACTCCCTTTGCCAAAAGCACGCCGACAAATGCCACCATCGCCGCTCCAAAAACAAGATACTCCATTTCTTTTCGTCTTTCCTGCAGACCGCCTAACCCATCAGGCGGTTTACAATCCTTTCTGTCTCCTTATAGATAGCCAGAGGCTCCTCACCCACATAAAACTTTCCATTCATATACAGGATGCGTCCGCCTATCATAGTCATTTTTACATTCTGCTTGCTGCCGCTGTATACGATATTTTTTTCCATATTGTGCACGGGCTGCATATTGGGCTGCTTTAAGTCTATCATAATAATATCGGCAAGCTTCCCCTCTGCCAGCACATCAGCATCCTGTAAATGCATCGCCGCCGCCCCGTTTACCGTTGCCATCCGAAGCACTGCAGCCGCATCCAGACATGCTGCGTCCTCATTTTTTAACTTGGCAAGCCCTGTTACCAGAAACATTTCCCTAAACATGTCAAGGCAGTTATTGCTTGCCGCACCGTCCGTCCCGATTGCCACAGGAATGGACCTTTTCAGGTATTCCGCAACGGGTGCGATTCCACTGGCAAGTTTCATATTAGAAGCCGGATTGGTTATGACATACATGCCTCTCTTTACAAAAATGCGCATATCGGATTCCGTCATGTGTACACAATGGTATCCGCCTCCGCCATAGCGGAACATGCCCAGTGAATCCAAAAATACCGGCGGTGTCATACCATACTTTTTCTTACATTCCGCTACCTCTGCCTTTGTCTCGCTCATATGCGCATAAACCGGCGCCCGCAGCTTGTTTGCAAGGGAAGCCGCCTGTTTTAGCAGCTCCTTCGAACAGGTATATTCCGCGTGAAAACCAAGCTGATAGCTGATAAGGGGAGAAGCATGGTTCCATTTCTCGTACTCCTCCGCCACCGCTCTTACCGAGGAAGTAAAATCATTCAGCCCGCTGGTCAGAACGCACCGCATCCCCATATCCATGCAAGCATGTGCCGTAATCTCCGGCATCAGGTACATATCAAATATCGCCGTAATGCCGCTGGTCAGGTACTCTAAGACGGCAAGCTTTACCAGATAGCAGATATCCTCCCCCGTAAGCTTTTCCTCCATGGGAAAAATCTTTTCGGTAAGCCACTTTTTCAGGGGCAAATCATCCGCATAGGAGCGGAACGCCGTCATTCCCGAATGTGTGTGGGCGTTTTTAAAACCGGGCATTAAAAGATTTCTTTCGCAGTCTATCTCTTTATCCCAGTGAATATACATGCCTTGATTCTCCGCACCAAAGCATTTTATCACTTTGTTCTCTCCAACATAAACAATCCTGTCATTTTTTATCCAGATTTCCCCGTCAAAAATATGCCTGTCCTGTTCCATTGTCAATATCCGCGCATTGTACAGCCTGATATTCATACTAGATTTTCACCCCCAAATCCACAGGGAAGCAGTCCGTCCAGCGTATACTCCCTGTAGTCGTCTTCCGATTTTGCCACAAGCACCGGCATATCCTTTTCGCCAAACTCCCGCATAACCTGCCTGCAGATACCGCAGGGATGGGCATAGTCTGTAAGAACGCTGCCCGCTCTGCCGCCCGCTATGGCAATTGCCGCGCATTTTCGCTCTCCCTCGCTGACCGCCTTAAAAATAGCTGTCCGCTCTGCACAATTGGTCGCGCCGTAAGATGCATTTTCGATATTGCAGCCCGTATACATCTTCCCGCTTTCCATTAGGACAGCCGCACCGACCGCATAACCGGAATAAGGTATGTAAGCCCGTTCTCTCGCTTCCAGTGCCGCCCTTATCAGTTTCCTTTTCTCTTCTTCCTGCATACGCCTCCTCCGTTCAGGGATGCCCCTCCTTCTAAAAGTGCCGGATACTTTCTTTTAACAGGCTGGTAAAACGAAGCGCCGCGCCTGCCGCCGCCTCCTGTACTTCCTCGTGTGTCAGAGGATTTGCCGTCATGCCCGCCGCCAGATTGCACACACAGGAAATACCGCACACCCGCATACCCATATGCCTTGCGGCAATCGCCTCCACCGCCGTGCTCATACCGACGGCATCCGCTCCAAACGCCCGCACCATACGCACTTCTGCCGCCGATTCAAAGGAAGGTCCTGTAAGCTGGATATACACGCCTTCCCGCAAAACCGTCCCTGTATCCTTTGCCGCCTTTTTTATGATGCCACGCAGCTCTTCATCATAAATAACCGTCATATCAGGAAAACGGGTGCCCAAGGCTTCGATATTGGCGCCTATTAAAGGATTCTTTACAAAACAGGAAATCTGGTCCGTAATCAACATAAGCTCCCCCGCTTTAAAATCGGGGTTTACACCACCTGAAGCATTGGTCAGAAACAAAATTTCCGCCCCCAAAAGCCGCATCAGCCGTACCGGCAGTACCACGTCCGTTATATCATATCCCTCATAAAAATGGATTCTTCCCTTCATGCATACGATGGGAACCTCATCCAGATAGCCAAAGATAAACCTGCCTGCATGTCCGGGCACCGTTGATACGGGAAACCCCTCTATCTCACTGTAGGGAAGCTCTGCCGCAACTTGAATATTGTCTGCAAAATCCCCCAGTCCGGAGCCGAGAACCAAAGCCACCCTCGGCACAAAATCCACCTTATCCCTGACACACTGTACGCATCGCTGCAGTTTTTCATATACCTTGTCCATCCTGCTCCCTCCCATCTCTATGCGGGCAGGTAAATACCATATCTGCTTGTAAAAGGACGAAGGAGCACATGTCCGGTCAAGTCCGGCATCTGCTCCTTTGCCCGCCTGATTTACATTCCCTGCCGTTTCTATTTTCGTACACTCATTATACCATATTATTACCCAAGCGGCTAGGGTTCATAAAACTTTAATACTTTATTCAGCTAAATAATGATACAAACCATGCCGCCGTTCATATCGTTGACAATTTTCTGCATGGTCTCCTGCAATTTTACCTGGCTCTCGTCACCAATCATGGCAATTTTTCCGGTGATACCGTCTCCCACAAGCTGCTCAACCGTCTTTCCAAAAATATTGGTCTCCCAGATACCGTTCTCATTGTCCTCCGCTTCTGCAATATAGCGGATTAAATCCTGCGCCTGTTCTTCCGTTCCGACAATGGGCGCAATTTCTGTCTCGATATTGGCGCGAATCATATGTATGGAAGGGCTTTCCGCTTTAATTTTAACCCCGAATTTGTTCCCGTGGCGGATAAGCTCCGGTTTTGCCAGACTGATTTCACTGCGTTCCGGCGTCACCACACCGTACCCTTTATACCTGACTGCCTGCACCGCATTCAGTACCTTGGCATATTCCTTCTTCATGGAAGAAAGCTCTTTTAATTTGGAAATCAACTGGTATTCCCCGCTGATTTCATCTCCAATCAGCTCGCTCAGCATCTCATAGTAGTAGGCGTTATCTACCTCCATCTGCAGCTTCACGCTGCCGTCCGCCAGATTGACCCCGTCTAACTTACAGCGCCTTATGTATTCGCTTTCCATGGGAAGCTGTCCCTCAAACTGCCGCTCCCGCAAATCCTTGACGACATTGATATCCTTCATCACGCCCCGCACGCAGGAAACCATATCCATCTTCATACGGTTGTCGGCAGGCAGCATCTCCACCCACTTCGGCATATAAAATTCCATGCGCGATATGGGAAACTCATAGAGCACCTGCTCCATAATGGCATGAATATCCTCTTTTTTCAACTGCTCACAATTGACCGGCATCACTGCCACCTGATATTTTTCCCCGATTTCAGCCGCAAGCTGTTTTGTTTCTTCTGCCAGCGGTCTCTCCGAGTTGAGCAGTACCAAAAAAGGCTTGCGCAGCTTCTTTAATGCCGTTATGGTTTTGCTTTCCGCCTCCAGATAACTGCTGCGCGGAAGCTCTCCAAAGCTGCCGTCCGTCGTCACCACAAAGCCTATGGTAGAGTGGTCGTTGATAACCTTATCCGTGCCGATTCCTGCCGCCTGCGTAAACGGAATCTCATGCTCAGACCACGGTGTTTTTACCATGCGCTCCACATCCTCCTCCATGTGTCCCGCAGCGCCCTCCACCATATAACCCACACAGTCTATCAGCCGTACCTTTGCCTCCACATCCCCGCCGAGCAGCACCTTTGCCGCCTCCTTGGGTATAAACTTCGGCTCCGTCGTCGTTATCGTCTTGCCGCCCGCGCTCTGGGGCATCTCATCCCGTGCCCGCTCCTTCTCATGCTCATCTTCCATAAACGGCAGTACCATAACGTCCATGAAACGCTTGATAAAGGTGGACTTGCCGGTTCTCACGGGACCGACTACTCCTATGTATATCTCTCCTCCTGTCCGATGTTTGATATCGCTGTACAGGTCATAGGTATTCACTGCAAAATTTTCCATAAAAAAACCTCCTGCATATACTGTTATATGTATATGTAGGAGGCTTTCAATGTATCCCTTTTATGTACAAAAATATCTTTCGTTACTGTATATTAGCGCCTGCATTGCCCTGTGCCGCATTGTATGCCGCCTTTAACGTCTCAATCATCATGTCCGCCTTGGAGAGCGCTTCCAGCACATAGTTGCTCTTCATGCTCCACACCTTATTGGAAGTAAAGGTGTTCACACGAATCTTCATTTCATCCACCATAAACAAAAAGCTTACCCTGCTGGTGCCGCCCAAGGGAGATTTGCCGTCATCCACCCACATTTTGCCGACCCTGTTGGCAGGGATTACAAAGCACTGGGAAGGATTCCACTTGAAAACCATGGCAATACTGCCGTGAACCGCATCCACCGCCACGGTGCAGCCATCCGCATTAAAGGTATGGTTACGGGTAAAGCCCTTTGCATCCAGCTCCTTCAGCTTTGCCTCGCGCTTTTTCTCGTACACCTTGCCAATGCCGATTGACCACCAGATAATCGAAGCAAAAAGCACTACCATAATTATGACAGATGCCACGCCCGAATTTGGAATCAGAAGTACCCCCAGCACACTGACAAGCACAAGCGCCAGAATCGGAATAAAAATGTTTGCAAGCAGGTACAGCGGATTCACTTTTTGAATTTTCTGTGTTTCCATACATCCTCCTTTTATAAGCCGCTTCGGCTTATTTTTCGTCTTTTTTCGTTGTATATTTTATCATATCAGTATTGGTTTTTCAATATGCGCGAGGAGAGATTTTCGCAAAGGACGCCCGCATGGAATTAAATTCCTGCGTCACCGTCTCCAGCCCTCGATTCTCTTCTACCCTGCACAATGTGGCAAAAGAAGGCAAAAGAGTGGCATTCAGCCGTCTGAGGGGGATATACCTGTGAGGACCGTATGAAAACGTTGGCGCTTGGCGAGGTTCCCCACGAGCCTAGCGTCCACTACGTTTTCATCCGAGCGAAAGCACGTCCGAACAGGTATATCCCCCTCAGACGGCGTCCCTCTTGAGGACTCCTTACCCCGCTACACCTTTACCCTTTTGAAACTCTTCTTTCCGCGCTTTACCACAATCCCGTCGCCCGCAAAGACTTCTGCCGTATACATGGTCTTAATATCCGTCACCTTCACGCCGTCCACGGTGACGCCGCCCTGCTCCACGGCACGTCTTGCCTCGGAACGGGAAGCCGTCAGCCCTGCCTTTACAAGCACGCCTAAAATATCCATGACACCCTCCGTAAAGTCGGTATCTGAAAGAGAAACGGTCGGCATCTCGCTGGTATCCTGTCCGGAGAACAACGCCCTTGCGCTCTCCTGCGCTTTGACTGCTTCCTCCTCCCCGTGCACCAGCTTTGTCAGCTCGTATGCCAGTATTTCTTTTGCTTTATTTAACTCGCTTCCCTCCCATTTATCCATCTCATCAATCTGCGCAAGCGGCAGGAATGTCAGCATCCGCAGGCACTTTAACACATCCGCATCCGCCACGTTTCTCCAGTACTGGTAAAACTCATAGGGAGAGGTTTTTTCAGGGTCAAGCCATACGGCGCCCTTCTGGGTCTTGCCCATCTTTTTGCCCTCTGAATTTAAAAGCAGGGTAATCGTCATGGCATAGGCGTCCTTGCCTAATTTTCTTCGAATCAGCTCCGTGCCGCCTAACATATTGCTCCACTGGTCGTCCCCGCCAAACTGCATATTACAGCCGTACTTTTCATACAGGCACAGAAAATCGTAGCTCTGCATAATCATATAGTTGAACTCTAAAAAGCTTAAGCCTTTTTCCATACGCTGCTTGTAGCATTCTGCCGCCAGCATCCGGTTGACGCTGAAATGTGCGCCCACATCACGCAGAAATTCCACATAATTTAAGTCTAACAGCCAGTCGGCATTGTTGACCATCATTGCTTTTCCTTCGGAAAAGTCGATAAAGCGGCTCATCTGCTTTTTAAAGCACTCACAGTTATGCTCGATGGTTTCCCTCGTCATCATGCTGCGCATATCGGTTCTGCCGGAAGGGTCCCCTATCATGGCGGTTCCGCCGCCAATCAGTGCAATCGGCTTATTGCCCGCCATCTGCAATCTCTTCATCAGGCACAGCGCCATAAAATGTCCCACATGCAGACTGTCCGCAGTAGGGTCAAAGCCAATATAAAAAACAGCCTTGCCGTTATTAATCAGCTCCTTTATCTCCTCCTCATCCGTAAGCTGCGCCAACAGCCCCCTCGCCTTCAATTCGTCAAATATTGTCATACTCTTTCTCCTCTTTCTTTTTCTTAATTTAGGATTCAGGGCTTTTGACACCTGAATCCTACTTATTTACCATCAGCTTCACCATCGCCTGATTAAGCCCGTCCACCGTCAGCTTATACATGGGAAACAAACCCTTTACCGCCGTCTCTGCTTCCCGCCACGGGGCATGTCCGGGCGCCATCTTGGGATTCAGCCATACTATTTTTTTATAATGCTTTTTTACAAGCTGAAGCCACTCCCAGCCGGAAAGTCCGCCGTTCGGTCCCCTGTAATTGCCGGTGTCGGAATAAAGCTCCTCCGGCGCCATCGCCGCGTCCCCCACAATCAGCACCTTATAATCGCTGTCCAGATTGCGGAACATCCAGTCCGTATCAATCCAGTCGCCGTTTTCACACTCCGGCGTCTTGTAGAGCTTACTGTAGATACAGTTGTGAAAATAATAGCTCTTCACGTCTTTATAGTGATTTGATTTGTGTACCGCCTGAAACAGGTCGTTTAGCAGGGAGCTGTACGGTATCATGGTGCCGCCCGAATCCATGAGCAGCAACAGCTTCACTGCATTTTTGCGGGGCTTCTGCATCACAATCTGCAGGCAACCGCCATTGTTACAGGTTTTATCCACCGTGCCATTAATATCAAGCTCCGTCTCCGGAATATCCAGCCTTGAAGAAAACTGCCTGAGCTTGCGGAAAGCCATCTGAAACTGCCGGTTATCCAGCACCCTGTCATCACGAAAATCCCTGTATTTGCGTTCGCCGATAACCGCAAACGCCGACTGATGCCCCGTCTTGCCGCCAACTCTGAGCCCGCCCACGTTGCCGCCGCTGTTGCCAAAGGAAGTCTTGCCCATGCTGCCTATCCAGAAGCTTCCGCCGTTGTGCTCGCTGTCCTGGTCCCTGAGGCGCTCCTTAAACTTCTGTTCCACTTCCTCCTTGTCCATATGCACCTGCAAGTCCTCCAGCTCGTTTAACTGTGCCCTTGCCTCCTCATCCGCAAGCTCCTGTAAATCGGATTTGTCCAGCCACCGCATCATCTGGGAGGTAAGCTCCCCTTCATGCTCCGCCGCCTTAAAGCACTCCTCAAACGCCATGTCAAATTTATCGTAATCCGTCTCGCTTTTTACCAGAATCATGCGCGCCACATAATAAAACTGCGTCAGGCTGCTGCCGCACAGGTTCTGGGAAAGCGCGTCCTGCAGGGTTAAAAATTCTCCCAGCGTCACGTGCAGCCCCTTACTCCTAAGGCTGTGAAAAAATTTCGTAAACATCGCGTATCCTTTCCTGTCCCGCCACGAACCGGCGGTCATAACGCCTGTCAGTCTTTACAATGCACCTGCATGTCTCACAGTCTCCAAATCCTCATCCTTTTTCACTACCACTCCGATAAAAGGAAGCGCCCCCTTTATCTTCTCTGCGCTGATGCCGCCGAGCTGCAGCGCATTTATCCAGTCAATCAATTCCGAGGTGCTGGGTTTTTTGCGGATATCCCGAAGCGACCTGATATTGTAAAATACCTCCATGGCGCTCTTTAACAGGTTGTCCTCCACATCGGGATAGTGCACCCGCACGATTTCCTCCATCAGCGCCTCGTCCGGAAAATCAATATAGTGGAAAATACAGCGGCGCAGGAACGCATCCGGCAGCTCCTTCTCCGCATTGGAGGTAATGATTACGATGGGGCGGTGCTTTGCCTTTACCGTGCGCTTTGTCTCATGGATATAAAATTCCATCTGGTCCAGCTCCCACAAAAGGTCGTTCGGAAACTCCAAGTCCGCCTTGTCAATTTCGTCTATCAGAAGCACCACCTGCTCCTCACTGTCAAAAGCTTCCCCCAGCTTGCCCAGCTTGATATAGCGGGCAATATCATCCACACCCGCTTCGCCAAACTGTCCGTCATAGAGCCTCTGAATGGTATCGTACACATAGAGCCCCTCCTGCGCTTTGGTAGTGGATTTGATATTCCATATAATCAGCCTTTTGCCAAGAGACTCTGCAACCGCCTCCGCTAACATGGTCTTGCCCGTACCGGGCTCTCCCTTTATTAAAAGCGGCTTTTTCAAGGCAATCGCCACATTTACGCTTGCCATCAGCTCCTCGCTTGCCACATAGTCCCTGCTTCCTGCAAAACCCGATTTTCCAATCTGTTCGTTCATCTCTTCTCCTTATTCCTGCGCCGCGCGCGGATGCAAATCTCACGGTTGAAAATTCTCCATTAACATGTTACGATATTCCTGTTGTAAAATCAAGGAAAGATTTGCGTATTTCATACAGGAATAAACAGCTTTTCAATAAATAGAACCGGAAAGGAACAGCTTATGATAAAAGATATTTTAAAAGAAAAAGGAAAATCCATTTCCTTTGAAGTATTCCCCCCCAAAAAGGAGGCAGATTTTGATTCCGCTTTTGAAACCTTAAATGCCCTTGGCAGCCTGCAGCCGGACTTTATCAGTATTACCTACGGAGCCGGCGGCAGCAAATCAAAAAAGACGCTGGATATCGCTTCTTATGTACAAAACACACTGCACATCGAAGCGCTGGCGCATTTAACCTGCGTCGGCAATAAAAAAGAGGATATCCTGTCCGTTGTAAATGCACTTGCAGAACAGAATATCCGTCAGGTTTTGGCACTGCGCGGCGACCGCCCGCGGGATATGTCCGATGAGCAGTATGCGGCACGTGAGTTTTTACATGCATCGGATTTAATTTCCTTTTTGCGAAAGGAGGCAGATGTATACTGCGCCGGCGCCTGCTATCCGGAAAAGCATTTTGAATGCTTCAGCAAGGAAACCGATTTGCATAACCTGAAAATAAAGCAGGATGCGGGCGCAGATTTTTTCATTACGCAGCTTTTCTTTGACAACGATTATTTCTATGATTTTATGGACCGCGCCGAGAAAAAGGGCATCACCGTTCCCGTCTGCGCAGGCATTATGCCCGTTGTTTCTGCTTCCCAGCTCGGCACCACGGTTTCGCTTTCCGGTTCTTCCATTCCGAAAGCTTTTTCCGATTTGATTGCCGCCTACGGGGACAATCCGCAGGATATGCGGAAAGCGGGTATTGATTATGCCATCCGGCAGATTCTCGACCTAAAGAGAAACGGCGCAGAGCACATCCATATCTACACCATGAACAAACCCAAAATGGCGGCAGAAATTATAAGCGGCATCTCCTAGAGCCCTAAAACAATAGAATCCACGCTTCGCGAATCTTCTATTGTCATAAATGAAAAGCCGGAAACCTAAAAACAGGCTTCCGGCTTTTTCCTATCTCTTATACATTTTTACCCTGCTTCCCATTTACTCACTTTGTCGCTCTTTTTATCTGCCTGACCCATTTCCAGTGCTGCTTTGGATTGTGATACAAATACGTAATGCTGCCCAAAGCGGTATCAAGACTGCAGCCATTGGCAGCATAGTCAAAATCCGCCATCGCCTTCTCCATCTTTTCTTCCACGCTGCAATTTTCCTGCCCGTAATCAAACGGTCCATGCTCAAACACAATATACTCCGCTTCCGGAATATCCTGTAAAAGCATCTGCACGGGCACTTCGCCGCCGTAATCGGCAGGAAGCCGCACACCATAGCACTCTGCCCTTTTATATCCCCAATCGCAAAGCCTGCCTGCCGGGTCTGCGATATACGCCATAAGCTGCCCGCTTCCGCTGTTTGCCTCGCTTCCCCCGTCATCATCCAGCTTCCCTTTTATACTGTCCAACAGTCCGCATATCGTCTCGCAGTCCTGTCCGGGAATCTGTGCCTGCTTTTGCCAGAAATCCCAATACCCGTTGCTCTCATAATTTTTGATGTGCAGAAACTTGTGCGCGGGTATCGTCACAAAATAAATTTTTATATCCTCTGTTGATTGAATCATACCTATCTCTCCTAATCCTACAAAGTAACGGTCAAAGGTATTTAATTTGGTGCGCAGAACAACAGGCACAGGATTTTTCCGGTATTCGCCCGGCGTCACGCCATAGGCGCTTTTAAACGCTCTGGTAAAGGCTTCATGGGAAGAAAACCCATAGTCGAAGGCAATATCCAGAAAGCCTTTTTCCCCATCCCTGACCTCCTTTAATGCAAACGCCAGCCTGCGGCTGCGCAGATATTCCCGAAACTGCATACCCGTTATTTCCTTAAACTTTCTTGTCGTATAAAATTCCGAATATCCAAGCCTGCAGGATAAAAAATGCAGTGTCAGCGCCTCATCCCGATATCCCTTGATGCAATCGTCAATCTCATCAATGATAATTTGAATCTGTTCCTGCCATTCATACATGTATGCCACCTCACTTCAACCGTCCTGTACCCATCATAGCAGACCGGCACGGTTTACGCTTGATTTGACTTGCCATTCTTATTTTTCCACGGTCTTGTTTTTGACAGCCAGCCCTGCCGCTCCCAATATTTGACATCATAACCGGAAGGATTCTGTCGGTACAAAGATTTTTGCATCATACGGCAGACAGAAAATTTCATTTTTATCGAAAAGTTCGTGCGTGCAGGCTTCGCGTAATCCTTGCAGGCAGCTTTTTCTGACAGCCGCTTTATGCTTCCCGTCAGCCTGCGCCGCTTTTTCTCCGTCAGTTTCTCCCAAACTACATCTTTCATCAGCCTTCCCGAAAATACTTTTACCGAAGAAATCCCCCACCAGGAAAGACTGTGTCTGATATCTCCTGCCGCGGATTTCGCGCCTGCTCCCAGACATTGCGTGATAATAACCGCGCGCTTGCCAAACATTTCCGGCGCAGGACGATGCGGCATCCACAAATAAGCAAAATGGTCCAGCAGCGCTTTCATTGCGCCTGTCACATGGAAAACATATGCCGGAGACGTCATCACCAGCAAATCCGCTTCTAACATGGAAGAAGCAATTTTTTGTATGTAACCGGCATCCTTGCAGGTATCCTCTCCCCGTAACATGCAGCTTATGCACCCGGTGCAAAAAGAGGGGCAGTCCTTCGGCAGGTAGTATTCCGTAATTACCGCCTTTTCCTTAAAATTTTCCAAAAAAAGTTCTTTCAGCCTGTAAGTTACACCATGCTTTTCCGTTCCGTTTATCACTGTAATTTTCATAATTGCTCCCTTCCGCATACATTTTCGTATGCACATACTTTCTGTCTCAGTCCGCATCCTGCCCCAGGATATCCCGCAGCATTTTGTCATGAAACGCCTTACGCTCATCCGCATTCGTCAAATCAATCCCCTGTGTCTGCAGTATCACCTTATGACGCAAAAAGACCTGCTGCATACCTGCAATCAGGCAGAAGGTTCTCCGCTCCAGCGTTTCCTTGTCCCAGTCCGGCCGGCATGCTGCTACAAGCGGCAGATAGGCGGCATATGTTTTGTGGGTATTGTCATCTTCCTTTGGCAGCCGCATATCCGTCAGGATTGATATTCTGGATACGGTATCATGCTCAAACAAAAATGTCAGTGTCATATTACCCAGATACACAAGCTTTTCCATGGGCGCAAGCCCCTCCGTCCTTTCCCGTATCCTCTGAAAATTGTCGACAATGCCGTTTACCATGCGCTCTACGCACAATTCCAGCAATTTATCTTTGTTTTCAAAGTGATAATTGAGAAGTCCCAGCCCTATATTTGCTCTTTTGCATATTTCCCGTACCGTAATCTCCTGCAGGCGCTCTCCCTTCTCCTGTAACAGCTCCATTGTGGCTTGTATGATTGCTTCTTTCTTATCCATTTCTCCTCCTTGAACAATGTTCAGTTTTATTATACTGAACATTGTTCAATATGTCAACAAAAAAAGAAACAAAAGACCAACCGGTCTTTTATTTCCTTCTTTCTGCCGCTGCATTCCATTAAAAAATCTCACCTGCCGCCGTAACTTCATCGGCTTCATTCATCCTTAAAATCACGCTTCCCACTGCGCCGCTGAAATCTCCAGCTTTCTGTCCCGCAGCATCAAATCCCTGACCGCCTCCGCCGCACTCTTTCCGGCGAAAAGCACCTCGTTGACCTGCTCAATGATGGGAAGCTGGACATGGTATTTGGCGGCAAGCCCCATGGCTGCTTTGGCGGAGTACACGCCCTCCACCACCATTTTTACCTCCTCCATCGCCTCCTCCATGGTTTTGCCCTGTCCGATTAAAATACCAGCCCTGCGGTTGCGGGAATGCATGGAGGCACAGGTCACGATTAAATCGCCGATACCGGTCAACCCGCAGAACGTCTCAAACTTGGCGCCCATGGCGGTTCCTAATCTGGCTATCTCCGTGATACCTCTGGTAATCAGCGCTGCCTTGGTGTTGTCGCCATAGCCCAGACCGTCCGCAATGCCGGCTGCAAGCGCCACCACATTTTTTAAGGAGCCGCCCAGCTCAATGCCCAGTATGTCGGGACTGGTGTAGACACGGAACGCGTCGTTCATAAAAAGATTCTGTAAATATTCCGCCGTCTCTTTTTTCTTTGCTCCGACTACAATCGTGGTGGGAATTCCTCTTCCCACCTCTTCCGCATGGGATGGTCCCGAAAGGACAGCTACAACTGCCTGCGGCACCTCTTCCTCAATAATCTCGGACAAAGTCATCAGCGTTTTCTCCTCGATGCCCTTTGCCACATTGACAATAATCTGCCCCTCATCCGCCACATCATGCAGCAGCTTTGCCGTACTTCTGGTGAAAGGAGACGGCACTGCAAGCACAAGCACCTCTTTCCCGGCAGCCGCCTCTTTTATGTCTGTTGTAAAAATCATATCCTCCGGCAGCTTCACGCCGGGCAGCTTATCCTTATGCTCATGCTGTTCCTGCAGCATGGTAATCTCTTCTTTCAATATAGACCAGACCGTTACTTCATGTCCGTTCTTATGTAATAACAAAGCCAAGGCTGTCCCCCAGCTCCCTGCTCCAATCACGCCTATTTTTGCCATACGCACCTCTCTTTTGCTATCCGCAGACCTTCCTGAACCTTCTGCCGTTATTTTGCCGTTGCATTGGTTTCCTGCCCGCTTCCGTCTTCCAGCTTATTCTTTTTAAACAGATATGTCTTTCTCTCCTCGCCCTTTACAAGCCGCACAATGTTTGCCCTGTGCTTCCAGAACGCCATCACGGTCAAAAGGAAGGTTACAATATATAACTCGAGAAGCTGCCCCTGCGTCATCCCTGCAAAAACGCCAAGCTGTCCGCAGACAACCATCTCAATCAGAAGCCCCGCATAGACCAGAAGGGAGCCAAGGGATACATAATGGGTCGTCAAAAACGCTCCAAAAAACAAAATCACTCCCATCGGGATAAAGTACGGATGGAACGCAAGCACCAGACCTGCCGTTGCGGCAATTCCCTTCCCGCCTTTAAAATGCATGTAAAACGGAAAATTATGCCCGAGAATCACACCTGCCGCCGTGTATATGGCTAGCAGATATACGACCTCCGTGTGGCTTGTTCCAAACACCAGCTTCGTCAGCACAATTGCAATGATACATTTGAGACAGTCTCCCGCAAAGACAATCAGTCCTGCTTTCGTTCCCAGCACCCTGAGCGCGTTCGTCGTGCCGGAATTGCCGCTTCCATGCTGCCTGATATCGATTCCGTGCGCCCTGCCGTAAAAGTAAGCCGTCTGAAACAGCCCAAACACATAACCCACTACCAAACAAATCAATCTTTCCAGTATCATCTTTCCTTGTCCTTCCTCTCCCTGATAATAAACCGAAGGGGGGTTCCCCTAAATCCAAAGGTATGCCTGATTTGATTTTCAATGTACCGCGTATAGGAAAAATGCATCAGCTCCTTGTCATTCACAAAAATCACAAAGGTGGGCGGCTTCACGGATGCCTGCGTGATGTAGTAAAGGCGCAGGCGTTTGCCCTTGTCAGAAGGCGGCTGCTGCATGGCAACGGCTTCCGCCATAATCTCATTGAGTACGCCGGTCTGCACGCGCATGGCGTGATTTTCGCTTACCATATCGATGGTTTCATACAGTCTTGGCAGACGCTGCCCTGTTTTTGCAGAAATAAAAATAATTTCCGCATACTGCATAAAGGACAGAATATTTCTCACCTTCTCTGTAAACCGGTAAACGGTCTTGTCGTCCTTTTCGATGGCGTCCCATTTATTGACTGCGATAATAACCGCTTTTCCTCTGTCATGGGCAATACCGGCAATCTTTGCATCCTGCTCGGTCACACCCTCTGCCGCGTCAATTACCAGCACCACCACGTCCGCCCGCTCCACAGCGCCTACGGTGCGGATAATCATGTAATGCTCCAAGTCCTCTTTTACCTTATTCTTCCGCCGGATTCCGGCAGTATCGATAAAGATATACTCCCTGCCCTGATACGTTACCTCCGTGTCGACGGCGTCCCTTGTAGTGCCTGCTATATCCGAAACAATCAGTCTGTTTTCTCCCAAAAGCTTATTGATAATGGAGGATTTCCCTACATTGGGCTTTCCTACAATGGCAACCCGTATCCGCTCATCCTCTTCCTCCAAGACCGTATCCTTGGGGAAATGGGATATCACCACATCCAGCATTTCTCCTAATCCCAGCTTGTTGGCGGAGGATATGGGATAGGGCTCACCGATGCCTAAATTGTAAAATTCGTAAACGTCATTTCCATACTTTTCAAAGCTGTCCACCTTATTCACCACAAGCACCACAGGCTTGCGGGAACGGCGCAGCATGTCTGCAACCTTTGCGTCCGAGTCCACCAGACCCTGCCGCACATCTACCATGAAAATAATCACGTCCGCCGTATGAATCGCCATCTGCGCCTGCTCCCGCATCTGCGACAAAATAATATCCCTGCTGTCCGGCTCGATACCACCGGTATCAATAAGAGTAAAAGCCTTATCAAGCCAGGAAACGTCTGCATATATCCTGTCTCTGGTGATACCGGGCGTATCCTTCACAATGGAAATTTTTTCTCCCGCAAGCGCATTAAACAAAGTAGATTTGCCTACGTTCGGTCTCCCTACTACCGCTACAATCGGTTTCGTTCGTCTGCTGCCCATCAGCGTACCTCCTCAAATACCCCTAGAATACTGTCCACAAAGTCACAGCCCCTTGATTTTACAATATCTGCCTTTACTTGTAAAGTCCTTTCCAGCTCACAAAGACGCATATCATCCAAAAAAACATCCTCGCCGCTGCGCAGTACATTCTCTGGAAGCAAAAGCCGCTCTCCCAGTTCCCTGCCCGCAAGCTGCGCCGCAATGTCCTGCCCCGTAAGCAGCCCCGACACCGTAATCCGCTCTCCAAAAAAATCGTTGCGTATGTCATAGAGCAGAATGCGGATACCGGGAAACGCTTCCTCCATTTTGTCCGCCATCCTGCGGATATAGGGATAGGCAAGCTTTCCTGTCACCATGGACACCGTTCCTTGCGGCTTCTTATCGGGAAGGCTTCTCTTTGCCGAAAGCTCCTGCATGCAGGCTGCAAACTCGTTGCACAACAGCCTGAGCATCCCGACCCCATTCTCAAGCTGCAGATAGCCGTCATAGCGCTCCTCCTCCGGAAGCTCATATCCTGCAAGAATATACCATTCGTCGCTTGCATGTATAAAATGCGTACCATACTCCTCGTACAGCTTTTTCTGCCAGTCTTCAATGAAATCTATGACTGCCTTTGCATCTTCTTTTTCAAACGGCTCAAGGGGAAACAGCCCGTCCCGATATTTGGACAACCCCACCGGCACTACGGAAACGCTCTCCAGACAGGGCAGGTAGGAAACGAGCCTTTCAACACTATAAGCAAGCTCCGCGCCGTCGTTTATCCCTTTGCACAGTACAATCTGTCCGTTCATGGCAATCCCTGCCTCGTACAGCCTGTCCACCTTTTTCAGCGCCTCCCCTGCGAAGCGGTTATGCAGCATTTTACAGCGAAGCTCCGGATTCATTGTCTGAAACGAAATGTTAATCGGCGACAGGCGGTAGCGGATAATTCTGTCAATATCATGGTCTGACATATTGGTAAGGGTCACATAATTCCCCTGTAAAAAGGAAAGTCTCGAATCATCATCCTTAAAATAAAGCGTTTCCCGCATTCCTTTCGGCATCTGGTCGATAAAGCAGAAAATACATTGATTGTGGCAATGGCGGTACTCGTCCATCAGCCCGTTTTCAAATGTGACGCCCAAGTCTTCCTCACATTCCTTTTCAATTTCCAAAAGGCATTCCCCGCCGTCCTTTGTCCTGACAAGCACTTCTACATACGTATCCTGCATCAGAAACTGATAATCAAACACATCCTCTATCTTTGTACCGTTCACCGCCAGAATACAGTCTCCCGGCTCTAAGCCCATCTCCTCTGCAATGCTCCCCTTCTCCACGCTTTTGATTGCATGTCCCGGTTTGATATGTCCCCGCTTTTTTTCCATGGTTTCATGCCGCCTTTTTCTCATTCCCTGTTTTACCGGCAAGTGCCTTATGCCGGCAGCCTTTTTCTTATATTTCTATTCTACTAGAAATTTCTTGACGTGTCACTAGCATAATGTTATAAATTAATTGTTAGTACAACCTACATATGGAGGAAGTTATGCCTGATTTACACGAACTGGAACATACCATGCCGGTGGCGCCTCTAAAGCTTGTAGCGCTGCCTTCTGCCGCGAATCTGTCGCGCAGAATAAACGATTATCTTGTCAGCTTTCGTAAAAGCGTCAACAACAGGGTAAAAAACGACCCTGCTTTCCACGGTTACATCGAAAACAGCTATTTAACAGACTTTGCATGTCCCCGCTTCGGCAGCGGTGAAGGCAAAGCCATCTTCCACGAATCCATCCGCGGCAAAGACCTTTTTATTATCACAGACGTCTGCAACCACAGCATTACATACAATGTGAACGGCTACACCAATCACATGTCGCCGGACGACCACTATCAGGACTTAAAACGTGTCATTGCCGCATGTAACGGCAAGGCACACCGTATCAACGTGATTATGCCCTTTCTCTATGAAGGCAGGCAGCACAAGCGAAACGGCAGGGAGTCCTTAGACTGCGCCTATGCGCTAAAAGAGCTGGGCGCCATGGGCGTCTCCAACCTTGTTACCTTCGATGCGCATGACCCCAGAGTCCAGAATGCAACACCGCTAAACGGTTTTGACAATTTCACCCCGCCCTACCAGTTTATCCGGGCTCTTTTGTCCGCCGAGGAGGACTTAATCGTGGACAAGGAGCATTTGGTTGTCATCAGCCCCGACGAAGGCGCTTTGGACCGCGCTATCTACTTTGCCACGGTTTTAGGTGTGGATACCGGTATGTTTTACAAGCGCCGCGATTATTCCGTTATGGTCGACGGCAAAAATCCCATTGTCGCGCATGAATTTCTTGGCGATAAAATCGAGGACAAGGACGTTATTATCATCGACGATATGATATCCTCCGGCGAAAGTATGCTGGATACCGCAAAGCAGCTAAAAGAAATGCACGCCAGACGCGTCTTTATCTGCTGTACCTTCGGACTCTTTACAAACGGTCTGAAGGCATTTGACGAAGCTTATGAAAAATGCCATTTTGACAAGGTTATCACCACCAACCTGACCTATCTGCCGCCCGAGATTGCGAGAAGACCTTATTTTGTAGAGGCAGATATGAGCAAATTTACAGCTTCCATCATCGATTTTATGAATCATGACGTATCCTTGGCAAACACACTTGCCACCACGGAAAAGATACATGGCATACTGGAATCCTACAATATGCGTGTCCCCTATCAATGAGCCCTGTCCCGATTGCCTTGATACGGCGTAAAAAACTCCGGTGTTTTCCGGAGTTTTTCGCTTTTACGGTATTTTATGCCGTATTTATCTTTCGTTTTTATTTTTCGTTTTTATTTTTTTCTGCGTACTTCGCTTTTGCCCGACAATTCAATCCCTAAAAAGGACTTCAGCATCTTGCTGAGCTGCTGAAACCCATAGGTCCTGCAGTCAAATTCCGGATATTTTTTCTTCAGTGTGCTGCCCAGCTCTCCAAGCCCCATCCATTCATGACCTGCCGGCTGCCCGTCCAGTATATCCAGTACTGCCTGCCGTATCGTCTCTAAGCTTGCGGACGCATCCTGCGCACCCACCATCCAGTCGTTCCCCTTCCGCAAAAGCTGAATCTCCGGAAAGGATTCTACCATCTTGCTAAATTTGGAAAACTTGTAGACACGACAGTCAAAATCAGGATACCGCTTCTGCAGCGAGGTAGAAAGCCTGCTAAGCTGCATCCAGCCTCCCTCCTCCGACTGCTCTTCAATAATCTCCCGTGCTGCTCTTTGAATAACCTTTAAGCTTGTAATCGGCTTTGCCTCCGGCAGCTCCTCCCGCACTTTTACATTGTCCTGCAGTTTTGTTTCCGCAGCGGCGGCGCTTTCCTCCAAATCACGCTCTCCCTTGTAGCTTTCATACAGTACGTCCAGCGTTTTAAACTGCTCGCACGCTTTGATAAACGCCATGGGTGTCTTGCTTTCCCCCATGCCAATCACCATTTTACCGTCTTCCCTGAGCCTTCTTGCCAGTGTGGTAAAATCACTGTCAGAGGTCGCTATGATGAAACCGTCCACATGGTTGCCGTACAAAATATCCATGGCATCGATAATCATCGCCGAGTCGGAGGAATTCTTTCCCGTTGTATAGCTGTACTGCTGCACCGGCGTCAGGGAATTGCGCAAAAGACAATCCTTCCACGACTGCTTGGAATTGTTGGTCCAGTCCCCGTAAATCCTTCTGACACTGGCAATTCCGTAATTCACCGTTTCCGTCAGGATAATATCGATGTATTTCGGCGAGATATTGTCCGCATCTATCAATAAAGCAAATCTTCTGTCGTTTTCCATCCTGCTCCTTTCTTTAATCAATCACTTCTATCTTTTCAATTACAGGGCGGTTTTCCACCGGCACGACATCGCTTTCATCCTGCCCCGTCGTATTCTCGCAGATGTCGTCCACAATGTCCATGCCTTCCGTCACATACCCAAACGCCGCATATTCTCCGTCCAGAAATGTGCTGTCCTCGTGCACAATAAAAAACTGAGAGCGCGCGCTGTTTGGCATGGAAGAACGCGCCATGGAGATAGCACCCCTTGTATGAGAAAGGGGATTTTCCACCCCGTTGCTTGCAAATTCGCCCTTAATGCTGTTTGCAGAGCCGCCCGTACCGTCGCCCTTAGGGTCGCCGCCCTGCATCATAAACCCTTCTCTAATCCGATGGAAGGTTAATCCGTCATAGAAGCCTTCTTCTGCCAGCTTGATAAAATTTGTCACGGTTATGGGGGCGCTGTCCGCATCAAGCTCCACGGAAATCACACCCATATCCTTGATATAAATATCCACATGGTGTTTTCCGGTAAGCAGCTCCTCCTCCGGCTCCGTACTCTCCCGTCCCTGAGATTCCTCTCCCGTATCTCCTCTTCCCGCATCTTCCGTCTCCTTGCCGCAGCCTCCAAACAGGGCGATACACAAAAGCCCTGCTGCCGCCGCACTTATCCATTTCGTTACCTTCTTCTTTTTCATTGTCCCATCTCTTTTCTTATTTCTTTATTTTACCCTTTATTTTGTCCATGGAATCTACAAATACCAGTATTTCCGCCACTACCTCATAAAGCTCCGGCGGAATCATATCGCCGATTTCCAGTCGGGAAAGCGTATCTGCCAGCTTATCGTCCCGATGTACGGGAACATCCGACTCCTTTGCTTTCTCAATAATCCGCTCTGCCAACGCCCCCCGCCCTGTGGCTATGACTTTAGGCGCCTCCTCGTCCGGATTGTATTCCAGCGCAATCGCCTGTTTTACCTTTTTTTTCTCTTCCATACCGCTCCTTCTATGCCCTGACGTCAAATGCATACTGCGCGGATACCGCCGCTTTTTTGTCCGCATGTACCATACGCTCCAAAGGAGTCTCTTCTT
This sequence comes from uncultured Lachnospiraceae bacterium, assembly GCA_910578335.1. Taxonomy (GTDB): domain Bacteria; phylum Bacillota; class Clostridia; order Lachnospirales; family Lachnospiraceae; genus Acetatifactor. Next base: position 5,211 of record CAJTPU010000028.1, on the reverse strand, counting down.
CCTTTTCCTCCCGCACCGACATCTCCACATGCATGGCATATCCTTTCTTTTCCAGCCGCTCGTTTAAAATATGCATATGCGCCTCCAGAAAATCCAGCATGTCATCGTCCCTTACCGTAAAACGCGTATTGACCCTTCCCTGCTGCATGGCAACGTAAACGTCCAATGGACCTAAGTTTTCCATATCCAGATGCAGCAGCGCGCTCACGGACCCGTCGCTCTTTGCCAAAGAACGTTTATTGGTATACACATACAGCTCGCCGTTTGCATGTCCGTTATGCATCTTGAGCGGAAGCTGCACATACGTATACATCTGATTGAGCTGGTTCATAAAATCCACGTTCTGACTCAGACTGACTGCGCTTCTCATGGCGCCGCTCTGCGCCGCACCATGCTCCGAAAGCGCCTCCCTGATGCCGAAAAGACCCTTTTCCAGCTTTTGATACACCTCTTCCACTTCCCTGCTTCCGGTCACCTGCTTCGGCTTCATGGTCCATTGCTTTAGTGCCTCTCCCAAAAGCAGCTTGTGGTATGCATCGCTTTTGAATATCTCCGAAAGCGCCGTATGCGCTTCGCTGCCCGCCGCCGGATGCATATCGGACAGTGTATGCAGCAGTTTTACGACGTCCGCTTTCCCCTGCCCCGCTTCCTGCAAAAGCGCCGCAAACGCAGGATTTTCCTCCTGCGGGAGCGCTGCCAGCAGCCTTACAAAGCTCTTTAACTCCTGCGGGCTTAATCGTTCCTGTAAAGTCGTTTCCTCACCCGCCTGCAAAAGAAGCGCTCCTTCCGCACTTGGCGGTATTTCCTCCGCCGGATTTGCCATCTCCAAAATGCTCTCTGCATTCTTTTGATTCAAAAGCGCTGCGGTTCCCTCTGTAAAAACGCCCGCAACGCCTTCCTGCGGCACCATTTCCCCCTGTACCTGTTCCGGCGTTGCGCCGCTCTCTAAAGCCTCCGGCAGCAGGCTTTTTAATATTGCCTGATACATCTGCACCGCCTTATCCGGCGATGCCGCATACAATTCCTGAAATGCCGCCGGAAGCTCCTGCAGTACATCCGTCATGCCTCTTATTAGCTCATGCGTCAGCTCCCTATAGCTTTGCAGTTGATTCAGATTTTCTTCCGTTATGGGGATTCCCATACTGCGAAGCTGCACAATATCCGCTGCCGCCGCATTCGGATGTGCCGATACCTCCCTGAACATCCCCTGCAGGGCTGTGCTGTCCACGCTCATGCCCTGCTGCATCATACTCTCCGTCATAGACACCGTCTCACTGTTAACGGGAAGCCCCGCCATCTGCAGCGCCTTAAAGACATTATCCGTATTTGCCGTGTTGGCAAACAGCGGGCTCAAAGAAAGACTGCTGCCATTATTTTTCACCTCAAAGGTCAGGATTTTCCCATCCTCCACATTGACGTCCCTGTCAAGCCTTGCCGTAATCACCATATCATCCGACAGCTTAATCTGTACCTCTTTGCCGTTTCTGCCGATTACTTCGCCCTGCAGAAGCCTGCCCGGCGTCAAAGACTTTATCTGCCTGCTGACGCGCTCGCTGCCGTTTGCGCTTTTTTCCGTCTGTACCTTTTCTTTTTTATTGTCTGCCGGTTTCAATGCTGCCGAAAATATATCGGAAAGCTTCATTCACTTCCCTCCTCTGATTCCAATGCTACAAAATTGCCGATAAAACTCCTCCGGTGAATGGGTGTGGCGCCGTATTTCTGCAATGCTGCAATATGGGAAGCCGCCCCATACCCTTTATTCTGCGCAAAACCGTACTCCGGAAACAGGCTGTCATACTGCCGCATCAGCCTGTCTCTGGTTACTTTTGCAATGATACTCGCCGCCGCGATGGACACACTCTTTGCATCTCCCTTGATAATGGGTACCTGCCTGATGGCAAGACCGGGAATTGTCACCGCATCGTTTAAAAGAATGTCCGGTTTGAGCGAAAGCGCGCCTACTGCCTCCCGCATGGCTTCGTATGTCGCCTGCAGAATATTGATTTCATCAATCCGCTCCGGTGATGCATAACCCACGCCCACGGCATGTGCCTTCTCCATAATAACCTCATACAGCTCCTCTCTCTTTTTTTCGGATAGCTGTTTGGAATCATTTAGGTATAATATTTCACAATCTTTAGGCAGTATCACGGCTCCTGCCACCACCGGTCCGGCAAGAGGCCCCCTGCCGGCTTCATCAATGCCGCAGATAACACCCGCCTGTGCATACTGGTACTCATAGCGCTTCATGCCTTCCAGCCGCTTTTTTTCATCCTGCACTGCCTTCTGCCGTTTTTCTGCCCCTGCGATAACAGCCTGTACGCCGCTTCTTGTATCCGCCCGGTACGCTTCTATAAGTTCAGGCAGCTCATCTACAGCGGCTGCCTGAAAAAGTGCCTTTATTTCCGTAATCTTTCTCTCCATGTGCTTCCCCGACTCTCTGATACCTTCTTCCATGCCGTCCGTTACTGATGCTGCAGTATGCCAAACCGGCTGAAAGGCCATATCCGTATCCATGCCCTTCCCACAATTTCGCTTCTGTGGATATTTCCCACGCTGGGGTCACGGCTGTCCTTGCTGTTGTTGCGGTTGTCTCCCATCACAAAATACTCGTCCTCGCCAAGCTGCACCGGCTCTAACGCCCGCCCCGGGTCGGCAATCACTTCTTTGCCGTAGCCCTCTTTTAACACCTCGCCGTTTATGTAGATATAGCCGTTTTCATCTATCTGTATGGTTTCTCCGGGCAGACCGATAATCCTCTTGATAAAAAACTCTCCGGTATACTTGTAGGGAAACACAATAATATCAAATCTTTTCGGGTCGCTGAAGCGGTATGTCAGCTTATCGACTATCAGGTTGTCCCCTTTCTTTTCCGGGTCATTGACATCCGTCCCATAAAGCGTAGGCTCCATGGACGAGCCCTTTACCACTGTCCTCTGCCCGACAAAAACAATCACCAGATATACCGCCACCAGCACAAACAAAAGATAAATGCTCGTACTTAAAATCTCCTTCACAAACTTTTTCTTTTTCATGTATACTCCTGCCTTTCCTGCCTGACCTTCCCCGCCGCATACGTATGCCGCAGTCTTTTCCCCACTTAAACCTTAGGCGGAAATTCCAGTGTAATCCTGCCCAGTCTTCCGCTTCTGAAATCTTCTATCAGCAGAGAAGCCGCCTTCGCATAATCCGGCTCGCCGCCCTTTGTATAGCATTTCCTGCTTTCTGCAATTTCCTCTAACACACAAACCGCTGCTTTTTCCTCCGAGAGCGCCTGTGGATATTGGATTTTGTACCTCTCCTCAAATACATGAGAGTACCTTCCTGCAATATGACGAATAAAATCCAGCGCAAGCTCCTCTATCACGAGAATTTCATCATTCATGGAACCGATATACGCCAGCCGCATCCCCACTTCCTGCTCCGAAAATTTCGGCCACAAAATACCCGGCGTATCTAACAGCTCCAAGGATTTATTCAGCCGAATCCACTGTTTCCCCTTTGTCACACCCGGTTTATTGCCGGTTTTGGTACATGCCCTGCCTGCAAAGGAATTGATAAAGGTAGACTTTCCCACGTTGGGAATCCCCACCACCATGGCACGTACCGGTCTGTTCTGAATCCCTCGTTTTTTGTCACGCGCAATCTTTTCCCTGCATGCGCTCTGCACCAGCCCATGCATTGCTTTTATGCCGGCGCCGGTTCTGGCGTTCATCTCCATCACATAAATACCCTGCTTTTTAAAATATGCCGTCCAGCTTCGGTTGCCTTCTTCATCCGCTAAATCCGCTTTATTTAACAGGATAATTCTCGATTTATTTTTGCCAAGTTCATCTATGTCCGGATTCCTGCTGGAGAGCGGAATTCTCGCATCCACCAGCTCTATCACCAAATCTACGAGCTTTATCTCCTCCTGCATCATACGCTTTGCTTTTGTCATATGACCGGGATACCAGTTGAGATTTGTATTTTCCATTATTCTACAAAACCGATTCCTTCCTCATCACAGCCCATGTGAAACCACACGCGCCCTAAGATGTCGCTGCTCCGCACGGGTCCGATGTTTGCCGAACGGCTGTCTTCGGAGCTGTTGCGGTTGTCCCCCAGCACAAAATATTCATCCGCGCCGAGCAGAAGCGGATTCTCCGCAATCCCGGCTTCTGCCATTTTATCGTACCGCTCATCCACAATCTGCTCACCATTGACATACAGCCTGCCGCCTATAATCTGTACGGTGTCGCCCGGCACCGCTACCACCCGCTTGATATAGTAATGGGAATTGCGGTTGCCGTTTGGCAGAAACACGATAACGTCTCCCACCTTGGGAGACGACATCAGATAAGCATACCGGTTAATCAGCACCCTCTGTCCATTGTACAGCTCCGGCTCCATGGAGACGCCTATCATACTGGTCGACATACCGACCGCGTAGACTGCTGCAAAGGCAATCAGGACTGCCGCAAAAATCCCAAAACACCAAACCAGAATTTCTTTTACCAGTGCTGCGCTTATCCTTTTCTTTTTTTTATAAAAACTTAGTCCTTTTTGTCGCTTCCCCATTTACTTTCCTTTTGTTCTGAAAAACAACGGCTCAATCTATTTTATTATACTACCTGTGAAGAGCATACGCCAGTAAAAAATCACACCTTTTCCGGAAATTCCAAAAAAGGTGTGATTCTCACATGCATACATTATCTGATAATTTCTTTTACCTTTGCTCTCTTACCAACACGACCCTTCAAGTAGTTCAGTTTAGCACGTCTTACCTTACCTCTTCTCACTACCTCTATCTTCTCTACATTGGGAGAATGCAACGGCCATGTCTTCTCCACACCAATCCCGTTGGAAGTCTTTCTTACGGTAAAAGTTTCACGGCTGCTTCCGCCTTGACGCTTTACCACGATTCCCTCAAACACCTGGATTCTCTCGCGGTTGCCTTCTTTGATTTTGCCGTAAACCTTCACAGTGTCACCAACGTTGAACTGGTCTACATTTTCTTTTAACTGTTCTGCTTCAATACTTCTGATAATGTCGTTCATTTCTTTGCTCCTTTTCTAATGGATGTTCTTAATACCTTTTGTAACAGAGGACCATCTCGTTATCACAACATTCATACTTTACCATACCGGCGCTTTATTTGCAACCATTATTTTTTTCGTACCACCACACCTTTGTAGGATTACAATACATGTGTTACAACTGAATAAATAA
>CAJTPU010000027.1 GCA_910578335.1 uncultured Lachnospiraceae bacterium | reverse complement strand
AGGAATAATTCCTATATATGCCAATAATAATTATACACTAACAATGAAGCAAACCGTCACTTCGCTCTCTTTTATGCACATGCCATTGCATTGTTAAAAAAGCAGGCACATCCAGCCCTGCCTGCTTTTATAAATATTGCCTGATTATTTTTCTGTACTTGGGACTTATGGTAATTTCTTTTCCATCACACATAATTATCTTTTCATAAGAAAGTTCCTTGATATAAACCGGATTAACCAAAAACGATTTGTGAATCCTGAGAAATCTTTCATGATATTGCTTTAATTCCTCTTCCACCTCATCAAGCTTCCGGTAAAAGGAATATGTTTTCTTTTCACAAAACACCAGAACTTCTCTCTTGTCACTCTCAAAGTAAAAGATTTCCCGCAAAAGTATTCTATATTCCTTTTTTCTGCTGGAAAACTGTATCATACCCCCTCTGCTGCCCGCCAGCACAACGGCACGCACAACAGCCTCTTCCAGTTTCTCCTTTACAATCGGCTTATCTATGTGGGCAAAGGGCTGTACATTAATAATTTCTTTCCAATACTGCCCGTCACGTGTAATAAAAATCAACAAGGTATTAACATCTGTCTTCCTGATTTTTCTCGCTGTCTCCACGCCATTGATTCCCTGCAGTCCTATCTCTATCAGAATGATATCCATGCGTTTATTCTGCTCAATTTCAAATAACAGCGCCTCTCCACTCTGAAAGCATAATATTTCTGCATTCATACACGCTTTCTCTATCATATCCTGCAGAATCGCCCTGAGCATCTGCAAGTCCTCTTCTGCCTCATCGCAGATTCCTATCCTTATCATATGTGCCCCTATTTATAACTGTATTCCCACGCCCTGCATTGCCAAATGGCATTGCACGCATATCTGTCTCATACTTCGCTCATTATTTTACATAAGTGCCTTTTCCCATTCAATACCTTTTTATGAATATTGGGACAGTTTTCCCCTCACTTTTATCCCCTATGCTGCACAAAGTCCGGTTTTTATTTTCGATTCGGTTTTCTTTTCATTGCCAACAGTTTCATATAGTCATCGAACTCAGTCGTATCAGTCGGTTCAAACATTACCCATTTTCCGTCATGATAGGTTTGCGCTTCATCATATTGCCTGCAAACAGCATGAGAAAGCGTATCCCTTATACTTTCAAATTTTGCTCTCTCGTCTTTCCCAAAAATAATCATAAAACCCATACAATTACTTTTTGCGTATAAGCTGCAAAGCGTTTTTCCGCCTCTGCGATACTTATACTCGTAAGTCCAATTTTTGCCGCCGGTATTCCATAGCTGCTCCATATCGTATTTTTCATCAATAGCCGAGCATAGCGCCTGCCAAACCGCATACAAGGATTCGCCAAGCAATTCCGTCATAATTGATTGAGATGGCATATTTTCTCCTCCACAAACCACAATTTTATCGAATTGATTATATCATGCCCGCCACCATGTCACAAGTCGCAAACCGCTGGAATTTTGTTTAAATTTAATGGACAATTCACCCATCAGCACGCATAATAGTTTCAAAAAACCAAGGAGAATGTCTTTTTATGAATACCTTAAACACTTACATCACAGAATACATTGACTATTGCAGATACCGCAAACGTTTGGATTGCAAAACCTTAAAAGCATACCGGATAGATTTGACACAGTACAAAAGCTTTTGCCCTGCTTCGCCGGACTGCTTTTCCAAAAACACTTTAGATATTTTTATCACAACCCTGCACCAAAAATACAAGACCAAGACTGTCAAACGCAAAATTGCAAGCCTGAAAGCGTTTTTTCACTATCTGGAGTATAGAGAACTGTTGTCCGACAATCCCTTTCCCAAACTGGATATCCGTTTTCGTGAGCCCAAGCTTCTCCCCAAGACCATTCCTTTTCACTCCATACAGACCTTTTTGTCCACACTTTATACGCAAAAAGAAGCTGCTTCCGGCTACCAGCTTCGCTGCCACATACGGGACATTGCCGTGATTGAACTGCTTTTTGCCACCGGAATGAGAATCTCCGAGCTCTGCTCGCTAAAGCCATCCGACATAGACCTGAACAGCAGTACTGTACTCATTTACGGGAAAGGCGCCAAGGAGAGAATTCTGCAAATCGGCAATCAGGAAGTGCTGTCCGCATTACTTTTGTACCAGAAAATCTTTGCAGAAGACATTGCCGCCTGCGGATACTTCTTTGTCAACAGACTCCGGCACAAGCTTTCCGACCAGTCCGTCCGCTTTATGATAAACCGCTACGCCAAGCTTGCCGGCATCAGCCAGCACATCACCCCGCATATGTTCCGCCATTCCTTCGCCACCCTCCTGTTAGAGCAGGACGTCGATATCCGCTACATACAACGAATGCTGGGACACAGCTCCATCAGCACAACGGAAATTTATACACATGTGTCAAACACAAAGCAGAAGGATATTCTTGTGCATAGGCATCCTAGGAATTGGATGGAGGTGAATGGAGGATAATTCCTGATTATCGGAGGTTTTTAAGGGGGGATTGTAAAATATGAATGAAATAATCAATCTAGTTAATGCTATTGGTACTGCTATAGCTGCTTTGGCTGCCATTGTAGGATTTATTTTAGCAATACGTCAATACAGAAGAGAAGGAACAAGGAAAAAGTGTAGCGAAACACTTGCGTTATACAATAATCTATTTAAAGAAACATATGATTTGCGTGATGAATATTGTACTATTATACCGAATGCAGATTTATTTGCATTTAAGGAATTGCATAAAAATTCTCCTTTGTGCAATAAAGTATTAAATCTCTTAACACATTTTGAGAGTTTTGCGCAGGGATTAGAATATGACATATATGATTTTGGAATATTTATATATCAAACACCTCAAGAAATGTTTGAAATTTTAAACATACTCACACAATTTGTTTATGAAGTCCGAAGTGAGAAAGGGTACGACCTTTTATTTAATGGTTTTATTGATCTTGTTAGTTACACGAGTCTTTGTATGCAAAATAAACGGAATCATAAAAAAATCCCTCGAAAATATAAACGGATAAAGGTATAATGGTATGGAAAAAATATATTGGGTAGGACCACGTGAGTCAGATATTTATGATATAGAACCTATATTTGCTGGTTCTATCACTATTTATGGAAGTAATTGTGGAAATAATGTATCCTATTGTCATTCAAATACTGATAGGATTAATCATAATAGGCATAATGATGATTGTAATGCCTTTATTGAGAAGCAACTCATAGAACTTATTTATAAAGATGAGTCTGTTAAATTTCTTTTTTACAATTCTTTTCTAGCATATGATTTTAGCCATGAAGTAAAATCACATGCTATATGTATGAATAGTTTCGAATTATTAACAGAGTTGCATGATAAAGCAAGATGCCGAGCAATATTACAGAAAACAGTGAAAACGATTCCTTTTGTAAGTTTGCTTGGAACGGAATGTGTCTATAATAATATTAGTGACTACTTTCCTTCAGAAGAATTTGTTATACAGGAAGCTTTTTCTTCTGGGGGAGAAGGAACTATTCATGTACGGAAAGATGACACCTTGAATTTTATTGAACCGAATAAGCGGTATTTAGTCTCTCCTTATTTGAATAATGCTATATCCATTAACGCACATATCGTTATTAGCGCAAGTAGTATATGTTTTTTTCAACCATCTATACAAATCGTAAAAGAAATAAAAAAACGAATACTTTACTTTGGTGCAGATTATATTTGTTATACATCTTTAGAAACCAAAATACGCGATAAAATAAGGGAATACTCTTTGCTAATAGGTCAAAAGCTTCAGTCAGAAGGATACCGTGGAGTTTTGGGAATTGATTTTATTTTAAGCGACGATGAGTTATATTTTGTAGAAGTGAATCCGAGATTTCAAGCTTCTTCACAATTGCTGAACAGGGCAATGATGGATACATGTCAAACTTCTTTGCAGAAATTGCATATACTTGCTTTTACGCAACCGTGCTTAAAGAACATGGGTGAATTTTTAGTACCCTTTAGTAACTATGTTTTTACAACAAATAACATTCAGCCGAATAGGATAACTAAAATAATAAAATCATCTGAAGTTACTCTTTTGCAAGCGGATGGTTATGTATTCAATCAAAATTTGCCTTCTCAAGAAAATACCTATCTTTTTCGCTGTATATTTGATACAAATATAGGCAGTATCTCCAATAATAAATTTTTCATACATCCTAATATATATACGGAAGACATTACTCCCTATATACAAGCCGAACATAAGATGTATAAACCAAATATAAAAATCGCTCTGTTAAATCATGGTGTTACTTTGACGCCCCAAGCTTTTAAACATGCCCAAAAACACGGCACTATACGGGAAGCTGTATTTGATGCTATTGACATTGTTATTTTTGAATCCTTATATATCAATGTCCCATTTCGTTGTAAATTTTGTACATTTAGTCCCTTTTCCATTGACGTAATAAATGAAGATTTCCAATTATTATATAATGGAAATTTTATATCTGATGTTAAAATTAGTTTTCTTCCAGAAACACTATTAAATAGAAAAACCACTTCGGGGATTCCTTTTGACCATATAATCAACTTGGCTAACGATAGAATCCGCATTAATCCAGCCTCAGTTTGCATTTTTAAACAATTAAATATTGCATGTAAATTTTGTAATCTACCTGAACAAAACTTTTCTTACAATATCGAAGATATTAAGGAAACCATTGATTATTGCCTACAAAATATTCAATTTCAACATTTTCTTATTGGCGGAGGAACCTATTCTATACAAGGAGGATGGAATATCATAATAGAAATTGCAACATACATTCGTTCAAAAAGTAATAAAAAAATCTATCTTATGAGCATCCCTCCACAGACAACAGAGATTCTTGATGATTTATATAATGCTGGCATCACAGAAGTTGCATTTAATCTGGAAATGTTCGATAGAAAGCAGGCATTACAAATCATGCCTGGGAAAGGTAAGATAATTGAGGATATCTATTTTGCCGCTTTTGAAAAAGCAGTAAAATTATGGGGAAATACAGGAAATGTACGAAGCTTATTGATTTACGGATTTGATTTATGGGATGATTTTATAGAAGGCATAGAACGACTATGCAAAAAGGGGATTGAACCTATTATTTCCATATTCCGTCCCCTTATAAATACGCCTTTGGAAAATCTGAATCCGCCTCCTACTGTAGAACTATTTTCTTTATATCGAAGATGTCAAAGTATTGCTCGTGCCCACTCATTGATTCTGGGACCAGATTGTATGGAATGTCAGAATAATACACTAAGTTACACTGAAATATAACCATTTGGAAAAGTCAGCTCCTTTAGTAGACAAAGCGATGTCAGGACTAGAATTTGGATTTTAGTCCTAACAGTATACTAACAATTACAATACTGTAAAATCTCTTATACTCTTATAATGCAAATATTCCGAAGGGATATGATTGGCTATATAAATATCGCTACATATTACATTGTGCTCAATTCCGGAAATAGTAGCTATTCCAGCCGGAACCTTTTTTGATTCTTGCCTTTGTGTTTTTATACTATGTTCTTTTTCTATGATTTCAAGTTCTTTAAGTTTCTTTTCATATTTATGAAGAGAGTTCTTTTGGTGTACACTACGTACATCCTCCATTTTTTGCCAAAAATCTAAAGCTTTTCCACCTATTGATAACAAACCGTAAATTGTTGGTATGAGAACTAAAATGGATGGCATCGTATCGATACATGTAATTAGTAACTCATATGGTGAGTTGTGCCGTAATTCAATAGAATCAATATGTTCTTCTGAACAGCACTCTTTCAATATTTTATTAATTCGGTTATAAAGCTCATTTATACTCGCTAAATCGTCTTTATCTATATCTGTTTTAATAATAAATTCAACCCGCTCTTTATTTTCTGACGTATTTAATAGTAATTCTCTGATTTCTCCGATATTAATAAAATAAGAATGTAGTTCCTTAACCCCTAACTCTTTTTTGTATGAGAGCTCTGTAATAAGGTCATATACAAATTTTAGTTGTGTATGAGAAAAGTAACCACACGAAATTGCTAATCTGCAATAATGTTTAACCATTCGAAAATCAAAATAATCAAAAGATTCTCGTATGCCTTCTTGAATATAAGTCAGTGCCTTCTCATATTCATTGAGTCCAATCATGATATTAGCCATAGGAAAAAACTCATTTTGTAAATGATAATATATCAGCAAATCACTTAATAACTTTTTGTATTCCTTAATTGGAATTTTTCCATTATCCGTATATACAAATACAATGTCCTCTGTGGAAAAGAGATAGATAGGACCACCTATAATATAAGCTGCCTGATATGGCGGCAAAGTTATATTTTGCATTGAAATTTCATCGATTTGGATATATTCAAGATTCAGATGCGCTAAATCCATATCAAGGATAGTACAATGAGAAAATACCGAATTCTCCAAAGTAATTGACCGAATGTTCGAAGCTGAAAAAGTACAGCCATGAAATTGACAATCAAAAAAGGTACATTCCTTTATGTCAACTTCAGTAAATTGACATTCAATAAATATACTATGACTAAAATTAGCCCCTGTAGCAAACGAATGACATCCAAAAGAAACAGTATCGAAATTACAATATTGAAAATTGGATGCACTAAAATTACATTCAAGAAAATGAACATTAGAAAATCTTGAGCCTACAGCAGCAACAGCTCTAAAGATTGCTTTGTTAAAACGACAATCATGTGCATTTATTCGTTTTAAACTGTTTCTACTATAATCATGGCATATTTCTGCCCCATTTGCTATTTGAAATACAGAACCATTCTGGACATCGTGGTCTGACAAATTATTCTGTAAATTCTGCATGGCTTTTTGTATCCGTTCTTTTGAATAAACTTTCTCCATAACATCCCTCTATTAATTACTTTACAAATTTTGCACAACCTCCGATAATCAGGAATTATCCTCCATTCCCCACCACTCCATATCTCTCACTTCCCACTAACCCCAAAAACCAAATTACTCCTTGCGCAACATTATACCACCTCCCCACCCCTCAAAACTCTAATTGTAATAATTCACCTGTCTAAATGTAATTTTTTGTCAACACCTGTCACTTGCCCTCTACTTCTCCGTTAAATCTCCATCCCTCTCCATACCAATTCTCCACAGCAGCAATGCCGGAGACAGACCCTCTCGTCCATCTCCGGCATCGCAATCTCTCTTTATAGCCAATCAATCCAATCCTTTCCTTCCCATTATCCCCCTATGCCCTTCGCTTCCACAAACCAATACAGCTATCACACCCCAAAAACCCCCTAATCAGTAACCACACCATGACACGACTGCAATGCCTCCATCGCATGTTCTCTTTCCTTCTTTGGCAGAATATCCATAAGACAGGTAACTGCGCTTGTCATGCCGCGTTGATTTTTGGTAAATACAGCAGGCGGAATACGGAAAGACTGATACAGGTTCCACAATATCTCACTGTCCGGCAGACTCTCTCCATTTTCCATGGCACGAACCTTTTTGATATCTACACCCAGTTTTTCAGCCATTGTCTGCTGATTATAGTTCAACAGCCGTCTTAACAAAAATAACGTATTGTCATCTTTCATATCCGGCGCCGTTACATACCGCATATACGCAAGTTCCTTATACATCGCTCCCCATTCCTCGGATTTTCCCACCACATAAAAGTACTCTGCCATATAAGCCAGTACATGTAAGTAAAAATTTAACTCCCTGTAATCGCAACCGGAAAAGAAAGCTTCACATTTTACACTACTTTTCTGTCCCGTAAATATGTAATGCGCATCCACCTCCAAATCATACAAATCCTGCACCTCATAATACGTAAAACGTCTCTTCCCCAATTCCACCTTACTGTAATGGCTCTGGCTCATTTTCAGTCTTTGGCTTATCTGCTCCTGCGACCAGTTGTTTCTTAGCCGCTCCTCCTTCAATCTCTCCAATACATTCTGATAAGATACATTCATAAATTATTCTTCCTTGGTTTTTTAATATTATATTTACCCATTTTAAGAGATTTTATAAACCTATACTATGCCTTTTTGTGACTATTCCAAGCATACACACCATACAACCTCCTTTTTTACACCAATTTTTAATGAACAATTGCAGAATCCTCCCCCAAATGTAGGAACCGGACAGCGCGCAAACAAAAATCGGCTATTCCAAAATATGCAGAATAGCCGAAATCCCATAATCTCTCTTAAAACAATCCTCTTTGTTTCTCCCCTATTATTTTCCAAGCTTGCGTTTCACAGACTGATAATACGCAAGTGCCTTGTCAAACTCCTCTTTCGAAAAGTCGGGCCATAACAGCTCAGAAAAATATAACTCAGAATAAACCGTCTGCCACGGCAGAAAATTACTAAGCCTCCTGTTATCCGTACCGCCTGTACGGATTACCATATCCACATCCGGAATCCCCGCTGTATCCAGATAGGACGCAAAAACATCCTCTGTTATTTCTGCAATCGCCAGCCTGTCTGCTGCCACATCCCCGGCAAGCTTTTTTATTGCACGGACAATCTCGTCTCTTCCACCATAACTCAATGCAATCTGCACATGCAGCTTCTTGCACTGACTGGTTCGATTCTCCGCATCCGCAATCACCTTCAACGTCTTTTTACTAAACTTGCCGCGCTCCCCAATTACCTTAATCTTAATATCATTTTCAAGACAGCGTGCCAGTTTCTCATTGAAAAAACGCTCTAAAAGCCCAAAAATATGCAGAACCTCTTCCTGAGAACGTTTCCAGTTCTCCGTAGAAAACGCATACACTGTCAGATAATCAATACCTGCATGTCCGCACCAGTCACAAAGGTCAACAAACGTATCCGCTCCCTTATCGTGCCCCTGAAACGACTGCAGATTATGGTTCTCAGCCCAACGCCGGTTTCCATCCATAATGACTCCAAGATGCTTCATCTCATTCATGCCGCTCCTCCTCTAAAACTGTCTGCCCGTCTGATAAGTGACAAGTCCGTACAATAATCTCTGATATTCCTTATCTATCAAATCATTGTCAATCAATGCCCTGCTGCAATCTGACAATCTGCGGATTTCATCCTCAGCATACTGCTTTGCTCCCGTCTCCTCAAAAAGCCTTCGGATTACCTCCAAATCCTGTATATCTGCATCCGGTTTTCCATAATGCCGGTTCAACAACTCCCGCTGTGCCTCATCTGCTTTTTTATAGGCAAACCCAAACAACAGCGTCTGCTTGCCTTCGCGCATATCTGACAACACCGATTTTCCAAGCGCCTCGTCACTGGAATAAATGCCCAGCAAATCATCCTTTATTTGAAAAGCAATCCCCAAGGGAACGGCAATGCGTTGTAGCAATTCGACCAGAGCCTCCTTCCCACCGCCGCATACCGCTCCCAGCATCATCGGTCCCGCCAATGTATACCACGCCGTCTTCCATTCATATATCTGCGATACCATTTTTTGATATCCCTCATAATCGTCCAAAACAGAAATTTTTTCAAAGGGCAGCATGGTATCCATAATTTCCCCCTCACAGGTCATTGCCAGAATCCGGGAATACATCTGATACACCTTCATCAGAACCTCACTGTCAACCGCACACTTTGCAAGGAATTGATAGGAAATGAAAAAACCATAATCACCTATACACAATGCTCTTGAAGTCCCGTAATGTGCCGCCGCCTCATCTGATATCGTCTCTCCCTGACTCTTTTTTATTGCTTTTGCAGAATCAACATGAATCGTCACTTTATTACGACGAGTCTCCGACCTGTCAATAATATCATCATGAATTAAAACCGAGGTCTGAAACAATTCATAGCCGACAGCAACCGGCAGATAATTCCGCCTCTCTCCGTGAGAAGCTATCTGTTCCCCCAATTTAATCAACGCCCCGCGAATCCGCTTACCGCCTGCGTTCTGCCTGATAAGCGCCTCTAAGGCATCTCTGACAAATATATTTTCCACTATGCCAAAAGAAAAATCATCAAAATACTTATCTGTTGCCTCTTCAATTTCCTTTCCGGTCTTTTTCAGGAAATCCACAAACAACAACTTATTCTCCTCCGCCAACGATACCGCCTCCCCTGTCACAGAACCGGATTCTTGCGCTTTATCTGTCATAATAGTAAGCCTTTCCCTTCCTGTGCTTATCTCGCACATGGCATTCATAGACATATAAATGAATTATAACATATTGGGAGCGATATTAGAATATATTCTATGAAGATTCTCTTCCTCTACACAAAATCAATTACGAAATCACATCTCGGAACGATTCCACCACCGCCATCGCATGTTCTCTGTTTTCCTCCTTAAGCAAATCCAAAGTACAGCCAATCGCATGAACCATACCACGCTCGTTTTTGATGAAAACCGCAGGTGGAATATGAAAAAAGCGATACAAATTCCAAAGTATTTCACTATCAGGCAGACTTTCACCGTTTTCCATCGAACGAATTTTTTTAATGTCCACTCCCAATATCTCCGCCATTTTCTGCTGACTGCATCCCACTGCCCGCCTGAGAGCATACAGCGGATTGTCCTCCCTCCTGTCCGGCGCCGTTATGTATCCAATATACTTCATCTCCTTGTATACCGCTTCCCAATTGTCCATTCTCCTCACTGTGTAAAGATATTCCGCCACATATGCCAAAATATGCATGTAAAAATGCAATTCTCTGTAATCACAGTTTGAGAAAAATCCCTCCTGCTCCGTACCGCTCTTCTGTCCTGTAAATATATAATGCGCATCCAGTTGCAAACCATACAAATACTGTACCTCATAATAGGTAAAACGCCTTTTCCCCAGCTCCACCTTGCTATAGTGACTCTGGCTCATTCTCAATTGTCTGCATATCTGTTCCTGCGACCACTTTTTTCCTATACGTTCCTCTCTCAACCGCTCCAATACATTCTGGTATGATTCATTCATGGGTATCGTCTCTAACTTTCCGATTTATTTACTATTTACCCATTTTAAGATATTTTTACCACCTATGTATTTCCCTTTTGTGACTATTTCTTCTTTTCGCTCAGTCCAACCATATAGTCCATGGAAACGCCATAAAATTTACACAATGCAATCAGATGATAAACCGGCATAGCCGAAACCGCCGTTTCATATCTGGAATAAACCCGCTGGTCTATTCCCAATACTGCTGCAATCTCTTTCTGCCTGTAATCATTGTCCTCCCGCAATTCTCTCATAACTACGGAATAATGCTTGTTTTTCATTGGTCTGCCGCTCCCTTCTTTTGAAAGATTTCTTCATACTTATACACCAACCGGAAATCTTATAAAAGAGCGTATGGCTCAAAATATACTTTGTTATATTTAGCAAGTCATTTAACGCAAAATTACAGGTGAGGAATCATTAAAAATTACATTTAAACATACTTTTAATTACATTTATCGTCCACATTTTACAAAATATGCTAAAATTTTTAAAATCATGCTATTACAATATCATTACAAAAGAGAGGGATAGAAACATGGACATGATAAACCTTGCTATTAACTACATGAAAGACCACATACCATTGACAATTGCTATTCTTGCAGCCGTCGTAGTATTATGCCTTCTGTTTAAAACAGAAGGACTTGTACCTCTGCTTTTTAAAGCCATCGGAACAGTTCTGCAGCAAATTTGTTCATTGGTGGTAGAAGCAATCTGTCTGGTATTTAAAATCATCAATTCTTTAGAGATATACATTGTATTGTTAATTGATGTATTAACCGGAAAAATAAGTTCTGATAAAAAAATTGCTTCTCTGGCTATCGGCGTCCTGTCAATAGCATCCTTTTACACCACTTATAAAGGAATGGAGTCCTTTGTAGAAAAGGACGCCTTCGCGATTTCCTTTTTAATCACACTTGGTATTCAGGCAATTTTGCTTAGCACGAGCTTGCGTATCAATGATTTTTTGAATCTGGATTCTGCAGAACAAAAAATTTTTAGCTTTAAAAAGCTAATCTTGGGCACGGGATTTACCTGCGGAGTGGGATGTATCACGGCATATTTACTCAAAATAATTGACTTATCATACTCCTTGAAAAAAACTCTCTATCACATCCTATATATTGTTGTGATTGTATCTGCCCTGATAGTTATATTTTCTTTAATTATGGGCTTGATAAAAACAGGGATGCATAGACAAAATGTGGGTATCTTCCTCTTCGCCATTTATTTTGCAGTGTTAAGTGTATCTTCGTTTTTTTCATATAACTCTTTTGTATCAGTAATGTATCCTGACCATATTAGAAATATTGATACTTTCCAATCTTATCGACTAGGCATCATTGCCTTGATGGAGCAGGCAGACGAAGCTGTGGATAATTCCTATTATGAGAATGTTAAAGCAGAAATAGAATATGAATTGCAGGAACTGGAGCGGCAAATAGCAAACCTGAAGGATACCGATTTTTTATCAGCGGACGAGTTGAGTCTTTACAACAGGCGCGAGGAATTCGAACAGTATATTGCAAAAAAAGCAGAGTTAGAAACTTTCGAAAATAAACTTACCGAAGAGAACAGGATTTGGAAGCAGGAGGAAGCAGAATTATTCAACAATAGCGGAGGTGTCGGTCCGAACACATTAGCTATCTGGATGGAAAAGAAAAAGCTTTATGAACAGCGGATTAAACCGATTACTGAGCAAATAGAACGATTAAACAAAGAAATCGGCAGTACAGATGACGAGATTGTACGGCAAGTAGAAACATACCAAAAAATAGTCGATACAATAGCATTAAAAAGAGAAAATCTTGATTGTACCGATGCAATTACATTAGTTACCATATTATTAAAGCAGGAGGTATGGTCAATCAGTGACGAAGAATTTCGTTTAGCTGTCTTTAAGATTGAAAAAACAAGAGAAAATCTTCCGAATGGAGGAAATAATACCTTATCCAACAATCTTTGGGATATGATTCAAGTATATCACAGTTACATAACATACCTAAACCAATATCGTAACATTGAGAACCAAATCCTAAACATTACTGTTGCTCAAGATTCATATACTGCTGCCTATACGGACATGCAAGCGCACATTTATACCTTTTTAAGAAGCCTGCCGGAAACAAAATATACTTTTTCCAATAAAAATGGCTCAGCCATACAAACTCAACAACTACCTGTAAGCAATTATTATAGTACAATAGAAGTCTTAAAGCGTAACGCGAATCCTGATTTAAACGAGATTGAAAAAAATATTCGCACGTTCGTTGACAACAAATTAGTCGGCATCGTTTGCGCACTAATGGCTTTACTAATTGACATGATGATTCTGTTTGTTGGAATTATACTGCCTAAAGATATACGTTTACACAGCCGGACAACTAAGTATTCCGAGCAGGAAGTCAGAAGAATTTTATCAAACTTGTTTAATAAACCTATTAGGAGGTAATCTATATGTGGCTGAAACGAAAATTTGATAAATATGTTGCTTCACAACCAATCGTAGCGCATCATGTATATGGAAATGATTTTAGTATCCGGCTTAACCTTGCAGATATACAAAAGAACAATTTTAGTACCATTTTAGGCAGCTATGTAAACGAACAAAAAGCTTGCATTGTGGGAGACAGCGCATATATTATTCCCAATTATGACAGTTATCAGGTCAAACCCCAAAATTACAAAAGACGAAAGCTTTTACAATATGTTGCCGAAAATAATTTTATTGCCATGTTAAATCAGGCAGAAATCGTCACGATGAAAACGGATAAGCACACAGACGAGAAAAAAGGGCAGTATTACTTTAAGGTTGTTCAGGATACCGTTAGAAAATATCAATGTATGATGATTGCTTCCTTATTAATTGAGGCGGAAATAGCAGAAATCAAAGATAACGACTTATACATAGCATATAACTTTCAGCAAAAATTAGAAAAAACTTCGAAAATACAGAGTGATTTATCCCGATTCCGCACCCTGCTGGGTGAAAGTAATAATCTGGCGGCTTTGTTGGACTTAGTGGAAACAGGAACAATGAGAGGAGATAAATTAGTTATTAAAGCAACAAATTCAGATTCCAATGCACTCAACATTGAAATGATGAGTTTAGTGGATATCGGTATAGCTAAATGTGTCACTGATACAGAGGATGCAAGCGCTGCGCCGGACGAGTTTGAACTGGATACTTCTTTTGCGAGCTGGCTTTTAGAATATATCTCCAATACCAGTGACCGGATATCCTTCGGTGACATGTATCAATAGTACAGCGAAGCGGTGCGCCGCTTATGACGCACCGCTCAATCCTGCAGCTCCAAAAACAAAACTCCGTTTTCTAACATTTGCTGCTGCAAATCTTCGCCTTTCACCCACATGTATTCGTTTTCGTCTAAATAGATACAACGAAACCCAGCCGCATAGCGCTGCTCCTGTTCTTTTATCACGGAAGTAATCACAATACCCGATTCCAATCCAATAGGAAAATCCTCTGTTTGTACCATCACATAATCATTGAGAAAAAACTGATATGCCAGACAATTCGTTTTTACCAGCCTTAAATAGAATACAGAAGGCAATTCTACCTTACCCTCCATCTGCTTCACAAAACGATATCCCGCATTTGCTTTGTGGTCGTTTGTCTCATTCAGAAAAGCGCCAAGATACCAGTATCTGTATACAAGCAGCAATAACATAAGAATGACAGGCGCAAGAATTTTTCCCTTTTTGTAGCAGGTACTCACGCCGGCAAACAGCACAGACAGCAATACGCCGCAAATTAGGTACAGGCTTATGGAGGTCGCCTCTTGGTTCAGCGTGTAACCTCCATACGCACCAAAAACGGTAAGTCCTACACTGGAGGTTTGAATGTAGGGAACAATGCCGAGGAACCAGTAGCTATGGATAAAAGCAAAGATAAGCCATACGTAAGTCATATACTTCTTCCATAGATTCCTATTATGATAAACAAACGCAAAAAACAACAGCAGGACTATCGAAAGATAGCAGGAATAATACCGGATATACACAAATACTTTTGTGGCGCTTGTATTCGCTCCGTACCCCAGCGCCTGTCCCTTAGCAGCCAGCTCTCCCCACTGCACCATAAGCCCCGCCAGCGTTATAAAAAAGACCATTCCAAAAAAAACACTTCCCGCTTCTATCATTCTGTTAACGCTTTTGTTTGGCTTTATCTCTTCTAAGAAAGAATCCTGCGCGGCAAAATGTGCTTTTAAAAACTGATATAACAGAATCCCGCAGAAGCATATGATTCCGGCCGTACAAAAAATACTGGTATATATATTTCCCAGCGCAATGTTAAACACCGCATTCCAGCTATCTGTCGATTGCAGCAGGTTCATAAGCTTTGAGACCATACCGCCTGACGTTGAACCGATGGAATTGTGCAGATGCCCGTTTTCGTCTGCTACCCAAAAACAGGTCTGCACAAAGGAATTCCCTTTCAGAACAGCCACAAAAAGGCAGATGCCAAGCGGAATCCCTATTTTTAGTGATATTAAAACTTTTTTGTAAAAAATATAGTAGAGCACTACCAATAAAGCAAACGCAAGCCATAAAACCATCAGCCGGTTATGCACCGTCAAAGTGTAAGTCAGCAGCAGCATTACCAATATGGTGTACTTTATCCTCTGCCTGTTATCGTTATTGTGCTTTACCAATAGCAATATAAGCCACAAAAGCCCCCAGCAGACCAAGACGAGCATAGGCTCGTTGTTGATATAACGCATATCTGTCAGTGCCAGCATAGAGCATGCCGTGGAAACCATCAGCACATACATACGGTTTTCTATGCCCAGATACTTTGTAAGTATATGATAGCTAATCATTGCAGAAAAACTCAAAAGCGCCGCCCCCACCACCATAATCGACCAGTATATGACATACGGATTTTGGGTCAATAAAAATATAGGAGTCAGCAATACCGCATAGCCAAATCCATAATAACTGTAAAACTGGGCAATGCCGGACCAGTCCCTTCCGGCAAGACTTGCCGCGGATACCAGCATACCCATTTCATCCGCTATCAGCTTCAACCTGCCATTCCCAATAAAGCCAAGAATACGGATTATAAACGGCAGAAAAAATACGAAAGCATAATCTATTCTCTGCACCTTATTTTTCATGAAAATTCCTCCACAATTGTCCTGTTTTCCTTATTAGAAAACGAAACTCCGGCGCCCGGAATGTACATAAAAAAATGAACCCGCCCGATACCAGAGTGGATATCATTCCTTTTGCAATAAATCCCGCGACTGAGTGCGCCGTACAGGCATTTGCACACAAAAAAGCCGCCACACCCGACAAAATTACAATTCCTCCGTATTTCAGATATTTCCATACAAAGATTTTTATTTTTTTTAAATCCTGAAACCCATACTTATGAACCACATAGGGGTCAAACCATGTCACCGTCATAACCCTGCTGATAACCGTTCCCAGAAAAACCGCTGTCAGATTTTTCATAAAAAAGACCAGAAGCAGGGAAATGACAAGATTTAAAATTCCCTGCGCAAGCGGACGCAGCTTTCCCTGCCAGAATATGCCCTGCGCATCCCGCAGAGAAGCGGAGGCACCCTGCATACCCAGCAGATAAAAATTAACCAGCACGACGGCTATCGTACCATTAGGAATCAGGTATTCTCTTCCTAAAAACAATTCTACAAAAGGATTCATCAACACAAAAAGGACAACTGTACATATGCCATATACCACAAAACAGATATATTGCATGATTTCATAAGCCTGATAAGAACGCTCCTTATCGCCTGCAGCCACAATACTGCCTATGCTTGCCGTAACAGAGCTTATCATTTTGGAGCAGATTGTCTGCACGCTGAGTATCACCATGGAATAGTTGGAGTACAAACCAACCCATATCGTTCCCAGACTCTTGGAAATAATCAGATTGTCTGTCCCTGACACAATCACCACAGCCAGCTTGTACAGCATCATGGCTAGCGTATTTTTCTTTATTTCTTCCAATATCACTTTGGGTATCTGTTTGGTGCCGGGATACAGCAAAACAGGATACAGCTTTATGACCTTGCGATACACCAGATAATTTTGCACAAAGGTCACTGCAATCTGCATAAGCAGATACAGGATATAATTCTTTGTCAAAATAAGGACTGCCGTCTGCAAAATAACCAAAGCCAGCTTACCTGCATAGTCAATCACGGCAAGCCTGTATTCTTTCTGGTCGGCAACGATTAACGTTCTGTTATAGGAATAAAAATATGACACGGATGTGTTCACAACAAAAAGAAGATAAATCCATCTCAGGTGCGGTATCTCAACCTCCACCTCCGTCATATACATGACAAGCGGCGTGATGGCTGTGCCGGCTGCCAGAATAAAAATGCCTACAAAACGGTATACCTTTTGGTACAGACGCATAAGCGCAAGTATCAGCTCCTCGTTTTTATCCGCAAGCGGCTTATAAAGGCTGAAGGTAATCGCAGTTCCCATTCCCAGCTCCGCCAAAGACAGCATGGTAATCACACTGGAAAACAAACCTGAAATCCCCAGATAATTTGCATCCAAAATCCATAAAAATATTTTTCTGGCTATAAAATTCAATACCAGAATCAATACCTGCCCCAATATATTTGTCAATGCGTTGCGCACTGCGTTTTTGGAATACATCCCCGCCTCCATCTACTTTATCAAACTGTCCTTTTTGAAAAATTCATACACATAGCACAGTACGCCGTACATCCGCCGCAGCGCTTTATGTAATGCTCCGCGCGGAAGCATAATGCTGTTCACGCCTGCAAAAGAATATTTTTTTATCAAATAGAAATAGGTGCGCCTGTATATATTACGCTTTGGCGGTTTTGCAAGATGCTCGCTTTCTTTTGCCACTTCTTCCAACGGGTATTCTGCCGCACATATCTGCGGCATGATTTGTGCCAACAGCGCAGAACCTTTCGCTGAATTTACCGTAATAAGAGAAAGACCCTTATTTTCCCTGTCGTGTATCCTGGCCTTGTCTTTCTGCAGATAATCTCCCACTGACACATCTGCAACACGCGGGATTTTCGCATAATCACAGTTCTGACAGGATTTTCGGGTAATTATATTTGTGATAAAACAACGATTATAAGGATTGTCGTGTCCTCTCTGTGATATTTTGCTTCCGTCTGCAAACACATAAGAAAAGCAGGTCGGTCTCCATCCCATCTCCTTGTCTCTGTAAAATGCAGTGACTTTACTGCCCTTTTCCTCTTCCAATTCTGCAATATACTTTTTCAGTACCATTCCGGAAGGCACGCCATGGCAGATTAGGTCCAGTGTATACAGATTGTCGTATTCTTTTCCCAGATATCCATATAGCCCTGCTGCCTGACATGGCGTCCCTGTAAACAGCACTGTTTTTCCTGTCAAAAGCTCTGCTTTTACTTCCCTGTATATGTATCCGGTGTCACTTTGCAAATATTTTGAGCCTCTCATCGGTGACAATTCTTCCAGCGTCGCCGCCTTTTTATGTTCCACCTTGTGCAGCACATCACCGACCACGCCAAATACCACGCCGCCTTGTGATATCACATACCTGCCACACAGATACGCAATTCCCGCCGTCATGCTTTTCGCACGTACCTCTTCCTCTTTGCTGTAGGCAGCATACGCTTTGGGGATTGCAGACCGGTTACGGCTGCCTGCTTTTTCCCCAATCGGACAGGCTTTCTCACACAATCCACAGTCTGTACATTTCCTTGTATCAATCCTAGGATAGCGGAATCCTTCGCTGTCTTTTGTAAGCACAATGCAATCCTTCGGGCATATATTCTGACATGCCCCGCAGCCTGTACATTTTTTCTCATTTACCCTCAACATTTCAAACACCTGTCAGCCTGTAAAAGAAATCACCGTAAGCCTCTGCCTTTTCCACATATCCGGGCATAACGGACTTCAGGATATCCAGTACCTGTTCCCTCTCTTCTGCAAAACTTTTAAACGCCTCAAAAAGCTTATCCGGCTCCGTCACCGACTGCACCGGCACTACATATCCTTCTTCCGTTCCAAAAATATCTCTGGCAATCCCAACTGACTTTACAGAATACCCAAGCACCAGCGTAGGTACACAGCTACTGTACGCGGCAATCGTGGAATGGGTCCTTGCCCCCAGATACATATAGCAGTGAGAAATAATATATTTTATCTCCGGCGATGTCAATTCTTCATTTTCCAACAAAAATACCTTGTCATTCTCTTTATAGCTTTCGTAAATTTTTTCAAGCACCGACAAGTCTGCATGATTCATAACGTGAGGAATCAAAAGCACCTGTTTGTCCAGCTCTTTTACGGTATATTCTATAATTTTCATATATTCCTGCACTACCATTGCTGCATTATCCGTATAAGCAGTCTTTAGAATCAACGGGCTTAAATTGATTCCGACGACATCTCCTGCCAAAAAGCACGCCGGCAGTTTTGTCTCTTCAGGCTCCATTGCAAAGGCAATATCCGGGTAATATTCCAGCATATCCTCCGGCAAAAATTCTTTCAGCTTTGCATAGGTAATCTGTTCTCTTGCAGTTACCTTATCAAAAAGCCGTAAATCCCTTATAATCGCATTGTCTACTTCCTTCGGATTCAGCGAACAGTTTAAAAAAACCATTTTTCCTTTTATGATTTTCTTCAACGTTTTGTGAAAGGAATGCATATCGGCAAACGCACCGTACGCCCTGTCATAGTTATCCCCTCCGACAATGATAATCAAATCCGCGTCCCTGCATTCATTCAGCAATACAGAATGATTTATCCAGTTGGTCCATTGCTTCATATGTAAAATATACCGCAGCACGCCAATGGAATACCGGAGTAATTTGCGATTCCTGTCATAGGTGAATCGTCTGACATACTTGTCAACACCTTCTATGTGCAGCGAATGTCCCGTATTATCATCCCGTGAAGATACAATAAGCTCTATATCCGGGTTTTGTGCGCGCAAAGTTTTGATACACCCCCGCACCATTGCCTCCGACCCCCTGTTATATCGGCATCCCCCAATCATCAGTATGACCTTCTTCATATACTTTCCTTTCTTCTATCTGTAAATTTAGGATTCGGGTGTCAATAAACTGCAGAAACCGGCGGCTGCTTTCTCTCCAGGCAGCCAAAGCGGCATTTACCGCCTCCCAGTCCATATCCCTGTTTAAATCAATAATATTATTCCTGCAGTCATATTCTATGGCAAGCTTATCCAATAAGCCGGTAATTCTTGCGTTTTTTCCCGTCTCTTGATTTGCCAGCTCCACTATCATTCTTTTATTAAAATGAATGGAAAAAGCTGTTCCATGAAAAGAATTTGTCACTACACACGCAGCATGATACAGTAATCCTGTCCATTCCTCCGGTGTAGCATACCTTACGTACCTGACTCCCCTTTTTCTTTTCATGCTGTCGCTGATAAAAACCAGTTGCTTCCCCATTTTCCCAGCCAGCTCTTGTGCTGTGCGAAACAGTCTGTCACTTTGCCTTATCATATATAACAAAATGTAATCCTGATATGGCGGTGCTGTCATAAAACGCTCCCAATCCTCTTTTTGCAGTAGAAACGTAGGGTCTGCCGTATGTTCTGCTTCTTTACCGCACAATTTTCTGATAATGTAAGCTCCCTGCTGCTCGCGAACAGACAGCTTATCAAAGCTGTCCAGATACTTTTTGTACAACACCGCTCTTTTCTCATCAAGCCTGTCCGTTCCAAAGCTCGCCGCATAGCTTATTTTTACTGTATCTTCCGGTACAAAGTCCAGCAGATACGCCATATCTTTTTGGGTCAAATCAGGATTCCATATCTGGTCGCTTCCGGCAATTACGACATCGTATTTCCTCTGCTGTAAGACCTCTACATGCTTTCTGTCTGCTTTTATACTCAATGGTATTTTTCTGGCTAAAAAGGCATCGAAAAGTCTTCTTTTTCTCACCCTCACCGGCAGCCGCAGAAATTGTTTTACTTTATTTTTCCATCCCTTTACATAGAACATATAAAAGGGGGCGTGCGCATGGTCAATTTCTTTACATCTGTAATCCATAACCTCCGGTTCATTTCCCGCCCCCGCCAAATAGCATTGAAGCGCATACGCCTGCAAAACAGCGCCATAATTAGCCGCCCTGTGAAACGTCATAATCCCGATTTTCATGTCATTTCTCCATTGTAAAATTAAGCTTCCTGATATATTCTTTCAAGCCTGCCCGCAGCCTCTTCTATATCGTATCCGCTTTCTGCCAGCTCTTTATATCTTAACCGCCTGTCAGTTTTTTTCTCTTGAAAGGCAAGAATTGCTTTTGCCCAGACTTTTGCCGAATCATCGGATAAACTCAGCGTATGATACAATTCCGTCACATTTACTTCTTCTGGCACGCAGGAAGAAGCCACCACCAAAAGTCCGTTTGCCTGTGCCTCTAATGCCGCAATTCCCAAGCCCTCATAATGCGACGGAAAAATAAAACAATCCATGGCACATAAAAGTTCTTCCACACAGTTGCTGACTCCATAAAAAATAACCTTTTCCGTCAAATTTTTCTCCCGCACCAGAAGCCTTATTTTATCCTCCTCCTCACCGGTGCCTGCCAGCAGCAGCCTTGCGTCTTCATTTTCCCTTTGTATTTGCTCAAATACTGCAATGATAAAAGGATGGTTTTTGGCATACGTAAAACGTCCCACATGCCCTAACACAAAATTATCCTTTATGCCCAAATCCCGACGCACCCTTTCTCGTTTTTCTTCACAAAACTCGTATTTTTTAATGTCTATCCCGTTTTTCAGAATGATTGTTTTCTCCGCTCTTTTTCTGCCATACATAAAACGCGCTGCCGATTGGGAAACCGCCATGAGCGCACTTGCATATTTCACTACCAGATGCCTGATGGCGAAATGCATTATTTTATTTACAATCCCCTCCACACAATCGCTATGACTCTGGTAAAAAATCTTGGTCTTTTTTGCCTTCCAGACCGGCAGCGCATACATCATCAGCATCGCCGTACTGGCATGTATATGGACAATATCATATTCCCGCATCCGAAAAAATTTTTTGATTTCTTTATAAAATCGAATCGGATGTCTGGTATATCTGGGCACTTTATAAAATGTCCCATGGCAGGAAGTGATGATTTCTTTTTCCTCTTTTGCAATATCCTTATAATAAAGAAAATCAAAGCAAATATTTTTTCGATTTATATTTTTGCAATACTCAAAAATCATATGCCCGACGCCGCCATGCGCGTCCAGACTGCCAATCAACAATACTTTTTTCATTTATCGTTCCTATTTCAAAGCCATCAGTCCTAACCGCAATGCCCATATACCAAAGTATGATACAAGTGCGCAGCCTCGATTTACCAGCCTTGCCTTTTTATTAAACAAAACACTTTTCCTATACTTTTTTATATTGTCTCTTATTTCTTTTTGCGGCACATCATAGATTTGGGAAAATGCAATATTTGACAAAACCTGCATATAGGAACTAAAGCACCTGCAATAAGCCGCCTTTGCCAGATGCGGATATTTCTTCTCTATAAATTTCACCATGTCCTCCGACTGCTCTATATAGTCCTTTCCCTTTTGAAAAGATAGAGCATGAATGATGCTGCCTGCCCTTTGCAGGTAATAATATTGTATTTTAGAACCATACACTACTTTTTCCGAACAGTGTATCAATTTATAGGTACTCCCCATATCCTGTGCCAATTTTCCGTAAGGAAATACTACGTTTAAAAACAGCTCCCTCTTAAACAGCTTCGCCCATGTTGCAGTAATAAAATACTTTTGATAAAATAACGTCTCCAATGCCTGCTCTTTTGTCATCACCTTTATTTTATCTTTACAATTGACTGTTTTTTTTGGGGGAAGCTTTTGCCCCTCAAAAACCGGAATATAATTGCACATGGAAATATCGGCATCATATTTCACAATTAACTGATAAAGATAGGCGATGTATGTGGGCGCCAAAATATCATCTCCGTCGATATGCGCAATATATTCTCCTTTTGCTTCTTTGTTTCCCGCATTTCTGCTGGCGGACAGTCCCTCGTGCTCCCTGCAGATAATACGGATTCTGCTGTCCCTTCTTTCGTATTCCCTGCAAATCACAAGCGTGTCGTCCGTCGACCCGTCATCTATCACCAAAATTTCCACTTTTTTATAAGTTTGTTGCAAGACGCTCTCCAGACAATCCCGTATATAATCCGCCAAATTGTATACGGGAATTATAATACTAATCAATTCTTCTTTTGCTTCCATTCCTGTTTATTCTCCTTGTCTGACAGCATTTTGCTCTTTCCTGCCGTCACTGCATCTTTTTTCCCACTATCCCTCACACCAATTCCAATGATGAAAAATGTCAACAGCAGAACGAAATAGAATACGTATATTCCCTGCAATTTCTCTATTGTTCTCACAACTGACAGCAAGTTTATGTGAATTAAGTAAAAATATAAGGACCTCTTCCCTATGTATTCCATAATTTTGGAAGAAAATTTGATACGCAAAAATACAATGCAAGTCAGCAGGCACAAACACATCCCCGAGAATGTTTTTGCCGCATTTACCCACACAGTCTCTCCCTTAAAATACGTAAAAACCGCGCCAGCCGCCACAAAAGACAACAGGCTTCCCATAAAAAACAAGCCCCACCTTTTTCCTGCCAGCGCAATGATTTTTTCTTCTTTATATGCGATAAACATACCAAAGGGAAACAGTATCAAGCCATTGTACCACCTCGCATTGAGTCCGCATTTCATAAATACGAAAATAACAGCCAGACTACACACAGCGCTTAATGCAATCCAAACATCCGCCCTTCCCCTTGCCATTTTAGAAGTGAGAAAAAATACAGCATACTGTATTAATATTACATCAATAAACCATGCACCTAACAAACTGCTGCTTATCATATCAAGCATATCAAATGTCCGGCATCTGCCGGCCTCAATCAAATAGAATACCCATTGTATCACCACACACGGAAGATACATATGAAGCAGTCTTTTCTGCCAAAATGTGATATCTATCTTTTTTGCCCTGTAACTTTTATATAATCCGTATCCTGACACAAAGAAAAAAAGCAGAACTCCCATCCCTCCCATTACACTGAATATATGCAAAAACGGATTATATTCTACAGAGTCAAGATAACCTGTCAAATGTGCCAAAATCACAAAGCATGTTGCAATTCCTTTTACAACATTTGTATCTTTTTTGTCCAAAAAGGTATTTACCACGTATACTCTATGTGCGTTTATCAGTACTGCTGCCGGAAACGCAATAAAACAAATGAGATAGATTCCTGTCATGGCTGTTCCTCTATCATACTGCTGATAACGTTTTCCATTCTTGTCCACGAAAACTTATCCGCTGCTTTTTTAACTTCCTCTACAAATCCTACTTCCCGGTCTTGCTTATAAAAATCAATGATAGCTGCAGCTATCGCCTCCGCGCTTTTGGGTTCTACCACATACCCTGTCCTTCCATCCGTCACCACATCCGGCAGGCCGCCCACATTGGTTACCAGCACAGGCTTTTCGAAGCCGTAAGCTATCTGCACAATACCGCTCTGTGTTGCCGATTCATAGGGAAGCACCACCATATCGCTGGCTGCAAAATACTTCTCCACTTCATTATCCGGCGTATACCCGTCAACCACCTCTACGCAGTCCTCTATCTGCATACCGTTTATAAGATTTCTGTAATCCGATTTGTCCTCACCAAAAGAGCCCACTACCATCAGCTTTACATTATCCAGTTTTTCCTTTATCTGCGGCATTGCCTTTAGCAAATGCTTTAAGCCCTTATATTCTCTTACAAAGCCAAAGAACAATAGCAGCTTCGTATCCTGCCCCTCTCCCAGCTCTTTTCTTGCCTGCTCCTTATTGATATTTCTGATTTTAAATGCATTGTATGTCGGATGGGGATTCTGCCTTACTTTTGCATCCGCCCGAATTGTCAGCAAATCTGCCTTGTCACTCTTCGCATGCACAATAAAGAAATCACCCTTTTTCAAAGTCATTTTTGTCAGCAATCTATCCATCGGAAATCTTTCATGGGGAAATACATTATGGCAGATAAACATTTTGGGAATCTTTTTCCCCATCGCACCGCACAGCAGCCTGTAACAGGGCGCAAAATACGGATGCCACCACTGCATAATTACCATATCAGGATTTTTCTTTTTTACCATTTTTCCTACACGGATAATGTTGAAAGGATTTGCGGTATGAATGAGGAATTGCGTGTTTTCCACCTGAAACATAGCGTTACTGTAATCCTTCTGCTCTTTTCGAAAGAGTATCTTTGGATACTGCATTTTGTAAGATATCATTTCCACATTGTATTTTTCCGCCAGCGTCCGGTACAGCAGGCTGGTATAATGCGCAATACCGCCTTTATAAGGATACACCGGTCCAATGAGCACAATTTTCTTCATAACAAAATTCCTCCTTACAGCGCCGTACTGTCAGACCGCAGCGCCCCCGCTGCCAGAACGTTTTTCTCTTCCACAAAACCTTCCTTTTCCATCTTCTGACGCATGTAAATGGCATCGTACTCTGCTCTTCTGGCATGGTACTGCGTGTCCTGCAAAAGCTTTCTGTTTGCCGCAATGACATCTGCCACCAGCCCAATCATAAAGGTCAGAAAACCCATGATAATCAAAGTACACGCCAGAATCAGGGACTGCACATGCCCGCCGCTCATACCAATAGCCATGTAGTATAAAAAGCGGAAACCAATCAAAAGCCCCGTCAAAATGGGAAATATGGCGAGAAAGCCAAAGCTTTTTAGCGGCTTGTACATCATATAAGCACGCAGGATTGTCAGCATAGATTTTTTGACATAGCTGAAAATACTGTGGAACAGCCTGGAAGGACGCAGTTCTGCATTGGTGCGCACAGGCACGCTGGTAATTGCAATCCGTTCCCTGCCCGCCTGCACAATTGTCTCCAGCGTGTACGTGTAATCATTTACCACGTTAATCCGCATGGCTGCGTCCCTGCTCATTGCCCTGAAACCGCTTGGTGCATCGGGTATATCCGTATTAGAAGCCTTTCGCACCACCCAGCTTCCAAAATGCTGCAGCTTCTTTTTGACAAAAGAAAAATGTTCGGTATCGTCAATGGGGCGTGCGCCGATGACGATATCGGCTTCTCCTTTTAAAATGGGCGCTATCAGCTTTTCGATATCCTCTGCACAATACTGGTTATCCGCATCCGTATTCACAATAATGTCCGCGCCGTTTTGCAGGCAGCCGTCCAGCCCCGCCATAAAGCCTTTGGCGAGTCCTTTATTCTGCTTAAAGCTGACAATATGATGGACGCCCCATTTCTTTGCCACCTCCACCGTATTGTCGCGGCTTCCGTCATTTATAATCAAATATTCTATGGTGTCAATACCGGGCAGCGCCTTTGGCAAATCGTTTAATGCAATTTCCAAGGTTTCCGCCTCGTTATAGCATGGTATTTGAATGATTAGTTTCATTGTTACTCCCATCTGCGTGTCACGCCGCACGTATATGCCGACAGTAGAATCCGCTCTTTGCGAATTTCTATTGCCATAAATCAAAAATCCCGATATAAAGTATCTGCTGCCTTTCGGGGCAATTTCATACTTTATATCAGGATTTTCTTTTTCTCTATATTTATTGTAGCGGTTTTCTTTTCCTTCGTATACCTAACCGCAACTGCCTAAATACATGAACCTACAAATGAAATTCACGAAACATCTGCTCTTGATACACAAGGTCAGCGGCAGCTCTTTTTAAATCATCGATTCTATTCTTCTCCAGCAGGATACGCGTCAGCTTATTTGTGCGTTCAATTCCTTGCTCTATCCCCTGCTCTATCCCTGCCTGTATGCCTTCTTCCCTTGCCTTCCGTCTGGTTGCCTGTACGTCATATGCCTCAAAATTTGAAAATAATTCTCCCATACGCCTCTCCTTTACCTGCCCTGCAAAGTCTGCCGCTTCCTCCAATGGTACATTGATTTTCAAAAGCAGGGCTTCTATTACCTGTGCCATGATGTCTAACAAATGCTCCGGCGTACCGGCTGTCACTTCCTGCAGGTATCCGGCACTTACTTCCTCTCCTATCTCCACAAAGTCCGCTGCTCTATGGAGCTTATTTACCATCATGATAACGGACAACTCGTCTCCCTTTTCCATCAGTTCCGCATTACTGTAATCTTTTAGCTGCATTAAGATACACCGGTAATCCGGTATGTAGTCCTTGAAAATATCGCTTAGCAGCACCCTTTCATGCAGGCTTGCCGCTGCCGTCCAGTCCTCCGTGCCGTCATAAAATACTACCGGCAGGATGGGCGGGTATTTGAATTCCTTCTTCCGGCTGCTGCCCGGATGCTGCCTTTCCTGTTCCTTCTCATAGTCCTCCCAGATAAAGGTCATATAGCGGAATACCTGCATAACTACATTATAATCCACTTTTGCTTTATGTTCAATAAGTGAAATAAGAAAAAACGGCGTCCCGTTACTTTTGATATGTACCTTTTTTACCACATCTGAGTTGCGCTCTTCCGTAAACATATGCACATACCGCTCCGACACATCCTCAATGTCCTCCGGTTGTACTTCCTTTAAAAAAGGGATGTGCAAATATCCTCTTAAGAACTGTGCGCATAAAATCGGGTTTTCGAATATCAGCTTGCTGGAACTGTCCTTTGTTTTGCTATTAAAGCTGTTTTCTGCCATAGGCATATCTTCCTTTCCGGCACGGCATACCGGATAAACAGCCAAAGCTTTCCTGTATCCCATGACCTGTGTATGAAATTGTGATTGGGATACTTACTTGAAATTCTTGAAACACTGCAAGATTTTCAGAAACAGAGCCGCCTCCTGAGAATGGAAGCAATTTCTCTTTTTTTACTATAGCAAATCAGACTCATCTTTGCAACCAAAATTTAGATTTTAAAATTCCGATATAAAGTATGAAATTGTCAAAGTGCTTTTGCCGGAGCACATCTGCCCCTAGACTTATTTTCTATCAATCCTTTCCAAACAAATCCCGCGTATAAACCTTTTCTTTTACATCTGCGAGTTCGCCGGAAAAACGGTTTGCCACGATTACTTCTGCAAATCTTTTGAAATGCGCCAAGTCCCGTACCACGGGACAGCCAAAAAAGCTTTCCTCCTTCATAGCAGGTTCATAGATAACTACCTCTACGCCCTTGGCACGAAGCCGCTTCATAATGCCCTGCACGGAGGATTGCCTGAAATTGTCGGAATCCGTCTTCATCGTCAGGCGGTAGATACCCACAATACTGCGCTGTGCCTGACGGCTTTTTTCTTCAAAATGGAGCTTCTGCAATACCTGCTCTGCAATAAAATCCTTGCGGGTACGGTTGGCGTCTACAATCGCGCCAATGATATTGTTCGGCACTTCATCATAATTTGCCAAAAGCTGCTTGGTATCCTTGGGCAGACAGTAGCCGCCATAGCCAAAGGACGGATTATTATAATGGCTCCCTATCCTTGGGTCCAGGCACACTCCTGCAATAATCTCCTCCGTCTGCAGTCCTCTGACCTCGGCATAGGTGTCCAATTCATTAAAATAGGAAACCCGCAGCGCCAGATAGGTATTGGCAAAGAGTTTGACAGCCTCTGCTTCCGTCTCGCCGATAAACAGCGTCGGAATATCCTGCTTAATGGCGCCAGCCTGTAAAAGCGCTGCAAACTGTCCTGCCTTTTTTACTGCCTCTTCCTTCTTTCTATCCACTCCCACAATAATTCTGGATGGATGCAGATTGTCGTAGAGTGCCTTTCCTTCCCGCAAAAATTCCGGTGAAAACAGGATATGGTCATTTCCATACTCCGCTTTCATCCGCTCCGTAAAGCCAACCGGCACGGTAGACTTTATCACGATATAAGCCTTTGGATTCGTCTTTGTCACTTGTCTGATAATGCTCTCCACAGAAGAAGTGTCAAAATAATTTTTCCGTTCGTCATAGTTTGTCGGCGTGGAAACAATCACAAAATCCGCCTCTTCGTATGCCTTCTGTCCATCCGTTACAGCGCGGAGCCGCAAGCTGTCTTTTTGCAGATATTCCTCCAGCTCCTTATCCACAATGGGAGAACTCCCACCGTTGACCAAATCCACTTTTTCCTGCAGGATATCTATCGCAGTTACTTCATTGTGCTGCGCTAAGAGAACTGCATTTGACAGCCCTACATATCCCATTCCAGCCACTGCTATCTTCATACCGTATCTCGCACCTCTCTCGCATGTTACATTTCACCTATATCCAAAATAACCATTTCATCTTCTTCCAAAGCTTCCGCCTCTCCTGCCTCCTCCTCATAGCCTGCCTCTGCAGTTTCCTCTCCATTCTCCCGCTCTGCAGGCTCTTCTGCCGAGGCATATGCAGTCTCCGCAGCTTCCTCGCCCGCCCATCCGCCGATGCGCTCTTCTGTATCCAACGCCCCGTCCTCCGGTTCCTCTTCACACATGTCACTCCCGTCATTCCCCTTTTCGCTTTCCCGCTTTTCCTTCACCACCTGAAACACACTGTAGCCAAGAATCAAAAGCACCACTACTGCAATGATAACAACCGTGGAAGTATTTTTGCTTTTGCTCTTTGCCGCCTGCTTTGCGGCGCGCGGCAATGCTTCCTTCTCTCCGCTGTTGTCAGTCGCATTTTCCTCCCTTGCCGCCCGTTTTCCGGTTGCAACGCTATCCTGCCCTGCAACCGCCGGTACGGCGGGCTGTTCAGGCGCCTCCCACGCTCCTGCCGTACCATACAAAGCCAGAAAATCCTGCCGCACATATCCGGTTTCCCCGCCAAATACGATTCTGTACCAGCCTTCCGCAAGCAGTTCCACCGCAAATACCCTTTCTCCCTGCGCAAGCTCGCCTAAGACTTCCGTGTCCGTTCCCGGACCCTTGCGGACATTGACCTTTTCCACCGCATACATCAGCGTCGCGCTTTCTATTGGCACGCCTGTAACAGGCTCTTCCTGCGCTGTTCCCTCTTCTGACACCCCTGCCGCAGAACCCTCCTGTGAAGCGTCCGCCGGTCCCGCAGACAGCGCTTCCATGTCCGTCACAAAAAAGCAGATGCCAAACGCTATCAGACAAAAAAGAATGCCCCGTATTTTCATCTTTCTTTTCAATCCCTTTTCTTCCTCCGATTTTTCCGTCTTCCGCCTTTTCACCTGTATGGGCAGCGTACATTCGCCATACAAAATTTCCGCCATAAAGATAACGCAGACGGGCGCTGTCACCGCCTGTCCCGCCAAAAAGAACGATTGCAGCAGCCCCATTACAAACAGCACCGTCAGCGCAGGCTGCAGTTTTCCCCTTTTACTGCGCTCCCACACCCTTTTACTTATTAAGAACAAAAAGGCAAACAGCCACCCGATACCAAATACGCCATACTTTCCCAGCACAGCCGCAAAGGTGTTATCATGGGCTGTCACATATGCCTCAAGCCTCACAAAAAGAGCATAAAGTATTGCCGCTCCTCTTCCTTCCATACCGGCAAGCCTGCCGCCGGACACTAAAAGCGAAAGTAAAATCATGCACACGGCTATCGCTATTTTTAAAATCCACCTTTTATACTGCAGCAGGTATCTTTCCTCCTCAGGCTGTCTTCCCCACCATGCCAGACACACCACGCAGCAAAGGGCAAGTCCCAGCTCCAGACTGATACTGCCTTTTATATCATAGCCGCCGTTTTCCCTTAGCGCCGGTATAAACTGCTGCAGCAAAGACATATTGGAAAGCAGAAAAAAATAAGCAAATGCAAGTAACGATATACGCTTTATCTGCTCTCTTTCCGGCTTATGTACCAATGCCGATACCAAAAAGCCGATACCTCCCAGCAAGATACCGATGCTATTTTTTTGCACAAACAAAAGAAAGTATCCCGTCAGAGCCGTCAGGATATAAAAATATTTTTTTCCCTTATCCGCTTCCTTGTAGTACCCTTCCGCAGCCAGCATCACCATCAGCAGCAAAAAATGCAAAAGCGCCTGCTCATTTTCCAAAAGCAGCGCAACCGGCGCCACAAATGCCTTGTTCAGAAGAAAATGCCACAAAAGCTCCAGACAGACAACAAAACCACAACCAAGAAAAACATCCCTGTACCGGTAAATTACCGGCTCGGGCGCAACATCCTGCAGTGCCGGTTTTTCCCCGGAAAGAAGAAAAAACAGCATAACAAGAACAATTATCAAAAGCGTATTTTCGTCAAGAGCCGCCCCTCTCAGGCTGTCTCTTATAAGCAAAAATACATTTCCTATCAAACAAGCTGCCAAAAGACTGTCAAGCGGATTCCATTTCCTCAAATCCCACTTCTTTTTTTCCGGTTTGCCGTCACTATCCTGCAGCCTCTTTTTGCCATCATAAATCCAAAAAACCCCCACGCCCAAAGTGTAGAGATAAACCAGCCACGTCCTAAAAGAAATTCCCGCAAACTGCCACGGAAACAGCATCAGCGCAAAGACTGCAAGCGCGCATAAAGTAATTTTGCCTTTATTGCATAAAATAAATTTCATAATGCGGCGTCCTTATTACTTCTGTATAGTACAGGGCAAGGATTTCTGCGGACTCATCTCCCGCCCGCACTACAAGAAAAGCTTCTCTTATCCCTGCCGGAACCGAACCGGCTGTCATATCCCCAAGCTCCTCTTTTTCAGCCAAATGCAGTGGTGTATTCCACAGCGCATATTGCACAGTGTAAATGCTCTTATCCGCTTCCCCGCAGAGATAGTAAAATTCCGCTGCCCCCTTTTCATCAGCAAGTTGTTTTGCCTGCCACAGTCCCTCCATATCTTCTTTCTGGTCTTGACTGGAAGGATAAATCAGAAACCAAACGGCAAAGGCTGCATTTAGAAGCTGTATGCAGATAATACCCGTAAGAAGCCATCCCGCCCCATGCTTTTTCATTGTAGAAAGCGCCAAAAGCAGGATTCCCCCAATCAAACCGCCCAAGTACGCATATAAAACAGTTGTACCGTCATAGAAACCGGCAAGGGACAGTGCATATAAGATGCCTGTTATGGAATGCCTGTTGGTATAGGCAATCTGTCCTGTTCCTAACAGCGCATAAATAAGAAAAAAGCCCGCTCCCGACAGTCCGATAAGCCACAGTATTCTCTTTTTTGGCTTTGGCTGTGACAACAGTGCCACGATTCCAAAGGCTGTGATAAACGGCAGCGTATTTTCGTGATATCTTCCGTACAGTATGCCATCCAGCCTGTTTGTCCGCATGCAGTACAGCGTGGTAATCAAAAGCGCTGCCACATGCGAGAGCAAAAGCCATAAATAAAACCAGTTCTCCTGCCGGCATCCTTCTTTTTTCTTTAAAGAAAAAAACAGTTCTTTTCCTTTTTTTATCAGATAAGCCATGCCCCAGTAATACAAACCGAAGGAGGCGCATCCCAGATAAAAAATCTTGCCGCAAAGCCCTGTGAAAAAGTACCAGATTCCTTTGAAAGAAAACAAAAACTTGAGTTTATCCCATTGCCCGGCATAGTCGTTTCCTCTTGTCAGTATATGATAGCTCTCAGAGTTCACACTGTTTATCAGTCTTGTTTTGCCTATATTCTGTACCAGCATAATGACGATAACCGCAATGATAAATATCACCGTTAAAAGCGCCTTGGCGCTTGCTTTCTTTTCACTGCTGCTCCAGACAGACATTAACAGTACCAGTGCTGCCGCCAATATAATCCCAACGCTCCGCATATGTACGGTATATATATAGCCGGCGGTAAACAGCACCAGAATAAGGCTTGCCGTCTTTTTTTCCGTAAACCAGCGATACAGTCCGTACGCCAGCAGCACATACAAAAAAGTCAGCAGACTTTCCGCCATTGTTGTGTGCGCATAAGTCAGATATGAGACATACAGCATGGCGGCGCCGCTTACAACTGCTATTTTCTTTTTATCGAACGCGGCACACAGCTTTGACAGAACCCGGTACAGCAGCAGGGTACTTCCGCCCAACAGCAAAAAATTCATACCCGTCACAACACGATATGCGGCAATCGGATTCGAAAACAGCTTGACAAAAGGCAGCATAAGAATGCCATAGCCGAAAGAATACCAGGAATGATAAGAAACGATTTCACGCCAGTCCATCCCCGCCATATTTGCTGCCTGCGCCCAGTATCCAAACTCATCCGGCAGGATGACAGGTCCGCACACCTTTCCCACCGCGATGCCTGCCAACAGCAGCCATAGGCACCAAAAACCAGCCAGTATGGCATGGGGCATTTTTTCTTCTTTTCCATTTAAAAATTTCATTTGTTTTTCAGGCTTGCAGGAAAATAGTTAGCAGTTACCTACTAACTATTCCCGCATAAGCTTATGCTCTTTTTACTTGTAGCTGTCAAAGCTGCCGGCAGGCGCCTTCACAATCGCAAATACGCCGAATCCGGTGGTATTAAAGGAAACCAGCGTGTTGTCAAATGAAGCCAAATCAGTCAGGATGCTTACTCTGCCGCCTTCCTGTACCAGAATAACAGCATATTCATAGCCAGCCTGTCTGAAGGACTCGGGAATGCCTACCACGAGGTTTACCGGTGCATTGATGTCGGTTACTTTCTTGCCGTTTAAGTAAGCGTTAATATCCAGCACCGGGCCTTTTACAGCCTGTACCTGATTTGCCGCCAGTATGGCAAGACCGTCATTGATGCTTCTCTCTGCTGCAGGGCCATGATTTGACTCATGCACGTCTACTGTAACCACAGCGTCTGCGCCTGCACCAAATGCAGCAAGCACGTCTGCCTTAAGGGTTGCCACGATAACGCCATTTACGGACTTTGCATCATAGACGCCGTCCACGGAAGACACAAGCTTGTCTCCTGCTGCGCTGATTACCGGGTTTTTCCTTAAAGTAGCCGTGTTGGTTACTGTCGTCTTTGCCGTCGTGCTGACCGGTGAAGACGGTGTTACAACGGGCTTCGGGTCTGATGTTGCCGGGTCTGATGTTGTCGGGTCCGAATCCTGTGTTGCACGCATGAAGGAAGAGCCATTTGCGCTTACCGCCAGAACAGGAGCCGCTGCCAGCATAACCGCCATAGCAAACACACCGATGTTCTTAAGTACCTTCTTACTAACCATCTCTTTTTACCTCCTTTTTAGATTTATATATAACCGGAAAGTTCTCCGGCATATACCTTGTTATGATTTACAAAACTTTCATAAAAGCCGGCTTGCATAAAATCATGGAAGAAGGATATGATAATACCAATCCCTTTCGTAAAATATATACATTTGCGAAGACGGTGTCCGGGCAAGCAAAAAAGCGGTCCGCCGGAAGGCAGACCACTTTTTTGACGGTTTATAAATACAGGTTTCTTTTTATGCAGCCCCTGTATCAAATACTTTGTTCATCAGCACTCTCTTTTGCTGCATGGTAGAATGGACATACAGGTTCAGTGTGATTTGTACGTTGGAATGTCCCAAAATTTCGCTCAGGCTCTTCACATCAAACCCCCTCCTGATACACAGACTGGCAAAATAATGCCTGAGCATGTGAAACTTGAAATGCGCAATACCGCATCTTTTTAAAATAGAAGCAAAGCGGTACTGTACCGTTCTTGTCTCTGCAAAAGCGTGCTGCCTGCCTGTTATCAAATACTGTGCCTGCGGCTGCCTTTTTTCTTTTAACAGGGAAAAAAGGGCATCCGGTATCGGTATCCGGCGCAGGGAAGTCGCCGTTTTGGGCGCTTGTATTTTGATGCTGGTTCCCGTGCCCTCCTGTCCGAATTCTTTGATTCGCTGCATATTTTTGCTGATTTGTAATACGCCTTCCTCAAAATCAATGTCTCCCCACGTCAGCGCGCACAGTTCTCCAATACGGATACCGGTATAATATGCTAAAAGAATTCCAAGACAAGTGGAATCTTCCGTATTGGCATACAAATATCGCAGCAGCTTCCCGATATCCTTCTCCGACGGCAGCTCCGTCTTCCCAGACTCCTTTTTCTGCTGTTTTGCAGACAAAGACGGAAGGGTATACTGATATGTTTCTGCCACATAAGAAAATGCCTGTCTGACAATCGCAGAAATACAGTTAAAATAAGAGGCAGAAATTTTTGAGCCGTCACCCTTCTTGCGAATCCCCGACAGCCAGCCATGAAAGGAAAGATTATCAAAGCTTTCCGCCCGCCGTTCTGCAATGCTGCCTGTAATATGCCGCTCCACCAGTTGTTTGTAGCAGGCATAGGTGGATTCCTTCCAGACAAATCTCTTATCCCCAAGCCAGACTGCCATCAATTCTCCTACGGATAGCGGACAACCTCTGGTATCCTTCTGCTCCGCCGCCAATGCTTCCATTTTTTCCCTGACTTCCCTATAGCTATGCCCATATACGGAACGGTATTTTCTTTCGCCGTTCTGAAAAATTGTCCGGCGAACGCGCCCCTCCCACCTTCCGTCCTTTCTTTTATATATATTGAGTCCTCTTTTTGCCATGCTTCCTCTCATTCCACCGCAAAGCGGCTTTCAACAGTGGGCTTTGTGACGATGCACTTCACAAAGCAGACCACTTTTTTGACGGTATTCTTTCTTTTTATGGGCTTTATCTTTTGTTTTTTCTCTCCCTTTCACAAAGTTTAGCTATTTTTAGCAAAATTAATTTATGCGATTATAACTTTTGGGGGTTGCAATCTTAACCTTAAAATGATAATATAATTAAGAATTCGGCATTTTGCATTATCATTGTATTTGTTGTGCCCTTTTTTTATTTTCATAAATGTATATATTTTGCGAAAACAGAGGTTACTTTGTTTAGATGGATAAAAGAAAATATTGATAACAAACAATAGAATCCACGTTCTGCAGGGATTCTATTTTCATAAATAAACACCCTGCTCTTTATTATAGAACAGGGTGTTTACAATTGCCAAATAATAATTTTACGGCAAAACCGCTCTTTTCAATTTTTCATCAGCCTTCTACAATCAGATATCTTCCGTCCCCTACATCAAATACTTCTGAAGCTTCCAATATCTCGTCGCCGACAGCCTCGTTCATGTCGATGCCTTCTTCCTCAAAATACGCTATCACCTCTTCCACCGAATCTACCACGACTGCCATACATTCCTCAAGAAAAGCTTCTGCCTCCTCAAGATTGGCAGCCACATCCTCCGGAAAAAGCTGCGACTGGTTCTTCAAAAAACACTGTAATACTACATCGTCAAATTCATGCATATGGAATCTCCTTTCTTACACATATTGTAACAGTTCAAGCGGCTTCTCTATCACGTAATCCGCATGATTCTCTAAAAGCTCTTCCCGCTCCCTGAAGCCCCAGAGAGCGCCTATGGTGACTGCGCCGGCGGACTTTCCCGTCTGCATATCGGTGCCGGTGTCTCCCAGATACAGGATTTCGTCTGCCGTAAGCTTTAGCTGTTCCAGAATACAAAATACGCCTGCAGGACTCGGCTTTTTTTCCACCCCTGCAATTTGTCCCTGCACCACGTCAAAATACCCTTCGCCAAAAAGCGTGTAAATAACGTCCTTCGTCCTCTCATGCGGCTTGTTGGAGAGTACTGCTATTTTTATGCCCCTCTCCTTCAACTCAGCCAGAAGCTCCCTTATCCCGTCGTAAGGAACCACCCTGTACATGCAGTATTCCTGAAATATCTTTTGATATTCCACAAACGCCCTGTCAAAATACGCAAGACCTTTATCCCCGCCTGCCTCCAAGCACCTTTCTATCAGTGTATCCGCGCCGTCTCCCACAAAATATTTGTACTGCTCTTTTGTGTACGGTCCAAAACCAAATTCTCCTATTGCTTTGTCGGCACTTACCTTTATGGACTCCAGCGAATCCGTCAGAGTACCGTCCAAGTCGAAAATGAC
The DNA here is from genome assembly GCA_910578335.1 of uncultured Lachnospiraceae bacterium. Taxonomy (GTDB): domain Bacteria; phylum Bacillota; class Clostridia; order Lachnospirales; family Lachnospiraceae; genus Acetatifactor. The sequence goes on along the minus strand of CAJTPU010000027.1, from coordinate 7,233 downwards.
TGCCTTTTTCATTGTTTATTTTCTCCAATCAATTTTTCTTTTGAAAGAAGTCCCTTTTCTAAAGAAATCTCTCTTCTAAAGAAATCCCTTTTCTTTGAGTTCCTGATAAACCCTTCCCACCGGCAGTCCTACCACATTGTTGTAGTCCCCGCGGATTTCCTTTACATAAGCGGCAAAAAAACCCTGTATGCCATACGCGCCGGCTTTGTCCATAGGCTCCCCCGTCGCAATGTATGCGTCGATTTCCTCCCTGCACATAGGATAAACGGATACTTCCGTCATTTCATAAAAGGTATGCGCCTTCTCTGTGCCGTCCTCCGCATAGCAGAATGTGACGCCCGTATACACCTGATGGGTATTGCCCGCAAGAAGCGTCAGCATTTTTGCCGCCTCCGCCGCATCGGCAGGCTTCCCCAATATCCTGCCGCCACATGCCACCACGGTGTCGGCGCCGATTACCACCGGCTTCTCTGCTTTGACAGCCTCCCCCCTTCCGACATGCAGCGCTATGCGTTCTGCCTCCTGCTTTTTCCACACGTCCCGCGCCTTCTGCACCGACAACTCACAGACAACCCGCTCGGGAAGCCGCTCTGTAATCTTTTCCTCACAGTCGCTTACGCATACCCTGAAGGAAAGTCCTATCTGCTTAAGCAGCCCGCTTCTTCTGGGCGATGCGCTCGCCAGTATTATCTCACTCATGATGTGTCTCCGGAATAAATACCCTGCTCTTTGGCTCTTCCCGCTTTTCTTTGACAATCCGCTCTGCTTCCCTGCAGAAGGCTTCCTGCGAGTTATAGGTCTCCTTTCCTCTCCTGTCTACTTTTTCGTAATTTCCCTCCGGCGTCAGGATATGCGCTTTTACCGTATCACGAAGCTGACATTTTAAAATATGCAGCAGCTCCTCTTTCAGCTCCTCCTTCTCTACCGGAAACAGAATTTCTACTCTGCGCTCTAAGTTTCGCGGCATCCAGTCCGCGCTGGCGCAGTAAATTTCATAATCGCCCGCATTTTCAAAATAAAAAATACGGCTGTGTTCCAGAAAATTGCCCACAATGGAGCGCACGGAGATATGCTCGCTCACCTTCGGGATTCCCACCTTCAGACAGCAGATTCCCCTGACAATCAGGTCTATTTTAACACCGGCAGCGCTTGCTTCATAGAGAGCCGCAATCACATCCGCATCACAGAGGGAATTCATCTTGGCTATGATATGCGCCGGTTTGCCGGAAAGCGCCGCATCCCGCTCCCTGCCAATCAGGTACAAAAACTTATCCTTCAGCCAAAGCGGTGCAAGGGAAAGCCGGTTCCAGTGCAGCGGCTCCGAATAGCCGGACAGCATGTTAAATACGGCGGTGGCATCCTCGCCAACAGCCTCCGAGCAGGTAAAAAGCCCTATATCCGTGTACAGTTTTGCCGTCGCATCGTTGTAGTTTCCTGTCCCCAAATGGACATAACGGCGGATACCGTCTTCCTCCCGCCTGACTACCAGCGTAATCTTGCTGTGAGTCTTCAAGCCTACCAGACCATATATCACGTGGCAGCCTGCCTTTTCCAGCATACGCGCCCACACAATATTGTTTTCTTCGTCGAACCTTGCCTTCAGCTCTACTAAAACAGAAACCTGTTTGCCGTTTTCCGCCGCCTGCGCAAGTGCGGCAATAATCGGAGAATTGCCGCTGACGCGGTAAAGCGTCTGCTTGATGGCAAGGACATGGGGGTCCTTCGCCGCATTGCGGATAAAATCTACCACCGGCATAAAGCTCTGGTATGGGTGGTGCAGCAGGATGTCACCCTCTCTGATGGCTGCAAAAATATCCTCCTTCTGCATCAGCGCCGGAACCGGCTGCGGCGTATACTTTTCTGCCTTCAGATTTTCGAAGCCCTCCAGCCCGTACATTTTCATTAAAAAGGTCAAGTCGAGCGGTCCGTCTATGGTGTAGAGCGCTTCCTCGCCGATGGAAAGCTCTCGCTTCAGTATTTTCAAAAGCCGCTTATCGATACCGGCTTCCACCTCCAGACGAATCGCCTCCCCCCACTGGCGCTTCTTCAACTGCTTTTCAATCTCCTTAAGCAGGTCTGCAGCCTCATCCTCCTCTATGGTCAAATCTGCATTCCGCATAATACGAAACGGATATACACAGACAATATCATAGTTCAAAAATAACTTATGGATATTTCTCTCAATAATTTCTTCTAAGAGAATCACCCTTCTTTTCCCCTTGTCGTCAGGCAGCTCTACAATACGGGGCAGAACGCTCGGCACCTGTACCGTGGCAAATTCCAATTCGCCCCCGCCCTCCTTCTTCTTCACAAGCGCACCCAGATTCAGGGATTTATTGCGTATCAGCGGAAAGGGTCTAGAGGAGTCCACCGCCATGGGCGTCAGCACCGGATACACATTATTTTCAAAATATTTGTCCAGATACGCTCCGTCCTTTTCGGTAAGCTGCTCCTGCTTTTTGATTACATGCAGCCCGTTCTGCTCCAAAAGAGGCAGCAGGGAGCGGTTGTATGTGGAATACTGCAGCTCCACCAGCTCATGTATCTGCTTCTCCAGTCCGCTAAGCTGCTCTGAGACGGTCATGCCCGCAATATCCCGCTTGGTATAGCCTGCGCTCACCATATCCTTCAGGGAAGCCACCCGTATCATGAAAAATTCGTCCAGATTTGAGGCGGTAATGCTCAAAAATTTCAGTCTTTCAAAAAGCGGAATATTTTTGTCCCGCGCCTCCGACAGCACCCTGTAATTAAAAAGCACCCAGCTCATTTCCCGATTGGTGTAATATTCGGGATTTTTAAATATTTTTTTCTCTCCCATACCGCTTACTCCTATCCGTCAAATTATCATTTACAGGCTCTTCTTCTGCCTGATAACAGGTCTTACATTGAATACCTCTTCAAAAAACTGCGCCCGGTTGGTAAAAAGCCCTTTTTCCAAGGTAATATCTTCTCCGGTATCCACCGTCAGTATCAGCTCATTCTCCCTTAACTGTGCTTTGATATTTTTAAACTTCTGCTTATGGCTTCTGTCCATACCGTTGGCAAGCCGCAAAATCGCCGTCAGCTTTGCCATCGTCAGATATGCGGGCATGTCCAAAGAGGAATCCCTGCTCAGCTCTTCATAGTAGATAAATTCTTCATGATTACACTTCACTACATTGGCAATGATTTCGCGTTCCAGATGGGACAGCCCGATGATTTCCGTCGCCATAATAATCTGATAGGAGCACTCGCCCAGACTTGCCATACTGATATACTTGCCACAGTCATGCAGGATTGCTGCAATCCGCAGAAGAAGCTGTTCCCGCTTTCCCAGCCCATGCAGCTTTTTCGTCGCCTCAAACAGCACCATCGTCAGATTTTCCAGCGTTTCCGCGCGTTTCCGGCTTCCCATATAGCGCTTGCTGATGCTCATGGCACTGTCCACAATATCCTTCTCAAAGTCATGCCCACCGACTAACAGCTTCCGCTTCTGCGCATATTCGTAAGCAATGCCGTCGCAAAGCGTTACGCCGGGCGCCCAGACAAGCTCCGCGCCTGTCATTGTCATCACCTGATTGAGCAGAACCGCCGCAATAAACATCAAACCTGCATTTTCCTCCGATATGCCAAGCTTTACGGCAATCTCGCCCGCGCTTCTTTTGCGCAAAAACTCCATTAATTTTTGATACTCCTCCTTAGAAGCGTATCTCGCTTCCTGCGCCTGCTTTGCCTTTGCCCCAAGCAGCCCCGAGAGATAGTCGTCCACCAGTATGATATTCTTGATTTCCTTGTCCTTAAAATAAAACTTCTTTAAAACGGCAAGCTGTGCATCGCTTATCTCCACCAAAAGCTCCTCAAGCTGCGAAGGCTTCGCATTGATTCTGCCCAGCCTTTCCCGCAGCCACAGCGCGCCAAGGCGCAGATTCTGCGTTGCCGTCAGGGAACCCTTGTCAAACAAAGAAATCTGGATGCTGCCGCCGCCAATGTCCAAAATCACCGTTCCCTTCTCCAAAAGCCTGTCAAATTCCTCCCCTTTTGAGGCAATGGACTTGTAATCTAAAAACCGCTGTTCCGAATTACTTAAAACGTCTATTCGAATGCCTGTGCGCTGTGCCAGCCTGTCTAAAACAATACCGCTGTTTTCCATTTCACGCACCGCACTCGTGCCATAAGCCTGATAATCGTCCACCTTGTAGGCTTCCATGATTTTGGCAAATTCCCACAGCACCCTGCTAAGCTCGTCCGCCTTTTCATAGCTCAGCTTTCCCGTAAAATACGTCTCCGTCCCCAAATCAATTCTATGCCGGATATGGTCGATTTCCCGCATCTTGTTTTTGCCGGAAAATTCAAAGATTTTCATGGACAGCTCATACGAGCCTATGTCCACCGCCGCAAACGTCTTCATACTATGACGCTCCTTTCCCTTGTCCTAAAAGATAATCCATAAACTGCTGTGCCGTCCTGCCGGAAAGTCCGCCATGATTCAATTCCCACCTGTTAGCTTCCAGCAAAAGCGCTTCCTCTTCCATCTCTATGCCGTAGCGCTCTGCAAGCGTTTTTACAATCTCCTGAAACTGTTTTTTGTCAGGCGCGCCAAAATAAATCGTGACGCCGAAACGGGACACCAGAGACAGCTTTTCCGCCACCGTATCGCCTTTGTGCAAATCATCCTCCCTCTCCTCCTTGTCACTGAACTTCTCCCTGACAAGATGCCTTCTGTTGGAAGTCGCATAAATCAGCACATTCTCCGGCTTCTTTTCCAGCCCGCCCTCAATGACAGCCTTCAGATATTTATACTCAATTTCAAAATCCTCAAAGCTTAAATCATCCATATAAATGATAAATTTGTAATTGCGGTTTTTTATCATGGCAATTACATCATTCAAATCCTGAAACTGATGCTTATATACTTCGATAATACGCAGTCCCCTGTCATAATATGCATTGGCGATGCCTTTGATACTGGAAGATTTGCCTGTCCCCGCATCGCCGTACAAAAGGCAGTTGTTTGCCTTTCTGCCGCTTACAAACGCCTCCGTATTATCAATTAGCTTCTGTTTTGCCAGCTCGTAGCCCACAAGGTCGGAAAGCTTCACATGGGCAATATTTAAAATCGGCTCAATATGCACGCCGTCCTCCTTATGTACAATCCGAAAAGACTTGTGCAGACCAAACTTACCAACGCCGTAATCCCTGTAAAATTCCGTCAGCGTCTCCTTCATCTCCTCCGGCGTATGGTCGCTCTGAAACCGCAGCGCCAGCTCGCAAATCCGCTCGCAGATGCGCTTGTTGTAAACCCTGCTCTCCTGCGTGCTTGCCTGATAATCCATGAGCATGGCATACTCCGGCACACCGAGCGCCTCCATCACCGGCATAAAATCAAAATCATAAAGCTCCTTAAAAATCACAATGTCATGCAACACCGCCTGATTAATGGTTCCCGTTACAGCGCCGCGTATCTCACACGCCATACTGTAGCTGTTTTCGTTATTCACCAGAAGATTTGCCAGATAGCAATGCCACAAATTGCCGTGGAAGCCGTAAGTGCCCGCCAGCTCTATCAGACTGTGAATACAGTCGTAAAAAAGCGTTATCAGATTATTTTTATTTTTTTCATAAAACGCGTCCTGATAGCGCTCTATCAAAAACGTCATGTTATTCAGAAGCTGTCCGTCCTCAAAGTCCTTGTATACCATCAATTCCCGCGTTCTCATGCCGCTGCCTCCCGCCTGCCTTTCTCATGGCTGTAATTCCCCGTAAGCCTTTTTGCAATCTCTTATCCCGAATCCTATCCTTCTTTCTAATAGTTGCCCAGAATTTTCATGCTGCGGGTTTCCTCTCGCAGCCCCCGCAATGCATTTTTTACGGCGCTGTCCGCCAGATTCCCCTCAAAATCAATAAAGAACCGGTACTCCCAGTTTCTGTCCTCGATGGGACGGCTTTCTATCTTGGTCATGTTCAAATTATTGTAAATAAAATGCGACAGCATATGATAGAGAGAGCCGCTCTTGTGGGGCACCTCAAAACAAATGCTGATTTTGCCGGCATCCTTCCTAAAGATTTTCTGGTTGGTAATGACGATAAAGCGCGTGGAGTTGGTATCGGACTGGTTGATTCCTTTTTCCAATACCTGAAGCCCGTAAATGGCTGCCGCATGTTCTCCCGCGATGGCTGCCTGCGTCATATCGCCCTCCACGGCAACCTTCTTCGCCGCAAACGCATTGTTTTTCATGCTAATCTGCTGCCAGTCGTAACCCTGCAGGTATCTTGCGCACTGCATCAGGGACTGGGGATGGGAATAGACCCGCTTTATCCCGCTTTTCTCCGCCCCGGGCAGCGCCAGCAGACAGTGCTCTATGGGAAGCACCTGCTCTCCCACAATATAATTTTCAAACTCCACCAGCAAGTCATAAATTTCACTGACAATCCCCGCCGTGGAATTCTCAATGGGCAGCACCGCAAAATCTGCGCTCCCCTCGTCGATTGCACTCATGGCGTCCCGAAAAGTCTCCACATGAAAACTGTTTACCCCGTCTCCAAAAAAACGCAGCATCGCCGCCTGCGAGTAAGAGCCTTCGCTCCCCTGAAACACCACCCGGGCACCTTTCGTATCAAGCCCGTCCACCCCGATAAAAGGCAGCTTTCCCTGACTGCCGTTTTCCGCAAGCAGCCGGTACTGCAGCTTACGGCTCATGGACATAAGCTGTTCAAACAGCTCTGTAACCCCGTGACTGTTAAACTCATCCTGCACAAGCGACCTGACACGCTCCAGCTTTTCTATCTCCCGCTGCCTGTCAAATACCTTTTTGCCGTTTTCTATCTTATACTGCGCCACGCCCTTACAAACATCCATCCGCCGCTCATACAAAGCCACAATCTGCGCATCTATCTCATCAATCTGCTCTCTCAGCTCCGCCAACTCCATACGCCATCCTCCGCTCTCTGATATTATTCACTATCTTATACCAAAACCCCCTTGATAGCAAGCAAAATAGCGGCTATACTATAACTAACCAGTTCAGCCAGTACATGATAACACAGGAAAATCGTGCTCGCACGAATTTTACTGTATTATCATGTACTGAGGGAGCGCCTTCTTATGAGCAAAGAGTAGCTGCGAAGCAGCGAAAAGCGCGCAGCGCGGCTTTGCGAATGGCGCGGCTGAACGTCCCCTGCCGCAGCCCTGCAACCGGCGCGCTGAACGTCCCCTGCCGCAGCCCTGCAACCGGCGCGCTGAACGTCCCCTGCCGC
>CAJTPU010000026.1 GCA_910578335.1 uncultured Lachnospiraceae bacterium | reverse complement strand
ATGTACTGTCCTGCGAAGCGTAATGCCATAAAGGAAATCATCACTAAGCTCTGCAGGGAAAGACTGCCCTATTTTATTGGAATAAAGGTAATAAGTATCCCTGTCAGATATTTCATAAATTTCACCGTCAGCCTTAACGACAACGGAAAACTGCTCACGCCCCAGCCAGCCGACATAATCATGGGAGGCGTCCAGAATGGTAACAGATACCTTTTCAGGATTGCCGTGCTCGTTATAAGGAAAATCAAGAAACCTGATAACCAGCGGGAAAACAGTTACAAAAACAATGCAGGCAGCGAAGGAACCCAGCAGAGCCACGAAGCGAACCAAAAAAGAATCACTCATCAGAAACCTCCTTTATAAATTCATACATTGCAGTTTCCTTAAACGTGTTAAAATCATCAAGCGCTTCCGAAACTTCATCTGCAGTAGCAAGCCCCATATGCTGCCGGAGCATAAGCAGGCTGGCAACAGAATGGGAAGCTGTATGCTTTAAATCAACAGAGCGGGAATACAGCCCTTTTTTCCAAAGTTCCATATAGTACCTGACATCACAGGCAATAGCTTCATTAACCTGTTCTTCCGTAAATACTCTTGACATCTCATCACCTCCATGATACGGCAGCCGTATTTTTTTCTTACCTGCCCCGGCTGCTGCCATGGTGTCACCTCATCAGGGCTGCTCACCCAGCCGGAACAGGGACAGGCGGACGCTTTGGCAGTGATTCCACTTGTCAAGATTAATTTTACATACATCAAGAAAAACAGAGAATTAGCAGAAAGTATTGAAAAAGAAATTTATTATGTGATATACTTCTTATATTGCAGGTATTGCTCCGGTGCAAAAGCGGCGTGTTTTTGCACCGCAATCTAAAACTATATTTGGGACAAGGGGAGTAAAAGAGGAGAAAATCTATGCCTAATGTGAGAGAAATACTGGAAGAAGCAAAAGCGGCGGGCGCGTCGGATGTTCATATTACGGTGGGGATACCACCCAAAATCAGGGTAAACGGCAAGCTGATTACCCTGACGCAGTACAACAGGCTTCTGCCTGCGGACACGCTGGAGATGCTTCTGAATATTATGACGGAGACGCAGCGCAACCGGTTTGAGGAGAGGGGCGAGTATGATATGTCCTTTTCCATACCGGATTTGGGGAGGTATCGTGTCAATGCATATAAGCAGAGAGGTTCCGTAGCATTGGCATTCAGACTGGTGGGTACAAAGGTGCCGGCGCCGGAAGAGCTCGGCGTGCCTGCTTCCGTTATTGACCTGTATCAGAGAAAGAGAGGACTGATTCTGGTGACCGGACCTACCGGAAGCGGTAAGTCCACTACGCTGGCTGCCATCATTGACAAAATCAACAATTGCAGAGACGCCCATGTCATTACGCTGGAGGACCCGATAGAGTACCTGCACCAGCACAAGATGGCGATGGTAAACCAAAGAGAAATCGGACTGGATTCAGAAAATTATGCCAATGCACTCCGTGCGGCGCTCCGTGAGGACCCGGATGTCATTCTGGTGGGGGAGATGAGAGATTTTGAGACCATCAGCGTGGCGATTACGGCGGCGGAGACAGGGCATCTTGTATTGTCGACCTTACATACCATCGGCGCGGCAAGCACCGTCGACCGTGTTATTGATGTATTCCCGCCTCACCAGCAGCAGCAAATCAGGGTGCAGTTCTCCAATGTGCTGGAGGCTGTTATTTCCCAGCAGCTTATTCCGACTGTCGACGGTCATGGGCGGGTGGCGGCGTTTGAGGTAATGCATGCCAATCATGCTGTCCGCAACCTGATTCGCGAGGGCAAGTCCCATCAGCTCACCTCGGTTATGCAGACCAACCGCAAGCTGGGCATGATAACGATGGACGAAGCGATTCAGCAGCTCTACTATGCAGGGCGCATCAGCCGCGATATGGCAATCCAGTTTGCGCAGGACCCTGACAATATGGAAAATAAAATCTAATGCAAAATTTCACTGCGGCGGGCACTCTGACAAACCCGCCGCGGCATGTCTGTTATGTATTTCCCATTTCGAAATTGTATACCCGAGAAAAAGAATAATTGGAATTCAGTAATTATACAAGCTGCACAATTCGGAACTGATAAATAGGAGTTTCGCAATTGACTAAAAATCCAACCAAAAGAAAGGAGCCGATATGTTTAGTGCAGTCAATACAGGAGGAGTCCGCGGCATGGACGCTTATCCGGTGCGCGTGGAAGTAGATTTATCCAGGGGGCTTCCATGCTTTGAGCTGGTGGGCAGCGCGGGCAGTGAAGTCAAGGAGGCGAGGGAGCGGGTACAGATTGCTTTAAAAAATGAAGGCGTGGTGCTTCCGGTATCCAAAATTATCGTGAATCTTTCTCCGGCAGATATCAGAAAAGAGGGGACAGGCTATGACTTGCCGATTGCAGCAGGGCTTTTGGCGTGTATGGACTTTTTTCATGCATCTGATTTTTTGCATACAGCCTTTTTGGGAGAGCTTGCCTTAAACGGGGAGGTGCGGCGCGTTAGCGGTGTGCTGCCCATTGTCATTGCCTTGAAAAAGGAGGGAATAGATACTTTTTTAGTGCCGGCGGAAAACGCAGGGGAGTGCGCGGTGGTTCCGGGCATTCGAACGATAGGGATTAAAAGCGTAAGAGAGCTGCTTTGCTATCTCAAGGCTGATGAGGAAGAAAGGCAAAAGTGTTTTCCGGCATACATAAGAGAGCGCGCAGGGCGGGTGGAAGAAAACGGGAAGGATTTTGCCCAAGTGTGCGGGCAGGAAAGTGTCAAGCGGGCGGCAGAGGTGGCGGCAGCAGGTTTTCACCATTTGATGCTTGCCGGCGCGCCGGGAACGGGAAAAACCATGATTGCGGAGAGGATTCCTGATATTCTGCCGCCTATGACGGAGGAGGAAAAGCTGGAGGTGTCCGGTATCTACAGCATTGCCGGAAAGCTGCAGACGGAAGGGCTGATGGAGAAGCGTCCGTTCCTTGCGCCGCATCATACCGTGTCGCCGCAGGCAATGGCAGGAGGCGGACGGATTCCGCGTCCCGGGCTTTTGTCGCTGGCACACCGTGGCATTCTGTTTTTAGACGAGATGCCGGAATTTTCTTCCGCCGTATTGGAGGTGCTGCGTCAACCCATGGAGGAGAAAAAAGTACATATTGACAGAAGCTATGCATCCTATACCTATCCGGCAGATTTTATGCTGGTATGTGCCATGAATCCCTGTCCCTGCGGTTATTTTCCGGACAGGAACCGCTGTCATTGCTCGCCTGCCGATATCAGGCGCTATCTGGGGCGGATATCCGGACCGATTTTAGACAGAATTGATATGATAACGGAGGCGGCACCTGTGGCGGTAAAGGATTTGTATGAGGCGCGGGAAGCGGAAAGTACCGCCGCCATTAAGCTGCGGGTGCTCGGGGCGAGAGAGCGGCAGCAGTTCCGTTACCGGGAAAGCCCATACCGTTTTAACGGAGAGCTGCCCGGAAGCGAGGTGAAAAAATACTGTCAGCCCTCCTTTGACGGACAGCGTTTCTTAGAACAAATGTCGGAGGCAGGACAGATTAGTGCCAGAGCTTTTCACAAGATACTGCGGCTTGCCCGCACGGCGGCAGATTTAGAGGGCAGGGAGAAAATTGAACAGACACATTTGGCGGAGGCAGTCTGCTACAACAGCGGGAGAAGGCGGTTCTGGAAGCAGATGGATATGTAGAAGGAGGCAGTTTTGCAAAAAATAGAAGAAATACAGGGGCAGCAGCCCTTTGCCCATTGGCTGAATGGTGTAGAAGGTATTGGGAGCGTGTGGGCGAGAAAGCTGGTTGAAGCGTTGGGAACACCTGAGGAAGTGTATCGGGCGTCAGAAAAAAGCCTTCTGGCGATAGCGGGGAGCAGCAGGCTTGCGGGGCTGCTCGCAGCACAGAAGCAGGAAGTCTATAAAGAATACGAGGAGATGGAGCAGGCGGGCATTTTCTTTTTGCCCTGCTACCATCCGGAATATCCCAAAAGGCTGTTACAGATTCCGGACAGTCCCTTTGGCATATATGTAAAGGGGCGGCTGCCAAGGGATAATGAGAGAAGCATTGCCATTGTGGGGGCGAGAAATTGTTCGGCATATGGCAGATATGTGGCGGATGCTTTTGCAAAGGCATTTGCAAAAGAGGGCGTTAGCGTGGTAAGCGGTATGGCAAGAGGGATTGACGGTGTGGCGCAGGGCGGTGCGCTAGCCGCCGGCGGCAGCACTTATGCCGTGCTGGGCTGCGGCGTCGATATCTGCTATCCGGCGTGTCATGACGCGCTGTATGGAAAAATTTGCGCGTCAGGAGGAGTTCTTTCCACCTATCCCCCAAAAACAGCGCCGTCGCCAAAGCATTTTCCGCCCCGCAACCGGATTATCAGCGGACTTTCCGATGCCGTGCTGGTGGTGGAGGCAAAGCAGAAGAGCGGTACGCTGATAACGGTGGATATGGCGCTGGAACAGGGGCGGGAGGTCTACGCCGTGCCCGGGCGGATAACGGACAGGCTGAGCGACGGCTGCAACAGGCTGCTCGTGCAGGGAGCGGCTGTGGCGCTTTCACCGGCGCAGATGTTAAAGGAGCTTTCGGAAACCGTGTGGAGAAACGACCGGCAGGATGAGGGGATAACCGGTTGCCGGAATGATGGAGCGGCAAACGACGGCTGTCTGACCGGGGAGGGCGCGGCGGCGGAAGGAATCAACAAGCAGGAGCGGGCGCTGCTTTCCCTGTTAGACTTTTATCCCATATCTATGGAACAGATATATATCATGGCGCAGCAGGAAAAGATTCTGTGTGTGCTTGCACTTCCACAGATGATGGAGTTACTCTGGCAGCTTGTCGTAAAGGGCTTTGTAGTGAATGAAGGCGGGTACTACGGGCTGAAAAAACCTGTTTGGCAGTGAAGTATAGAAGCTTAGCAGTTGTCACTCCGGCAATTTTGCGAATCACAACTTGAAGCTGAAAATTGGCTATGATATAATCAGAGCACAAACCAAAATAGGAGATATTTCATGAAAGTGATTGCAATGGCATCCGTAACAGCCGGCGGGAAAACGACAATCGTGAATGAAATAAAAAAGTATTTATCCAATGTGGTGACGTTACATTTTGATGGTTATGTATTTGAAGGAGCGGTTGACAATTTTTAAGTGGGTACTTGACGGAGCCGACTACAATGTTTGGAACCCCCAAAATATATAGATGCGGCTGTTTTTATAGACACCCTTCCGGATATGGCGTTAGCGAGAAGAATTCTAAGAGATATGCGCACTGCATCCGGCAAGGATAGAGGGATATTTAAAATATGCAAGAATTGCATTTGTCCAAATGCAAAAAGATATATTGCCTTTTTCTGATTATGTAATAGGCGGTACCATGTGTGTAGAGTCTGTTGCTGAGAATATTATCAATATACTGCAAGGCAGGTGAGGAAGACGATGCTGAAATTGGAGAAAGTAAACGGCAGAAACGTATGGGATATTTTAAAGCTAGGTGTGTCTGAAAACCAGAAAAGTTTTGTGGCAGGCAATGATACCAGCATTATCGAAGCCTACACGACCATAGCGGGAAACGGGTATGTGTTCCCTTTCGGCATATATGAGGATGATACGCCGCCGATAGCGAAAGGCAATTATAATCTCTGGAGACTGATGATAGATAAAAATTTTCAGAATAAGGGGTACGGAAGAGAAGCCGTCAAGCTTGCGCTTCAATTTATCAAAACATTTCCGTGCAAAGAAGCAGAGTACTGCTGGCTGTCATATGAACCCGAAAACAAAATAGCCAGTCGGTTATATCAGTCATTTGGATTTGTTGAAACCGGAGAAATGGATGGAGAAGAAATGATTGCGGTTTTGAAATTATAAGGCAAATGATGTTTTGCAGGGCAGTTGTCCGAAACGGACGACTGCCCGTTCAGTCATTGCAGCGTAAGGAAACAGGGACAAAAAAGAAAGGTGCAGGTAACAGCGTGACAAGAGAGCATACGAGAACGGTAAAAATAGGAAACAGGGTGATTGGCGGCGGTAATCCTGTGCTGATACAGTCCATGACCAATACGCCGACGCAGGATGTAAAGGCTACGGTGGAGCAGATAAAACGGCTTACCGAGGCGGGCTGTGAAATTGTGCGGTGTACGGTGCCGGATGGGGAGGCAGCGAAGGCGCTTTCCCGGATTAAAAAAGAAATTTCCATTCCCCTTGTGGCGGATATCCATTTTGATTATAAAATGGCAATTGCCGCCATGGAAAACGGCGCGGACAAGATTCGGATTAACCCGGGCAATATTGGCAGCAGGGAAAAGGTGCTTGCTGTGGTGAAGGCGGCAGAGGAAAGAGAAATTCCCATTCGTATTGGCGTCAACAGCGGTTCTTTAGAGAAGGCTTTTCTTACAAAATACGGCGGCGTGACCGCGGAGGGTATTGTGGAAAGTGCACTGGACAAGGTGCATATGATAGAGGACATGGGGTATGACAATCTGGTGGTCAGTATCAAATCCTCCGATGTGCTGATGTGCATAAAGGCGCATGAGATGCTGGCAAGGCAGACGGCGCATCCGCTTCATGTGGGGATTACGGAGGCGGGAACAGTATGGTCCGGCAATATCAAATCCGGTATCGGGATAGGCATTATTTTGTATCAGGGTATCGGCGATACCATACGGGTCTCCTTAAGCGGCGACCCGGTGGAGGAGATTAAGAGCGCTAAGCTTTTGCTGCGGACGTTAGGGCTTAGAAAGGGCGGCATCGAGGTGGTTTCCTGCCCTACCTGCGGCAGAACGAAAATAGACCTTATCGGGCTGGCAAATCAGGTGGAGACCATGGCGGCAGCGTATGATTATGACATGAAGGTGGCGGTCATGGGCTGCGTGGTGAATGGTCCCGGCGAGGCGCGGGAAGCTGATTTGGGGATTGCAGGCGGCGTTGGAGAAGGGCTTTTGATAAAAAAAGGCGAAGTGATAAGAAAGGTGCCGGAGAGCGAATTGCTTGCTGCTTTACAAAACGAGCTGGATAACTGGAGCGTATCATAGATGAGTAAAATATTTTTTGAAGTATTTCCGACGCTTGCGCTGGAGGAGCCGGTCAGGCGGCAGTTGGAGCAGGTGGAGGTGGAGAAAGTTACCACTACTTCGCGCAAGGATTTTCTGCGTGTTTATATTTGCAGCAGCCATTTGATTTCTAAAGAGATAATCCTGAAGCTGGAGCGGGAAATAAAGGCGCAGCTTTTTCCCAAGACCTCCATTGTGATAAAAATATATGAGAAGTTTCGGCTTTCGGCGCAATACACGCCGGAGAAGTTTTTTGACGTTTATTGGGAGAGCGTGCTGTTAGAGCTGAAGGAATATGACCATATTCTTTACAATGCCGTGAAGGGAGCGGATATTGTCTTTGAAGCGGACAGGATGGAAGTTACCGTGCAGGATACCGTGCTGGTGCGCGGCAAATCGGAAGAGCTTGCCCGTATATTAGAAAAAATTTTTAACGAGCGGGCGGGTTTTGGGGTTACGGTGCAGATTGCTTACAAGGAAGCTGAGACGGGAAAGTATGAAAAAGAGGATGAACAGAAAATTGCCATACAGGTGGCGGCAATTTCAGCGCGGATAAAGGGAAGCGGTGAGGAGGGAGCAAAGGTGCAGGCGCCCCTTGGCACCGAGGCGGAGGAAACGGCAAAGGAGGAAGCGTTAAAAGAGAAAACAGGTTTCCTTCAGGATAAGGCTTTAGCGGACAAGGATTTAAGAAACAGCGTCAGCGGGGCGGCAGCAGGCAGCAGGCGTCAGGGGAATACAGCCGGTAGCAGGCGTCAGCGGGATGAGGCAAAGCAGGCGAAGGGGCAGGGTGCAAAAAGCGCCTACAAGCGCTCGGACAATCCCGACGTGCTCTACGGCAGGGATTTTGATGAGGAAGCAATAAAGATAGAAGATATCATCGGCGAGATGGGCGAGGTGGTGATTCGCGGCAAAATTGCCAATTTTGACAAGCGGGACATCCGAAATGAGAAGACAATCCTGTTTTTTGATGTGACCGATTTTACGGATACTCTGACGGTAAAGCTTTTTGTGGCGACGGAAAATGTGCCGGAAATCAGCGCAGTGTTAAAGGTAGGAAACTTTGTTAAAATCAAGGGTATCGCTATGATGGATAAGTTTGACCACGAGCTGACCATCGGCTCCATTGCAGGTATCAAAAAAATTCCTGATTTTACCGTGAGCAGGATGGACACTTCGGTCAAAAAGAGAGTGGAGCTGCATTGTCATACCAAGATGAGCGATATGGACGGGGTTTCGGAGGCGAAGGACATTGTGAAGCGCGCTTACAAGTGGGGTCATCCGGCGATTGCCATTACGGACCACGGCGTTGTGCAGGGATTTACGGATGCAAATCATGTCTGGGAGGATTTATGGAAGGAAGAAAAGGCAAAAAGAAAAGAGAAGGGGGAAAAAGCGGACAAGCAGGATTTCTTTAAGGTAATCTACGGTGTGGAAGCGTATATTGTGGACGATTTAAAGGAGATTGTGACCGGAGACAAAGGGCAGAATCTGGATGAAACCTATGTGGTATTCGATATAGAAACTACGGGTTTTTCGCCCGTACATAACCGCATTATTGAAATTGGGGCGGTAAAGGTGCGGGACGGGCAGATTTTGGACAGATATTCCACCTTTGTCAATCCCGAGGTGCCGATTCCCTTTGAAATCGAAAAACTTACAAGCATAAGTGATGCCATGGTGATGGATGCGCCAAAGATTGAGGAAGTACTGCCGGGGTTCCTCTCCTTTTGCGAGGGAACGGTGATGGTGGCACACAATGCTTCCTTTGATATGAGCTTTATCAGGGAAAATGCCGCAAGGCAGGGATTTCCCACGGATTATACCTATGTGGACACCATGGTGATTTCCCGTGTGCTTCTGCCAAACCAGAATAAGCACACGCTGGATGCGCTCTGCAAGGTATTTCAGATTTCACTGGAAAATCATCACAGGGCTGTGGACGATGCGGAGGCGACGGCGCATATTTTCCTGAAATTTATGGAGATGTTAAAGGAGGAGAAGGTAAGTACGTTAAAGGAGCTGAATACCTTTGCACGCCCGTCGGTGGAAAACATCAGCCGCCTGCATCCATATCACTGCATTATCTTAGCCAAGAATGATTTGGGGCGGATTCATCTTTACAGACTGGTATCCATGTCTCATTTAACGTATTTTAACAGACAGCCCAAAATTCCGAAGAGTGAGATTTTAAAGCTGCGGGACGGGCTGATTATCGGGAGCGCCTGCGAGGCGGGAGAGTTGTACCGCGCCTTGTTAGAGGGCAGGAGCGATTCAGAGATTGCCGGCATTGTGGGATTTTACGATTATCTGGAAATACAGCCTTTGGGCAACAATCATTTTATGATAGCGTCGGAAAAGCATCCGAATATCCGGTCGGAGGAGGACCTGATGGAGATGAACCGCAGGATAGTGAGGCTGGGAGAACAGTTTAACAAGCCTGTGGCGGCTACCTGCGACGTACATTTTTTAGACCCTGAGGACGAGGTGTACCGGCGTATTATTATGGCGGGAAAGGGCTTTGACGACGCGGACAATCAAGCGCCGCTCTATTTGCGAACAACGGAAGAGATGCTGTCCGAGTTTGCCTATCTGGGCAGCGATAAGGCGGAGGAGGTCGTCATTACCAATACCAACCGGATTGCGGATATGGTAGAGACCATCGCACCGGTGCGCCCTGATAAGTGCGCGCCCGTGATTCCGGATTCGGATAAGACCTTGACGGCAATCTGCTACAATAAGGCGCATGAGCTTTACGGGGAGAAGCTGCCCCGCATTGTGGAGGAGCGTCTGGAGAAGGAGCTGCATTCCATTATCACCAACGGCTTTGCCGTGATGTATATCATTGCCCAGAAGCTTGTATGGAAATCGGTGGAGGACGGTTATCTGGTGGGTTCAAGAGGTTCCGTCGGCTCTTCGCTGGTGGCGTTTATGGCGGGGATTACGGAGGTAAATTCTTTGAGCGCCCATTATCGCTGCGGGAAATGCCATTATTATGACTTTGATTCGCCTGAGATAAAGGCTGCAGCAGGAAATGCAGGCTGTGATTTGCCGGATAAAATTTGTCCGGTTTGCGGGGAAAAGCTGATAAAGGACGGTTTTGACATTCCCTTTGAAACTTTTTTGGGTTTCAAGGGGGATAAGGAGCCGGATATCGATTTGAATTTTTCCGGCGAATACCAGAGTAAGGCGCACAAATACACGGAGGTTATCTTTGGGGCGGGGCAGACATATCGTGCCGGCACCATTGCAACATTGGCGGACAAGACGGCTTTCGGCTATGTGAAAAATTATTATGAGGAAAGGGGCATCCATAAGCGTACCAGTGAAATTAACCGGATTACCACAGGCTGTACCGGCATCAGGAGAAGTACGGGGCAGCATCCGGGCGGCATTATCGTGCTTCCCATGGGGCAGGATATCAATTCCTTTACGCCTGTGCAGCATCCCGCAAACGATACCACTACAGACATTGTGACGACGCATTTTGACTATCACTCTATCGACCATAACCTGTTAAAGCTCGATATACTCGGACACGATGACCCGACCATGATTCGTATGCTGCAGGATTTGACCGGTATCGACCCGACACAGATTCCGCTGGACGACAAGGCGGTTATGTCTCTGTTTCAGGATACTTCGGCGCTTGGCATTACACCGGAGCAGATAAGCGGCTGCCCGGTGGGTTCTTTGGGGATACCGGAGTTCGGCACGGAGTTTGTTATCCAGATGCTTCTTGATACCAAGCCCAAACAGCTTTCCGACCTAATTCGGATTTCCGGCTTGGGACATGGCACGGACGTGTGGCTGGGAAACGCGCAGGACTTGATTTTAAGCGGACAGGCGACGATTTCGTCCGCTATCTGCTGTCGTGACGATATTATGATTTACCTGATTAATCAGGGCGTGGAAAGTTCTCTTGCCTTTACCATTATGGAGAGTGTGCGAAAGGGAAAAGGCTTGAAGCCGGAGTGGGAAGCGGCGATGAAGGAAAAGGATGTACCGGACTGGTACATTGGTTCCTGCAAGAAAATCAAGTATATGTTCCCCAAGGCACATGCGGCTGCGTACGTAATGATGGCGTGGAGAATTGCCTACTGCAAAATCAATTATCCGCTTGCCTACTATGCGGCGTATTTCAGCATCCGCGCCAAGGCGTTTTCCTACGAGCTGATGTGTCAGGGGCAGAGCCATTTAGAGGCTGTCATGGAGGACTATAAAAGGCGCAGCGATACGCTTTCCAATAAGGAAAAGGATGCCTACGGTGATATGAAGATTGTACAGGAAATGTATGCGCGCGGTTTTGAATTTGTGCCGATTGATATTTTCAGCGCACAGTCGAGGCTGTTTCAGATTGTGGACGGGAAGCTGATGCCTTCTTTAAACAGTATAGACGGTTTGGGAGAAAAAGCGGCTGACGCCATTGTAGAAGCGGCAAAGGACGGTTCATTCTTAAGCAAGGACGATTTCAGGCAGCGCACAAAAGTAAGCAAAACCATCATTGACTTGATGGACAGTCTGGGAATTTTGGGAGAATTGCCCGAATCCAATCAAATCAGTATATTTGACTTTGTGTAAAATTTTTTAAAAAAGGGCTTGCAATATTTGTCATTTTATATTAATATGAATAAGCGTCAGCAAGATACATGACCGTGGCTCGTTGGTCAAGCGGTTAAGACGCCGCCCTCTCACGGCGGAAACAGGGGTTCGATTCCCCTACGAGCTGCTGACTGTTTTATAACAGCCCAACCCGGAAAAACGCTGTAAGTATCATAAAAGTGGTATTTACAGCGTTTTTTTATTTATGCCGGCAAGACCCGTCAAGAGAGGCTTCCGGTTTTCTTAGCGTTAAGCAGGTAACATACAATAGACTTTTATCGTTATTTATGTTATACTATGGCAATCCATTATATAACAAACAATTAGAATAAAGGAGGTGCAGGGATGACGGACAGTACAAAAATCGATTTACTATTATCCGAAATGCAAAACATAAAAGGCGAAATGCAGGGCATGAAAAGTGAAGTGCAGGGCATAAAAAGTGAAATGCAAGGCATGAAGTCAGAAATAGAAAGTATAAAGTCCGATACACAAGAATTAAAGCAAAAAGTATCGAATATTGAGAAGGATACGACTGTTGTGAAATCTGACCTAAAACAGCTACAAAAAGACACCGGTTTTGTGCTTGACGAAGTAGAGCGGGTACATGATATTTTAGATAGACACAAAGCTGACAAGTCAGTACATAGCATGACGCTGATAAAATAACTGCTACACAGGAAAATTTTAATTGCCATCAATATAAATATACAGTTTTTCAAATCTTGGTTTTACTGTCTTTTTTTACTTTTGGGCACTATAGTGCCGGATTCTTTTACAATGCGCGATTTTTACATACTTCAACCCCATGGATAGTCTTATTATGATAGTACCTCTTGTCTGTCTGCCAGTGCAGTAAGTTTTTTGCAGGAATTGTATCCGGCATAAGGCTTGGAATAAGATTGTGTTTTGAGGGAGCATCCGATATAATAAAATGGAAAATGGAGAGAATAGGAAGAGGCTCGGGGAAGTCTAAAAGGAGAAATAGATATGCGGATTGGAACAGGATATGATGTGCATCGGCTGACAGAGGGACGAAAGCTGATAGTGGGCGGCGTGGAAATACCATATGAAAAAGGGTTGTTGGGACATTCGGATGCGGATGTGCTGCTGCACGCAATGATGGATGCGCTGCTGGGGGCGGCGGCACTGGGGGATATTGGCAGGCATTTTCCGGACTCGGAAGCGGAATATAAAGGGATTTCTTCGCTGGTGCTTTTGGAGCGGGTGGGAGAGATGCTGGAAGAAAATTGTTTTCTGATAGAAAATATCGATGCTACCATCATTGCACAGGCACCGAAGATGCGTCCCTATATAGAAAATATGAGGGAGAATATTGCGCAGGCGCTGCATATAGAGATGGAGCAGGTGAATATAAAGGCGACTACGGAGGAGGGGCTCGGGTTTACGGGAGCAGGAGAAGGTATCGCCGCACAGGCGGTCTGTTTGTTGAACAGCCCAAGAGAGCTGTGGGCGGCGGATGTGACCGCGCTGCATGGAGAAAGGCAGGCGGGGAATTGTGCCGGATGCGCAGGGTGTGCCAAGGCTTGCGGCATAGAATAACAAGATGTGAAGGAACCGGAAAATAACGGAAGGCGGCAGAAGGCAGGGGACAGGCGCTTTGGACAGGGGAGGAATGTCAATGGTTGGCATTTATTTTAGCGGCACGGGAAACACCGCATTTTGTGTCAGGCGTTTTTTGGCGGAATATGGGGAGGGCATACCGTCCTTTTCTATAGAAGAAAGCGAAAGCGTAAAGGCAATAGAGAAGCATGACAGGATAGTGATGGGGTATCCGGTGCAATATAGCAATATTCCCAAAATACTGCGGGATTATATTGTGGCAAACTCGAATATCTGGAAAGGAAAAAGGATTTTTGTGATTGCGACGATGGGGCTTTTTTCCGGTGACGGCGCCGGAGTCCTTGCCAGATTGCTGCGGCGGTACGGCGCAGCCATAGAGGGCGGGCTGCATCTGCAGATGCCGGACAGCATAGGGGATGTAAAAGCCCTTAAGAGAACTTTTGAAAAAAACAAGGAGGCTGTCCGCAAAACGGAAGAAAAAATTCACAAAACGGTCATCAGCATAAAACAAGGCAGAGTACCGCAGGAGGGATTGGGCATTTGGTATCATCTGGCAGGCTTGTTCGGACAAAGGCTGTATTTCTTTTATAAAACGGCAAGATATACGGATAAATTAAAAATTGATGCACAAAAATGCATTGGCTGCGGTCTTTGCGAAAGGGTATGTCCAATGGGAAATCTTTCGCAGAAAAACGGAACTGCCGTGGCGGGCGCAAAGTGTACCATGTGCTACCGCTGTATCAGTAAATGCCCGAAACAGGCGATTACGCTGCTGGGCAGTCAGGTCATTTGCCAGCATAATATAGATGCATATGCAGATACGAAACAGGAATCATGCAAAGAAGATGCTTCCGGTCTGCTACTATAACATAACAAAGGATAACCGGTATAAAACGGAGCAGGGGCAGGGCGAGCGTACTGAACGTGAAAGCAGTTTGCAGGGATAGCAAAGCATAGTTATTATGACAGAGAGAAGAATAGATGCAGTTGACAAAACTGCAGGATAGTTTTATTCTTTTTGCGAAGGGTAATGAGGCGCGCGGCGGCGCGCAGATGGGAGCAGGTATGGAGAATAGAATGGAAATTTACAATTCCCTGACGAAGAGGGTGGAACGTTTTGTGCCGAATGAGGAGGGAAAGGTAAAAATGTACACCTGTGGTCCGACGGTGTACCATTTTGCACATATTGGTAATCTGAGAAGCTATATTATGGAGGACTTACTGGAAAAGACACTGCGGTATCTGGGTTATGACGTAAAGCGGGTTATGAATATTACGGACGTGGGGCATCTGTCCGGTGATTCCGATGACGGGGAAGACAAGATGCTGAAAGGTGCGCGCAGAGAACATAAGAGCGTGATGGAAATAGCGGGATTTTACACAGATGCTTTTTTTGAGGACTGTAAAAAGCTGCACATCAAGCGTCCTGATGTGGTGGAGCCTGCAACCGGCTGTATCAAAGAGTTTATCCATATGGTGCAGGTGCTTCTGGAAAAGGGCTTTGCCTATGAGAAGGGGGGCAATGTCTATTTTGACACGTCAAAGCTTGCCAATTACCATGTTTTTTCGGGGCAGACGGAGGAAGAGCTTCTGGTAGGCGTGCGGGAAGATGTAGAGGAGGATTCGAATAAAAAGAACAAGAGCGATTTCGTGCTTTGGTTCACTAAGTCCAAGTTTGATGCACAGGAGCTGAAATGGGAAAGCCCGTGGGGACAGGGATACCCGGGCTGGCATATCGAGTGCTCCTGCATCAGTATCAAGCATCTGGGTGAATACATGGATATCCATTGCGGCGGCGTGGACAATATTTTCCCCCACCATACCAATGAAATTGCCCAGAGTGAGGCATATCTGGGGCATAAATGGTGTAATTACTGGTTCCATGTACATCACCTAAACGACCAGACCGGCAAAATGAGTAAGTCGAAGGGAGAGTTTCTGACGGTTTCTTTATTGGAGGAAAAAGGGTATCGTCCGCTGGCATACAGACTTTTCTGCTTACAGTCCCATTACCGGAAGCCGCTTATGTTTTCTTTTGAGGCGCTTTCTAATATGGAAACCGCATACAATAAGCTGGCGAACAAGGTTGCCGGTCTGCGGGAAGAGGGAGAAATAGAACAGGATAAATTTGAGGCGTATCAAAAGCGTTTTGCGGACGCGCTCTGCGACGATTTGAACTCTTCCATGGCAATTACGGTACTGTACGATATGCTGAAGGAGGATATGACGGACAGGACCAAGCGGGAGCTTGCAAAGCGCTTTGAGGAGGTTCTTTCACTAGGGCTGTTTGACGACAGAAAAGAGGAGGAAGACCCCGAACTTGTGCGCTATGTGCTGGGGCGTATCGAAGAGAGAGCGGCGGCAAAGAAAGCAAAAGACTTTAAAACGGCGGATGCCATTCGGGATGAGCTGTTTGCAAAAGGCGTGATACTGGAGGATACCAGAGAAGGGGTAAAATGGAAGAAAGCATAAATCTGCTGGAAAAAATAGAGGAAGCTTTTGCGGTGGAGGAGATGGATATCAGAGGTTATTCACCGCTGACGCTTGCCTATATCGGCGATGCGGTCTATGATTTGATTATCCGGACGGTAGTGGTGGAGCGCGCCAACAGGGCGGCATCCGCCCTCCACAAGAAAACCAGCGGTTTTGTAAAGGCAAAAACACAGTCCGATATGGTAGAAGCGCTGATACCGTATTTGACGGAAGAAGAATTGGAAATATACAAGAGAGGGCGCAACGCAAAGTCGCACACGATGGCGAAAAACGCCAGCGTATCGGATTACCGGCGGGCAACAGGATTTGAAGCACTGGTTGGCTACCTGTATCTGTCCGGAAATTTTGACAGGATACTGCAGCTTGTAACGAAAGGCATTGCAGAGATTGGCATGGCATTGTAGCTTGCGGCGTTGTGGCAGCAGCAGACCGGTGTGCCGGAGGACTTTCAAAGCGGCAGAAGCGGCAGGCGGCGTGCCGGCATGGAGGATGCATATGGGATATGAAGAATTTACAATAGAGGGCAGAAATGCCGTAATCGAGGCTTACCGCTCGGGCAGGGAGATAGATAAGCTCTATGTGCTTGACGGCTGTCAGGACGGACCCGTCATGACAATCAAGCGGGAGGCAAAGAAAAAAGGAACGCCGGTAAAATTTGTGACGAAGGAGCGGCTTGACCAGCTTTCCGAAACCGGAAAGCATCAGGGAGTGATTGCCTGTGCGGCAGCGTATGCCTATGCCGAGGTGGGAGATATGCTAGAGGCTGCAAAAAGAAAGGGAGAGGCGCCCTTTTTGTTTCTTTTGGATAACATAGAGGACCCGCACAATTTAGGCGCGATTATCAGGACGGCGAATCTTTCGGGCGCGCATGGCGTCATTATTCCCAAAAACCGCGCCGTAGGATTGACAGCCACTGTGGCAAAGACCTCTGCCGGAGCAGTCAATTATACGCCTGTTGCGCGGGTGACGAATCTGGCGCGAACCATAGAAGACTTGAAAAAAGAAGGTATTTGGTTTGTGTGTGCGGATATGGATGGCACAGTGATGTACGATTTGGATTTGAAGGGTCCCATAGGTGTGGTGATTGGCAGTGAAGGGGAAGGCGTGGGCAGGCTCACAAAGGAAAAATGTGACATGGCGGCGGCAATTCCTATGCAGGGGGATATTGATTCCTTAAATGCGTCTGTGGCTGCCGGCGTACTGGCTTATGAAATTGTGCGGCAAAGGTTAAAAGGTTGAAAGAAAAATGAATGGGAATGAGAAGCATATGCCCGACTTTGAGCAGACAGCGGACGAGGAGCTGATTGTCAGGCTGCGGGATGGGGAAAAACAGATTACAGATTATATTATGGAGAAATACAAAAACCTTGTCAGAAGCAAGGCAGGCTCCATGTATATTTTGGGGGCGGACAGGGACGATTTGATACAGGAGGGTATGATAGGGCTTTTCAAGGCAATCCGCGATTATGACAGCGGCAGGGATGCCAGCTTCTTTACTTTTGCGGAGCTGTGTATCAGCAGGCAGATGTATTCTGCGGTGCAGGCGGCGGGAAGAATGAAGCATATTCCGCTCAACACCTACATTTCCCTGTATGGAAACGGTGCCGGGCACGGAGAAGAGGAGGAGGGTATCTTAAGCATACTGGCGGACCACGGCTTAAATCCGGAGGACTTTGTCATAGACAGGGAGAACGTGGAGCAGCTTGAAAAGAGGATGGAGCAGGAGCTGAGCGGCTTTGAAAAGCAGGTGCTGGATTTGTATATCACCGGTATGAGCTACAGCCAGATAGCAAGGGTGCTGGGACGGGATGAAAAGTCAACGGATAACGCCTTGCAGCGGGTAAAGGGCAAAATCAAAAAAATGATATTGGAATAAATCAAAAAATTGCATTTTGTGTATGTAAAAATGAAAAAGAGTGTGTTATAATCACATAGTAATGCCCCAGAAAATTTCGATTTGGAGATGATTTTATGCAGCCGGAGTACACGAAAGTAAAAGTGCATAATGAAATTGAATTTTGCGAGACAGCGGATATGGAGATGAAGCAGAAGATAGAGAGGGTGCTTTTGCACAACCGTATCTCTTACTACATAAAGTGGTATAAGCAGGGGTTGTTCAAGCGGAATCGGAATATTTGTATCTTTTGTATCAATGACAGTGCGAAGGAGGAAGCAGAGAAGCTGGTTCATTCACTGGAGGAGGGGATAGAAGATAAGGTGCGTTTTCTGATGCGCAGGACAGAGGAAAGTTTTTTTTAAAACATGAAAGAGGCCTATTTCATTATAAAATGAAGTAGGCTGTTTATTCGTCAATAAATGATTACAGAATTGGAAAAGGAGCAGAACGGAGGAGTTTATGGAAGCGTATTATGTGTTTAAGGATTTGGCGATTATCATTATCTTTGCTAAATTTTTTGGGATTTTGGCGAGAAAGCTGAAGGCGCCGCAGGTAGTGGGAGAGATTATTGCGGGATTGCTGATTGGACCGAGTATTTTAGGACTGGTCCAGCAGTCCGATTTTCTACTTGACATGGCGGAAATCGGCGTGGTGCTTTTAATGTTTTCCGCAGGTCTGGAGACCAATTTGAAGGAGCTTTTGAAAACAGGCCCGAAGGCGCTTTTGATAGCCTGTGCGGGCGTCTTTGTGCCGCTTATCGGAGGCGCATTGCTCTATATGGGCT
The DNA here is from genome assembly GCA_910578335.1 of uncultured Lachnospiraceae bacterium. Lineage (GTDB taxonomy): Bacteria > Bacillota > Clostridia > Lachnospirales > Lachnospiraceae > Acetatifactor. Next base: position 26,315 of record CAJTPU010000026.1, on the reverse strand, counting down.
TTTACGGAACAGCGCCGTGGGGCTCTGAAAATTTTTATAAAGCAGTATTTATGGGTGTGATACTGACGGCGACTTCCGTCAGCATCACCGTGGAAACGCTCAAGGAAATGGGCAAGCTGAAAGGAAAAGTAGGCACGACTATCTTGAGTGCGGCGATTATTGATGATGTGATTGGCATCATTGTGCTGACTTTCGTCATCGGCTTTAAAAATCCTGACTCCAATCCCGGCAAAGTAGTGCTGAATACAGTGCTGTTCTTTGTATTTGCGATTGTGGTGGGGCTGTTGATTTACAAGCTGATTAAATTTTTGGACAACAAGTATCCGCATACAAGGAGAATTCCCATTATCGGACTTTCTCTCTGCCTTGCATTTGCCTATATTGCCGAGCGGTATTTTGGCATAGCGGATATCACGGGTGCCTATGTGGCGGGTATTATTCTCTGCTCCATCAGGGATTCGGAATATATAGCCGAAAAGATGGATATCAATTCCTATATGATATTCGGACCTGTATTTTTTGCCAGCATAGGGCTCAAAACAAGTTTGAACAGTATGACGAGCTCCCTCCTGCTTTTCTCCGTGTGCTTTGTCCTTGTGGGACTTGTCGCCAAGATTATGGGCTGCGGGCTGATGTCCAGACTCTGCGGTTTTAGGGGGATGGAATGTGTCAAAATCGGCGTGGGTATGATGACAAGAGGAGAGGTTGCGCTGATTGTGGCGCAGAAGGGATTGTCCGTAGGGCTGCTGACGCCGGAATATTTTGCTTCCGTTATTTTGTTAATTATTGTGTCCAGCATTGCGACGCCTATTATATTAAAAGTTTTGTACAGCAAAACGCCGGAGGAGCCTGTTAAAAATTAATTTTCTTTTTAGAAATGTTTCATTGACATCCCATAAAGAGACGCCTATAATCAAGGCATAAAACTGACCGGTCGGTCATGTTCCTGCTGATACAAAAAAGAATCTGCGGAAGATGTAAGACCGGTATTCTATTGAAAAAATGGAGGATGGGACAGATGATATCCAGATTCAGTGTGAAAAAACCGTATACGGTGCTGGTGGGCGTGGTGCTTGCCATTGTGTTGGGCGTGGTTTCCTTTACCAGAATGACGGCGGATTTGCTGCCAAACATCAGTCTTCCCTATGTGATTGTCATGACAACCTACGTAGGGGCAAGCCCGGAAACTGTGGAGACGGTGGTGACAAAGCCGGTGGAGGCTTCCATGGCTACTGTCAGCAACATCGAAAGCATCAATTCCGTGTCCGGAGAGAATTATTCCATGGTGATTCTGGAATTTGCACAGACGGCGGATATGGATTCCATCTCCCTTGAAATCAGGGAGAATCTTGACCAGATAAGCGGTTACTGGCAGGACGATTTGATAGGCAGCCCGATTATTATGAAGCTGAATCCCGATATGATGCCGGTTATGATAGCGGCGGCGGGCATAGAGGGAAAGGACGTGGCGGAGGTCAGCCGTTACATAAAGGACGTTATTATGCCGGAGCTGGAAAGCTTAGAAGGAGTTGCTTCGGTGAGCGCTACCGGTATGATTGAAGAAAATGTCAATGTCATTATAAGGCAGGAGAAAATCGATGCGGTAAATGAGCGGATTCGAGCTGCCATTGATGTTAAGCTTGACGAGGCAGGGCAGGAGCTTGCGGACGGCAAGGCAGAGTTTTATGACAGCATGGGTGTGGCGCCGGATGACAGCGAGGGAATGACAGCGCAGCTTAACAGTGCCCAGAGCAGGCTGGAAGCGGCAAAGAAAGAGCTGGAGGCTTTGCGGGCGTCTGCTTCGGCAGACCTCACCATGCTAGAACAGATGACGGCGGCGCTGGCACAGCTTGAAGGTGCAGCGGCGATGGCGCAGGGCGCGGCAGGACAGCTTGATACCATGATAGAGGGGCTGAAGGCGGGGTATGCGGCGGTAGAACACACGGCGGCTGCATATGGCATGGATGCGTCTGCGAGGCAGGCAGCAATCGGAGCCTTTAAAGAAAATACCATGGCGCAGCTTACAGCGGCGGGTCTGCCGGCGGATACCATAAACGCCGTAAATGCGCTGGACTGGTCCACGCAGTTTGGTGCGGATGCGTCTGCTGAAAGCGGCGCGACCGTATGCGGTATTTTGTATGCCTATAAGGCTTCCTTGGAGGGGCTGCCCGCACAGGCTGAGGAGCTTAGGGCGAGCATTGCGGTGAAATCTCTGTGCACGGCATACGATGCACAGGCGACGGCAGCATACATGGAAAGCCTGCGGGAGCAGCTTGTCGTGTACAACAGCAATCTGTCAAAGATAGAAGAACAGCTTACGGCGCTGTCTCAGGGAGAAGAAGCGCTTGTACAGATAGAAGAAGGAGAACAGCAGCTCAAAGAAGCGAGGGAAGATGCTTACGCAAACGCGGATATGAAGGATGTCCTGACGATGGATACGGTGTCCGCGCTGCTTACCGCGCAGAATTTTTCCATGCCGGCGGGCTATGTGACGGAGGAGGGCGTCTCTTATCTGGTGCGCGTGGGCGATAAGCCGCAGACGGCAGAAGAGATGGCGGCGATGCCGCTGCTCAACCTACATATGGAGGGGCTGGAGACGATTACGCTCGCAGATGTGGCGGATGTTTTTTACACGGATAATTCCGACGAAGTATATGCCAATATCAATGGCAGCGCGGGCGTTATGCTGTCGATACAGAAACAGACGGGATATTCGACGGGAGAAGTTTCGGATGTGCTGCTTTCGCGTTTTGAAGAATTGATGGAAGAAAATCCTGACTTGCAGATGATTGCCCTGATGGACCAGGGAATTTATATCGACCTTGTTATGGATACCATCGTCAACAACGTGGTGTTTGGCGCGCTGCTTGCTATCTTAATTCTGATTTTGTTCTTGAAAGATTTGCGCCCGACGCTGGTGGTAGCTTTTTCCATTCCCATCAGCCTTGTGACGGCGATTGTGTGCATGTATTTCAGCGGTGTTACCTTAAATATCATTTCCCTCTCCGGACTGGCGCTGGGAATCGGTATGCTGGTGGACAATTCTATTGTGGTGATTGAAAACATATACAGGCTGCGCGGAGAAGGCAGGAGTATGAGAGAGGCTGCAATCGAGGGGGCAAAGGAAGTTGCCGGCGCGATTATGGCTTCCACGCTTACCACTATCTGCGTTTTTGCGCCGATTGTATTTACGGAGGGCATTACCAGACAGCTCTTTGTGGACATGGGGCTGACGATTGCGTATTCGCTGCTTGCAAGTCTTCTGATTGCGCTGACGGTGGTGCCTGCCATGGCTTCCAAAATGATGACAAAGACAAAGGAGCAGAAGGAAGGGAAGCTGTTTGGCGGGCTGGTAAAAGGATATGAAAAACTGTTGCGGCTTTCCTTAAAAGGCAAACCGATTGTGCTTTTACTTGTGGTGGCATTGCTTGTAGGGAGCGCCCTTGCCGCCGTATCCAACGGTACGGCATTTATGTCGGATATGGACAGCACACAGCTTACCGTCTCCGTATCGCTTGAAGAGGGTGCTTCCCTTCAGGATACGGCACAAGTGACGGACGAGGTGGTGAGGCGCATCAAGGAGCTGCCCGATGTGCAGGACGTGGGCGCTATGTCCAGTGCCTCCACCATGACAATGCTGACCGGCGGACAGGGCAGCGGCAACGCTGCGTCCATCTATGTTACGACGGTGCAGGATAAAACCATGACAAACGAGGAGCTTGGCGCGCTGATTGTAGAGCGTACTGCTGATTTGCAGGCAGAAATCACGGTGGACGCCTCCAGCATGGATATGTCGGCGTTGGGAGGCAGCGGCATCACGGTCAGGGTAGAAGGAAGAGAACTGGATACCATACAGAAAATTGCAGGTGAGATAGCCGTGCTTCTTGCCGAGGTAGAAGGAACTGCCGAGGTGTCGGACGGCATGGAGGAGAGCGGCGAGGAGCTGCGCGTTACGGTGGATAAAGAGGCTGCCATGGAATATGGACTAACGGTCGCACAGGTTTTTTCACAGATTTCCGAGAGACTGAAGGAAAACGGCGCCGCTACGACGCTTGCCGAGGCGGATAAGGATTATGGCGTTTATGTAATAGATGAGGAAAATGAGGCACTGACCAGAGCACTTTTGCAGTCTTTGCTGCTGGAGGGAACGGACGCGGAGGGCACATGTGAAGTAAAGCTTTCCGAGATAGCGGCTTTTGAGATGCGGGAGAGCTTAACCTCTATCCGGCGTGCTGACCAGACCCGCTATGTGGCAGTGTCGGCGCAGATAGCCGAGGGCTATAACGTGGGGCAGGTAGCGGCAGAGGCAGAGAAAAAGCTTGCGGATTATACGCTGCCTGACGGCTACAGGCTGGTGTTTGCGGGCGAAAATGAAACCATAAACGACGCCATGGAGCAGGTGATGCTTATGCTGGTGCTTGCGCTGGTATTTATGTATTTGATTATGGTGGCGCAGTTTCAGTCCCTGCTGTCCCCGTTCATTATTATGTTTACCATACCGCTTGCCTTTACGGGTGGTTTGCTTGGACTGTTCTTTACGGGCAGCGAGGTCAGTGTCATTGCGCTGATTGGCTTTGTTATGCTGTCGGGTATTATTGTCAATAATGGTATTGTACTTATCGACTACATGAACCAGCTTCGGGAGAGCGGCATGGAAAAGAAGGAAGCGATTCTGACGGCGGGGCGTACAAGGCTGCGTCCGGTGCTGATGACGGCGCTGACGACGATACTGGCGTTGTCAACCATGGTGTTCAGCCGGGACATGGGAGCGGAGATGATGCGCCCTATGGCTATCGTGACCATAGGCGGTCTTTTGTACGGCACCCTTTTGACCCTGATTGTGATTCCCTGCGTGTATGATTTGTTTATCAGGGAAAAGGAGGCGCGCGCATAAAGGCGCAAAAATGGGGAAGGTGGAGACAAAAATGGCAAAAATTACGGGAAAAGAGCCTATAGAGCAGCTTCCCACAAAGGCGGTCAGACTGTACCGGGCGGTGGCTGCATTGATAGAAGAAGGCGCTGATGTGGGAACCCTCAAGGTAGCACAGATAACGGAGCGTGCCGGAATCGGAAAAGGTACGGCGTACGATTATTTTGACACAAGGGAAGAGATTATCGTCTATGCGCTTATCTTTTTCATGGAAGAGACGGCAAAGAAGCTGGAGGAGGAAATAGAAAGCAAAGAAAATTTTGCCGGAAAAATGGAGCTGTGCATGGATGCGGCAGAAAGGCAGATGCAAAAGGGCGCCTGCCTGCTGTGCCTCATTAATCTTTTGCTGGAAAGCTCTGAAATGGGCACCTTGTTCAGAAGTATTTTGGAAGAGCGGAAAAAAGCAGGTATCTGCCAGCCGGAACTTACCTGCCGGAAAATCATTGAGAAGGGGATTTGCGACGGAGAAATCAGAAGGGAGCTGCCGGTTGATTACATGGTGTACGTTCTGCTTACAAAACTGGCGGCTTATATGGCATATATGTTTCACAGAAAACCGGCGGCAGAACAAAATGCTGCCGGCAAAACCGAATTATCCGTGCAGGAATTCCGAAAATATCTTTTACAGGGAATTCTGGAGGAATTTCAGGCAGAGTGAATGTGATGCTTGATTGCCTCGAAGCTTTCGCGGCTGATGTCATGCTCTATCTTGCAGGCATCCTCCGTGGCAGTTTTTTCGCTGACGCCAAGCGCCATCAGCCAGGAGGAGAGCAGCTTGTGGCGTTCGTATATGGTTTCGGCGATTTCCCTGCCGCTTTCACTCAAATAAATATAGCCTTCCTTTGTGACGGTAATATAGCCGTTTTCACGCAGGTTTTTCATGGCGACACTGATGCTGGGCTTTTTGAAGTTCAGCTCAGTTGCAATATCCACAGAACGGACGACGGGAAGCCGTTCGCTTAGCATCAGGATTGTCTCAAGATAATTTTCGGCGGATTCTCCAATTGTCATAGTCAGCCTTTCCACGGTTCCGCTGTCCTGCGGAGCCGTTTGTTTATTTTCAGTATAGCACAAGAATGCCGGATAGAAAATGAAATTTTTGTAAATCAAAAAGCTGATGGTTGAAATTTTTCATTTCCATGGTATGATGATAATGATTCACTGAAAAGGAGAAAATATATGCTGAAAGTAGAAAATCTTTCCTTTTCCGTTACGGAAGAGGGAAGAAGCAGAAAAATTATAGATAATGTTTCTTTTTCGGTTTCCGAAGGAGAGATGCTTGTTATCACGGGACCGAACGGAAGCGGCAAATCCACGCTGGTAAAGCTTCTGATGGGTATCGAGAAGGCGGACGGCGGCAGCGTATGGCTGGGAGGGGCTCCCATCTCGGCATATGACATTGATGAGCGGGCAAAGGCGGGCATTGGCTATGCGTTTCAGCAGCCGCCCCGTTTTAAGGGTATGACGGTCAGGAAGCTTTTGTCGATTGCGGCGGGCGGGAAGCTTTCTGAAAATAACTGCTGTGATTTGCTGTCGGGTGTGGGGCTTTGCGCGCGGGAATATTTAAACCGGCAGGTGGACGATACCCTGTCAGGCGGGGAGATGAAGCGCATCGAGATAGCGACGGTGCTGGCAAAGCCTCATAAGCTTTGTCTGTTCGATGAGCCTGAGGCGGGAATTGATTTGTGGAGTTTTTCCATGCTGGTAAAGCAGTTTGAGAAAATACACAGGGAGAAAAAGGAAAGCATCCTTGTGATTTCTCATCAGGAGAAGCTGATTAATATGGCTGACCGCGTGATGCTGCTAAGGGACGGCAGGATAGAAGCGATTGGCAGCAGGGAAGAGATTGCGCCAAAGCTTTTTGCCGGAGGCGGTTTTTTCGGGTGCAGCAAGACAAATTAAAGAAGCGCATGGTTGCGCGCAGAAATGAGGAATCATATGGAAATAGACAGACTGACACAGCAGGTATTGGATAAGATTGACGATACCGGCTTTACACAGGAGGGAGCGTATAATTTAAGATACAACGGATATGCGCTCTGTCATGGGGATACGGAGCATATTAAAATAAAGAAAAGAGAGGACGGGAATCCCGGTATTAACGTGTATATAAGCGGGGAGGCAAAGGGAGAAACCGTGCATATTCCGGTGGTGATTGCCGCTTCCGGCATGACGGATTTGGTGTACAACGATTTTTATGTGGAGGAGGGCGCCGAGGTGACTATCATTGCCGGCTGCGGTATTCACAATTCCGGCTGTGATGACAGCAGGCACGACGGCATCCATACATTCCATGTGGGAAAAAACGCCAGTGTTTTGTATGCAGAGAAGCATTACGGAGAGGGAGAAGGGGAAGGCGGACGGCTGCTCAATCCCGAGACACGTATTTTTTTGGCGCAAAATGCAGTATTTACGCTGGATACGGCGCAGATAAAAGGGGTGGATTCTACGGTGCGCACGACATATGTGGAGGCGCTGGAGGGGGCAAAGCTCTTTGTCACGGAGAGACTGATGACCCATGATGCACAGACTGCCGTGTCTAATATGGATGTCGTGTTAAACGGCGCGGGCAGCAGCGCGCAGATTGTTTCCCGCTCTGTGGCAAAGGGAAGCTCCGTGCAGACATTTCACCCGAAGGCAGTAGGAAACGCGGGATGCCATGCCCATATCCAGTGCGATTCCATCATTATGGAGCAGGCAAAGGTATCTTCTATTCCGGAGATAAACGCCAATCATATCGATGCGGCGATTATTCATGAGGCGGCGATTGGCAGAATCAACAGCGACCAGGTAGTAAAACTCAGAACCATGGGGCTTAGTGAGGAGGAAGCGGAAAGCGTGATTATCGAAGCTTTTCTAAATTAAGCGGCAAAATTATTTTTTGCTTTCGCCCAAAGCATATATGTGATATACTTAATACTGTGTGGAGGAAAAGGACATGACGGCAGAAAAGGCTGTGCAGACGGCTGCAAGGCGAAAACGGGTGCAGCGCTTAAAACGGCTTATCGTATTTTCCCTGATAACTGCCATTTTAACGCCCACTGTGCTGTGCGTGGTTTTGTTTGTCAGGCTGCATGGACTTGAAAAACAGACGGCGCGTCTGGAGAGGATGGTCGCCGATATGCAGAAACAGCAGTCCGGAAATATAAATGTAAAGCCGGATATCGGCATTGGCGAGGGGCTGGTGCTGCAGCTTGAGATAAAGATGCCCGACGAATCAGAAGAGCCGGAGGAGACGAAACCGGCAGAGACGTCACAGGATGAAGACGTGCAGGAGGAAGAGGAACAGCCGGAAGAATCGGTAAGAAAAGTGTATCTGACCTTTGATGACGGTCCCAGTTCCAATACGAACAAGATTCTGGATATTCTGGCGGAATATGACGTCAAGGCGACTTTCTTTGTAGTGGGCAAGGAAGGAGAGTGGGCAGAAGACGCTTACAATAGGATTGTGGAAGAGGGACATACGCTGGGGATGCATTCCTATACCCATGTATACCAGTCTATCTATGCTTCCGTGGAGGATTATGCAGAGGACTTAAACAGGCTTAGGGATTATCTGTATGAGATAACCGGCGTAGAGAGCCAGTTTGTCAGGTTTCCCGGTGGAAGCTCCAATACGGTGAGCGATTTGGACATGCATACCTTTATCACATATCTGAATGAGCAGGGAATTACGTATTTTGACTGGAATGTTTCGTCAGGTGATGCAGGAAGCCGGAAGCTGGAACCGGAGGAGATTGTGGCAAACTGCATCAACGGAATGGGAAACAAGGATACGGTGGTTATCCTGATGCATGATGCGGCGGGAAGACCGACCACAGTGGAGGCGCTGCCTGCGCTGATAGAGCAGATACAGGCAATGGACAATACGGAAATACTGCCGATAACAGAAGATACATTACCTGTGCAACATATCAAATCACAACAAGAAACGGAGGATTGAGAGATGGGATTTTTTTCCGATTTGAAGGAAGACCTGTCACAGGCTGTCAACGAACTGATGCCTGAAGAGGAGCAGCTTACGGAGGAAGAAGAACTGGAAGCTGTATCAGCGCCGGCTGCGGAAGATGCGGAGTCAGAAGAGGAAGCGTATGAACCGGATATGTATGAAGCGGAGATAGGAGCAGCAGAGAGCGCAGAAACGGATGCAGAGGACGGCGAAGCAGTGTCCGTAGAGGCTTGGGCAGAAGAGCCGCTGCCGGGCTTTGCCGAAGAAGAGCAGGATGAAAGGGCACAGCTTGACGCGATGCTTGACAAGGTAGATTCCATTGAAATACCTGAGGACATGGATATTACAAAGGCGGCAGAGGAGCCGGAAATGGATTTGGAGACCAGCATCAGAGAAGCCTTTGGGGAAAAAGAAAACGAAATAGAAGAGGAAACGGGAGGGAAAGAAAAAACAATGGATTATCAGACAAAGAGTGCGGTAGATGAAACCGCTGTTATCACGGCAAGCATGACAATCAACGGCGATATTATTTCAGAGGGCTCTATTGATGTGATTGGAACCATCAACGGCAATATCGATGCGCTGGGCAAGCTGAATATCACGGGAACCATTAACGGCAATTCCAAGGCGGCAGAAATCTATGCGGACAATGCCAAAATTATGGGTGAAATTGCAAGCGAAGGTTCCGTAAAGATTGGACAAAGCTCCGTTATCATCGGCAATATTGCAGCACAGAGCGCAGTCATTGCAGGCGCGGTAAAGGGCGATATTGATGTACACGGACCGGTTGTGCTGGATACTTCCGCGATTGTAATGGGCAATATCAAGTCCAAGGCAGTCCAGATTAACAATGGTGCCGTTATCGAAGGTATGTGTTCACAGTGCTATGCAGATGTGAATCCTACAGCATTCTTTGATGAATACAAGAAAAAGAGCAAACAATAGAATCCGCACCTCGCGAGTTTTCTATTGTCATGAACAAGGGACAGCTAAAACATATAAGGAGCATGTTTTATGCGGAGAATATTATTAAAATTGAGCGGCGAGGCGCTTGCCGGCAGCAAGCGCATGGGATTTGACGAGGAAACGGTGAGAAACGTAGCGCTTCAGGTGAAGCAGCTTGTAGACGACGGCTATGAAATCGGCATAGTGACAGGAGGAGGCAACTTCTGGAGAGGGCGCTCCAGCGAGAATATTGATAGGACGAAAGCGGACCAGATAGGAATGCTTGCCACGGTTATGAACTGTCTCTATGTCTCTGAGATTTTCCGCTCCGTCGGCATGAAGACGAATGTACTGACGCCGTTTGCCTGCGGTTCCTTTACAAAGCTGTTTTCAAAGGACAGGGCAAATAAGTATTTTGCAAAAGGCATGGTGGTCTTTTTTGCAGGCGGGACGGGGCATCCGTATTTTTCCACGGATACCGGTGTAGTGCTTCGTGCGGTGGAGGTGGATGCGGATGTGATTCTGCTTGCCAAGTCCATCGACGGCGTCTATGATGCAGACCCTGCGAAGGTGTCCTGCGCCCAAAAGTATGACGAGGTAAGCATCGATGAAGTGATTGCCAAAAACCTGCAGGTTGTGGATATGACGGCGTCTATTCTGGCAAGAGACAACAAAATGCCTATGTGGGTATTTGGCTTAAATGAAGAAAACAGTATTGTAAATGCAGTGAGGGGAAAATTTACAGGTACAAAAGTAACTGTTTAGGAGGCAGCCGTCAGGCGTCATGCCGCAGGCACAAGATGATTCCGGTTCCCAAGGCATTAGGAAAGGTATGGTATAAAAATGGACGAGAGAATACGTGTTTACGACGAAAAAATGAAAAAAACATATGAGTTTTTAGAGACGGATTATGCGGCTCTGCGGGCAGGACGTGCCAATCCGCATGTGTTAGACAAGCTTCGGGTGGACTATTACGGCACGCCTACGCCGATACAGCAGGTAGGCAATATTACGATTCCGGAAGCCAGAATCATTCAGATTTCCCCTTGGGAAAAATCCTTGATTAAGCCCATTGAAAAAGCAATTATGACCTCGGATATCGGGATTACGCCTTCCAATGACGGCGCAATTATCAGGCTTGTATTTCCTGAACTGACGGAAGAGAGAAGAAAAGAGCTTGTAAAAGAAGTGAAAAAGAAAGGCGAGGAGGCGAAGGTTGCTATCCGCAATATCAGAAGAGACGGCAACGATTCCTTTAAAAAGCTTGCCAAAACCGATGTTTCGGAGGATGAAATCAAACAGCTTGAGGACAGCCTGCAGAAGCAGACTGATAAGTATATCAAGGATGTGGATGCACTGATTGACAAGAAATCCAAAGAAATTATGACCGTATAGAAGGAAAGGGAGGGCGGGTCTGTGACCCGCCTTTCCGTCGTTTCACGCAAACGGCGGCTCAGCTTAAGCCGGCAAAAAGAGAAGAGACGCTGCGGGCGGATTTTACAAAAAAGGAATTGCAAAAAGCGGTAGGGGCATATAATAGCAAGGACGGAAGATACTGCCTTACAGAGGAGGAATAGAGATGTTTTGGACCAGATTCATGAGCAGTGTGATTTTGGCAGTGATAGCACTGGTAACGCTTATTATGGGCGGGGAAGTGCTCTGGGGAGTCACGTTTGCCATATCGATTATCGGATACATGGAGCTTTGCAGGGCAGTAAACGTTCATACAAAGGGAAAGCTGAATGCCTTAGAGACTGTGGGGCTGCTTGGCATAGCGGCGTATTATGCGGCAGTTTTGCTCGCCGGGGACGAGCTGTTCCGGTTTATGGCGGTAATTTTTGTGTTTATGGGAAGCATGTGTGTTTATGTGGTAACTTTTCCCAAATACCGTTCAGAGCAGATTATGGCAAACTTTTTTAACTTTGCCTATGCGCCCGTCATGCTTTCCTTCCTCTATCTGACAAGGGAGCTTCACTACGGAGAATATATTGTATGGCTGATTTTAATCAGCTCATGGGGCTGTGATACCTGTGCGTATCTGGTGGGCATCTGCATTGGCAAAAAGAAGATATTTCCGCATCTTAGCCCGAAAAAATCGCTGGAGGGCTGTATTGGCGGCGTGGTGGGAGCAGGGCTTATCGGTGCAGGCTTTGGTTATTTTGTGATAGAAAAGGCGATACCGGAACAGACGGTGACGTTTATCATTGCCTTTATCTGTATGGCTGGCGCCATCATGAGTCAGGTTGGCGATTTGGCGGCGTCGGCAATCAAGAGGAACCATGACATTAAGGACTACGGCAGGCTGATTCCCGGACATGGGGGCATTATGGACAGATTTGACAGTGTCATCGTGACGGCACCCATGATTTTCTTTTTGGCGGCGCTGCTGATTCAATCATAATGGAGGCAAAATGAAAAGGTTGGCAATATTGGGCTCCACCGGTTCGATTGGAGCGCAGACGCTGGAGATAGTAAGACAAAATCCTGATTTGCAGGTAGCGGCGCTGGCGGCAGGCAGCAATGTAGAGCTCTTGGAAAAACAGGTCAGGGAATTTCGTCCCTCCCTTGCCGTGATGTGGAGTGAAAAAGCAGCTTCCGATTTAAAACAGAGGCTGTCGGATATGGAAATCAGGGTAGCATGGGGAATGGAGGGGCTGATAGAGGCCGCCGTCTTAGAAGAAGCAGAGGTATTGGTTACAGCGATAGTGGGTATGATTGGGATAAGACCGACCATCGCGGCAATTGAGGCAGGGAAGACAATTGCGCTGGCAAACAAGGAGACGCTGGTCTGCGCAGGGCATTTGATTATGCCCCTGGCGGGTGAGAAAAAGGTGCCGGTTCTGCCGGTGGACAGCGAACATAGCGCTATTTTCCAGTCCATGCAGGGCGAGCCGAAGCACAGGATATCCAAAATTTTATTGACGGCGTCAGGAGGACCTTTTAGGGGAAAAACAAGGGCGGAGCTGCAAAATATTCTGCCGCAGGATGCACTAAAGCATCCAAACTGGAATATGGGAAGAAAGATAACAATAGATTCCGCCACACTGGTAAATAAAGGTCTGGAGGTTATCGAGGCAAAATGGCTTTTCGATATGCCGCCTTCCATGATTCAGGTGGTGGTGCATCCCCAGAGCGTGATTCATTCCATGGTGGAATATGCGGACGGGGGAATTATGGCACAGCTTGGCACACCGGATATGAAGCTGCCCATCGCATACGCGCTGTTCTATCCGGACAGAAGACCTTTGGCGGGAAAAAGGCTTGATTTTTATGAGCTGTCACAGATTACGTTTGAGAAACCGGATATGGAGACTTTTCGGGGACTGAAGCTTGCTTATGCGGCGGCGCAGGCGGGCGGCAGTATGCCGACAGTTTTAAATGCCGCGAATGAAAAGGCGGTGGAGTTGTTTCTGAACGGGACAATATCCTTCCTGCAGATTGCGGAGCTGATAGAAGCGTGCATGGCGGCGCATACGGTGATTCCCAATCCGAGTGTGGAAGAAATTCTTTCGGTGGAACAGGAAACTTATGAGAATATAGGAAAACAGCTTGGGACGGGGAAAACACGGTTGAGTGGAGGAATTGACCAGATATGATGACAGTAATATTGTTTGTCCTGATATTCGGTGTGGTGGTGCTTTCTCACGAGTTTGGACATTTTTTGTTGGCGAAGATGAATGGTATCCACGTAGTAGAATTTGCGATTGGCATGGGACCGACGCTCTTTTCTTTTACGAAAAAGGAGACGAAGTATGCGATTAAGCTGCTTCCGATTGGCGGCGCCTGCATGTTTGAGGGCGAGGACGGGCTGGAGACGGAAAATGGCGGAGGAGAGGGGTCTTTCCTGAAAGCCGGCGTATGGGCAAGAATTGCTACCGTCGTGGCAGGACCGATTTTTAATTTTATTCTTGCGTTTATTGTAGCGGTGATTGTGGTGTCTATGTCCGTCACGGATTTGACGGTACTCTCCGGTGTGTCCCCTGACGGTCCTGCGGAGGAAGCGGGGCTTAGGGAAGGGGATAAAATCCTTAGCATGAACGGAGAAAAAACCTATTTGTTTCGGGATATTTTTCTGATTACGCTGCTCAACAAGGGGACGCCCATAGAGGTGGCTTATGAGCGGGACGGACAAAAATTGGAAACGACGATTCAGCCGGTTTACAGCGAAACGGATGACAAGTATGTGATGGGTGTGTATGGAGGCGTCTATGAGAAACCGGAGGGGCTTTCGGTGTTTCGGGATGCCTGGTATGAAATCCGTTACAGCGTGCGTGCCACCTATAAAAGTCTCGGGCTTTTGCTTACGGGGCAGTTTGACCGCAAGGACGTGGCGGGGCCTGTCGGCATAGCGGTCAATGTGGTGGGGAAAACCTATGAGGAGGCAAAGGAATACGGCGTGCAGACGGTGGTGCTTAATATGCTGAACATCATTCTGCTTTTATCCGTCAACCTGGGAATTTTAAATCTTCTGCCGATTCCTGCCCTGGACGGCGGACGCCTGGTGTTTCTGCTGCTTGAGGTGATACGGAAAAAGCCGGTGCCGCCTGAGAAGGAAGGTATCGTACATTTTGTGGGACTGGTGTTTTTCATGGTGCTGATGGTGGTGGTGCTTTTTAACGATTTGGTCAATATTTTCGGGGCGTAGAATGGGGAAGTCCGTGCCGGCTGGGCGCGGGCTTCTCTTTTCTATGCAGATTTTAGTTTTGACTTCTTATTGAAAAACGATTATAATAATATTTAGTTTTCTTTTAATATGACGAAAGAGGTGGTTCTTATGAAGAGATTAGAGGATTATGTGAGAAGCATTCCGGATTTTCCGGAGGAAGGCATTATATTCAGGGATGTGACGAGCGTGCTGCAGGATGCAGACGGACTGCATCTTGCAATTGATACCATGCAGGAAAAAATAAAAGATTTGGACTATGATGTAGTGGTGGGAGCGGAATCAAGAGGATTTATTTTTGGTACGCCTATTGCATATAATAATCATAAGCCCTTTGTGCTGATTCGCAAAAAGGGAAAGCTGCCCTGTGAAACCATTGAAAAAGAATATGACCTTGAGTATGGAAAAGCGGTGATTGAGATGCACAAGGATTCCATTAAGCCGGGGCAGAAGGTGCTCATCGTGGATGACTTGATTGCGACGGGCGGCACTACGGAGGCGATGATAAAGCTGATAGAGGAGCTGGGCGGCGAGGTTGTCGGCATGGTATTTCTGATGGAGCTTGCAGGGCTTAAGGGCAGGGAGAGGCTGAAAGATTACCGGATGGAGTCTGCCATTATTTATGAAGGGAAATAAAGTTTTAGGGGGGAGTAAAATAATTAGCTGGCATAAGGACAGAATATATGACGGAAGAAAAAAAAGAAATTGTTCTGGAAGAAAGCAAAATCAGTGAACTACGGGAATTCATGGCGCCTGAGGACTTATATCAGGTGCTGGTTCGGCATGTAAAAAAATACCACCCGTCGGATGATATTTCCGTTATTGAAAAGGCATACAAGGTAGCGAGCGAGGCGCATAAGGACCAGAAGAGAAAATCAGGAGAGCCGTACATTATCCACCCGCTGTATGTTGCCATTATCCTTGCCGATTTAGAGATGGACAAGGAAACGATTGTGGCGGGGCTTCTGCATGACGTGCTGGAGGACACCGTCATGACGGAGGAGCAGATGACGGAGGTATTTGGCGTGGAGGTGGTACAGCTTGTGGATGGTGTTACCAAGCTGGAAAACATACCACTGAGCAGCGGCAGCGGCACGGAGAGCGATGCCAGGCTGGAGCTGCAGGCAGAAAACCTGCGCAAAATGTTTCTGGCGATGGCGAAGGATATCAGGGTGATTATTATCAAGCTTGCCGACCGCCTGCACAATATGCGGACGCTGAAGTACCAGAAGCCGGAAAGCCAGCAGCGGATAGCCAAGGAGACGCTTGAGGTGTATTCGCCGATTGCGCAGAGGCTGGGTATTTCGAAAATCAAGATAGAGCTGGATGATTTGTCCCTGAAATATCTGGAGCCGGAGGCATATTATGATTTGGTGAGCAAGATTGCCCTGCGCAAGAGCGTGCGGGAAACCTATATTGCCGGTATCGTGGCGGAAGTCAGCCAGCACATCAAAAACGCGGGTATCGAGGCGCAAATCGACGGACGTGTCAAGCATTTCTTCAGTATCTACAAAAAGATGAAAAACCAGAATAAAACACTGGACCAGATTTATGATTTGTTTGCCATCCGTATTATTGTGGATACGGTGAAGGACTGTTACGCGGCATTGGGAGTCATTCATGAGATGTATAAGCCGATACCCGGGCGGTTTAAGGATTATATTGCCATGCCAAAGGCAAATATGTACCAGTCTCTTCATACAACCCTGATTGGGGCAGCGGGGCAGCCCTTTGAAGTGCAGATACGGACCTTTGAGATGCACAAGGCGGCGGAGTACGGGATTGCCGCCCACTGGAAATATAAGGAGGCATCGGACGGCAAAAAGGTAGAGGGGCAGGAAGAAGAAAAGCTGACGTGGCTCAGACAGATTCTGGAGTGGCAGAGGGATACTTCCGACAACCGGGAGTTTATGAATCTGCTCAAGAACGATTTGGATTTGTTTTCCGACAATGTATACTGCTTTACGCCGAGCGGCGACGTTAAGAATCTGCCTGCCGGCTCCACGCCCATTGATTTTGCTTATTGTATCCATAGCGCAGTGGGCAACCGGATGGTAGGTGCAAGGGTAAACGGCAAGCTGGTGACAATAGATTATGAGCTGAAAAACGGCGACAGGATAGAAATCATTACCTCCCAGAATTCCAAGGGACCCAGCAGGGACTGGCTCAATATTGTCAAAAGCACACAGGCAAAAAATAAGATTAACCAGTGGTTTAAAAATGAGCTGAAGGAAGACAATATTTTAAAGGGCAGGGAGCTTATCACAAACTACTGCAAGGCGAGGAATCTGGTTCTTTCCGACTTGACGAAGCCGGAGTATATGGAGGCGATTCAGCGCAAATATGGATTTCAGGACTGGGATGCCCTGCTGGCGGCAATCGGGCATGGCGCTTTAAAAGAGGGGCAGATTGTCAATAAGCTTCTCGAATACTATGACCGCGACCACAAAAAGGAGATGACCAACGAGGAAGTACTGGCTTCTATCGCAGAAAACGCCCAGATAAACAAGCTGCCGGCGATTAAGTCGAAAAGCGGCATCTCTGTAAAGGGCGTCACGGATGTTTCCGTTCGGTTTTCCAAGTGCTGTTCTCCGGTACCGGGCGATGAAATCATAGGATTTGTCACAAGGGGAAGGGGCATTACCATTCACAGGACGGACTGCGTCAATATTTTGAATCTTCCTGAAATTGAGAGAGTAAGGCTGATTGAAGCAGACTGGCAGGAGCCGGAGGAGGGAAGCGGCAGCGAGAAATACTTTGCGGAAATCGTCATATATGCCAATAACCGCAACGGGCTGTTAGCGGATATCTCGAAGGCGCTGACGGAAAAGAACATTGATATTCTTTCCATGAATACGCGGACGAATAAGCAGGGTGTTGCCACCATGCAGACATCCTTTGAAGTGGGAAGCAGGGAAGAATTAAACAGGGTGATTGATAAAATCAGAATGATAGAAAGCGTAGTGGATATTGAAAGGACGAGAGGCTGATGGCTGAGTTAAAGATAGGGCGCATGGTAATTGGCGGTTATGGTACGAACTGTTACATTGTCTACAGGGAAGGCGGCAAAGAAGCGATTGTGATAGACCCGGCAGACAGGGGAGAGCAGATTTATGAAACGCTTGCAGGAAAGGGATTTACGGTTGCTGCCATTTTGGTGACACATGGGCATTTTGACCACATCTGGGGTACCGGCGCGCTTCGTGAGTTTTCCGGTGCAAAAATATATGCGCTGGAGGCGGCTGAAAAGCTCTGCGAGAATGACGGGCTGAATGTTTCCCGACAGGCAGGCAGACCCTACACGGTGGTTCCGGATGTGTATGTGAAAGACGGCGAGGAAATCTGTACTGCAGGCATTACCTGCAAGGTGCTTGCCACACCGGGGCATACGGCGGATAGCTGCTGTTATTACTTTGAGGAAGCGGGCTTTTTGGTCTGCGGCGATACCATATTTCAGGAGTCTGTGGGAAGAACAGATTTGCCCACGGGAAGCGGCGGTATGCTGGAGCGCTCCGTTCGGGAAAAGATTTTTACGCTGCCGGATGACACGCAGCTATATCCCGGACATGGTGACAGCACTACCGTGGAGCATGAGAAAAAATACAATCCCTTTTTCTAAGGGCTTTTTTGGCAGCGGTTTTGGTGTGACCGGAAGCGTTTTTTAAGAAGGGGCTGTTTACGAAGCAATTCGTAAGCAGCTCTTTTTGTTGTGTAAAGATTTCCCTGACTTAAAAATATTTTGTAATTATTAATATTTCTATATTGACAATAGTGTGTAATATACAGTATAATGTGAAACACAGGATAAGGAAAGGAGGGCGTCTATGGGCGAAATTAACGAAATTCTGCAGGCACTGACGCAGGAGCTGAGGCGTGGAACGATTGTACTTAGCGTGTTAAGCCAGTTGAACAGTCCTGCATACGGGTACACGCTGGTAAAAAATATGGAAGAAAAAGGCGTCAGGGTGGATACCAATACGCTTTATCCGCTGCTTAGGAGGCTGGAAAAGCAGGAGATACTGATAAGTGAGTGGGAAACGGATGGCAGTAAGCCGCGCAAGTATTATAAGAGGACTGCATTTGGCGATGCGGTGTACGAGAGTCTGCGCAGGCAGTGGGAGGAAATGACAGAGTGTATGCAGAAGCTGCTCTGCAGTTAGAAAAGAGAGAAAGATGGAAGATGAAAATTTTCAATTGCGGGATTTGTGTCTGCGCGCTGCTTGCCACAAACTCGTAATCCATTTGTGGATTTGTACAGAAGAGCAGCGCAGAAATGAGGAAAAATATGGAAAACAATCTAATTGAGAGATATTTATATGACGTGGTGAGGCGGCTGCCGGAAAAGCAGCGGAAGGATATTGAGGAGGAGCTGAGAACCCTGATTGAGGATATGCTGGAGGAGAGACCGGGAGACGGGGGAGCCGAAGAGGTTGAGGCGGTGCTTTCCGAGCTGGGAGACCCTGCAAAGCTGGCAATGAAATACAGGGGAGAAGAGGCACATCTGATAGGCGGGGAGTATTATCCGATTTACTGCCAGATTTTGAAGTTAGTGTTGATTTGTGTCGGAGTGGGAGTGGCAATTTCCGCGGTGGTACATTGGATTGTACAGCTTCCCGCGCAGGAAGAGGGAATGAACGGTGTGGTAAATGGCGTAGTGGACGGTTTTGTCTCTTTGGGAAGCCTGCCGGAAGCCCTGCTGGCTGCATTCGGGCTTGTGACACTTGTGTTTTTTGTCATGGAAAGAAATCAGGTAAAGCTGCAGAAAAGAGAGCCGTGGAGTTTGGAAAAGCTTACGCAGATACCCAGCGCAAAGGCAGTGATACCCAAAAGCGACAGTATTGTCGGCGTGTTTTTCGGCGTCTTAGTCATGGTTGTGTTTATCGTTCTGCCGGAGTTTATCGGCTACTGGGGCAAAAATGCCGACGGAGAACTGGTGGCAGTCTCTGCTTTCAATCTGTCTATATGGAGCAAAGTGATTCCGCTGTTTGTCATCAGCTTTTCGGCGGGCGTTGTGGACGATTTGGTGAAGCTGATAGTCGGGCATTACAATAGGACGGTTATGTATGTCAGCATTGTCTGCAGCGTGATAAGTGTAGTGACAGTTACGATTCTCCTGAAGGGCTATGAAATTTTCAATCTGCATTTTGTGGAGGAATTGTCTGCCATAACGGGCGAGACATTTTCTGCAAAGTATGATATACTAACACATTGGCAGACGGGAATCGCCAACAGGGTATTACCCAATTTCTTTCTTGCGGTAATTGTGCTGATAACATTGCTTGACCTTGCGGTAACCGTGTACCGGACCTTACGATATGGACAGAGAGGAAAAGAAGTATCATGTTTGCAGTAGAAATTGGGGAGAGCAGATTTGAATATGATGTACAGGCGCTTGTAAAGGCGTTTTACCCACAGGAAAATGTGCGGGTTATCACACCGGATATGGGACAGGAAAAACGTGAGGAGGCAGAGAAATCACTGCGGCTGAAAATTGTATTGCATCAACAAGGCGCAAATCTGTTCTTTTTAAAGCCGGCGGCAGGCGGGGCTGAGGAGAAGGGGGAGCAGGCGGTGGAAAAAAGCTATGTCTGGAAAGCCGAAGCAGAGGTGGAAGGAAAAGAGAGCAAGGCTTACAAGACAGAATTTAAACGCTTTTTCTATCACACGCTTGCCGATTACACGCAGAAAACACTTCCGTGGGGAAGCCTTACAGGAATCCGCCCCACGAAAATAGCCATGGGACTTTTAGAGGAAGGGAGGAGCGGGGCGGAAGCCGTCTCTTTTTTACAGGATACTTATTTTGTAAGCAGACAGAAGGCGGCGCTCGGCGTGGAAATTGCAGAGCGGGAAAAAGCACTGCTGTCCCGCCTTCACTCTGCGGATGGCTACAGTCTTTATATCGGGATTCCTTTTTGCCCCACCACCTGCCTGTACTGTTCTTTCACTTCCTATCCTTTGTGCAAGTTTAAACGGCTGGTGGAATCTTATATAGACTGTCTGATAAAGGAGCTGCAGTTTGTAGGCGGGGCGTATGGGAACAGGGTACTGGACAGTGTATACATTGGCGGCGGGACGCCGACGACCTTAGAGCCTGCGCAGCTTGACAGGCTGCTTACGGCGCTTCGGGCAAACTTTGATTTTACCACCGTGCAGGAATTTACCGTGGAGGCAGGCAGGGCTGACAGCATCACAAAAGAAAAGCTGAACGTGCTAAAGAAGCATGGTGTGGGGCGCATCAGCATCAATCCGCAGACCATGAACGGAGAGACATTGAAGCTGATAGGCAGGCAGGCGACGCCTGAGCAGGTGCGGGAAGCCTTCGCCATGGCGCGTGCCGTGGGTGGTTTTCACATTAATATGGACATTATTCTGGGGCTTCCGAATGAAGGAGAAGCGGATGTGGCGCATACGATAGAAGAAATCGTGGCGATGAAGCCGGATTCCCTTACGGTGCATTCCCTAGCCATAAAGCGCGCCTCTGCGTTGAGTAAATGGATTGTGGAAAATGGTGTGGAAACGCTCAAAAATACAGACAGAACCATGGAGATTGCGGCACAGGGGGCAGAGAAGCTTAACATGCACCCGTATTATCTCTACCGCCAGAAAAATATGTCCGGTAATTTTGAAAATGTGGGCTACGCCACAGAGGGCAAGGAGGGGATTTACAACATCCTGATAATGGAGGAGAAACAGACCATCATTGCCTGCGGTGCCGGCAGCATCACAAAAATGGTGTACCCTGACGGACGGATTGAGAGATGCGAGGATGTCAAGGATGTATCTCTCTATATAGAAAAAATAGATGAAATGATAGAGCGGAAGCGAAGATTTATTTTATGCTTGAAATAACGGAGGAATCAGTGTAGAATCTTGTAAGAAAAGAAAGGCGTGCAGAAGGCGTTTAGCTGCACGGCGGAATGAGAGGATATATGGCACTGAAAAAAAAGCCGTTTAACGGCATGAGGGATATTTTGCCCGCAGAGATGCAAATCAGAGATTATGTGACAGGCGTGATAAAGGATACCTACAGGAGTTTTGGCTTTACGCCCATGGAGACGCCCTGTGTGGAGGACATTGGCAATTTAAGCAGTAAACAGGGCGGGGAGAATGAAAAACTGATATTTAAGATTTTAAAGCGCGGTGAGAAGCTGAAGCTTTCGGAAGCGGAGAATGAAAATGATTTGACGGACAGCGGGCTGCGCTATGATTTGACGGTGCCTCTGGTTCGGTTTTATTCCAACAACGCAGCGAATCTGCCAAGCCCGTTTAAGGCACTGCAGATGGGAAATGTATGGCGGGCGGACAGACCTCAGCGAGGGCGTTACCGCCAGTTTATGCAGTGCGACATTGATATTCTGGGAGAGGCATCCAACCTTGCGGAGATAGAGCTGATACTGGCGACCACCACGACTTTAAGCAGGCTGGGTTTTTCCGGTTATCAGATTCGGATAAACGACAGGCGGATATTAAAGGCGATGGCAGCGTATGCCGGCTTTGCCGAAGAGGCTTATGACAGCATATTTATTACGCTGGACAAGATGGATAAAATCGGTATGGACGGCGTGAAGGAGGAGCTGCTGCAGGATGGATATTCCGAGGCGGCCTGTGAGAAATACCTTGCCTTGTTTGAAAAGGTACAGGCAGATGGCGCCGCGTGTCTGCAGGATGTGCTGGGAGAGTATCTGGAAAAGGAAGTGATGGACTCTTTTACGGAAATCATGGACAGCGTCAATGCCAATAAAGAAGATACGTTTGAACTGGTTTTTGACCCCACGCTGGTGCGGGGGATGGGCTATTATACCGGTACGATTTTTGAGATTGCAATGCCGGAATTTGGCGCAAGCTGCGGCGGCGGCGGAAGATACGATAAAATGGTGGGCAGGTTTACGGGAAATGATGTACCCGCCTGCGGTTTTTCCATCGGGTTTGAACGAATTATTCTGCTGCTTATGGAAAAAGGCTTCAAGGTGCCGTCAGCGCATAAAAAAGGCGTGTTTCTGATTGAGAAGGGCGTTGCAGGCGATATGCTGAATGCGGTGATTGCAGAGGCGAAAGCAGAGCGGGAAAAAGGCAGGCAGGTGCTGATGGTCCGCATGAATAAAAATAAGAAATTCCAAAAGGAGCAGCTTATGGCAGAGGGCTATGAGGAATTTAAGGAATTTTATAAAAATCCGTTAAAATAAGGCGAAAGCAGAGATGCCTGTGAAAGCGGGCAGGGAGGTATGATATGGCTGAGACAATGAAAGGCTTAAAACGTACGCATCGATGCGGCGAGTTATCCGCTGCCAATGTAGGAGAATACGTCACCGTTATGGGCTGGGTGCAGAAGCAGCGAAACAAGGGCGGCATTATATTTGTGGATTTGCGCGACCGCGCAGGCATCCTGCAGGTGATTTTCGAGGAGAGCGACTGCGGGAAAGAGAATTTTGAAAAGGCGGAAAAGCTGCGCAGCGAGTTTGTTGCCGCCGTGACGGGACGTGTGGAAAAAAGAGCTGCGGCAGTCAACGAAAACCTGGCGACGGGGGAGATTGAGGTGCGTGCAGATTCTCTTCGGATTTTGTCTGAGGCGGAAACGCCTCCCTTCCCTATCGAGGCGGAAAGCAGGACGAAAGAGGAGCTTCGCCTGAAATACCGCTACCTTGACCTGCGCAGACCTGCGCTGCAAAAAAATCTGATGCTGCGCAGCCGGATTACGACGACTATCAGAAACTTTCTTACGGGAGAAGGATTTTTAGAGATTGAAACCCCCATGCTCACCAAGTCTACGCCGGAGGGGGCAAGGGATTATCTGGTGCCGAGCCGCGTGCATCCCGGCAGCTTTTACGCGCTGCCGCAGTCGCCCCAGATATTCAAGCAGCTTTTGATGTGTTCCGGCTATGACCGCTATTTTCAGATTGCAAGATGCTTCCGCGACGAGGATTTGCGTGCGGACAGGCAGCCGGAGTTTACACAGGTGGATATGGAGCTTTCCTTTGTGGATGTGGATGATGTGATAGACGCTACGGAGAGAATGGTGCAGCGCGTATGCAAAGACGCCATTGGCATAGAGGTCAACCTGCCGCTGAAGCGCATCACGTGGAAGGAGGCGATGGAGCGTTTTGGCTCGGACAAACCGGATACCCGCTTTGGCATGGAATTAAAAAATGTGTCCGGGGTGGTAAAGGACTGCGGCTTTGGTGTGTTTACCGGTGCGCTGGAAAACGGCGGCTCGGTGCGCGGCATCAATGTCAAAGGACAGGCGGAGATGCCCCGCAAAAAGATAGACGCGCTGACGGAGTTTGCAAAAGGCTACGGCGCAAAGGGGCTTGCCTACCTTTCCGTACAGCCTGACGGCACGTATAAGTCTTCTTTTGCCAAATTTATGACAGAAGAGGAGCTTTTGGCCCTTGTGACAGCCATGGAAGGCGAAAAAGGCGATTTACTTCTTTTTGCGGCGGATAAGGATAAGATTGTGTATAACGTGCTGGGAGGGCTGCGTGTAGAGCTGGCAAAGCAACTTGAACTGATAGACAACGACCGCTTTGATTTTCTGTGGGTGACGGAGTTCCCTCTTTTGGAGTGGAGCGAGGAGGAGAACCGCTTTGTTGCCATGCATCATCCCTTTACCATGCCCATGGAGGAGGATTTGCCTTTTATCGACACGGAGCCGGGCAGAGTGCGCGCCAAGGCGTATGACATTGTGTTAAACGGCGTGGAGCTGGGCGGCGGCAGCGTGAGGATTTTCCAGCCCGAGGTACAGGAAAAAATGTTTGAGGTGCTGGGCTTTACCAGAGAATCAGCCTATGAACGTTTTGGATTTTTGATAAATGCGTTTAAATACGGGGTGCCGCCTCATGCAGGGCTTGCCATCGGTCTGGACCGCTTTGTGATGTTGTTAGTGGGGGCGGATAATATCAGGGAAGTGATTGCATTCCCCAAAGTGAAGGATGCTTCCTGTCTGATGAGCGAGGCGCCCAATGTAGTGGATGACATTCAGCTTCGGGAGCTTAGGATTAAGCTGGATATAGAAGAGGATGATGAGAGCGTATGCTGAAGCTGTACCTGATGGAGGCAGAGCCGCTTCTTGCAGAAGAGAATCGTCTCCGTGCGTGGAAGCTGGTGGAGCGGGAGCGCGGCGGGCGTACAAAGCGCATGAAGCAGGAGCGCGCGCAGGCATTGAGCCTTGCGGCGGGACTGCTTCTTGCCTATGCAGTATCGCAGGAGGAGGCGTTGTTTGCAGGCGGTGCCTGCCTGTACGAAGAAAAAGGACCGGGTCCGGTGTATGTGTCCGTGGAGGAAGCCATAGCCGGACTACAGTGCTATAGTCCCCTTGAGACGAGAAAGACCTCGGGAGGAAAGCCTTTTTTAGAAGGCTCCCGAGGGCTTTTCTTTAATTTGTCCCATTCCGGTTCCTATGCGGCATGTGCTGTTTCTGACAGGGAAGTGGGGCTGGATATTCAGCAGTGCGGGCGGCGGATAAATCCGGCGGTGGCAGAAAAGGTTCTGCACAAGGAGGAGAAGCGTATCTATGCAGATTTGCAGGAGGAGAAGGAACTCTTTTTTTTCCGGCACTGGGCGGCGAAGGAGGCATACGTGAAGTGCACGGGGGAAGGGCTCTCCAGAAGCTTTTCTGAGCTTCTTGTGGATTGGAAAGAGGGTATGGTGACAGATACGCAGGAAGGCAGAAGCAGAAAGCTTCATGTGGTACAGGCGCCGGAAGGGTATGTCCTTTTTGCCTGTACGGAAGAAGTGCCGAGGCGGATTAGGGCTTTTGACACCCTAAGCCGGTAAGGAAACAAAAATGGAAATGTAGAAAAAATTTAGTAAAAAAGACGACAGATTTTATAAGTTCCTGCATATACTTATAGAAGTGTTTATGCCGCTGTGGCGGAAACGATGGGTAGTATGGAAGGGATTATATAAATGATGGAGACAAATCAGGCGGCTGACAGAGAGCTTTTACGGCTGCAGGAGGAAATGGAACAGGTGCGGTTCCGGTACTTGTATGAGAGTGCCGTAAAGAGCGTGATGGAAATGATAAGGCGGGAAGCGGCTTTTTTGGAGAAGTTGTTTCGGCGCGAAATTTTGAGCAGTATAAACGGCAGGGTGAAAGCGCCGGAAAGCATAGAGCGAAAGCTGCAGAAGAAAGGCTGTGCCGTCAATCTGGAGACGGCAAGGGAAAGACTCAACGATATTGCCGGCGTCCGCGCCGCGTGCTTTTTTCTGGACGACGTCTATGAACTGGCAAAACGGCTGAAAAAACAGAAGCAGCTCCGCTTTATCAAAGAAAAAAATTATATCGAAAATCCCAAAGCGAGCGGTTACAAAAGCCTGCACTTTATTGTGGAGGTGCCGGTAGAGACAAAGGGCAAAGCCGAATGGGTCAGGGTGGAAATTCAGCTACGCACGCTGGCAATGGATTTCTGGGCAAGGCTGGACCACAGGCTCTGCTATAAAAAGGATTTGAAGGCGGCAAAAAGCGTGCAGAAGGATTTGCGCAAGTATGCGGAAATCATTTCCAGAGTGGACGTCCAAATGCTGAGTCTCAGAAAAAGAATCGATGCCATATAGGTAGAAGATTTCGTTACGAAAAAAGGTTGTTTTAATACAAGCCCATTCCCTTGAAAGTCAGGATGCGAGTATAATAAAAAACAAAAGAATTTTCCGCATCAGGATTTGCATGAGGAGGGAAACAGCCTTATGACAGTTTCATCAGTGAATTTTCAGTCTGTCATCGACAGAATGCATAAAATCAGCGCAATGCAGGTAAGCAACCGGACGGCAGTAAACAGAAGTGTAGGTTTGTCAAACATATGTTACACCGACTGTAAATAATCCCTTAATACCTG
>CAJTPU010000025.1 GCA_910578335.1 uncultured Lachnospiraceae bacterium | reverse complement strand
GCATGACTTGCGAGGTATTTTCGAGCTTAGCACTGCTACGTTTTTTACGAAGCGAGAGCGGGTCTGTGTTGGAATATGCAAGGTGCACAATGACACTCGCACAGTAACCAAATTTCGCAATTACCTGTAGAAATGATAGATAGTGATAGTAAAAAGGAGACAACAATTATGAAAGCAAAGGGAAATGTTTTTAAGTATGGGGACAATGTGGACACGGATGTGATTATTCCTGCGAGGTACTTGAATTCTTCGGAGGCTTCAGAACTTGCCCTGCATTGCATGGAGGATATTGATAAGGAGTTTGTGGGGAAAGTAAAAAAGGGTGACTTGATTGTGGCGGACAAGAACTTTGGCTGCGGCTCATCAAGGGAGCATGCGCCCATTGCCATTAAGGCTGCGGGGGTAAGCTGTGTGATTGCAGAGACCTTTGCCCGCATCTTTTACCGCAATGCCATCAACATCGGACTGCCCATCATTGAGTGTCCGGAAGCGGCAAAGGGTATCCGTGGGGGAGACGAGGTGGAGGTGGACTTTGATTCCGGCGAGATTACAAACCTCACCACAGGCAAGACATACAAAGGGCAGGCATTCCCGCCCTTTATGCAGAAAATCATTGAGGCGGAGGGGCTGATAAATTATATCAACCACAAATAATAAAGGGTGTATTTTATGCCTTGGAGATTGGAGGTTTGGCAGACGGCTTCCAATCTTTTTTTGTAGGTATGGAACGTCTCTTTGTGGCTGCGGAACGCTGACGAAGCGTGGCTTTTGCCGGCATCTGTTCTTTCTTAGACGCTCTTGCATTCAACCAGCCCGTATAGTACAATCATAGAAGGCAGAATGGGCTGCAAAAAGCGGCAGAAAGGATTTGCTATGCAACAGATTACCGAACAGCAGATATTGGCGCTGGCTCCCAATCCGGCAGCCGGTGCAAACGGGAAAAAAATATCACAAAAGGGCGGATTTGTCCGGCTGGAAAAATCTGCGGATGACACTTTTTTTCTGGGAGAGTGTCAGGGAAGCGGAAAGAGCAACTATATCACAACGGCAGATTTTGTGGAGCCGGATGCACCGGTATTCCGCTGTTCCTGCCCCAGCAGACAGTTCCCGTGCAAGCACAGTTTGGCGCTTCTCTATGAAATCATGGCGGGAAAGCCTTTTACGGATTGTGCAATACCGGAGGACATCCTGAAAAAAAGAGAGAAAAAGCGATTAAAGGGAGAGAAAGCGGCACAGGAGGAGAATGGCGCCGCCCAGACGGGCAAGGGAGAAGGCACGGCGGCAAAAGCGGAGGAGAAAAGCGCTTCTGCGGCAAAATCCGCCAAGGCAGGCGCCGCCGCGAGGACACGAAAAAGAAAGAAGCAGTTAGAGGGGCTGGCACTGACGGAAAAAATGGTGCGGGAGCTTTTGGAAGCCGGACTTGGCACAATGGGAGGAACGGCTCTTTCTACATACAAGGAGCTTTCCAAGCAGTTGGGAGACTATTACCTGCCCGGTCCCCAGCGGCTGTTGAACCGCCTGATTCTGGAGATAGAAGCTTTTTTGGAAGACCAGAGGGAAATCCATTATGAGAAAGCGCTCGATGTGCTAAAAAAGCTTTGGGCACTGGTAAAAAAGTCTGCCGCATACCTGCAGGAAAAGCTGGAAAACAAAGAAGAGGCATTGGATGCCAGTCCTCTTTACGAGGAGCTTGGCGGCATCTGGAAGCTTTCTGAACTGGAAGCTTTGGGAAGCAGCCGTAAGGACGTATGTCTGGTACAGCTTGCCTTTTTTGTGGAATACGAGGAAGCCAGACGCGAGTACATAGACACGGGCTGCTGGCTGGATATGGAAACGGGAGAAATCTGCCTGTCCTGCAATTACAGACCGGTAAAAGCGCTGAAATACGTAAAGCAGGAGGACAGTCTCTTTGGCACAGTCAGCATAAGCTCCATGCAGATATATCCGGGGGAAGGAACCCGCAGGGTCCGCTGGGAGCACGGAACCGTTGCAGAGGTGACAAAGGAGCAGTTAGCCATTGTGCGTGCCTTTGCTGCAGAGTCCGTGGCTGCCGAGGCAAAAGCGGCAAAGAACTATTTGAAAAATGCAATGTCCGCCCCCGTGCTGTACCGCCTGATAGCTTTTAAACAGATTGGACGGATAGGGGAGACGCTAGTACTTACAGATAAAAACGGTGCTACAATTTATCTTGGGGACTGCCCTGATAAAGAACCGACGCTTAAGAGGCTGCGTCTGCTGACGGACAGAAAGCTGTTGGAAAATCAGGCGCTTTTAGGTGGATTTTATTATGATGCGGTTTCGCGAAGGATTCTGTTTTGGCCGCTTAGTATTGTGGCAGATGAAGGCATCGTCCGCCTTTTATACTGACAGGCTTTTGAAAGTTTTGATATCGGCTATCCCTTTTGGGAAACAGTCGGGAAAGGCATGGTAGAGAAATGGATTTGACACCGGTATATGAACTGCGGGAGAGACTGAAAACAGGGGCAGTAGCAGGAACCGGACTGATACGGGAGGACTTCAGGCTCAAAAGAGCGGTGGAGGCTGTGGCGCCTTTAGAAAAAGCATCTCCGGTTTTGGCGCGTATTGTACAGCTATCAAAGCAGATTATGAGCGAAAGCTGCGAGGACAGGGCGGGCGCCCTTCTGGATGCGCTCACACTTTTGGATGCCCTGCTTTGTACGCAGGGCGCCGTAGAGGCGGAAGGGACAGCGGAGCCTTTTGCAGAGACAGAAGGGACAGTGGGGGCATATACGGAAAATATCCCCTATTCCGTGTTGTCCGCTCTGTTGGATGCGCTGCAGCATTCCGGCGGAGGCAGATACAGCTACGTAGTGAATTTACATAAGGAACAGCCGCAGCTTTTTGGGGATTACAGAGTGCGTGCCGCTTTGGTGGAGGCGCTGGGGGCTTCTTATGGAGAGCTGGCGGAGGACGCCGCCGGCTGGCTGATTGAGGACGGTATACAGAACAGAAATTCTTTTGCGGGAATTCGTTTTCTGCTGGAGAAGGACTTTGACCCGAAAGGAAAAAAGGAAATGGCACGGCGCGTGCAGGTGTTGGAAAGAGTGGACGGCGCCCTGGCAAACGATTTTTACTTAAAGCATCTTGGAGCGGCAAAAAAAGAGGTGCGGGCGGCGCTTATCCATGCGCTTCGCCACAGTCAGGAAAACGAGGAGCTGCTTTTGTCTTTGTGCGATACGGAGACAGGAAACAACAAAAAGATGGCGCTTCATGCGCTTGCCTGTATGAACGGGGAAAAAACGTGGGCGTTTTTTGAGTCGCTTGCAGCAAAAGACCCGCTTTCTGCCGTTACCTGTATGGAGGGCTCCGAACGACCGGAAGCGGCTAAGCTGGTATCCGGTATATTCTTAGGGACACTTGCAGACTGGAGGAAGGGAAAGAGAAAGCCGGATAACGAGCTGGAGGCAATGCTTAACGCCTGTATCTCGGCGTTTTCCGGCAAATGCGGCGCGGAAATCTGCGAATGCTACAGACAGGCGGCAGCGGTAAGAACCGTGTTGGACGAGGTTAAAAAGGCAGAAAAAAATGCCACTTCCGCCATGCTTTTTTTCAGACCGGATCATTTGAGCAACAGCAGGGTTCCTTTTAGCGAAGTGATACGGGAAAGCCTGTTTCTCAATCTGCTTATGCCCCGGGGAAAAGAACTGGCGCCGCTTGCATGGGAGCTGTATCAGACTTACAGGGAGCCCTATTTTCCGGCGGTTATGGCGGCAGCGTTTCGGGAAGAAGACGGTGCGAAATGTCAGGCGCTTTTACGGGATTTTGTGGATGAGAGCGGGATTTTCGGGAGGCGGCTGAGAAAAGACAGGACAATTTTTGTGTGGGAGGCGTTTTCAGCCATGAAATCATTGCCTGCCGTATATGCAGACGGTACCGGCGGCTATGTGATGCAGGCGGCATATGTCTCTCAGGCAGACTTGCAAAAAAACAGTATCCGGTATCCTTTATATGGGATAACGGAGGAAATATTCGATATCCTAATGCGTCTGGAGGACAAGTCGATGGACGTGCTGCTTTCTGCATGGGTACAGCCGGGCAATGAAGCGCTGTGCCGTAGACTGTCTTCGTATTTTTACATTCGTGCCCAGAAGGAAAAAGATAACCGTCTTTATCTGAAACCGCTCAAAAAATGCGGCTTTGAGAGCTGCAAGGGGCTTGCCGTGCATTATTTTAGGGGGCTGGCGCGCCCTGTCAGCGCCTGGGAAATAAACAGCTATTTTGGGGAGCTTCCGGGGAGTGCCGCCGCAAAGGCAGAGGAGGCGGGACAGTTGCTTCTGCTGTTGAAGAGAGGAAGCATAAAGGGACGTGACAACTGCGCCGCAGTACTGGAAGCCTATATACAGGAACAAAAAGCTTTACTGTGATGCTGTTTACAGCAGGGAAATAAAATCGGAATGTGCAAAACTGCGCGGAAATGGAGAAAAAATGGAACAGAACAGTGTGCAGAGGCTGCCGGCTGAGCAGCTCTTTCAAAAAGAAATCGACGCGTTGATTGCGGCGGAAAAGGACCCTGTGCCGACGGGCTGGCGGATGTCGCCCCGCTCTGTGCGGACTTATATCTGCGGCGGCAGGGTGGGAGGCATGGAGATTACCCCCAAATACATCGGACAGGAGCGTCTGGTGGAGATTGCCATTGCCACCCTTGTGACGGACAGGGCGCTGCTTTTGATTGGAGAGCCGGGAACGGCAAAGAGCTGGCTTTCGGAGCATTTGTCCGCCGCCATCAACGGGGATTCCACTAAGGTGATTCAGGGAACGGCAGGCACTACGGAGGAGCAAATCCGGTATTCCTGGAATTATGCCATGCTGATAGCGCAGGGACCGTCTTTAGGCGCCATGCTGAAAAGTCCTGTGATGACAGCCATGGAGACAGGTACGATTGCCCGAGTGGAGGAAATATCAAGGTGCGCCAGTGAGGTACAGGACGCCCTGATTTCCATTTTGTCCGAAAAACGGATTTCCGTGCCGGAGTTGAATATGGAAGTACCGGCACGAAAAGGATTTTCCGTGATTGCAACGGCAAACACCCGAGACAAAGGCGTGAATGAAATGTCCGCTGCGTTAAAGAGAAGGTTTAATATTGTGGTGCTGCCTTCACCGGCTGATTTGGAGGCGGAAATGGAAATTGTCAAAACCAGAGTGGAGCAGCAGGCGGGCAATTTGGACTTACATGCGGCGCTTCCTGCCGAAGAGGTAGTAGAAAAGGTCTGCACGGTTTTCAGGGAGCTCAGAAATGGGGAAACCTTAGACCGCAGCCAGAAAGTCAAAACGACTACGGGCGTTTTGTCCACGGCGGAGGCGATTTCTCTTTTGTGCAACAGTATGGCGCTTGCCGGGAGCTTTGGAAACGGGCAGATTGCCGACAGTGATTTGGCGGCGGGGCTGCAGGGCGCAGTGGTAAAGGAAGAGGAAAAGGATACCCTTGCATGGAAGGAATATCTGGAAAATGTAATGAAAAAAAGAGGTTCCCGCTGGACGGGGCTTTACCGCGCGTGCAGGGAATTAAACCAGTAAGGAGTTTTCATATGGGTAACGAGCCTTTCTTTTTTGGAATCAGGCATCTGTCTCCGGCCGGAGCGTTTTATCTGCGCCGTTTTCTGGACGAAAAGCGTCCGAAAATGGTACTGGTGGAAGGTCCCGACGACTTGGCGGATATGCTTGTCCATCTGCAGAATCCAGAAGCAAAGCCGCCGGTCGCAGTACTGGCATATACCAAAGAAGCGCCGGTGCGCACCATTCTCTATCCCTTTGCGGAATATTCGCCGGAGTATCAGGCTGTATTGTGGTGCGGGGAAAACGGGGCAGAGTGTCGCTTTATTGATTTACCGACGGAAGCCTTTCTGGCGCTGCCTTCTGTGGAGGAAGCGGCACAGGGAGAAGAGGAGCGTTTTTTGGTATACCGCGCCCTTGACCAAAGGACGGGGGAAGACGGACATGAAACCTTCTGGGAGCGTACCTTGGAGCAGGCAGGCTCTGCAGAGGGGTATCATCAGGGCGCGAATCTGTTTGGGAAGAGCCTGCGTGAGCTGACACAGGGAAAAGACAGCGACTGGGAGGAAATCCTGCTTCGCGAAGCATGGATGCGAAAACAAATCAGAGCGGCGCTGCAGGACGGTATCGCTCCTGAGCAGATGGTGATAGTGACCGGCGCCTATCACGTGGAAGGGTTAAAAAGCTGGAGGCAGGAGCCTTCGCAGGAAGAAATGGAGCGCCTTTGCCATTTGCCGCGGGTCAGCGCAAATCACACGCTGATGCCATATTCTGATTACCGCCTTTCTTCCCGCTCCGGCTATGGTGCAGGAAACAAGGCGCCGGCTTACTATGCGCTTCTTTGGAAAGCGCTCCTCCATCAGGCGCCCATGGAGACGGCTTACAACTATCTGTCAAGAATAGCGGGCTACCAGAGAAGCAGCGGCTCGCCGGTTTCCTCCGCTTCCGTGATAGAGGCGGTGCGCCTCTCTTATGAGCTGGCGCGGCTGCGGGGCGGACATATGCCGGCACTCAGGGATTTGCGGGATGCGGCAGTCACCTGTCTGGGCGGCGGCGATATGGCTTCCGTCAGCCTTGCGGTTGCAGACACGGAGATTGGAACCAAAATCGGCAGCCTGCCGGAGGGCGTAAGCCGTACCAGCATTCAGGAGGATTTTTACCGGCAGTTAAAAGAGCTGAAGCTTGACAAATACAGGGACATTACGGCGCAGGATTTGGCGCTGGACTTACGGGAGAAACGGAATGTGGTCTCGGAAAAGTCCGCCTTTCTCGATTTACACCGCTCCTTTTTTCTGCACAGGCTGCGCGTGCTGGGCGTGAGCTTTGTCAACGAGAAAAAAAGGCAGCAGGAAAACGCTACGTGGGGGGAGCAGTGGGTGCTGCGCTGGACGCCGGAGGCGGAGATAGAGCTGGTGGAGGCAGCGTTAAAGGGGGATACCATTGTACAGGCTGCCGCTTTTCACATGAAGGAGCAGGCGGATAATGCTGGCAGCCTTTCCCTTATGGCGCAGATGATAGAGGATTCTTTTCTGTGCGGTATGCCGGCTGCGGCACGCTATGCCACCGATATACTGGCACTAAGAGCCGTGGACGCCGTTTCCCTGGAGGAGCTTGCAGGGACGGTAGAGCGGCTTTCTGCGGTCATCCGTTACGGCGGCATAAGACAGGTGGAGACTGCCCCTTTACTGCCTATTCTGGAAAAAATATTTTATCGTGCCTGCCTTCTGCTTTCCGGCGCCTGCCACTGTGACGACAATGCGTCGGGCGCCGTAGCTGCCGCCATGCAGCAGCTTAACGCGGCGGCGCTTTCTCATGACTTTTTAAACGGGGAAGCGTGGCTTTCAGCGCTGTGGCAGGTGGCGGACAGGGATGATTTCAATACAAAACTGTCCGGCTTTGCGGCGGCTATTCTGCTGGAACGGGGACAGATGGATACAGAACGGCTGAAGCTGGAGGTACTGCGCAGGCTGTCCTTTGGCACGCCCGCAGAGCTGGGCGCCGGATGGTTTGAAGGGCTTGCCATGAAAAACCGCTATGCCCTGATTGCCAGGCTGTCTTTGTGGGAAAGTCTCGACAACTATTTAGAGGGACTTGATGATGAGGCGTTCAAACGCGCACTTGTATTCTTGCGGCGCGCCTTTGCGGATTTTAGTGCAAAGGAAAAAGATGAAATTGCGGAAAACCTTGGAGAAATCTGGAATTTGAACGGCAGTCAGGTCAGCGAGGCAGTCAACGGCGCGCTGGGAGAAAAGGAAATGGAGCTTGTGGAAAGTCTGGATGACTTTGATTTTGATTTATGACGAGAAAACGCGTAAAGCGTGGTTTTTATGGTATGTAAATGGAGACGACGATTATGGATGCAGATGCAAAAATCCGCCGATGGCGGCTGATATTGGGGCAGGAGAGCCAAAGCCGCTTTGGGAAAATGGGCAATGCGCCGCTTACAAAGGAACAGGATTTAATGGACCAGGCACTTGCTGCTATTTACAACCGCACGGAAAACGGCGGCTTCGGGGTGCAGGGAGGCGGCGCCGGAGGAGGCGCCTCCAATCCGCAGATTACGCGCTGGCTGGGGGATGTGCGCAAGCTGTTTGACAAGGAGCTGGTTACGGTTATCCAGTCGGATGCTGTCAACCGCTGCGGGTTAAAGCAGCTTCTTTTTGAGCCGGAGCTTTTGGAGAACCTGGAGCCGGATGTGAGTCTTGCTTCCACCATTATGCTGTTAAAGGAGCAGATACCGAAGCGCTCCAAGGACAGTGTCCGCAGATATATCAGAAAAATTGTGGAAGAAATCAATAAGCTGCTGGAGCAGGATATCCGCAGGGCTGTTACCGCCTCCGTAAACAAAAGGAAGCATTCGCCCATTCCGTCTGCGGCGGCATTGGATTTTAAAACGACCATTTCCAGAAACTTAAAGCACTACAACAAAAGTCTGGGAACCATTGTGCCTGCGCATTATTATTTCTTTGACCGGACCAGTACCAGCGCGGCAAACAAGTGGACGGTGATTCTGGATATCGACCAGAGCGGCTCCATGGGGGAGTCTGTGATTTATTCCTCTGTGATGAGCTGTATTCTGGCAAGTATGGCGAGTCTGCGCACCCGTGTGGTGGCGTTTGATACCAATATTGTGGACTTAACGGAGAAATGTGAAGACCCTGTGGACCTGCTTTTTGGCTTTCAGCTTGGCGGAGGAACCAATATCGAACAGTCTGTGGCGTATTGTGAAAAATATGTGGAAAACCCGTCCAAAACCTTGTTCTTTTTGATTTCGGATTTGGAAGAGGGAGGCAACCGCGCAGGGCTGCTGCGCCGGCTGGAAGAAATGAAAGCCGGCGGCGTCACGGTTATCTGCCTGCTCGCGCTGGCGGATGGGGGAAAGCCCTATTACGATGCGCAGATGGCAAACCGCATCGCAGGCATGGGGATTCCCTGCTTTGCCTGCAGTCCCGAGAAGCTGCCCGAGCTTCTGGAAAGAGCTTTTGCCGGGCAGGATTTGGCGGCTTTTGAGAAGGAATTTGAGAAGAGAAAGCGCTGAGCAGACCTTTTCAATCCTATTCTTTAGGTGTATAATTGTCAGATGAACGATTGCAAAATGGGTCATGTGGCAAGTGTCATTAGAAAAAAGAAAGCTGGTGTGCATCATGGAGAAAAGCGCAGGACAGAAGCGCAAATACGAAATTGATATGTGCAACGGACCGCTGCTTGGCAAGATACTGCTGTTTTCCCTGCCGCTTATGCTGTCCGGCATTTTGCAGCTCTTGTTTAATGCGGCGGACATGATAGTTGTAGGCAGATGGGTGGGCAGCGATGCGCTTGCCGCAGTCGGTTCTACAGGTTCGCTGATTAATCTTTTGGTCAATGTATTTATCGGTTTGTCCGTGGGCGCCAACGTGCTTGTGGCAAGGTATTTCGGAGCCGGACAGGAGCGGGAGCTGTCCGATATGGTGCATACGGCGGTGCTGACCTCCGTTATCTGCGGCTTTCTGTTGATTTTTGTGGGGTTTTTTGTTGCTCCTTCCGCCCTTCTCGCCATGGGAACGCCGAAGGAGGTATTGGGACAGTCCGTGCTCTATATCCGTATTTATTTTGCGGCAATGCCCGCCATGATGCTTTATAACTTTGGCGCCGCCATTCTGCGCGCGGTAGGCGATACGAGAAGACCGCTCTATTTTCTCACGGCGGCAGGCATCATCAATGTTATCTTAAATTTGATATTTGTAATTGGATTTTCTATGGGAGTGGCAGGCGTCGCATTGGCAACTGCGGTGTCGCAGGTGATTTCCGCCGGACTTGTC
Organism: uncultured Lachnospiraceae bacterium; assembly: GCA_910578335.1. Taxonomy (GTDB): domain Bacteria; phylum Bacillota; class Clostridia; order Lachnospirales; family Lachnospiraceae; genus Acetatifactor. Next base: position 41,067 of record CAJTPU010000025.1, on the reverse strand, counting down.
CTGCGCTGTCTTATGCGCAGCGACAGCGCCTACAGGCTGGATTTGAAAGCCGTGCGCATTGTACCGCATAAGCTTTTGATGATGATGCAGATTGGGCTTCCGGCAGGTCTGCAGGGCGCTATTTTTTCCATATCCAACGTACTGATTCAGTCGTCGGTCAATTCCTTTGGCGCGACTGCCATGGCGGGCAATTCAGCCGCGGGCAATCTGGAAGGTTTTGTGTACACGGCGATGAATACGCTGCACCAGACCGCGGTAAGCTTTGTGGGGCAGAACTATGGCGCGCATAAATACAAGAGAATCGGCAGAACTGCCATTATGTGTGTCGGCATTGTAACAGTTGTGGGTCTGGTGATGGGGAACGGCGTCTATCTGGCGGGACGGCTGCTCCTGCATCTGTATTCGCCGGAGGAGCCGGTGATTGCCTACGGCATGAAAAGGCTTTTTTATATATGCTGCCCATACTTTTTGTGCGGCGTGATGGATACGCTGGTGGGCTGCTTAAGGGGCATGGGGCACTCGGTGCTGCCTATGCTGGTATCGCTGACCGGTGCGTGCCTGTTTCGAATTGTATGGATATATACGGTGTTCTCGCAAAACAGGACATTGGATACCCTGTATATTTCATACCCTATATCATGGGCGCTGACAGCGTTTGTCCATCTGGGATGCTTTTTGCTTATTTACATGATAAAGCTGCACAAGGCGGTGGAGATTGCAGATTAAACACAAAACGACGCCGGTGAAACGGCAGAATGAGAGGAATTATGATAGCATATGTAAAAGGTGAAATCGCCGGCTTTACGGAGGACAGCGTGATAGTGGAGGTAGGCGGTATCGGCATGAATATACATATCTCATCCAGAGAAGCAGGGAAGCTTCCGCCGGCGGGCAGCATGGTAAAGCTGCATACGTATACGCTGGTAAGGGAGGATGCCTTTTTGCTGTATGGATTTCTGGCAAAAGGAGATTTGGAATTGTTTCAAAAATGTCTCACGGTCAGCGGCATCGGACCGAAGGGGGCGCTTGCCATTTTGTCCGTTATGGATGCGGAAGCGCTCAAATATGCGATTCTTTCCAAGGATGCAAAAGCCATCGCCAAGGCGCCGGGTATTGGCGCCAAGACGGCGGAGCGGCTGATATTGGATTTAAAAGACAAAGTATCCTTTGATGATGCCATGATTGGCAGGGAAGCTGCACAGGGCGCCCTATTGCCGTCGGCGGAAGGTGCGGCAAAGGAAGCCGTAGAGGCATTGGTGGCTTTAGGGTACGGACAGGCTGAAAGCCTGCGGGCGGTGAGCCAGATACCGGATGCAGAAAATATGGACAGCGGCGTACTGTTAAAGGCTGCCTTGAAAAAACTTTTTTAACGAAGAAAAGAGCCTGTACGGCAGGCGGACGGGGTGTATATGCCAAGAACAATCGAGACAAATTTTACACAAGAGGATATTAAAATAGAAGGCTCCTTAAGACCGCAGTATCTAAAGGATTACATCGGACAGGAAAAAGTGAAATCCAATTTAAAGGTGTATATTGAGGCGGCAAAAAAAAGGGGCGACGCGCTTGACCATGCGTTGTTTTACGGACCGCCCGGTTTGGGAAAGACAACGCTGGCTGGCATCATTGCCAACGAGATGGGGGTCAGCATGAAAATTACCAGCGGTCCGGCAATTGAGAAGCCCGGGGAGATTGCCGCTATTTTAAATAATCTGCAGGAGGGAGATATTCTGTTTGTAGACGAAATCCATCGGTTAAACAGACAGGTGGAGGAGGTGCTTTATCCGGCGATGGAGGATTTTGCCATTGATATTATGATTGGAAAAGGCTCTTCGGCACGTTCCATCCGGCTGGAGCTTCCCAAGTTTACGCTGATAGGCGCAACGACCAGAGCCGGTATGCTGACGGCTCCCCTGCGCGACCGTTTCGGCATGATTCACCGGCTGGAATTTTATACTGTTTCGGAGCTGGAGCAGATTATCAGGCATTCGGCAGCGCTTTTACAGGTTGCGATTGACGATGGCGGGGCAAAGGAACTGGCAAGAAGAAGCCGGGGGACGCCGCGGCTTGCCAACCGTATTTTAAAGAGGGTTCGTGATTTTGCCCAAGTGAAGTATGACGGAAATATTACGGAGGAGATTGCAAAGACGGCGCTGGATTTGATGGACGTGGACAAGCTGGGACTGGACCATGTCGACCGCAATATGCTTTCTACCATGATTCTGAAGTTTAAAGGCGGTCCTGTGGGACTGGATACGCTTGCAGCGGCAATCGGGGAGGATGCCGGCACGATAGAGGATGTCTACGAGCCGTTTCTGATACAGAACGGGCTGATAAACAGGACGCCCAGAGGCAGGGTCGTGACAGAACAGGCATACCGCCACATGGGGCTTACGCCAATTTTGTAAAAAGACTTGCCTGCAATGCAATCCTGATATATAATATATCCAGTTTCAGACTTAAATCGGTGTTTACGGCTGGGGAGGGAGTTCTGATGTCTTCTAAAACAGATACCGAGGTTATTATCGGAGGTAAGATATTTACACTGAGCGGATATGAAAGTGAGGAATACTTGCAGAGAGTGGCTTCCTACATCAATAATAAGCTCGAAGAATACAGTAAAATCGAAAGCTTTAAGCGGCAGCCTCTGGATACGCAGGCTGTATTAATGCAGCTCAATATTGCGGACGACTACTTTAAAAGCAAAAAGCAAATCAGTCTTTTAGAGGAGGAGCTTCAGGCAAAGGAAAAAGAATTGTATGATTTGAAGCACGAGTTGATTGCTTCGCAGATTAAGCTGGAGAATACGGAGAAGCGTGCAAAAGAGCTGCAAATAGAGATTAACGAAAATGCCAAACGAATTGTCCGTCTGGAAACAGAATTAAAGAGCGTGTAACAGGAGAAAGGGCGCTGTCCGTCAAAACGGGCGGCGTTATTTGATTCATGGAAAAAAAGCGGGTGGAGCTGTTGGCTCCGGCAGGAAATTATAAAGGTTTTTTAGGCGCTATACATGCCGGCGCGGATGCAGTGTATCTGGGCGGCGAAAGGTTTGGCGCCCGCGCCTATGCGGATAATTTTAGCAAGGAAGAAATTTGTCAGGCAGTTTTGTATGCCCATTTGTTTGGCAGAAAGGTTTATCTGACGGTGAATACACTGCTAAAGGATACGGAGCTGTCGGAGCTTGCGGCGTACCTTACGCCTTTTTGTGAAGCCGGTTTGGACGGGGTCATCGTGCAGGATATCGGGGCTTTTTGCCTGATACGGGAAGCCTTCCCAAAGCTTAAGCTACATGTCAGTACCCAGATGACCGTGACCGGCTCTTATGCTGCGCTTATGCTAAAGGAAATGGGCGCTTCCAGAATCGTGCCGGCAAGAGAACTTTCACTGAAGGAAATAGAAAAAATAAAAAAAGATACGGGGCTGGAGCTGGAAACCTTTATTCACGGCGCCATGTGCTACTGTTATTCCGGGCAGTGCCTTTTCAGCAGCATATTGGGCGGCAGAAGCGGCAACAGAGGACGCTGCGCCCAGCCCTGCCGTCTCCCATACCGGATAGAGGAGAGCGGCAGATACAAAAAAGAAGCGTATCCTTTAAGTCTGAAAGATTTATGCAGTATTTCGTTTCTGCCCAAACTGATTGAAGCGGGAATAGACTCTTTTAAAATTGAGGGCAGGATGAAAAAGCCGGAATACGCTGCCGGTGTGACGGCGGTTTACCGGAAATATATAGATTTGTATTATGCAAAAGGAGCGGCAGGATATGCCGTGGAGCAGGCAGATTTAGAGGACTTATCCAATCTGTATGTGCGTTCCGAAATACAGGACGGTTATTATTTTAAGCGCAACGGTGCCGACATGGTAACGCTTTCTTCTCCCGCCTACAATGGCAGTGACGACAATCTGCTTTCTGCTGTGAGAGAACGGTATCTTGATACGCCCCTGCGAAAAAAAATAAAAATAAAAGCGCTTTTCCGGACGGGAGAAAAAGCTGCGCTGACATTTTCCGGTATCGGAGAGGAAGCGGACATAACAGCCACCGTATATGGTAATTTGGTGGAAAAAGCGAATAAACAGCCCATAACCGAAGAAAATATAAAATCAAGCCTGCAAAAATTGGGCAATACTTTTTTTTGTGCAGAAGCAGGAGATATTCTTGTGTCGCTTTCAGAGGACGCTTTTTACCCTTTAAAGGAGATTAACGTACTGCGGCGTCATGGCATAGAAGCGCTTACGGATGCTTTTTGTGCCAAAAAACGGCAAGCTGAGAAAGAAGAAAAGAAAATTTGCTTGTCAGCGGAAGAATCCGGCGGGAACAGGTATCTGCAGGCGTTATCGGGGAAAGCTATAAAGGAGCCTTCCTTTCATATCGTAGTTTCCACAAATGAGCAGTTAGAGGCAGTGCTTCATGCGGCAGTCCCTATGGAAATTTTATATCTGGAATCGGATATGCCCGGACTGACGGCGGACAGAATACGCAGCCTGAAAAAGAAGTTTGCCCAAGACGGACGGCAGGTTTCCGTTTTTATTGCGCTGCCTTATGTTATCCGAGAAAAAGATATGGCAGTTCTTAGTGTCGGGCTGCCCCTTCTGCAGGCTGCGGACGGATGCCTTTTGCGGAATATGGAAGCGGCAAAATGGCTGGAGGAACGGCGCTACAAGGGCAGGCTGCGGACGGATGCCGGCATATACTGCTTTAATCGGGCGAGTCTGCACTTTTGGCTTGCAAAGGCAGAAGGATGCTGCCTGCCGTATGAGCTGAACAAAAAAGAATATGAGAGCCTGTCTGCCGGCGTGGATGCAAACAGACTGGAAAGGGCTGTGTACGGCAGGATTCCGTTAATGATAACAGCAAACTGTATTGCCAAAACGTGCGGACAGTGTGGAACGGCGGAATCGGCAAACAGAGTTTTTCACCTAAAGGACCGTTATCAAAAAGAATTTCCGGTGCGCATCCGATGCGGGCATTGTTATAATGTGATTTATAATTCTGTCCCTCTCTCCTTGCATGAAATGGCAGCGGAGGGCAGAATCGGTCTTCCCATGCGGCTTGATTTTACCGTGGAAACAGGAAAGGAAGCCAGCGAAATTCTGCGTTTTTTTGCCGGCGTGTATAAGAAAAAGCAAGGACAGCCGCCGTATCAGGCGTATACGCTCGGTCATGAGAAGCGGGGCGTGGAATAACGGGAGCGCATGTTGACGCATCGTATACAGGGACGGATAAAAACAGTTGCGCACACAGGCAGATTAGACTATACTTTAAACAGGTCAAGTGATTGACACGCCTAAAGCAGGAGGTATTGCAATGATAGAAGCGACCAGTTGCGGCGGTGTGGTTATTTTCCGAGGAAAGATTCTTCTTTTGTATAAAAATTTTAAAAATAAATACGAAGGTTGGGTATTGCCCAAGGGAACAGTGGAGAGTGGCGAAGGATTCAAAGAGACGGCGCTTAGGGAAGTGCTGGAGGAATCGGGCGCACAGGCATCGATAATGAAATATATAGGAAAGAGTGAATATAGTTTTTACGTACCGGAAGATGTCGTGGAGAAAGAAGTACACTGGTATCTGATGATGGCGGACAGCTATTACAGTAAGCCACAGCGCGAGGAATATTTTATTGATTCCGGATATTACAAATACCATGAGGCATATCATCTGCTAAAATTTCCCAATGAGAAACAAATATTGGAGAAGGCTTACGCAGAATATCTGGAATTAAAGAAAAACAATTTGTGGGGCAGCAGAAGGTATTCTTACCGGTGAATGCAGACATTCACCGGTATACCAAAAGCAATAAGCACAGTTTTTGCTTCAGAAGCTGTTTTTGGGAAGGTAAGGCGTTTTTATGGAATGGTATCCCCGTTTATACATCGGAGAATCGGTTCGTCACCCGGATAAGCTGATACATAAACTAAAAAAGCATAGCAAATTTTTGGATGCTTATGTGATTGTTTTATCGCGAAACGCTTCGGACCAGCTTGAAATTCATAAGGCGGGATATCTCTGCCAGAGCTACTACAGGAAGAATCCGCCTTATGTCATCGGAATTGCAGGAAGCTATGACGAAGCAGTCGGCATCGTGATAAAAATTGCGGAAGAAACCTATGCTGCACAAGGAAACTGCCGGTTGAAGGAGTATCTGAAATGTTACATGTAATACTGCAAATACTTGCCATAATCGGCATTATACTGCTATGCATACTGGGGTTTTTGATTCTGCTTACCCTTTTGGTGCTGTTCGTTCCTATCCGGTATCGTGCAGAGGGCAGCAAGGACGGTAAGGATATTTGGCTTAAGGCAAAAGCCACTTATCTATTCAGGCTTGTAACCGTAACTTATGAATACCCAAAGCCCGGCAGTCTGGTTGCGCGCATTTTGGGCTTTAAAATAGTGGACACGGCGAAAAAGCCAGAAGAGGAAGGAAGCGGAAAAGAGAAGAAGAAAAAGAAGAAAAAAAAGGAGGCAGAACCTGCTGCTGCAAAAGAGCAGGAGGAAGCAGAAGCTGCTGCAAAAGAGCAGGAGAAAGCGGAAGCTGCTGCAAAGGAGCAGGAGGAAGCAGAAACTGCTGCAAAGGAGCAGGAGAAAGCGGAAGCTGCTGCAAAGGAACAAGCGAAAACAGACGCGGAGGCTGAAACGGAAGGCGAGCCTCTAAAAGAGGAAGCGGTCAAAAAGGAAAAGCTCACTTTTCGCGATAAAATCAAAAAGATACTATACACAATCAGAACATTCTGTGATAAGATAAAGCATATTAAGGATACAATAAAAGGAATTGCAGACAATATAGCATATTACAAAAAGGTAATTACGCAGACAGAGAACAAAAAGCTGTATGGCAGGGTAAAGGAGCGGATTTTCAAGGTGTTAAAAAGCATCCGTCCCAGAGTGTTAAAAGCCTCTCTCCATATCGGCACAGGTTCGCCTGACACGACGGGATATCTTTGTGCGCTCTATGGTATGCTGCTTCCCATATTCGGAAATAATGTAATATTGGATGCAGATTTTGAAGAGACTGTATGGGAAGGAACGTTTTTCTTAAAAGGACGAATTACCGTTTTTACCCTTCTGCGCCATGCAGCAGGGGTGTTACTGGACAAACAGCTTCGTATTTTGATAAAGCAGCTTAAAAAGGAAGCATAAAACGCTTTGGAATGGAGGATAAAATGGCAGAAAATCAGTTTAGCGGAGTAGTGGAGGCGTTGATGAAAGGGATGGATACCGTGCTTTCCACCAAAACAGTAGTGGGAGAGGCAACGCAGATTGGAGATACCATTATCCTGCCGCTTGTGGATGTCTCCTTCGGTGTGGGAGCAGGCGCAGGGATAAACGGCGAGAAAAAGTCTCAGAACGGCGCCGGCGGCCTGGGCGGTAAAATGACGCCGAGCGCAGTTCTTGTTATTGGCAAAAACGGCGCTACCAAGCTGGTCAACATTAAAAATCAGGACACCGTCACGAAGATACTGGATATGGTTCCGGATTTGGTAGAACGCTTTTCTGCCAAAAAAGAAGATACCATTCCGGACAAAGAAGCCGTAGATATTGCATTTCCTGAAAAAGAAGCAAAATAATGCACATTCCTGCATAGTGACGCATATTCTGTACAGATAGCAGTTTGGGGTGGTGCTGCATGGACAGGAAGAGACTGGTGGGGCTTTTGGCTTTTTTTATAGCAGTAGGCATGTTGATAATGCTGTTTCTCCACAATGATTTTGTAGGGATTATCATTATTGCACTGCTTCTGTTTATTGGATATAGCTGCTATAGCAGTTGTTGACGGGAGAAGTAAGATGACTGACATTGAATCGATACTTTCAGCGGGCAGCGCAGACGAGTTGAAAGAATTGAAGACATTTCTCTTTAAAGAAAATATACGGATAAACGATAAGCTGAAGGAGCTCTCCGATTGGGAAGAGAAGCTGCTTTCGGAAAAGGCGCAGTTGAAGGCGGAGGCAGAATCCTTGAAGCGTAAAACCGCCATGGCGCAGAAGCGGTTAAAAGAAGACAATCGTTTTTTTGAGCAAAAGCTGGAAATCTTAAAAGGTGCATACAGGCAGCTTGATTTGGACAAAAAAAAGCTGGAGAAGGAGCGTGCCCGTTTTGAGAAAGAAAAAGGATTGTTTCAGGGCGAGAGCAGACAGGAGCCGGAGGGAATTGCGGCAGTGCTTTTCAGAGGCGCCAACAATCCGCTGGCACTTCGAAAACGGTATAAGGATTTGCTCAAAATTTTTCATCCGGACAACCTGTGCGGGGACGGAAAGCTGGTGCAGCTCATCAATCGGGAATATGAGAGAAGGAAGAAAGCAGAATAAAGGCAGAAAAAAGGCTTTCCATGAATTGTCATAGAAAGCCTTTCCTGATTTTTTAACGTGTGACAATGATTGTTTACAAAGCAGCCGCTTTTACAGCTATGCTCTCTCAACAGCACCGGACCTTAAGCATCTGGTGCAAACATGAATTCTTTTGGCACCGCCGTTTACTTTGCATTTAACGCGTTTGATATTGGGATTCCAGATTCTGTTGGTTTTTCTATTAGAATGGCTTACGTTGTTACCAAAATGAACGCCTTTACCACAAATATCACATTTAGCCATCTTGACACCTCCTCTAAATGCCTCCGCATTCGTCTCTTTTTATGTTCCTGTAAGCTGATAAGCTCGCAACATTGATATATTAACAGAAAAAAAAACGGATTGCAAGTAGAAACTGAAGTTTTTTGATTTTTTGAAAATTTTTATTCCATTTTTTAGGGAAAGCAGTTATAATACACTATATGTAATGCCGCCGCCAAAAGCGGCGGCAGGCAAAGAAGGAGGTTTTACATGAAAAGTTCTTCTATGAATACTCACATGGGTAACGTTACAATTGACAGTGAGGTGATTGCGCAGTATGCGGGCAGCGTTGCTATGGAGTGCTTTGGTATCGTGGGCATGGCAGGGTATTCCGCAAGGGACGGGCTGGCAAAGCTGCTCAAAAGGGACAACCTTACAAGAGGGATTGCCGTTTCCATCAGAAACAATAAGCTGACATTGGATTTTCATGTTATCGTAGCATATGGCATCAGCATTCTTGCTGTTTCCGACAACCTGATTGACAACGTGAAGTACAAGGTGGAAGAGTTTACCGGCATACGGATTGAAAAAATAAACATCTTTGTCGAAGGTGTAAGAGTGATTGATTAAGGAGGATTTATTGTGGCTTTAAATACAATCGACGCTAAGATGCTTGCAAAGATGTTCTTAGCCGGCGCAAAAAGTTTGGAAGCAAAAAAAGAATGGATAAACGAGCTGAACGTATTTCCGGTTCCTGACGGGGATACCGGCACCAATATGACGCTCACCATTATGTCTGCTGCAAAAGAAGTTGCTGCCCTTGGTGAAAATCCTGACATGAAGGATTTGTGTAAAGCAATTTCAGGAGGCTCCTTAAGAGGCGCAAGAGGTAATTCCGGCGTTATCCTGTCACAGTTGCTGCGTGGATTTACCAGAAGCATCAAGGAGCTTCAGACGATAGATATTCCGGCGCTGACCGATGCCTTTGACAAGGCGGTGGAGACAGCATACAAAGCGGTTATGAAGCCAAAAGAGGGCACGATTCTAACGGTTGCGAGAGGCGGAGCGGAAAAGGCGCGTTCCCTTTATGAGGACGGCGTGGAAGATATGGGTGAGTTTCTGTCTGCGGTTATTGAACATGCCCGCTATGTGTTAAGCCAGACGCCGGAGCTTTTACCGGTGCTGAAGCAGGCAGGCGTTGTGGATTCCGGCGGACAGGGGCTTGTAGAAGCGCTTGCAGGCGCTTACGATGCCTTTTTGGGAAAAGAAATCGACTATACCATTTCGGAGGCACCTGCGGCGGCGTCTCTTGGGGCAAAGACGGAAGCGCAGGCGGACATTAAATTCGGCTATTGTACAGAATTTATCATTCTGTTAAACAGAAACTTTAACATCAAACAGGAGCTGGACTTCAAGGCTTTCTTAGAGTCCATCGGAGATTCCATTGTATGTGTTACGGATGATGATGTAGTCAAGGTACATGTACATACCAATGACCCGGGGCTTGCCATTCAAAGGGCATTGAAGTATGGTGCATTGTCCAATATGAAAATTGATAATATGCGGCTGGAGCATCAGGAGAAGCTGTTTAAAGAAGCAGAAAAGCAAAAAGCAGAAGAACAGCCGGCACAGGAAGCAGTACCCGCGGAGAGAAAGCCAGCCGGTTTTGTTGCCGTATCCATTGGCGAGGGCATGAATGAAATCTTCAAAGGACTGGGCGTAGATTATATCATTGAAGGCGGACAGACCATGAATCCGGCGACGGCAGATATGTTAGATGCCATCGAAAGGGTGAATGCCGATACGGTTTATATTCTGCCCAACAACAAGAATGTGATTCTGGCTGCGGAGCAGGCGGCAAAGATGACCAAGGACAAGAACATTATCGTGATTCCTACCAAGACGGTTCCGCAGGGCATCACGGCAGTCATCAATTATGTGCCTGATTTGTCTGCGGAAGAAAATGCTTCCGTTATGTCTGAGGAAATCAAAAATGTCAAAACCGGTGAGGTCACTTATGCGGTGCGCGACACACAGATTGACGATAAGACTATCAGGCAGGGCGATTATATGGGCATCGGCGATGCCGGAATCCTCGCCGTGGGAACGGATTTGCCGGAAATTACGCTTGGCATGGTGGACGCCATGATGGATGAGGATTTAGAGCTTATCAGCATTTACTATGGAAGCGATGTCAAAGAAGAGGATGCAGAGCAGATAAGGGCTGCTGTCGCGGAGAAATATAGTGGCTGCGATGTAGAGCTGCAATATGGCGGACAGCCGATTTATTACTATATCATTTCTGCCGAATAGGGAAATTTTGTATGAATCTGCAATCAGATATTACCACATTGAAAGGAGTGGGGGAGAAATCCGCCGCTCTTTTTCGTAAGCTGCATATTGAAACACTGCGGGATTTGCTGTTTTATTTTCCGCGGGATTACGAGACGTTTGAAGAGCCGCTTCCCATTGGCGGCGCACGTGCCGGAGAGGTGTGCGCAATACGGGGGCTGGTAATGGGAACGCCGCTTGTAAAACAGGTTAGAAGTTTAAAGATTCTGACCGTGTCCGTGCGGGATGCCACAGGAACCATGCAGCTCACTTTCTTTAATATGCCTTTTTTAAAAAATGCATTGAAGAGCGGACAGGCGTACCTGTTCCGCGGTATGGTGCAGGAAAAATACCATCGGCTGCATAAAGATGATGGAGAAACAGCGGCATTAGGAAGCCCTGCGCTTGTGATGGAACAGCCCAAGCTGTACAAAGAAGAGGAATACCGCAGTCTTATGTCTTTTATTCAGCCGCGCTATTCTCTGACAAAGGGAATTACCAATCAGGCGGTGGCAAAAGCCGTAAAGCAGGTGCTCAGTCTTTGTCCCATGCCCAAGGACCTGCTTCCGGATGCACTTTTAAAGAAAGAGGCGCTGATGGGGTATGCGGAAGCCTTATGCGCCATTCATTTTCCGAAGAACAGGGAGCAGCTTCTTGCAGCGCGAAAACGTCTGGTGTTTCAGGAGTTCTTCTTTTTTATCCTTATGCTCAGGGACAGTAAGGCGGCTGCGGAACAGGAAAAGAACCATGCTCCCATGATAGAAACCGCCCAAACAGGACGTTTTTTAGAGGCGCTTCCTTACCGGCTGACAAAGGCGCAGTCAAAAGTAATAGCAGAAATCACGGCGGATATGACGGGAGAGTATGTGATGAGCCGCCTGGTACAGGGAGATGTGGGCTCAGGAAAGACCATTGTCGCTATTTTTGCACTGCTTCTGTGCGTATCTAACGGCTATCAGGGCGCCATGATGGCGCCGACAGAAGTGCTTGCAAGACAGCATTACGAGAATATAAAGGAGCTCACCGAAAAATACCATCTTCCCTTTAAGCCGGTTCTGCTGACCGGCTCACAGCCGGCGGCTTCCAAAAGAGAAATTTATGCGGCGCTGGCGGACGGCAGCGCCAATCTGGTGCTGGGAACCCATGCGGTCATTCAGGATAAGGTTATATTCCAAAAGCTTGCCCTTGTCATCACGGACGAGCAGCACAGGTTCGGCGTAAGGCAGCGGGAAAATCTAAAGGGAAAGGGGAATCATCCCCATGTCCTTGTGATGAGCGCAACCCCCATCCCCCGCACCCTTGCCATTATTTTATACGGAGATTTGCACATATCTGTGATTGACGAGCTGCCGGGCGGCAGACATCCTGTCAAAAACTGTGTTGTAGGACCCGGCTGGCGTCCTAAGGCATATGATTTTATTGCAAAAGAAGTACAAGGGGGAAGGCAGGTGTATTGCATCTGCCCCATGGTAGAGGAAGGCGAAGCTGACGGACTTGAAAATGTAACGGATTATACGGAAAAGCTCAGAGCCGCCCTGCCCGCCTCCGTTCAAGTCGCATGTCTGCATGGGAAGATGCGTCCCGCGGATAAAAACCGCATTATGGAAACCTTTGCGGCAGGACAGATTGACGTGCTGGTCTCCACCACCGTAATTGAAGTAGGCATCAATGTGCCGAATGCAACGGTGATGCTGGTGGAAAATGCGGAACGTTTCGGACTGGCACAGCTTCATCAGCTCAGAGGGCGCGTGGGGCGCGGTATTCATCAAAGCTATTGTATTTTTATCAGTACCAACGACAGCAAAGAAACAAGGGAGAGACTGGAAATATTAAACCGCTCCAACGACGGTTTTTATATTGCAAGTGAGGATTTGCGGCTCAGGGGTCCGGGAGATATGTTTGGCATTCGCCAGAGCGGGGAAATGCAGTTTAAACTAGGGGATATTTATCAGGACGCGGCGCTTTTAAAACAGGCTGCCGACTGTGTGGAAGCAGGCGCCGCTGCGTTTAAAGAGAGCGGGCTTCTGTGCAGGTATTTGGAACAGGTAAAAGAAGGAACGCTGAATTGTATTGACTTTACGACTATCTGAATGTAAAATAACAATTATGTTTTACACTTAAATTTACGATTATCTTATGGAGGGGAATTATGCCCAGAATAGCTGTTGTAACAGATTCAAACAGTGGAATCACTCAAAAACAGGCGGCGGAGATGTCCATAGCCGTTCTGCCCATGCCTTTTATGATTAATGGCGATACATATTTTGAAGATATCAGCCTTACGCAGGAAGCATTTTATGAAAAGCTTGCGGAGGGTGCGGATATTGGAACCAGCCAGCCTTCTCCGGAATCCGTTATGAATCTTTGGAAAGAGCTGCTTGCCAAAAATGACGAGATTGTCCATATTCCCATGAGCAGCGGCTTATCCGGTTCCTGCCAGAGCGCAATTATGCTGTCAGGCGAGCCGGAATTTGAGGGCAGGGTACATGTGGTAAATAACCAGAGAATATCCGTTACCCAGAGGCAGTCCGTGCTGGACGCCATGCAGCTTGCCCAAAAAGGGCTTAGCGGCGCACAAATCAAGGAATTTCTTGAAAACGACAAATTCAACAGCAGTATTTATATTATGCTGGATACCTTATATTATCTGAAAAAGGGCGGCAGGATTACGCCGGCTGCGGCTGCGCTGGGCACCATTTTAAGACTGAAGCCCGTGCTGCAGATACAGGGCGAAAAGCTGGATGCCTTTGCAAAGGCAAGGACAAGCACACAGGGAAAGTCCATTATGATTAATGCCATCAAAAACGATATTATCAATCGTTTTGGCGGACTGACGGAGGAAAAGGGAATCTGGCTGGAAATAGCCTATACTTACAACAGAGAAGCGGCAGAGCAGCTTAAGGAAGAGGTTCTGGCAGTCTTTCCGGGATATGATATCCATATTGACCCGCTTTCTCTCAGTGTGGCGTGCCATATTGGTCCCGGGGCGCTTGCCGTGGCATGTTGTAAAAAGATTGATTTGCAGGGTTAAAAAGCGGAATATCTACCATAAATTGTATATTTTTCTTTGCATACATACCAAATCTATGATATACTCGTACTGTATGCAAAGATTTTTTTTGCAGTGATAAGAAAGGTATGGTTGTATAAAATGGCAAAGGCAAACGATTATGGCGCCTCAAGCATCACCGTATTAGAGGGGCTTGAAGCAGTCAGAAAGCGTCCCGGCATGTATATTGGCAGCGTGTCCACCAAAGGACTGAATCATCTGATTTATGAGATAGTGGACAACGCGGTGGACGAGCATCTTGCAGGCTTCTGCGATACCATCAAGGTGATTTTGGAAAAGGACGGTTCTGCAACCGTTGAAGATAATGGGCGGGGGATTCCCGTCGGCATGCATGAAAAAGGAATCAGCGCAGAGAGACTGGTATTCACAACGCTTCATGCAGGAGGCAAATTTGACAACAGCGCCTATAAGACGAGCGGCGGTCTGCACGGGGTAGGTTCTTCAGTAGTCAATGCCCTTTCCAATAGATTGACCGTGCGGGTCAAGCATGGCGGACAGATATATGAAGACAAATATGAGAAAGGGATTCCCGTCATAGATTTGGTGGACGGGCTGTTGCCAGTTGTCGGCAGGACAAAGGAAACGGGAACCATTGTCAATTTTCTGCCAGACGATACCATTTTCGACAAAACGCGTTTCAGGGAGGATGAGGTCAAAAGCCGCCTTCACGAGACGGCATATTTAAATCCCAGCCTGACGATTCTTTATGAGGACAGGCGAAGGGAGGAGCCGGAGCAGGTGACTTTCCACGAGCCGGAGGGCATCAACGGCTTTATCAATGACTTAAACAAGTCCAGAGAAACCATTCATGATGTGATTTACTTTGCCGGTGAGAGCGATGGCATCACGGTAGAAGTGGCATTCCAGTATATCAATGAATTTCATGAAAACGTGCTTGGTTTTTGCAACAATATATATAATGCCGAAGGCGGCACGCATCTGACGGGATTTAAGAGCGCGTTTACGAATATTATCAATTCTTATGCCAGAGAGCTTGGCATATTAAAGGAAAAGGATGTAAACTTTACGGGCGCCGACGTGCGCAACGGCATGACGGCTGTGGTATCCATCAAGCATCCGGAGCCGCGTTTTGAAGGACAGACCAAGACAAAGCTGGATAATCAGGATGCGGCAAAGGTGGTGAGCAAGGTAACGGGCGATGAGGTGGTGCGCTTTTTTGACCGCAATCTGGAAACCTTGAAAAACGTGATTTCCTGTGCGGAAAAGGCGGCAAAAATCCGAAAGACGGAGGAAAAAGCCAAGACAAATCTGCTTACCAGGCAAAAATTTTCCTTTGACTCCAATGGCAAGCTTGCCAACTGCGAATCCAGAGACCCTTCTAAATGTGAGATTTTCATTGTGGAAGGAGACAGTGCGGGCGGCAGCGCCAAAATGGCGAGAAACCGTATGTTTCAGGCGATACTTCCCATCAGAGGCAAGATACTGAATGTGGAAAAGGCAAGTATTGACAAGGTGCTTGCCAATGCAGAAATCAAGACCATGATAAATGCTTTCGGCTGCGGCTTTTCCGAAGGCTACGGCAATGATTTTGATATTACAAAGCTCCGCTATGATAAGATTATTATTATGTCGGATGCCGACGTGGACGGCGCGCATATCAGCAATCTGCTGCTCACGCTGTTTTATCGTTTTATGCCGGAGCTGATTTATGAGGGGCATGTCTATCAGGCGATGCCGCCGCTCTATAAGGCAATGCCGAGCAAGGGCGCAGAGGAATACCTGTACGACGATAAGGCGCTGGAAAAATACCGGAAGAAGCATAAGACGCCTTTTACCCTACAGCGCTACAAGGGGCTTGGCGAAATGGACGCATCACAGCTATGGGAGACTACGTTAGACCCTGAGACGCGCTTATTAAAGCGGATTGAAATAGAGGACGCCCGCATGGCTTCCGAAATTACGGGTATGCTGATGGGAACAGACGTAGCGCCCAGACGGGCGTTTATTCATGAACATGCACACGATGCAGAACTTGATATCTAAAGCAGTTTCAGAAAGGTTTGGTTAGGAAATGGACGATAGCAGAATTATCCGGACGGAATATTCTGATTTGATGCAGAAATCCTTTATTGATTATGCCATGAGCGTGATTGTGGCAAGGGCGCTTCCTGATGTAAGGGACGGCTTGAAGCCGGTTCAGCGGCGCACGCTCTACGATATGTACGAGCTCGGCATCCGGTATGACAGGCCCTACAGGAAAAGCGCACGTATTGTCGGAGATACCATGGGTAAGTACCATCCCCACGGGGACAGTTCCATCTACGATGCGCTGGTGGTAATGGCGCAGGATTTCAAAAAGGGTCTGCCGCTTATCGACGGACACGGCAACTTCGGCAATATCGAAGGGGACGGCGCGGCGGCAATGCGTTACACGGAGGCAAGGCTGGAAAAAATCACACAGGAAGCGTTTCTTTCGGATTTGGACAAGGACGTGGTGGATTTTGTGCCAAACTTTGACGAGACGGAAAAAGAACCTTCCGTGCTTCCGGTAAAAATCCCCAACCTGCTGATAAACGGTTCGGAAGGCATTGCCGTAGGAATGGCGACCAATATTCCGCCTCACAATCTTTCTGAAGTGATAGACGCTATGAAGGCGTACATGAAGGATGATACCATTTCCACCCGCGGGCTGATGAAATACCTGAAGGGTCCCGATTTTCCCACCGGCGGCATCGTGATTAACAAGGACGAGCTTTTGGATATTTATGAAACCGGGACCGGAAAAATCAAAATACGGGGCAAGGTGGAAGTGGAAAAGGCAAAAGGCGGCAAGGTAAATCTGGTGATAACCGAGATTCCATACCCCATGATAGGCGCCAATATCGCCAAGTTCCTCTCCGATGTGGCGGCGCTTGCGGAGACAAAGAAAACCGCTGATATTGTGGATATTTCCAACCAGTCTTCCAAGGAGGGCATCCGTATTGTCATTGAACTCAAGAAGGATGCGGATGTAGAGAATTTTACCAATATGCTCTACAAAAAGACCCGCCTTGAGGATACGTTCGGCGTGAATATGCTCGCCATTGCAGACGGACGTCCTGAGACCATGGGCTTAAAGCAGATTCTCAAGGCTAACGTTGATTTTCAATATGAAGTGGCTACCAGAAAGTATACCACGCTCCTGCAGAAAGAACTGGAACGCAAAGAAGTGCAGGAGGGGCTGATAAAAGCGTGCAACGTAATTGATTTGATTATTGAGATACTGCGCGGCTCCAAAGACCGTGCCATGGCAAAGGCGTGTCTGGTGGAGGGAAAAACAGACGGCATCCGCTTTAAATCAAAGGAATCCAAAATTATGGCTGCACAACTTATGTTTACGGAAAAACAGGCGAACGCCATACTGGATATGCGGCTCTACAAGCTGATTGGGCTGGAAATTGAGGCGCTGATAAACGACCATGAGGAAACGCTTGCCAATATTTACCGCTATGAGGATATCCTTTCAAGAAGAGACGCCATGGCGCAGGTGATTATCAATGAGCTGGACGCCATAAAGAGGGAATATGCCAAGCCAAGAAAAACCGTCATTGAAAATGCCGAGGAAGCCGTTTATGAGGAAAAGAAAATGGAGGAGATGGAGGTTATCTTCCTGATGGACCGCTTCGGCTACGCCAAAACCGTGGATATGATAACCTATGAGAGAAACAAGGAAGCGGCGGACGCAGAAAATAAATATATTGTAAAATGTAAAAATACCGGAAGAATCTGCCTGTTTACCAACACGGGGCAGCTTCATACCATCAAGGTGACGGATATTCCGTTCGGAAGGTTCAGGGATAAGGGAGTTCCTGTCGATAATATCAGTAATTACAGCTCTGACAAGGAGCAGATTCTCTGCGTGGCAAGTCAGACAGAGTTAAACCTCTACCGTATTCTGTTTGTCACAAAACAGGCGATGATGAAGGTGGTAGACGGCGGTGAGTTTGACGTGAGCAAGCGTCTTGTAGCGGCAACAAAGCTTGCCGACGGGGATGAGGTTTTGGACGTTTCCGTTTTAAAGGAACAGCGAAACATTGTACTGCAGTCCGCAGAAGGATTTTTCCTCCGCTTTCCCATTGAAGAGATTCCGGAAAAGAAAAAGGGCGCTATCGGCGTCAGGGGAATGAAGCTGGGAGAAAAGGATTTTCTGGAAGCCGTATATTATACGCAGAATGCTGTGGAATCAGCCATCAAATATAAAAACAAAAAACTGATATTAAACAACCTGAAGCCGGGCAAACGCGACGGCAAAGGAACAAAGGTAAGGGGTTAATATGAGAGTCATTGCAGGAACAGCGCGCAGTCTTCCACTGAAATGCCCTAAGGGACAGGATACCAGACCGACTACCGACCGCATAAAGGAAACGTTATTTAATATATTGCAGCCATACACGCAGGGCAGCGTGTTTGTGGACTGCTTCAGCGGCAGCGGGGCAATCGGAATTGAAGCCATCAGCAGAGGCGCAAAGAAAGCATACTTTATTGAAAACGCAAATGCCGCGATAAGCTGTATTGAGGCAAATCTTGCCTTCACAAAATTTACGGACAGGGCGGTAGTGCTAAAGCAGGATGCCGTCAGCGCATTAAACAGCATTTTTGAGAAGGAAGCGGATATTATTTTTATGGACCCGCCCTACGGTCTGGAACTGGAAAAACAGATGCTTTCCCTCTTAAAAAACCACCGCTATGTGACGGAGGAAACGCTTATCATTGTGGAAGCGGGGGTAAGGACTGATTTTTCCTATGCAGAAGAAATGGGCTACAAAATTGTCAGAGAGAAAAAATATAAGACAAATAAGCATGTATTCCTGCGTCTGCAGGCTGGGGGAGGGAATTTATGAAACGCGCTGTTTATCCGGGAAGCTTTGACCCTGTCACTTTTGGGCATCTTGACGTAATCAGGCGTGCCGCGTCGGTTTTTGACGAATTAACCGTGAGTATACTCAATAATAAAGAAAAGAAGCCGTTGTTTTCTGTGGAAGAACGTGTTAAGATATTAGAAAAAGCAACTGCGGATATACCCAATGTAAAGGTAGATTTCTTTAGCGGCCTTCTGATTGATTATGCAAACGACAACGATATTCATGTGGCAATCCGCGGGCTTCGGGCAATCACTGATTTTGAATACGAGCTGCAGATAGCGCAGACAAACAGGGTGTTGTCCAAAGAGCGGCTGGATACCATGTTTTTTACAACAAGTCTGGAATATGCATATTTAAGTTCCTCCAGTGTAAAAGAAATTGCAAGCTTTGGCGGGGATATTTCTCTTTGCGTGCCGGACTTTGTGGCGGATATGGTATATGACAGATATGGAATCAAACCGCATACAAGGGCGCAAATATTGGCTGACAGAGGAGATTTAAAATGAGCAGCAGAATTGAGCAGTTAATTGACGAAATTGAAGAATACATTGATAATTGTAAGCCGCAGGCATTTTCCAGCACAAAGATTATCGTCAATAAGGATGAAATTGACGAGCTTCTTCGGGAGCTTCGGATGAAAACGCCTGATGAGATAAAGCGTTACCAGAAAATTATCAGCAACAAAGAAGCCATTTTAAACGATGCGCGGGCAAAGGCAGAAACGCTGGTGAAGGAAGCCACCATACAGACGAATCAGCTTATCAACGAGCACGAAATCATGCAGCAGGCTTACGCGCAGGCAAACGAAGTGGTGACTATGGCAACCAGGCAGGCGCAGGAGATTTTGGACAATGCGACTTTAGAAGCAAACAATGTCCGCATGTCTGCCATGCAGTATATGGACGATATGCTGGCAAACCTTGAAAATATCATTGCAGCCTCTTCGCAGACAGCGGCGGCTGATTATGAGACGCTTTTAGGAAACTTAAACCATTATCATGAAATTATCCAGTCGAACCGCTCAGAGCTGCATCCGGTGGAGGAACTGGTAGAAGTGGATTATGAAGGGCAGGATAATCAGATAGATGTGATTTAAGTTACATAGAAAACAATAGAATTCACGCTTTGAGAGGCTTCTATTGTCATGAATAACAGCCGGTTTCCGGAAAACTTCATGTTGCCGGAAGCCGGTTTTCTTGATTGCATTCGGAGAATGGTGTTTATGAAGAAAATGAAATTATTGGCGGCAGTGTTTCTTTTCATATGGGTGTGGATGGGCGTCTCCGACGATTCTCTTGCAGGAAGCTTCCGCTATCCGTTAGATGAGGACGGAGAACTTGTCATTGTGATTGACCCGGGACACGGGGGGAAAAATCTGGGTGCCGACTACAATGGATTTTTGGAAAAGGAAATGAATATGACGGTTGCCAATGCGATGTATGCGGAACTGGCAAAATATGAGGGCATCACCGTTTATATGACGCATACCTCGGCAGATACGGATATGAGCATACAGGAAAGGGCAGATTTTGCCGCTTCCGTAAATGCAGATTTTTTGTTTTGCCTGCATTTTAATATGTCTCCCGACAACAAGCTTTTCGGTTCCGAGGTATGGGTTTCCGCTTTTGGAGACCAGAACAGGGAAGGATACCGCTTTGGCTGCGTACAGATGGAGACCATGAAGGAAATGGGGCTGTTTCTGCGGGGGGTCAAAACCCGTTTTAACGAACAGGGAAGCGATTACTATGGGATTCTGCGCTTTTGTGAGGAATATGAGATTCCGGCGGCACTGATAGAACACTGTCATATCGACCACGATACGGATGTGGAATTTTGTGATTCCGAAGAGGATTTGATTGCATTCGGCGTTGCCGATGCAACCTCCGTGGCAAAATATTTTGGACTTCGAAGTGAAAGCCTCGGTGTGGATTATGGCAGCTATGACGTTCCCGCCGTAAATGCCGGCGAGGTCTATGTGCAGGCGGATATAACGGACCCGGATATCTGCATGATTGAGGAAGCCTATCTGGATTTGGAGCGCCGGATTGTCGGCGTTACGGTTACTGCCACGGACTATGATTCCCCTATGCTTTACTATTCCTATAGTATAGATGGCGGAGAGACTTATACGCCCTATCTGGCATGGCCGGAAACGGATATTATGGCGGGATTCAGTCCCGACACTTTTACCTTTGAAATTCAGGTGCCCGACAATATCAGTCCTGCCGTTGTCGTCAGGGCAGTCAATCAGTACGACCGGTACAAAGAGAGCAATCTTCTGACCGGATTTCCGGTATTTGTCAGTACACCGGAGGAAATCATTTCTCCCGGTCCGGATATGTTTGAAGATGTGAGCGGTCCGGATGCTTCAGACGGCAGTCCTGCGGCTGGATTTAAAAGACCGGAGCAGAAAGAGCAGCCAGAGCGGGATACCTCTTTTCTGGAATTTTTAAAGCTATGCCTTTTTGCCGCCAGCCTCTTGTTTATTGCCTTGTTAATTACCAATCTGCTTACGGCAAAAAAACGCCGTCAGAAAAGGAAACCGCCCAAAAGAAGGTAGTAAGCGGCGGTCATGCCGGTCTGCATGATTTTATGGAGCAAGTGCCGCGGCATGGAAAGGTCCGTGTTCTGAATCATGCTTCGTGTCTGCGCCAGACAGGAAAGCCCGCCTATAGGGAGCAGTATCAGGGCTGCAAGGGGAAAACCGTTTTTCAGGCGCATGATGCCGCCCGTGATTTCCAGCAGACAGTTTAGCAGCGCAAGCACCGGTTCTTTTTGTGAAATAGAAAAAAT
Organism: uncultured Lachnospiraceae bacterium; assembly: GCA_910578335.1. GTDB lineage: Bacteria > Bacillota > Clostridia > Lachnospirales > Lachnospiraceae > Acetatifactor. The sequence goes on along the minus strand of CAJTPU010000025.1, from coordinate 19,470 downwards.
GCGAAAAAATGCGTGCGGCAGGAGATTTAACAAATTAAAGAGAATCATGTAGCCGCCCAGCGTGGTGATTCCGGCAATGGCGCCCTGCATGGCATGGTCAAGGCTTTTTTGAAAGCTTTCCGGCTGTCCTTTAGTCACTCGGTCAGTTCCCGACAGGAATTGTCCTCTGGGAAGCAGAAAACCCGTGTAACGGACAAAAATGCCGTATATAAGAGGAATCCCGTACATGCCAAACAGAAAAAACGGCAGTTTTTTTAGCGGAAGTCCGGTGACGGGCAGAAAAAAGCTGATATAATATACGGGTCCGATATTGTTACAGAAGGCGAGAAGAAATTCTGCCTCCCGCCTGGAAAGCTGTTTTCTTTCATACATTTCTGCAATGGTTCTTGCCCCCATGGGAAAGCCGCAGAGAAAACCGAGAAGCAGGCAGTAAACACAGTTACGGCTCATGCCGTACAGTCTGCCGGCGACCGGATAGAGGAAGGCGGCAAAGCCCTCCGTAAGATTCTGCCGTATCATGACGGTGGAGAGGAGCATAAAGGGAAAGAGCGTGGGCACCATGCGGTCGAACCAAAGCTTCAGGCCGTTTGCAGCATAGGAGAGGCTCAGGGCAGGGTATGAGAGTATGAGGACAAAAAGCAACAGAAAAAAAGCGGGTTTTATCATTTTATGAAAGAAAGTTTTCAAAATCGTATCCTTAGGACAGCTTCTTAACAATATTCTATGTTAAGATAAGAAAAGAAATGAGCAGCATAAAAGGCAGTCAGGATTTCTTCCCTGTCTGCAGAACGGGGATGAGAATGAGGCTTGATAAGTTTTTGTGCGAAGCGGGCGCAGGTTCAAGAAGCGAAGTGAAGCAGCTTTTAAAAAAGGGCGTTGTAACCGTAAACGGCATGGTAGAAAAAGCGGCTGACAAAAAAGTAGAAGAAACCGACCGTATCTCGCTTCGGGGCAGAGAATTGTCTTATGCAAAATTCCGTTATTATCTTTTGCACAAGCCCGCCGGTTTGATAACCGCCACTGAGGATAAATATGCGCCTACCGTTATGGGGCTTTTGCAGGGCATGGATACCCGCGGCCTGTTTCCGGTGGGACGGCTGGATAAGGATACGGAGGGACTGCTTCTGCTTACCAATGACGGCGCGCTTGCACACAGGCTGCTTTCCCCCGGAAAGCATGTCGATAAAAGATATCTGGTCAGGACAAGGCAGCCGCTGTCCGAAGAAGCTCTCCGGCAGCTTTCTGAGGGCGTCGATATTGGCGATGAGAAGGCGACACTGCCGGCAAAAGTAAAGCGGCTTGCCGACACGGAAATAGAACTTACCATCAGAGAAGGCAGGTTCCATCAAGTCAAGAGAATGCTGTCTGCCGTGGGCAACGAGGTGGTCTATTTAAAACGCCTCTCCATTGGCTCGCTGCAGCTTCCCAAAGACTTGGCGCCAGGCTGTTTCAGAGAGCTTACAAAAGAAGAACTGAGCCGGCTTAAGGAATGTGGACAGCCTAAGGCGCAGGAAGGGACGGGCACGGGCAATATGCAGAAAGCAGAAAATCCTTTAAAAAAAAGAATTTCCTCATTTGAAGCCATTATTTTTGACTTAGACGGCACACTGGTGGATTCCATGTGGATGTGGGAGAAAATAGATGTTGAGTATCTGGAACGGTTTGGCATTGCGCTCCCCTGCGGACTGCAGAATGCCATTGAGGGGATGAGTTTTTCAGAGACGGCAGCCTACTTTAAAGAACGTTTTCAGCTTACAGATTCTCTCGATACGATTAAGGCTGACTGGAATGAAATGGCAGGCGATAAATATAGAAACGAGGTGCCGTTTAAGGAAAAAGCGCCGGAATTTTTGGAACATTGCAAAAAACTGGGGATAAAGCTCGGCATCGCCACCAGCAATTCCAAAACACTCGTGGAAAGTGCTGCCGAAGCGCTTTCCCTGCGACGGTATTTTTCCTGCGTGATGACGGCATGTGAAGTAAACAAGGGAAAGCCGGCACCGGATATTTATCTTGCCGTGGCGAAAGAGCTGGGGGTGAGCCCTGAAAAATGTCTGGTGTTTGAAGACATTCTGCCCGGCATACAGGCGGGAAAGAATGCCGGAATGCAGGTTTGTGCAGTGGAAGATGCCTATTCTGCAGATATACGGGAGGAAAAATGCCGGCTTGCCGATTTTTTTATAGAAAGCTACGAAGAATTGCTGTAAAACGGGAGCGGACCGACAGGAGGTGAAATGATTGAACGATGGTTTTTTACCTGTATGCCGACAGGATATGGAGGAAAGAGGCATAGAACAGCTTGATTTTGTCTACGTTATCGGAGATGCTTATGTAGACCACCCTTCTTTTGGGCACGCTGTTATCAGCAGGGTTTTAGAAGCGCACGGATATCGTGTCGGTATCATTTCACAGCCGGACTGGAAAGACGATGCAAGCATCACGGTACTGGGAAAGCCCAGACTTGCTTTTTTGATAAGTGCCGGCAATATGGACAGTATGGTCAATCACTATTCTGTCTCCAAAAAGAGAAGAAGCCGGGATGCGTATACCCCGGGCGGAAAAGCCGGAATGCGTCCCGATTATGCGACCGTTGTATATGGAAATCTGATACGAAAAACTTACAGAGATGTTCCGATTATCATCGGCGGCATTGAAGCAAGTCTTAGAAGAATGGCGCATTATGATTACTGGTCCAACAAATTCAAGCGCTCTGTTCTTTTGGATTCACAGGCAGACATTATCTCCTATGGGATGGGGGAGAAGAGTATCGTAGAGCTTGCGGAAGCTTTGGACAGCGGGATTGCCGTATCCGATATTACTTTTATCAAGGGGACTGTTTATAAGACAAAAAAGCCGGAAAATATCTATGATGGAATATGGCTTCCAGACTATGATACGATGAAAGAAAATCCTGCAAAATATGCGGAAAGCTTTGCCGTACAATATGAAAACACGGACCCTTTTACCGGAAAAGCGCTGGTGGAGGCATATGCAGGCGGCATCTATGTAGTGCAGAATCCGCCGCAGCCCCCCTTATGCATGGAGGAAATGGATGCTGTTTATGGGCTTCCTTATATGCGCGCGTATCATCCCTCCTATGAAGAAAAAGGGGGCGTCCCCGCTATTGCGGAGATAAAGTTTTCTTTAATCAGCAACAGAGGGTGTTTCGGCGGCTGCAGTTTTTGCGCCCTGACCTTTCACCAAGGACGCATTGTACAGACGAGAAGCCATGAATCCATTCTGTCAGAGGCAAAGCTTCTGACAGAGGATAAGGATTTTAAGGGATATATTCATGATGTCGGCGGACCAACCGCCAATTTTAGGCATCCTTCCTGCGAAAAACAGCTTAAAAACGGCGTCTGTAAGAACAGGCAGTGTCTCTTCCCGTCCCCTTGCCCAAACTTGAAAGCAGAGCATTCGGATTATCTTTCCCTGCTTCGTAAGCTGAGAGCACTGCCAAAGGTGAAAAAAGTGTTTATCCGCTCCGGCATCCGGTTTGACTATCTGCTTGCCGACGCCGACGACAGTTTTTTCAGGGAACTGGTACAGTTTCACGTAAGCGGGCAGCTTAAGGTGGCGCCGGAGCATATTTCCGACAAAGTCCTGCGGCGCATGGGAAAGCCGGAAAATGCCGTTTACAAAAGATTTATGGAAAAGTATAAGCGCCTGAATGAACAGCTTGGATGCAAACAGTATCTGGTGCCGTACCTGATGTCTTCCCACCCGGGCTCGACGTTAAAGGAGGCTGTAGAACTTGCCGAGTACCTGCGGGATTTGGGCTATATGCCTGAGCAGGTGCAGGACTTTTATCCTACGCCGTCGACCGTTTCTACCGTTATGTATTATACGGGGATAGACCCGCGGGATATGAGCCCGGTATATGTGTGCAGAAATCCGCATGAAAAAGCCATGCAGCGCGCCCTCATTCAATACCGGAATCCGAAGAATTATGCATTGGTATGCGAAGCGCTTCGGGCAGCAAAAAGAGAGGATTTGATAGGTTACGGCAAACATTGTCTGGTGCATCCCGCTAAATCGGCGCAAAAAGGAAGCGGGAAAAAACAAGAAAAACCGGACAGGGAAAAGCGCAAAAAAACAATTCGAAATGTTCATAAAAAGAAAAGAAAGGCGGAATCATAATGAAAAATATTATTATTATTACAGGTGTTTCTTCAGGAATCGGACAGGAATTTGCCCTGCAGATGGACACGGCATTTTCCAACATCGACGAATTCTGGCTGATAGCCCGCAGGGAAGACAGGCTTTTGGAGGTTGCACAGGTGATGGAACATGCGACAAGGCTGATTACCATGGATGTAACCGACGAATATGCAATGGACGATTTTGAAAAGCTGCTGGAGGAGTCGGACGTGACAGTCCGCATGTTGATTAATGCCGCCGGCTTTGGACTTTTGGGTGCGTTTGAGGATATTCCTCTGGAAGAGCAGACGGAAATGCTTTTTGTCAACTGTGAAGCCTTGACCAAAATGACCTATATCACGCTGCCGTATATGGCGCGGGGAAGCAGGATTATCCAAATGGCTTCCTCTGCCGCATTTCTGCCACAGCCCGATTTTGCGGTATATGCGGCGACGAAGTCTTATGTGCTCAGTCTGTCAAGGGCTTTAAACGCGGAGTTGCAATACAGGGGCATTTATGTGACCGCTGTCTGCCCCGGTCCGGTTTACACGGAATTTTTTGATATTGCAGAACAATACGGCAGCAGACTCGCCGTAAAAAAGCTGGTTATGATTACCTCTGAAAAATGTGTGTCCGCAGCCCTTCGCGCTTCTTACCACAAAAGAGATATCTCGGTTCCGGGAATCCCCATGAAAGCGTTTCAGCTTGCGGTAAAGCTACTGCCGCAGGCGTGTATTCTGCGCATACTGGCGCTGCTGCAATAAAGAAATGGCAAGTATACTTTAGGAGAAAAAATGTTCCATAAGAAAAACAAACTGCTTACGATAAATATATTGTCCATACTGGGTGTGCTACTAATCGGCATTACGCTTTTTTCCTTCCTGCAGTACGCAGAAAAGCAGCCTTTTTATACCTTTTGCCCAAACCAAAACGAGGAAGCTTTTACAAAGATGCCTGATGCGGATAGTATGCCTTCCACATCAGACTATCAGGACAAATATGCTTACGGGCTTGCACAGGCAAGCGCCTCATTTCTGGCAAATTCCCAATGCCGCCTGGAAGCCGGTGTTGCAAAACAATGGACGGAAAGTGAAACGAAAGGCATTATTGGTGCGCAGTATGATTTTACGGTTTACAATGATTCGGCAAAAGATTTGTTAAACTGGGTGATTCTGATAAAGGCGCCTTTTGGAAGCCGTCTGGACAGCTATTGGAGTGGTGAATGCAGCTTTAGTAACGGTATTATCACCATAAAGCCGCTTGACTATAACCAGTCCATTGCGGCGTCAGACAAAATTTCTTTTGGTTTTGTCTTGATTACGCAGAACAGTACTTTTCCTGTAGAGGATTGTGCCATTATTTTTTACAGGGAAAACAAACTGTGGCAGCATCCGCTTTTCTGGATTTTGCTTCTGTTTCTGTTCGGGCTGTTTATAGTCGATTTGGCTTACGCCGTTTCCTGTATCAGAATCAGAAAGTATAATCTGCGGCAGGAAGCGGACCGCCGTATTATTGAGCAGTCGCTTAAGACCTTTGCCAACATTATCGATGCAAAGGATGAGTATACAAGAGGGCATTCCCAAAGGGTAGCCTACTATGCGAGAGAAATAGCCCGCCGGATGCATATGGATGAAGAGGCATGCCGTCAGCTCTATTATATTGCGCTTCTGCATGATATCGGCAAAATTGGTATTACGGATTCGATTTTGACGAAGCCGGGTGCACTGACGGACAAAGAGCGGGAAGCCATTAAGCAGCATGTCGTCATTGGCGGCAGCATCCTAAAGGACTTTAATTCCATACCGGGGATTGCGGAAGGCGCCAAGTATCATCATGAGCGATATGACGGAACCGGTTATGCCGCCGGGCTTGCAGGAGATGCCATCCCTCTGTTTGCCCGCATCATCTGTGTCGCCGATGCGTTTGACGCCATGAGCAGTGCAAGATGTTACAGGGGCAGGCTGGAAATGGCACATATCATACAAGAACTGAAGGACCATGCCGGAACACAGTTTGATTCGAATATTGTCAAATATATGCTGGCAATGATTGACGAAGGGATTGCGCCTGTTCTGGATATGGAAGCTGAGATGTAAAGGATAAAACAGAATGGAATGGAAACGTTTATTTACGACCGCCAAAGCAAAGGGACAAAAAAACTACATAAACAGTCAGAAAAAGTATGAGATAATACGTACCGCTATCTACTTTTTTATTTCTTTTTCACTGTTTGCCGCAGGCATTGCCGCGACCGGTACACGCAATAATCTCTTGACAATCGTCGCTGTTTTGGGCTGCCTGCCTGCCTGTAAAAGTCTGGTTTCCGCTGTTATGTATTGCAGGCATACCAGTCTTTCGGGTGAGGACGAAAAAATCATAGAAGAAGCGGCAGACGGGCTTACCTGCCTGTATGACATGATATTTACAACAAGGGAAAAAACCTATCCGGTTCTGCACATGGCAATATGTGACAATACCGTCATAGGATACATGCCCTATGAGAAGCTTTCTGAAGCCGCCTGTGGAACCCATTTGATAACTTGCCTTAAGGTGGATTCCTATACTAAAGTTACCGTTAAGATTTTTAAAGATATTCACAAATATACGGCAAGGCTGAGCCAGCTAAAGGCGCTTGCCGATGCAAATGATGCGCAGGCAGAAGGAATTGCCGGCACATTAAAGAGTATCGCCCTCTAGGAGGTTACTATGCAGTCTTTTCGTATCAGGGAAAATCAAGCCGGACAGCGGTTTGACAAATTTCTCCGCAAATTTATGCCCGCGGCAGGAAGCGGTTTCCTCTATAAAATGCTGCGCAAGAAAAATATTGTGCTGAACGGAAAAAAAGCAGAAGGAAAAGAAATTCTGGCAGTAGGGGATACTGTCTCTTTCTTTTTTTCGGATGAAACTTTCCGTCTTTTTACGGGAGAGGGGCAGGGAGCTTCTGGCAATGTAGCGGACAAAACAGAATGCTACCGCGAAGCATATACCGCTCTTAAGGGGATTGCCGTTATTTATGAAGATACCAATATTGTCATTGTGAACAAACCGGCAGGCATACTGACGCAGCGGGATAACAGCGGACAACCCTCCCTGAACGATTGGCTTTTGGGCTGCCTGCTTGCCGACGGCAGGCTCTCGCAGGAAACCTTGAAAACCTTTCGCCCGTCCGTGCAGAACAGACTGGACCGCAATACCAGCGGCATAGTGCTTTGCGGCATCTCCTTATCCGGCAGTCAGATGCTTTCGGAGCTGATTCGCAAAAGGGAAATAGAGAAATATTATATTACCATGGTAAAAGGGATTCTGAAAGAATCAGGCGTATTGTCCGGCAGGCTTTCTAAGGATGAAAGAAAGAATAAGGTGCAGATAGGAGAAGAGGGCAGGGCAGTCAGAACCGCTATCCGCCCGCTCGCTTTTGGTGACGACTGTACATGCCTTTCCGTAAAGCTGATTACGGGAAGACCCCATCAAATTAGGGCACATATGGCTTCTATCGGGCATCCCATTATAGGCGATGCAAAATACGGGGACGCGGCTTTTAATGATTTCTGCCGGAAAAAATACGGGGTCCGCCATCAGCTTTTACATGCAGCGCGGATAGAATTTCCTGCACAGATAAAAGGATTCGCCGGATTGGAGGGCAGCGTATTTACCGCGCCGCTTCCGGCTGTTTTTAAGGAGGTATGCACGCATGGCAACATGGAGTTCAAGAGGATTGAGAGGTTCTACGCTGGAGGAACTGATAAACCGGACCAATGAAAAATATCTGGAAAGCGGGCTTGCCCTGATTCAAAAAATTCCGACTCCGATTACGCCGATTAAGATAGATAAGGAACACCGCCACATTACACTCGCTTATTTTGAACAGAAGAGTACCGTGGATTATATTGGTGCAGTACAGGGGCTTCCCATCTGCTTTGATGCGAAGGAGTGCGCCGTGGATACCTTTGCGCTGCAGAATATTCATGCGCATCAGGTGTATTTTATGGAGCAGTTTGAAAAGCAGGGGGGCATTGCCTTTTTTTTGATATATTATACCAAACGGGATATTTTTTACTATCTGCCTTATGAGATGCTTCGTTATTTCTGGGAAAGGGCGCAGAATGGCGGAAGAAAGAGCTTTCGCTATGAAGAACTAAATCCGGACTATGTGATTCCCAAAAAGAGCGGGATTGCGGTGCCTTATCTGGAAGCCGTGAAGAAGGATTTGGAGGATAGGGAGTAGGCTGCCTGTAAATGGTTGAAAATGCAAACGGACGGCTTGACAATTTTTGCAGGATTTAGTATACTGGCAATGGTTTTGTATGCTAATATGATATCAAGGTAGCACGTTACAGTGATAAAGTATTCTTGGGAAAAGCAGGAGAAATTTGTATGAATAGAGTTTTATTACATACGCCGGAGGGCGTGCGGGACATTTATGGGAAGGAGTATTTAAAAAAGCTGGCTGTGGAGGAGAGGCTTCGGGAGAAGCTCCTTTCTTTTGGCTATGAGGATATCCAGACGCCGACTTTTGAATATTTTGATGTGTATTCCAATGAAATCGGTACGACGCCTTCAAGAGACTTATATAAGTTTTTTGACAAGGAGGGGGATACGCTGGTACTCAGGCCGGATTTTACGCCTTCCATTGCCAGATGTGCGGCAAAGTATTTTATGGAGGAAAGCGTGCCGCTGCGGTTTTGCTATGTTGGCAATACCTTCACCAATACCTCTCACCTGCAGGGGAAGTTAAAGGAGGTAACCCAGTTGGGCGCAGAGCTTATCGGAGACCCTTCCGCAGAAGCAGATGCGGAAATGGTAAATCTGGTGATAGAATCGCTCTTATATGCGGGGCTTACCGACTTTCAAGTCAGCATTGGACAGGTGGAATATTTTAAGGGCTTGTGCGAAGAGGCGGGACTGTCTAAGGAGACAGAGTTAAGACTGCGGGAATGCATTTCTGCCAAAAACGATTATGGGGCGGCGGATATTTTGCAGGCTGCCGGCGTTTCGACGGCTTACCGTAATCTGTTCATGAAAACCATAGATACTTACGGCAGTATTGAAGATTTGCGGACAGCACAGAAGCTGGCTTCCAATGCGCGCTCCGTGCAGGCGCTTGCACATTTGGAAAAGCTCTATGAAATCTTAAGTCTCTACGGTACGGAAGGATATGTTTCCTTTGACCTTGGGATGCTTAGCAAATACCAATATTACACCGGCATCATCTTTAAGGCGTATACCTATGGCATCGGAGAGCCTGTTGTCAAAGGCGGGCGGTATGATTCCCTGCTTTGCCACTTTGGAAAAGAGGCGCCTGCAATCGGTTTTGCTGCGGTGGTGGATGATATTATAGAAGCACTTTCCAGACAGGGAAAAGAGATTCCCGTTCCCGAGCAGAAAAAAGAGATTTTTTATACGGATGAAAACTATGCGCAGAAGTTAACGGAGGCACAGGCATTGAGAAAAGAAGGGCTTATGGTGGTAATGCGAAAGCTGGACTTAGGGAGGCAGAAATGAGTACTGACGGATATTTGACGTTTGCGCTGGGAAAGGGCAGGCTGGCAAAAAAAACACTGGAATTGTTTGAAACAATCGGCATCACTTGTGAGGAGATGAAGGACAAGGATTCCCGCAGGCTGATTTTTGTAAATGAGGCGCAAAAGCTTCGATTTTTCCTTGCCAAAGGACCTGATGTCCCTACTTATGTGGAATACGGCGCGGCAGACGTCGGCGTTGCGGGCAAGGATACCATTATGGAGGAAAATAGGCGGGTTTATGAAGTCTTGGATTTTGGTTTTGGCAAATGCCGCATGTGCGTATGCGGACCGGAACATGCCAAAGAACTTCTAAAGCATCATGAGAGAATCCGTGTTGCCAGCAAATATCCCAATATTGCAAAGGATTATTTTTATAACCAGAAGCATCAGACGGTGGACATTATAAAATTAAATGGTTCCGTGGAGCTGGGACCGTTAGTCGGTCTTTCCGATGTGATTGTGGATATTGTGGAGACCGGCTCCACACTGCATGAGAACGGACTTGCCGTATTGGAGGAAATCTGCCCGCTATCCGCCCGCATGATTGTCAATCAGGTAAGTATGCAAATGGAAAAGGAACGGATTACGGGCTTGATAATGAAGCTAAAGGAGGCACTTGGGAGAGGAGAGAAAACGATATGAGAACGATAAAGCTGACGAATGAAACCAGAAAGGATATCCTGACAAATCTTCTGAAGAGAAGTCCTGCCAATTACGGCGCCTATGAAACCGCAGTAGCAGAAATTGTAGGCAATGTCAGGGAAAAGGGGGACGAGGCGGTACTTGCCTACACAAAGCAATTTGATAAGTTTGATTTAACGAAGGAAAATATGCAGGTAACAAAAGCGGAAATAGAAGAAGCTTATGCCATGATGGACAAGGGACTGCTGGACGTTTACCGGCGTTCAGCGGAAAATATCCGCGTCTTTCATGAAAAACAGCTTCGCACAAGCTGGTTTGATTCCAAGCCGGACGGCACGATTTTAGGACAGCGCATGATTCCCATTGCGCGTGCAGGTGTCTATGTACCGGGCGGAAAAGCAGCCTACCCAAGCAGTGTCCTGATGAACGTTATCCCAGCCAAGGTTGCGGGAGTGGAAGAAATTATTATGACAACCCCCTGCAACAGTGAAGGAAAGGTAAATGCGGCTACATTAGCTGCCGCCGATATTGCAGGCGTGGATAAGATTTTCAAAATTGGCGGCGCGCAGGCGGTTGCCGCAATGGCTTTTGGTACCGAGTGTGTGCCCAAGGTAGACAAGATTACGGGCCCCGGCAATATCTTCGTGGCACTTGCCAAAAAAGCGGTATACGGTTATGTCAGCATTGATTCCATTGCCGGTCCCAGTGAAATTTTGATTTTGGCGGATGATACAGCAAATCCGCGTTTTGTGGCGGCAGACCTTTTATCACAGGCAGAGCATGACGAGCTTGCTTCCGCCATCCTGATTACTACCTCTACAGAGCTTGCGAACGCAGTATCAGAGGAGGTAGAACGGTTTACCGAGGTGCTGTCACGAAAAGAGATTATTACACAATCCCTTGCCAATTATGGTTATATCCTGTTGGCTGACAATATGGAAGAAGCTATATTGGCAGCCAATGAAATTGCTTCAGAGCATCTGGAAATTTTAACCCGAAATCCTTTTGAGGTGATGACAAAGATAAAAAATGCAGGCGCTGTCTTTTTAGGAGAATATTCCTCAGAGCCTTTGGGAGACTATTTTGCAGGACCCAACCACATACTGCCTACCAATGGCACTGCAAAATTTTTCTCACCGTTAAATGTGGATGATTTTATGAAGAAAACCAGCATTATTTCTTATTCGAAGGAGGCGCTTTTAAAAGCACATGAAGCCATTGAAGCTTTTGCTGAAAGTGAAGGCTTGACGGCGCACGCCAATTCTATTAAAGTAAGATTTGAAGGAAGAGGTGCTTATGACACGCAGCAGTAATATAAAACGGAAAACCAAAGAAACAGATATTACCTTAAGCCTTTTGCTGGATGGAGAAGGAAAAGGTGAGATAGAGACAGGTATCGGATTTTTCAATCATATGCTGGAAGGCTTTTCCAGGCATGGACTGTTTGATTTGCAGCTTCAGGTAAAAGGCGACCTTCATGTAGACGCGCACCACACGGTAGAAGATGTGGGCATTGTACTTGGAAGCGCAATCAGGGAGGCGGCAGGCGACAAGAAAGGAATCAAAAGATATGGCTCCTGTATTCTGCCCATGGACGATGCCTTATGTCTCTGTGCCATAGACTTGAGCAACAGACCTTATTTTGTCTATGAATGCAGCTTTACCGCAGAGCGTATAGGGGAAATGGACAGCGAGCTGTTTCGTGAGTTTTTTTATGCCGTGTCCTATAGTGCAGGCATGAACCTGCATTTGAAGATGTTGTCAGGTCATAACAACCATCACATAGCGGAAGCTATGTTCAAGTCCTTTGCCAAGGCATTGGACGAGGCTGTCTGCTTTGACGAACGCATCAAAGACGTTTTGAGTACAAAAGGAAGCCTGTAGCCGGTTTCGGTTAAGGTTTAGAGGTAACCATTGATGAACACAAAAAAATTTATAGCCTGCATCTATCTGTATCATGCACATGCTGTGACAAATTTGAAAGACATGACAATTGTGGATACGGACCCGGTGCGTCTGGCTGCGTATTACAGCGAGCATAATGTGGATGCGATTATCGTTTTTGATATGTCTGGGGAAGAGACGGAGCACGAAGAGGCGTTGGATATTATCAAAGAAATCTGCGGCAGCGTTGGGACGGATGTATACGGTGCCGGTCATGTGCACCGGATGGAAGATATTAAGAAGTTACTTTATGCCGGCTGCAAAAAAGCGGTGCTCGATTACGAAATGCCGGAGAATATTGCCATCACGGAGGAAGTTTCTTTAAAGTTCGGCAGGGATAAAATCATAGCGGCTTATCATGATTCTCAAACAATAGAAGAAAATAAGGCGCTTGTCGAGCAGTATGTATCCGGTCTTCTTTTGATGAATGCGCATATGATACGGGAGACGGCGGCGGTGACAGCGCTGCCCCTCATCGTACAGATTAACCGGCTTGCATTAAACAAACTGCTGGAATTTCTTTCTTATGACAATGTAGCAGGTATTACCGGAAATACCATAAACGATAATGTAAAGGAGCTTTTGGCGCTGAAGGATTTGTGCAAAGAAAGTGGCATTCAGGTGGAACAGTTGGAAGCAGCTTACGCATGGAAGGATTTCAAGCTGAATGAAGCCGGGCTTGTGCCTGTGGTCGTACAGGACTATATTACTTCTGAAGTCCTGATGGTCGCTTACATGAACGAAGAAGCTTATGAAAATACGCTTCGAACCGGAAAGATGACCTATTACAGCAGAAGCCGAAAGGAACTATGGCTAAAGGGCGCCACAAGCGGCCATTACCAATATGTGAAGTCCCTGACGGCAGACTGCGATATGGACACCATACTCGCCAAGGTTTCCCAAATAGGGGCGGCATGCCATACCGGCGCAAAATCCTGTTTCTTCCATGAGGTAGTTAAAAAAGATTGTGAGGAGGCTGTCAATCCGCTTCAGGTTTTTGAGCAAGTCTTTGCCGTGATACAGGACAGGCGTGAGCACCCTAAGGAGGGCTCTTATACCAATTATCTTTTTGATAAAGGCATTGATAAAATATTAAAGAAGCTGGGGGAAGAGGCTTCTGAAATTATCATTGCGTCCAAAAATCCGAACGCCAATGAAATCAAATATGAAATTGCCGACTTTTTGTATCATATGATGGTGCTCATGGCACAAAAGGATATTACTTGGGAGGAAATCACAGAGGAGCTTGCCAAACGCTGAGAAGCACCTGCATATCTGTCCGGCTTGTATCATATAATAGAAAAACGAAATCCGAAAACAGGCAAGAAGTTGACATAACAAAATTATGTAAACCTCTTGCTTTTCCTCTTTTTTTTGAGGTAAAAAGAAGGGGTCGGTCAGAGAGAGGTGCAGCCATGAGTGATATTACAGCCGAAAAGCGATTGGAGCTAATTCGTAATATTAGGGAGGCAAATCATAAAAACAGAATGACCCTGCGGGGCAGAGAGCATATTTTATACGGGAATGGCTATGACGCGGCGCCGACACAGGAAGAGGAGCCGCAGACAGCACCGTCTGCGCATTCCTCCACGCTGATATTGCGGACCATTATTGCAGCAACATTACTTTCCCTGTTTATTATTATGGACTACTTAAAAGCAGACTGGCTTCCCATCGACATGGAACAGCTTGGCGACTGTCTTCAGAAAAATTACACCATAAATATAACGGACTTTATGGATAACATCGCGAATACCTTAAGCAATGAAAAAGCCGCTGAGACAGAATAGAAAATAACGCAGAAAATGTTTATTGTGTATATCATAAAGACTAAAATTCTGATATAATCTTTTCATAAAGGAATCAGAAAACCAATATCTGAGAGGAGTATTACCATGACAGCACAGGATAAAAGCTGCCCTGAGGGTACGCAGGGCAGTCCCGATGCATATCAGCGGAAGTTAGCACTGAGCGATGATATTTTAATGAAAATAGAAAAACCGGCACGCTATATTGGCGGGGAAGTCAACGCCGTAATGAAAAAGAAATCGGAAGTGGACATGCGGATTGCCATGTGCTTTCCGGACGTGTATGAGATTGGTATGTCCCACCTTGGAATCCAGATTTTATATGATATGTTTAATCAGCTTGAAGGCGTCTGGTGCGAAAGAGTGTACTCTCCGTGGGAGGATTTGGATGCCGTTATGAGGAAAGAAAAAATCCCCCTTTTTACGCTGGAATCACAGGAACCGGTAAAGAATTTTGACTGGCTGGGCATCACGCTGCAATATGAAATGTGTTATACCAATATTCTGCAAATACTGGATTTATCCGGTATTCCGCTTCTGGCAAAGGACAGAGACGAAGCGTTTCCCATTGTGATAGGCGGCGGTCCCTGTGCCTATAATCCGGAGCCGATTGCCGAGTTTTTTGATTTGTTCTATATCGGAGAAGGAGAAACCCAGTATGAAGCGCTGATTTCTCTTTACCGTGAGTGCAGACAGGACAAGCTTGGCAGAAAGGAATTCTTAAGACGTGCCGCCCGTATTCCGGGCATCTACGTGCCGTCATTTTATGAGGTTTCCTATCATGAGGACGGCACCATCGCTTCTTTTTCCCCTATAGAGGAAAAGATTCCTGCTGTTGTGGTAAAAGAGATTGAAAAAGAAGTTTCTTCTACCTATTACCCCAAAAAACCGCTGGTTCCTTTTATGCGGATTACACAGGACAGGGTAGTGCTGGAAATCATGCGGGGCTGTATCAGAGGCTGCCGTTTTTGTCAGGCGGGGCAGATTTACCGTCCGGTACGTGAGCGCAGTCTGGAAATGTTAAAAGAATACGCGCTTGCCATGCTGCAAAACACAGGGCAGGAAGAAATATCCTTAAGCTCCTTAAGCTCAAGCGACTATCAGAAGCTGCCTGAACTCATTGATTTTCTGATTGAGGACTGCAGCAAAAAACATGTAAATATTTCACTGCCTTCCCTTAGAATCGACGCTTTTTCCTTAGATGTGATGCGCAAGGTGCAGGATATCAAAAAGACAAGCCTTACCTTTGCGCCTGAGGCAGGCAGCCAGCGTCTCAGAAATGTCATTAACAAGGGTTTAACGCAAGAGGATATTTTGCAGGGTGCCGCTCTCGCCTTTCAGGGTGGATGGACAAGGGTGAAGCTTTACTTTATGCTGGGACTTCCCACAGAAACAGAAGAGGATATCAGGGGCATTGCCGAATTGTCCAATCAGATTGCCGCCGTCTTTTTTGAGACGGTTCCCAAGGATAACCGCGTAAACGGAAAGGTACAGATTGTGACAAGCACATCTTTTTTTGTTCCCAAGCCCTTTACCCCGTTCCAATGGGCAACACAGTGTACAAAGGAAGAATATATCGAGAAAGCTTACCTGACGCGAAATGCCATCAAGGAGCAGTTGAATCAAAAAAGCATCAAGTACAACTGGCATGAAGCGGATACCTCCGTATTAGAGGGTGTTCTTGCCAGAGGAGACAGGCGGATAGCGAAAGTGCTATTGAAGGTTTATGAGAAGGGTGCCATGTATGATGCATGGAGCGAATATTTTGACAACGAAAAATGGCTTTCTGCTTTTTCCGAATGTGGGCTTGATATTGCTTTTTATACCACAAGAGAACGCGGGCTTGATGAAATCTTCCCGTGGGATTTCATTGACTGCGGTGTCTCAAAAGAGTTCTTAAAGAGAGAGTGGCAGAAAGCACAGAAAGAGGAAATCAGCGACAATTGCCGAAAAGCGTGTCAAGGCTGCGGTATCAGCCGTTTTGGCTGCGGTGTCTGTGTGGAAGAGCATTCGTATCAGAAGGGTAGTGTTTATGAAAATCAGGATTAAATTCAGAAAATACGGAAACTTAAAGTATATCGGGCATTTGGATGTACAGCGTTTTTTTCAGAAGGCTGTGCGGAGAGCCGGCATAGACGTCGCCTATACGACAGGATTTTCCCCCCATCAGATTATGTCCTTTGCGGCGCCCTTGGGCGTCGGTCTGGAGAGTAACGGGGAATATATGGATATGGAGGTAAACTCTTTTACGGGCTGCGACGATATTGTAAACCGGCTGAATCGGGCAAGTGTGGAGGGAATTGAAATTCTTTCTGCCGTTGTACTGCCAAAGGAGGCAGGAAACGCCATGGCAAGCGTTGCCGCCGCCGGCTATACGGTACGCTTCCGTGAAGGAAGAGCGCCTGCCTTTGACTGGCGCGGGCAGATGGCAGCTTTTTTTGCCAGAGAATCCATCCCTTTTGTAAAAGAGACGAAGCACGGCACGGCAGAAATCAATTTAAAGTCCGGTATTTTTGCCCTTGAACTGCGGGAGGATGATTCTATTTATATGCTTTTAAACGCGAGCAGCGCCGGCAACATTAAGCCGCAAATGGTAATAGAGGCATTTCTTACCGCCTATCAGGATACTTTGAAAGAAAATGCTCTTTTGATAACCAGAGAGGAGACCTATACCAACATTGGCACATCGGAAGAGCCTGTGCTTGTGCCGCTTGCCGCTGTTGGATTGGAAAATGTGTATGCGTGACAAAAAATTACTCCTATACAGAGAACAGAATCAAAAGATTCTGGCACTCCAGACCGCTCGGAACAGACTGCTCACCGTTCATGTATATGATGAAGCAGACGCAGTATTAAAAGGTGACATATACATCGGAAAGGTGTTACAGGTAATGCGCAATATCAATGCTGCCTTTGTGGAAGTACAGAGTGGGCACAAGTGCTTTTTGTCCCTGGAGAAGCCTTTCAGAGCGATGCATTTGCTAAATCGGGTATACGATGGCAGGCTGATAGCGGGAGATGAGCTTATTGTGCAGGTTTCCAGAGAAGCGGTTAAGACAAAACCGCCGGTGGTGTCTCCGGAGCTTACCGCTTTCGGCAAATACCTCGCCATAGCGGACGGCAACGGCAGACTGCGTTTTTCCGGCAAGCTTTCCGAAGAGAAAAAGCAGGAGATAGAGACATATTTAAAGGAAATTCATTATATCGACTCCAATCGCTGTATTCAGTTTGCACAAACCGAATTGTCACAGGACAATACCGAAGCACTCCCCAAGTGGGACATGATAGTCAGAACCAACAGCCGGAGTCTGACTGATTTTTCACCGATACAAAGGGAATGGATGCTGCTGTATGAAGAGATGCAGCAATTGCTTGCTGATTCCCTTCACAGAACCTGCTTTTCCTGCGTGAAAAAAACACAGCAGCCTTATCTGACGGACTTGAAAAACTACTATGAGGAAGATATAGACGAAATTGTCACTGACTGTGAGGATATTTATCAAGCCATAAAGCAATACCGGGAAGAGCAAATGCAACTAAGCGGCACCGTTCTGCCGCCGGTTCGACTGTATGAGGATACGTATCCGCTGCAAAAGCTTTATCAGACCGAAAAACTGCTTGGAGAGGCTTTGGACAGCCGTGTATGGCTGCAATCAGGCGCATACCTTATCATCGAGCCTACGGAAGCAATGACTGTAATAGACGTGAATACAGGGAAGTTTTTCAAAAAAAGCAACAGTAAGAACAGCTTCTTTTCCATCAATATGGAAGCGGCACAGGAGATTGCCCTGCAGCTAAAATTGCGAAACTTGTCAGGCATGATTCTTGTGGACTTTATCAACATGAATTCTCCCGAAAAGGAGGAAGCGCTGCTTGCAAAGCTCAGGGAATTGACGGCATTGGATTCCGTCACAACAGAAGTAGTTGATATCACACCGCTTGGTCTTGTGGAGATTACCAGACAAAGGATAAATAAACCAATTAGAGAACTGTTCCAGAAAACGGAGGAAGGAGGCTTTCAAAGTAAATGAAGCTTTTAAGATTAGAGAAGGTAAAGGACGGAAGGTATCTGAAAAATTATGAACTGACCTATCTCAATAAAGCAGGAAAAGAAAAAACTTATGAGATTGTCAGCAGAAGAGAGCTAAAGGAGGTTTCTGACCTTGGAAAGAACCCTAGTGGCATTTCCATTGTTGCCACCTGTGGGGATAAGCTGTTGCTGCTCAAGGAGTTCCGCATGGGGATTAACCAAAAGGTATTTAATCTCTGTGCCGGTATGCTGGAGGAAAATGAAACTTTAGAGGAATGTATTGCACGGGAATTGTATGAGGAAACCGGTCTGAAACTGAAAAAGATAAAGCGGATTTTACCTGCTTCCTATGCAGCAGTCGCTATTTCTGACCTGAAAACATATATTGTATTTGCTGAAGTGGAAGGCACCTTGGGCGACCACACGTCCGCAAACGAAGAAATCAAAGCGGCTCTTTACAGCCGTGAGGAAGTCGCAACACTTTTAGAAACCGAGGACTTCAGTTCAAGGGCACAAATTGCTGCCTATTTTTTCTCCATTGGCGCAACGCCCGTATGACTTTGAAGAATTCGTATTTAAGGTGTGATGTTGTGAAATAGCACAGATATAACTATGCGCAAAATGCGAGTTTAACGAACAGTTGCTTACAAAGTACACGATATGCAAGGTGATGCCGCCATAGGTGGACATGTTACCTTGCATATTTTGTACGTGAGCTCACTATCATGATTCCGTTTCCATGTGTACGGTGTATTTTGCTGCAGCGATTTTAGTATGCTAAAGTGTCAGGCGCAGCGCAGCCGGTTATCCCCTCCCGCCGTAAGTGTTGCCATGGGGCATCGCCCCGCTTATGGCATACGTGCCCCCTGTGCGTGATGCATGGGGGTAGGAGGATGCGCGTTTTTGCGCCCCTACGCTTTAACCGGCGCCGGCGCAAAGGAAGTTAAAAGAGTACTGCCCTTTCCATATCCCAGCAGGGGGCGGAAAGCGTTTTGAAGGTGAGCGCGCGCAGTGGTACGCGAGCACGTGAGGCTTCAGCGTACCCCCTGCGGCGGTTTTATTTGTTGATTTCTTTCCATGCTGCTTCTATGTAGTCTTTTGTATGATTTCCCCCTTCAATTGTGTATAGTTTTCGACGTTTTGCTTTTTTTAATGCTTTTTTAGGGTTCTTTCTAGTTTTTGTTTCCTCGTAGTGTATTGATTCTATAAGTATTTTTGTTGTTACGTAGAATAGCCCTATTAATATCACTCCCATTATTCCTATTGCCCATATTGGCATTTTTTGCCCTCCTCTTTTATTCTTCGTTTATTTCAATTTCTCCGTTTGTCTCTTCATATTCTTTGATATTAAAAGTGCCCCGCTCTCCCCGTTCCCAGCAGGGGG
>CAJTPU010000024.1 GCA_910578335.1 uncultured Lachnospiraceae bacterium | reverse complement strand
TTTGTCGAATGTCGAATTGGGTGGGGTAAATGGGGTAAAGAGGGGTAAAAGTCATCATAATCTAACAGCGGCACAGGCGGCTATTCAGAATTGATGCTATAGGATTTTGGGTACTTGTAGGCGAAAGTATTGAAGAATGGCTTAAAATTAAGGGATTTAGAGGTTTGGTGGGGTTCACTAGAATGGCTGGTGAACCCCATTTTTTCGTGTTTTTAGATGCCGCTGATAGGATGGCGATTGGGGCAAAATTATACTATCACGCAAAAGTCGGGAGTTTCCGTGATAGTATCCGAGTTTTGCGTGAAAGTATAAGAGTTTCCGTGTTTGTTTGGAGTTTCGCCTGTTTGTATGCAAAATTTGTAGTTTGTGACATTTCAGAAATAATATATAGTACTTTTCCGATGAACTATAGTAACACATGGGGAGTGTGAAATAGATACTTTTATAAGATTAAATGAAAAAAATATAAAGAAATTTTTAATTATATTTTGTATGGGGACTAATGGTAAAAGTAACGGGACTATGGTATAATGTAAACTATAGCAATTGGATAAAGGATAAATGAGAAATTGAGGGGATTATGTATATGAAGAAAGATGAATTAAACAATCAAAATGTTATTGTTTTTTCGGGAAGTATTGGTGCAGGAAAAACTACTGCATCAAAATATCTTATTCAAAAATATAACTATATTCATTTAAGTTATGTTGAATTGATTTGGAAACCAATCCTTATGGAACGTAATATACCTATAACTAGAGAAAGTCTTCAAGATTTGGGAGACGAATTAAGAGAAAAGTATGGAATTCGTGAACTCGCTAAAAAGATAATTCCTTTTATTCCTAAGGATGTTCCAGTGGTTATTGATGATGTTCGACATCCGGATGCTTTTAGGGCACTAAAAGAATGTTTGGAACAAAATATATTTTTGGTTTACATAAAGTCAGATGCTAATACGCGAGTTCCAAGATTAAAAATTCGAGACAATTTGCAATCTTACGAAGAATTAGTTCAAATAGAGAAAAGAAAAACAGAAATTACTATAAGTGATTTAGAAAGCATGGCAGATTTTGTTATAGTTAATGAAAACGATATAAGTATGTTTTACGAGAAAATAGATAGATGTATTTTGGAGATACAGAAAGGCTAAAAGACTAATAGTGCTGATGAAAAAATAATGTAGGGGGAAAATAGCAATAATGAAAGGATTAAATATTATTGACAAATATCGTGATAAACAAATAGATAATGTTGTTTATTCTCATGCTAGTGATATAGATACCGTTGCACATGTATTGGGAATAGATAGTAATTATTTATCTTCTCAGGTAAGGTTGCATATACCATGGTATTCTGAGAAAGATTTGAATGAAAAAAACGGTTTAATTACTATTCGAGAAATTTTATCACACTTAAAATCGGATTTATCAGAATTTAATGTTAATTATATGGTTCATAGAAAATTAAATGGTATTGATTCTATAGCAGGTAATGCCCAGGTTTTAAAAAAGGGGGAAAATATTTGGATTGAAGACTCTAGTCAAAAAAAACCACAACTTTATTTTTCGGATATTCCTGCGACTTTTGGATTAGAGATACAAAAGTCTATGCATTACATACATCATGCCAGAGAAGATACAATATTTCACTTTGGGCTTGTCTTAGAAAAGTATGTTGCCCCGTTATGCTATGCAGCTTTTTCAGAGTTAGACAGAAAATATTTAATAGATGCATTGAATCATTTTTTGCCTACTACATGTACCACACCGAAAAAAGTGATGGTTATGACACGTGCTTTTGGATATAATCCACTACCTAAAAATATGATGAGTACTTTATTTTCATGCTCATCTAAGAGATTGAAAGAAAATGGTTATGATTATATTATTACAGCTTTAAATCCTTTTCTCGGTTTTAGAGGTTCCATATTTCTAGGAGCAAGTTACTTTCCATTTGCTACGAGTCCGATGAGATATATCTATGACAGGTATGGCTCTTATATTAATCGGCGGAGTGCAACATCAAATGTAATAGAACAGAATTATACTACGCCGCCAATTTTATGGTTAGTTCATCCTCTTAAACGAAGAGATTTAAATATACTTGAGAATTGGGAGGATTATGTATTATATGATATTTCCAGAGCAGAATATCTTAATGGTTAAAAATATTAAGGAGCCGTTATGTCTTAAAAATATTTTGATATTTTTGAGACAGGAGTTTGAAGCTGTATGGGCATTAGATACAGCTCATCGTAGTGTTCACAATTTAAGTGGAAACATACCAAAATCTACAGGTCAGTGTTTTGTTACATCATGGATAATAAAAGAGTTTTTAGAAAGTATAGGTTTTTCTAATAACATTGTTGTTTGCAGGGGAATAGTATGCTATGAAGATAATATAATAATGAAAAATCATTGTTGGGTTGAAATGAATTATGGTCAACAATTTGTAATTATTGATTTAACTCAGGATCAGGTGACATCATGTAAAATTTATATTAGTTCAAAAAAGGAATCGGAGGCAAAAGGATTTTTGTATAATACAGAAAAAATATATAATAATTTGGAAAATATAAAAATGGAAGCAAGATTGCGGGTTAATATTTTACGTGCGAAGATAAGGGGGAATATATTTGTTTGATTTATCGAATATTACAGACGAAGATGTAAGAAAAAAATTAACGTATGAATTGTCTATTGCCACGCCTAAATCTGATAGATGGAGAATAATTGGTACTGCACTCAATACTTTGAAAACGGAATCATTTTCAGAAACAAAAACATATCCTAGACCGGATCACCCGGATAAACGAAAACGTAAACCAATTGAATTTTTATTAATTGGTGTTTTGATTTCATTACGTACAACTTTAGAAAATGAACAGTTAGCTATGGATCAAGTTTTAGAGAATTGTGAGAAAATTGATGATGTAATGGCATTAAGTGAAGAAGAATTGGCGGAATTAATAAAGCCTGCGGGAATGGCAAAACAAAAAAGTAAAAGGATTAAAGCTTGTTTAGAGGAAATACAAAAGCTGGATGGTGGATTAGAAAGTCTAGGGCAAAAATCAAAAGAGGAAGCAAGACAATACTTATTAAATCTTCCCGGAATTGGACCTAAGGCGGCTGATTGCATATTAACAATTGGGCTAGGATTTTCATCTATGGTAGTTGATATAAATGTGTTTAGAATGGCTTCCTATATTTTTGGAATTGAGTTGGATGATAATCATAGTTTTTCTAATGAACAGCAAGTGCAATATATTAAAAAAAGGTTAGATTTGGCTATAGGAGAAGATGCATTTTTGTGTCAGATTTTGCATACAATGTTGTTACTTGCGGGTAGGAAACTGGGGAAAATACATACATATAGTAAGTGCTTTGGGCATAAATATTGCTGCTCTTGTGAAAAGGAAAATTTGTTGATACCTTTAGATATAGAGTAGTTGTATAATGTAGATGAGAGAGATTATTTTTATATTTTGAGCATATTTATTTCTGTAAATTGAGTTTGTGGTGATTAAAAGGATATTTTTGGCAAATAAATGGAGCGATAACTCTGGCTTCCAACAGTGTCTCCTTTCTCGGCAGATACGGACACGGAAAGCCACAAAACCCGTAAACACGGCACTTTCGGCACTACATAGCTTTCAGAGTTACATTATTTCTGTGTGTTTTTAGGGGCATTTTTACATTAACAAGGGTATGAACTTATGTTCTAAGGTTCTTTTGCCTGATATTATATACTCGTAGGCAAAAGTCGGTTATTATCACGGAAACCCGCTGGGAGTTTGCGTGATAATATAAGGGTTTCCGTGTTTATATATGAGTAAAACGGTAAAAATTTAATGGAAAAATGATAAATAAAAAAGGGCTGTTTCGCAGTCCTTTTTCTCATGTCTTAAGATTTCACAATTCATTTCTTTACATTTCAAATTTCACAGATATTTTTATAGTGGTTCAGAAAATAATAAGTTGGAAAGCGGGGGAAGCAGAGTTAATATGCTTACACGGTGGTTTGCGTTCCCCCATATCGGACGAAAGGCAAAAAACTTTGGGGCTGATTTGGTCTTCAAAAACAAACAATTTGCGATTCACGTAGCCGGATTAACCATTCACGAAGTAGATATTAGAAATTTATCTTTTTCTTCCGATAATCTAGATGAAGATGGGAGGTGTCGGAAACGATAAAAATTGCGGTGTGTGATGATGAAAAAAATATAAGGTCTTACCTTGTCTCGCTCATTAAAAAGCAGGACGTGGAATGCAGCATTACGGAATATGCCTTTGCCGATGCGTACCTTTCGGAAGGTAAGGAGCATGACCTTGTATTTCCGGATATAGAAATGGGCGGCTTCGGCACAGGTCTGGACGGTATGGGGCTGGCAAGGCACATCCGGGGCATGGAGGCGCAGAAACAGCCTTTCATTATTTTTGTAACAGGGTATGAAAAATATGTCTATGACGCATTTGACGTAGGGGCGTTCCAGTATCTGATAAAGCCTGTGGACGAACAGAAATTTGCGGAGGTGTTCGGACGGGCATACAGACAAGTTTTGTCTGGGCAGATTGTATCGGAAGCGGAGCAGCGGAAGAAAAAGCTTGTGGTTCAGTATGGCGGCGAAGGAAAGGCGATATCGCTGAATGACATTTATTACATGGAAAGCCGGAACCATCATATTGTCCTGTACCTGAAGGACGGGAACAAAGCCTGCGGGAACAGGCTTGAATACTATGCGAAGATTGGGGATTTAGAGGAGGAACTGGCGGGGCAGTTTTACCGCATCCACCGGGGATACCTGATAAACCTTTTTCATGTGGAAGGGTACGACAGGACGCAGGTAAGGATGGCGAACGGGGATAAGCTGCTGCTTTCAAGGTATAAATATGACGGCTTTGTGCAGGCATACATGGATTACATTTCGGAGGAAAGCCTATGAGCCAGCCAGCGTTTGAAATGACAAACGGCATATTGAATATTTGGAAGCTTGCCATACAGGCTGTCATGTTCCTTGTTTTGTGGGCGGCGGTTTTCAGAGAGAGAAAAGGAAGAAGGGACGGCATTGCGGCATTGTTGTTTATTCTTGCCAATATAGGGATAGGGCTTCTGCCTTATGCCGTCTGGGTAAGGTACACTGCAGCGGCGGTCATTGTGGCAGTATACTGCATTGCCTGCAAAAAAGAAATCAGGAAAGCGGTTTTTACAGCGCTTATTTTCTACAACTTTCATAATCTGAGCTATATGATTGCAAACAGCATTTATGTAAAATCAGTGGACTTTTTCTTGGATAACATGGGGACATTACAGGAGAATTACCAACAGCAGGTGTATCGATGCCTGTCTGCTGGAACGCTTTTATTCCATTTCCTGTATGCTTTGATATTTGCGACCATGGTCATGGCTTTTTACAGGATTATAAAGGGCTGCGCCATAATGGACTGGCGGGACGTCATTCTGCTTTCCGTCCTGAACCTTGTGGGAAGCGTGTTTGCGGGAGTGGTAAGCGGGCTGCTGGTTGTAAGAACAGATGCAGGGATTTTTTCGCTGTTCGATGAAAAGCCGAATCTGCTCTAGAAGATTCCCCTGATAACAATTCTCATATTTGCGGGAGAAATTGCGCTAATCTATTTCTGGCAGAGATACCGCATTCTGTTTATCGAGAGACAGAAGCATTTTGTGGAGGAGCAGCAGGTTAAGACCATGAAAAAGCGCTTGGAAGAAGCGGAGAATTTTTACGGCAGCATCCGGAAGGTGCGCCATGAGATGAAGAACCATATGGCGAACATCAAAGGGCTGGCAGGCGCCGGACAGTATGGGGAAATACAGGACTATGTGCGGCGGATGGATGAGACCATGCAGGAACTGGAATATAAGTACGTGACAGGAAACCCGGTTACGGATGTGATTATCAACGACAAATACCGCAGGGCAGAAAAAGCCGGAATCCGGTTTGAGGCTGATTTTCAATATGGAGGGGAAATCCCGGTATTCGATTTAGGGATTATCCTGAACAACCTTCTGGACAATGCCATAGAAGCCTGCGAGAAGCTGGAAACGGGGAGAGGGTTCATACGCCTTACCTTAAAACGGAAGAAACAGTTTTTACTGTTGGAAGTGGAGAACAGCTTTGACGGAACTGTACCCGTACAGACGGGCGGAGGTTTCACTCCCCATACCACCAAGCAGGATACCCTGCCGGAAATCGTCACGGAGCATGGGATTGGGCTTGAAAATGTGCGAGATGTGGCGGAAAGGTACTTCGGAGGAGTAAACATAAAAGTGAGAGGAGATGTGTTCCGTGTGACAGTTATGCTGCAGCAGAAAGGAAGATAAGGAAATTGAGGAAATGACGGATTGAAAGAGAAAGGGCAGTCATGAAAGTAAATATGTTATCAACAACAGATTATGAAATAAGTAAGAAGAAAACAAATACAGGGGAAGTGGGTAAAAGCGAGCCGAGCGAAGCTGAAAAGCTGGAGGCTTTTAAAAAGGAAATCTGGAATGAAATCAACCGTATGCCCAGATGCAGCAGCATCAATTGGTCGATACAGATTACAGACGGCGGTTTTAAAAGGATGATGGAAGATTCTGCATACAGAGAAAAAATTATGTCGGTTTTGGCGGAAGATGCAGCAGTCGGGAGACCGCCTATTACGACAAGTATGTGCCGGATTGATGAAAATGGGTTAACAGGCGCTTCTTATAATTTTGAATATGGGGAAGAGGCATTTGAGGCTCACTCCAATGATAAGGACTGTTTTTACAAGAAAAAGGCAGTAAAAAAGATTGATTATGAGGAATTATGGGAAGAACAGCGAGTGAAAAGAAAACAGCGGCAGGATATGCTGGATGAAAAAATAGTGAGGGCGGAGCAGGAGAGAAGCAGGCTGGCAAAGACGTGGACCGGTAAAAGGCAGAGGGCGGCATCCAGCGTCTATGAATCAAGCGTAATGACCAAACTACAGTGAATAATGGAAATATAAAAAACACACAGAAACGGAGATAGAAAATGATTTATATCAATCAGGAAAATCCAATCAAAGTAACGGAAAATGCAAGCCTGGCAGACAGAATAAGGGGCGGCAGAAAAACATATCAGTGTACGGAAGAAATGGCAAAACGCACACAGGATATATTTGAAAAATCCGGATGTCAAAAGGTTTCCTATCCGCAGTATACAAAATTTGCGGTCATTGATACGCCCACAGCGGACTTAAAGAAAGAGATGGAGGAAGTCATGGCGGGGTATTATGACGGGGAAATCAGCAAAGAAGAGATTAAGGGCTTCTTCATGGAATATTGCGGCGTCATGTATGCCAGGGACGAGAATACAATTCTGAATGTGTATGAAACCTTTCTGGATGTGAATTATACGGAAGCGGTCACGGCATGTTTTGACAGAGGGAAAGCCATAGCGGCAGAGGAAGGAACTGATACGGACCGCATAGTGTATTATGACGCAGAGTATTACCATCGCGCAGAAGAGATACACGACCTCTTGAAGGAGGCTGCAAAAGAATACGGTGAAAAATATGGCGTAGAGGCAGATGCGGCAAAAAGAGATGGAAATTTTAAAGGCGATTACCTGACGGGAGAACCTGATTTTAATGCGAAATGGAATTTCCGGGCTGCCAATATAACCGGCATAGGCAGGGTGATGGACGTAAAGGCAGCTCCGCCGGAAGGCTTTTCCTTCTTTTATCATTTGGGGGAAAATATGGGAACAAAAGACAGTTGGCTCATCATTCGGGGGAAAGACTGGCAGGAAAGGCTCGATGTACCGTTTAAGACAACGGCAGGAAGAAAAAATCCAGATTACTTCTACCTTGCGGATTTGTGTAAAGTCAGCGTTGAAAAGGAAGAAAACCATAAGCAATATAATGATTTCCTGAATAAACTTGTCATCAACAGGATTGCGCCTGGAATTATCATCAGGCGGCGTTAGTCATCTTATGCTTTTAGGGGCATACTGCCGATAAGGAGTGTGGGCATTCCCGGCGTCCCGGCAGATTGAGGAACCGGGGAGTAGGGAGAGGAGAAGATTTAAATGAGTATAACAGGAATAGCGGTAAAACGCTGACAGTCAATCCGCGGCTTTTGGAAAAAATGCAGAATGACCCGGAAAAAGAAAAGGAAATGAAGGAATTAATCAGAGGCGTTGAAGCAGCAGTGAATATGCTGGAAAGTGTAAACAGTGCAAACGGTTGGACGGTGGTATTTAAACATTGCTATATAGACGAAAACGGAAAGTTTTGCTCGATTGCTTATCTCAGAAATGATTTTATGCTGCATATGAGTGATGAGCTCAGGGAGGAAAGACGGAAAAATGCGGAGGAGCTGCTTGCAAAGACAAAGGAAGAGGCAGCGGAAAAGAAAGAAGAGCGTACAATTATCGAAGCTGCGCAGGAAGATAAGGCAGGCAGAACTATTGTAAAACAGCAGACACAGGTTGGCGCAAATCTGGATTTGAAGATATAGAAAAATCAAAAAACTTTCCAATCTACACAATAGATTCAAATTTTCCTGTTATAATGCATGATGGGAGGTGTGCCATGAGCAAAATCTTAATTGTAGAGGACGATTTATCCATACAGGCGCTGCTGCATGACTTCATTAAGGAGGCTGGCTATCATGTTGTATTGGCGGCTGACGGTGTGGAAGCCCTTGCGAAATATTCGGAACAATCCTTTGATTTGGTATTGCTCGATATTATGCTTCCCAAAATTGACGGTTATGGCGTCTTGGAGGTTATCCGGCAAAAATCGGATGTGCCCGTTATCATGCTTACGGCATTGGACGACGAGAGGGACCAGCTTAAGGGGTTTGACCTGCAGGCGGACGATTATATTACGAAGCCTTTTTCCATGCCCGTCCTGCTGCGGAAAATTGCCGCCGTTCTGCGCCGCTCATCAAAACAGATTGACACGCCGCAGACGATAAGTTATAAGGATTTAACGCTGGATTTAGCGGGATACAAGGTTTATGCGGGGGAAGAAAGCATTGATTTAACCCCCAGAGAGTTTGAAATACTGCGGGAACTGCTAATCCATAAGGGCAGGATTTTAACACGGCAAAATCTGCTGCAGATGCTTTGGAAATATGAGTTTTTCGGCGAAGAGAGAATTATCGACACACACATTAAAAATTTGCGGAGAAAATTAGGAGCAGCCGATTATATAGAAACCGTTAGAGGGGTGGGATATAGGATGGAGAAAGAAGATGAAAAGCCGACTAGCCGTTAAAATCTTTTTATTGACCTTGCTGCTGATAATGCTGTGTTGTTTTATAACATATCGTTTTATTTTGCAGGCTGCCCCCCAAAATTATCAATATGATATAGAAGACGCCGAGCAGGAGCTTAGCTTTTTGCCGAATGAATTATCATGGGTTGAAAAGGAATATGCTTATCTTTGGCTGGAATCTACGTCTGAATGGATGGACGAACTCTACGACAATGAATTTGAACTGCACTTCTTTCAGGCTGACGGACAGGAAGTGAGCTTACATGATATTAGCCAACTTGCCGGCGGGCAGATTACGGATTTTGATAAGAGAGAAAAAACCAAGGCATACACAGTTTCATTTGCTGATAGTGATTCGCTTTATACGTTATTGCTGACAAGGAATGCCGCCAAACATACACAGACAGAGGAAGCGATACAAAGAACGCTTCCGGTCCTTTGCTTTGTCGTATTATTGGGCTCCATCATTTCCGCCTTTTTCTATTCGTGGTATTTGACGGCGCCCATTAAAAAAGTGAGCAAACTTGCAAAGCGAATGGCGGCTATGGACTTTGGAGGGTTTTATTCTGCTGGGCGTACCGATGAAATAGGCGTGCTGTCCGACAGTCTGCATATTCTCTCAGGAAGGTTGGAGACAACGCTTGTAGAATTGCAGGAAGCTAACCAAAAGCTGCAAGCTGATATTGACATGGAAAGGCAGATTGAAAAACAGCGTGTGGAATTTTTTTCGGCGGCTTCACATGAATTGAAAACGCCTGTCACGATTATTAAGGGGCAGCTTCAAGGTATGCTCTATCAAGTGGGACGCTATAAAGACAGAGACACCTATCTCGCACAGTCTTTAGCGGTTACGGAGAGCTTGGAAAAAATGGTGCAGGAGCTTTTGACAATAGCCCGTTTAAATACGCCGGAGTATATTTGCAGCAAACGCAGCTTTGATTTCAGCGATTTTGTCAATGACAGACTTCTGGCATATGAAGATTTATTTGTGCAAAAGGATTTATCTATCCGAAAATGGATATCTCCGGAAGTTTACATTTTAGGGGATATGCGGCTGCTAAAAAGAGTATTGGATAATCTGTTCGGAAATGCAGCCGCGTATTCAGAAGCCGGAAATCAGATAATTGTAAGGCTGTGGAAAGAAAACGAAAAAGCCAGACTGACGATTGAAAATACAGGCGCACACATCCCCGACGAAGCGATTCCCAAACTCTTTGAACCATTTTATACGGTAGACCAGTCAAGAAACAGACAAACAGGAGGCACAGGATTGGGGCTGTATATTGTAAAAACGATTCTTGACTTACATGGTGCAAAAGTTGAAATTGCGAATACCGTTCAGGGCGTTATCGTTTCTGTACAGTTTTAGAAAGTTTGTGTTTCTCCACATAAAAAACATATTCCATTCAAGGTAGGTTCAAATTGAAATGATATGCTTTCATCGTGCCTGAAAAATGGGACACACACGTACGTGTTGTAGAAATTGTTTTTATGGAAAGGAGATTCTACGATGAAAAAATATTTATCAGCTATTGTTGTAGCGCTTTTTATGGTGAGCGTGTTTATGGGGTGTGCAAGTCAAAGAAGCTTGACGTTGCAAAAATCTTTGCCTGAGCAAAACGAAGTGCCAAAACAGAGCGGCGCTGCCGGGAACCAAACCATGCTGCCAACAGGCGGGAGCTCAAGTGAAACGGCGTCTTCCGACGTATCTGCGGCGTATGCAAAGCTGACAGCGTACAAAACCGAGGATTATTTACGGTAAAGCATAGCCGATTTCAATGCGCTGCTGGCTCCGACACCCGATGAACTGGAAAAACTGCTTTCTGCACAAGCCGATGTGATAAGTCATATTTCCAAAGATGATGAAAACTATGATTTTTTTATCACGACCATGAATATTTCGGCGAGTGAATTATATTGCGAGCATATGGGAGAAGCGTTTAGCTTTTATGTTGCAATAGCAAAGCAGAGCAGACCCTGCAAAGAGTTGGACGAGTATGGGGAAGTGGCATATGAATTTTCCTGTTTTGCCGATTTGCAAGTCACTTATACCATTGAAACACCGGAACTTTTAACGGTAGCAGAAAGGGATGATACGCTGCGGACGTTTCAGGAAGAAATGTCAAATTACTTGAACAGTCTCAGCGAAGATGAAATTATAAGCGGCGATATCAGAATGATGCTCACAGAAAAAGCAAATACACTTGCCAACAGCTTATCCAATGAAAAAATAAAGTTATCCCCTGTAGAAATCGTGCAGATTGAACTTTTTGGGTGATATCAGGAAACTAAAATAGACCGCCGCCACGGAAACCTTCCCGTGCGGCGGTCTGTATTTCACCTGCATTTTAAGTTTTCTTGTGGTATAATATCCGAAAAGGGCAGAGTCAAGTGCCCGAAGGAACACCTGCCGTGCTTGCACGAGCAGATGTTCCTTCGGGGATTTGACGAGCGAAGCGAACCGGAAAAATCAAAGATTTTTCCGGTCTCTGCCCGCAAGTTGCAGTAAAAAGTAAAAAGGAAACACCTGCCGTGCCTGCAAGGCGCGAACCACAGGCATGGCAGAAAGGTTTCGTCAGAAAATCAGGAGGATAATAAAATGTATGAATTGGTACAGGTCAGCGAGAAATGCTATTATATAAACTGTCCGGCAAAGATAGGTGTTTATGTCCCTGATGCGGGAAATGTGTATTTGGTTGACAGTGGGAATGATAAGGATGCGGGGCGAAAGGTCAGACAGATTCTGGATAAGAACGGCTGGCGCCTGAAGGCAGTCTTAAATACCCACTCCAACGCGGACCATATCGGCGGCAACAAATATTTACAGGGACAGACGGGATGTAAGATTTATGCCGGCGGCATAGAAGCTGCTTTTACCAAATATCCGGTATTGGAGCCGTCCTTTTTGTATGGCGGCTATCCTTGCAAGGACCTGCGGCACAAGTTTTTGATGGCGCAGGAAAGCGAGGTGACGGATTTTTCGGATGAGGGGTTTCCCAAGGAGATAGAAGTGATTCCTCTGCCGGGACATTTCTTTGACATGGTCGGGTTTCGTATGCCGGATGGCGCGGTATTCCTTGCAGACTGCCTAAGCAGCAGGGAGACGCTTAAAAAGTATGCCGTTTCTTTTATTTATGACGTGGGCGCCTATCTGGAAACACTGGATAAGGTGGAGAAGATGGAGGCGCGCATATTTGTACCCGCCCATGCGGAGGCTTCTGCGGACGTGAAGGAACTTGTCCGTTACAACAGGGATAAGGTGCAGAGCATCGCAGAGCGTATTTTATCCGTCTGCAGGGAACCGCTGCAGTTTGAAAAGATTTTGCAGGAAGTGTTCAAAGGCTATGGGCTTGCCATGAACTTTGAACAGTATGTGCTGGTGGGCAGCACGGTGCGTTCTTATCTGTCGTGGCTGAAGGATACGGGGAAGCTGGAGGTTGTGTTTGAGGACGGTATGCTTCTTTGGCAGAGCATATAAAGAGAAAGAACGGTATGGGAATGTAAATCATGGCAGTGGTGTTGCCGATTTGGGAAAGGAGAAATCATAATATGAAGGTAGTTATTGTAGGCGGTGTGGCAGGCGGCGCAACAGCCGCAGCCCGCATTCGCAGATTGGATGAACAGGCAGAAATCATTGTTTTTGAGCGTTCGGGGTATGTTTCCTATGCAAACTGCGGTCTGCCCTATTATGTGGGGGGTGTGATTGGTGAGCCGGAAGAATTGACGCTTCAGACGCCGGAAAGTTTCTTTCGGCGGTTTCGGGTGCGTATGAAGGTGCACCATGAGGTTACGGCAATCCATCCCGACAGAAAGATTGTTTGTGTCAGGAATCTAAAGACCGGAGAAGCGTTTGAGGAGAGTTATGATAAGCTGATTCTTTCCCCGGGGGCGAAGCCGGCTCAGCCGAGACTTCCTGGCGTCGGCATGGACAAATTGTTTACTCTGCGCACGGTAGAAGATACCCTGCGCATCAAGGAGTACGTCAATCAAAACCATCCGCGGTCCGTTGTGCTGGCGGGCGGCGGTTTTATCGGACTGGAGCTGGCTGAAAATTTTTGTGAACTGGGTATGGAGGTAACCATTGTCCAGCGCCCGAAGCAGTTGATGACTCCCTTTGATGCGGATATGGCTTCTTTTATCCACAATGAAATGCGCAGGCATGGCGTCAAACTGGCGCTTGGGCATACGGTAGAAGGCTTTGAGGAAAAGGGCGACGGTGTAGATGTTCTGTTGCAGGAGGAACCTTCGCTTCATGCGGATATGGTGGTTCTCGCCATTGGTGTTGTGCCGGACACTGCACTGGCAGAAAAAGCCGGTCTGGAGCTGGGTATCAAAGGAAGCATTGTTGTCAATGAGCGGATGGAGACTTCAATTCCTGATATTTATGCCGCAGGAGATGCGGTGCAGGTAAAGCATTATGTCACCGGAGAAGACGCACTGATTTCTCTGGCGGGTCCTGCCAATAAGCAGGGGCGTATCATTGCGGACAATATCTGCGGCGGGGACAGCCGTTATGCAGGCTCTTTGGGAAGCAGCGTGATTAAGGTCTTTGATATGACTGCGGCAAGTACGGGTCTAAGTGAGGGCAATGCAAAAAAGGCGGGACTAGACGCAGATACGGTTATCCTGTCGCCCATGAGTCATGCGGGCTATTACCCGGGCGGCAGAGTCATGACCATGAAGGTGGTTTTTGAAAAAGAAACCTATCGTTTGCTGGGCGCGCAGATTGTAGGGTATGAAGGGGTAGATAAGCGCATTGACGTACTTGCCACTGCAATTTGTGCCGGATGGCAGGCGGTCAGGCTGAAGGATTTGGACCTTGCCTATGCCCCGCCGTACTCTTCTGCCAAAGACCCTGTGAACATGGCTGGTTTTATGATTGACAATATAAGCAGGGGAATATTGAAGCAGTGGCATTTAAACGAGCTGGACAGCCTGCCCCGAGACGGCAGTGTCACACTGTTGGATGTCAGGACTGTAGGCGAATATGGCAGAGGACATATCGACGGGTTTCGGAATATTCCTGTGGACGAACTGCGGGAGCGCCTGGAGGAGATTGAGAAAGGCAGGAAAGTTTATGTAATCTGTCAAAGCGGTCTGCGCAGCTATATTGCAGTCCGTATACTGGAAGGCAGCGGTTATGAAGCTTATAACTTTTCCGGCGGCTATCGCTTCTATGAGGCGGTAGTGAATGACCGCTGCCTTATAGAAAGGGCAACTGCCTGCGGTATGGACAGAATGTCTTCGCCCTGCGAGTAAAAAGAACATGATGTAAAAAAGCAGAGGGCTCAACTTGTGGTTGAGCCCTTTAAAAAGATATCGCGAAAGCGTTTATTGTGAATAGGGGTGTTGGCGTGATATATTTGAGATACAGCCGGGGCAACGGGCTGTGGAAAGGTTATAAGGCGTATGCTGGACAAAGAAAAGATTGGCAGAAGAATTGCTTTTTTCAGAAAGGAAAGAGGCGTTACGCAAAAGGAGCTGGCAGAGTTTTTGCATATTTCTTATCAGGCTGTCTCAAAGTGGGAATCGGGTAAGAGCCTGCCTGCGGTCGAAATGCTGCACGGCATTTCAAAATTGTTGAATGTAACGGTGGACGCCCTGTTGAATGAAGAGGAATGGAAAGACAGGCGTATTTCTTATCGGGATTCCGGATTGGATTCGGAAAGGCTGCATGCATTAAAAAGGGAAATACAAAAGCTCAATACGGAGGATGACAATATACTATATGCGGATTATGCGGATGCCTGTCTCTTTCAAATGGACACCTTTCGGATGAAGGAGCCGGTATATTCCTGCATCACCTGTGTCCCGGGCTCCAAGGAAAAGCTGGCAAAGGAGTATCGGTATAATCAGGAGCTTTGTGCGGATACGGCAGCCAGCGCCATGAATTACACGTTGCAGCACGGGATAAAGCCGGTGATGCTAAGGGCAATGATAGTCTGTGGGAATTACAATCAG
Source organism: uncultured Lachnospiraceae bacterium (assembly GCA_910578335.1). GTDB lineage: Bacteria > Bacillota > Clostridia > Lachnospirales > Lachnospiraceae > Acetatifactor. The sequence continues at coordinate 35,862 of CAJTPU010000024.1, read as the reverse complement.
GAACAGTTGTATTTGATGGCGCAGACCTTTCGGAGGGTATGTGACAAAAATAAGGTATTATTTACGGGAATGGAAATCTCGGCACAGCCGGTCAATTACAATGCAGAAGAGTATGAGCTGAGCGTTACGGTCGTGGGGGTGCAGGATAAGGAAAAGGTTCTGACAGGAAGCCGTCTGCGGGAAGGGGACGTCCTGATTGGCATAAAGGCAGAGGGTATAAACGGAACCACATTCCCTTTTGTAAAGATTATGTTAAATAAAAAGCCGGAGCTTTATCATGCCCCGATTGATGCAAACAGATTTTTTCTTGATGAACTGATGAAGGCAAATCGGGCGGCGACATGGGAAATCATGGAATTGCAGGAGAAGGGATACCTGCACAAGGCTTTTCGGATTCACAATGCCCTGTTAAAAGAGAAAAGCTGGCAGGGGATACCGGAGGGGCTGGGGGTATGTATTGATTTGTCCGCTGTTCCGGTAATGCCCTTGTATCAGTTTCTGTTTGCGCAGGATATGATTGGAGAAAACGTGTTTGCCTATCATTTTGACATGGGAATCGGTATGGTGGCGGCTGTGCCGGAAAAATATGCGGAAGAGGCAATGGAGATAATCGGGCAGTTTTCGGCGTGCTGGCGCATTGGACGAATAGAAGCAGACCATAATCACAAGGGGAAAAGGGTCTGGAGCAGAGGGAAGATATTGTGGCAGGAATAAGGAAGGTCAAAATGAGGCAAAAGGATGGCGTTTCACAAAAAGCCCGGATTTGGATTATGCGGTATGTAGGTAAGTATGCAAAGCTTATATTGCTTGCCCTGTCCGCAGGTGCCTTGTGTGCCGGATGCGGGGTTTTGGGAGCGGCGCTTTTGAGGCGCGTGATTGACGGGCTTGCAGCAGAAAGACTAACGGGCATTGGCAGTATTTTCTTTTGGTGCGGGGGGCTGCTGGTAACCGGCGCGGGGGCGGCGTGGATGACGCGGTACGCATCGGGAAGCGCGGCGACGAGAATACTGCAGGAGGTAAAGGATGATGCGGCAGCGCACATTTCAACTATGACTGCCGAATATATGGCAAAAAAGCATTCGGGAGATATTTTATCAAGGCTGACGGATGATGTGAACAGAGTCAGCAGCTTTGTGCAGGATGATTTGATTTCCATCATTACCAACCCGTTTTTGCTGGTGTTCTATTTTACTTACCTGCTGTATCTGAATGGGTCCCTGTTTGTAGTATCCATACTGCCTGTTATCCTGTGTCTGCCTTTGGGCGCTTTTCTGACTACCAAATTTAAGGCGGGTTCCAAAGCTTATATGCAGTATTCAGCGGATATTATCAGCGCGTCGGCGGATATGATAGGCGGTATGGAGGTGGTGAAAAGTTATTGTCTTGAGGATACGCTTTTGGAGGATTATGGAGCGAGTGTGGAAAAAATGACTCGCATGGCAATCTGCAACGACAAAAATCAGTATAAGGGACGTGCCTTTTTTATTTTGTCGGGTACGCTTTCTTCCATCCTCTGCCTTGTGACAGGCGGCTGGTTCTGTCTGCAGGGAAGGCTGACGATAGGCAGTCTGGTAGCGTTTTTTTCACTTCTGCCCAAGATGGTGGAAGTGATGAATGATATGGCAGGCAGAATTTTTAACAGCAAGGTGGCTCTGGCGGCGGCAGAGCGAATATTTGAGATATTGTATGCGCCGTCAGAACAGACGGGAGATATAGAATCCGGCAGAATGGAAGCACCGGCAATAGAATTCAGGGATGTTTCTTTTTCTTATGAGGAAGGGACTTTCGTATTGACGAATACCAGTTTTCGGGTTTTGCGGGGAGAAACGGTGGCGGTGGTTGGCGCGAGCGGGGGCGGAAAAAGTACATTGCTGCGCCTTTTATGCGGATTTTACAGACCGCAGCAGGGAAGCATTCTGGTGGAAGGCATTCCCCTTGCGGATTGGAATCTGGAAGCGCTGCGCTCACGCATTTCTTATGTATCCCAACATGCATATTTGTTTCCGGTGTCGGTGGGAGAAAATATTGCCATGGGAAAGCCTGGGGCAGATAAAGAAGAAATCCGTATGGCGGCTGAGGCTGCGAACGCTTCCGGTTTTATCGAAAAGCTGCCTGACGGATATGAAACGCCGGCAGGAGAACGGGGTTCGCGCCTGTCAGGAGGGCAGATACAGCGTATTTCCATTGCGCGCGCCATCTTAAAGGATGCCCCTATCCTGCTTTTGGACGAAGCGACGTCCGCATTGGATGTGCAGGCGGAAGCGGACGTGCAGAAAGCGCTCGACAGGCTTGCAGAGGGACGAACTACGCTTGTGGTGGCGCACAGGCTTTCAACGATAAAAAATGCAGATTACATTGTAGTGATGGAGCATGGAAGCGTGGCGGAGATTGGAACCCACAAAGAGCTGATGAAGCACGGCAGGGTGTACCCAAAGCTTTATTCCCAATATACGGGTTCCGGGATGGAGTATGCGGATGAATCAGGAAAAAATAACAATGGCGGGGCTTGAGAAGTACCTGTCGCTATTCGAAAAGGCAGGGGTGTACTGGGTTTGCCTGCTGCTGATTCCGATTATGGAAGTGCTGGTAAGCGCAATGAATGCATTGCTTTATCAAAGGATTATCAATGCGGTGGCGGCTTCTGACAGTACCTTGTTCCGGTCGGCGCTTTGGCTTGCCGGGAGTGTTCTGACGGTGAATCTGGCGAGATGCATCGTTATTTATACCTACATGTACCAGATTCGGCAGATTATGAAAAGACTTCGTCTTCGGGTGATGACGCATCTGTTTCGCCTGCCAATGTCTTACTTTGAAGGGCACCACACGGCTGATTCCATCCAAAAGCTGTGCTTTCATGTCGAGGATATCAAGACTTCTCTTGCAAGCAGGCATCAGAGCGTTATCAAGCCTGTGATAACCGGCAGCGTTGCAATCGGTATGATTTTGTGGCTGGACGTAAGGCTCGGTTTTATGGTGCTTGTGTTAAGTCTGGTATCTGTAAAGATTGACATGTTTCTTTCAAAGCCGCTTCGCGGTATGGCGCTCAGGGTGCAGAAGCTGCTTACCGTCTGTACGGAAAGGCTGACCGACATACTGGCGGGGAGCGCTGTGATTAAGATGTTTGCAGGTGCGCGGGTTATGACGGAAAAATATGCTGCGGCAAATGCAGAGGCGGCGGACGCTTCCGTGAAACGGTTTCGCAGAATGTCCGATGTGCAGGCGGTAGAATGGGTATTTGGATTTTTGTGCAATATTGTGATTCTGATTATCGGCGTGTTTATGTCCTTTGCAGGTATGGTGGATTTTGGAACGGTGGTGGCAATTCTCAGCCTGCAGGGCATGGTTTCCTATTTTCTGGGAAATATCGGAAGCGGATGGGGGTGCCTGATAGATTCCTTTGTTCTTGCAGACAGGGTGTATGAGATTTTGGAGCAGCCGGTCTTGGAAGAGCAGACGTTAAGAGAGCAGACGTTAAGAGAGCAGACGTTAAGAGAGCGGGACGGGAGCGGTGCGGCAAAAGAGGAAGCGGCATTTCTTTCACAAAAAGACGGTATCCAAATACGGGAAGCGGTTTTTTCCTATGACGGTTGTGAAAAAGTGATAGACGGCATAAACATTGCGGCGGAAAGGGGAAAAATGACGGCTCTTGCAGGTGCCAGCGGCGGCGGTAAAAGTACGATAGTCAAACTTGTGCTGGGTTTTTACCGGTTGAACAGCGGTACGGTCAGTGTATTGGGAAGACCGGTGTCCGACGATACCTTAAAGGAACTGCGGAGCAATATTGCCTATGTGCCGCAGGATGCCTATCTGTTTCATACAAGTATCAAAGAGAATATACGGTATGGCAGGCTTTGTGCAAGCGACGAGGAAGTAGTGGAGGCGGCAAAACGCGCCTATGCCCATGATTTTATTATGTCATTTCCAAGCGGGTATGACACAATGGTCGGGGAGCGCGGGGAAAGCCTGTCGGGCGGGCAGCGCCAGCGGATTGCGCTCGCGCGCGCATTTGTCAGGAATGCGCCGATACTGCTTTTGGATGAAGCCACCTCTGCGCTGGATGCAGAGAGCGAGCAGCTTGTCCAAAAGGGCATTGAAGCGCTTATGGGCGGGCGGACGACGCTTGTGGTGGCGCACAGGCCTTCCACGATTGAAAAAGCGGATAAGATATATGTCTTGGAGAACGGAAAGGTATGTGAAAAAGGCAGGGGTGCGGTAAGTCACATGACTCAACCGTGAAATCACCCTGCCCACCGGAGAACGCGGCGGCGGTGGAGCCGAAATCAATGCTCTGGTCGATGTGCAAATCCTGGGCGGGGTCGATATTATTTTTTATCAGAATGTACTCAAAAACCATTTCAGGCATACCGCCGGGTCTGCCGCCGAGAACGTTTGCGCCAATCAGCATATCCCAGGAAAAGTCGTCGATGGGTTCTCTGGATACAAGGAAATTACCGGCACGCTGGGTAAGCTGCGCAAAGTTTACGGCGTAGTCCTGTGTGCCTCCCAGATAGGTATAAATCGTGCTTTCACTTCCCATAAAACCGATATCTGCTTCACCGGTCAACAGTGCGGTCATGGTCTTATCGGCGCCAAAGCCTGTTACCAAAGTCAAATCGATACCTTCTTCTTCAAAATATCCTTCTTCAATGGCAACATACATGGGCGCATAAAAGATGCTGTGTGCCACTTCGTTTAAGGTTACCTTGGTAAGCCCGCTGCCGTCTGCTTTTTTTCCGCAGCCTGTCAGAGCAGACAGGCATAATAAAAGCACCAGCGATAAACTAAATAATTTTTTCATAGAATCCTCCAGTTTTTCGTGATGCTTTATTATATTACGGTAATTTGAAAAAAGTGCATATTACTGAATGTGTATGTTTTTCATTGCCCAGAGCTGGAGAGCCTTGGCGTTGGTGGATATCTTTTCCAGCGAGTCCAGAATATGCTGAAACGTAGGGCGTTCCGATTCGGAGATAATGCCGTCCTCGGAAATGGCGATGAGAGCCATCCGCAAATCGTCGATGTCTTTTAAGGAGCCCAGAACTTTCAGAGCCAGACGGTCAAAATCGTCAATGATAACCTCCTTTACGCTTGTCCTGCCGATAGGGCATTCTCTTGCACAGTAGGAATTACACAGTTCGGGGCAGTTGTAAGTATGGGACATGGAGAGCACCTCTTCCGGGTACGGTGTGATGGAGCCGAGCTCGATGCGGGCAAGGCGGGTGCGGTCTATGCCGATGATTTCGGCAGCCTTTTCGCGGCTGGTAAAATCGTCGTTTGTTTTAGAAGCCTCGTAACGTGCAAGATAGTACATATTATCAGCAGCTTTGGTTGCTTTTTTTCCCATGATATTAACTCCCTTTTATGTTATTCTATAATTACAGTTTATGCAAAAGGAAGCCTTTTGTAAAGAAAAAGGTCAAATAATTGTAAAAGTGAGTTGTGAAAAGTTAGAAAACTTGATACAATAAAACAATAAGTATTCATAAACTGGAAGATAGAAGTAAAAATACATATTTAACGGAGGAGCAAAAATGGGTTTATTAAGAGCGGCAAAAGATGCAATTGGCGGGTTAATGGCGGACCAGTGGCGTGAGTATTTCTACTGTGATTCCATACCGAGCGATGTGCTGGTTATCAAGGGTGTCAAGCAAGTGACGCAGGGGCGCAACAGCAATACCAAGGGGAATGACGATATTATCACAAACGGCTCCATTATAGCGGTAAATGAGGGTCAGTGTATGCTGATTGTGGACCAGGGTAAAATCGTAGAGTTCTGTGCGGAAGCGGGAGAGTTTATCTACGACACCTCCACGGAGCCTTCTCTCTTTTACGGTAAGCTGGGCGAGAACCTGAAGCAGTCCTTCAGCGTTGTGGGCAAGAGATTTTCTCTGGGCGGCAATACCGGCAAGAATCAGAGGGTATATTTTGTCAATACCAAAGAGATTATGAATAACCTGTTTGGGACGCCTGCGCCGGTGCCTTTCCGCATTGTGGACAGCAATATCAATCTGGCGATGGATATTGCCATCAGGTGTAACGGTGAGTACAGCTTTAAAATCGTGGACCCGCTGATGTTTTACACCAGCATAAGCGGCAATGTAACCGATGTATACCGCAAGAACGACGAGCTGGCAAGGATGATGAAGGCAGAGCTGCTCACGGCGCTGCAGCCCGCATTTGCAAAGATATCCGCCATGGGCGTTGTGTACAGCGCAGTTCCGGCACATACCATGGAACTGACCAATATCTTAAACGAGGAGCTTTCTGAAAAATGGGCGCACCTGCGTGGTATCGAGATGGTATCCATGGCAATCAATTCCATGAAGGCGTCCGAGGAGGATGAGAAGCGGATTAAGGAAGCGCAGGAAACAGCCATTTACAGGTCTCCCGAGATGGCGGCAGCACTTTTGGCGCGTTCACAGGGCGAGGCGATGAAGATGGCGGCTTCCAACAAGGAGGCAGGCGCCATGATGGGCTTTGCAGCCATGAATATGGCGCAGATGACAGGCGGCATGAATGCCAATTCCCTTTTTGCAATGGGACAGCAGAACCAGAATATGCAGGGACAGCCCGCAGGTATGCAGCAGGGTACCGGTATGTTCGGGGCAGGTGGTGCAGGTACGTCCGGCGCAGGAGCGGCAGGCGGTACGGCAGCAGGCGCGGTTTTAGGATGGAGCTGTGCATGTGGCAAGACGGACAACCGCGGCAGATTCTGCGAGGAATGCGGCAAGCCCAAGCCCGCAGCAGCAGGATGGACCTGCGATTGCGGCAGTGTGAATCAGGGCAAATTCTGCACGGAATGCGGCAAGATGAAGCCGCAGGGAGCACCGCTTTACAAGTGCGACAAGTGTGGCTGGGAGCCGGAGGACCCGAAAAATCCGCCCAAGTTCTGTCCTGAGTGCGGTGATATTTTTGACTCTAACGATATCAGATAACGGAGCAGAAAAACAGGATGAGTCCAATACTTACAGGAACGATTATTGTACTGGTACTTTTATTGGTTCTGGCGGGCATAGTTTACTGTGCCTACCGGACCATAAAAAATAAAATTCAACAATTTTCCAGAATGGCTTTTGGCACGAATTCTTTAAAAGAGGGATTTAACAAGGTAGAAGCAGAGTATGCGACGACGCCCAAATCGGTTTCGGCGGCAACAAGCCTGTATCTGCCGCGAATTATGAAGGATTTTCCGGATTTTCATTATGACGAGATGAAAAAGAGAGCGGAAAATGTGCTGGTTTCCTATCTGAGAAGCCTTGATACGGACAAGTCGTCGGTGCTTGCAGAGGGAACGGCGGAGCTCAAAAGAAAGCTGGAAATGATGCTGGAGATGCAGCGTGCAAGGGGGGAGCGCAATCATTTTGAACAGATTCGGGTGCATCAGACGGAGATATACCAATACCGCTATCAGAAGGGAAGGCGCAGCGTTGTATTTCAGTCTGCAGTGGAATATTACCATTATCAGACGCGGGGCGGCAGCATGACGGCGGGGAGCCGTGATACAAAAGAACAGTCCAAATACAATGTGGAATGCATTTACATACAGGACAGGGATATCGTGGAAAATGTGGACGACGCGGCACTGGGGGTTAACTGCCCCAACTGTGGTGCGCCGATTTCCGGTTTGGGGGCGAAGGTGTGCGCATATTGCGGCACGCCGGTTATGGAGCTGAATATACACGTATGGAATTTTAGTGATGTAAAGGAAGTTTAGCTTCATTTGTTTTAGGAGGCTTTTTATGAAGGGAAAAGCAAAGGACGGTTTTTCGGGGGAAAATATGGATATTACAAAAAGTCTGGAGGCGGCACGGTTCGAGCTGCGTACGCTGATGAACAGCATACCCGGCGGCGTGTGCCGGCTGGTTTATGACGACGGTCTTTTGCTGGAGTATGCAAATGAGGGTATGTTTGCACTGATGAAGGTGACGGCAGAAGAATTTGCCGAGCGCTATGACAATCGCTACGACAGACTTCTTGCTGCCGGCGAGTGGGAGGAACTTAGGAGTAAAATAGAAGGCGGCAGGGACGGCGATGTCATTCAGATGGAATATGCGGTTCACTATATGGACGGGCGGAAGGAATGGCGTCTGATGCAGGCGGTGCTTTTACAAAATAGCGGCAAGACCGTGCTGCAAAGCGTAATTACAGATATTACGGAGGTAAAGCGGACCTATTATCAGCTAGAGCAGGAAAAGAAAAAGTTAGACGTTCTTGCCAGTATGTCGGGGGATATGCTTTTTGAGTATGACATTGCAAAGGATACCATGGAGTATACCAGACAGGGAGAAGGCGTTATCAACGACGAGCATGTTACCGGCGCATATATTAAGAAAATCCGGCAATCCGGCTATGTGCATCCGGAGGACAGCGGACGGCTTGCACAGTTTTGTGAGGAGCTGCATACGGGCAAAAAGCATATTTTGACGGAGCTGCGCAAGAAATATAAGGACGGCAGATATCATTGGGTGGAAATAGAGGGCGTGACGCTGTGTGATTTTGCAGGCAAGCCCATAAAGGTAATCGGACATACCAAAAACATAGATGAACGCAAGGAAAAGGAAGAGCAGCTAAAGGACAGTCTGGAAAAAGATTCCCTGACAGGCGTCTACAATCTGCAGGTAATTGAGGATAAAATCAGGACAAGGCTGCAAAATCCGGCGCTTCAGCTTCCTTGCTGGCTGATTATTCTGGATGTGGACAATTTTAAACTTATCAATGAGGCGGACGGGCATCTGGTCGGGGACGCCGTGCTGTGCATGGTGGCGGACGAGTTGAAGAGCTCCTTTAAGGACTCGCTTTTGGGCAGGGTCGGGGGAGATGAATTCATGATATTTGCGGAAGGAATCTCCAAGGAAGAGCTGGAGGAGCGGCTGCAAACCCTCAACCATACCGTAAGAGGCGTCTATGAGGATAAGGAAAGGGATATTCGGATTTCCTGCAGTATAGGCGTTGTGCGCTGTACCGGCGCCAACAAAGAGTTTGAAAAGCTGTTTCAGTGGGCGGATTATGCACTGTATCAGATAAGACAAAACGGCAAGAACGGTTATCTGATTATTACGGCTGGAAAAAAAGGAATGCTTCCCGAAAGCTCTTATATCAAGCGGGAACAGGAAGAGGACTATGTCAGGGAAGAGACGGTGGTTCACAGCGTAGAGGAGCTTGTTTTGTTTGTACTGGAGCTTCTTGACAATGTACCGGACAGGGAGAGCGGACTAAAGATGGCGTCCGACAGAGTCTGCAGCTTTTTTGATATTGATGATATTGTCTACATTTCCATGGAAAACAAATACAAGGAAAAGAAATATCACTGGAGCAGGCGGGACAAAAGGCAGAAGGAGGAATACATTCTGCAGAGGTCGGACAAGGCGTGGCGTTATATCAACGAGCACTTCGACGAGCGTGGGATTCTGGCGCTTGGCAGCAATGAGATACAGTGGATGCCGGGAGAGCAGGTGGGCGCTATTTTCTTTGTGCGGACAGGGGAAGAGGACGCAGCGCAGGGGTGCATTGCTTTTATTGACAGAAAAAGGGACCGTGACTGGAGCGGAGAAAAAGAAGGCTTGTACCGCCTTGCCGGAATTCTGCTCAATCACCTGCAGCAGTTGTATGAGAGTGAGCAGGAAAAAAATAAAATAGAATTTCAGATTAATTATGACGCGGTGACAGGACTTCCGAAGTACCAGAAGTTTATATCGTTAGCGGGACAATATATGCGGGAACATCCGGAGGGCAGGTATCATTTTGTGTATTCTGACTTTTCCAATTTCCAGTACATCAACGAGCTATACGGTTACACGGAAGGGGACAAAATTTTAAAAGCCTTTGCGGAAAAGCTGCGGAGCATGCGGGAGGGTATCTGGTTTACCCGTGTGACGTCAGACCATTTTGCCGGACTCTTAGAGGGTGAGGAGGCGGACGGTGTCATGGACGCCTATCTGACAATGTCGAGGGAGTTCTGCGTGGAGATGAACCGCCTGTATGACCAAAGCAATCTCATTATGGTTTCCGGCTTCAGCAGCGTGCAGGACGTGAAGGAAATGCCGTCTTCTGCGATTGACAGGGCAAATGTGGCGCGAAAATATGGCAAGGATACGGCAAGCACGGTGGTGGTGGTATACAACCAGACCATAAAAGAAAAGAACGAGGCGGAAAAGGCGATTCTGGCGAGTATGGCAACGGCGCTTGAAAACGGTGAGTTTCAGGCGTGGCTGCAGCCGAAGGTTTCCTTAAAATCAAGAAAGGTAGTCGGTGCGGAGGCGCTGGTACGCTGGCGGCGGGCAGACGGCACCATGATATATCCTGACAGCTTTATCCCTGTCTTTGAGAAAAACGGTTTTATTACCAATGTGGATTTTGCCGTGCTGGACCAGATACTAGCGTATTTAAGGAGCGCCATGGAGCAGGGGGAGCAGCTCGTTCCGATATCCGTCAACTTTTCAAGGCGGCACAATGAGAACCCCGGTTTTGTGGATGAAATTTTAAGCCGTCTGGAAAAAGAAAAAATTCCGGCGGGGCTGATTGAAGCGGAAATCACGGAATCTATTTTTATGCTGGATTTGTCTGCGTTGACAAACAATCTGCGGAGACTCAAGGAGAGCGGCATTGCCATTTCCATAGACGATTTTGGCAGCGGTTACTCTTCGCTGAATCTTTTGGCAAGTGTGGATGCAGATATCATAAAGCTGGACAAGAAGTTCCTCACCTACACGGACGAGGACTCCAAAGGACCGGTTATTGTGAAGTATTTGGTCAAGATGATGAAGCATATGGGGTACAAGGTAATAGCGGAAGGCGTGGAGACAGAGGAACAGCTTTTACTTTTAGACAATGCGGATTGCGATATGGTACAGGGCTATTATTATGCGCGCCCTATGTCAATCCCGGATTTTAGGAAATTTTTGAAGGAGTTTAATGAGGCAGTATGAGCATTTATGATACATTAAATGAACCGCAGAAGCAGGGCGTCTTTACTACGGACGGCCCTGTCTTGTTGCTTGCAGGAGCGGGCAGCGGAAAAACCCGCGTGCTCACCCACAGGGTAGCGTATCTGATAGATGAAATGGGGGTAAATGCGTGGAATATTCTTGCCATTACCTTTACCAATAAAGCGGCAGGCGAGATGAGAGAGAGGGTGAACCGGCTGATTGGCTTTGGGGCGGAGCAGGTCTGGGTTGCAACCTTTCATGCTACCTGCGTCAGAATTCTCAGACGTTACATAGACAGGCTGGGGTATGGCAGCAATTTTACGATTTATGATACCGATGACCAGAAAACGTTGATGAAGGAGATTATCAAAAAGCTGAATCTGGACCCGAAGATATACAAGGAGCGCAGCCTGCTTGCGGCGATATCTTCGGCAAAGGACGAACTGATTACGCCTATTGAATATGAGCTGAACGCGGGCTTTGATTTTTACAAAAAGAATATTGGGGCAGCATACAGAGAATATCAGGCGGCGTTAAAAAAGAACAACGCGCTGGATTTTGACGATTTGATTGTAAAGACGGTGGAGCTGTTTAAGGCGGATGCAGAAGTGCTCAATTCGTATCAGGAGCGCTTTAAGTATATTATGGTAGATGAATATCAGGATACCAACACGGCGCAGTTTGAGCTTATCAGGCTGCTTGCAGACAAGTACCGCAATCTTTGTGTGGTAGGCGATGACGACCAGTCCATCTACAAATTCAGAGGCGCCAACATCCGTAATATACTGGATTTTGAAAAGGTGTATCCGGAGGCGAAGGTCATCCGTCTGGAACAGAATTACCGCTCCACGCAGATGATTTTGGATGCCGCCAATTCCGTGATTCAAAACAATGAATACCGAAAAGAAAAATCATTATGGACGGACAAAAAAAGCGGAAGCCGCATTCATTTCAGGCAGTTTGATACTGCGTATGAAGAAGCAGAGTATATTGCAGACGATATTTTCCACAAAATAAAGCGCGGAGAGGCGGCGTACAAGGAGTGTGCAGTGCTGTACCGCACGAACGCCCAGTCCCGGCTTTTGGAAGAGCGCATGATTGCGGAGGGGATTCCTTATGATGTAGTGGGCGGGGTGAATTTTTACGCCCGCAGGGAAATCAAGGATATTCTGGCTTATCTGAAAACCATAGACAATGGACAGGATGATATGGCGGCAAGACGTATCATCAACGTGCCGAAGCGGGGTATTGGACAGACAAGCATAGACAAGGTGCAGGCGTATGCAGAGGAAAAAGGAATCAGCTTTTATGATGCGCTGCGGGAGGCGGAGCAGATTACCACGCTGAAAAAGGCGGGGGAGAAAATCAAGCCTTTTGTGCTGCTGATACAGAGCTTTCGAAGCAAGCTGGAGTATTTTTCCCTAAAAGAGCTGCTGGAGGACATACTGGACAAGACCGGCTACCTAAAGGAGCTGGAGGAGTCTGACGACGAGGACGCAGAAGACCGTATTTCCAATATCGATGAGCTTTTGAGCAAAGCCGCATATTATGAGGAAACCCATGAGGAGGCGACACTTGGTGAGTTTTTAGAGGAGGTTGCGCTGGTTGCGGACATTGACAACGTGGACGGAAACGATAACAGAGTGCTTCTGATGACGCTTCACAGTGCCAAGGGGCTTGAATTTTCTAATGTGTATCTTGCCGGTATGGAGGACGGGCTGTTTCCCAGCTATATGTCCATTACCTCGGATGACAGGACGGACTTGGAGGAGGAGCGCCGGCTGGCATATGTGGGGATTACCCGTGCAAAGGACGATTTGACGATAAGCTGTGCCAAGATGCGCATGGTGCGGGGAGAGACCCAGTACAATGCGCCCAGCCGTTTTGTAAAAGAGATTCCGGCTGCGCTGTTAGACAATACGCCCTCTGGTTTAAAGCGTGCAGAACAGGAAGCGGCGCGCCCCGCACAGGAAGCATTTGACCCGCGTCCCAAAGCGATTGTCCGTCCGCGTGCAACCGCGCCGGCGAGAAAGCCGTACATTGCACAGGGGATAGGCGCTTTGAATGAACTGGCAGGGATTACCAAGGGAAGTGCAATCGGAGCTCCCACCGTGCCGGATTATGTGGAGGGAGACCGTATCAGCCATGTAAAATATGGGGAAGGAACGGTTTTATCCATGCAGAAGGAGCCGCGCGACTACAAGGTCACGGTGCTGTTTGACAAAGCAGGACAAAAGGTCATGTATGCTTCTTTTGCAAAATTGAAAAGAGTGTAGCAAAAAATACAGATTCGTGATATACTATTCCTAAATTGAGGTATACTATGTAAAGTATAGAAAGGCGGGCTTAATTATGAACAGACTGGAAGCTTTGGTAGACATGGTAAAATCAAATGAATTAAAGGTAAATGAGCTGCTTCGCAGGAAAGACAAGGAAGAGGAGAAAAAGAAATGCCATGCGGTTCTCTGGGTTCTTGCGATTATCGGCGCAGTGGCGGCTGTTGCAGCGATTGCATATGCGGTATACCGTTATATGAGACCGGACTATTTAGAGGATTTTGAGGACGAGTTTGAAGACGAGTTCGAAGATGACTTTGACGAGGATGAGGTTTTTGAAGAGGAAAAACCGGAAGAATAAAGAATAATGACATGCTTTTGCATGGAGGAGTTTCATGAAAAAAGGACAGGTATACGAAGGCATTGTGGAACGGGTGGATTTTCCCAATAAGGGCGTCGTGCGCGTGGGAGAAGAGACCTGTATCGTAAAAAACAGCCTGCCCGGACAGAAAGTATCCTTCTGCGTCAATAAGCTGAGAAAAGGGAAGGCGGAAGGCCGGCTTTTGCAGGTGATTGAAAAATCATCTTTGGAAACCGGCAGTCCGTGTTCCCATTTTGGCTTGTGCGGCGGTTGTACTTATTTGTCCATGGCGTATGAAGAGCAGGCAAAAATGAAAGCGGAGCAGGTAAAGAAGCTGCTTGACGGCGTGCTTACGGGCAGACAGGAGCCGTACTTGTGGGAGGGAATCAGGCAGAGCCCCCAAATATATGAATACCGCAATAAAATGGAATTTTCCTTTGGAGATGAGGTAAAGGATGGTCCGCTTGCGCTGGGGATGCACAAGCGGGGCAGCTTTTATGACATTGTTACGGTAAGCGGCTGCAAGCTGGTGGATGAGGATTACAGGCGGATTCTTTCGGCAGTGCTGGCGTATTTTGCAGAAAAGGGTACAGGCTTTTTTCACAAATTGACGCATAAAGGCTTTCTGCGGCATTTGCTGGTAAGAAAGGCGTCTAAAACGGGTGAAATTCTGACAGCTCTGGTGACAACTTCCCAGGCGCCGGGAGGAGAAGAGCCGCTGCAGGCGCTTTTGGAAGGCTTCTGTGAGACGGTACAAAAAGTACAATTGAGTGGAAAGCTGGCGGGCATTTTACATATCACCAACGATTCTTCCGCAGATGTGATTCAGAGTGATAAAACAGAGGTTTTATACGGACAGGATTTCTTTATGGAAGAGCTTTTGGGGCTGCGGTTTAAGATATCGGTATTTTCTTTTTTCCAGACAAATTCTTACGGTGCGGAGGTGCTCTACCGCACGGCAAGGGAATATATCGGCGATTTACAGGGCGGCGGGCAGCCTTTAGATAAGGTGGTGTTTGACCTTTACAGCGGCACCGGCACGATTGCTCAGCTTATGGCGCCTGCGGCGAAGAAGGTCATCGGAGTGGAAATCGTGGAGGAGGCAGTCTTGGCGGCGCGCAAAAATGCGGAGGCGAACGGGCTTTCCAACTGTGAATTTATTGCAGGGGATGTGCTGAAAGTATTGGATTCGCTTACGGAAAAGCCGGATTTGATTATCCTTGACCCGCCAAGAGACGGCATTCATCCCAAGGCGCTGCCCAAAATCATCGGCTACGGCGTGGACAAGATTGTCTACATTTCCTGTAAACCCACAAGCCTTGTGCGGGATTTGGAGGCTTTTCTGGAGAACGGATATGCGGTGGAGAGAGCAGTAGCGGTTGACCAGTTTCCGTGGACGGCGAATGTGGAAAGTATCGTGTTGCTTTCCAAACTTAAGTCGGATAAACATATTGATGTGGAATTGGATATGGGCGAACTTGATTTGACGGCTGTGGAGAGTAAAGCAATATGTGTTAGATAAGACAGGACTTAAAGTATCGCAATTATATATATCACAAGTTAAAAGAAAACATGGACTGATAGAACGAATCAATTATAATTTAGGGGAAAAGGAATCAAAAGCTCCACAAGTACCACCGGAAAAGGAACAGGCAATTGAAGATGCATTAATATATTTTAAGATGATTTAGTATACAAAGGAAAGGAATCAACATATGGATTGTGAATGTGCAATTTGCAAAGAGCAAAAACCGTTTGTAATGCCAAAGGAAATCTTTGATGCATCGCAAAATGGTGAACTTGTGCTATTCTGTGGTGCTGGAATTAGTACGGAAAATAAAAATGTTCTTCCATTTTCTTTTTATAAAGCGATTCAAGAAGAACTTAAAATAACGGATAATACGTTGTCTTTCAGCAAGCTCATGCAAATGTATTGTGATTTGCCAAATGGTCGTAGAAAATTGCTGAAGAAGATTAAAGAACGGTTTGAATATATTCATTCATTCCCCGAGTTGGAGCGAGCCGCTACAAAGTTTCATCGTGAATTGGCAGAACTTTATTTTATTAAGACAATTATCACAACAAACTGGGATACATATTTTGAAAGATGTTGTGCAGCAACGCCAATTACAACTCCAGAGGATTATGTTTTCTGGGATGAGAACGAACGTTGCGTATTAAAAATCCACGGTTCAATTAATAATCTTGGCTCAATTATTGCTACAGAGGATGATTATGTTAAATGTACTCAAAGTTTAGAAAGAGGAATAATTGGTGCAACCTTAAAAACTATATTAGCAAGGTGTACTGTTGTATTTATTGGTTTTTCATTTGGGGATGAAGATTTTTTACAAATTATGTCGTATTTGCAAGCTGAACTGAAAGAGATAATGCCACACATTTATATTGTCACTATTGATGAACAATTAAACTCTAAGTTGGACTATAAAAACGCCACCTATATATTAACTGATGGAACTTATTTTTTACATCAACTTAAATTAGAAATGTTAGAAAGAGGGGTGCTAGAAAATTGCGATACACTTCCGATAATAAAAGATGTAAATAGTATTATCAATAGTCTTCATAATAAGATTTCACATATTAATATCCATGTATATCCATGTGTCATATATTGTTTAGCATATCAAGATGGGATAATACATGCATTTGAACGTTTCATTCAGTTGTACAATACAGGCAATTATAATATGCCTGGAATTTTGTCATCATCTGTTAGAGCATATGATGATATCCAACAAAAATGTATTGATTCAAAGAACTATTGGGACGCAGCATACTATGAAGGCTATTTGAATGGATTAATTCTTATCGCTTCATGTAAGAAACACGGGGATAGTATTAAAGAATTTCCCTATATGTATTTACCAAACGCAAAATGTATTCTTGATTCATATGATACATTTTTTAAGGAATTAGAACGTGTTACGAAAAAGGAGGATAAATATCATAAGTACGCAAAATCAATTGTAGATAAAATAAAAGAATCGGATATAGTTGTTCATCATCCCCCATATTAGTTTGTCAATCTTTTAAAGCTGGCGCGGTTCATAGCAGAAATTTAAAAACGAATAGATGTACAAAAACAGAAAAAGAATAGTTTTATATACTCTTTGATAACATCAAGTGCGAATTGGAAAATAATTTAAAGTGTAATGAAAGATGATTGATATTGAAACTGCCAATCATTGAAGGTAATATAAAAACTAGTTTGGACAACGATTATCACATTGAAGTTGTGTTAAGGTATTTTCAGATTTATAACGAAATATGAATTTAGATACAGATGATTTTAGATTCTCGCTTTTGGAAGTACTGTTTGATATTAATGATGAAGACACATGGGCAGAAGAGATGCTGCCGGTTGCCAAATTGTTCTATTATTTAATGGAAGAATTTATCGACAAATTGTAGATTACGGCATCGGAGGTTGAAAAGCAAAAAACGAATCAACAGAGTTATAGTTTGCCATAAGCCGGCGGTGCCTTAAAAAATGAGTATTATCGCATATATACGGTTGATGGTTATGTGGTTTTATAGTTGGTTTTGGAGAAGACGAAAAAAGGCTGAAACGGAGGTGGACAGGTGAGAAAAAATAATAAGGTTATCATGGTAATGCTGCTTGTTTTGATGGTGTCGCTATCGTCATGTAAAGAGATGAATACGAAATCAAACGCAGAGGAAAATAATGCGGGCGGCAGTGTAAATAGCGCCGGAGAATATGATGACAATGAGAATCCGGAAGAGAACGTAACAAGAGAATATTTTGAAAATGTGGATAAGAATTACTGCTTCGATGATATCGTGGAAGAAATAGGGGAGCCGAATCATATAGAAGGCTCTGGCGAAATATATTATGTATGGGATTTGGCTGACGGAACGGAGGCTTATGTTTTATTTTCATCTTGCGATAAAATAGAAAGAATTCATATTATAGACTCGGATAAACCGGATGAATTGTTATACAAAAGAGAGCACAATTAAAAATGGCGCAATATAAAAGTGAACCCCTTTCCTTAGACTTATATTATATTCTGTCTGCCGAAAGGGGCTTGCTTTTGTGGCTGCTGCGGTTTCTTTTCGGATGGCTTCCCAGAGACACAGGATGAATACAAAATCTTTCTTTTCCCACACCGGGTCATAGGAGATATGTCCGTCGTTTTTCTGATACGTTTCAAGGAACGGTTCCGATTCATCCTCTGCAATCGGGCAGATTATTGGGCTATAATCTAAAAGAACCAATTATTTTTGCCCAAAAGAATATCACTTTATAAACAATGCCCGCTATTATCACAAGCATGGCGATAAACACAATATTCTGGGCTTTTCCCACCATTGGACCGGTAAATCCGTCTGCAGGGCAAACAGACTTATAATAAGTAAACCGTTTCAGCTCCTGCTCGAACTCCTCTAAGGAGATGGAACCGGCATCAATTTTTTGGCGAAGCTGTTCCATGGTATCCTGATACAGGTAATATCGGTTTAGCACATGGATTAATTTTTGCTGCTCTATGCGGTAAGTAGCTTCCTTCTCCATTTCGTTATGTTTGCTTCCTGCCTCCGGCGGCAGCAGATTCTTTGTCTGCGCCGGATTTTCCCTGTTGAGGAAGCACAGAGCGAGGGTTTTTATCAGATGAAAAAGCAGAATCGGAAAAGCGATGATATAGGCACAGGTCAACACCGCTGCAAATCCTGCCACGAGAACATATAAGATATATGACGCAGGAGTGGGTAGAAACCTGCCCAACAGATATAGCAGGCAAAAAATCAGAAGCAGCGGCAGGATAAGCATTCCGGCATAAATGACCAAATCCTGCCGTAACCTGTGCAGGCGCTTATTCACGTTTATAAGCTGGTGCTCCGCCTGAGTGATAGTAAAGTCCAAATGGGCACTCGCGGTATTCCACTCATATAAAAGTCTTGCATTCAGCTCGTTATCCACAAGATGCCCCTCCTTTATCCGCTTCTTCCCTTCAAAATCATGTGCTTTTGTATGGTTTATTATAGCAGATGTAAATGGGAAAGAAAAGAAGCTTTATCCTTTTTGGCAAGCCTGCCTCAGTGCAAGAAGCGTAGAAGAATAAGATACCATTTGGACTGTTGCAGAAATGTATATGAATGTGTATGATGGTAACAGAAATCTAAAGAAGCACCGTATGTTGAAAGGAATCTGTACGCAATGGATGATGATAGGTTTGTCCCCAAAGATATATCAGATTTAATAAAAAGACTGAAAAATGAAAATCTGCAGGGGGAGTTATCAAAAGAGGGAGCAGGTCTGCTTTGGAGGCTGCCAAACCATATTGTTTTAAAAGTTTATATAAATGATATAGAGTCTAAAGGGAAAAGTTCTTTTCGGGAAGGATATATTGCTGCCTGTTATCTTAAAAATGGCAAAGAACAATATTTGACGCATTGGCATCCCCTTGTAGATGAAATTTATCAGGACTTGACGGATATAAACTGCGGGCGGGTGATATGGGTCAGAAAAAGGTCAATTTGGGGAGAGCAGATTCTCATTATGGACAGGAAAGAATATGAAGCTCTTTGCTATAAGAAGAAAAGAAAATACACGATTTTGTCGTGAAGCCCCATATAGGATTCGTGGGAATAGAAGCATAAAATGTGCGTAGAAATGAGGACTAAAATGAAAAATGCAATTACCATCCGTGAAGCAGTCACAGAAACGGATACCGCCGTTTTTTGGACGCAGCTTTATCATTATTTTGAGAGGGATATTTTCCCCGAGATTTCGGACAGGGAGGACGAGGACAGAGCATACTTCCTTGGTGAGGAATATCGGGTCAATATGCAGAAAATTCATGACCGCAGGCAGAACAGGGGCTATTATCTGTTTTTTCAAAGGGACGGGCAGGATATTGGATTTGCCATGCCGGTGATGTATACTGCGGAAGACGGCAAATGCTTTATCATGGAATACTGTGTCTATCCGGAATTTCGAGGGAAAGGTATGGGCAGGGCATGTGCCGGAGTACTGTTAAACTGGGCAGAAGAAAATGGCGCGCTTTATGCAGAACTGAATTATGGCGGCAATGAACGACGGCTTCACTTTTGGGAGAGCATCGGTTTTATCAAGAATGGTGCAGATGAGTGGGGAGAACCGCTTATGATGCTGCCTCCCAAGGAGGATGTTCCCATTCACATAGAAATACTTTCTGACGCGGAGGATTGGCAGCTTGGGAAGCTGGAAAACGGATTTTTAAAGGAAATTGGAGAAGAGGCTTTGACGGAAGAGGGGCGAAAGCGGTTGTCACAGGCAGTTAAGGACGGGAAAATTACATTTTTTGTGGCGAAACGCGGATACCGTTCTGTTGGAATGTGCAGTGTGGCTGAATGCTTTTCTACCTTTGCCTGCGGGAGCACAGGTGTATTTGAAGATTTTTATGTGGAACCGGTGTTTCGTAAGAAAGGCATTGCCCGAAAGCTTGCACAGGCGGCACAAGACTGGTGCGGGAAAAAAGGCATTGCAAGTCTGACTGTCTGTTGTGCGCCCTGTGATGAAAGCATGTACCGGGCACTTGGATTTGATGTGCACTTGGGTACTACTTTTGCCTATTTGCCGTGAGCGGAAGGCTTAATCTTAAGAAAGCTTCATAAAATAGGGTAGGTTGGAAGCTTGTGCTGTTTTCAAAGTAATGCTATACTAAAAATCGAAACAAAGTAATATCGTGAGCGCTCAAATAAAATTGCAGACGGGCGCTGCCGCAAAGCAGGCGGCATGGAGGATTGGTATGAAGAAAAGAAAAGCAGGCAGGGTAATGGCACTCGTTTTGGCGGTGAGCCTTTTGGCTGCATGTGCGGCGCCAAAGCAGGGGGGCAATGGGGAAGATACGGAGCCGTCGCAGCGGGAAGAGACTGACACCAGACCGTCTGATACGGTACCGGAGAGCACCGGTGAGCCGGAAAGAACGGAACATGCAGTATCGCTTGTGCTTGGGGAGAGACCTTCTCTGATAAAGGCGGAAAAGGGTGAGGAAACGGGCGTAACGCCCAGCGTGGCGCCCTATACGGTGGATTCCGATTTTGGCAATGTGGACAACCGGAATCAAATTTATATGGATGAAGGAGCGGCGGCGAAGCTTTTGCAGAACGGTTTTGTTGTGTATGGCAGCGCGGGCAGCGAGTTTTTCCAGATATATGAAGTGAACAGGTATAACCAGATTCCCAATTTTGTGACAGTAGATTCCATGATGCATACGTATCATCTGTATTTTAGCCACTTGTTAAAGAATCTTGAGAAAAATTATCTTTCCGGCAGCCTGTTACAGCTAAGCAAGGAAATGCTTGCGGCAAGTAAAGCGCAGTATGAGGCGCTTATCGGCACGGAGTGGGAGAATGCGGCAAAGCGCAATGTGGCATTTTTTACGGTAGGAGCCAGGCTGCTTGACGACAATACGGCGGTGGCGGATTATGTGGCTGATATCGTGGATTATGAGCTTGGCAATATCAGCCGTGCCGACGGGATAGCAGTCTGTGAGGTGACGGAAATCAACGAGGATTACACCCAGTATATTCCCAGAGGATATTATGAGGGTGACGAGAAGTTAGAGCGGTATTTTAGGGCGATGATGTGGTATGGCAGAGCCCATTTTCTGCAGGAAAATACGGATACGGACAGAAGCGCCCTGCTGATGGCGCAGGCGCTTGCAGGGGACGAGGAGAGCTATGCATTGTGGGAATCCATCTATGCCGTGACGGCTTTCTTTGCAGGTGCGAGCGACGATTTGGGTGTGTGCGAGTATGCGCCGCTGATTGTGGAGACGTATGGCGAGGTAGTTACCACAAAGGATTTGATTGCAAATGAGGCGGCGTTTACGGCATTTCATGAAAAAACGGCGCAGCTTGCCCCGCCGAAGATTAATTCCATTCCGATTGCCGACGGCGCGGATAATGTGATATTGGGCTTCCGCTTTATGGGACAGCGTTTTGCCATCGATGCTTCTATTATGCAGCGGCTGGTTTACAGCAATGTGGAGGAGAACAGTGCGGGGGACCGCCGTATGCTCCCCGATGTGCTGGACGTACCGGCGGCGCTTGGCAGCGACATTGCGCTGCAGCTTCTTACGGAGAATGGCGATACGGCATATGCGGGCTATATGGACAATATGAACCTGCTGCGGGAAGCCTTGGCGCAGGATAACCCTGAATTGTGGTCTGCAAGCTTGTATGCGGGCTGGCTGCATACGCTCCGCCCCCTGCTTACGGTAAAGGGCGAGGGCTACCCCATGTTTATGCAGAGCGAGGAGTGGCTGAAAAAGGATTTGGAGTGCTTTGCAGGCAGCTTCACGGAGCTGAAGCATGACACGGTGCTCTATGCCAAGCAGGTAATGGCGGAAATGGGCGGCGGCGAAGACGAAGAAATCATTGATTTCAGGGGATATGTGGAGCCGGAGCCGGAGGTGTATGCAAGGTTTGCGCGTCTTGCGGATGCCACGAAGGAGGGCTTACAGGCATATGGTATGCTGGATACGGCAGATGGCACAAATCTGTCACGCCTGTCCGAGCTGGCGGCACAGCTTAAAGTGATTTCTGAGAAAGAGCTTAGAGACGAGACGCTTACGGATGCGGAATACCGGCTGATTGAAGAATACGGCGGCAATCTGGAGCATTTTTGGTATGAGGCGTTAAAGGATGCGGGAGAGTACGTATTTGCCGACGAATATCCGGCGGCAGTGGTGGTGGATATTGCGACAGACCCTAATGGCAGTGTGCTGGAGGTGGCAACCGGCAATCCTTCCCGCATCTATGTGGTAGTAAAGGTGGACGGCAGCCTGCGCATCGCAGTAGGAAGCGTGTATTCCTTCTATCAGTTCCCCTGGCCGATGGGGGACAGGCTGACGGATTCCAAATGGCGGGTGATGATGGGCTTTCAGGCAAATGAAGAGGGCTATTACAATCAGGATAGGACAATAGACAAACCGGCATGGACCGAAAGTTACCGTTACCACACGGAATGGGAATAAACAGAAATGAAAAAAATAGCAGTTATTATAATGGCGCCTGTAATGACCGGCGCCATTTTATATCTTTTGTGGAAAAACGGCGCATTTCTGCCGCGCTGGGTTTCGTGGCAGGAGACTTCTTTTTTTGACAGCACGGGAAGCTACGAAATTTGGCTGACGGGCAGAGCCGTTGCGGTCAGTTACGGCGGCGCGCCCGTGTGGAGCTCGCCCGAGGGTGTAAAAGTACAGGCGGCGCTGTCCTGCGATATCGACAATGACGGCGCGGAGGAGCTGATACTTTTGTGCTGGAGGATTGGGCGGTATGGGAGCAGTAAGCCTTTCTGGGTGGAGCGGGATGAGAGAAAATGGTCGCAGCATATTTTTGTATATGAATATGTAAATGGGGAAATAAAGCCCAAATGGATGTCCTCGGATATCGGACAGGACGTGGCGGCTATGGCGGCAGGCGGCAGGAGCGTGCCCTTTTACAGGCTTTTTCTCACCGGAACCGACGGCACGGTCAGCCGCTGGCGCTGGGATGACTGGGGGTTTTCCAAGGAGGAGACGGAGGTCTCTTTTGCGGTATTTGGGGATAATCTGCTGCATGAGCCCATCTACCGATATGCTTTAAACCATGGCGGGGATTTTGGTTTTTTATATGAAAATATAAAGGACATCATTGCGGGAAGTGATGTGGCGGTGATAAATCAGGAGACGCCGCTTGTGGACAATCCGGCGCAGTACGGGGGATACCCGCGTTTTGGCACGCCGGCGCAGGCAGGGCAGGCGTTGACGGATGCAGGATTCGATGTGGTGACCTGCGCCACCAATCATATGCTGGACAGGGGCGCAGAGGGCGCATATTTTACCAGAGAGTTTTTTACCTCGCGGGGCGTCGTCTGTACGGGGATACGGGCAAAAGAGGAGGCGGAAAGCAGTCCCTATGAGATAATTGTCAGGAATGGCATCCGCTTTGCACTGTTCAATTATACCTATGGCACAAACGGGCTGAGACCGCCGGAGGACAATCCGCACATTCTGCCGCTTTTAGATGACAAGGAGCGGGTGCGCAAAGAGCTTATGGCGGCGGGGGAAGAGGCGGACTTCCTAATTGTATTCGTCCATTGGGGAACGGAGTACGAGGAAGAAGCGGACGAATTCCAAAAAACATGGGTGCAGGTATTTTTGGAAGGCAAAGCCGACGTGGTAGTCGGTTCCCATCCTCATGCCCTGCAGCCTTGTGAGCTGCTGCAGGACGGAGACGGGCATGAGATGTTGGTCTATTATTCCATTGGCAATTATGTCAGCGCGCAGGACGAGGAAAGCTGTATCAAGGGTGGTGTGGCAGAGTTTACCGTATCGCTTACCGCCTCGGGGTATCGGGTGACGGCGTATTCCTTGGAGCCGCTTGTGATTACCCGCATGGAGGGCGGCAGGTACAGCGTCGGGCGGGCTGCCTCCCCGAAAGAAAACCCCTAAAGTATATTTCCTATTGTCTCAATAAATCCGACAAGGTAATGTGAAAGAAAAAGTCATGTACCAGTCGGTCGAACTGCTGCCACATGGGAAGTGTGAGGCAGGTGTCCCGCCTTACGCAAGGCTCCGCGCCCGCCTGCAGGCAGGCGACCGTTGCCAGGCTTCCTTCCGCCAGCGTCAGAATTTCTCCGACGGTGTATTCGTCAGGGCGGCGTGTCAGCCGGTAGCCGCCGCCTTTGCCACGCAGTCCCTGCAGCAGTTTTTCAGATACCAGTGTCTTTAAGATAATCTCAAGATATTTTTTGGAAATCCCCTGTCTTTCGGCGATTTCCTCCAGCGGGATAAAACTGTCGGTATCCTGCTGTGCCAAATCAAGCATCACGCGAAGCGCATATCTTCCCTTTGTCGAAATCATATTGTATTCCAGCCTTTCTTTACTTATGAAACCTATTATAACGCAAGGTAACTATGTAATTCAAGTGTCCCCAAAATAAAATCCTATTAACCTATTGACAAAGTAGGTTAATAGGAGTAAGATGACAGAAATCAAACACTACAAAACAGGACTTAGGTGTAAACAGTCCCAACAAAACAAAAAGAAAAGAGGAAAACAGGATGGGAAAGTACAAATTTGAGACGCTGCAATTACATGTGGGGCAGGAACAGCCTGACCCGGCGACCGATGCGAGGGCGGTACCGATTTATCAGACTACCTCCTACGTGTTTAAAAATTCTGCACATGCGGCGGCGCGCTTCGGACTGGCGGATGCAGGCAATATTTACGGCAGGCTGACAAATTCCACGCAGGATGTGTTGGAAAAGAGGCTGGCAGCACTGGAGGGCGGTGTGGCGGCGCTTGCACTGGCTTCGGGCGCGGCAGCCATCACCTATGCTATCGAGGCGCTTGCGCCGGACGGCGGGCATATTGTTTCCCAAAAGACCATTTACGGCGGCAGCTATAACCTGCTGGCGCATACGCTTCCGCACTACGGCATCACGACAACCTTTGTAAACGTACATGACCTAGCGGAGGTGGAGGCTGCCATCGGGGAAAATACACGGGCGGTTTATCTGGAGACGCTGGGGAATCCGAACAGTGATATTCCGGATATTGACGCCATTGCGGAAATTGCACACAGGCATGGTCTGCCGCTGGTGATTGACAATACCTTTGGCACACCTTATCTGATTCGCCCCATCGAGCACGGCGCAGACATTGTGGTGCATTCCGCTACCAAGTTTATTGGCGGGCATGGGACGACGCTGGGCGGCATTATTGTAGATTCAGGCAAGTTTGACTGGAAGAGGAGTGGCAGATATCCTGCCATTGCGGATGCCAATCCCAGCTATCACGGCGTATCCTTTGTGGATGCGGCGGGTCCGGCAGCTTTTGCCACCTATGTGCGGGCAATTCTGCTGCGCGATACCGGAGCGGTGCTTTCTCCCTTTAATGCATTTTTACTTTTACAGGGTGTGGAAACGCTGTCCTTGCGCTTAGAGCGCCATGCGCAAAATACGCGAGAGGTGGTAGCATATCTGGCGGGACATCCGCTGGTGGAGCGCGTGAATCATCCTTCCCTTGCGGCGCATCCCGACCATGCACTTTATGAAAAGTATTTTCCGAACGGAGGGGCGTCTATCTTTACCTTTGATATCAAGGGCGGGCAAAAAGAAGCGCACCGGTTTATTGACAGTCTGCAGATTTTTTCCCTGCTTGCCAACGTGGCGGATGTCAAGAGCCTTGTGATTCATCCGGCGACAACTACACATTCCCAGCTTACGGAGCAGGAGCTGGCGGAGCAGGGAATTTATCCTAACACCATCCGGCTTTCCATCGGTACGGAGCATATCGACGATATCATTGCAGATTTGGAGCACGGCTTTTCGGCTGTGGAACAAGGTTAATAGGCAATTGCGAAACTCGGTAAATATGCAAGTGTCATTGTGCAACTTGTATATGGGGGCACAGACCCGCTCTCGCTTCATAAAAAACGTAACAGTGCTAAGCTCGAAAATACCTCGCAAGTCATGCTCGCATGACTTTGGCACCGGCGTTTTTTAAGAGTCTGCTTATGAAATATACAAGTTGCACAATGCGGAACTTGAAAATGTGAGTTTCGCAATCGCCTAAACAAGGTTAAAAGAAAAAGGAGAGGAAAGTTATGGCAAAGATATATACATCGGCAGAGCAATTAATCGGAGGAACTCCGCTTTTGGAGCTTACGCATATAGAGAAGGCATTTGGGCTGAAGGCAAGGGTGGCGGCAAAGCTGGAATATCTGAATCCGGCGGGTTCTGTCAAGGACCGTGTGGCGAAGTCTATGCTCGACGAGGCGGAGCGCACAGGTGTATTGAAAGCAGGTTCTGTTATCATTGAACCGACGTCAGGCAATACAGGCATCGGGCTTGCGGCTGTGGCTGCGGCAAGAGGCTACCGCATTATCATTGTGATGCCGGAAACGATGTCCGTGGAACGCCGCCAGCTTATGAAGGCATACGGCGCAGAACTGGTACTGACGGAAGGGAGTAAGGGCATGAAAGGGGCGATTGCAAAGGCAGAGGAGCTGGCGAAAGAAATTCCGGACAGCTTTATGCCCGGGCAGTTTGAAAATCCTGCCAATCCCAAGGCGCATGTGGAGCATACGGGTCCGGAAATCTTTGAGGACACGGACGGCACAGTCGATATCTTTGTGGCGGGCGTCGGCACGGGCGGTACAGTCACCGGCGTAGGGGAATATTTGAAACAAAAAAAGCCGCAGGTGAAGATAGTGGCGGTAGAACCCGCTTCTTCTGCGGTATTGTCCACCGGCGTGGCGGGAGCGCACAAGATTCAGGGCATCGGCGCAGGCTTTATCCCCAAGATTTTAAATACAGAAATCTATGATGAAATCATAACCGTATCCAACGAGGATGCCTTTGCCACAGGCAGGCTGATTGGACGTAAGGAAGGGATATTGGTTGGTATTTCTTCAGGCGCGGCGGTACATGCCGCCATAGAGCTGGCAAAAAGACCCGAAAATGAAGGGAAGCTGATTGTGGTACTGCTGCCGGATACGGGGGACAGATACCTCTCGACGCCGCTTTTTGCAGAATAGGCTTCGTGTGTCAAAAGCCCTGACCAAATCAGAATAGATGAGACAGGCGGTTTCAAAATCAGAAAGAGGCAGAAGGGAGCAGGGGTATGATTTATGCAGATAATGCGGCAACTACAAGAATGAGCAGCACAGCCATGGAAGCCATGCTGCCGTATATGAGGGAAATATTCGGCAATCCTTCCAGCCTGTATGGGGCAGGGCAGAAAGCAGCAGAGGCGTTGTGGTCGGCGAGGGAGCGCATAGCCGCCTGCATTGGCGCATTGCCGCAGGAGATTTATTTTACCTCAGGCGGCAGCGAGGCGGATAATCAGGCAATCCTTTCCGCCGCCCACAGTGGGGAGCGGAAAGGGAAAAAGCATGTGATATCTACTGCGTTTGAGCATCATGCAGTACTTCATACCCTGCAGAAGCTGGAAAAAGAGGGCTTTACCGTAGAATTGCTGCCGGTGCATGAAAACGGCATGGTTTATCCCGAGCAGGTGGCAGAGGCAGTCAGGGAGGATACCTGTCTTGTGACGATTATGTATGCCAACAATGAGATTGGCTCCGTTTTACCGGTGGCGGAAATCGGTGCCGTCTGTTTGGAAAGGAAAGTGCCGTTTCACACGGATGCGGTGCAGGCTGTGGGACATTTGCCCGTTCATGTAAAAGAGCAGAATATTGATTTGTTGTCCTTGTCAGCGCATAAATTTCACGGGCCGAAAGGCATCGGTGCACTGTATGCAAGACGCGGGATGGCGTTGGAAAGCCTGATTGCAGGAGGCGCGCAGGAGAGAGGAAAGCGCGCGGGGACAGAAAACGTAGCCGCCGTTATGGGCATGGCAGCGGCGCTTGAGGAAACATGCCGTGAGAGGGAAAAAAATCAGGAAAGGCTGATAAGACTGCGCACCAGACTGATAGAGGGACTCTCCCAAATCCCGCATTCCATACTGAACGGCGATGCGGACAAAAGACTGCCGGGGAATGTGAATTTCTGCTTTGAAGGCATCGAGGGAGAAAGCCTGCTTCTGCTGCTGGATGACGAGGGGATTTGTGCATCCTCCGGTTCGGCATGTACATCGGGCTCACTTGCGCCCAGCCATGTGCTCCTTGCAATCGGCAGGTCCCACGAGATAGCGCATGGCTCCCTGCGACTTTCCCTGGATGCGGACAATACAGAAGAGGAAGTAGAACAGATTTTAAAGATTGTACCGAAGGCGGTGGAACGTCTTAGAAACATATCCCCGTTGTGGAAGGAGAAAATAAGCGGTAAATTAAGATTTATTTTGTAACAGAATGAAGCATGGAAGATTTTGCGAACCGTGGATTGCAGAGAAAAGCTGCCCGTGCTAAAATCAGAGTAGCAAATAGGAATTCTTTGGGAGGTAAGGGAATGAGCGAGTGGTTATATGCCGCAGTCTTAGCTGCAGTTGTTTGTGCCGTCATATATTTGTTGTATTGTAAGGGCTTTGGAGTGTTAAAGAGTACAACTGCAATTTTATTTGTATTTCGCCGCGGTAAAAAAGCCCATAAGGCAACTTTGGATTCGTGTACCGGCAGGGTCAAGTATGTGGGAAGATTCCGCGAAAGCAAAGTCTATGAGTTTACTTTTGATGCGCAATTGTCAAAAGGGAATGTAGAGGTAACGCTATTGGATAAGAAAAAGCAGGAGCTGCTGAAATTAAACCGGCAGTCGTCTTTTGGAAAAATAGAGATAGACGCAAAAAACAAGTATTATTTACGCTGGGACTTTAAGGGTGCAACCGGTACGTGTGAGCTGCATTGGTAAAAGGAGGAGAAATCCTATGGCACTATATAGTGAAAAAGTAATGGAGCATTTCCGCAATCCCCAAAATGCAGGGGAGATTGCAGACGCGGACGGCGTCGGTGTGGCGGGCAACAGCAGGTGCGGAGACATTATGAAAATATATCTGAAAATTGACGGCGGCGTTGTGGCGGACGTAAAATTTGAGACTTTTGGCTGCGGCTCCGCGATTGCTTCCAGTTCGATGGCGACGGAGATGATAAAAGGAAAGCCGCTGACGGAGGTTCTTCAGTTAACCAATCAGGCGGTGGCGGAAGTGCTTGACGGTCTGCCGCCGCATAAGCTGCACTGCTCCGTGCTGGCGGAGGAAGCTGTCAAGGCGGCGGTAAAGGATTATTGTGATAAAAACAATATGGAATATCCCCAAAAGGAAAAATAGTTTGACTTATCTGCAGCTCTGCCTTATGCTGAAAGTTAGCGGCAGGAAAAACGTGATGCCGTTACATTTTTGCTAAGGAGAGTGTTGCAGATGCTGCGCATAAGGAATGGCGCTAAATATGGCGGAGAGGCGGAATCCCCCAAAAGAGCGGCTTTAGAGGGGAGCGCTTCCCATGTAAAGGATATGACGCAGGGCAATCCGTATTCCCTGATGCTGGGCTTTGCGCTGCCTGTTTTTTTCAGTCAGGTGTTCCAACAGCTTTACAATACGGCGGATGCGCTGATTGTCGGCAAGTTTTTAGGGACGAACGCGCTTGCCGCGGTCACTTCGTCGGGTACGCTGATTTTTTTGATGATAAGTTTTTTTATGGGAACTGCAATGGGCGGCGGCGTGGTGATTTCCAAATTTTTTGGAGCGGGTGACGGGGAGCAGGTTTCGCGCGCCGTACATACGATTCTTTCGTTTGGCATTGTAAGCGGGGTGGTACTGACGGTGACGGGGGTTGCCTTTACACCCACTTTTCTTAGATGGATGCAGACGGACGCAGAGGTTATGCCGGAGGCTGTGGAGTATTTCCGCTATTATTTTCTGGGGGCGCTGGCGATGGTTTTGTACAATATCTGCCGCAGCATTATGAATGCGCTGGGTGACAGCAGGCGTCCTTTGTACTATCTCATTTTTTCTTCTATTCTCAACATTGTGCTGGATTTGTTGTTTATCGGCGTATTTCACTGGGGTGTCTGGTCGGCGGCGGCAGCGACGGTGATTTCGCAGGCGGCGAGCGTCGTGCTTTGTATGGTGCATCTGTTGCAAAAGGGCAATATTTATACGGTGGAATGGAAAAAGATACGGTTCCATAAGGCGACGCTCATAGAAATTGTCCGTTATGGTTTTCCCTCGGGAGTCCAGAATTCGGTGATTGCGTTTGCCAATGTCATCGTGCAGTCCCAGATTAATTCTTTTGGCAAGCTTGCCATGGCTGCTTATGGCACCCATGCAAAAATAGAAGGGTTTGCGTTTCTTCCCATTACAAGCTTTAATATGGCGGCGACTACTTTTATCAGCCAGAACCTTGGGGCGAGGCAGTATGAACGTGCCAGAAAGGGCGCGCGCTTCAGTATCCTTGCCGCCGTGATTTTGGCGGAGATAATCGGCGCGGGATATTATGTATTTGCGCCGCAGTTGATTGGCGTTTTTGACAGGACGGCAGGCGTGATTGCCTTTGGCGTACAGCAGGCAAGAACAGTAGCGCTGTTTTATTTTCTGCTTGCTTTTTCCCATTCCATAGCGGCTGTCTGCCGCGGCGCGGGAAAGGCGTTTGTCCCTATGGTGATTATGCTTTCCATCTGGTGCGTGGTACGCATCGCCTATATTATTCTTGTGATGCGCCTTACCGGTGAAATTGCGCATATTTACTGGGCGTATCCGCTGACGTGGGCAATCAGCTCGGCGGTTTATCTGGGGTATTATCTGTTTTCGGACTGGGTACACGGCTTTGATAAGAAAGGAGAGGCGGCATGAAAAAAATTTTACTGCTTGCAACCGGCGGGACGATTGCCTGCGGCTATACAAAGGAGGGGCTCTCTCCGCAGCTTGCCGTGAACGAGCTTCTGCATTATGTGAAGGAATATGAAACCTTCTGCAGTGTGGATACCTGCCAGCTTTTTAGTCTGGACAGTACGAATATAGAGGGGGCGCACTGGCTGAAAATGGCGGCAGTCATTGAGGAAAACTACGATGCCTACGATGGCTTTGTGATATGCCACGGAACGGACACCATGGCATTTTCGGCGGCGGCGCTTTCTTATCTGGTTCAGAACAGCAAAAAGCCTATTGTGGTGACAGGCGCGCAGAAGCCCATAGACCTTCCGGTGACGGATGCCCGCACCAATCTGCTGGACAGCCTTTATTTTGCGTCAAACGACAAGGCGCACGGCGTCAATATTGTCTTTGGCGGCGCCGTCATTGCAGGAACCCGCGCCAAAAAGGAACGCTCCAAAAGCTACAATGCATTTTCCAGCATCAATTACCCTTCCATAGCGGTCATCAGGGAGGGGCATATTACTTTTTATATTGAGGACAAGGAAAAGGTAAGCGGTGAGACGGTATTTTACCATGCTTTAAATGAAAGGGTGCTTTTGCTTAAGCTGATACCTGGTATGGACGCTTCCGTTTTAAACCGCCTGTTTCCCTTTTACGACGGCGTGGTAATCGAATCCTTCGGGGTGGGAGGATTTCCGGAGTACGGGGAGGTTCCCTTTTACGCTGAAGTGGAACGGTGGACGAAGGCGGGAAAGGTGGTGATGGCGGCGACACAAGTTACCCATGAGGGAAGCGACATGGGGATATACCGGGTGGGGAAGCTGATAAAGGAGAATTTTGGGCTGATGGAAGCCTATGACATGACGCTGGAGGCGGTAGTCACCAAGATGATGTGGGGGCTTGCACAGGCGGAAAATATAGAGGAATTCCGGGAATTATTCTACAAAACCATAAATCACGATATTCTTTTTGTATAAAGAAAGTCGTCCTGTATACAATAATGGGAAGGATACGAAGTGCATGAAAAAGGGTTATTTGGTGCGCTATTGTATCCTTTGTTATATTGGTATGATGAAAGCGGTAAGCAGGTTTTACTGCTTTAGAAGCAGAGAGAGGAAACACCATTATGGGCAGGGCGAAGAAGGGCAATAATGTCGAGATTGGCATGAGGCTGCGGATTATCAGGGAGAATTTGGGAAGGTCGCAGGCAGAACTTGCAGAAATACTGGATGTTTCGGATGACCACTATAGAAAAATAGAGAGTGGAAGTACAGGTCTGACGCTGGAAAAGGTCAGGATTTTATATGAAAGACTGCATATTGACCCTTCGTATCTGCTGGTGGGGGAGAAAATGGAGGAATTTGATTTAGACAAATATCTTGTAAACTGCAGCAAGGAGCAGAGAGAGCATTTGTTGAAGCGTTGTCTGGAATATATGTATGCATATATAACGAGGTAGCCATAAAAGGGAAAAGGTAAAAGCCGCTGAAGTGCCGTGTGCACGGAGGCGGCTTATTTTAGTGAAAGGGAGTAGGGCTTATTCCGAACCTCTTTTATAAAAAAAGAAAGGATGAGGGCAGAGGAGATGCAGGGCAGTGAAGACGATTTTCGGGAGTTTTATTTTGGGACTTACGAGGCATTTTGCAAGTATGTGAGAAAAATGGCGGGAAGGGAGAGTGTGGTGGAAGATATTGTGCAGGAGAGTTATTGTATGGCTTACGCGTGCTGGAATATGCTGGAAGGGCATCCAAAGCCGGCGGGATGGCTGTACAAAACGGCGGCTTATGTGGCGGGCAATATGCGCAGGAGAAAAGAAAATCAGGCGTTATCTCTGGAAATGGTGAGGGAAACGGAAAAATCCATGTGCGCTGCCGACATGTACGGGGCGGTGGAGACAGAAATCGTATTACAAAATCTGCTGCCGGAAAAAGAATGGAAATTGCTGCAGAAATATTATGTGGAGGGCTACAGCGGCGCAGATATTGCCATACAGTTGGGGATTTCGGAGGAAAATGTGAGAATGCGGCTTTGCCGGACCCGCAAAAAGCTGAGAGAGGGGCTGGGAGCCTGAAAGCCGCAAGAATGTGATAATTTTTTTGTTACGTTTCCGCCGCCTTGTAACATTAATTGAGTAGGGGCATGGAAAAACAGCAATGTCTCTGAAATGATACAAAGGAGGAGGAGCATAAATTTATTGAAGAGGTTTAAAATGGCGGTATCGGGAATTGCCAGCGCAGGTTATGACGCGCTCTGCGCCGTATTGGAACTGGAGTTTTTGTCGGACGGACAGGTGTGGCAGTTTTATGACGTACCGGAAGGCGTATGGTATGAATGGAGAAAAACAGAGGCGGCAGCCGCTTTCTTTCATACTCATATTGCAGGGAAGTATCAAGCGGCATTAATAGGAAAAGAGCAGGACTAATATTGTGAAACGGGCATAGGCTGTAAGGGGAGCCGGTCCGTTTTTATTGTTTTTGGGAAGTTTCGTTGCGAAAACGGTTATATTTTGTTATAATAAAGCAGAATAAGCGGCAGCAAAAGGCGCAGAAATGGAGTCAAACATGATATTTAAATGTAAAAACTGCGGGGGCAATGTGGTGTATGACCCGGAAATACAAAAAATGCACTGCCCGTATTGCGACGGTGTGGACAGTGAAGAGAAAAAAACAGAGCAGCAGTCCATTTACAACTGCATTAACTGTGGGGGCGTAATCAGCAATATCGGGGAGTTTACGTCAGCTTCCCGGTGTCCGTACTGTGGGGACTATATTATTTTTGACGAGCGGGTGACGGGAGCTTACAAGCCGAACCGCATTGTGCCGTTTGTCTACAGCAAGGAACTGACCAAGAAAAAGCTTCGCGAGAAGTTTAAGTCCTGTGTGTTCGCGCCGGGGGATTTTTTGTCCGAAGTGAAGCTGGATACCATGACGGGTCTCTATGTTCCCTTCTGGATGTACGATTATCATGTGCAGGGGCGGTACGACGGGGAAGGCAGCAAGATACGCAAGTGGGTGAGCGGCAACAGGGAATATACGGAAACCAGTGTGTACCACATTGTCAGGGAGATGGAGGTCGATTTTGACAAGATGCCGGTGGATGCTTCTGACGCTATGCCGGACAACATCATGGATTTGATGGAGCCGTACAATTACGGACAACTGGTAGATTTTAAAGAAGAATACATGTCGGGCTTTTTCGCGGAGCGCTACAATCAGGATGATATGGCGATGGAGCCGCGCGCGGTGGGAAAGGCAAAATCAGATGCGGAGCTTTTGTTACGCAACAGCATAAGCGGGTATGTGGGGTTAAAGAGCAGCCTGAACAATCAGGTGACACTGGCGCGGACACAGACCAATTACGCGCTGCTTCCTGTCTGGGTTTACAATTACAAATATAAGGGGGAGGATTTTACCTTCCATGTCAACGGGCAGACCGGTAAGATTGTGGGAAGGGTACCTCTTTCCAAGGCAAAGGTGTGGGGGTATGGCGCTACGGTATTTGCGTCCGTATTTGCACTGCTGATGCTGGTGCGGCAGCTTTTGTTATTCTTTTGAGAAATGGAGCAGACATGAAACAATATTTTTCTTATTTCAAATTTTTATTTATTACGATTCTGGTGATGGCGCTGCTGACAGGGGGCATCGGCGTGGTACGCAGCCTGACGGAAAAATATATCAGAAAAAACAATGCTGCGGAAGGCGAGCGGGTGTTTGACTATGCGGACGTGCTGACTGCGGCGGAGGAGAAGAAGCTTGCGGAGCAGATAGCGAAGCGGGAGCAGCAGACAGGCTGTGACATTGTTATCGTGACGATAGACCAGTCGGTGCTTGAGTTTTATGGCTATGAAGCCAATACGGACAGCAACTGGAGCCGTGCCATGCGGGATTTTGCCGACGATTTCTATGACGAAAACGGCTTTGGCTACAACAGAGTGCACGGAGACGGCGTGCTGCTTTTGGACAACTGGTACGAGGGCGAGAAGGGAAGCTGGCTCTCTACCTGTGGGCGGGTTTTGGAGCGTTACTCCAATTCCATGATAGATGCTGTGTTAGATGATGTTTATGACAGGGTGGAAAAAAGCCCGTACAAAGCCTACAGCGCGTACATAGAGGACATATACCGTGATATGACGCGGGGCAGAATCAACATAAACCCGCTGATTCCACTGGGTGTGGCAGCAGTGGCGGCGGTGATTTTCATTGTTTCCCATATGAAGACCAAGGAGGGGGAAAAGACAACAGGTGCTACGACCTATGTACAGAACGGCAGCGTACAGTTTACCGTGATGCGTGACGAGCTTATCAACAAGCATGTGACAAGCGTAGCCTACAATCCAAGCAGCGGCAGCGGCGGACATTCCGGCGGCGGAGGCAGGCATGTAAGCAGCGGCGGCGTCAGTCATGGAGGCGGCGGAAGGAGAAGGTAAACGGATGGAAGCATAAATCAGGGGGCGGCACGGATGATATGTGGAAGGCAAAGCTGCCGGAGCCGGAAAAGGGCATAAAAAAGCACCCACATGACGGTATGGGTGTTTTTCTATGCTCTCTATACAATTTAAGCCATTTTGTTTACGGCGATAGCAAGGCGGGATACTTTTCTGGAAGCATTGTTCTTGTGATATACTCCCTTGGAAGCAGCAGCCTCGATTATCTTTGTCGCATTGACTAAAGCAGCAGAGGCAGCAGCCTTGTCGCCGCCTTCAACAGCAGCAAATACCTTCTTCATCGCTGTCTTAACGCTTGACCGGATAGATTTATTTCTTTCAGCCTTGGTCTGTGCTACTAAAATTCTCTTTTTTGCAGATTTGATGTTAGCCAATCTCTACACCTCCCATTTCCCGATGCTCTTGTTTTTTAAATATTTTATTTGGCCTGACACGGACGACCAATGTAAACATACGCATATTATTGTAGAGGAACAAGCTGCGAATGTCAATACATATTTTTGCGCTTTCTGCAAAAAATGTGTAGGATTACAATACATGTGTTACAACTGAATAAATAAAAAGCAGGGATACCGC
>CAJTPU010000023.1 GCA_910578335.1 uncultured Lachnospiraceae bacterium | reverse complement strand
GGGTTATGGGGGGGCTTTTACTGGCAGTCATTTTGATATAAGTCTTCTGAGGAGGCGGCATGGGAGTTAGTCTGATATTTAAAATAGCGGCGGTAGGAATTCTGGTTACCATATTAAGTCAGGTGTTAAAGCACAGCGGGCGGGAAGAGCAGGCTTTTTTGGTCAGCCTTGCGGGGCTGATACTGGTGCTTACATGGATAGTGCCTTACATCTATGAGCTTTTTACGACGATTCAGGCGCTATTTTCTCTATAAAAACGAGCAGGAGAGGCAGCTATGATTGAAATTGTAAAAATTGCTCTTTTGGGAGTTATCGGTGTGCTGCTTGCGGGCTGGTTTAAGGGGAGCAGACCGGAATATACGCTCTATGTGGGAATTGGCGCGGCAGTGCTTATTTTTTCTTATGCGGTGCGCTGCCTGTATTCTTTGATGGCAAAGATTTTGGAGCTGCAGCAATATATGGAAGGCGGGGAGGGGTATCTGGGAACGCTGCTCAAAATTGTGGGAATCACCTATATTTGTGAGTTCAGCGCGGGAATCTGTAAGGATGCCGGATTTGCCGCCGTAGCGGGACAGATAGAGGTTTTGGGAAAGCTTACGGTCATGTTTGCAGGGCTGCCGATACTGCTGGCGGTTCTGGAACAGATACAAAGTTTTTTGTAGGAGGCACCGCATGTCGATTGATATTACGAATATCTGGGATGAGTATGATTTGGGCGGTTTGGAGCAAAAGCTTTCGTCTTTGTTTCCGGACAAACAGTTTCATTTGGAGGACATGTTTTCCCAAATTCTTTCCGGGGATGTTATGGGCGGCATTTCTTATGGAATACAGTCGTTTTTCAGCGATATAGCGGCGGAGTTTCATTCCATCAGGGAAATTTTTATTTGGATTATGCTGCTGGGGATTGCGGCGGCACTGATTGCACATTTTATTGAAATATTTGATAATCACCAGATTGCGGACATCGGCTTTTATTTTACCTATCTGCTTATGTCGGTTATTCTGATGAAGTGTTTTGCCTCGTCTATGGTAGTCGCGGCAGACGCCATACAAAATATTGTCGATTTCACGCAGATTTTTATTCCGGTCTATTTTTTGTCGGTGGGAGTTGCCACGGGCGCAGTCACAGCCGCGGCAAGCTATCAGATTGTCATTCTGCTCATTTATGTGATAGAGAATGTGCTTTTGACAATTATTCTGCCGCTCATTAACAGCTACGTGCTTTTGGCGCTGATTAACGGCATATGGATTGAAGAAAGACTGGCGCTTTTGGTGGAGGGCATGGAAAAGGTAATTCGTTTTCTTCTGAAGGCTTCCCTTGGTCTGATAACCGGTCTCAGCCTGCTGCAATCAATGATAACGCCTGCTATTGATTCTGTGAAGGCGACAACGCTGCAAAAAGCAGTGGCGGCAATTCCGGGAATCGGAGATGCGGCGGACGGTATTGTCGAAGTTGTTCTGGGCTCGGCGGTGGTAATCAAAAACAGTATTGGGCTTGTGATGTTGATTCTGCTTCTGGTGATTGCGGCGGTGCCGCTTTTGAAAATTCTGGCGACGGCATTTTTGCTAAAAGCGGCGGCTGCATTTTTGGGGGTAGTGAGTGACAAGCGGATTACGATGTGTACGGACAAGGTGGGATGCGGCGGGCAGCTTTTGTTTAAGACAGCGGGCACGTCCCTGCTTCTGTTCATGATTACGGTTTCTATTGCGGCATACACTACAAACCGGGGATTTTAAAGAAAAGGAAAACGGGGTGCAGGAATGGGAGAGAGACTGTTACAGATTACAAAGCAGACAGGCATTTTTATCGTATGTGCACAAATGCTTCTGCATTTTAAAGCAGCGGAATGTTATGAAAAATATATCAGGCTTTTAATCAGTATTATGGTGCTGGCGCAGGTTATTGTGGCGGTATCCGCGGTATTTGGAAAGGAAGGCGGGCTTTTTTTTGACGGGCGGGTAGATTTTTACCGGGGACTGCTTGCAGAGAGTATGGAGGAGGCGGATATGGAAAAGCTGGAAGCAATTCTGGAAAAAATGACAATGGCGGAAGTACAGGCAAGGGTGGATGAAATGCGAAGGGAAGCGGCAGCAGAACAGGCTGGGGCAGAGCCGCAGCAGAGCGGAACAACGCAGCAGCCTGCCGCGGGCGGGCAGCAGGGGGAGAACCAGCCGCTTGAAAACGGGTCAGGGGCGGACAGAGGGCAGCCGGTGGAGGAAATCGACATAGAGATTGACAGGATTGAGGTGAGTACCGGTGATTAAAAAATTAAAAGAGATGGCAAAGGATAAAAACAATCTGCTGATTCTTGTATTGGCAGGCGTGCTGTTGATGGTAATTGCCCTGCCTTTGGACAATGGAAAAAAGACAGAAAAAGGCGGCGAAAACGGCGACAGTACTTCGGGAAAATTAAATAACGAAAGTTATGATATGGAAGAAAACAGCGCGTGGACAGAAGGACTGCAGTATACGGACAGCGCAGGGGAATATACTGAAGCCATGGAGCAGAAGGTGGCGGCACTGCTTATGCAGATGGAGGGGGCGGGAGAGGTAAGGGTGATTATTACGCTCCGCACTTCCGCGGAAAAGGTTGTAGAAAAAGATGCACCGGTTTCACATACCGATACGGAAGAAGCGGATTCCGGGGGCGGGACGCGCAGGGTCAACGCCGTGGATACGGGCGACAGTACCGTGTACACCAATGAAGGAAATTATTCAGAACCATATGTTATTAAAACAATCAGCCCGCAGATAGAAGGCGTCGTAGTGCTGGCGGAAGGAGCCGGCAGCGGCTCGGTGAGCAAAAACATATCGGATATCATTCAGGTTTTATTTGGCATCGATGCCCATCAGGTTAAGGTGGTGAAGCTGAAGAATTGAAGCTTTCGGCGGCTTTACGGACGTCTGTGCCGCCGGATATAAAAAGAGGGACATAAATTAGGCGGGAAAATGCATAGAGGGGACATAGGGTTAATATAATAAATTAGTAAAAATAACTGGCAGGCAGCCAGTAAAGGGGAGAAAGACGTGAAAAACATTTTAAAGAAGAATCAACTTATGATTACCGCGCTGGCGATTATGATTGCCGTTGCAGGCTATTTGCAGTTCGCGGGGACCAACCTGGAAAAGGAAGAGTATCTGCCGGCATCAGGGGATGCACAGACGCAGGACCAGACCAGCGTGGAAAATTTTACGGCAGGTAACGTGACAAATGACTATTCTCTGGACGGTCTGCTGGATTTGTCAGAGGAAGACCTTACCAATGACCAGTCGCTTACGGACATTGCCAGTCTGGATTCAGATGTAGATGAGATGGCGGACAATTATCTTGATACAGGAATGGATGTAAATTCCACCCCCGTAGAACCGGAAACGCCGACAGACGGAGAAATCCCGGGCGAAGCCGTATTTACCGGCACAACCCCTGTCACGAGCCTTTCCGAGGCAAAACTACTAAAAGAACAAGTACGCGCCCGCAACCGGGAAACCCTGCTTGAAATTATCAACAGCGCAACTTTAAGCGACGAACAAAAACAAAATGCAGTAGACACCATGGTAGCCATGACAAACATTGCAGAACAGGAAATGGCGGCAGAAATCCTGTTAGAAGCCAAAGGCTTCCCCGACGTAGTAGTCAGCATCAGTGACGGCAGCGTAGACGTAGTCGTAAACGCCACCGAACTCACCGAAGCCCAGCGTGCCCAAATCGAAGACATAGTAAAACGCAAAACCAACATAGACGCCGCAAATATTGTCATCAGCACGATTGTACAGTAGAAGGAAACGTGATATACTTCACGTAAGCAACGAGCAGTGCGAAAAAAGGCAGAAATGAATTTGCGTCGTGCTTGCACGTAAGAAAATTCATTTCTGCCTTTTTTCATAGGGCGACAGCCCGTGAGCGAACCGCAGCGCAGCGAAGGTGAGCTTGGCACTGCGTAACCCTCCATTCCCCACCCCAGCGCACAGCGAAGCGCCTGCACGTCGTAAGCCTCAGGCTTCCCCGCAGCGCCACCCTTTTTCACGCACAGACAGGAGAGAACTCACCATGAAAAGAATCTTTCTTATTGTACTTGACAGCTTTGGCATCGGCGCCATGCCGGATGCCCCCGCCTTTGGCGACATAAACGTAAACACTTTGGGAACCATTTCCCAGAGCCCCCGTTTTTCTGTCCCCAACCTGCAGAAGCTAGGCTTATTCAACATAGACGGCGTAACCTGCGGAGAAAAATCCCCCGCCCCCCTTGCCCGCATCGCCCGCATGACGGAGCGCTCCGCCGGCAAGGACACCACCATCGGGCACTGGGAGATTGCAGGCGTCTGTTCCCCGACTCCGCTTCCCGTCTATCCCCATGGCTTTCCCGAAGAAATCCTTTCCGCTTTCTCTGCGGCAACCGGACGGGGTATCCTTTGCAACGCGCCCTACTCCGGCACGGAAGTCATCAAGGACTTTGGAGAAGAACACCTGAAAACAGGAAGCCTGATAGTCTACACCTCGGCGGACAGCGTATTCCAGATTGCCGCCCATGAAGACATTGTGCCGGTGGACGAGCTCTATGAATACTGCCGCATAGCCAGAGGGCTTCTGACAGGCAGGCACGGTGTGGGCAGAGTTATAGCCAGACCCTTTACAGGAGCGGCAGGCAGCTTTGTGCGCACGCCGCGCCGCCATGATTTTTCCTTAAAGCCGCCTGCGCCTACCATGCTGGACGCACTAAAAGAGGCTGGAAAATCCGTCATTGCCGTGGGAAAAATATATGATATCTTTGCCGGGCAGGGCATCACGGAGCATGTATATACAAGCGGCAATGCGGAGGGCATTGAAAAAACCTGTTTCTATCTGGACAAAGAATTTGAAGGACTCTGCTTTATCAATCTGGTGGACTATGATATGCTTTACGGACACCGCAACGATATTGACGGTTATGCGGCGGCGATGACCGCATTTGACGAGAAGCTGCCGGAGATTATGGCAAAAATGCGGGAGGAGGACCTTCTGATGATAACCGCAGACCATGGCTGCGACCCGGGCTATACCGTTTCCACGGACCACTCCAGAGAATACACGCCTTTTCTGCTTTATGGGAAAAAGGCTGCGCCCAAAAATCTGGGAACGAGAGAAACCTTTGCAGATATAGGGGCAACTGTGTTACAATACTTTGGTATCCGGCAGGATTTTGACGGAACCGGAATGCTATAATATCTTGGAGGAAAAAGACGTGGCACTAAACGACGCAGCAGAAATAAACAGAAGAAGAACCTTTGCAATCATATCGCACCCTGACGCGGGCAAGACGACCCTGACGGAGAAATTTCTCCTTTACGGCGGCGCCATTAATCTGGCGGGCAGCGTCAAAGGAAAAGCAACAGCGAGGCACGCTGTATCAGACTGGATGGAAATAGAGAAGGAAAGAGGTATTTCCGTGACCTCCTCTGTGCTGCAGTTTGAGTACGGCGGTTTCTGCATCAATATTCTGGATACGCCGGGGCATCAGGATTTCTCGGAGGATACCTACCGGACTCTGATGGCGGCGGATTCGGCGGTGATGGTAATCGACGCTTCGAAAGGCGTGGAGGCGCAGACAAGAAAGCTTTTCAAAGTGTGCGTTATGCGTAAGATTCCTATTTTTACTTTTATTAATAAAATGGACAGGGATGCCAATGATACCTTTGATTTGCTTGATGAAATAGAGAAGGAGCTGGGAATTGCCACCTGCCCCGTCAACTGGCCTATCGGTTCAGGCAAGGGCTTTAAGGGCGTGTATGACAGGAATAAGGCGGCGGTGCTCACCTATTCCGATACGGAAAAGGGAACCAAAGAGGGCGAAACCACGGAAATTCCCCTTTCGGATAAGGAGACGTTATTTTCCGTTATCGGCAGGGAGGCGGCGGACAAGCTTTGCGATGAAATCGAGCTTTTGGACGGTGCCAGCGCCGAATTTGACCTCGAGGCAGTCAGAAGCGGCGATTTGACGCCGGTGTTTTTTGGTTCGGCGCTGACCAATTTTGGCGTTGAAATATTTTTGCAGCATTTTTTGGATATGACGACGACGCCCCTTGCGCGCAAGGCGGATATCGGTATGATTGACCCTGTGGAAAATGCATTTTCTGCGTTTGTATTTAAGATTCAGGCAAATATGAACAAGGCACACAGGGACCGGATTGCCTTTATGCGCATCTGTTCCGGAAAATACGATGCCAGCATGGAAGTGCGCCATGTGCAGGGGGACAAGGTGATGCGTCTTTCCCAGCCCCAGCAGATTATGGCGGATGAAAGAAAGATATTAAGCGAAGCGTATGCCGGCGATATCATCGGCGTGTTTGACCCGGGGATTTTTTCCATCGGGGATACGCTCTGTATGCCAAAAGAAAAAATCCGCTATGAGGGAATTCCTACCTTTGCGCCGGAGCATTTTGCGAGGGTGAGGCAGATGGATACCATGAAGAGAAAGCAGTTTATCAAGGGGGTATCCCAGATTGCGCAGGAGGGCGCTATCCAGATATTTCAGGAGTTCAACACCGGTATGGAGGAAATCATCGTGGGCGTTGTGGGCGTGCTCCAGTTCGATGTTTTAAAATACCGTCTGGAAAATGAATATAATGTAGAAATCCGCTTAGAGCCTCTGCCCTATGAGCATATCCGCTGGATTGAAAACAAGGATATCGACATGAATAAACTGACGGGTACCTCGGATATGAAAAAAATTCAGGATTTGAAAGGGAATCCGCTTCTGCTCTTTGTCAATGCGTGGAGTGTGGGGATGACGCTGGATAGGAATGAGGGGTTGGTGCTCTCGGAGTTTGGAAGGAATTAGATTGCGAAGCAGGGATTGCAAAGGGCGGCATTTGGAGAGGACGGCGCAAAGCGTAGAATCCGGAGCCTGTTGCGGTGGGGATGGTCTGTTGCAAGCCGGATGTGCCGGACATTCCGTTAAGCCCAGTAAAGCGAAAGGCAGTCGGGTAGCGTCCCTCCTGCCTTTATGGTCTTAACTCCATGGCACAAATGGCTTGCAACAGACCATCCCCACCGCAACAGGCAGCCAACTTACAGCTTCGCACAAGCTATCAGCACAATGACCCTCGCACAGTAACTGATTTTTGTCCTCCAATCAAAATATATAGGCATTTGTGAAACTCCGATTTGCCGGTCTCGAATTGTACAGCTTAAGTTGCACAATGACAACAGCATAATTACTGTGTTTCGCAATCGTCTAATCAAAATATTTATAGAAAAAGGAGAAACCTTGAAAAGACTTTTACCCCCCGTACGAAGGAGAATCCATACGCCATACGCATTTCTGACTTTGGCACTTATGTTGTCGAGTCTTATGCTTGGCGCGTGTGCATTTACAAAAGAGGGTACGCCGGATGAAAAAACAGGCGCGTATTCCAGTGCCGCCGCAGGAGGGGAAGAGGATGTGCAGGCGTGGGAAAGCCTGTATGCGCAAGGGACGGAAACGGCGGCAGAAACGGCGGCGGAGGCAGCAAAGGCTGAGGAAGAGGGGACGGACCAAGAAGAAATGGTTCCGCTTCTTGCAGAAAGCCAGAGCGGTAAATTCTATTACGATGCCCTGACAGAAGAGGAACAGGCATGGTATGTGGATATGTATGCCATTATGGATGGCATGTATACGGGCGCGGCATTGTCCCCGCAGGGATATGGGACTGTGGCGGAGCAGGAGATTGACAAAATTTTTCAGTGCGTCATGAACGACCATCCGGAGTTGTTTTTTATAAAAGGCTACCGTTACACCACCTATATGCGGGAAGAGGAAATTGTAAAAATCAGCTTTGAAGGCGATTATACCATGAGCGCGGCGGAAAGAGAGCGGCAGCAGACACTGATTGATGCGGCTGTAAAGGAGTGCCTTGCCGGTATTGACAGGGAAGCGTCAGAATATGAGAAGGTGAAGTACGTCTACGAATATCTGGTGCTGCACACGGATTATAACAGGGAGGCGCCGGAAAATCAGAATATCTGCTCCGTATTTATAGGCGGAGAGTCAGTTTGTCAGGGGTACGCAAAAGCAGCGCAGTATCTGTTTGACAAGCTGGGGATTTCTTCTACGCTTGTGGTGGGGAATGTCAGGGGAGGAGAGCGGCACGCGTGGAATCTGGTGCAGGTGGATGGCTGTTATTATTATCTGGATGCCACATGGGGAGATGCCTCATACCGCTCTTATGACGGAGAGGAAAGCGGATTGCCGGTGCCCCCTGTCAATTATGATTATCTTTGCATTACGACAAAAGAACTGTTAAAAACCCATGAGCCGGATGCACTTGTGCCTTTGCCGGAATGCACGGCTACAGCCGCCAATTACTATGTGATGGAGGGCGCCTGCTTTACTGCCTGTGAGGAAGAGGCGGTGGCAGCGTTTTTTGACCGTGCCTATGAAGAGAACCGGATGAGCGTGACGTTAAAATGCATGGATGAAGATACCTATGAGAGCTTTTTGGAGAGGCTGATTGAAAAGCAGGAGATATTCCGCTATCTGGATACCGGCGGCGGACCGGTCGCC
Source organism: uncultured Lachnospiraceae bacterium (assembly GCA_910578335.1). Classification (GTDB taxonomy): domain Bacteria; phylum Bacillota; class Clostridia; order Lachnospirales; family Lachnospiraceae; genus Acetatifactor. The sequence goes on along the minus strand of CAJTPU010000023.1, from coordinate 43,197 downwards.
TATGCTTCGTCCCCTGATAAGCTTACACTGACTTTTTGGCTTGTGAACGAATGACGGGTGTGCTATAATCAACAAAAGGAAAATAATTGTTGGAGGTTTTCAAAATGGAAGATAAAAACGTATATGTTTTACAGGATAACGAGAGCGTTGGCGCCGTGCAGATAGCAGATGATGTCGTGTCCATGATTGCAAGCCTTGCAGCGCGGGAGGTGGACGGCGTATCCGCCATGGCGGGCAATGTAACCGGAGAGCTGATGAGCAGGGTCGGCATGAAAAATATGATAAGGGGCGTCAAGGTAGATATTTTGGGACAGAACGTAAAAGTAGACCTGTCCATGACTGTGGAGTATGGCTACAACATTCCGGCGGTCTGCCAGAAGGTACAGACAAAGGTAAAAGCGGCAATCGAGAATATGACCGGTCTTAACGTGACGGACGTCAATATTCGCATTGCCGGCGTCAATATGCAGAAAAACAAGTAAAAAAGCGGGAAAAGCGGGCGCTTTTTCGCCCGACGGACCGGAATGGATACGATATGGGAAGAAGAGAACTGAGGGAGCAGATTTTCCTTCTGCTGTTTCGCGTGGAATTTAATACGCCGCAGGATATGCCGGAGCAGATGCAGTTGTTTTTTGAGGATGATGAAGTAAAGAGAACGCCGAAAGAAGCAGCTTATATAGAAGAAAAGTATGGCAGAATTATGGAAAAGCTGTCCGATATTGATGCACAGCTTGACAAAAAAGCGGAGAATTGGGACTTAAAGCGCATGGGCAAGGTGGACTTGACCGTGCTCAGGCTTGCGCTTTATGAAATGCAGTATGATGATGATGTGCCGGTCAGCGTGGCAATCAACGAGGCAGTCGAGCTTGCCAAGAAGTTTGGGCAGGACGGTTCCGGTGCGTTTGTCAATGCGGTTCTGGCAAAATTTGCATAAAAGGCATGTCTTAGACATCGCCAAAATGAGGTCTACCATGCAGAATGTATACACGGTGGCACAGGTAAATGCCTATATTAAAAATATGTTCACGCAGGATTTTATGCTGCAGTCGCTTTTCGTGAGAGGTGAAGTGAGCAACTGCAAATATCATTCTTCTGGACATATTTATTTTACGTTAAAGGATGAAAAAGGTGCGATTGCCTGCGTGATGTTTGCAGGAAACAGGGGCGGTCTGAAATTCAAATTGGAAAACGGGCAGCAGGTAGTTGCAGGCGGCACGGTGGATGTGTATGAGAAAGAGGGCAAGTACCAGCTTTACGCCAGGCAGATTATACAGGAGGGCGCGGGTTATCTTTATGAGAAATACGAGGCGTTAAAGCAGGAGCTTGCGGAGCGGGGCATGTTTGCAGAGCAGTACAAGCGCCCCATTCCCAGATACAGTCAGACGCTGGGTGTGGTGACGGCGCCTACGGGGGCGGCGGTCAGGGATATTATCAATGTGGCGAAAAGGCGGAATCCTTATATCCGCATTATTTTATATCCTGCCATTGTGCAGGGGGAACAGGCGGCACAGAGTATTGTAAACGGTATCCGCGCGCTGGAGCGTCAGGGCGTGGATGTGATGATAGTAGGGCGCGGCGGCGGTTCTCTGGAGGATTTGTGGGCGTTTAACGAGGAGATTGTGGCGCAGGCGGTATTTGACTGCAGCATTCCCGTGATTGCAGCGGTAGGACATGAGACGGACCATACGATTATTGACTATGTGGCTGATTTGCGTGCCCCTACGCCTTCTGCAGCGGCGGAGCTTGCCGTATTCGACTATAGTCAGGTCATGCTTGCCTTACATAACGGCAGAGAGAAGCTTGCAAAGCGGATGGGCGCCGTGCTTGCAAAAAAGCGGCAGCAGGCAGAACAGTTTGCTTTGCGCTGCAGACTGCAAAGCCCGGAGAGCCGGATACGGGACAAGCGGCTTTTGGCGCTAAGGGCGGAAGAGGAGCTGCAGCGGCTCATGGAGGAGAAAATAAAAGATAACCGCCATATGCTTGCACTCTATATAGAAAAACTGAAGGGGCTTTCCCCTTTAGCAAAGCTGAATCAAGGCTATGCCTATGTGGAGGATAAGGAAGGCAGGGCGTTAAAGAAATTGTCACAGGTGCATCCGGGGGATATGCTTACCATCAGTGTATCGGACGGAAAGGTACTGGCGCAGGTAAAGGACAAGCTGAGTCCTATCAAGGCAAAGAAGGAGAGAACGGATGACCTTAGAGGAGAAATTTGCTAAACTGGAAGAGACGGTTACCAGACTGGAATCGGAGGAGGTCTCGCTGGAGGAATCTTTTCGTATTTACAAAGAAGGCATGGCGCTTTTGAAAAAATGCAATGCAGAGATTGACAAAGTGGAAAAGCAGGTTATGCAGTTGAATGATGAGGGAGAACTGGAAGAGTTTGCATAGATACGGAAAATAAGAAGAGGCGGGCGGCGGTTTTACGCAAAAAACAGAGGTGGTCGTATTGCTGGAGCAGATACAAAAAGAAAATGATATTAAATATATCGACAAGTCGGAGTATGGAGTCCTTGCAGAAGAAATCCGGCAGTTTTTAATAGAAAAAATCAGTGTGACAGGCGGACATTTAGGCTCCAATTTGGGAGCGGTAGAACTGACAATGGCACTGCATATTGCGCTCGACCTGCCGACGGATAAAATCATATGGGACGTGGGGCACCAGTCCTATACCCATAAGCTTTTGACGGGGCGGCGGGACGGTTTTGAGTCCTTGCGCAAATACCACGGCATGAGCGGTTTTCCCAAGCGGAAGGAAAGCCGGTGCGACTGCTTTGATACGGGACACAGTTCGACTTCCATATCGGCGGGGTTAGGACTTGTGAAAGCGCGGGATTTAAAGGGAGAAAGCAACACGATTGTCTCCGTTATCGGAGACGGCTCCCTGACGGGCGGTATGGCATATGAGGCGCTAAATAACGCTTCCAAGCTGGAGACGAACTTTATCATTGTGTTAAATGACAACAACATGTCCATTTCCGCGAACGTGGGAGGCATGTCCAGCTATCTCAACAAAATCAGGACTGCGGACAGCTACCTCGACCTAAAGCTGGGCATCTACAATGCGCTGCGCGGCAAGGCAAAGGGAGACTCCCTTATCGAGAAAATCAGGCGGGTGAAAAGCGGCGTGAAGCAGCTTGTGATTCCCGGAATGCTCTTTGAAGACATGGGCATCACATATTTAGGACCGGTGAACGGGCATGATGTAAACGCCCTCTTAAAGGTAATCGGCGAAGCGCGGCGTGTAAAGGGCGCGGTTATGATACATGTCATGACGGAAAAAGGGAAGGGGTATGCGCCTGCGGAGCGCCATCCGGCGAGATTCCATGGCGCGGAGCCCTTTGAGATAGAGACGGGGCTTCCCAAGAATCCCCGCAATACGCCTAATTATACGGATATTTTCTCCACGGTTATGTGTAAGCTTGGGCAGCGGAAGGAGAATGTGGTGGCGATTACGGCGGCGATGCCGGACGGTACGGGGTTAAAGCGCTTCCGCAATATGTATCCGGACCGTTTCTTTGATGTGGGGATAGCGGAGGAACATGCGGTTACTTTTGCGGCAGGGCTGGCGGCAGGCGGTATGAGACCGGTGGTGGCGATTTACTCTTCCTTTTTACAGCGCGCCTATGACCAGATACTGCATGATGTGTGTATTCAGAACCTGCCGGTGGTGTTTGCCATTGACAGGGCGGGACTTGTGGGAAGCGATGGGGAGACCCATCAGGGCATTTTTGATTTGTCCTATTTATCCTGTATTCCGGGCCTGCAGATTATGGCTCCCAAAAATAAATGGGAGCTTTCCGATATGTTAAAGTATGCGGTGGAGCTTGATGCGCCTTCGGCAATCCGCTATCCGCGGGGGGAGGCGTATGACGGACTGAAGGAGTTCAGGGAGCCGGTTATCTGTGGAAAAAGCGAGTGGATTTACGAGGAAGAAGAGGTTGCGCTATTGGCGGTAGGCAGTATGGTACAGACGGCAGAGGCTGTCAGGGACATCTTGAAAGAGGGAGGCTGTGCCTGCAGTCTGGTCAATGTACGGTTTGTGAAGCCGCTTGACGAGGATATGGTAAAAAAGGCGGCGGCAGGACATCGTCTGCTTGTCACCATGGAGGAGAATGTGGCGAGCGGCGGATTTGGCGAGCGGGTGCAGAGCTTTTTTAATCAAAATGCGCAGGCGGTACAGCTATTGTCCATTACCATACCCGATGCGTATGTGGAGCATGGCAGCGTGGAGCTCTTAAAGAAGGAGCTTATGATAGATGCAGAAAGTGTGGCGGCGCGCATTAAGGAGCGGCTGTCAGGGAATTGAGGAATACATGAAGGAAAGACTGGATGTCATTCTGGTGTCCGGCGGATTTGCGGAATCCAGAGAAAAGGCGAAGGCAATTATCATGGCGGGCGTTGTGTTTGTGGACGGGCAGAAGGAAGACAAGGCGGGCGCCATGTTTGAAAAGGAAAAGGTAACGATTGAGGTAAGGAGCAGCGCCCTGCGCTATGTAAGCAGGGGCGGACTGAAACTGGAAAAGGCGTTAAGCTGTTTTGCCGTTTCGGTGGAAGGCAAGGTGTGTATGGACATAGGCGCTTCCACCGGCGGTTTTACCGACTGTATGCTGCAAAACGGTGCGGTTAAGGTCTATGCGGTGGATGTGGGATACGGACAGCTTGACTGGAAGCTGCGCAGTGATGCGCGGGTAATCTGTATGGAAAAAACCAATTTCCGCTATATGGTGCGGGAGGATATCGCAGAGGCACCGGAGTTTGCTTCGGTGGACGTGTCTTTTATTTCCCTGACCAAAATTCTTCTGCCGCTAAGACGGATATTAAAAGGCGGCGGCAGCGCGGTCTGCCTGATTAAGCCGCAGTTTGAGGCGGGACGCGATAAGGTAGGAAAAAAGGGCGTGGTAAAGGAGCCCTCCGTGCACAGGGAGGTTATCTGCAAGGTGCTTGATTTTGCGGACAGCTTAGGATTTACGGCAAAAGCACTTTCCTTTTCTCCCATCAAAGGACCGGAGGGCAATATAGAATACCTGCTGCTTCTTGCGCTGCAGGAGGAAAATATGCCTGTCAGTGAGCCGCTTTCCGAGCAGGAGGCAGAGCAAAAGCTTGCGCGTATCACGGCGGAAGGGACAGGAATATCAAGGCAGGAGGCATGGCGGCAGCTTGTGGAGGAAACGGTAAAAAAGGCACATGAGGAGCTTCACACAAAATGAAATATTTCTGTATTTATACCAACAGCCATAAGGATAAAAATTTTGAAATGACGAACCGTCTCTCTGCTTTTCTGGCAAAGAAGGGTATCCGCTGTGATGTAAAAGTTATGGGGGAGGACAATTCGGGAAAGAAAGAGACGGCAGCCGACTGCATTCTGGTGCTGGGCGGCGACGGCACGATGTTAAAGGCGGCAAGAGAGTTTGGCGGCAGGTCGGGCGTGCCTCTTTTAGGCATTAATCTGGGCAATCTGGGTTATCTGACGGAGGTGGAGCCGGAAGGGGCAGAGGCGGCGCTGGCACAGCTTTTGGACAGGGATTACGAGCTGGAAAGCCGTATGATGATAAGCGGTACCGTCTACAAAAAAGACGGCGAAAAACGTGAGGAATGGGCGCTTAACGATATTGTCATCAGCAAAGCCGGCAGCCAGCAGGTGCTGCGCTTTCATCTTTATGTCAATCGGAAGCTTCTCTATAAATATCTGGCGGACGGCATCATTGTGACGACGCCCACCGGCTCGACGGGGTATAATCTGTCCGCAGGGGGACCTATAGTGGAGCCTTCGGCAAGGCTGATTGTCGTGACGCCGGTTTGTCCGCATACCATGAACCAGCGAAGCATTGTGCTTTCACCGGAGGATGAGGTGGTTATCGAGATTCCCGCCGGGACGGACGGACAAAAGCAGACGGCGGCGGCAAGCTTTGACGGCTGCGCCGTAGAGCTTAAGACAGGAGACGCCGTGCGGATTGTGCAGTCGGAGCGGACAACGGACTTCATAAAGCTTGGAAGGGCGGGCTTTTTAGAGGTGCTGCATCAAAAGATGAGTGAAAGCTGAAATGGCGGCTTTATAAACGCGCAGGGTGCGCAGACAGGAGCTCATATGAAAAAGACGAGACATGCCAAAATTATTGAAATTATCGAGACCTATGATGTGGAGACACAAGAAGAGCTGGCTGCTTACTTAAAGCAGGCGGGCTATGATGTGACGCAGGCTACCATATCGAGGGATATCAGGGAACTGAACCTGTCAAAGGTTCCTGCGGGCGGCAGGCAGAAATATATCGTATTAAAACAGGACGACAGCCGTTTGTGGGATAAGTACAGCCGGGTTTTGGCGGACGGCTTTTATTCCATGGATATGGCACAGAATATTCTGGTAATTAAGACGGTATCCGGTATGGCGATGGCAGTAGCCGCCGCCGTGGATGCCATGAAGTTCAAAGAAGTCGTGGGGACGATTGCAGGGGACGATACGATTATGATTGCGGTCAGAACCGTGGAGGATACCAAGGTTCTTATGGATAAAATACGCGGCATGGTCGAAGCATAACAGTACAAAAGGAATTGTGGGGTAAATACATGTTATTGAGCTTACACGTAAAGAATCTTGCGCTGATTGAGGAGGCGGAGGTAGAATTTTCAAGAGGCTTAAATATCCTGACCGGGGAGACCGGCGCAGGCAAGTCCATTCTGCTCGGCTCAGTCAATCTGGCGCTGGGAGCAAAGGCGGATAAAGATTTGATTCGGAGAGGGGCGGAGTATGCATTGGCGGAGCTCACCTTTTTGGTGGAGGATAAAAGGATTCAAAAAAAACTTGCCAAGATGGAGCTGCCCTGTGAGGAAGGGACTGTTACCATCAGCCGCCGACTGCAGGCAAACAGAAGCATCAGCCGTATCAATGGGGAGACTGTAAGCGTAAAACAGGTAAAGGAACTTGCGGAGCTCCTTTTGGATATTCATGGGCAGCACGAGCATCAGTCCCTTTTACACAAAAAAAAGCATTTGGAAATTCTGGATGCTTATGCCGGCAAGGAAATCCTTGCACCGCTTGCAGAGGTGAGGGAGCTGTTCTATGAGAAAAACCGGATTGCGGAAAAGATGGCAGAGATGGAAATGGATGAGGCGGCAAGAAAGCGGGAGATGGAGTTTTTACTCTTTGCCTTTGATGAAATAGAGCAGGCAGCGCCCATAGCGGGGGAGGACGAGGAGCTGGAGAGCAGATACCGCCGTATGGTAAACAGCCGCAAAATCGGGGAGGCGCTGGGTGCCTGTTACCGATTTGTCGGAGGAGAAGAGGAGGGCGCTTCCTTTTTTGTCGGAAGAGCAGTGCGGGAGCTTTCGCAGGCGGCGGTTTATGACGACGGGCTTAGCGGGCTTTCGGAGCAGATTGCGGAGGTTGAAGCGCTTTTAAATGATTTTAACAGGGAGCTTTCCGATTATATTGCAGATATGGAGTTTGACGGGGCAGATTTTGCGGCGGTGGAAGAGCGGCTTAATCTGTTGAATCATTTGAAGGAAAAATATGGAAAAACGATTGACGAGGTTCTTGTATATAAAGAAGCGCTTTCGGAAAAAATAGAAGAGCTGAATGATTATGAAAATCAGATGGCGTTTTTAAAAAGAAAATATGAAGAGACACAAAAAGCGCTGACAGAGAGCTGCAAGGCAGTTTCCGCGTGCCGCTTCAAACAGGCGGAAAAACTGGAAAAAACGTTGAAGCAGGCTCTTTTGGAATTAAATTTTTTGTCTGTGGAATTTAAAATAAGAATAGAGAAAAAAGAAATTGCCGCGGACGGCTTTGATGATGTGGAATTTCTGATTTCCACCAATCCCGGTGAGGAAAAGAAGCCCTTGGGACAGGTGGCAAGCGGCGGCGAGCTTTCCCGCATTATGTTAGGTATCAAGACGGTGCTGGCGGATAAGGACGCCGTGGACACGCTTATCTTTGACGAAATCGATGCCGGAATCAGCGGCAGGACGGCATGGAAGGTTTCGGAAAAGCTGGGAGAGCTATCCTGTGCCCATCAGGTCATCTGCATCACCCACCTGCCGCAGATTGCGGCGATGGCGGACGCCCATTTTGCCATTGAAAAGCAGACGGACGGCAAGCAGACAACCACAAATATCCGTCTTTTGACGAAAGAAGGAGAGATAGAAGAGCTGGCAAGGCTTTTAGGGGCGGACGTATTGTCAGAGGCAGCGCTTTCTAATGCGAAAGAGATGAAAAACGAGGCTGCCAAAATCAAGCAAAGCTGATTTTTTTGTTTAAACTTTAAAAATGTGACAACACTAAGAAGAGTATCCGATACGGGTACTCTTTTTTGATGACAATAGAAACTCGCAAAGGGAGGATTCTGTTGTTTGCGGTATGCAGGAGGTATAGCAGTGAAAAACAAAAAAAGAAAAAAAGTATACAGAAGGTGCCTGCTATGCGCCCTTATTTTTACCTGCCTTACGCTTGCCGGCGTCGGCTTCTTGTATTATTACGAGAAAATTCCCGGCAATATTAAATTGAAGATGGGAGAGGACCAGGTATTGAACATAGGGCTGCCCCTTGAGGGAGAAATTATCAGAATACAGGAGAATACGAGTGGTGACAGCGCAGCCGTTCCTGCAAACGGGCAAGGGGAATCCAATATACCGGCGGATTCTATCTACATTGATTTGAGCAGTCCCGTCACCATGCGGGCGGACACGCTGAGCAGTTACCGGATGACCCTGAAACTTTTTGGTGTCATTCCCTTTAAGCAGGTTAACATTGACGTCATTGAAAATATGACGCTTACGCCGGTGGGGCTTCCCGTCGGCATCTATATGAAAACGGACGGTGTTTTGGTGATTGGAGTAGGTGATTTTATCTCTGTAAACGGGAGCAGCGTATCGCCTTCCAGATATCTGCTCAAAACCGGTGATTACATTCTTTCCCTGAATGGAGAAGCGGTGACGGAGAAAGCAGATTTTATTGAAATGGTTGAAGACTGCGGCGGGCAGCCGGTGGTGCTCTCCGTGCGCCGCGGCGGAGAAATTTTTGACATTGAGGTGCAGCCTTACCAAAACCAGAGCGGGGAGTATAAGCTTGGTATATGGGTCAGGGATAACGCGCAAGGAGTGGGAACCATGACTTTCGTTGACAGCGAAGGCAATTTTGGCGCGCTGGGGCATGGCATCAATGATGTGGACACCGGCATGATTATGGAGCTTAGCAGCGGAACCCTTTACAAAACGGATATTGTGGCAATCAAAAAAGGTGTGCGGGGAGAGCCGGGGGAGATGACCGGCATGATTGAGTACAACGACAGTAACATTTTCGGCATCATTACGGATAATACCGAAAGGGGAATCTTTGGAACTTGCAACGACAAAATGCTTGCCTGTATCTCTGCCGAGCCGCTGCCGATTGGGTTAAAGCAGGAAGTGGAAACCGGTCCCGCCAAGATACTCTGCATGGTGGACGGAGAGTTAAAGTACTATGATATTGTGATTAAGGAATGTCATTTTGACCATGACAATATCAACCGCGGAATTGTGCTGCAGGTGACGGACCCGGAGCTGATTGCCCTTACGGGCGGTATTATACAGGGGATGAGCGGCGCGCCCATTATACAGAACGGCAGGCTGATTGGTGCGGTGACGCATGTTCTGATAAACGATTCCACCAGCGGCTATGGGATTTTTATTGAGGAGATGATTGCGCATTAGCCGCAAAGAAGAAATGCGCAACTTGCTCTTGCATGTCGGTGCAAGAACAGGTATAATTTTCACGAAAGAAAACAGCTATAAAGGCAGAATAGCATAAGAGGAACGGAGGAAAATAAATGGGCAAGAAAACCACGGTATTGATGATATTAGACGGCTACGGGCTGAATGACAAGCGGGAAGGAAATGCGGTCGCGGAGGCGAAGACGCCTGTGATGGATGCGCTGATGAAGGAGTATCCCTTTGTGCGCGGCAACGCAAGCGGCATGGCGGTAGGACTTCCCGAGGGACAGATGGGCAATTCCGAGGTCGGGCATCTCAATATGGGCGCAGGGCGTATCGTGTATCAGGAACTGACCCGCATCACCAAAGAGATAGAGGACGGTACTTTCTTTGAAAATCCGGCGTTAAAGAAAGCGATGGAAAACTGCAAAGAAAACGACAGTGCACTGCACTGCATGGGGCTTTTGTCGGACGGCGGCGTGCACAGCCACAATACCCATCTCTACGGGCTCTTGGAGATGGCGAAAAGAAACGGGCTTGAAAAGGTTTATGTACACTGCTTTTTGGACGGCAGGGATACGCCGCCTGCAAGCGGCAAAAGCTATGCGGCAGCGCTCGCGGAGGAGATGGAAAAAATCGGTGTCGGAAAGATTGCCTCTGTGATGGGCAGATATTATGCCATGGACAGGGACAACAATTACGACAGGGTAAAGGCAGCTTATGATGCCATGACAAGGGGAGAGGGCGAGAAGGCGGACTGCGGTATCTGTGCCATACAGCATTCCTATGACGCCGGTGTGACGGACGAATTTGTAAAGCCCACCGTGGTGGCAGAAGAAGGAAAACCGGTAGGTCTCGTGCAGGATAAAGACTCTGTGGTATTCTTTAACTTCCGTCCTGACAGGGCGCGGGAAATTACCCGCAGCTTCTGTGACGACGACTTTACCCGTTTTGAAAGAGGCGCAAGAAAGGATATTGTGTTCGTATGCTTCTCCGATTATGACCCTACGATTCCAAACAAGGAGGTTGCTTTCCACAAGATAGCCGTAAACAATACCTTCGGCGAGTGGCTTGCGGCGCAGGGCATGACGCAGGCGCGCATTGCAGAGACGGAGAAGTATGCTCATGTGACGTTTTTCTTTAACGGCGGCGTGGAGGAGCCGAATCCGGGAGAGGACAGGATTCTGGTGAATTCTCCCAAGGTGGCAACCTATGATTTGAAGCCGGAAATGAGCGCTTACGAGGTGTGCGGTAAGCTCACGGAGGCGATTAGAAGCGGGAAGTATGATGTGATTATCATCAATTTTGCAAATCCTGACATGGTAGGACACACAGGCGTGGAGGCAGCGGCGATTAAAGCGGTTGAGGCTGTGGACGAGTGTGTGGGCAAGGCGGTGGAAGCCGTGAAGGAGAACGGTGGCGCGCTGTTTATCTGTGCGGACCACGGCAATGCGGAGCAGCTTGTGGACTATGAGACAGGCGAGCCCTTTACCGCCCATACGACCAATCAGGTTCCTTTTATCCTTGTCAACTACGACGAGGCATATACTTTGCGGGAGGGCGGCTGTCTGGCTGACATTGTGCCCACGCTGATTCAGATTATGGGCAAGGAGCAGCCGGCGGAGATGACGGGCAAATCGCTGCTTATCAAAAAGTAAACAAAAATAGCTTTCACTGCAAATATTTTAGAAATATCGTGGCATACTGACTGTAAATGCCTGTGAAAACGACAGGCAAAAAGGAGGTATGCCATGAGTGCGTATATGGAGATTATAAAGGTACACGGAAGGGAGATACTGGATTCCAGAGGGAATCCTACCATAGAAGCGGAGGTTACGGTAAAAGACAGCCAGAGCGGGCGCGTTTTTACAGGCAGTGCGGCAGTGCCCTCCGGCGCAAGTACGGGACGGTTTGAAGCGGTGGAGCTTCGGGACGCCGAGCCGCGTTATTTTGGGCTGGGTGTAAAAAAGGCTGTGGAAAATATAAATAGTAAAATAGAACCCCTTCTTCTGGGGCAGAATGTACTCTGCCAGATGGAGATTGACAGGATGCTGATTACGGCGGACGGCACCGAGAACAAGGCAAATCTTGGCGCAAATGCCACACTGGGAGTATCCCTTGCCTGTGCAAGGGCGGCGGCGGCAGCGCTCGCCATGCCGTTGTACCGGTATCTTGGCGGCATTCATCCGCATCTTATGCCCATTCCCATGATGAACATATTGAATGGCGGCAAACATGCGGCGAACACGGTGGATTTTCAAGAATTTATGATTATGCCCGTGAAAGCGGTGTCTTTTGCGGAGGCGTTGCGGGTTTGTGCGGAAGTGTATCATAATTTAAAGAAGATACTGGAAGAAAAGGGACTCTCTACCGGTGTGGGAGACGAGGGCGGTTTTGCGCCGGATTTGCCGGATGCGGATGCTGTCCTATCCCTGATTGTGCAGGCAGTGGAGGCGGCAGGGTACGCGCCGGGTGAAGATATCCGTATTGCCCTTGACGTGGCGAGCAGCGAGCTTTACAGCGAAAAGACGGGAATGTATCATTTCCCCGGGGAAAGCAGGCTGAAGGGACAGGAGGTAGTGAGAGATACGGCAGAGATGATTTCCTATTATGAAGAGCTCTGCGCCAGATACCCAATCGTATCCATTGAGGACGGGCTTGCAGAGGACGACTGGGAAGGCTTTAAGCAGCTTACGGAAAGGCTTGGCGACAGAATCCAGCTTGTAGGGGACGACCTTTTTGTGACAAATGTAAAAAGGCTGGATGCAGGTATCAAGCTGGGAGTTGCAAATGCCATACTGGTAAAGGTCAATCAGATAGGTACGCTGTCGGAAGCGTTTGCGGCGGTGGAGCTTGCGCGGACAAACGGTTACAAGGCGGTGATTTCCCACCGTTCGGGAGAGACGGAGGATACCTTCATCGCAGATATAGCGGTCGCAGTAAACGCCGGACAGATAAAGACGGGCGCGCCCTGCCGCTCTGACCGCGTGGCAAAGTACAACAGGCTCCTTCGGATAGAGGAAGAGCTTTCAGGCATCAGCGAATACAGGGACGTGTTTGCGGAAGGAAAATAGAGGTTTTGCGGAGTAAAAAATGCTAAAGAATTTTTATGCATTTTTTACTCTGTTTTTTAATAAATATTAATAAAATATACATATATGCCAAAAAGAATTGAAGCGGTTGTATAAAATAACATTTTTGCTTTAATGTGACACCGCAGTAAAATCTTGAAAAGCTCTTGACATTTTGTCGATTTTACCTTATTCTAAGGACTGTTAATCACGTATAATACAATTGCATAAGTTGTTGAAAGTTACGCATGAAGGAGTGGGTAGTTTATTATTCAATCCTTTTTTGTTAACGTAGCAATGCAAAGCGATAAAGTAAAGAAGTATGTGATGGCAAAATATAAAAAGGAGGAAAGTATTATGAAAAAGATTTCCAAAAGACTTCTTGCTCTTCTCACCGCTTCCGTGATGGTATGTTCACTGGCTGCCTGCGGTGACAAGGACAAAGAGAAGCCTGCTGACGATACGACTCCCACAAGTACCAATACGGAGAGCACGCCGACAGGCACGGACGAAGCAGCCGCTGATTCTTATACCCTGAATCTTGCGCTGGCTGACTTCCCAACCAACTGGAGTCCTCATCAGCAACAGACTGATACTGATGCAAGCAGTATGCTGTACTATATGGAGGCTCCTCTTTATACCTTCGATTTTAACGACACCATGGACGGTTATGCCATGATTCCCGGCGCCGCAGTAGGCGAGCCTGTGGAAGTAACACAGGATTATATCGGACAGTACGGACTGGAAGAGGGCGCTGAGTCAAGGGCGTGGAAGATTACCCTTCGCGACGACCTGATGTGGGAGGACGGCACACCGATTACGGCACAGGATTATGTGACGAGCGCAGAGCTTCTCTTAAATCCGATTGCGCACAATCACCGTGCAGACGGTCTGTATGCCAACAGCCTTGTGCTGGTAAATGCAAAGAATTTTGCATATCAGGGACAGTACGGACAGTCAAATATGATTTCGCAGGATTATGCGGATGAAGAGTATATTGCGGTAGAGGACATCACCGTAGGTGAGGACGGCTACTTCACGATTGACGGAAAAGACATCTTGCTTAATATTCATACTACAGGAAACTGGGGACAAAACGGACTGGACGAATATTACGGCGCTTATCCCGAGCTTTTCGTAAACAATGATGTGGACTGGTTTGCGGAGATTCTTGAGCCCTCTGCAGATGAGGACGGCTATGCAAAGGTAAACCAAGAGGTTTATGAAGGCCTCCGCAATCTGATTGCCGGCTTAAACGGTATGAGTTTGGCTGATTATGAGGCAGCACAGGGCGATTACGCCTTCCGCGAGTGGGAAGAGTTCTGCTACTACGGCGAGAACTATCCGGAGATGAGCTTTGACGAGGTTGGTATCTTTGCTCTTTCCGACCATGAGTTTGTCATCGTGCTGGAGAAGCCGTTAAAGGGATTTGACCTGCGCTATGCGCTGACGAGTTCCTGGCTGGTAAACGAAGAGCTTTATAAGCAATGCGAGAGCGTTGTTGACGGCGTATACCAGAACAGCTACGGAACCTCCGCTGAGACGACCATTTCCTATGGTCCTTACAAGCTGGTTTCCTTCCAGGCTGATAAGCAGTATGTATTAGAGAGAAACGACAATTTCTACGGTATCGTAGACGGACAGTATCAGACCACCAGAATCCAGTATGACTGTGTAGGCGAGGCTTCCACCAGACTGGAAATGTTCTTAAGCGGACAGCTTGACAGCTATGGACTGACTGCAGAAGATATGGAGACATACCAGTCCAGCGATTATACCTATTATACCACATCAGATTCGACTTTCTTTGTGGCGCTGAATCCTGATTTTAATGCACTGAAAGCAGCACAGGAAGCACTTGGCGCAAACTACAACAAGACGATTCTGACGGTAAAGGAATTCCGCGAGGCACTTTCCTTTGCCCTTGACCGTTCTGCATTTGCACTGGCTGCACAGCCGACCTGTAACCCTGCGTTCGGCGTATATTCCAGCCTGATTATCTCCGACCCTGAGGAAGGTACTACCTACCGTTCCAACGAGGAGGCAAAATGGGTGCTTGCCGAGTTCTGGGGTGTAAAGGATGATATTGGCGACGGCAAGATGTATGCGGATGTAGACGAGGCAATTGAAAGCATCACAGGCTACAATCTGGAGATGGCAAAGCAGCGCTTTAACGAGGCGTATGACATTGCCATTGCGGAAGGGCTGATGGATGAGGATGATATCATCGAAATCAAGATTGGTCTGCCCAACAATACCAGCCAGACTTACGCGAAGGGATATGAATTCCTTGTAAACTGCTATACCGAGGCGGTGGTTGGCACTTCTCTGGAAGGCAAGCTTACCTTCTCCAAGGACGATACGCTGGGCAACGGCTTTGCGGATGCACTGCGTGCAAATCAGGTAGACCTGCTGTTCTTCGTAGGCTGGACCGGTTCCGCACTTGACCCTTACAACCTGATGACGGCGTATATCCAGCCCAACTATCAGTACGACCCTTCTTGGGATACGACGACCGATATGCTTACTATCAATCTGAACGGCACGGATTACACCGCTTCCTGCATGGATTGGACCAACTGTATCAACGGCGTACCGATTAACATTACGGCAGCAGACGGTACCGTGAGCACCTTCTCCGCAGGCAGCAGCGACGGCGTTCCCGAAGAGCGCTTTACCATTCTGGCAGCGCTGGAGGGTGCAATCCTTAGAAATTACGATATGATTCCGCTGGTAGACGATTCTTCTGCAGGCTTAAAGGGTATGCAGATACAGTACTACTCAGAGGAGTATATCTTCGGCGTGGGACGTAACGGCAATCAGGGCGTACAGTACCTGACCTACAACTACACCGATGCAGAGTGGGAGGAGTATGTTGCTTCCCAGGGCGGAACCCTGAATTACAACTAATATACGGGCAGACGGGTAGTAACCGGATGCATGATGAGACCAAACCCGGGGCGGGAGACCGCCCTTTGGGTTTTGGTTTTGTGTTTAGACAGCTTTAGCAGAGTTCTGAAAAGGCTGTCTAAATGCAAAACGAAGGAGGTTTTTTATGTTCAAATATGTACTAAAGCGTATCGCGCTCATGTTCTTTGTACTCTTCGTCATACTGACCATGTGCTTTGTTTTAGTCAAGCTTCTGCCTGTGATAGATGCCAACCAGTTTGGCAAGGATATGAATCTGATTAAACAGAGAAGAGAGGCGCTTGGCTACAATAAGCCGATTCTGGTACAGTACGGTATCTTTTTGAAGAGGAGTCTGCTGGGCGGCGACTGGGGCATCAGCGAGGCGCTCTACCGCGGACAGGATGTATGGAGCGTGTTTGTCTCCAAGATTCCCGCTACCCTGATGGTAAATATCTATTCCATGATTTTCAGCGTGCCGTTGGGACTGCTTCTTGGCATCTATGCGGCGTTAAAGAAGAATAAATGGCAGGATTATGTGATTTCCACCGCTATCATGGTGTGTATTTCCGTTCCTTCTTACGTGTATGCACTTTTAGTACAATATTTGCTGTGCTTTAAATTGAAATGGTTCCCTCTGCAGATGAACAGCGGTACGGACTGGTTTACCCTGCCTATGTTCCTCTCGGTGGTGCCGGCAGTGCTGTCGCTGGGATTCGGCAGTATTTCCAGCCTGGCGCGTTATACGAGGGCGGAGCTTTCCGAGGTGCTGACCAGTGATTTTATGCTGCTGGCGCGTACCAAGGGGCTTACCAGAGCGCAAGCGACCGTCCGTCATGCCCTGCGCAATTCCATGGTGCCGGTATTCCCGATTATTTTAGGCGAATTTGTCGGCATCCTTTCCGGTTCCCTGATTATCGAAAAAATATTCGGTATCCCGGGAGTGGGACAGCTCTATGTCAATTCCATCACGGCGTTAGACTACAACTTCTTTATGCTGCTGTCTGCCTTTTACACCTTAATCGGTCTGACGGCTGGCATTGTGGTGGATATCAGCTATGGATTTATAGACCCAAGAATCAGAATGGGGGAGCGCTAGTATGAGAAATAACATGGATTTTGAGAATATACCCAAGGAAAAATTTGAATTTTATAACAGGGACGAGATTATCCATGATAAAAAGCTGGATACCAAGCCCGTTGGTTATTTTAAGGACGCCATGATTCGCTTCTGCAAGAACAGAAGCTCGGTGATTGCGGCAGTGGTGCTTTTGTTTCTGGTACTGTTTGCTGCTTTTATCCCGATTTTGTGCAGCAACAATTACACGAAGATGCCCACGGATACGACTTACCTGCAGTATCGTAAGCTGCTTCCCAAGTGGAGCCTGTTTGCATGGGCGGGCTGGGACGGCTGCTCCAATGAGACCTTAAATGCGGCGGATTACAATGCCCGCAGGGCGATTGCGGAGGAGACGGGCATGAACCCTACCGTAGAGGTATTCAGGGCGGATTATGAGGACCCCAGCAGCACCACCAATACGACTTACTATGATGTGCGGACGGATTCCTACATCAAAAACGGCATGATATACCTGACGCTTACAGGCGCGGAATATCAGGCGATACAGGACTGGCAGAATGAGACGGGGATTCAGGTTATCTATCCTGCGGTAAATACTTCCGGCTACAAGATAGAGTCCATGAAAAACAATGCAAACCTCTGGTATGAGTGTACGCCAAAGGGGACGCCAAAGCTGGATAAGGAGGGCAATTTTGTTCCCCTTTACAAGACGAGCGGCAACGACGGCGATTATGACAGTCTGCGTATTGAAGGGGACGACGGTTCCTACCGCTATGCGCAGGTGACGGGAAGCTCGACCGCCATGTCCTTTAAGGTGCGCGTGTTCACCTACACTTATTTCCAGTACCGCTATGGCTTTGAGCCTTCCTTTATCTTTGGCACCAACAATTTCGGACAGGATATTATTACAAGGCTTGCAGGTGCGGCGCGCTTCAGTCTTTTGCTGGCGTTGTGCGTATCCGTCATCAATCTGATTATCGGCGCGATTTACGGTGCTATAGAAGGGTATTACGGCGGCGCCGTCGACATTGTGATGGAGCGTATTTCGGATATCCTGAGCGGTGTGCCTTTTATGGTGGTAACGACTCTCTTCCAGCTACATTTAGCGCAGAAGGTGGGCGTGGTGCCGGCGCTTTTGTTTGCCTTTGTCACTACGGGCTGGATTGGCATGGCGAGCTCTACGCGTATGCAGTTTTACCGGTACAAAAATCAGGAGTATATCTTGGCGGCGAGAACCCTTGGCGCCAGCGATGCGAGACTGATGTTCAAGCATATTTTCCCCAATGCGCTGGGCACGCTGATTACCAGCGCCGTGCTGGTGATTCCGGGCGTTATTTTCTCAGAATCGACGCTGACCTATCTGGGAATTGTAAACCTGGATTCCTCCACCATGTCGTCCATCGGCAGTATGCTGTCCTCGGGACAGTCCTCCCTGACGACGTATCCGCACATTATACTGTTTCCGGCAATTTATATTTCCCTGCTGGAGATTTCCTTCAACCTGTTTGGAAACGGCTTGCGGGACGCTTTCAACCCATCTTTGAGAGGCACGGAGGAGTAACAAATGGAAAATAAATTATCAGTCAACAACCTTGTGATTTCTTTTCGAACGCCCGGCGGAAAGGTGCAGGCGGTTCGGAATATCAGTTTTGATTTAAAAGAAGGGGAGACGCTTGCAGTCGTGGGAGAATCCGGTTCCGGCAAGTCCGTGACAAGCAAGGCGATTCTGGGTATTTTAGCGGGCAACTCCATTATAGAGAGCGGTTCCATTATATATGACGGCATGGATTTGTTAAAGGTATCCGAAGAGGATTTTTACCGCATCCGCGGGGACAAAATTGCCATGATTTTTCAGGACCCCTTATCCAGCTTAAATCCGATTATGCGTATCGGCAAGCAGCTTACGGAGGCGATGCTTTTAAAGGGAAAGGCGCGTCAGAAGGCAAGCCGCACTGCGTTTAATTCTACGCTGGCGCTTTTGTCACAGGCAATGGTGGATTCACAGGCGGGCGGCAATGCTGCAAGGGCAGAGGAATTAAAAAGCATGTGCAAGAATTTTGATAAGTTTGAATTCAAGCACATTGAACTGGAGCAGGCTTATAATGTGGCGCACGAGGCAGCCGTGGAGGCTGTGGATGAAATCAAAGAAGTGCTGTTTTATATAGAGAAAAATGCTTTTGAGGACCAGAAGTACACCATCAAGGAGATTGTCCGCCTTGCAGGGCAGACCGGTAATGATTATGTGGTGTGCGGAAAGGACCTGGAGGCTTTAAAGCAGCTTCTTGGAGAGTTGAAGAAAGTGTCCGGCGGAGAAATCCACAGTGGTAAGTATACGGAGACCACCCGCATTTTGAAGGAGCTGCAGGCAATTTTGGAGAAGGCGCTAAAGACAGAGGAGCCGGACTTTTTCGACATGGGGTATTATATTACCTTTTCCGGACAGCCGCTTCCCCAAATGCCTGTGTCGGAGTTGAATGATTTCCTCAAAAAATATACCAAAGAGAACTTTATGGATAAGTTCCATGCCTGCGCCAAAGAAGCGCTTGCCTACAGTGCAAAGCAGCATGATGAGCGGAAGAAGGAAGCGCTGCAGGTAATTGCGGAAAATTATGAGGTATTTACCAAAGAGACGCTTGACAAAAAAGAGTGCAGTGAAGCAGCGGCGGCTATGGTGCGCGCTGTGGAAGGCTCGATTGACCGGCTGGAAATCCGCAAGGACAGCGTGGCTTATACCTTTAAGAGCAGCATAAGGGCGGCGCTTCATACCTACTTTGAAGGAATTCCCAAAAATAAAAAGGCGGCTGCGGTGCACAAAAAGCAGCAGGCAAAATACGACAAACTGACTGCGCGGGGCAAGCAGCCTTCGTGGAAGGTGGCGCCTTCTACTGCGGTGGATTTGGAGCTTGCAAAGGACAATGTGGATGCCGTTATAAAGCGTATGGAGAATCATTACAAGGAACTCCTTGCAAATGGTGCTTCCCGCAATTTTGACGAGGAGACGGAAGCACTGATAGCGTTTTTCAGGGAGAATGCTTCCAGCGTCGTATTAAAGGTGTCAAAGTCCATGGCAAAGTATAAGGCGCTCAAGCTGATGGAGGAAGTGGGAATATCCGATACCCGCAAGAGATACCGTCAGTATCCCTTTGAGTTTTCCGGCGGTATGCGGCAGCGTATCGTAATTGCCATCGCGCTGGCGGCAAACCCGGATATTCTGATTTGCGACGAGCCGACGACGGCGCTTGACGTGACGATTCAGGCACAGATTCTGGAGCTGATTAACAAGCTCAAAGCTGACAGAAATCTGTCCATTATCTTTATCACCCATGACCTTGGCGTGGTGGCAAACATGGCGGACCGCATTGCGGTTATGTATGCCGGCAAGATTGTGGAGACCGGTACCAGTGAAGATATTTTCTATTCGCCGGCACACCCGTATACGTGGGCGCTTTTGTCCGCAATGCCGGATTTGGAGACCAATGAGAGACTCGAGGCGATTCCGGGCACGCCGCCCAACATGATTTATCCGCCTGTAGGCGATGCCTTTGCAGACCGCAATAAGTATGCGCTCAAGATTGATTTTGAAGCACAGCCGCCCATGTTTAAAATAAGCGAAACCCATGCGGCTGCCACGTGGCTTCTGCATCCCAGCGCGCCGAAGGTGGAGCCGCCAAAGATTATTACCGAGCGTATTGCCAGAATGAAAGCGAAGGGAGGTGCGTCCAATGCCGAATAAGGGAGAAACGTTACTGCGTGTGGAACATCTCTGCCAGTATTTTAAGACCAATAAGGCAGTGGACGATGTCAGCTTTGAAATCAAGAAGGGTGAAGTGTTCGGACTGGTAGGCGAATCGGGCTGCGGCAAGACGACGACGGGACGTTCCATTATTAAGCTGTATGACATTACCTCCGGCGATATCTATTTTAAAGGAGAACGGATTGCGGCAGGAACCCTTTCCTACAGGAATCATATCAAAGAAGCAAAGAAGAAATATAAAGAAGAAGCGGAAGCGCTGAAAAAGTCCGGTTCTGCGGATGTGTTGAACGCGAAAAAGGCGGAGCTTGACGCATATATTGCAGAACAGAAGAAGCAGATGCAGGAAGCGCGCCGCGACCACAAAAAACACAAGACGGTTACGGAAATCCAGATGATTTTTCAGGACCCGATTGCATCTTTGGACCCCCGAATGACGGTGGGGCAGATTATTGCCGAGGGATTGGTTATCCGCGGTGAAAAAGACAAGGCGAAGATTAACGAGAAGGTATATGAGGTTCTGGAAATGGTGGGATTGGTGCGGGAGCACGCAGAGCGTTATCCCCACGAGTTTTCCGGCGGACAGAGACAGCGTATCGGCGTAGCGCGTGCCGTTATTATGAACCCGGAGCTGATTATTGCCGACGAGCCGGTCAGCGCTCTTGATGTGTCCATTCAGGCGCAGGTAATCAATCTTTTGGACGACTTGCGTCATAAGATGGGACTTACGGTTATGTTCGTGGCACACGACCTTTCCGTTGTCAAATATTTTTCCGACAGGATTGGGGTTATGTATTACGGCAAGCTGGTAGAGCTGGCGACCTCGGACGAGCTGTTTAAGCATCCGCTGCATCCTTATACCCGTTCCCTGCTTTCCGCCATCCCCATGCCGGACCCTGATTATGAGAAGCAGCGCAAGAGGATTACCTATGTGCCTTTAAAGGAACATGACTACAGCACGGATTTGCCTTCTCTGCAGGAGGTTCTGCCCGGACATTTTGTACATTGCAACAAGGCAGAATTTGAGAAGTACCGCAAAGAGGTGCAGGAGTAGAGTGCCTATGAAGCATAAAAAGTATGGAATACAGATTTTGGGCGCGGTTTTGCTCTCTTTTCTGATTATGCTGATGCGGGGGCTTTTTCGGGCTGGGACGCTTGCGGACAGGGTGCTAATCATCTGCGACGGCTTTACCATCACGGCGTTCTGCTTTCTGGGCATAGGCGCCCTGATATGGGTATCGACGACGGGATGGTTTGATATATTCGGTTTTGCCTTCGGGAAAGCGCTGCATGCCTTTATTCCCGGACGTGTGCATGACAAAGCAGAAAGCTATTATGACTACAAAGTAAAAAAAGCGGCGGACAGAAAGCCGTTTTCAGAGCGTTCTACTCTGATTATCGGGTTTGTGCTGCTTTTGGTCAGTATCGTGCTGACCTGTGTATGGTATCAATTGTGATATGTAAAAGGAGGGCGAAGCGGTTAGGCTGCGCCCTCTTTTTTATGGTTATTTGCTTATTCTCTTTGCGCGAAATCGCTCGTTTCACTTGATTATTCATTCCGATACAAGTATAATGTGTATAGTCTGTGGACTGCCCGTATAAAGGACGGGTTCTAATATAAGTAACAGGAGGCAGCCATGAAAATTGTGATTGTAGGCTGTGGAAACGTGGGAACGGCTCTTGTCGAGCAGCTTAGCGGAGAAGGGCATAACATTACGGTAGTGGATGAAAAAGAAGAGCTGGTGCAGGGGATAACCAATACCTATGACATTATGGGCATCATAGGAAACGGTGCCGTGTACAGTGTGCAGCTTGAAGCAGGCGTGGGAGAGGCGGATTTGCTGATTGCCGTGACGGGGCAGGATGAATTGAACCTGTTGTGCTGCCTGATAGCGAGAAAAGCAGGAGGCTGCCACACGATTGCCAGAGTGAGCAATCCTGTTTATTACAAGGAAATTGCCTTTATAAAAGAGGAGCTGGGGTTGTCCCTGGTTATCAATCCCCAGTATGCCGTGGCGATGGAAATTGCAAGGCTTTTAAAATTCCCTTCTGCATTGGAAATTGATACTTTTGCCAAGGGAAGGGTGGAATTGGTAAAATACCGGATACCGGAGGATTCGGTTTTGTGTGACATGCAGTTAAAGGACGTGAGCAGCCGCTTTAAAAGCGATGTGCTGATTTGCGTGGCGGAGCGGGGAGAGGAAGTACATATTCCCGACGGTAATTTTGCGTTAAAAGCAGGAGACGACATTACCATCGTGGCAGCTTCCGCAAAAATCGCTGCATTTTTTAAAAAAATCGGCGTGCCGACTATGCGCGCAAAGGATGCCATGGTGATAGGCGGGGGCGGCACTTCTTATTATCTCGCCACGCTTTTGCTGGATATGGGCGTTAAGGTGAAGATAGTGGACAAGTCCCGCGCCCGGTGCGAGGAGCTCTGCGAACTGGTGCCGAATGCCATGGTTATCTGCGGAGACGGTACGGAGAGAGATTTGCTATTGGAGGAAGGGCTGGCGAAGGCAGAATCCGTTGTTTCCATGATGGACTTTGACGAAGAGAATATCATGCTTTCGCTGTATGCAAAAAGTATTTCCAAAGCCAAGGTTATCACGAGGATACACAGGATTGCCTATGATGAAATTATTGAAAATTTAAATCTGGGCAGTATTGTATATCCCAAAAATATTACGGCAGAAAATATTGTTAAATTTGTGCGCGCCATGCAGAATTCCATGGGCAGCAATATTGAATCTTTATACAAATTGAATGACAATCGTGTCGAGGCGCTGGAGTTTATCATCAGGGAGGATTGTCCTTTTGTAGGGATTCCGCTGCAGGAGCTGAAGCTGAAAAAAAATATACTGGTATGCAGTATTAACCACAAGGGTAGTATTTCCACACCGGGTGGGCAGAGCGTTATACGCGTTGGAGATACGGTGGTTATCGTGACGACTACAACCGGTTTTCACGACATCAGGGATATTTTAGAGTAGGGCGAGGATTATGAATCATTCAATTATTCGTTATATATTATGCAGGGTGTTGGAATTTGCAGGTTTGTTTATGCTGCTACCGTATTTGGTCGGGGTGCTTTGTCAGGAACCGCAGCGTTTTGCCTATCTTTTTGTGGCGGTGGTAAGCCTTTTTGCGGGCTTTGCAGGCAAGTGCTTTAAGCCGAAAAGCAAGGTGTTTTATGCGCGGGAAGGCTTTGTCACGGTTTCTTTGGCATGGCTGCTGTTAAGTCTTGTAGGCGCAGTGCCTTTTGTGCTTACGGGGGAAATTCCTTTTTATGTCGATGCGGTTTTTGAGACGGTTTCCGGTCTGACGACCACGGGAGGTACGATTCTGACCGATGTGGAGGGGCTGGCAAGGTGTACACAGTTCTGGCGGCTTTTTACCCACTGGATAGGGGGTATGGGTGTGCTGGTGCTGATTTTGGCAGTGCTGCCGCTGTCGGGAAGCTATAATATGCATCTGATGCGCGCGGAAAGCCCGGGTCCTACCGTGGGAAAGCTGGTGCCAAAGGTAAAGAATACAGCCAGAATATTGTACCAGATATATATTGCCATTACGCTGCTTGAGATAATACTTCTTATGGTAACGGGGCTGCCGCTCTATGATTCGGCTACTTTGACGTTTTCTACTGTGGGAACAGGCGGTTTCGGACTGCTCAACAGCAGCGCGGCATCCTATAGCAGGGCGGCGCAGTCTGTTATTTTGATATTTATGCTGCTTTGCGGCGTCAGCTTTAATATTTACTATTTGTTTTTAATCAAAAAACCGAAGGAAGTACTGCACAGTGAGGAGCTGCGAGCCTATCTGGGAATTGCGGCAGTTTCGACTCTGCTTATCGGCATCAACATCAAAGACAGCTTTTCCAGTATGGGAGAATCCTTCTTTCAGGCAGGCTTTCAGGTGGCTTCCGTGATGACTACTACGGGCTTTACCACCAGTGATTTTAACCTGTGGCCTTCCTTCTCCAAGATGCTGCTGTTCCTTTTGATGATAGTGGGTGCCTGCGCAGGCAGCACAGGCGGTGGTTTGAAGGTATCGCGTCTCGTGGTGCTGATGAAAAGCATTAAAAATGAGATATCGGCGGCGGTACATCCAAGAAGCGTAAAGAAAATGCACATGGACGGCAGGGTGGTTTCCGGCAATGTGGTACATTCCATCAGGGTGTATCTGGCAATTTACGTTGTCATTTATTTTCTGTCCGTTCTGCTTGTGAGCGTTGACAATTTCAGTTTTGAAACCAATGCCTCGGCGGTTATGGCAATGTTCAATAATATTGGTCCCGGCTTTGATATGGTGGGACCGTCGGGAAGCTTTGCCGCATTTTCCCCTTTTTCAAAATGCGTGCTGATGTTTGATATGCTGGCTGGCAGGCTGGAACTGCTGCCTCTTTTGGTGTTATTTTCCTTAAAAACATGGAAAAACCGATAAAAAAGGTTGAAAATATTTTTGTGTTATGCTACAATATGTTTCGTGTGATTTAGCAAAACACGGAGTATACTGATGAAGCAGTAGAGATGTCGATGACAGATTTGTGCTGTAGCTGGAAAGGAAAGTTATGGGAGCACTCAAAATTATTTTAACAATACTTTTTATCATTGTATGCATAGCGCTTGTAGTGCTGGTATTGATGCAGGAGGGAAAGTCAGCGGGGCTGGGAGCCATCAGCGGCGCGGCGGAAACCTACTGGGGCAAGAACAAAGGACGTTCCATGGAGGGGCAGTTGGTTAAGATTACCAAGATACTTGCAGTATCCTTTATCCTGCTTGCGGTCATACTAAATCTTAACGTATTCTAATGGATTTAAGATGGGAGCACTCTTTTAAAAGAGTGCTCTTTTTGCTTCATGCGTTGCGGCATGGTCGGAGATGAGGAAGAATGATAAACAAAGCGGATGAAAAAAGAAAAAAGATAATATGCAGTTTAATGGAAGACGAGCTGTATGTTCCCATGAAGGAGAAAGAACTCGCCATGCTTTTGCAGGTACAGGAATGTGACAGGCAGGAGTTTCAGCGGATTTTGGGCGAGCTGCTTGCGGAGGGCAGGATTGACAGAACGGCAAAGGGAAAGTATGTGAAGGGAAGCGGCAGAAGGAAAGAGCCGGTTACCGGCACCTTTATCAGCAATGCCAAGGGTTTTGGATTTGTGGAAATAGAGGGCTGCGATGAGGATTTATTTATCCCGAAGGATATGGTGAACGGTGCTTTTCACAAAGATACCGTTGAAGTGGAGCTTCTGCCTGAGAGCAGGGGAAACCGCAGAGAAGCAAAGATAGTCCGTATTGTGGCGCATGGAATGCACACGGTGGTGGGGACTTATGAAAAGGTATCAAAATTTGGATTTGTCAGACCGGATAATGCAAAGCTGGCGGCGGATATTTTTGTGCCGGATGAGCGTTCTAAAGGAGCCGTCACGGGGCATAAGGTAGTGGTGGAAATTACCGAATACGGCAGGGCAAATAAGAGTCCTGAGGGCAAGGTGGTAGAAATCCTTGGGCATATGAATGACCCGGGCGTCGATATTATGTCCATTGTAAAGGGGTATGAGCTGCCCTGTGAATTTTCGGAAAAGCTGATGAATCAGGCTGAACGTGTGGCAAAGCCTGTCAGCGAAGCGGATATGGCGGGCAGAAAGGATTTGCGGACGCTTGTCTGCGTCACGATAGACGGAGAAGACGCCAAGGATTTGGACGATGCGGTGAGTGTCGCTTATGACGATGCGGCGGGGCTGTATCATTTGGGCGTGCACATTGCAGATGTGAGCAATTATGTGCAGGAAAATTCTGCCCTTGACAGGGAGGCAAAAAAAAGGGGAACCAGCGTCTACTTGACGGACAGGGTGATTCCCATGCTGCCGCACACGCTTTCCAACGGTATCTGCTCCTTGAACGCAGGAGAGGAGAGGCTTGCCGTAAGCTGCCTGATGCAGATAGATAAAACCGGTAAAATCATAAATTATGAACTGGCGGAGAGCGTGATAAGAGTGAGCCGCCGCATGACCTATACTGCGGTCAAAAAAATACTGGAAGACAAGGATGAGGCGGAGAGGGCGGCTTACGCTGATTTTGTTCCCATGTTTGAGCAGATGGCGGAGCTGGCAAATCTGCTGCGTGCCAGAAGGATGAAGCGGGGCGCCATTGATTTTGATTTTCCGGAGAGTAAAATCATCTTGGATGCACAGGGACATCCGACAAAGATAGAGCCCTATGAGAGAAACACGGCAAACATGCTTATCGAAGATTTCATGCTTGCGGCAAACGAAACCGTGGCACAGCATTTTTACTGGCTGGAGGCGCCTTTTGTGTATCGTGTGCATGACAAGCCGGATGCGGAAAAAATACAAAAGCTGAACATTTTTATTCGCAATCTCGGCTATTATATGAAGGCAGTGGGAAGAAAGGGAAAAAAGGTTTCTGACGAGGAAATACATCCGGGAGAGATACAAAAGCTGCTTCACAAGATTGCAGGCACGCCGGAGGAAGCGCTGGTGAGCAGGCTGACGCTGCGCAGTATGAAGCAGGCGCACTACAGCACGGTAAGCAGCGGACATTTTGGGCTTGCATGTCAGTTTTATTGTCATTTTACTTCTCCCATCCGCCGTTATCCCGACCTGCAGATACACCGCATCATCAAGGAACAGCTCAGGGGGAGGCTGACAGTGGAGCGAATGGCGCATTACAGGGAGATATTAGACGATGTGGCAAAGCAGTCTTCCGATATGGAGCGGCGTGCACAGGAGGCGGAGCGGGAAACCGACAAGCTCAAAAAAGCGGAGTATATGAAGGAACGGATTGGACAGGAGTTTGACGGCGTGATTTCGGGAATTACTGCATGGGGCATGTATGTAGAGCTGTCCAATACGGTAGAGGGCATGGTTCATGTATCCCGAATGCCCGGCGATTTCTTTTATTATGATGAGAGCACCATGGAAATGACGGGCGAGCGGACCGGGCGCACTTATAAGCTGGGAGAACCGGTGAAGGTCAGGGTTGTGGAAGTAGAAATGCAGCTAAGAGCAATTGATTTTGAGTTGGTGGAGGAAGAAAACAATGAGCGGGGAAGCGCTGAAGCTGGTGGCGAACAACAAGAAAGCGTATCATGATTATTTTATAGACGAAAAATATGAGGCAGGGCTGGTGCTGCATGGTACGGAGGTCAAGTCCATGCGCATGGGCAAGTGCAGCATCAAAGAATCG
Organism: uncultured Lachnospiraceae bacterium; assembly: GCA_910578335.1. Lineage (GTDB taxonomy): Bacteria > Bacillota > Clostridia > Lachnospirales > Lachnospiraceae > Acetatifactor. The sequence continues at coordinate 15,493 of CAJTPU010000023.1, read as the reverse complement.
TTTGTCAGAATCGAAAACAACGAGGTGTGGGTGTATGGGATGCATATCAGTCCCTATGAAAAGGGGAACATCTTTAACAGGGACCCGCTCAGACCCAAAAAGCTTCTGATGCACAAGGCGCAGATTCGCAAGCTGACGGGACAGCTTGCGGAAAAGGGCTTTACCCTTGTGCCCCTGCAGGTTTATTTTAAGGACGGCAGGGCAAAGGTAGAAATAGGACTTGCAAGGGGCAAAAAGCTTTACGACAAGCGGCAGGATATTGCCAAAAAGGACCAGCGCAGGGAGGCGGAAAAAGAGTTTAAAATCAGAAATCTCTGATTGACGTTTGCAGTTTGTTTGGTTACAATAATAGTATAGTGATGGGTTTTTATACCGTTCATTATAAAGAATGAGGGCTAGTCAAGGTTTCGACAGGGGTCTTGCAGCTGGAGAAGCTATCCGCAGGCGATGCGTCAAATCGCAAATTAAATATAAACGCTGAAGATAATTTAGCTCTCGCAGCCTAAGCTGTGAGTAATGCCGTTTTCTAACGGCTGTCCGCTCCAGAGCACCCCCACTTTGGAATACGGGCATCGACTATGGGGGAAACGGCATACGGTAAGCTTTGCCCGTATGGACGTATGATGAAGCTACCGAGCATAGCAGGGTGTCAGTTACCGGCTATGGGAGGGAACGCGCCGGATTAAGTCCGGCAAAAAACAACTGACTATGATAGTAGAAGGACAGGGAATGGGCTTTTGGACACGGGTTCGACTCCCGTCTAGTCCACTGAAATCAAAACGGTCGAACACCGTTCAAATCCGCAGTATCGCGGTATACAAGAGTACGTTTGGCATCATACTCGACACATCGGGATATGGTGCCGAGTATGGTGTCCCTGAATGTCCGCCTACTTATGCAGACATTCAAAAATGGATAGAGGATAATTATGGTGTCAAGGTCAGCAAGTCAAGTATCACTATGGTAAAAGCCAAGTGTGGTGCCTTAGAAATTGATTTTAAGACCGGAAAGGAGCCCGATAGTGGTATCATAACAGCGAAGGAAAAGCTTGTTTTTGATATGCTCCCCATATGGTAGACAATGGAAATATCCAAAAACTATCATATGAGGAGCATATTTATGTCTAAAAGAAAGTACACAAAAGAATTCAAGTTAAAAGTATTGAAGGAACATGAAGAAGGGGTCTCCTTCTATTCCCTTGAGAAAAAATACGGCATCACATTAGGAACAGTAAAGCGGTGGAACTCTGCTTATCGGGCACATGGGGAAGATGTCCTGGCTCCTCAAAACAGTGACCTGTGCCGGTATACGTCTGAATTTAAGAAAGAGGTAGTTCTGGATTACCTCTCAGGCGGCGGCTCAGGTCAGTCTATTGCTGTAAAATATGGAATCCCTGCAGAAAGTACTGTTTTAAAATGGGTCAAGCAGTATAATAGTCATGAGGAATTAAACGATTCAAGAAAAACAGGGGGCTATCTCATGACAAAAGACATCAAACGAAGGAAGACAACGTTGGAAGAACGCATCAGGATTGTAGAATACTGCATTTCCCATTCAAATGATTATGCGTCCGCCGCGAAAAAATTTAACTGCTCCTATGGACAGATTTATTCATGGGTAAAAAAGTATGAAACGGACGGCGTGGAAGGACTCAGGGATGGACGTGGGCGTAATAAGCCAGAGGAAGAACTCAGCGAGGTTGAAAAGCTGAAAGCTGAGAACCGCCTGCTCAAGGCGGAAAAGAAGAAGCAGCAGATGGAGATAGACCTGCTAAAAAAAATTCGAGGAAATCGAGAGGAGGTGACCCTTAGAAGAACAAGACATCTGGATGCCTATACTGCCATAAAAGAGCTTTCAGGGACGCATGACGACTATCCGGTAAGTGAGATGTGCAGGATATTGGGAATCAGCAGGGCTGCCTATTACAAATGGAAGAACCATGACGGCAGCCGGAATGACGCCCTCAACGAACTGATTGCCGAAAAAACAGAGGCGATACATGGGACGCATCCTGATATGGGATACAGGAGAATCCGTGATACGCTTGCACACGACTATGATATCCATGTCAATGACAAAAGAATACTCAGGATATGCCAGAAGAAAAAAATACGTTCCTGTGTAAAGCACAGGTATAACTGCTGCACAAAACCAGCTTCCGATCCGGCATATATTGCTGAGAACATCCTGAACCGGGAGTTTAAATCAGACGTGCCTAACGAGAAATGGGTCACGGACGTATCCGAATTTAAATACGGCACCGGAGAAGATGATGAAAAGGGGAAAATATATCTCAGTGTAATACTCGACCTGTGCGGAAACAGACCAGTGGCGTTTGAGTATGATGACCATAATGATAACCGGATTGTATTCAATACCTTTTATGAAGCTGACTGTTGTTTCTCAAAAAATAGTTCATATAAAAATTTAAGTGACAGGTTATAATCTTCCATCCACCAAACCGCTTTCCACTCATCACTGCTGTGACGCAGTTGCAGGTGGGGCTCTACCGTTTTTAGCACTTTTGCCGGGACTTTTGTACTGGCATTTTTGTTCTGGGGTTTCAGATACCGTATAGTATGATAAATCCGTCCGCCGTACTCTACACGGATACCAAAGCGCGGATGAATCAAAACGGTAATCTCACGGCGGGCATTGATGATGGGAACCCTTCGTCCAGGATTTGAAAGCAGCGGTTTTTGAAGGAAAAGGTTCCGGCGGCATCTGTTTTTCGGGTATGCTTTACACAAAGGATGGAATCCAGATTCAAATCCTTTGTGGCAGGTACAAAAATAGATTCTGCTTCCGGTTCAACAGCAAACCTTTGGTTGAAAAGTTTCCGGTACTCTGTTTCCAGAAAACGGTTTGCTTCTGACACGGTGGTAATCCCCCGCTTTGCAAACTCGACAGGGAGCCTGCTTTGCAGGGTGGCCCATAAGCGTTCAATCCGTCCCTTTGCCTGAGGTGTCTTTGCGAAAATAAGGTCAATGCCCAGTTCGTGCAGGGAACGCCCAAACTGGGTGAGATGGAGTGTTTTGCCGGCGGACAGTTCATCGACACTAAGTTTATCGGTTTTAGGGGAACGAAAAATAGTATGGTTGTCAGAATAAACGGTCTGTGGAATCCCAAAATCAGAACAGCATTGGCGCATGGTTTCCAGATAACCGTAAAGACATTCGTTTTGTGTCATGAAAAGCCCGACGACTTGCCCGGTGGCATCGTCAATGGCGCCATGGAGGGCATATCTGATGGTGCCGCCAAACCATTCGTAAGGGGTGGCATCGATTTGAATGAGCTGACCGGGATGCGGTTTTCGTTTGCGCCGATGGGTGCGGTGGCGGATTTTTTTCTTTTTGGGGCTTTCAAAACCAGCATTTTTTAGTATACTGGAAAGTGCAGAATAGGAAATCCGGATTCCGAAATCTGCGAGGAGAATATCTTTGAAATGGAGGAAGTTGACCCCAGATAATTCCGGGCGGGAATAAATCATAAGGACAGCTTCCTTCCATTGGTCTAAAACAGCATGTGCAGGTTTTCTCCCGGTATTTTTATGAATGAGAGCTTCAGCGCCAGAGGTGAGGACTCCTTTCTTTAAGCGTGTAATCTGGCGTGTGGAGAGACCCAAAAGTTCAGCAGCCTGCTGCCTGAAAATGGACCTGTCAATGAAACGGTTGATGACCGTAAGAGTTTTTAGTTGTTTTTGTGACAATGTAATTTTACCTTCTTTCATAGTTTTATAGTTTATCAAAAAGTGACATTATCTCAAGAGAATCCTAAGGTGACATTATCACAAGTTAATAACATTAAATATATATACATATTGCCGATATTTAAATTAAGAGATATAATATATAAAATAATATAAACTAGACTTTTGCTAAGAAGAGGAAATGATATGGGAAAAATTAAATATGCATGGGAAATTGCGCAAATTGTTTTTGCGGTGTCAAGATTATTTAATTTTGATGCAATGCAGCAAAATAAATTAAATGATTATGCAAGAAAAATGACATATCAATGGATTGAGCAAAGAGCAGAAACTTCAACAGTTGAAGCATTGATAAACAATATGGCATTGATTATTTCAAGAGAAATACCATAAATATTTTCAATATTTTATATTATAAGTGACATAAATAATATGATGTGTGGCTATGGAAATAGCTGCTTTTGGTACCTTTGGAATAAGAGACAACGGGAAAACTTGGAAATGCAATAGTTGCGGGAGTAAGTTCTAAGTTTTAATTTATCACATCCTTTCTCAATATTTTAGAGTAAGGCTATTCTATAAATACATATCAATTAAAAAGGAGAATTAAAATGAAAGACATTTGTGCTTTATGTGGAAAAGAATTAAATGGTTATTATTCAGTGAGCTATAATGATGAAGCTTATAAGGTTTGCGAAAATTGTAATTTAAAACTAAAAAGAGGAACAATTTCTTTTGATAGTATTCCATTAGATAAAGTTAAAAATATCGAAGAATCCATGAAAAAAGAAGAGGACAGAATAGAAATAAAAAAGAGTGCACAGAAAAATGACCCTTTGTATGATGACATTCATCAAATAGCAGGAGACCTAAGATTTCTTAAAAATATTGTTATTGCTGGATTGATTATTTCTATAATTTCAGGAATTTTTTCTATTGTTACTTTATTATAAATAGTCTATTTTTCTGCATGGGAAACAGACAACTGGGAGGGGGCCTGTCAAACTAAATTCCGCTTGTCTGGCTGGAGGGTATGCAGTTGCCGTGCAGTATGCCTGTTTCAAAAAATGTTTAGCGCTGCTATTTAACGAAGAAATATTTTATTAATTGTAAAATGTTGATAGAATGCCAAAACAGTGTTATACTTTTTGTTATGTAGACTGTTTTGGCATTATTCTTTAATGGAGGTGACGAATTGTTTGAATAATGTCTTAACGATAATAAATGGTATGAATGTAAAAATGCGTTCGGATAACAGATTTGAAGGAAGAATATCTGTAAACGGAGTAAGAAAAAGTTTTTATGGAGAGACCAAACCTGAAGTTAGGCAAAATGCAAAAGAATATCTGAAAAAAGTTGAAAATGGATACCGTGCGACTAAAAAAATTACACTTAACGAATATATTCAATAGTGAATGACCACCTATAATTCAATAAAGTCGAACCTTCATCATATACAAGATTATATGAATGTCAAATTTAAAATACTATAGGTAAAAGAATGATTGGAAACATTTCGACAAAAGATATTCAAACACTCATAGATGAACATGCAAATCCGACAAGCAATAATATAAAACCATTGCTTTATCTGGTTTGAAACGCATATTGCATTTACTGAAACCATGTTTGGAAATGGCGGTGGCTGAGGGAATCATATGTAAAAATCCTTGCGACAATGTAGTGTTGCCTGTGGAAAGCTGTATAGAAACCAAAACAAAAGAACAGGTTACATTAAATGATTCTGAAATAGCAGAATTTAAAGAAGCTGCCATAGCAAGATACAAGACCACAAATGATTATAAAAGCAGGGATGCAATAGTGTTGCTAATTATGCTTAACCTTGGGCTTCGTGTTGGAGAAATGCTGGCTCTTGAATGGGATGATGTAAATCTGAATGAAAATTTAATATATATCAACAAGACTGTACAAAGCAATATAAAAAATTTTAGCAGTACAGGTAAATCCCAATACAGCAGAGTAAAGAGTTCTACAAAAACTCATTCTGGAATAAGAGTGATACCTATTAATAATACTGTTGCAAATTATTTTGAGGAATTAAAGATGTATGATAATAAAAAAGGTATTACATCAAGATATGTGTGTGCAACACATGCGGGAACACAAAATACTTCCAGAAATTTGCAAAGAAGTTTAGACCGCCTTGTGAACAATACTAATATAAGGAAGAAAGTCACTTTGCATACTCTTAGGCATACATTTGGCTCAACTATGTTAAGGCGTGGGGTAAGTATTGAGGTTGTAAGCAAATTAATGGGTCATTCAAACATTAACATTACTTATACAAAGTATATACATGTAATACAAGAACAAAAAGCGAAAGCAATGCAAATGGTTAGTATATGTTAAAATGTGTGGTCAAAGTGTGGTCAATTAAATTTTAGCGGCAAAGAAACATAGTGAATATCAGCATTCTAGGACTTGATACACGGGTTCGACTCCCGTCTAGTCCACTGAAAAGGATTCGATGGCGAGTCGAACCCGTTGGGTTCAGACTCCCGTCTAGTCCGTGTAAGGAATGCTTGAAAATCCAGTGTTTTCGGCATTCCTTTTTTATAAAAGACCATTTGAGCGGAGGATTTATGATAGAACTAAGGGGTAAGTATAACGAGGCAAAAATATTTACTGACGTTGTAGACGAGGCATCTATTTCACAGGTGCTTCTTTTACTGAATCAGGAATTTGTATCCGGAAGCAAGATAAGATTGATGCCCGATATTCACGCAGGAGCCGGCTGTACAGTAGGAACAACCATGACGATTGCGGACAAGATTGTTCCCAATTTAGTAGGGGTAGATATCGGCTGCGGAATGGAAACCGTTAAAATCAGAGAATCCAATATCGAATTACAAAAGCTGGATAAGCTGATTTACGAGAAAATTCCGTCCGGGTTTCGTGTGCGGGAGAAAACACACAGATATTTTGATGAAATTAATTTAGAAGATTTATTCTGCTATAAATATATAGACCCGAGAAGGGCAGAGAAGAGTATGGGAACCTTAGGAGGCGGCAATCACTTCATTGAGGCAAACAAAGATACTGAGGGAAATATCTATATTGTGATTCACTCCGGCAGCAGGCATTTGGGACTGGAGGTGGCGAATTATTATCAGGAAGAAGGTTATAGCTCCTTAAATGGTTCTGCAAAGAAAGACATTGAGAATTTAATTGCGGACTTAAGAGAACAGGGTAGAGAGCGGGAGATTCAGAAAAGTATTGCAGAATTGAAAAATACGAAAAGAACCAGTATTCCCAGACAACTGGCTTATGTATCCGGAGAATTATTTGCGGAATATATTCATGACATGAAAATTGTTCAAAGATATGCCGAGTTAAACAGGCAGGCAATGATGGATGAAATCATAAAGGGGATGAAAATTCATGTGACAGAGCAATTTACAACCGTTCATAATTATATTGATACAAAAGCCATGATTTTAAGAAAGGGAGCCGTGTCTGCGCAAGAAGGCGAAAAATTGCTTATTCCCATTAATATGCGGGATGGTTCTTTGATTTGTATAGGAAAAGGAAATGACGAGTGGAACCGGTCGGCACCGCATGGCGCAGGGCGATTGATGAGCCGTTCGGCGGCGAAGGAATCCTTTACTGTGTCAGAATTCAAGCGTCAGATGGCTGGTGTTTATACAACATCGGTCAATAAAGACACCTTGGATGAGTGTCCAATGGCATACAAGGGTATGGAGGATATCGTAAATAATATTGGCGACACAGTTGACGTGATGCAAGTGATAAAGCCAATATATAATTTTAAAGCCGGTGGCGATTAAAGCAAGGAAAGAGTGGTGTGTATTGCAATATGTTGATAGGATGAAAAAACAATGATATACTTTTTAGTAGGTTACAACGAAGCTTAAACTGATTGTCATGCCGCTTGTGCGGCGGAATGAGAGAAAGATATGGATTACGAGCAGACAGAAAGAATGGTGGAAGGCTATCTCTTTATGAACGAAGAGGATGCAGAGCTGGCGAGACAGGAAAAGAAAAAAATAGAATATTTGAAGCAGCATATCCATTACAGTTCTGCGGAAGGTGTGCTGCGCATCTATAAAAAAGCGCTTGCAGAACGCATATTTAAGACACCGGTAGGACATGATTTTTTAAAAGAAATGCGGGAACAGCTTTTGCAGAGCGGTCAGTTAGAAGAAGAGGAGATACCGCCTGTGGTGCTGTTTACCACCTATAATCTGCGGATGCGAAAAAGTTATACGCCGGCAAGAGAGCGAGTCAAAGTGCAGGAGGAGAAAAAAACGCATTGGCAGGTGATTTCGCTTATAGCAAACTTGATTTTGGCATTGGCGGTTGCCGGTATGTTTATGATTACGTTAAAAAGTGACAATCCGAATATTTTAAATTACGAGAAAAATCTGGTAAACCGTTACGCGGCATGGGAACAGGAGCTGCGCGAGCGGGAGCAGGTGGTCAGGGAAAAAGAAAGAGAACTAAATATTGGAAATCAGTAGCCGTTTCACAAATTGTACATATTTTTGTGGTACTGTGAATAAAAAGGTGCAGCTTTGCAGCCACAGAAAGGATAGGCGGCTATGGATAAAGGAAAAGTGCTGGTGGTGGATGATGAAAGCAGGATGCGCAAGCTGGTAAAGGATTTCCTGCTAAAGAGCAATTATGATGTAATCGAAGCAGAAGACGGAATACAGGCGGTGGATATATTTTTGGCACAGAAGGATATCGCACTGGTGGTGTTGGATGTGATGATGCCTAAAATGGATGGTTTTCAGGTATGCAGGGAAATCAGAGAATACTCCAAGGTGCCGATTATCATGTTGACAGCAAAAGGAGATGAGAGGGATGAGCTTCAGGGATTTGAGCTTGGCGTAGATGAGTATATCAGCAAACCTTTCAGTCCCAAAATTCTTGTGGCGCGCATCGAGGCGATATTGAGAAGAACCAGCCAGAACGCACAAGACAAAACCATGAAGGTGGGAGGGATTGAGGTCAATAAGGATGCGCATATGGTAAAAATTGACGGCAGGGATATTGAGTTAAGCTACAAAGAGTTTGAGCTGCTCACTTATTTTATGGAAAACAAGGGCATTGCCCTGTCTCGGGAAAAGATTCTCAATCATGTATGGAATTATGATTATTTTGGCGATGCAAGGACGATAGACACCCATGTCAAAAAGCTCCGCAGCAAGATGGGAGAAAAAGGTGAAATGATAAAAACCATCTGGGGCATGGGTTACAAGCTGGAAGAGGAGAGGTAATGACAGACCCAATGCTCAGGGCTTGGGCTGTAAGCTGGAGGAGACAGGTAATGACATGCCCATGCTTAGGACTCGGGCTGTAAGCTGGAGGAGACAGGTAATGACATGCCCATGCTCAGGGCTCGGGCTGTAAGCTGGAGGAGACAGGTAATGACATGCCCATGCTTAGGGCTTGGGCTGCAAATTTGAGGTAGTGATTTGAAAGGCATATCTATGAAGCATTCCATAAAAAGGCAGTTTGCCGCAACTTTTACGGCACTGATGGCTGCCACTCTGTTTATCTGCTGGGTTATCAATCATACCTTTCTTCCCCGCTATTATGAGGAAAACAGAGAAAAAGCCATAATGGACACTTATAACTTTTTAAATGATGCGGCGGCCAATGGGGAGCTGACATCAGAAAGTTTTCGGATAGCGCTTGAAAAAATTTCAGGCAGATATAATATTATGGGCGTTATTCAGGATGTCAGCGGGGTTATCATCGGCACTTTCGGAAATGATGTGGAGATGCTGCAGGGGCTTTTGTGGGACAGGTTGTATGTGTCCGTTCAGAATCCCCAAATTTTAAGGCAGAGTGAGTATTATACGATACAGCGGATGACAGATTCCAAAACGCGTACCGAATATATGGAAATGGTCGGCTGGCTGTGCGGCGGGCAGGTAATTTATATACGGACACCTCTTGAGAATATCAGGGAGAGCGCGGCAATCGCAAACCGCTTCTTACTTTATGTCGGGCTTGTGGGAATTGTTGTGAGCAGTATTGTCATCTGGTTTGTTTCCAGAAAAATAACAGAGCCGATTCTGGAACTGGCACACATATCCCAGCGGATGACATGGCTTGACTTTGAAGCCCAATATACCGGCAAAGCCCAAAATGAAATTTCTTTTTTGGGGGACAATATCAATGTGCTGTCAAAGACGCTTTATCAGACCATAAAAGAATTGAAAACGGCAAACAATGAGCTGCAAAAGGATATTGAAAAGAAAAACCGCACAGACGAAATGCGGAAGGAATTTTTGTCCAATGTGTCCCACGAGCTAAAAACACCGATAGCACTGATACAAGGATATGCGGAGGGACTGAAGGAGGGTATTAACGACGATGCAGAGAGCAGGGCTTTTTACTGTGATGTCATAATGGACGAAGCTGCCAAGATGAATCATATGGTGAAAGAGTTGATGACGCTGAATCAACTGGAGTTCGGATATGATGTGGTGAGTATGGAGCGGTTTGACATTGTGCTTTTGATTCGCAATTATATGCAGTCGGCGGGAATCCTGACAAAGCAGAATGATATACAGGTACGTATGGAGGAGAAGGCGCCTCTCTATGTATGGGGGGACGAGTTTAAGACGGAGGAGGTTTTTGCCAACTATTTTTCCAATGCGGTAAATCATTGCGCAGGGGAGCGTGTCATTGAAGTGAGCCTGAAGCAGTCGGGCAATACAGTCAGAATAGAGGTGTTTAACACCGGAGAGAAGATACCGGAGGAATGTATGCCGCATCTGTGGGAAAAGTTTTATAAAGTCGATAAGGCGAGAACCAGAGAGTATGGGGGGAGCGGTGTCGGGCTTTCTATCGTGAAGGCAATTATGGAATCCATGAATCAGGAATATGGCGCAAGGAATGAAGAGAACGGCGTTACATTCTGGTTTGCGCTTGAGGCGGCTGGAAAGGAATAGCAGGGAAAGTATGAGGGAGGATTTGACTTTGGAAGAAAATAGAAAAGAAAAGGTATTGCTTGTAGGTGTAAGTACCGGCAATGAAGACGATTTTGCACAGTCCATGCAAGAGCTTGGGAGTCTGGCTGAGGCATGTAATATGGAAGTGACAGGGATTATGACGCAGAATCTTGAGGCGGTAAATAAGGCATTGTATATTGGCTCGGGAAAAGTGGAGGAGGTGCGTTCCTTTGCAGCGGACTGTGAGGCAGAGCTGGTTATTTTTGAGGATACGCTGAGCCCGTCACAGCTAAAAAATCTGGAAGAGGCGTTAAAACTTCCTGTGATGGACAGAACCAATCTGATATTGGATATTTTTGCAATCCGGGCAAAGTCGCGGGAGGCAAAGCTGCAGGTAGAAGTGGCGAGATTGAAATATCTTTTGCCCCGGCTCGTGGGTATGCATGCCGCATTGAGCAGACAGGGCGGTGCAAGCGGCAGCATGAGCAGCAAGGGCGCAGGAGAAAAGAAGCTGGAGCTTGACAGAAGAAAAATAGAGCACAGGATTTCCGAGCTGGAGCAGGAGCTCAAGGAGATATCCGGAGAGCGGGAGACACAGCGAAAAAAAAGAGTGCGCTCGAGAGTGCCGCAGGTTGCGCTTGTCGGTTATACCAACGCGGGCAAGTCGACGCTGTTAAACGCCATGGTAGACGCGTATGTGAAAGACGAGGACAAACGTGTCTTTGAAGAGGATATGTTGTTTGCCACTTTGGAAACGGCAGTACGAAGGATTGAAAATGAGCGGAAGAAGCCTTTTTTTCTGGCGGATACGGTGGGGTTCATCAATAAACTGCCGCATGGACTCATAAAAGCGTTCCGTTCTACCTTGGAGGAAGTGAAACATGCAGACTTGCTTCTGCATGTAGTTGATTATGCAGACGCTAATCATAAAATGCATATGGAAGTGACAAAAGAAACGTTAAAGGAACTGGGAGCGGGAGATATTCCGGTTATTTATGTGTACAATAAGGCGGACTTGTGTATGGAAGAGCTGCCGCAGGTAAAAGGAAACCGGATTTATATGTCTGCCAAAAGCGGTGAGGGTATGGAAGCGCTTTTGGAAATGATTTTGCACAGTCTGTATGCAGACAACCGGAGAACTGCTTTCCTGATTCCTTATGATAAAGGGCAGATTGTTTCTTATTTGTGCGGGAACACGGAAGTGATTGCGCAAAGCTATGAGGAAAATGGCGTATATCTGGTGACAGATTGTCCCAAAGCAGATATGGCAAGATATCAGGCATATATTGTGGAACAGGAAAGCGGAAGGACAGGAGAGGCAAATGGATAACGGAAGAATGCAGTTGATACACAATATGGAAGCCTTGTGTGCCGGCTCGCGGGATGAAAATTATACGAAATATCTGGAAATGCTGTTGTTGCAGCTTCGGCAGGGGCGGATAACAGAAGCATATGCAGCCTTTGAACTGAACCGTACCTACCAGCTCTATCAACAGCGCATGGGTATGCTGCAGCAGAACCTACGGCAGCCCATGCAGTATGTACAGCCGCAGTACGCACAACAGTCCACACAGTATATGTCGGTGAGGCAGCATGTACAGCAGCCGGCGCAGTCTGTGGTGCCACAGCAGTACGTGCAACAGTCAGTACGGTCTGTGGTGCAGCAGTATGTACAACAGCCGGCACAGTCTGTGGTGCCACAGCAGTATGTACAACAGTCTGCGCAGTCTGTGGTGCCACAGCAGTATGTACAACAGTCTGCGCAGTTTGTGGTGCCACAGCAGTATGTACAACAGTCTGCGCAGTTTGTGGTGCCACAGCAGTACATACAACAGTCTGCGCAGCCCATGCCGGCGCAACAGTACGCACAGCAGCCGGTGCAGTCTGTGGCGCCGCAGCAGTACGTACAACAGCCGGCGCAGCTCATGCCGGTGCAACAGTACATACAGCAGCCGCAACAGCCGCCAGCGAAGGGGAAAAGAAAAAATATAGAGTTTGCGGTGGGCGCGGGTGTTTTGAGCGTGGTTGGGATTTTGTTTGTATTGACGGCATTTGTGCTGCTCAGCATTTATTATATGAATGATATGCTCAAAGGGATATGCCTGTATGTGATAGCTGCTGCAGGAATACTTTTTTCGGAGCTTTATCTCGAGAGAAAGAAACCCAAATTTGCAGTTGGCTTCACTGGATTAGGCATTTGCAGTCTTTACCTTCTCACAATGGTGAATCATTTTTACTTTCACAATTTTAATGTCTGGGTAACAGCAGGCATTTTGGTTTTTATTTCTGTGTCGGCAATGCTGCTGGGCAGAAAAAGAGATTCGGGGATTTTTAAGATGCTCAGTCTTGCAGGTTATGATATCTGCATTTTTTCAATCAGCATTATGTTCCTGAAAGAGCAGGGCAATATGCAGATAATATATTTTGCGGTTATAGCGCTTGCAATATTGCTTGTCAATCTGCTAACTGCTTTTTTGCCGGTAAAGAAAAGTCATGTTATGGTCAATCGGTTTCATCTGATAGTCAATGTGGTTTTTTCTGTGGCATTTGTCAATCTGGGCTGCCGCTATTTGGAAAAATTTTCTTATTTGTTGTTTTTTGTTTCTGCCATTGTTTTCGTGCAGGGGATTATTTTTTATCAGCTTGAAAAGCCTTATTTGGGCGGCGAAAAGCACAAGGGTAAGGCAGGAAATGTGGCGATTTATGCGGTGACTGTAAGTGTGTTGCTTTTGTGTTTTGTAATTCTCTCGCCAATGGTGGTGCGAGACGGACTGATGCTGCACCTGCATTTTTCTTCCGGCATCCTTTTGGCAGTATGTGCAGTGTTGTTTCTTCTATTTAGAAAGAGTTCCTTAAAATGGATACAGTACTGGCTGTTTTGTCCCACCATACTGCTTGCTTATAACCTGAAGGCTGCAGACGGATGGTTTGGAATTTTTCAGCATAGCGGAAGTATGCGATGGTGGGGACTGGGTGTGACGCTTGCGACATTTGCTGTGGCAAAACTGCTGTCGCGTCAAAAAATTCTCAGAGTGAGTGAATTATGTATCACGATTTTTACGGCAATGCAGGCGGTTACAGCGTTTGAAAATTATAGTATGCTGGGTGATATCTCTGCTATATTGCCCGAAAAAGAAGCCGATATGGCTGGAAATCTCCTATGCGGACTTTGCATTTTGGGCGCTTTTTTGCTGTCGCTGGCAGCATTGTATGAGTGGAAGTCCCTATATGAGGAAATCGTAATGCTTGTATGCGTGGCGTTTATAGGGATACTGTTCAGGAACGAGCTTATGCCGGCTGCCTTGATGTGTGTTATGTTTGCCGGTGTTATCTCTTTTAACAGTTTGGAATTTTTCAGAGGAAAATATATTAAAATTTTTAACTATATCAATCTGGCGTTAATGGTGTGCGTGTATCTGGCGGCGGCGTTTATAAAAAATCCTGTTTCATATGGTATTTTGCTTGTGCTGGGGATATCTTTTATGGTTTTGGCATTTAGGGAAAAGTTTGGAATGGATTTTAAAATAAAGAATATTATATTTGTTTTGTTTTTGTGTTATATGGTATTGATTTGGAATATTCCGCTTCCGGTTTTAAAAAGTCTTCTTTTTATGATAATTGCCATTGGGGCAGTGGCGGCAGGATTTGCCTTCAGGCAAAAAAAATTGCGGGTAACGGGATTGATTCTGGTACTGGCAGCCTGTGCAAAGATAGTGTTCTTTGATTTTGCTGATGTCAGGATGGCGGAAAAAATCATACTTTTCCTGATAGCAGGATTGATAGCGCTTGCAATATCGGGCATATATCTTGCATTGGAAAAGAAAATAGTGTAATCTAATAAGTAGTTGATTTTGGTATAGGTAGGAGACGAGAGGCAAGATGAAAAGACAAAAAATATGTGGCATCATAATACTATGTCTGATATTGTTTTCGGGGTGTGGAGCAACACTGCCGCCAATGACAGAGGCGCAGGAGGATGCAATCACAGAATATGCGGCGGCACTTGTCATGCGGCATACAAGAGATTACAGCAGCAGGCTGGTGGATTTATCCCTGTATGAAGAGAAGGAACCGGAAACAGAACAGCCTGAGGAGCCCGAAGCAGGCGGTATGGATGAGGTGGCTGATACGCCTGTAGTAGATAACAGTTCGGAAGAGACTAAGACAGTATATTCTTCTATTGACAGTCTGCTTGTACCAGAGGGCGTGTCCATCATTTATACAGGCAGTCAGATATTGGATTCTTATCCGGCAGGCGAAGAAGCGGACCCTTATTTTGCATTGGATGCTTCTGCAGGAAAAAAGCTGCTGGTACTCATGTTTACGGTGCAGAATACAACGGGCGAAGAGCAGAGCCTGGATGTATTTGCGGCAGCACCCAGATGTATGGTTCAAATAAACGATACGGAGAGAACCCATATCATTTCGACAATGCTCTTGGATGATTTGAGTACTTATGTGGGGAGCCTGCAGGCTGGCGAAGAGATTTCGCTGGTATTGCTTGCGGAAATCGACAATACACTGGAGTCTGTGGAAAAGCTGGAGCTTACGGTAAACACGGCAGAGGGAAGTGTAAAAACCTTATTGCAGTAATGTAAAAAAATATCGAAAATGGGTATTGACAAGCGGAAAGCCGGGTGCTATACTCAATTTCGTTGCTGACAAAGACAACCCTAAAATAGTGGTAAATTCCATTTATATTTCATAGTAAAAAGTGGTTGACAAAGCTTGCGCAATATGTTATTTTAAGTAAGCTGTGTCGAAAGAGCAGCAAAGCCCCGGCGGGAGAGCCGGGGGAAGGACCTTGACAACAAAACAGCAGTGCAGCCCTGAA
>CAJTPU010000022.1:27988-60264 GCA_910578335.1 uncultured Lachnospiraceae bacterium | reverse complement strand
ATTTTCATTTTTTCCATTTTTCTTTCCCTCGCTTTCTTTGTTTTTTGTTTAAAAAAGGAGCCGCACGGCTCCCATGCCTGCGGCTCCTTTACTGCCTTATGTTTCCGTGATTGTGTATGTGACCTTCATGCTCTGCGCCGCGGTCTTTTCCACCGGCGCCGAAAGGTTGTTGACCGTCATCAGCATGCAGGGGTCAATGGCAGGGACAAAATTAAAATTCCCGGAAGTCAATGAGCCTGCATACAGGTACAGCCCCGCAGACAGTTTTTCATAATGTAAGATACTCCTGCTGTTAATGCCGGTTTTACTGGCATTGAGGTATTTTATTTTTAATGCCTGCGGGTCAAGCAGCAGGTTGAAATAACTGCTGTTTTCATAGCTGGATGACAACTGGTGCCCCATGGCTATGTAGTTCCCCCGCATGCCAAAAAATACAAAGGTCTTTGTCGTGCTGCCGCCGTCAGGGTCCGCCAGCTCCACCCGCGCCGCGTCGGTCCCGTCTGAAAGGCTTACGCGGTACAGCCACGTCCTGTATATGTTGTCCTCCTCCTTCTCCTGTGCGGTCAGGAAGGCATGGGTGTCTGTCAGGAACAGGGTTTTGGGCGCCCCGTGCGTTATATAGGATAAATATATGTCCGCCCCCGATACGTTGGGGAAGGAAACCACCGAAGCCTCCAGCGTGTTTTTGTCAAGGCGGAGGAGTTTTATGTCAGACCCTTTTTTATACTGGATGCCGTTCATGTACAGGTACACGTAACTGCCGCTTACGGCGGGAACCAGTTCGGGGTTCTGGTTCCCGGCCTGTGCAGTGAATGCGGCTGGCACTGCAATCTCATGCTCCTGCTCCCTGTACAGGTTGTAACTGTCATAAAAGGGCGATATTTTTGACAGGGGGAAGCCGTACTCCATGACATGCAGTTTCCCGCTGTTTTTATAGTATATGGCTGGGTTTTCCCCGCTTCCGTTGTATGCTGCCTCATACCTGTTCTTTATGGCATAAATACGGTTTTTTTCGTAGGACGCAAACAGGAAGCAGTTTCCTGACATGCTGTCAGGGTATTTCACATAGGCGCCGTTTGTATTGTTGGCTCCTGCATCCAGCATAAGGTACAGCGGCACCTCCTCTTCCGTCTGTGCGGTGCCCCACTCTGCTGTCCCGTCCCCCTCAATGCCCCCCGCATGTGTTGTCAGCGCCAGCGCCCGTATTGTCCCGTTTGCCTGTGACGTGGCAAAATCCCACACGTGCCGGAAGGAGCCGTCTGCCTGTATGCCGCTTTCTTTTTCATTGTAGCTCCCACGCTGGGCGTCCACGCCGGAGTAGGCATTGTGCCCCCCTTTCCCGACAAGGGCGCCCCCTGCCGGCATTTCCACGTTCCCCGCACTTTCCTGCAGGGTTTCCCCGAACAGGAAAAGCCCCCCGAGCAGGTGGTCCATGACGGAACGGTTATGCTTCATCTTATTTTCATCCGTTGCAGGTGCGCCCAACCCTCCTTTGTACCCTGTTGTGTAGGCATACCTGCCAAGCTGGGGGGTAAGGGCTATGGAGAGCCCGTCTGTAAGCATGTTTTCGTGTCTTACCCGTTTCGTTTCCCCCGTGTTTTCGTCACGCAGTTCTATTTCCGCGCAGCCTTTCAGCATTTTCTTTTCCTCCTTGTTTTTTTATCCCGCGTTCTCCGTGCTGCAGGAAGCGCCTGCGGACACGGTGGGGAGCGGCAGCCCACGCAATTCCCGTGCAGGCACGGCGGCGCTTATGCCCTGCCTTTTTAGCGGCACATGGGCGGCACGGGGGGCTGCTGCCGTGCCTGCCATCTGCAGTGCACGTAACGGCATTTCCCCGATGGTTTCCGCCGCGGTTATGGTGCCGTCCCACGCTGCTGCGCCAGCCATGCCCTGTGCATAGAGCACCGCCCGTATGGTCCCGCGCGCAATGCCTGCTGCCGGCACGCTTTTATCGGTTTCCACGGGCGCGTATGTGCCTGTACCCGCAAAGTTTTCCAGCGCCTGTATGGATGCCGCCTGCCGCCTTGCCGCGCTGTCTTGGTATTCCGTGGCGGCTGTGACCTGCAGCATGATTCTTTTGTCTTTTTCCACGGCAAAGTGGTTCATAAATGTCAGGAAATGGTCCCCCTCTGGCAGGTATTGCCGGAGCACGTCCCCCTGCACCCCGTCAACGTAGTACCTAAATGCCACGTTTCCGTCCGTGTCCATGGAGAGGGGAACGGTGGCAAGGAATACGGGGTGCGTGTCTGCTATGGTGGCAAAGTGAAAGGTGATGATGGTCTGCTCTGATGAGCCAACGGTGAGGGCGGAGGCGTTGGTGTAGGAGTGGATAACCAGCTCCTTTTCATTGATACTTGCCTCCAGATTATCCAACTGCTTGTTCGCATTTTCTTTCACCGCCTTAATTTTGGGGTTTCCGCCGACTGCCTTGATTGTGCTTTTATTTCTGTAATTCCATTCAATGTGCGTAACAATACTCCTGATATCCTCACTGGTACCGTTAATATTTTCAATCAGCACCATATCCCCAAGGTCGATTGCCGGATTGCCATTATAATCCACGGAATAGGGCGTGTAGTCCACTTCCTTCACCACCTCAAACATGGCTTCCAGTATTTCCCTCTTTGCTCCCTCAAGCCCCTGCACAATAGGCACATCCCCTAAATCCAGTGTCAGTCCTCCTTCCGGCATTTCTTTGGCAATGCCATAGGTCTTATACACCTTATCCTGAATGAAACGAGCTTTCATTCCATCATAATAAGTCCTGAAGTCTGATATGGTTGTCTTGCTTCTGATGTTCCTGCCAATCTGCACATCTGTATCAACGGCAAACTGCCGGACTGCCAGTTTCCCTTCCCTGTCCATGCAGGCAAAGCAGGTAAGCAGCATTGCAATATAAGCTACCGCGTCGCGGTATTTGTCCACACGGGACGCGTGAATACTTAGCAGGCGGTCCCCATTTGGCAATTCCAGTATTCTTTCCTCTTCCTGTGCCAGCTCCAGCCCGCATTTTTCACAAATAAAGGACAAAAGCTCGTATGGGGTGCCGACAATATCCTCCTGTACCTCAACGTCAAGATATGACATAGCGTCATATGCCTTAATCTCCGCCCAATCCCCGTTTCTTTGGACGTCCTCTGCAAAATACACGCCAAGGGGTACTTCCTCCAAGCCTTCATCCGTCTCAATTTGAAACCATAATGCTATTTTGGCACCATAAAGGCTGTAACGGTCTATGCTGGTTCTTATAGACATATCCAGTTCGCCACAATAAACCGCCCCATATTCAAAATCGGAGCGGTTTACGCACTGGCTGCTGACACTGACGGAACCCTCTGCCACATTGCGGTCTGATACCGGTATAACCGTGCCGCTGCCCGTCTCAACAGAGCCCCGCAGGGAACACCTTCTGTAATTTCTCTTTATGGCTTCCCTGTATGCTTCCGATACGCTGTACATGGCACCTCCTTAATACCCTGTCAAAGATACTGATACATTCCACCTTGTTTCATTGCCGTCAACAATCTTTATTTCTGCCTTTTTGTTACCGGCATACATTTCCTTTGTAAAATATTCCCCAAAGAAAAACACCACTTCCACCGATTCCGGCTTGATGGCATTAAGAAAATCCGTCATATCCTTGTCTGTCAGGTTCGTGCAACCTACGCTTACCTTGTATACTGGGTCGTCCCCTCCCCTTACCCTGTCTCGGTTCATGACCCCGCTTTCCGACCGTCCCGAACCGGCGGCGTCAACATCGGAAACTTCCACTGAGTACTCTGTTATTTCATGGGGCTCATAGCCGCCAAATTTTATTATGCTTTTCATCATCTGCCTCCGTTCCGGAAGTTTCTCCTGTCCTGTGCCGTCACGATAAATTCGTCCAGTTTTGTGCTGGATATATATACGGGAATGATAATGTCCCCGACCGAATCCCCTCCCTGCGTTGGAAGGTTATCCAGAGTATCCCTAAGCGCGTCCTGCATTGCCTTATATGTAACCTCATACATCTTGTTTTCGGGCGCTACAATCTCACCATGGCGCTTATTATCCCCAATCATGGCAAGCTGCGGCTGGTTCGCTCCCACATAGCCGCCTTCTGCCAGCATGGGGATTCTGGGAAGGGATATCCCCCAAGAATCAAAATCAATGTTCACGCCGGGTATTTTATTGACAAACTTAAGCAGGTTTCCCAGCCCTTTGATAGCCCCGTTGACAAGGGATTCCAGCCCGCCTATCATGCCATTGAAAAAGCCGATGGCTCCATTTGCCGCTCCCTTAAACGCCTGAATAAATGCCTGCGGTATTGCAGCAAGCATGTTCTTCCACCTGTCAAGCGAAAACCATGGCTTGATACTGTTTTCAAACCATGACGCTATCCCTCCTGCAATGTCAAAGAACAGACCCGTAATGCCATTCCAGATACCAGTAAAAAATCCGGTAATACTGTTCCAGACATTATTAATTAATCCGGTAATTCCACTCCATATGTTCCCGAAAAATCCGGTGATTTCGTTCCAAATATTACCTAAGAAACCAGTAATGCTGTTCCATATATTGCTGAAAAATCCAGTAATGCCATTCCATATATTACCGAGGAAACCGGTAACTGCGTTCCAAATGTTTCCAAGCAGTCCGGTCAGCCCGTTCCATACCCAGCCGAAGAAGCCTGATATGCCGTTCCAGATGCCGGAAAACAGCCCGCCCAGTTTTGAGCCGATATCGGCAATCATGTCCTTTAGGGCGTCCCACAGGATAGCGGCGTCACCGTTGCTGATACAGTCTGCGATGGTGGTAAAAAATCCTCCGTCGCCAAACCAAGAGAAATTATCATAATAGTCTGCCGATTCCGGAAATAACAGTTTGCCTAACGCCTTCCCGCCTTCAAAACCGGCAAATGCGGCAGCTATCCCGCCAAGTACTCCGGCACCTATGGTAAGCCCGATTTCTGCTGCTGAACCTGCACCGAATATTGTCGCAAGGTCCATTGTCATGAGCCCTTTTATACCTCCTAATGACGTCAAGGCAGTGCCCAGAGAAGAAATGGCAGAGGCTGCACCTGCTGCCAGCGGCGACTTACTTAACGTCAAAAAGAGCGATTCCAGTACTGTGACAGCCTTCTTTAGTTTTTTATAGGCAAACAGGGAGGTCGCCAGTACTCCAAGGGCAACTCCCCAGCTCCTTGCCGTTTCAGGGTCGTTACTGTTCAGCCAGCCCGTCATCTTCACAAGGGCTCCGCCAGAACCAAACAGCAGTTCAAAGACACTGAAGGAGATATCCGACATGACTTCAAAGAAATCAATCAGCCCTTCGCCAAAGTTTTCCGCATAGGGCTCGATTGCGGTCCAGAAGTCACTCAGGTTTTTGCTGATGGTATCCCAGTCTACCCCGTTTAAATCCTCGTTGATGATATTTACCAGACGGACAAAACCCTTGTCATCCGTCCCAAAAGCCCATTTTCCAAGAGGCTTAAGGAAATTATTGTAAAAATCCTTTAACCCTGCTGCACTGAATTTTCCCAGTTTCGCCAGCCCGCCGTTCCACAGCCTCTTTAACGCATTTGTCAGTGGCTCTATCTTTTTCAGCAGGCTTGATACTTTCCCGTCAATCTCCCCCACGATGCCGTCTGTTTTTGCCGCCGCCGTGTTAATGCTGCCGAAATCTGCAGCCGCTCCTCCGGATACGCCTCCCGCTCCCCCGCCTGCAGCATTTGCCGCACTTGGAAGCACATTCAGCTCATCCACGCTGATAAGACCGACCGCTTTTGCCGCTTTCTTGGCAGCACCCGTCACACCACCCAGCCCCGATACCAGTTTTTCCGTATCCTGTGCCGCGCCCTCTATGGCTGTACTGCTGCCGTTTCCTCCCCTGTTGCCGGAAATCATTTCCGTAAATGCCTTAAACTGCTGCGCCAACGCCTGCAGTTTTGCCATCAGGGTGTTGATAAGCTGGATAATCGGCGTAAACAGGTTGATAAAGCCCTGCCCCAGCGTAGCTTTCAGCGCGTCAAACTGCAGGGAGAGTATCCTTGTCTGGTTTGCCCAGCTTCCTGATGTTTTCGCAAAATCCCCCGAGGCGTCTGCCAATGCCGACATGGTGTACTGGTAGCGCAGCATAACCTTTTCCTGCTCGGTCATGCTAGCCGTCGTCTTCCCGAACCCGTTATTCAACGCATACTGGTCTAAGTTCGTCTGTGTCAGAAGCACGCCTATGCTTTTTAATGTCTCGGTTTCCCCCGTCCATATGGATTTCAGTTTATCGAACGCCTCATCGGAGGACAGGTTGTAGAAAGACGCCACATCACCGGCAAGAGCTGTTACGGAAGAAGCCATGTCATAAGCTGACTGCTCCGAAAAGCCCATTGACCTCGACATGGCGCCCAGCGTGCCCATGTACTGTTTGGCAAGCGTTTCTGACATGCCATAGCTCATCATGGCATTGGAAGCAAATTCATCGACAGAACCGCTCATGGTTTTGAACGTCGTGTCCACCACATTCTGCACTTCCGTAAGGTCAGAACCTAGGTCGAGGCAGGATTTGGTAAACTTTACAACGGAGCCAATTGCCAGCGCTCCCCCTATCAGTTTTCCAATAGGCTTAAAGGCATTGACGACAGGTGCCTGTGCGCTCTTTGCCAGCCCATGAATCTGTTTATTAAACAATGTTTGATTGACATTTAATCCTAAATCAATTTCGCCAATGTCTGTGCCCAATGTACCACCTCTCTTCACTTCTTTTTGCCAAATGCGCTTTTGCAAAATGCCTGAAAGTCATCCACATACGCCTTGTATGCCGCAGGGTCTTCTTTCAGCTTCTGCATTTTCCTGCGCTGCCAGTCGCTCCGTATTTTCTTCTGCTCCTTGGTAAAGGTTTTCAGTATCTTGCTGTCTTTTTCCGCCCGTATGCTGACAACCTTCCCAAGGGGGGTATCCGGCAGAAGACCGGAAAGCAGCGAGCAGAACTCGCCCCACGGCATGTCATCTTCACGCCGCAGCCTTATGCCGTACTGTTCGGCAAAAGAGGCTTCTATCAGGTCGTAGTCTTCATACAGGTCATAATAATCGTCCGTCCTCTTTTTCTCAGCGAAACACTTTCTCCGCGTCCTCAAGGCTGCTGCCCGTGGCTGCCGCCATGACTGCCGTATAAACGGTTTTGTAGTCAGGAAGAGGCAGGTTCATATTTTCGATTTCCTTTGCCATCTTTTTGCCCACGAGCATTTCTAGAGTCCTGCCTATCATTTCAATCTCATTGAAAGTGCCGTCGCCCTTCTCTGCCTTCCGCTGCTCCTCCAGTATCATTGCCTGCATATTCATAATGTCGTTTTTCCTGTTGTTTACAGTCACTACCAGCTCATCCGTGATTTTTACCATCGGAAGCTCGTTTGTGATTTTGCCTGAAATATCTATAATCTGTCCCATAGGGTTCTCCTTCATAATGTTCAAACCTGCATTTACCTGTGCAGGCTGCCACTAAAAAGGGAGCGGTTTTCCCGCCCCCCTTACGTTTATTCTGTTTCTGCCTCGATGTAGGACGGTATGCCGTCTGATTGTGCCTCCCATTCCAGTGCGCCCGTAGCCGTTGCTTCCCCGCCAAGGCTTGTCACGCTGATAACACACGGCATTACAAGTTTATCCCCATTGGGAAACGTAACCGTAAAAATAGAATTGCACGCCTGCCCGTTTTGCATAAACAGAGAAGCCACATAGTCATTGCCGGGGTCGCCATAGTTACGCTTCCCTCCCATGCTTATAGTAATGGACTTTGCTGTCATCAGCCTACGTTTCCAGCCGCCGGCATCCATGGCGTCCCATTCGTCTATATTGTTGTCGATGGCTATGCTCAAGCTTTCCGCGTCCTTAACAACAATGGACTCATTGCCTGTCCTGCCATTAGGATTGACGCCAAAAGTCATCGCGTTCACCGGATGTACGCCTTCGCCGCTAAAAAACTGCAAATTATACTTCATTTTCCTTTTCCTCCTGTCTTTCATAATAAAATTCTGCTTCTATAACCATTTCATAGATACCGTCATCGTCCGTACCGACATCTACAGGGTTATCCGTAAGCAGCCTGACAAACAGCACCCGTTTTCTGCCCATGCTGGTGTCTCTGATATGCCCCACAGCCTGATACAGCCTATCGGCAGTCATTTCCGTCTGTTCCGAATCTTTATTCCAGTGCACCAGCAGGCTGACCGTTTTTACCCTGTAGGAGCTGTTTTTGTCTCCGCCTATGGTTTCACGCTTATCCCTTGAACCGGAGAGATTGTACACGCCTATGCACTTTTCCGTATTTCCCTGCATTTTTCCACAGTATACATGGCTTCTGTCCGCGATGCCCATTGTCCCGATGTGGTTCGCTACGTCTAGGAGTGTCAGTATCATATGCCAGCCCTCATTTTATAAAATAAATTAAATGTTTTCTGCGCAAAATTCTGCTTTTTTCCTCCTGACAGCCAGTCAGAAAACCACTTTCCCCTTGCATTTGGGCTTCCGTCATGTGTTACATTTGACACCCGTCCATCCTTGCGCTTAATGCTTTCTGCCCATGGTGCTTTATGAAAATGGTATTCCGGATGAAAATACAGACGTCGCGCATACGGTCCTTCATGCACTAGCCTTACCTTTCCATTTTTTGCTTCTGTTTTATCCACAAAAAACTTTTCATCTTCCAAGGGACCGTCCATTCTTGGTATCACGTCTGCGCGCCTGACTTCTTCCATAAGCAATTCCGCCGTATCTACTAATGCAGGCACCATTGCGTCTGTAAGTTTTCTGACCTGCTTTTTGTACAGTGTAACTTTGCACGTTACATTCCTGTTTGCCACTATTCCACCTCCAGTAAACAGTAATTGACGCTCCCGTCTGGGTTCCTTGCTTTCCTGCCTGCCGCAATCCGGCGCTTTACGCCGAATATGGTAACGCTGCCACCGGGTATGACTGGAAGCTCCGGGCATACATCTTCCGGAATATAGGCGCTTCCCGCCACCTCTACCAGTTTTTTTTCTGCCGTCAGCACCGTTTTTGCCTTATCCTGATAATTGCACAGCCCGTCAAAAGAAATGTTCTCCAAAGGCTTTCCATAATTGCTGTAGCCTTCCCTTTCAAACTCTGCATGGATAGGCGTTTTACACATTTTTTTATCCACCAAACAAGGGTATTTCATCTACACAGCCTCCTTGTACACAGACCCGTTCGGCACAGCGTGCTGTATGCCTCCCTGCGGATTGCTACGCCGTTCTCCACCTTGACATTCCAACTGTCCCCGAAACTCATGGATACGCCGTTTATGGCATAATTTTTCAGCACGGTGTCAATCAAGTCCGCATTTTCATGCTCAAAATCTGCCTGCAGACAGCATACTTCTCTTATGGTATCCTGCTGGAAAGGCGTCAGGTTGTCAAAACCCTGACCTCCGATTCTGCCGAAGGTCAGGGAATCTATATGCCTTGACGCTTTTTTCAAAGCACCTGCAAGCTCTTCATCAGGTATCACGCTGCCGCCGTATTCTTTTTTATAGTACTCTTCATCTGCATAAACCATATCAACTACCCTGTTTTGAAGCTACTTTAATTTTCTCTAAAATCCCATCCCGTGAAGTGGATTTTCCAATATCAATCTGTTGTTCTGCCGCATACGCCATAAGCTCTTCTACTGACATCTTATTGATATCCCTGCTGCCGGAATCCTGTCCGGTTATCGTGCTGTTACGGCACGCTTCCAACTGCTTCTCCAGCTCCTTGTAACGGGATTCCAGCTCCTCATACTTCTCCACCGGCACAGTCTTTCCTCGCCCATAAGCAATTATCTCTCCGGAATCCGACTGTATGTCATAGCCGGCTTCATGATACCTCTTCTTTTCCTGTTCCGTGATAGTATAGGTCTTGTTTCCTTTGGTTGCTTTCATTTTTATTACTCTCCCTTCTGGCTGTCGCTCGCGTCAGCGTTTGGCGTGACTGCGGCCGGCGTTATATTCATGGCACAGCCGCTTACTTTCTTCTCCAACAAGAAAAGGTCCCCGAAGCAGCGGTTCTGGTACAGGTAGCCATCCGCCGTCCGTGAATCCGTGCCGGGCGTAAACAATTTGATGTAAGAATATTTGTCCCTGCACACCACACAGGACGGGTGAATCAGTATAAAGTTAATCTGCCCCGCGTCAGCAGCCGAAACACAGCCATCCGTAAAATCATATTTTGTCTTCATACGTGCCGCAGGCACCATCTTAATGGTGACGTCATCAAGCGAATGCACCATGCGGTTAATGGCAGATGCTGTATTGACGACAATACTCCTTGATATGCCCTCTGCAGCCTTCAGTATCTTGTTTACGGTCGGGGTAACGTAAATGATACGTCCCTCTTCCGGCACGCCTGCTTCGTCCATGCGTGACATTTCCTCATCGAACACATCCAAAAATACGGAGGTGCTGATTGCAGTGGTATCAATCCTGCCGGAAAGTTTTTCCAGCTCCGCGTGCAGTTTGGAAAAGCGGTAGCTGTCCTTTTCAGGGATTGCCTGTTCTGTCTCAAAAGTATTCTGGATATTTGCTACGGACAGGATAAGATTTGTCTCATCAATATCCATTGGGTCAACAAAAAACTCAATATCTCGGTCATGCTCCAGTTTGTGCGGTTCCCAGTCATTAGATATTGTTCCACTGTTAAATCCGGGAGTCCTTGTATGGTCCTTATATCCGGATACTGTCAATCTGGGTAGCTTGATTGTCTGCGCATTTATAAATGTAACCTGCTGGTTGCTTTTTGTCAGCGCGTCGGAGCAGAGCTCCTTTTCGTACTTCTTCTGTAACAGTCCCGTGAACTGTTCTGCGTAATCATATACTGACATTTATTCTCCTCCTTGCTTTGCTAAGTCAGCCCGAATGCCGCTTTCAGGGCTTCTTCGTTTGCTGTGTTCTGCTGTGCGCCACCGCCTCCGAGATGGAAGCCTTTGTTTTCCGCTGCTGCCGGCTTTAACTGCGGCACGTCCTCCAGCACCTTGTTGATAGCATTTTTGATGTTCTCCTGATTTGTTTTTCCGTCCTGCCCAACGGCATTTGACAGGTCCGCCATTTTCAGGATATACGGGATTGTCTTCGCGTCCAGCCCCATTCCAACTGCTTCCATGATTGCTGCATTTTCAATGGCTGCACGCTGGGATTCTGCCTGCGCTTTTGCAAGCTGTTCCTGTATTTCCTTTACGTCTGGCTGCGATGCTGCTTTCTGCTGCTTGAATACCGCTATTGCCTGCTTCATTTCCTCCTCTGTCATTCCCTGATTGCGGAAGTAATTCTTGAGCACGGTATCCTCTGCAACTGTCTGCTTCCCCGCCACAATGTCCGCCAGCTTTGCATAGTCAAATGCAGGCGGCTGGTTCTGCTGGCTGCTTCCCTGCTGGCTTTGCTGTGTATTGCCGTTCTGTTGCGTCTGGGACTGGTTTCCTTCTCCTTGCCCGCCCTGCGTCCCGTCAGGGCTGAACAGTTTCCTTACAAGTCTGTATTTCATATTCTCCTCCAGTTTTAGGTGTGTCTCACCATAGAATCAGTTTTAAGGGTGTCTCCCTGTTCCAGTTGCTGCTCCGGTGTCTCCGTGTAGTTTTGGGGTATTTCCGCGGGAAGTCCCCTGCCTTCGGGCATATAAAAAGAACGCCTAAAAAAGGCGTCCTGATTACCGCTTTTGTTATATCTTCTTATTGTTCCGTTGCACCAGTGCAACAAAACGCTTATTGTATAAAAATACCACCCTGCCATTTTTGACAAGGTGGTACAACATTCTCTATCTGCTAAACCGGATAACTACATGGCAGGCGTAGCCTCCTCCTGCATCTCTCGGGTTTCCCCTGTCGTACCAGCGGCGTGTGGTCGCTACGAAATTTACCACCTCACATAATTATCCGGGTAAAGCACTTTTTATTGATAGTATTTTTACTGCTTATGCAATTTTATGCTCCAAATCAATATCAAGCCCCAGCTCTTTTAAATCCTGCTCACGGACATCCAGCTCTGATTTCAGAATGTCAAGCATTTCATAATAAGCTAACCGGCGCCCCTGACTAAACATATCCGACCTGTCTTTTTCGCTCTCGGCTACGGCATCGTTGGCATTGTCAACCAGCCTGCCAATAATGTACTTTAATGCCTCTTCACTTAACGGTTTACTCATTATAATCACCCCTTTCTTTTAATTCGGCAATTCTATCCTCTATTGACTGTTGAAAATTGCGGATTTCTTTTTCCCAATGCCTTTTTAACCCTTCCTGATATCTTACATCATATACTCCCCACTCAGGAATGTATGAAACAGGGTCATTTATATAGGCTTTATGTTCTTCAATCCTTTTTTCATATTTACGAATTGCCCTTATCAAGGAAGCAGATTCCTGATTCTTTATATCACTCTCTGAAAAAAACTGCAGGTTCATCTTTAGTGTATCCCCTTTTATATTAATTATATCAGACAGGAAATTATTTGCAAGAAATCCTCGTATTTTTCCGCTAATTTTTTCTTTCCACTCACTTGCCCTTGCCGCATAAATTTTCTTATTGTTTTTATCCAGAGAATACTTTGCTAGCCGGTCACAGCTCTCCGCCTGCCGCTTTGCATTCTGCCTGTCTGTTTCCTTTTTTGCCTTCGCTTCAATATCCGCCAGTTCCTTCTTGGTGAATACGTCATCCGGCGGCGTGCTGATACCGGGGAAGTATGTGGAGTGGATGTCTTTGCAGCGTGGATGATAAAGTCCTGCGGCTATTGCGGTCGACATTAAGGGATAAGGACCGTCACGGCTGCTACCGCCGCTCCATACATCATCTATCAGCACCTTGCCTACAAACGGCAGGCACTTCGAGCAGGCATTGCCGCGCTTGTTCATAATCACGGTCGATATGCCGCGCTCCCTGCGGCTCTCACCTTCCCCTGTCAGGTAGGCTCTTTTGCCCGCAGTCCTGATTGCCATGTCCGCATAATCGGAAGCCGTATGGCGCGCCCCGTTACTGTATTCCACACAGTTAATTCCTGCACGAAGAAAGTCCTTTGTTGCCATGTCGACCGCGTTTTCATAGGTGCCGGCGCCAGAGGCTGCATACATCTGCGCGTCAAAGATGATTTTCCTGTATTTGTCGTTTGCCATCCGCAGGATTGCATATTCTGCCCTCTGTAAATCTGCCTTTGTTGCCTGTATCAAGGCGTTTATCTTCCTGTCATTGGCAAGAAAAAAGCGGGCGTTTATTTCCGCCTGCCTTCTTGATACCTTTTTTAGTTTTGCACCCTTCTGCAGAGCCTTTAAAATAGCAATTTCCTGTTCTGCGTGCCCTGCTGCCCGCTGCATTCTGATAAGGGATTCTATCCTTGCATTGATATCATCAAAAACAATACCGTACTTCTCTGCATTACGCTTCTTGTATTCCTCCAGAGCCGCAAGCTGTTTTACCTGCCACTGCTCCCAGTTGATACCTTCTTTGTCCTCTTCCGCCCTGTGGTGGTCGAGGTTTCGTATCATGGAAGCTATTACCTCATCTTCTATCTTTTTAACTGCTGCCGCAACATCATAATCTCCCGCCATAGGTTACTCCTCAAAACCGGCAGTGAACGCCCCTGCTTCCATGCTTACAGACGGCTCCTTCTCCTTTGCAATCCCAAGCTCTTCCTTGATACGGGCAACTTCTGTATCCTTCCATTCTTGGTCCTTTGAATCTCCATACATTTCATCCACGCATGCCTCCGTAGACATAATGCCCTGTGCTTTGGCTTTTCCTACGGTTTCTACCTGACTTTCAAAAGAAGGGTTGGCATATTCTCCAAACGCCACCTCTGCCGATACATCTTCAAGCTGCATTTTATGCAGCGTCATGTAGGCTTTTAATGCCATGTCTATCACTTTGGGGATTGTTTTCTGAACAGCCTGCACCAGTTTATTGCGGGTATACAGCGTCACTTTCTCCTTTTCCCTCTGAGCCTCCGCGTTATCCAGTTTTTTAATGTCAATACCCAGAGTGCTTGGTGACAGCACTCCCTGCAGGGCAAGGTCCAGTGCGTTGCTGTATGTAGCCTGATAGCTGTCATGAGGGATTGCCGGCTGCTTTATGTCTATTTCATTGCTGCTGCCCTCTGACATCGACTTACTTACCTTGATGTAAGCATTGTCAAACGGATTCGGCGGCTGAATCTCTCCTGTTCTTGGGTTTATAGGAAGCATACCGTCCGGAATATATTCCCGTGAACGCCCGCGCCGGAGCGCGTCCATCCACTGACTCCATGATTCATCTAAGCTGTCAAAGGAATCTGCCTTCCCGTCAAATATGGAAGCACCACGCCCTTTGTATTTGTCTGACTTAAATGCCATGAAACGCACAGCCAGCATAAAGTCCCCATTAAATGTTACATCGGGGTTTAAGGCTTCCGTATCTGGGATTGTATTCAGCGGCACTTCCTTGCCGCCTTTAAGCAGCACGGAACGCACATAATTTCTGCCATAGTGTTCCTCAAGCGTATAGCTCCCTTCTTTTTTGACATAGACATTCCGGAATATTATCTCCTTCAGCCGCCCGCGCTCCATCACATATTCTACGCAGTCACCGGATATAAATTCGATAATCGGAAACTCACTTAGCTGCGGCTGCAGGACTATCCGAAACGCACCGTCACCTACTGTCAGCACTTCATCCAGAGCCTCTTCCAAAATATCCTCGAATTCACTGTCTTTTGCGATGTCTGCCCAAGTGCTTTCCCACTTGCCGTCTACAGATATTTCACCCATATCGGAAATTACAATATCTGTCAGTATCCTGCGCATAAGTTTGGGAAGCCCTGTATGCAGTTTATTGATGTCATTTCCTGCCGTTGGTACTGCTGCCCAGAACCGTACCCTGTTTACCTCCCCCGGCATTAACTTATACATTTCCTGTATTTCGTTTGCGTCGCCCCTTGCCCAGATACGGTTTACGGCAGCATTGCCATAATAATCTGTCTGTTCCGTCACCTGAAACACGGTCTGCTGCGGAGGGTTTATCTGCAGAAAACTCCGCAACCCGTTCCTTATTGTGTCAGCCATTTTATCAATCAACCTCATTTCTGCTCACTCCCGATACTTGGATTCTGCTGTTTTTCCATTGCGGCTTTCATGCCCTGCATATAACCAAATCGAAAACCATTTACAATCAGGTCATAAAAACTGCTGCTTGCATTACGGATATCCTCCACATTGTCCGCGTGCATGTCGTACCTGTCTTCCATGTACCTGAATGATTCTTTAATTACCTGCAAGGTGTTCCCTGCTTTTCTCATAAAATCTCCTCTCAGTTCTTTGTCCTGTCTATGATTTTATCCCTGTACGGAATCCAGCCGTACTGGACACTGTTTATCATATGGTCGTTGCCGGCTTCGGGCTCGTTATCTTTTTCCTCATTCCAACTGTAGGTTTCAAGCTCTCCCACATAATTCGTACAGGTTTCCACAACGAAAAAGACAGGTTCCTTTCCTGCATCTTTGTTGTATGCCATCCAGCCAAGCTGCAGGTTTATCCTGTCTATTATTTTTACTTTCTTGTATGCGTTGTTGAACAGGTACAGACATTCCGGATGCAGTCGCCGGTACTTCTCAAACTCCGTTATGGTTGCCTGGTCTGCGCTGTCAATAAAAGCATTTCTTGCAAATCCCCATTCCTTTCGGCAACGTTCCAGAAAAGCAATATAATTGATAACCGTATCTGACGGCGCTATCGGCGTGCCAAGTTCTGCATTGTTATATACCCTCTCTTCCAGAACAAACAGCCTGCCCATATTGGTAATGCCGATAAAACTCATGGCTATGGTATCAGGGCTCTTCTGAGAATATGCCGTGTCCAGTCCTGAGCTGAATATCACAAACCATTCTTTCTGTTCCCTGTCATTTTCCTTTTGAATAAGGCTCTTGGCATACTGTCGTGTCACGACATGTCTGCGGCTGTCAAATATGCCAAAAACAAGCCCCGTTGCGCGCCCCCGCAGACCCATTATTTTATTTTTCCAAATTTTAGTCCCCTTTGGGGTAGTCATCTTTACCTGTGCAATCTTTTCAGGGCTTGCACCCAGATTATGCTCAAAAGAAAAGAACCAGTGCACCCAACCGGTTTTTGGTTCTTCTGTTAGCATACTATTTAGTTCTGCCGGCGCGTCGCTCCGGTACTCCGGAAGCGGGCGGCTGTGGTTGATGTACTCTTTATATACTGGTAGAGACGGGGTATCGGGATTTAACGTACCCATAAAATAATCACACCGCATGGAAGACTCTCGGACAAATTCTATGTCTGCCGTGTTTATCTCGTCGATAAATAGGCAGCCGTACTGCCCGCCAAGGGCTTTTTTCCACTTTTCCTTATTGCCGTATCCCATAACAAGAACTGTTTTGTCCCCGCCAGACGTATGGAAAATGATATGCGGCAGTTTTAACTCGCTCGTGCCATTCCCTTTGTATTCTACAAGCCTTCCAAACAAATCTGTAATGCCTAAGTCCTTCTGTATCAGGTTTTTTTCTGCTGTCCCCGTATCGGCTGCCGCTATAATGTGGAGTTTTTGAGGGCTTGCCGCCACCTTTAACATAAATTTGAAAAGACCTACTGTCGTTTTGCCCGCAAAGGTGGTACCCTCAAGAAATTCCACCGGAGCCGTACACCTGAGAAATGCCTTGTACTTTTCAGACAGGAGAAAACACCCGTTATCCATGCAGACATCACCCGCCCTCCCCGGTTACCTGTTTTATCAAGTCGTCTAGTTTTGACATTTCAACTTGCAAGCCGGACACTTCAACCTTATCACTGAAAATCCCAAGGTGCCGTCCCAGCAACTCCAGCGCACGCACTTTATCACAGGTTGCAACTTCTATACCGTTTTTCCCGTGCTTAATTACGGATATCGCTTTTTTCTGCTCCCGCGAAAGGCTGTCTGTCAGCGCCAGTTTTACATCGCTTACCATCAATGGTTTTCCATTTTCATCAAAAAGAGGCTGCCTTTTCCCTTCTTTTGTAATAAAAACTGCCTGCCGCTCTATTACTTTTGCATAATCCGAAGCGTTAGCAAAAGCAATTGCCGCCAGCTCATTCACCACTTTATCCTGTGTGATTTCTGTCCGCCTCTCCCTGTCTTTTATGCGTTTTGCAAGATATTCACTAACCTTAACATTTTTTAACAGCCTTGCGCCTGCTGCTGCCGCCGTCTCATCCTTCACCACATTCGGGTAGGCAGCCTTATATGCCCTTGTCGCGTTCAGGTCAATCAGGTATTCATCTACAAACTTTTTCTGACATTCTGTAAGTGCCATAAGCCCTGCCTTCCTTTCTGGTTTTTACTTGCAAAAATCATGCCTGTATGGTACATTGTAAGTACAAAAAGAGGGAAGCCACAGACGCGGCTACCCTAAGCAATCGCTAAATGTTCATTCAGCCGTCAACTATTGGCAGTAGTTGGCGGCTACTTTTTTCTATCATTCTTCGTATAACAAAAGCGCCTGCCTCGAAGCGGGCGCCTTTGCGTAAAGGAGTTTTTGGTTTGCATGTTTTCTGAGGGGTTCTCTATTATTTATTATATCATCTCTTTTTGTGCTTTGTGTGCGTTTTTAAGAAAATTAGAAATTTTTCTTGAAATTCTGCTTCTATGTATGTGAACTGCTGCTGCAATGTCCTCCTGCTTTATCCCGTCAAGGAAATACATCCGAAATATCCGGCGCGTCAGACTGTCCTCTATTCCTTCCACAAACCGCTCTGCCTCCTCACATTCTGTTTTTAATTCCGCTATTTTTGCCTCGTACCGCTCCTTTGTGCTCCAGAACTTTTCCCTGTCCACCCCTACCACAGCCTGCGGCACAGGGTAGCCGGAACGGTAATCAAATACTGTGCTGCTGCCCATCAGGCTTTCACCGCTCCCGAGTTTTCTTATAGCCGCTTCCAGTTCCGTGATTTCTTCTTTCTTGCTTTTATACTGTTCCAGTTGTTTCCTTGTCAATGCCGTCCTCCTTTCCGGCGGCGTTTTGCCCCACCGCCATGGGCTCCGTGATATAAATGCAAAACAAATATGTATATGACTGCTGCCGGATATCCTTACTTCTCGGGCATTTGATATATTACCGGCTGCAAGGGAGCTGTTATCTGCATTTGGATATTATCCAGAATCTCAAGGCACCGCTCTTTACTTCCATATATGCCGAGTACGCCTAAGTTTTTTGTTACAAGTGCATGGGAAAATTCTACGGGGACACGGCTTTTGTATTTCCATTTCCCTGGCGTTGGTATTTCAGCATATGCTATGTAAGCCGCACTTTCTCCTAATGCAAACAGTGTTTCCCTGTTCTGGCTGCGTATGTATACTTTACTCATGACCCGCCTCCTTTCTGCCGGTACTGCTGCCGCATGGCTCCTTTTTACGACCCTCCGCCGTATAGTTTATGTATATGGGTCTGCGCCTCCCTGCTGCCACCGCTGACGCTGCAGGCGGCTTTACCATGCCGTCATACCTTGACTGCTTCCCCATCCTCTCCAGTTTCTCCACCTACAAATCCTCCTCCCATTTCTTTCGGGTAAACTCCCCTGCTTTCCGGTAATTAGCCGGAACGGGGCTTATCTTTACCTGTGCGGCATATTCTGCCGCCTGCTTCTGCCCGTAGCTGGTGCCTGCTGCCGCTGCGGCGTTTGCGTAGTCATTCAGTTTCTGGCTTTTCTTTTTCCTGCTCATGTGAGCCCTCCTGCCTCCGTAATTCGTTTTCTGCTTCTTCCATGGTCGGGTAAATTTTATTACTATGGTAGGGAAAATGCACCACTTCGGAAGTGAAAAGACAATCCTCCCTATCATAATGAAGCTCCATTATATATTGCTGATTCCCGTTTTCATCCCTGTCACCTAAAAATATTACTCTGACCGTACAGAGCTCTATAAATCCGTTGATTACCCGATAGACAGTGTCTCCTACCATAAATGGCGGTTTCAGCAGTTTTCCCTGTTCCTCTAAGTCCTCGTATTTTGCTAATTTATCAAGAACTTCTCTGATTGTTACATTGCTCTTTGCTTCCCTTGTCCCACTAATTGTCAGCCTATCCACTCTTTCAGCCCTCCTTTTTCTTCATTTGTTCCAATATATTTTCAGCCTCTTGGCATGTGGGGAAAACGGTTTTCCCAAAATCAGCAAAATCCGGCTGATACAGTTGCACAGGGGCTTCACTTCTGCTTATGGGAAACAAATTTATTGTATTATTTGGCTTTCCAATACAAAATCCGATACATTCCATTTTTGCTATTTTCAATAAAGAATTTTCTTTTGTAGGAATCACAAACAACGTATCGCCAACCTCGCATGGCAGTTTCCGCAGCCTTCCTTGTTCCTCCGACAGCACCTGCTTTTTCCCCTCTGCATCCCTCCGCTCTTTCAGTTCCATCATGATTCGCAGGATGACATTATCAAATACTGGTTCATCTTTGTACCTTTCCCTGTACCGGCGCAGGAATTCAACCTGTGTATTTACTGCCATGTATAGGGTTTCATCTGATACATGGGCTTCTTCCCTGCTGCCATCGTATTTCCACTTGTCCGCTTTTATCTGCTCTGGTGACAGCCCTGTTTCCTCGTATGCCGCAAGGCGGCTTACCGGCTCTCCATTGCCACAATCATGCAGCCTGTAAGCAGGCTCCCCACAACGCTCGCAGTCATACGGTTCCTTTAAAACCGCAATTCCCATTTCATTTCTCATTGTCAGCCTTTCCATATTTTCCTTTCCCTCCACAATATCCTAAATTCCGCCAACTGCTGTATCTACACAACTCCTCATCATCTGCGCAATGTAATATACCTTGTAATCGCAGTTTGTTTCTGTCACAGACCGGATTTCAGCCTGCAGGGACTTCATTTCCTCTTCTGACAGTTCCATGTATACCTGCATGACGGCATTTTTCATACGGTTCAATATCGGCATTTTCTCTGGTATCGTTCCTTTTATATTCCTCCTCATCTGTCTTCTCCTTTCCCTTCGTTTTTCCCTTTGCCAGCCACATAAAAACGTCTCCTTACTGCCGCGGCATATACTTTCGTGGTTCTGTACCGCCTGCATTCATGTTTCCAGTTATCAGTGCCTTTCCCGTCCCAGCCTTTGCAGTCATCACAGGTAAAACACCCAAAATCGGCTTCCCCTGTGCAGTTATCACTGCATTCAACGTTGTTAGCACAATGCAGGCAGATACACCCTCCACAGAAGAAAGCATATTCTTTCCTGACGTCGGAATCATGGCTGCATTCCTGCCGCTGTACAGGGATTATTCCCAGCTCTTCAAGCGTTATCTGGTGGTTCATTGTCCTGTACTCCTGCTGCCGGCTGCAGCCCTATTGTCACGCTTAAACCTAATGCCTTGAAAATTTTCTCTGCACTTAAAAGGGTCATATGGCGCTTCCCGCTTTCCCAATAGTCTACCGCCCTTTCCGTAACTCCTGCCTTCTCCGCAAGCTCCTTGCGCGTCATTCCCTGTCTTTCTCGCTCTTCCATTAACATTTTCCCGTACTTCATGATTTTGCCTCCTTTCACCCTCCATTTCCAATTTTTCATTGCTATCCCTCTGTTTTTGATGTATGATATTAGCAAACGAAAACAGCATTACCTGTGTCGGCTGATAGCTATTGCTATTGCATTAATAACCCCGTGCGTTCGGGATTTCATCCGGTCCTTATGAACATCAACAAGATTGATTGCAAGCGCTGGATAACGATAAAACCACTCAGGAGGATTCCATATGAATATCATAATCGCTGTTTCCGTTCTTATAATTGCAGTATTACTGTTGGTTTTCGTTGTTATAAAATCGCTGATTCCTCTGGCTAAAAAGAAAGATATATCTTTCATGGTAGCTATAGGGTCATTTATAATATGCGTCAACCTGTAACCTGCATTATGCCTGCTGCCACATTGTTTTCGGACATGTGGCAGCTTTTTCCTGTCTCCTTTACCAAATTGGCAATTTTATCTGTTCTGCCGGTATATCCTCCCACTCTACGCCGATGTAACTTAACACCCTCCCCCAGCCGTACCTTTCCCCGTTTTTATCCGTGCAGCACTCGTACATCCAGTAGTGCCACTCTTTTTCGTCCCTCTCCCTGAGGCGGTCAAACCGGTGCGGGCGCCCCTCAAGGTGTATCCCGAAGCCGCACATGCTGCACCCTGTCCGCTGGGCTTTCGTGGTATAAAGGCTGCCTCCCTTCTGCCTCTTTATTTCCCCGTAGATGGCAGGCACTATGCTCTCTGCCGGTTTATACGGGATAACCTTCCCCTCCTTGTCCCTGCTGTACGGCTGGCGGTAATAGGCTGCCTCAAAAAATTCCACGTGTTTCCCGTACCAGTCATCCATTTCCAGCGCCAGCCGCAGCAGGTCGTCACGCAGGAAGATTGCAAAAGGCGCGCTGCGCGTTACTGTTTTCCCGTAATAATTACAGCCATGCTCCACCAGTGCCTCTTCCCTCTGCCCGCCCTCCGAAGCCATCAGCCCTAAGTACGGGAAAGAATTGTGCTGCCTCGCCCAGTCGTCGCAGGGCTTTTCTTTCAGCCAGTAACAGCATTCGTTTGATACGGGGAAGTCCGGCTCGGGCTTCCCGTAGTGTGTCCTTTCGTCTCCATTCCCGTAACCGCCGAACAGGTCAAGCCACTTCTGCGGCAGCTTCATCCGGCTGTTTTTTGCGTAATGCCCCTGCTCCCCACATTCCCCCGTCATGATGGCATGCCTGACCGTGCGGTTTTGCTCCGTTGGGTTCTGCAGCAGGTTTATCCTCCCTGCATATTTTTTTGAAACGACGGGGAACCCGCATTCCTGCAGCACTGCCGCCTTTGACCGGTACGGCTTTATGATTTCCACCCCAAGAGCCCTGTGCACTTCCTGCACGCTTTTATCCTCCAGCACCGACACGGACACCGCAGGGGCTTCAATCCCAAGGCTTGCAAGCCATACATGCAGGGTTATGCTGTCAAGCCCGCCTACCGACACATGGCACCTGCTGCCGCGTTTTTCCATTTCCGTGGCAAATTCCCTTGCTTTCCCTTCCTGCCTTTCCAGTTTTTCCCCGTAAGGGAGCTCCTGCAGTGTGGCAAAATCCTTCCGCATATCGCTTTTTGCTTTCCTCCACGCTTCCCTTGCCGCGTCCGGCGCCCCGTCCTCAATCCCTGTCATTTCCTCTTCGTCAAAGAGTGTCATCTGCCTCATGGCTCCCCGCCTCCTCCACTGCTGCCGGCTTTCCGCACCGCTCAAACTTTACCGTCCATACCCACGGGTTTGCTTCCCAACCGTACCTCGCAAGCTGCTTTTTAGATACCGTGCTGTCCCATATCCCCTTAAAAATCTCCCGCGCCTGTAGGTATGCATTGTCAGGGTCATTAAATGCTTCCGGTCTCAGCACTACTCCCTCACTCAAAAAATCATCAAGAGTCATATCCTGCAGCCGCTCCGCTGCTACATTAGTAACTTTAAGCCATATCCGTGCTGCGTCTTTGGGCATGTGTATGGAGGGGCGCCAAACCCATTCCGATTCATCATAGTCTTCGCATATCCGCCTGTCCGCAAAATAATAGTAATCCGGTTCTGTGCCGTCCCTGTTTATGTTGCACCATGTTTCCCTCACCCAGAGGGTGTCACCGGTATTACATGGCGGCGTCCACCGTCTTTTCAGCTCGCTGGAAGGAATGTTATCGGGCAGCCTGTATCTGTCTCCCCAGATTTTATATGCCTCCCTGTCTGCATAGCCCCATGTGCCGGACTTATGCCCCATGCATGCATATGCCAGCACTGCCATGGGCTGGGGTTTTATGACCCGCCTTGTAGCTGTCTTTGTTTCATCCAGTACCGCCTGTACCATGTCCGTGTTAAAAAGTATCGGTTTTTCCATTTCCTGTCTTCCCTCCTTCAATCCTTCAGGTAGTCCGGCAACGGCGGGAGCCCGTCAATGGGAATAATCCCACCCGCCTGCTGCCGGCACCCGCTTTCTTCATGCTCCTCTTCCGGCGCCTGCTCCCATGACGCATACCTGCCAAAAATATCCTTAAAATCCAGCCACGGAAAATGCTTTTCAAACGCTGCCTGTGCCGCCGTTTCCACATACCGCCGTATCCTGTTATTCCTGTGTACCGCTTCCGGTCCCCCGTCATACAAATGGTGTTCTATACAGAGGTATACCTTAAGCCCGTACTTTTCTGACTGTTTCCGGTTTGCCGTCCCACCTATGGCGTGGTGCTCATGCAGCACGCTTTTGCGGCTGTAGTCCCCGTGCAGTTTTATGCAGAGCCAGCATGTCCCGTCCTTCCTGTCGTGCATTATGCTTTTCATGATTTTCCTGCCCCTGCTGCCGGAAACAGGTCAAGCCTCATCTGCCCGTCGCATTGGGTTTTCTTGGGTACTTTTGATTTTCTCGGTGCATATTCATGCGTTTTCCCGTCCCTGTCAATGCCGCCGAAAGCGTCCAGAGGGTTATATAAATAATCACTGCACCTGTTTTGCGCCTTTGCCGCCGCCTCGCTGATGACGCGCTCCTTTGTGCTGCAGTATGCCACATCGCCCACGCACAGGCTGCAGCAGTAACGGCAGTACTGTTTCATGCCTCTTCCTCCTTTACGCAAACCGGAGCTGCCCCGCCCGCTCCTCCTGTACACGCAGGTTAGGCGTCCGCTCCGCCACGCACAGCTCCGGCAGGTTTGCCTTTACCAGTGCCGCCGGCACCGGCGGGCACACCGCATTCCCGCAGCGCCTCACCTGCTCACTCCTCGGGTACGACTTGCCCGTCAGGTCATGGTCTATGATGTAATCCGCAGGAAACCCCTGGCACCCGTACAGTTCCCGCGGCTCCAGCATTCTGAGACCGATGTCCGCTATCATGTAATCCTCGCCTTTTATGGTCACAAGACCAAACCTGTCATCTGTCGTGACCGTATGCAGCGGCTCTTTTATGTCCTGCCCCACTGCGCCGTTATAGTACTTTAGCAGAAATGCCCTGACCTCCCCGAAGTGCCCTGCCGAGGTCGTGACCGTGTGCAGGGGTTCCCGCAGGTCCTGCCCCGTGCAGGTGCCGTAAAACTTGCTCAGGAATGACGTTACCAGACCGTAACGGTTGGAGGCATCAATCGTCATGACGGGGGCTTTTACGTCCTGCCCCCTTACCTCGTTTTCCGCGGTCTCGGAATGGTACTGTATCAGGCACGGGGAGACAAGGTAATTCCTGTTTCCCGTTGTAACCGTGGGAAGGGGGCTTTCCACATCCGCGCCGGTATTGTTTTCATTGTTGCACATGATACAGGGGACAATGTACGGTTCCACCACCCCGAACCCGTGCCTTGACGTGATGACCCGCAGCGGCTCATCCATGCTGCTGCAGTAGTCCGCACTGCTGCCGGTATGGTTTACCTGCACGATAAAGGGTTCCGCATTGTCAATTACAAACTTTTTTATTCCCCTCGCTATCCGCTCCATGGTCTTTTCCGCCAGCGGGCGCACTGCCCGTATCCCGTATTTTTCTTTGATTTCCTCCGCCGTGTCAAATATGCTCGGGCACGGCAGGGAGAAGTCTATCTGGGTGTACGCACCGATATATGGCTTTTTGGTGCCTGCTGCCGCTTCCGCGCTCCCTGCCGGCGCATGGGTGGGCTCGGGGAACACGACAGGCTGCCCGTCACACCGCGCCACAAGGAAAAAACGCCTGCGCATGGTGGGCGTGCCGTAGTCCGCCGCATTGAGCACGCGGTACCCGACTGTATACCCAAGCCCCTCCATCTGTGCAATAAACTGACGGAAGGTAACGCCCTGTTTTGCCTTTATGGGGCGGTGCCCCCTGTTAAGGGGTCCCCACGTCATGAATTCCTCCACGTTTTCCAGCATGATGACCCTTGGGTGCACCAGCGCCGCCCACCGCAGCGCCACCCATGCAAGACCCCTTATTTTTTTGTCCTTGGGTTTCCCGCCCTTTGCCTTTGAAAAATGTTTGCAGTCAGGGGAAAACCATGCCAGCGCCACGGGCTTCCCGCCGCACGCCTTTACGGGGTCCACGTCCCACACGCTCTCGCAGTAATGTTTTGTGGAGGGGTGGTTTGCCTTGTGCATGCGCACTGCCTCCGGGTCGTGGTTGATGGCTATGTCCACGCTTTTCCCCGTGGCAAGCTCTATCCCCGTGCTGGCGCCTCCCCCGCCTGCAAAGTTGTCTATGATTAATTCTCCGTTTATCACCTGTTTTTTCTCCTCGAAATCTTCTAAATATCATCAAAAGGTTTATGGCAATTTATAAAGTCCGTTATATTGGACAAAACTCACGCTACAATAAAAGCAAAAAACTTTGAAAGGAGGTATTCCCATGTTGACACCAACTGTTGCAACTTCTGTTGACTGGAATGCGATTTGCCTGGACAGCATAAACAGCATAGCGGAAAGTTTATTTATAGTTGCAAAATCTGTCCCCGCGTGGTTCTGGGTATTTATTGCCATTAGCTTGGTATGCGGGAAAAAAATT
The DNA here is from genome assembly GCA_910578335.1 of uncultured Lachnospiraceae bacterium. Lineage (GTDB taxonomy): Bacteria > Bacillota > Clostridia > Lachnospirales > Lachnospiraceae > Acetatifactor. The sequence continues at coordinate 34,793 of CAJTPU010000022.1, read as the reverse complement.
CGACGCAGATAATCCGGCATTTTATGCGCTGCCTGCAATATGGCGGCGCATTTTCATTTCCCTTCGCATTTAGTCTTTATCGCATTCCCTTCCCTCTGCCGTCCGTTTTTCCACCTCATACGCAAGCAGGTTCCTCCATTCGTTCGTATGCCTCAGCGCCACATGCACCGGGCTGCCCGCAGCATTTAGTCTTTCTGCGGTTTCCTTCCACAAAGCGGCATCTGCCACCGGCTTTCCTTTCTTCGTCTGATACCCGTGTGCCACCCATTCCGACAGCCAGCCGGACAGCACTGCCGCAATATACGGGCTGTCCGTGTACACCGTCAGGAAGCATTCGCTGTGTATCCGCCCTGCTGCCTCATGAAGCGCGCATAACAGGGCATGGTTTTCTGTCGTCTCCCCGATGTATCTGGTTTCCATCGTCGGGTTCTTTGCCGACGGCGGGCGCGACGGGCATTCCAGCGCATAGCCGCAGCTCCCTTTTCTCCTGCACGGTCCTTTTACTGATGAGGCTATGTACATCTTCACCGTTTCCGGCTGTTTCCCTGCCCTTTCCCATTCTTCACGGGTGTGCGGTCCCTGTTTATCCGCCATCATGCCCTCCTTCCCCCGCAGGGTTCCCCGGGCAGATACGGTACTCCGTGTAATGCAGGTACGACATGCCTGTGTACGGGTTCTGCCCGCAGACAATGGTGTCGGGGTCTATGTACCAGCCGGCACGCGGCCTCGGTCCCTCTTCCACCAGCTTCCGCATGGTCCGTCTCCGGTATTCCTTCCGCTCCGGCTGCGGGTGTATGAGGTTTCTTGACGTGGAATAACGCACAAACTCTTTCCTGTCTTTTTCATCAAACATGCTTAGCTGCTGCTCTGCTTCCATGTCCGGCAGTTTCGTGATGTATGCTGCCAGCCTCTCAAAGCTGCCTTCCCTCCCGTCCACATGTTCGTAATGCACCCTGCCATGCTTCCAGCAGTCCTGCAGGACAATCCCTGTCTCCCCTCCTTCCACCCTGTTCACGACAAGGTGCAGGTGGATGCCTCCCCGTTTCCCGACTTCCAGCCGGTAGATAAATTTCAGCGTACCCCCTCTTTTCCGGTAGGCACGCCGTAATGCCGACAGGAACGCCCGCAGGTCCTTTTTTACTTCCCCCGCGGGCTTCCTTGTTCCGGCACGGTATTTCACCGTTGCCCAGATGTCCCCTTTGTCAAAGTTTGCCTTCATCAGGCGCCTCACTGCCTTTTCACGGTTGTACTGGTTCTGTTTTTTTACCTGCTCGGGTGTCGCCTTCCTCCGCTTCCCCCTCTTTTCCCCTTTTGCCCCGTACCTTCCGGCAAATTTGTATTCATGTTCTGCGGAATACGCAAACTCCCACAGGTCTTTATAGTATGCCACCTGCAAGCCTCCCTTCGCTCTAAGTTTAATATTCTTAGAATGTTGCTTTCGGGCTGTTTTTCTTGACTTTCCGGCTCCTGCGTGGTATCATATATTTAAGTTATCTGGTGCGTGTGATACCACGCTGACCGCCCTGCCACGGGCGGTCTTTTTTATGCATGCCTGTATCCACACGCCGGGTATACTGCGGTGTGAGCCGCAGGAATGTCACCTGCCCGTCTGACTGTTCCGACAGGCATGCATAAAAGTCAGTTTCCCGCTCCCGGCGCGCCTCCTCCTCGCGGCAGTCGTCACAGATGCCGCCCTTAAGTTCCCCGAAATCATAATTACCCCCGCACCTCGGGCATGTCACGTAATCATTCACCTGCGTCTCCTTCCTGCCGCGCCTCTTTCATTTCTTCCCACTCAGGCGCGCCGCTGATTAACCCCTGCGCCTCAAGCCATGTGTAGCCCATGTCTGCCTCCTTTCCGTGGATTCCAACTGCCGAGGATTCCTCGGTAGTTGGAATCCTGTTCAACTGTTGATGTATTTTTCATACTTTTCCATGACACTGTCCGATACGCCGCTTTTGTAACGCTTCCTAATATCCGTTATGGCAGTGTGTCCGGATTCCTGCAGCAGTTTCAGCAGTCCATTCCTGCCGTGTACAGACTTGTGTGTCCCGTCCGCATAATGGATTTCATACCTCATCGGTGCCACCGGTTTTCTTTCCTGCATGACACACGTAGCAGGTATTCCTTCTATCGCTGCCGGCACCTCGGAGGCAAACCCTCCGGCATCCCCGCCAAATGCGACATTATACGTATCAAACACCTGTTTAAGGGCATGCAGCACATCGCCCCGCCTGATTAAATCGCTTTCCATTATCCCTGCTCCCTTTTTTCCTGTTGATGTTGTTCAAACAGGGCTACTGTAAAGATTTCACTTACTGTCTGCTTGATGGCATACCCTGTGTCTCCCGTGAATTGCAGCCTGTCAAGAATCTTTCTTTCCCATGCCTTATGCTCCGCCGCTTTCAGGGCTTTATGTTTTTCCCACTCTTCTTCTGTTTCGTAGCATTCACGGTAGTTCATGTTCAGAGACATGATATACGCATTCATGGCAGCCGGGTTCAGCCGGATAACGATTGTGCTGATGGTATATCCGGCATCTTCAAAACTGCCTTCTGTCACTACCTCAAAATCAAATTTTTCCATTTCTTCTCCTTTCCGTCCCCATGCCCTCCGCGCGGCACGCAGGACAGGGTCCTGCGCCCGCTTATTATAAATAGGGGGATAGCGGCACCTGTGCGCCGCGCGGAAGGCATGGCGGTATTTACTTTCCCTGGCTTGTCCGCCTCCCGTGCCCGCCCTCCTCCAGCGCTGCCCACACCCCGCACAGTATCCCGATGGCTACAAGGCACAGGGCTGCCGCTACACCACCATTGTCCACCGGCTCAAACTCCGCCGTACCCGCAAAGCCGGCAAGTCCGACCAGAATGCAAATAAAACTGGCATAGGTCAGTATTTTATGTAACTGCATGGCTTGTCCCTCCGTTTTCAATGGTTTTTCCTAAATATCTGTCCAATTTTTCGCGGTAAATTACATATCTCTTTGTTTTACCTTTTCCTTGGATTGCTGGCAGAACATCACCAATATCTATAAGCCCTCGCTTCATATACTCACGGACGCCCTGAGGAGCAAGCCCCAGTTCCTTGGCTGCATGTTGTACTGTTACCCTTTGCGTCATCTTATCCGCTCCCTTCTTTATTTTTCTCCCTTGTCGGAAAAGTGTTCCCGCTGTATATTGGAACTACTTTTTGTGTATGTTTATACAAGTTGCTTTGTATCGTTATGCTGGTAATCAGTTTCGCTCTTTTCATCAATAACGAGCTCAGCTTCCATACCTGCCATGAAAATTAGCACCTTTGATACCCTTTCTGCAGGCATTTCTTCAATCTTTCGTATTACCGCTTCTTTACTAATTGTCATCACGCCACTACCTCCTTCTTACCATTGAATGATTCAAGTATAAATTAATTCATTCATGTTGTCAATATATTTTTCTTGACTTGTTCAAGTTTTTTTGTTATTGTATGATTCATAGGAGGTACGCTATGAACCAGTGTGATAGAATAAGACAGATACTAAAGGAAAATAAATTAAAGCAAAAACAGTTTGCCTCTGTAATTGGTGTAACCGAAAGCTATATATCCAAACTCCTTAAGGACCCTGACATTCGTTTGTCGCAATCCCTTGCAGTTTTGATTGAAGAAAAATATGGTTACAATGCTGAATGGGTACTCAATGGAACAGAACCCAAATTAAAGCAAATCAGTAAAAATAATTCATTATCTGAAATCCACCACAAAGCACTTACCCAATTAGAAAAGATGAATGATGAGCAAGTAAAAGCTGTTCTTGCTTTTATAAATTCTTTGGAAGAATTGGAAAAAACTCTTAATACTAACGATTAAAGGGAGGTTACCCCAGCCTCCCTTTCTTGCTGCCTACCTATAGACTTTTGTACCCTCTGCGCGGCACGCAGGCTAAGGGAGAACCTGCGTGCCTTGGGCAAATAGGAATGCGTTGCGGCACCTGTGTGCCGCGCAGATGGTACAATATTATTAATTCGAATAAGTCTCTTATTAAGTGACTTTTTCTGCAAAAAAAATAGGAGCAGGGTCTTTTATATCTAAAATGTGAATCAGTTTATACATTTCATCCGAATCGAACTTTTTCTTTTTCATCCTGTCATACCACACTTTTTTCGACATTCCCATTTCTTTTGCTACTTCTACTTGAGTTTTTCCTCTTTCTATTACTAAAGTCTTTATTTTTAATGTATCTACAATATCATTTCCTCCAAGTCACCTATTACGTGACTTTAATATATCATTCGGCGTGTCACTTGTCAAGTAACTTTTATAACTTTTTTAGTTGCATTATAAACAATTTATGTTACAATAATTGTGAAAGGTGGTAAAAAAATGAATTTGAATGAAAATATAAAAGCCATGCGTTTAAAAAAAGGAATGACTTTAGAAGAAGTAGGAAAAAAAGTATCTGTATCCAAACAAACCATGCAAAGATATGAAAGTGGGAAAATTCCTAATATTCCATATGATAAAGTTATTGCGTTGGCTCATTTGTTTAACTGTAGTCCTGCTTATTTAATGGGTTGGGAAGAAAATTTAACCATTGATAATGCTGATTTTATACCCGACATTTTATCAGATTCTGTTTTTATGGAAAATATAAAAAAGCTAAAAGCACTTAGCAAAGAACACCAAAATACCATATTTGATACTATAGACTATTGGTATGCAAAAGAGGGGCATTAAATGCCCCATTTCTTTTTAAAAGAGTTTAATAAATTATATGTAAAATGTAAAAAGGCTTGATTATCAATTTTTTCAATCATCTCAATAATCAGTTTACGATAATCAAAAATATCCTCAGATATTTTCTCTAAACTTCCAGTTTGTACTTCTTTACCCACTGTCATCATCCCTTCCCTTTTTCAAACAAACGTTCTGTGTTTATTTATCATATCACACTTGACCTTTCATTGCAAGGATTTTAGAACAAATGTTTGTATTTGTATTAAATCTATCGCTATACCGATTTGGAAATAAAACCAGCCGCCTTCCTCCCCTCTTTTTCCCCCATGATTATCGGTAACCTGTTTCTTTTTATAATTCCAAGAATTGTAAAATATCCCATACATATATTAAACCACATAAATTATCTAAAGTATTCTGGTAATTTATGGAAATATTTTAAATATCGTTTTACTTGTATTATTATTTATGATATACTCAAACCAATCAGCAATGTTATAAATTAAGGGCAAATTCAAACATAGGGGCAACGGAAATGAATTATCATCAGGCAACTTCCAATTTATTTCTACTCACAAGTCTGATATAGGACAATACCCTATGTTTTAAATAACTTATATCATACTGGTTAAACCGCCAAAGGCGCTTTAATAAATTATTCTAAAGAAAAGAGGTATTTGCTATGAAAACATGGAAGTTAGTGTCAGGAATCCTGTCTATTGTTCTGTTTATGGTCGTTGCATTTCAATCCTGCGCAGCAGGTCTTGTAAATACGGTAACTGCAAATGGACAGTCCAGCGGAAGTGCAGGTATTCTTGTCGCAATCGTAATGCTTTCAGGTGGTATTGTATCAATTGTCACCCGAAACGGAAGTAAAGGAGGCAATATTGCTTTGATTGTACTTTTCGGTCTTGGCGCATTAGTTGGTTTTGCACTTGCCGGAAATTTTGCAGACCTTAATATATGGGCTGGATGGTGCCTCATTAATGCTATTGTTGCCGTTGTGTCTTTAATTAAATCAAAAGCAAGATAAAATATTTACATATTACACTTAATGGACAAAAGCCGCCCTTGCATAACATGGACGGCTTTAGCTAAACATGAAAGAGGAAAATTATGGCACTAATTAACTGCCCCGAATGTGGAAAAGAAATTTCTGACAAAGCTATAAACTGCCCAAACTGCGGCTACCCTGTCAACAGCAATACTGCAGCCGATAATCAGGATATGAATAACTCTTATTAGGAACACGAAAACGCAAGATTTTTGACAAAAACACAAGAAAACAGATTGAAACTATCACATTACGCAGAAAGCCGTCCTTGAAATAGGGCGGCTTTTTTGCGCGATATGGCCGGGGCCCACTGGGGGCCGCCCTGTTTTGGTTATCAAGGCGGCCCCCAGCAGACCCCGGCCATTCCACCCGCAAAGTCAAATTATTGCGCAGTAACTTCGAGACATTTTGTCCCAAAGCTATCGTTGTCCCCGCGCATTTTTGCATAGGGGCTCTGGTGGTATATCCCCCGTCGCCGCCTGCTACTGAGCACAGCCGGGAGTGGGCAGTCAAGGGTGCGTAGCACCGCCGCTTGCGGCGGCTTGCCCTTGACGGCCCGCCCCGGCTGTGCCACCCCTCCCGGCGCGGCGGGGGATATATCCTCCAGAGCCGCCCCCTTTCCCATGAATGGGAAAGGGCGGGGGGATTGGGTTGAACGACAACTATTAAAATATCGGAGGTAAACGACTATGAAACGACCCCTTGCTTACATCACCGCCGCTTGGTATGGCGGCGATACGGAAAATGCGGAGCTGGCCGCGCAGTACTGCCGGGCGGTTTACGATGCGGGCTTTGCCCCTAGCGGAACTTGACCGTATCTTCAAGCGGATTTATGAGGACGACATAAGCGGCGCAATCAGCCATGACAGGTTTTTGAAGCTGTCCGCAGAGTATGAAGCGGAACAGAGAGAACTGGAAGAAAAGGTCAAGGCAGACCAGCAGGAAGTCGATACCTACGAACAGAACAAGAGCGATTTTGACAGCTTCGCCGCAATTATCCGCAAGTATGTGGGGATAAAGGAACTCACCCCCGCAAT
>CAJTPU010000022.1:0-27935 GCA_910578335.1 uncultured Lachnospiraceae bacterium | reverse complement strand
AGACGGTACAGCCCTTGTAATCGGGGCTATACCGCCTAATCTGAAATTACTTCCCTCTAACCGTAAACATTTGATTTAAACGGACTCACTGGACTGGCTCCCTTTCAGGACAAGGAAACAGGCTGGCGGGAAAACTCTCTACAGAAGATATAGACCTCTGCCTGCTTAACGAGCTTGCCCCCTTTGCAAACAAGGAAATCCTGCAGCGTCTTTTGTAAGCGGCACGCACACTACAAGCGGCAACAGCTTTTACAAGCGGCACGCATATCGCATAAAAAAGAAACAGAGACGCGCACTCCCTGCAGCATCTCTGTTTCTTTTTGCTTTTTTCTTATTTTTTACAACTGCGTTACCACAAAAATATCATAGACCGCTTTAATTGCCGTCTCAAAATCCTCGTTGGCAACGCCTATGATGATATTAAGCTCCGAAGAGCCCTGGTCTATCATCTTGACGTTGACATTGGCGTGCGCCAGCGCGGAAAAAAGCCTGCCTGCCGTACCGCGCATGGATTTCATGCCCCGCCCTACTACCGCAATCAGCGCCAAATCCGACTCAATATCAATGGAATCCGGATTGGCAAGCCGGTGTATGCCAGCCACTACTTTCTGCTCCTTGTGCATAAATTCGTCCTGATGAACAAACACCGTCATGGTGTCGATACCCGACGGCACATGCTCGAAGGAAATGCCGCTTTCCTCAAAGGACTGCAGTACCTTTCTGCCAAAGCCGATTTCGGAATTCATCTTGTCTTTTTCTATGTTGATGGCACAAAAGCCCTTTTTGCCCGCAATGCCCGTAATGACATATTTCGATTTCTGGCAGGTGCTTCCCACAATCCACGTGCCCTCATCCTCCGGCGCATTGGTGTTGCGGATATTGATGGGAATTCCCTGCTGGCGCACGGGAAAAATAGCATCCTCATGAAGCACGCCCGCTCCCATATAGGCAAGCTCCCTGAGCTCCCTGTAGGTTATCACCTCGATAACTTCCGGATTTTCAATAATACGGGGGTCCGCCACCAGAAAGCCCGAGACGTCCGTCCAGTTTTCATATACGTCAGCCTTCACAGCCTTCGCCACAATAGAACCGGTAACGTCAGAGCCTCCTCTGGAAAAAGTCTTGACCCGTCCGTCCGCATAGGCGCCGTAAAACCCGGGAATTACAGCGGCAGCACAGTGAGACAGCCTCTCGCTAAGCACTTCGTTGGTAAGCTCCGCATCAAACTCTCCATTGTCCTGAAAGAAAATCACCTCTGCCGCATCTATAAAGTCGAAGCCCAGATAAGCCGCCATGATAATGCCGTTTAAGTATTCTCCGCGGGAAGCGGCATAATTGTGCCCTGCCTTCTCCTTAAAATTCTTTTCAATCACCGCAAACTCTTCGTCGAGAGAAAGCTCCATACACAGCCCGTCGATAATTTCCTGATATCTTGCCTTTATTGCGGCAAGTGCATCGGAAAAATCCTCCCCCGCCTTTGCAAGGGCATAACAGTCGTAAAGCATATCCGTCACCTTGGTATCGTTCGAAAAACGCTTACCCGGTGCGGAAGGGATGACATAACTCCTCTCCTTATCCGCCCTGATGATATTGCCCACCTTGACAAACTGCTCCGCACTGGCAAGAGAACTGCCGCCGAATTTTACTACTTTTTTCATCATAATCTCCATTCTTTCTGCGCCTAAAATCAGACCCAGATACAAATCTTTATGCAAAATTTATTTTTCAAAAAGCCTGTCAATCAACCGGTGTCCTTCGGCAATCAGAATACCGCCGGCACGTCCTTCCCGTTCACTGTAGCTTCTGCTTTCTCTTTCCTTAGCCCTGTTATCCCCTTCCTGAAGCGTGGACGGCATTTCTTCCAGACTTCCGCATACGGGCTCGCCGGATGTACTGTCATATAAAAGATACGGCACGCTGTCCGCAGTATGCGTGCGCACCCGTATCGGCGTCGGATGGTCCGGCAGTACAAGAAGCCTGAAGGCAGTACCTGCGGCACGCAGCTTTTCCACAACAGGCCCTATGACTCTGGTGTCCAGATAATGAATGGCGCGCACCTTTTTCTCCACGCTGCCCTGATGCCCCATCTCATCCGGCGCTTCCACATGAATGTACGCAAAATCATAACCATCCTCCAAAAGAGCCTTGCACGCAGCTTCCACCTTGCCCTCATAATTGGTATGTAAACCGCCTGTCGCGCCTTCTACGTCCGCTACGCCCATGCCGGCGCCCACTGCGATTCCCTTGAGCAAATCCACTGCGGACACCATCATACCTTTTTTGCCGGTTTTTTCTTCAAAAGAAGAAAGCGCGGGACGCGTTCCCGCTCCCCAGAACCAGCAGCAGTTTGCCGGGTTCAGCCCCTGCTTTTTCCGCTCTATGTTAATCGGATGGTTCTTTAAAATTTCATAGCTCTTTTCCATCATGCTGCGAAATTTTTCTTCCGCAGGCAGATACTGCCCTATCACCTGTCCTAAAACGTCATGGGGCTGGGTAAACTCCAACACCCTTCCCTGATTCCAAATCAGGCAGTGCCGATAGCTGGTACCCACATAAAACTGAAACTCTTCACCGGCAAGTTCTTTTTCTACCTCATGCAAAAGCACTGCACAGTCCTTTGTGCTGATTTCCGAAGAACTGTGGTCAAGGATTGTCTGCTCCTCAAAAGGACAGTCATTTTCCGAAAGCGTAACGATATTACAGCGCAGGGCAATATCCGTGTCTTTCATGGGTACACCGATACTGAGCGCTTCTAGAGGCGAGCGCCCTGAATAATAGACCTTGGGATTGTAACCCAGTACGGACAAATTGGCAGTATCGGAACCCGGCTTCATACCCTCAGGTATCGTGTGCACCATACCAATCTCAGCCACCTTGCTAAGACGGTCTAAATTGGGCGTATCGGCATACTCCAAAGGTGTCTTTCCGTCAAGCGCCTCAATTGGCTCGTCAGCCATGCCGTCACCCAAAACAATTACATATTTCATATAAATCTCCTGTTTTTCCTTATGCCTCAATACGAAGCCTGCTGCCAGTCAAAACATCCGCAAGCTGTTCATACAGGGAGGCAAACGCTTTTTCTTTCATAACACCCGTTACATATCCGGTTTCTTCCGGTGCTTCCGGCAGTTGTATCTCCTGCAGTCCTTCGCCAAAGAGCTTTTCTATCCGCTCCCTGCAGCCTGCCTTCACTCTGAAAAAGAATTTTCTCTCCACGTCGTCCATGCTGACAAGCGCCGCTTCTTTTGCATTCCAGAAGCAGGTCAGCGTTTCTCCCATATGACGCGCGCAATCCACCACATCCGCCGCCACCGCGCTTGCCGTAGGCAGCTTGCCCGCGCCGCGTCCATAATACATGGACTCGCCAAGCATATTGCCTTTTACCAGCACTGCGTTAAATACACCGCTCACCATATAAAGCGGTGAATCAGAGGAAATGAGGAACGGCGCCGTCATGGCAAGCGTTTCCTCCCCCACTCTCCTGCTAAGCGCCAGAAGCTTGATGGACATGCCAAGCGCACGCGCATAAGAAAAATCACGCGCCGTAATTTTTGTGATGCCTTCCGTATATATCTTTTCGTAGTTTACGCTTTTTCCTGTCATCAGGGAGGAAAGAATGGCAATCTTACGGCAGGCATCATATCCTTCTACATCCGCCTCGGGATTGCGCTCCGCATAACCCTTTTCCTGCGCCTCCTTCAAAACAGCCTCAAAAGATGCGCCTTCCCTCTCCATCTTCGATAAAATATAATTGGTCGTACCGTTTAATATGCCGGTAACGGCTTCAATACGGTCTGCAGTCAGGGCATTGTTCAAGGTTCTGATAATGGGGATACCGCCCCCCACGCTCGCTTCAAAGAGATAGCTGCATTTGTGCGCTGCCGCAAGCGCTAAAAGCTCGGGACCATGCGCGGCAACCAGCTCCTTATTGGAGGTACACACGCTTTTCCCTGCTGCCAGCGCCTGCTTTGTAAACGCATACGCCGCGCCCACGCCGCCCATCGTCTCGCACACGATTTTCACTTCGTCGTCTTCCATAATCTGCGTAAAGTCATGGATTACCTTTTTTTCGTAGGGGTCACCCGGAAAATCCCGCAAATCCAAAATATATTTTACGTGAAGTTCCTCCCCCACATTCCTTTTTATTATATCCCTGTTTTCTTCGATTACTTCCACGACGCCGCTTCCCACCGTGCCGTATCCCAAAACCGCTGCCTGTATCATGCCCTACCACGCCTTTCTCTATCGTCTATTTTCGCAATTACCTATCTCTCTTCCTTTATATAAGCGGATATTTATCCGTAAGCGACTGCACAATGGCTCTCGCCTCCAAAACTTTTTCCTCTCCGCCCTTTAATACCATGGCAATCGCCTCCGCAATCCTGTCCATATCCTCTGTGTTCATGCCGCGGGAAGTAACTGCGGGCGTACCCAGCCGGACACCGCTCGTCACGAACGGGGACTGCGGGTCATTGGGAATCGTATTTTTATTGCAGGTAATATGCGCTGCATCCAAAAGCTTCTCCACAGCCTTTCCGGTCAGCCCGAGATTTGTCAAATCCACAAGCATCAGATGGTTGTCCGTACCGCCGGAAACAATCTTGATGCCGCGGGTCAAAAGCCCCTTGCAGAGTGCCTGTGCATTTTCTATAATTCCCTTCTGATACGTTTTAAATTCATCGCTGAGCGCCTCCTTAAAGCAGACTGCCTTCGCAGCAATCACATGCATCAGAGGTCCGCCCTGAATCCCCGGGAAGATTGCCTTATTAAAATTAAATTTCTCCGCCGCTTCCTTATTACAGAGAATCAGACCGCCACGGGGTCCCCGCAGAGTCTTGTGCGTGGTGGTTGTCACCACATCCGCATAAGGAACAGGGCTCGGATGCAGTCCTGCCGCCACAAGTCCTGCAATATGCGCCATATCCACCATCAGAACCGCACCAACCTCATCAGCCACCTCGCGGAACTTCTTAAAATCAATGGTGCGCGCATAGGCAGAAGCGCCCGCAATAATCATCTTCGGCTTATTGGCAAGCGCAAGCTCCCGCATCTTATCATAGTCCAGAAAACCGTTGTCATCGACACCGTAAGGAACAATGTGAAAGTACTTGCCTGACATATTAACCGGGCTTCCATGCGTCAGATGTCCGCCGTGGTCAAGATTCATACCCATAATGGTGTCTCCGGGCTTGCAGACCGCAAACTGTACCGCCATATTTGCCTGCGCGCCGGAATGGGGCTGTACATTGGCATAGTCACAGCCAAAAAGCTCCTTCGCCCTATCTATTGCCAGATTCTCCACTACGTCCACGCACTCGCAGCCGCCGTAATACCTCTTACCCGGATATCCTTCCGCATACTTATTCGTCAAAGGGCTTCCCATCGCCGCCATAACCGCCTTGCTCACCCAGTTCTCGGAAGCAATCAGCTCAATGTGGCTGTTCTGCCTTTCCTGTTCATCCACAATCGCCTGCGCAATTTCCTCGTCCACAGCTCTTACTTCATCTAATGAATACATCCTGTTCCTCCTCTTTGATACCTGATAGTCGATAACCACAACGATTATAGCATAGCCGTCAAGGTTTACGCAATACATTTCATTTACATTTGAGCGTTTACCTGTTACAATAAAAGCGTGCGGACTGCTCTTTTTTAGTCCCGCTTCACTGATTTTGCTTCCAAAGATAAATCCAAAAGGGGGTTTTATGTACAATATTATTATCAATCCGGCTTCCCGTTCCGGACGGGGCAGGCATATCTGGAAAGAAATCATAAAACCGGCGCTTATCGAAAGACAGGTGCCTTACAAAGCATATTTTTCCAAGAAAGCGGGAGACGTGATACGTCTGGCACGCCAAATCACTTCACATGCAGAAGACGGAGAAATGCTTTATCTGATTGTCCTTGGCGGCGACGGTACGGTAAATGAAACGCTGCAGGGAATTTCTTCCTTTGAACATGTCACCATCGGTTATATTCCCACCGGCTCCAGCAATGACCTTGCCAGAGATTTGGGCATTCCCCGCGAGCCTCTTGCAGCGCTTCTCCATATTTTATCCGCCAAAAAGAATTCCCGCCTCCGCATCATGGACAGAGGCATCGTCAAATTTGCCGGAAAAGAGCGCTCCTTTGCCGTTAGCTGCGGACTCGGCTTTGACGCCGCCGTATGCGCGGAGGCGATGCGCTCCCAAATCAAGGAGGTTTTAAACAAAATGGGGCTTGGCAAGCTGACTTATTTAGGCATCGCCATAAAACAGCTTTTTGCCGCCAAACCCATATCCTGCCGGCTCTATCTGGATGACAACGAGCCCGTATATATCAAAAAAATTTTGTTTGCTGCCATTATGAACCACCGCTATGAGGGCGGCGGCTTTCAGTTCTGCCCCGACGCCGACGACACGGACGGTATCTTCGATTTGTGCGTGGTAGGCTCTCTTCCGAAGCTTGTCATCCTGTTTGCACTGCCAACCGCCTTTTTCGGAAAACATTTTCTCTTCCCGCATGTTACGCCCTACCGTGCCCGCCGCGTCCGGCTTGAAGCGGATGCACCCCTGTGGCTTCATACGGACGGAGAGGCGCACGAGAAAACCAAATCCGTTGAAATCGCCTGCAGCCGGGGCGATATACGTTTTCTCGTTTGATTTCTAAAGACTTTCTTAATAATCTCTGAATGTTAAAAAAAAGGGATTGCAAAATAAAAAAACTCCGCTATACTTGACTTGTACGAAAAAAAGTTTTGTCTCAGGCAGAATTTGCCGCTTATGATGGGAGTTTTTATTGTGAAAAAATTAAAAAAGTTTTATACCAGTTACCGTCACGCAATTCCACTGATTATCTATGGAATCATCTACATGACATGGTTCTGCCATCTGGAAAAGACGGTGACAAAGCAATATACCGTCATCCACATGACACTTGATGATTTTATTCCGTTCTGCGAACTTTTTGTTATTCCATACTTTTTATGGTTTGCCTATGTTGCCGTCGTGGTTGCCTTTTTCTTTTTTAAAGACAAAACGGAATACTACAGGGTATGCGCCTTTTTGTTTACGGGCATGACCATATTCCTGATTGTATCGACGCTTTGGCCAAACGGACATCACCTGCGGCTGGATGAAATGCCCCGCGACAATATTTTTACCCGCATGGTTGCTTTTCTGTGGAAAACAGATACGCCTACGAACCTCTGGCCCAGCATCCATGTCTATAATTCCCTGGGTGCTCATATCGCCATTGCAAAAAGCAAGCACTTTGAAAACAGAAAGGGTATCAAAACCGCCTCTCTTATACTGGCAGTTTCCATTATTCTTTCTACAATGTTAATTAAGCAACATTCTTTATTTGATGTATTGACAGCTTTCGTTTTATGTGCTATAGTATATACAGTCGTATATAGATACGACTTGGTTATGGCAATTGGCCAGCGTTTCGCTGGAAAATCCAGACCACAGATTGGCTGAGAGGTCAGTCTGGAAGCAATATTCATTGCTGAATTCCTATTAAAAGAACGCCACGGATACCCCCTATGTCCGTGGCGTTCGCCCTTTTTATTGGTTTTTTAAGAGACAATAAGCCACACTTTGTAAATCTCCTATTGTCATCAAAAAAGCGCGGCAGGTTTTTACACTGCCGCGTCTTTTTTAATTAAAGTTAAATATTTTTTTGCAGATGTCGTAACCTTCTATGGAAAGCTTTCTTCCGCCTCTGCCGGGCAAGTTCATCGCGCCTCCCATAATACCGTTTCGAAGATAAAAGTACAGCCGCTTGTCTTTTTTGCGCAGATAACTCCAAAGTTCCTTCTTCGCCTCCAGATGCTCTTCGCTTCCTGATTTGATACAAAAGATAGAAGACACCGTCATGATAATCTCCAGATAGTTTCTCATATACTGATAACAGCGCTTGCAGCCTACAATAGCAGACTTGTGCTCCACAAGATAGTCTATCATCAGTTTGTTGACGCGAAGCTGCTGGTCCAGCCTTGATATCATAACCCCTTCATTGACTGACTGGTCTTCACGCCCGATATAATACCGGTAAAAGTTGACATCCAGATAGTACATATTTTCTACATGGGGAAGAGGCTCGAACACGTAGAGATTGTCTACATAAAACGTATGCTCCGGCAGCTTCAGCCCGCAGTCCCGCAAAAGCTGCGTCCTGAAAATCACTGAATGCATCAGAATATAGTGCCCTTTGCTGAAATGTTTGCAGTCCGACCATGTAAACATTTTGTCCTTGGGAAGGATATGGCGGTAATGCATAACCTTCTTGCGCTTTTCTCCCACCTTTTCATAGACAAAGTTGCTGACCAGCATGTCCAAATGCTTGCCGCCTCCTGCTATGGTTCTCAGGGTATCAAGAATCTGCCTGTACGCCTCCTCCTGCACCCAGTCGTCGCTGTCCACCACCTTAAAAAAAAGCCCTGTTGCATTTTCTATGCCTGTGTTGACAGCCGAACCATGTCCGCCATTGGCTTTGTGGATTACCTTGATGATACCGGGATACTTTGCCTGATATTCATCCGCAATCTCTGCGGTGTTATCCTTTGTGGAACCGTCGTCCACTATCAGTATCTCAACGTCTTCGCCGCCGGGAAGCAGCGATTCAATACATTTGCCCATATAGGCTGCTGAGTTGTAGCACGGTATTGCTATGGATAATAGTTTCATGTTACTCTTGCCTCCGGTACTTTTCATTTCCCAATCTTATATTTAAATAACCTGTATAAGCTGCAAAAGCAGACGGAACAGGATATTTTTCTTCTGTGTCAGCGGCTTTGGCAAAAATCCAGCCTTCCTTTGTCAAAGCATCCGTATCCGATGCAAACTCGTCTGTTCTTATCATATATCCCCACATATGCCATTCCTTATGCGTAAAAATATGGCTGGAATCACGAAGCTTCGTGATACGGATTGCCTTTATCCCTTTCTCCAGCAGCCATTCCTTTACTTCATCGGCACTTCTGTGCCCGTCCATGGAAGGAAATTCATACATGCCTGCCAAAAGCCCCTTGGGAGCTCTCTTACGGAGCGCCGTCCTGTTTTCGTCCTGTATCACCAGAACCGTTTTGTTTTCTATGCTGCGCGGTTTTTTCGCTCCCTTTTTGGGATATGCCGCCTGTTCGCCCCGCTCCCTTGCCAGACAAAGCTCTGCAACGGGACATCTTTCACAATGCGGAGCCCCGTTTGGAATACAGACGGTTGCGCCGATTTCCATCATCGCCTGATTAAAATCTCCCGCTCTCTTTGGCATAATGCCAAGAAGCGCTTCCTCTGTCTTTTTTTTGACCGCCGGAAGCAGAATATCCTCCTCCAGCCGTAAAATCCGCGCCAGCACCCTGAGTACATTGCCGTCAACCGCAGGAACCCTCCTGCCATATGCAATGGAAGCAATAGCGCCTGCCGTATAGCTTCCAATGCCGGAAAGCTTTAAAAGCGCATCATACTCCGAAGGCATAACGCCCCCGTATGCACTCATGATTTGGATTGCCGCCTTCTGCATGTTCCTGACCCTGTTGTAGTAACCCAGCCCTTCCCACAGCTTGAGCAGCGCATCCTCAGACGCCGCCGCAAGACTCGCAATATCCGGCAGGGCTGTCATAAACCTGTCAAAGTAAGGTTTGACCGCCTCCACTCTGGTCTGCTGCAGCATAATCTCGGAAACCCACACCCTGTAAGGCGTCGGATTTTCCCTCCACGGCAAAACCCGCTTGTTATTATCATACCACGCAAGAAGTGGTTTGGGAATATCTTCCAGACATCCCTTTCTTAATTTTGTCTTAGTTTCAGACGAATTTTCACCCAAATTTTCCTTAAACCTTACTTCTACCGGCTCGCGTATCTCCATGCCGTCCGCCGTCACCAGACAGTCGTAGGCGAGAATATGCACCCCTGCCTCCTGTGCCCGCAGCAGCGCTTCTGCAAACTGCGGCTGCGTGCTCCTGTTCGGGGTAAAATAATCCACGCCCTGCATCTGCACCACAAAAATGACATATGCCTCGCAGCCTTCCTGTCGTGCCATCATAAGCTCTTCTACATGCTTTATGGCGCGCTCACTGGGTGCATCGGGAAAAAGCACCACATTGTCCTGTTCTAACGTGACGCCCTTTACCTCTATAAATATCTTTTTGTCCCCCGCTTCCGCATAGAAATCAAAGCGGGAATTTTTATATTTTGTCTCCGGACGTAACAAAGACAAATCGGGAAAAAGCTGCTTTTTTAAAAGCCACTCCTCCACAGCCTTGTTGGGCGCCTGTGAATCCATATTAATCAGCCTGCCGCCTTTTTCTACGGCGACCAAATCATATGCGGTTTTTCTGCCCGGTCTGCCGCTCTTTTCCAGATAGACCGCAGCATTTTGCAAAAGCAGCTCCCTGCACCTTCCCGTATTTTTCACATGAACGGTTTCACGTCTGCCGGCAAGCTCCACATATGCAATAAACCGGTTCTCCCGCTCCAAAAATATACCTTTTTCTACCTTATGATACTTCATTTATCCTTCTTTCCAGCCTGTATACGGCAGCGCTCTCCATGCTGCTCCTTATGGGAACCCGCGCTGCCGGCACTACCTCCGAAGCCTCGCTTGTATGTATCTGCTGGTCGTCAAAAAAAATCTGGGCGCCAAAGGCAGACAATACTTCACGCTTTGTCACACCTCCCAAAAAGAATGCCTCATCAATTCTGACATTCCATGCGCGGAGTGTCCGAATTACTCTCTCATGTGCAGGCGCACTCCTCGCCGTAACCAGCGCCGTCCTGATAGGCGTTTTTACCATGTCAAATTCTTTCTGCATATCCGAGAGCAGCTTCAAAAATCTGGCAAAGGGGCCCGCATGAAGCGGCTGCGCCGCTTTTTCCCTCTCACTGTTCTCAAACGCCTCCAGCCCCTGCTCCCTATAGACCTGCTCTGCTTCATCCGAAAACAGTACGGCATCGCCGTCAAATGCAATTTTAATCTGCTGCGGCACTTCTTCTCCCCAAAAGCGGATTGTCTTATCCGAAAATTTTTCTTCACATATAATACCGGCAGCAATACCGGCGTCTACCGCCGCCTGCACATCCTCCTCACACGCCGAAAGAAATAAATCCGTCTGGAACGCTTTTAAGTAAGGCGTTAGCGGTGCTCCGCTTAAAAATACGGAACGCGTGATTTTAAGCGCATAGTTTTCGATGGAATTAAAAATCCGCAGGGAAACGTCAGGGTTGTTGCGCGACATCAGGATAATTTCCACCCTGTTCTCTCTTTTTGCCATGCCGTTCAACTGTAAAAGTGCCTTTATCAGCGCAAATGCCGGTCCCGGCTTTAAGATTTCATCCTCATGCTCCTTCTGGTACGCCGTGTACGCCTCAAGCCCCTGCTGCTCAAATATGCTGTTTTCCTTCCGCATATCAAACAGTGCCCGCGCCGAGACGCCGATTACCATACTGTTTGCCAGACTGTATTCCATAGAAACCTCCTTTACTTACATTCCCATGGATACCTCTGCGTCGCTGCGCCGCCCGCACAAGGCGCTTTCCGCCGTCAGCGCAGCCTGTTGCACTCAAACCGCTCCAGCGTGATAAGGCAGCTTCTCAGTTCATAAAAGCGCTCTTCCAGCTCTCCGTCCGGCACCTCGATATCGCATGCCACAGCCATCGTGGTAATCATATCGTCCGTAATCCGATTGTGCAGGCTTGCAAGTATCTGCAGGCGCTCCTCGTAGGTATTTGCATCCAAAAATGCCAGTACCATGGGGTCAATATTTAGTTCTTCCGTTGGTTCTGTTTCCTTTGCCGGCGTGCTCTCTTCCGGTTCTGCTTCCTTTGCCTGCGCAGCTTCTGTTTCCTGCACTTCTTTTAACAGTTCAAAGCGGTGCTTCTGCCCTGCCGACGGGTACTTTTCTTTGTCCAGTTCCTCCGTAAAGCTCTTTAAAGGACGGGCGTATATTTTAAACTCGCCGTACATTGCCTGATATATAACCAGCTCTTCTCCTGTCTCCGTATGTTCTGCGACTGCCAGAACCTGATATTGGTTCCCTTTGAAGTGTCTGTAAATTTCATGGGGTTTTGGAATCCGGGACATAACCTTCTCCTTTCGTCCGCTTCTGCGGCTCCCTCCATTATAATCCCAAATTCTGTGGTTGTCATGCACTTCGTGGAGACAGGCGGAAAATTCTTGCCCTTGCATAAACACAGCATAACACGCTTACTGTCCTATTTGCCGGACTTTTGGCTGATACGTCCCTGTCAGGCAGACATTTTTTGTGGACGTCTCTTATCATGCAGCATTATTATTCTCGATAAAACACAAAAAAGGTCTGAGCCATACATGGCTCAGACCTTAAACTCTGCACACAATGTCAACGGTATCCTTCCAAAGCTTTGCGAAATACCCGTTTCTTCCTTTATACCTTAAACTTGCTGATAGCCTCCAACAGCTCCTCCGTCCTGCCCTTCAGCTCTTCCGTTACCTTGCTGAGTGCCTCCGCCTGTTCCATCTGTTCGGAAACAGTTTCGTTGACAAGGG
This sequence comes from uncultured Lachnospiraceae bacterium, assembly GCA_910578335.1. Lineage (GTDB taxonomy): Bacteria > Bacillota > Clostridia > Lachnospirales > Lachnospiraceae > Acetatifactor. The sequence goes on along the minus strand of CAJTPU010000022.1, from coordinate 15,431 downwards.
TTGCCGAAGCCGCCGTCTCTTCTACCACGCTGGAAATACTCTCAATAGCGGTAAGTGTTTCTATCCTGCCGTTACTCATCTCCTCCATATTGCTCTGTATTGCCTGTACATTGCCAAGCAGCTTGCCTATGCTGTCGTTCATGTCAGAGAAGGTCTGTCTCGTCTGCTCCACGATTTCGCCCTGCTTTTCTACCACCGCTTTGGCGTTGGCAGAAGAAGCTCTTGTCTCCACGGTCATGTCGCTGATGATATTCACTACCTTGCGGATTTCTTCCGCCGCCTGCATGGAGTGGTCTGCCAGCTTCTTGATTTCTTCCGCTACCACTGCAAATCCTCTGCCGGCTTCGCCTGCCCTTGCCGCCTCAATGGAAGCGTTTAAGGAAAGCAGCGTCGTCTGCTCGGATATTTCATTTATGGTATCGACAAAGGTCGATATCTCCTGCGACTTAGCCGCAAGCTGTTCAATCTTTTCATCGACCTGCTCGGTCATTTTAACTGTCTCGTCTGCCTGCCTGATTAGCGTTTCCATGCTGCCGCTTCCTGCGTCAATCATGGTCTTGGTGCCGTCCGCCAAATGTCCCATCTCAAGCACGCTGTGCTCCGTGGTGAGAATCATCTTGGAAAGCTCGTCCATCTTCGTCAGGCACTGTCCGGCGTCCTCCACCTGACGGTTTACACCCTGGTCAATTTCTTCCATGGCGCCATGGATGCTCTGCGTACCTTCACTGAGCACTCCGGTTGCCTGCGCCACATTCAGCGCCGATTCGGATACGTCCTTAGAAATAATGACTGCCTTTGCCACCAGATTCTTGGTGTTGGATACCACGCCCATAATATGACTTGCCAGCGCACCAAACTCCGATTTATTTTTAATGGTCATGTCCACAGTCAAATCGCCGTTTGCTACCTTGGAGAGCCTGCGGATAATGCTGCCCATGTTCTTGCTGATGCCAATGACAATAAATACGCCCAGCACGCCTACGAAAAGACATGCAAAGAGGACAAACCACAGCACGGCGCTCTTTAATTCATTGGCTTCCTTCATCATAACGTCTTTTGGAATCAATGCACAGAGCATTGCACTGTTTGCCTCACAGCGGGAAGCGATAAAGCAGTACTCCCGTCCGTCCAGCCCTACATCCTTGCTGTATAAGCCTTCTGCGGCAATGGCTTCCTCAAAATACTCCTGTCCGATAAAACTGAAGCCTTCCGGCAAAACCTCTCCGCCGCCCTCCTCGGTAAGACCGGTCAGCAGTTCATGTTCGTCGGCGGTGATAAAGCCTACAATACTTCCCTCGCCAAGACCTGTCTCCTGCATAATATCCATAATGTTTTGACTGCTTAGGTCAATTACGATACACGCATTACCGGCCTGCATAGGCATGTACACGGAAATCACATATTTATCCGGATTCAAGTCAAACATTTCATCTATAAGCTGATGTCCGTAAACCCACCTGTCTTTTATGTTTCTCGCCTTCACAATACTCTCCTGCTGCGCAAGCAGCTCCGCAAAGAAACCGTCCTTAAGCTTTAAAGTCTCCCTGCTCTGGGAAGTCAGGCTTCCGATTCCGGACTGGGGAATAATATGTATATTCTCGATAAATCTGTTTGCAATCTTTCTGGTTGTAATATTGCTGGCAATGTCCGACTCTAACAGCCTGACCTGCTCCTGATTGTCCTTAAACAAATTACGGGTATAATTTATCACGTCACCGTCATTGTAAAGCTCAAGCGCACTGGAACTTACCGTCTCAAAGCCAAAGTTCATATAATCGGTAGTCATCTGCAAAGCCTGCAGCGCCGTCTCACGGTAATTGTTGACCATACCCTTTTCCGCTTTATTATACGCATAGATACCGATACACACAACAAGCAGAACCGGCAGAGCAAAGCCGATGATAAGCTGCGCCTTCAAGCTTAAGTGCAGTCCCTTGCGCTTTGGCGCCTTGGGCGCTTTTTCTTTCCCGCGCTTTTCTTTTTCCGCCTTCTTTTCTGCTCTTTTATCGGGCTCTTTTATTTTGGGCTCTTTTCCCTTTTCTTTTTTGGGCTTCTTTTCCTTGGGCTTTTTCTCCTTTACCGCCTTCGGCTTCTTTTCCTTATGCGGCTTGTCTTTTACTGCCTTCGGCTTCTTTGTGGAACGTCCTTCTTTCGTCCCGCTTTCAGCCTGCACCGGCACATTTTCGCCGGCAGTGAAATCCTTTGTCTGCGTTCCCCCTGTTTCATCTGCCGCTATCTCGCCGCCTGTACTTCTTAATAATTCATCTCCCATATGGTACCTTCCCTCCGAATACCTGTACTTACCGGTACTCCTGTTGCTATCATAACATAGAACCCACCAAAAAAGCAATCTGCAACAAGTGGCAAATTGAATTTATTCTGTCGGGTTTTCTTCGTAAATCTCGATTCCATACCGTTCCAGAAAATATGCCTCTATCCCCTGATACCCCCATTCCCTTATGGCATTGCTTTTTTCCAGCGCCACGGTCATGGGCACAAATCCCCACCGTATCCCTTCGCTCTCCAAAAGACTACTGGTGCAGGGACCTCTGTACACAGCATATTCGCCTCTCTCATAGCCCAGCATAAGCACCATCTCGCCGTAGAGTACATCCGTCATCACATCATAGCCTTCCACTTCAAAATAGGATTCGCAGCCGTCCATAAACTGCCTGTTTAGAAACTCCGTCACTTCCTTGTCGTCAGACATCAACTGGGTGTTATACTCCAACGCTTCCGCACAGTACAGCTCCATTTGGTAGATAACAAATTCATTTGCATCGACTCTAAGGGTCAAATCAAAGGTTTCCGTATCTGTAAAACGAAAATTCCAAAAAGCATTTTCCACGTTCTCCGCCGCGCCGTCACTGATGCTGTAATACTCTGCCGTCACGATATTGTGCTCTAAGTCATAGGCGGAAACATCCGGTATCAGCTTGTATTGCGCCGCAAATTCCAGCGCCTCCCTGATTCGCTGCATCAGTTCTGCCGAAATTTCCGTTCCGCTCAGATACAGAGTTCTCTGGAGCGTGCCCTTCCCGCCAAGCGCCGCCATCATTCTCTGTATTTTTTCTCCGACCGTCATCTCCACCGGATTTGCAAAGCTGAAACTCTCGCGCTCCACCGCATGAATCCGGTTTACGTCCTTGCTGTCTAAATATACGCTGTATATCTGCGGCATCAAAAAGGTTGCCAGAAGCAGAATACTAATCATCAGCACGCCAATGGCATAATCAAGCATACTGCCGTTTTTCTTTTTATGCTCCATCCGGCATCTCCTTTCCGGGGAAGAACACAAAAATTTCCGTACCCTCTCCCACGTTGCTGCTAATGCTCCATTTTGCACCGTGCACCTCTATGATGCGGCTACAGAGCGTCATGCCCAGCCCGGCGCCGCCCTCCCGGCGGGAGCGTGATTTGTCAACCATATAAAAGGCTTCCGTAATTTTGTGAATCTCCTCCTGCGGCATACCGCAGCCATTGTCCCGCACGGTCACCGCATATCCGGCGTCCCTTTTTTGTCCGTTCAGCCATATGCTGCCGCCCTCCGGCAGCGCTTTTCTTGCATTGTCGATGAAATTGGTAAAAAGAGATATCAGCAAATCTTTCTCACCGTATATGCTGCCCTCCTCAACCTGAAAGCAGCAGGTAATGTTTTTCTTTTCCAGCCCTTTCGCCGTCATCTCCTCAACCTCTTTTAAAAGCGCTGCGGCGGAAACCGGTTTAAACTGATAATCCTGATATTTGGTGACAATCAGCTCCAGCAGCTTAAGAGAAAGACTTTCCAGCCGCTTTCCCTGTGAATAAATATAGTTTGATGCCTCCACGGTTTCTTCTTCCGTCATCTCCATGGTACGCAGCATGTCCGCATAGCCGATAATGGAAGTAAGCGGCGTTTTCAGCTCATGCGCAAAAGAAGCGGTAAAATCCTCCTGCTGCCTCGCCGCATCCGTAAGCTCCTCCATTTTTTGATTCAGGTTGTCCGCCATCAGATTAAAATCGCGTGCCAGAATTCCGATTTCATCCTCGCCGTATACATCGGCGCGCACCGCATAATCCCCCTCGGCAAACCGCCTCGTCGTATCGGACAGCTCCACCACAGAGCGGGTAAGCAGGTGAGTCACTACAAAAATCACCACACTGCTGACGCCAATCAGCGCCAGCATGACGACTCTGTACTGGTCGTAAAAGCTGTCCCTCTCCTCATACAGCTCCGTGATATCCTTTGCACTCTCAAGATAATACACTCTCCCGTTCAATACACTCTTGCAGACAAAAATCAAATACTTTCTGCCGCCTGTCTCCAACACCTGATAGACACAATTGTTTGTCACAAGCTCGTCCATAAGCTGATGCTCCAGCCGGTTTTCCGAATTTTCGTAGATAAGCCCCCTCGCCCCCCTGTACAGCCTGTAAGTATACTCCTGGTCGTCCAGATTGGTTATCACCGATTCCGCCAAATCCCTTACCACCCGTTCCGTCCTGTAATGCTCGGACAAAGAATTCATGTTTGTCTCAAACGCAAGCTGGAACATTCTGTTTTCCCTGTTTCCTTCCTCAATTTCCTTTTCCATCGAGTTGCGGAACGTCTGCGTAATCATCCATATGCCAAACACACTGAATACCAGCGTTATCAACGCCGTAAAGGCAAAAAATATTTTCCAGAAAAATTTCATGCGACTCCCCTTTACGCTTCCAGACGGTAGCCAACCTTATATACCGCGACAATCTTATCCTCCCAGTGCAGCTTCTTTTTTAAGCGCTGCACATGCAAATCAACGGTTCTGCTCTCTCCCATATACTCACTTTCCCACACATTTTCATATATGGTATCCCGGTAAAGCGCAATATTTTTATTGCGCACAAAAAGCAGCAGCAGTTCAAACTCCTTTAGTGTCAGCATGACCTGCACGCCATTCTGCGTTACCACGCGGGAAGAAGTATCTATCTCAATGTCCAGTATTTTGATGATGCGCTCCGCCTTATTGTACCGCCTCAGCACCGCCTCTACCCTGGCAAGCAGCTCCACAATTTCAAAAGGCTTGGAAATATAATCGTCCGCCCCTTTTTTCAATCCCTTTACCTTGTTTTCCACCGTTCCCATGGCTGTTATAAAAATAACCGGAACATCGAGGCTCTGCGCATATTCCAAAAGTTCATAGCCATTTATCTTCGGCAGCATGATATCCAGAAGAATCAGGTCATAATTCCCCCCCGCCATCATATCCGCCGCCTCCTGCCCGTCAAAAGCACACCGGCACTGGTATCCCGCCTTTGTCAGATTCATACGTATCAGGTTGGAAATCGGCTCTTCATCTTCCACTATCAAAATCTTAATCATACGGGCTTCTTCCTTTCCGGTTTATTGTACATAGGCAATTACCTATTTATTGTATAAACCACTTGTATCAAATTTGCATCAGAGCACCGACATAATCAGAAGCTCGACACTCAGGGTGTCGTTCAGCTTTCCCGTTTTTACCGCTTCCTCCGCCTCCACGCACTTTTCCACTGCGCGCTTCAAATCTTTTTCCTTAAATTTTGCCGCCTGCGCGGCATACTTTCCCGCCACAAAGCCCGGCAGTCCTATCCTTGTGCCGACCGTCTTGTTGTCAAAGCCCTTCTTTTTTAGCTGCTTTACCTGCAGCAGAGTATTGCACTGCCTTGCTATCAGAAACAAAATCCGCATCGGCGGCTCTTTTAAGGCGAGCAGCTCATAGTAGAGCGTAAGCGCCTTTTTGCTCTGCCTGTCGCCAATGGCGGCAACCATGTCGAAAATATGGCTGCTGATGCGGGTCGTGCATACAAAATCCACATCTTCCTTTTCCACCACATTCCGGTCCATGCAGAAGCATATCAGCTTTTCCAGCTCCAGCCTGATATTTCCCATATCTGTTCCGACCTTATCCAGAAAATACTCCGCACAGCTTTCCGTAATCTGCTTGCCGTCTTTTTTTAAGATGCCCCCAATCCAGCGCTTTAAGGTACGCTCATCCTGCGTGGTAAATTCCGCCGCCCTGCCTTCCTTCTGCACCTGCTTAAAAAGCCTGCTGCGCTTATCCACCTCGCTCTCCACAAATACAAAATAAACCGTGGGGGCAGGCGCAGCCAGATATTCCGCCAGCTTCTCCCCTCCCGCCTTGAAAAGACCGGTGTTTTCCAAAATCATAACTCTTCTTTCGGCAAAAAAGGGCAGCGTCTCAGCCAAGTCAATTATCTCTCCGATATTCTGCTCCTTCCCCTCAAAATAATGGCTGTTCATGGAAAATTCCATGGAATTTTCCACACCAGACCCCATGGCTGTCCCACCGTTTAGCGCTTCCTTTAATTTATCCCGATACTGTCTGCGCAGATAAGCTTCCTCTCCGTAGAGAAGGTACATCTGCTTAAACTGCCCGCTCTTGATATCCTCGTTAATCTGCTGCATGTCAGCCTCCATTGTCCCGCAGACAAATCCTTGCATTTTCATTCATTATAATACAGAATCTTCTATTTCACAACGACAATCAGTCTCCCAAAAAACCTTTTATCCGCATCCTTTCCCCGTCCGTCCGCACGATAACCGCTCCTGTCTCATATGTCACCATAACGTCTGCGCCGCATGCAGAAAGCCGTGCAAGCAGTTCTTTATGCGGATGTCCATAACTGTTATTCTGCCCAGCCGAAACAATGGCAAGTCTTGGACTTACATATTTGAGAAAAGCTTCCCCCGTGGCATAACGGGAGCCGTGATGCGCCACCTTTAGTACTGACAGATTCTCTATTTCTTCCAGCTTAAGCCGCCGCAGAAGCGCCTCCTCCCCTTTCCCTTCCACATCTCCCGCAAGCAGCATGGAAAAGCTGCCATAGGACAGGCAAAGCACTGCTGACGCGGCATTTGTATCGTTCCAAGCGCTGTCTCCATCCGGATGCAGGCAGCGCATAGAAACGCCTCCGCTTTGCCATTCCATGCCCGCTTCAAGCCACAAGACGGGAATCCGTCTTTCCCTTGCCAGTGCCAGCAGCCCGGCGAAGCCATCCTCCTGCGCTTCCGTGCAGGGCAGCCCCAAAAGCGCTATATCCGTACTGCCTTCTCTAATAAGCTCCTCCACACCGTTCATATGGTCTTCATCCGCATGACTCAAAAAGACAGCGTCCAGACGGGTGATGCCCTTACTTTTCAAAAAAGGCTCTATCCGGTAAATTCCCACTCCCGATACGCTTGTGCTCCCGCCGTCATAAAGCCATACCCTGCCGTCAGGCAGCTCCATGCAGACGCAGTCTCCCTGCCCCACATCCAAAAAGGTAATGCAAAGCCCCTCCCCGCCCTTTATAAAGAGAAGCAGGAGGGCGCCGCACAAAAGCCCCATTTTGCAGCGCCACTGCAGCTTTTTACAAAGCAGGATAAGCCCTGCTGTCAGATAAAAGCAAAACACCTGCCATAGCGCAGGCTTGCCGGCTGTCCACAGACTTGACGGCAGAGCGCCAAAAAATTTTCCTCCCGCCTCATACGAAGAAAAAACCAGATGTACCAGATATGCCGGCAAAGCGGCTGCAAACGGCAGCAAAAAAGAAAGGGCAAGCGCCGCCGCACCAAACGCCAGCAGGGCTCCGGCAAGCGGAATGACCGCCAGATTAAAAAGCACCGCATAAACCGGCGCCTCATAGTAAAAGTATAGCTGAAGCGGCAGCGTAGATACTGCAATGGCAAATGCCATAAGAAAACCGTCCAAAAGCGGAGCGCATTTCCTGCAAGGCTGTATGGCTGGCTTTAACACCGCGGCGCCATATACAGCCGAAAAGGAAAGCAAAAATCCTGCATGGTACAGATAGCGGGGCTGCGCCGCAAGCATGAGCGCGGCACAGACAGATAGCGCCGTCGGCGCATCGTAGGTTCTCCCTATGCACTTTGCCGTAAGCCAAAGTAAGAACATGCCGACGGCACGCACGGAAGAAACCGGAAAGCCAATCATCATACCGTAGAGCACCATGACGCTGCCGGACAGGCAGGCGGAGGGCACAACAGGCGCATGTAACCTTTCAAGCAGGCGGTACAAGCCCATTCCCAAAAGCGAAATGTGAAGCCCGGAAACGGCAAAAATATGCATAATGCCTGCCTTTTGATACAGCTTTTTTGTATCCGCATCCAAAGCATTCCTGTCCCCTAAGAGCATTCCCTTTAACAGCGCGGCATCCCGCCCGTCAAAAATTTCCTCCAGCTTTTCTCCTAAAAAGACGCGGCACTTCCAGAGTGCTTCTTGAAAAGAATTTTTTCCCGCACCCTCCGCTATCGTCTCCGCCCTGTTTATGCGCGCAGAAATCCCCAGCGCCGCATAATAGCTTCTCTCGTCAAACTGCCCCGGATTTACCGCCTGCCTGTACGCTTCCAGTATGCCGCGCACAGTGACAAGGCTGCCGATTGCGGGCTCGCTGCTGCCATCCTGCAGAATACATATGAAATTGTCAGAAAAAGGGATGGATTCTTGTTGAAACAGAAGCTCTTTTGGCTTCACATAGATAAGTAAGACGGGCGCCTCCCGGCTGCCCTTATATTCCTTTGCGTATACATGTCCGGTCAAATATACCTCTCCCCCATACGCCTCCCCATAGGAGGCGCATGCCGGAGGATGCAGCCACACGCGGACTGCCGTCAGAAGAATGAACGCCAGACATACCGCCGCTAACGGTCTCTTCATATATTTCCTTTCTTAGGGTTCTGCCGTCGTAATCAAATCCAGATTCCTCTCAAATACCGTGCTTAAGCTTATACTTTCGCGATACATGATATCGGTTTCCCCGTTTATCGATATCTGAACCCGATTGACGCTTGTCAGCTCTCCCAGCGAATTGACAATCGAGTAAATCGCCACCTCCGAAGACACATTGTAGGTCTGGTTTAAAAAATTCTCGTCAAAGTTGACATAGCAGATGCCGTCCCGCACGGAAACACTTACAATTTTGGTGTTAGGATTCATAACGGGATAAACCACATCCGCAACATCGGGACCCGGTCCTGCCAAAAGCTGCTCCACCACCAGTCTTTCCAGCGAAATATTGGTATTATACGCCATCGTTCTGTTGGTCGCAACCAAAGCCGTGCCGTCTGCATTGGCAAAATACAGACGCAGACGCACCTTGTCATAGGCATTGATTTCATTGCCCGCATTGTCGATAAACTGGTTCGCCGACATCAGCCCCACCACATTGCCCAGACTGTCGTGCAATTGTCCGCCTTCCACGGTAATCGCCACATATTTTATGCCCTCTACCTGAGACATTGTCCTGACCAGCGCCGCACGCACCAGAATTTCCGTCGTTGCCTTTAAGCTCCGGTATTCCTCGCTTACATCCAGATACAGTTTTTCTCCGTCAATATGGGCGGAAAGCAGGTTAAAGCCCATCTGCAGGGGCGCCTTGTACTCCAATTTCTCCGGCATAGTCCCAAGGAGCAGAAGCAGCTCGTCAAGCTGCCCGTCCGCCGTCTCTGCCTCCAGCTCATGCTCATGCATCTCCACGCCCGTTTCAGAATTGTTGATATAATACACCTTATATGCTCTGCTTCTATCCATCCTGCCGCTGCCGCCGCACGCAGCCACAAAAAGCAGACAGGCAAGCAGCCAAATCCAATATCTTTTCCTATTCATGTGTTCCTTTCCATACAGAACCCGATAACTATTGCCGTCAAATCGACGTTTCTCTGCCGCCGTTAGGGCGTCTTAATATGGCTTAAGGGGATTTTGACAAGAAAGGTCGTCCCTTCATCCAAAATGCTCTTTGCCGTTATCTGCCCCCTGTGCATCAGCACGGCGCTGCGGGTGATGGCAAGCCCTAACCCCGTCCCGCCGATTTCTCTGGAATGTGACTTATCTACACGGTAAAAACGCTCGTAGATATGCGCCATCGCTTCTTCGGGCATACCGATTCCCGTATCTGCCACCTCCAGTGAAAACATCTGGTAATCCGCATCCAGCGTCACCTTCACCGAGCCGTGGTCTTTGTTGTATTTTATGGCATTTTCCACCAGATTTGAGATAATGAGGGACATTTTTACCTCGTCTACCTCCGCAGTTACCGGTCTGATGCTCTCAAATACAATCTCAATGTCCTTCTTTCTCGCAATCGGACGCAGCCTCTTTAAAATAAGCTCCGTCAATTCGTTCATATTGATGGTGCTGATATTCAAATCCGCCACCGTCTTGTCCATTTTAACAAGGGAGAGCAAATCCGTTATAATCCGGTTCTCCCTGTCAATCTCTGCAGTGATATCCCCCATAAATTCCCGATACATCTCCACCGGTGCATCCGGCTGCGCCATAAGGGAATCCGCAAGCACCTTGATGGATGCCATGGGCGTTTTCAGCTCATGGGACACGTTGGAGACAAACTCCTGACGCGATTTGTCAAGCACCTTCATGCGCCCTAAAAGCTGGTTGAAAGCAGTCATAATGTGCTCTGTCTCCAGATAGTCGGGAACCGATATGCTTTCGTCCGTATATCCTGCTTTTATCTCGTTAATAGCCTGTGTTACGCGTCCGAAAGGACGTGTCAGCACATTGGAAAGCACAATGGCAATGCCGATGATTGCCATAATCATCAGCGCCTCTAAAATCATTGCCTTTCTGTTTAGGACATCCTTCGTCGTCATAATACTGTCCGAGGAAATGCTGGTAAGCATAACGCCCCGCACATAGCTTTTTTCGACCTCGCCCTCTTCCGTCATCTCTTTAACCGTCTCCGTAATCGGCGTCGTCATCTCAATAAAGCCGTGTTCCCTGTCATAATTGGACAGGCTTTCGCCGCCAAAGGAGCGGATGACCTCTTCGGATATGATAATCTTGCCCTCGCTGATGGCATACGTATCCTTTACTACTTTAAAGTTGCCGCCGATAATCAGCACGCGCCCTTCATACAGATTGGACAGCATATCCAGCTCTGCTCCTACCACCTCAGAAGAATTATCCTGTAAATAATTATACGTAATCAAATGGTTTGCAAGGATTTTAAGCTGTGTCTGCACGGTTGTCGTCCGCAGGGCAATCGCATGTTCCTCATAGTTTTCCATAATGCCGTAGCGCATCATGATGCTGGGCACAATCCCTACCACTAAAAATATAAGAAACAGGCGGGCGCGCAGACTGCGAAAAAAGGAAAACCTGCCGTAAAATTTTTTGAATCGTAATCTCATATTTTTCTATTCCGCTAAAAAATAATAGCCAACGCCCCACTTTGTATGCACAAATTTGGGCTCGCTGGGATTTTCTTCCACCTTTTCCCGAAGCCTTCTGATATGCACATCCACCGTGCGCACATCTCCCGGGTAATCAGCTCCCCACACCAACTTAAGCAGCTTGTCCCTGCCATACACCTTATTGGGATTGCGCATAAGAAGCTCCAGCACCTCAAATTCCTTTGCCGTCAGCCCGATTTCCCTGCCAGCCACATAAGCGCGCCGTCCCTCACAGTCTAAGCGCATATCGCCGCTCTCAAGGCTTCCGGCTTTTTCTCCCGAAGCCGCCTTCGGCTCCGCCCGCCTCATAATTGCCTTAATCCTTGCCTTGACCTCAAGTATATTAAAAGGCTTTGTAATATAGTCGTCCGCGCCGTACTCCAGCCCAAGTATCTTATCCATATCGTCGCCTTTCGCCGTCAACATGATAATCGGCACGCTCGAAAATTCCCTAATCTGCTGACATACCTCGAAACCGGTCAGCTTCGGCAGCATAATATCCAAAAGAATGATGTCATAGGAATTGTTTCTCGCATAAGCAAGCGCCTCCTCCCCGTCATAAGCACAGTCCACCTGCATATCATCCTGCTCCAGGCTGAAACGGATACCCTTTACAATCAATTTTTCATCATCCACAATCAACACTCTTTTTCCCATTTCTTCCTCCTTCCCACATGTCTTGTTTTATTTAGGCGTTTGCGAAACTCACATTTTCAAGTTCCGAATTGTACACCTTGTATATTCTATAAGCAGACCCTTGATTACCGTTGGTACTTAGCTGACGTATTTTGGCAGCTTACGTACCATTACGGTAATCTTGGAGCGAAAGCGCGTCTGCGTTAGAATATACAAGGTGCACAATGACACTAGCATAATTACTGAGTTTCGCAATTGCCTATGTCTTGTTTTATTATAGTGCCTTACTGCCCCAAACGACAAGCAGCAATCTTTTAAAAATGAAATTTTTCGTCCTGCCGCTCCTACCTTCCTCTGTATTCGCCCGGCGTCATGCCCGTTCTTTTTTTAAACAGGCGCATAAAACAGACGTCGTTTTCATACCCGCAGACAGCGGCTATCTCTTTTATGGTGAGGGACGAATTTTTTAAATAGTACTGCGCCGCCTTTACCTTTGCCGACAGCAAATCCTCATAGCAGCTTACGCCAAACTGTTCCCGGTACAGCTTCTGAAAACGCGAAGGACTTAAACTGACTTCCCTTGCCAGCTCCGAGACAGAGCCAAAACGCCCGGCATTGCTGTATACTTCCGCCCGCAGCGCCCCAAGGACAGAGCTGTGAATACCGGCAGGCGCATTTTTTCTCATGCGGAAACCGTCCCCGATTTTCAGTAAAAGCAGCCTTATCAGCATATCCATATACTGCTCTTTATAAGGCGAATTGGACATCTCCTCCCTGCTTATCAGCCGCATAAGCTCTTCTGCCTCGGACACATCCTGCAGTGGGAGCACCTCGTTTACAGGAATGCCCGTCCCGGCAAGAAAGCGCTTCTCCGCCCTGCAGTCCATATGAATAAAATGATTGACATATTCTTTGCAGCCTGCACGGTATCGCTGCGGATACCCTTCTGTATATAAAAGGGCGCTGTCGGGCGGTGCGGTCACTTCGCCTTTCTGAAGGCTCACCCTCGCCTCTGTTTTAAAAATCAGAAGCAGTTCGTCTCCAGAGCCCGCCGGGCGGTCGATGGAAAACTCTCCATCATGCCGATAATTCATTCCCATCGCATGAAATACCATCATAATGCTTATCCCTCTCACAGTACGATTTGTCAGTATGACAATATGATGCGTCATTGCAGTACATTTGTCAATGTGAGATAACAATATTATATACGGCAGGCGAAAAAAATCATTTAGAAAACCAACAACAAAAAGGAGCGCGGTTATGAAGAAAATAACGATGTTAATCAACGCAGACGACAAAATTTCTCACATTAATCCCGAGATATACGGGCATTTTTCCGAGCACTTGGGGAGATGTATTTACAATGGCATCTATGTGGGGGAGGATTCTTCCATTCCCAATATAAAAGGTATGCGGAAGGATATTGTGGAGGCTTTTAAAGATATCAGGCTTCCCGTTCTCCGCTGGCCGGGCGGCTGCTTTGCCGACGAATACCACTGGAAGGACGGCATCGGGGAAAAAGCCTCCCGCAAAAAGATGGTAAACACCAACTGGGGCGGCGTTACCGAGGACAATTCCTTTGGAACACACGAATTTTTTACGTTCTGCGAGCTTGTAGGCTGTGAGCCCTACCTTGCAGGCAATATGGGCAGCGGCACCGTACAGGAGCTCTCCGAATGGATAGAATATATCACGCTGGACGGCATTTCCCCCATGGCAGACCTGCGCAAGGCAAACGGCAGACAAAAGCCGTGGAAGCTGAAATACCTTGGCATAGGCAACGAGAACTGGGGCTGCGGCGGCAATATGCGCGCCGAATATTACGTGGATGAATACCGTCGTTATCAAAGCTTCTGCAAAAATCATTCCGGCAATCAGCTCTACAAAGTGGCATGCGGACCAAGCGGAGGAGATTACGGCTGGACCGACACTATCATGAAAAATCTGGAGCCGTGCCATGTAAATGCCATATCGCTCCATCATTACACCATTCCCACAGGCGACTGGAACCGCAAGGGCAGCGCACGTGAATTTGACAATGATATATATTACGATACCATCTCGCGAACCCTTTCCATGGACGACGTCATTACCGGTCATTCCGCCATCATGCATCGCTATGACCCTGATAACCGCATCGGACTGATTGTTGATGAATGGGGCTGCTGGTACAACGTGGAGCCTGGCACCAATCCCGGATTCCTTTACCAGCAGAACACCATGCGCGACGCCATCGTTGCCGCATGTAACCTCAATATCTTTAACAGGCACAGCAGGCGGGTCGTTATGGCAAACCTTGCGCAGGCGGTAAATGTCCTGCAGGCGCTTATCCTTACGGAAGGAGAAGCATTGGTGAAAACACCCACCTACCATGTCTTCGACATGTTTAAAGAACATCAGGACGGCGAGCTGGTCTACTGCTTCCAGTCACCTGCCGAAACGGGAGACAACATCAAAATCCCGCTCCTTTCCAGCTCCGCATCCGTCAAAGACGGCGTAATGACCATTACGCTGGCAAACTGCTCATTAGAGGAGGAGGCGGCTGTCTCCTGCAGCCTCTGCGGTTTTCATGGCACTGAAGCTTCCTCGCGCATACTGACGGAGGAGGTGCACGCCTGCAACGATTTTGATATGCCTGAGCGTGTTGTGCCCAAGGCTTTTCCTGTTTCTCTTACGGACAATATGCTTTCTGCGACGCTTCCGCCCTGCTGCGTCGTAAGCGTTACCATTCGGTAAAAGGGAGTACGGGCGCCGCCAAAATGTGCGGCGCCTTTTTATGTACGGCAAAAAGCACACGAAGCACGGCTTCTGTTATTCCACATAAATTCTATCCTTCAGCTTTTCATAGGTGCCGCTTTTGATGCCCTCCACCTGCATGATTTCTTCCACAGAGGAAAATCCGCCGTGCGCCTCCCTGTAGGCGATAATTGCCGCCGCACGGCTCTCCCCGATACCGGAAAGCGTGCAGAGCTCCGCCTTTGTCGCCGTGTTAAGGTTGAACAGCCCCTCCCGCTCCTGCAGTTTTTCCGCCGCAGTCTGCCGCGCCTCCTGAAGGGAGGGAATCACCACCTGCATTCCATCCGCCACCTGCCCTGCCAGATTGACACTGTCCGTCGCCGCATCCTTTGTAAAGCCTCCCGCCAAAAGCAGCACGTCGCAAATCCGGCTCTCTGCCGGCACTTCATAGACGCCGGGATATGCCACCTCCCCGCAGATATGTACAAAAACAGCCTGCGCCCCGTCTTTTTCTCCCGCACGGCTCTCATCCGCCAACGGTGCGCTTTCCCTTGCAGCCTCCTGCTCCTCCAAAAGCATCACCATCTCCGAACTTTCCCGAACCGTACCGCAAGCCAGCAGCAAGACCACCGGTAACGCAGCACAGACTGTCCCTATGATTTTATTCTTCCTTACTTTCCGAAACAGCATATTTTTTCCTCCTGTCTTTGGGAGGAATGCCTCTCTGCCGTGCACCCATTATAAAAGAAACCACGATAATTTACAAGAACTTTTTACACTTTCTCCCACAACCTCTGTAGGATTACAATACATGTGTTACAACTGAATAAATAAAAAGCAGGGATACCGC
>CAJTPU010000021.1 GCA_910578335.1 uncultured Lachnospiraceae bacterium | reverse complement strand
CGACAAATCTATTGCGATATAAAGCTAACACTTGCTCCAGTAAATTATTGTTTATAATATGTCGCCTGCCGGGAGACCACAAAAATTGAGAATTATATTATGATAAATTTGTAAAGGAGAGAGATTTATGCCGGGATTATATACCGAAGCCGATTATGAAAACTCTGTAATCGAGCTATTTAGAAACGATTTGGGATACGAGTACGCATACGGTCCCGATATAGAAAGGGATTTTTACAGCCCATTATATGAGGAAGTATTGCTTGACTCTCTGTATCGGTTGAACAGAGGTTTGCCTGATGACGCCATTCAGGATGCTTTGTTCAAGCTGAAGAACTTTGAAAACGGAGAGCTTGTGCAGAAAAACGCCGTTTTTATGGACTATCTGCAAAACGGTATTCCTGTAAGATTTTTTGTTGGCGGCGAGGAGCGTTCCTCTATCGTCTATCTTGTTGACTACAAAAATCCCGACAACAACTCCTTTATCGTCGCTAATCAATGGACTTTCATTGAGAACAGCAACAAACGCCCGGATGTAATTCTCTTTTTGAACGGTTTGCCTGTTGTATTGGTTGAGCTTAAATCTCCTTCCCGTGAAGAAACGGACGCTTCCGAAGCGTACAGACAGCTCCGTAACTATATGCAGGAAATCCCGTCAATGTTCATCTACAACGCTATCTGCGTTATGAGCGACCAGTTGACCTCCAAAGCGGGTACGATCACCTCAGGTGAAGACCGCTTTATGGAATGGAAAACCAAAGACGGCGACTATGAAAACACACAGTATGCTCAGTTTGACACTTTCTTTGAGGGTATGTTTCAAAAAGAAAGACTTCTCGATATTATAAAGAACTTCATTTGCTTTTCAAATGAGGGTATCAATACATTCAAAATTCTTGCCGGCTATCATCAGTATTTTGCAGTAAGAAAAGCGATTGAATCCACAAAACACGCTACCGTTACCGACGGTAAAGGCGGTGTGTTCTGGCATACACAAGGAAGCGGAAAATCGCTTTCTATGGTGTTCTATGCCCATTTATTGCAGGAAGCCTTAGACAGCCCGACAATCGTGGTACTGACCGACAGAAACGACCTTGACGACCAGCTCTACGGACAGTTTGCAAAGTGTAAGGACTTTTTAAGACAAGAGCCTATGCACGCAGAAAGCCGTGAACACTTGAGAACTCTGCTTGCCGGCAGACAGGCAAACGGCATTATCTTTACCACAATGCAAAAGTTTGAGGAGTCACACGAACCTCTTTCTGAACGCCACAACATCGTTGTTATGGCTGATGAAGCACACAGAGGTCAATACGGACTCGCCGAGAAAATAAAGATTACCAAGAACGAAGAAGGCGAAGATGTTGCCAAGCGTGTTATCGGCACAGCCCGTATTATCCGCAACACCTTACCGAACGCTACATATATTGGCTTTACAGGTACTCCTATCTCCTCCAAAGACCGCAGTACCCGTGAGGTGTTCGGAGATTACATTGACATCTACGATATGACGCAGGCTGTCGAGGACGGTGCTACACGCCCGGTTTACTATGAGAGCCGTGTAATTAAGCTCAACCTTGATGAAGCAACCTTAAAACTGATTGACGCCGAGTATGACATTATGGCAGCCAATGCAGATGAGGAAGTCATTGAAAAGAGCAAGCGTGAGCTTGGACAGATGGAAGCCGTTCTCGGAAATGATAACACAATCAATTCCTTGGTTTGCGATATTCTTGACCATTACGAGAATAACCGTGAAAACCTGTTGACCGGTAAGGCAATGATTGTTGCCTATTCCCGCCCTATCGCTATGAAAATTTATAAGCGTATCTTGGAGCTTCGCCCTGCTTGGACGGAAAAGGTGGCAGTCGTTATGACCTCCGGCAATAATGACCCGGAAGAATGGCGACAGATTATCGGGAATAAGCACCATAAGGACGAGCTTGCAAAGAAATTTAAGGACAATAACAGTCCTTTGAAAATCGCTATTGTTGTTGATATGTGGCTGACCGGATTTGATGTGCCGTCTCTTGCCACGATGTATGTTTACAAGCCTATGTCCGGACACAATCTTATGCAGGCAATCGCCCGTGTAAACCGTGTATTCAGAGATAAAGAAGGCGGACTTGTCGTTGACTATGTAGGCATTGCCACCGCCTTAAAGCAGGCAATGAATGACTACACCTCCCGTGACAAGAAGAACTACGGCGATACTGATGTTGCTAAGGTTGCTTATCCGAAGTTCTTGGAAAAGTTGTCTGTTTGCCGTGACAAATTCCACGGATATGATTATTCCAAGTTCCAAAACGGCACAGACCTTGAAAGAGCAAAGACTATCAGCGGTGCAGTCAACTTCATTATGGGCAGAGAAAGAGTTGATGAGAAAGACTCTTTCGTAAAAGAAGCCCTTATGCTTCATCAGGCATTATCTCTCTGTTCTTCTTTGGTTGATGAGGACAGCCGCTTTGAAGCAGCATTTTTCGAGTCCGTGCGTGTATTGGTACTCAGGCTGACAAATACAGGCATTGGCAAGAAGATTTCCTTACCGGAAATGAACGCAAGAATCAATGAACTTTTGAAACAGAGTATCAAGAGCGACGGCGTTATCAACCTGTTCTCAGACATTAAAGAGGAGTTTTCTCTGTTTGACCCGAAGTTCCTTCAGGAAGTCGCAAATATGAAGGAAAAGAACCTTGCTGTTGAACTCTTGAAAAAACTGATTGCGGAGCAGGTGTCGGTCTATCGCAGGACAAATGTGGTTAAGTCCGAAAAATTCAGCGAGATTATGCAGCGTTCTCTCAATGCTTATCTCAACGGTATGCTCACCAATGAAGAAGTCATCGAAGAAATGCTGAAATTGGCAAAGCAAATTGCCGCAGCACAAAAAGAGGGCGACAAGCTCGGACTAACTGCTGACGAGCTTGCTTTCTATGACGCATTAACAAAACCACAGGCGATTAAGGACTTCTACGAAAATGACGAACTGATTGCCATTACAAAGGAGCTTGCTGATACGCTCCGTAAGAATAAAACAATAGACTGGCAAAAGCGTGAGTCTGCAAGAGCAAAAATGCGTATGCTTATCAAGAAACTTTTGAAAAAGCACAAGTATCCGCCGGAAGGTATGGAAGACGCTGTTCAGACAGTTATGACACAGTGTGAACTTTGGACGGATAATATGATGGACGCATAAGGTAACGGAGGACGATTATGGATACTAAATTTCAATGGACAAACTTCTATATGGAGCTGGCTACCGCTCTATTAGAATATAAAAATAACCGCAGCGAGTTAATTGAAAAACTGAAAACAATTTTCTCAGACGCAGGAATGAACTTTCCATTTAAGGAAAAAGGCAAAGAGACATACGAGGATATTTGCCCTTTTACTATCTTCGGTTCATTTAATAAAGGAATTACCAATACCAATCGAATTGCTTTGTTGGAGCAATTTGCAAAACAGTTTTCAATAAAATCTGCTGTCCCGGCAGAGTTTGATGGTATTCCTGTCGTAATGAATTTAAGTGCGTGGTTCTTCGCATATAAGGGAAACCGTGGAGAACACGATATAGATAATCTGTGGAATTTGCTTGAAAAAGCCATTGCCTACTCTGATGAAGCTTCCGCAGAAAATAAAAACGCTTTCATTGCTGCTTATGACACAGTTACAAAGCAGAAGATGATTAAGTGGAATATTACAATGGGGCTTTATTGGGTAAGACCTTATACATTCATCAATTTAGACTCAACCAACAGAGCCTTTATTACTGATGTCGATAATATGCCGCACTATTTTACGACAATCTTTTCTGATATAAATAAAGGCTTGCCTGACGGAACGAGTTATCTGTTTATGTGTGAGCAGGCAAAAAATGCTCTCAATCAGAAAGAATACGAATACCACAGCTTCCCTGAGCTTTCTTATTGTGCGTGGAAAAGCAGCCAAGCGGGAAAACCGGAAGAACCTCCGACAAAAACCGTTGACTCAAATGTGAAAGAAACAGATTACTGGATTTATTCTCCCGGCGATAATGCTTGTATGTGGGACGAGTTTTTCAAGAATGGCATTATGGGGATAGGCTGGGACGAAGTAACCAACCTGAAAGACTTTGCTTCTAAGGAAGAAATCAAAGATTTTATGAAGAAAGTCTATGACGCAAGCTATTCCTACAAGAATAATGCTCATTGCCTATGGCAGTTTGCAAACGAAATTAAAGTCGGCGATGTGGTTTTCGTTAAAAAAGGAATGCACAAAATAATCGGCAGAGGTGTTGTGACTTCCGATTATATTTACGATTCATCAAGAGATACATATAAACATATAAGAAAAGTTGACTGGCAAAATAACGGCGAATGGGAACATCCCGGACAGGCTGTTATGAAAACACTTACCAACATATCGGCTTATCCCGATTATGTTCAGAAGCTTCTTGATTTGTTCGCTGAAGATACGCCGGAAGAAGTGTCGGAACAGAAAGAAATCAAGTATCCGCCATATTCAAAGGACGATTTTCTGAATGAAGTATATATGGACGAAGATACATATAACACCCTGACAGAATTGCTTGAAGCAAAATACAATGTTATTTTGCAGGGTGCTCCGGGTGTGGGCAAGACTTTCGCCGCAAAGAGACTTGCCTATTCCATAATGGGACAGAAAGACACCAGTCGTGTAGCGATGGTGCAGTTCCACCAAAGTTACTCTTATGAAGATTTTATTCAGGGATACAGACCTTCAAAAGAAGGATTTGAGCTTGAAAACGGTGCATTTTACAAATTCTGCAAGGAAGCGGAAGAAGATAATGAAAGACCGTATTTCTTCATCATTGATGAAATCAACCGTGGTAATTTGAGTAAAATTCTCGGCGAGTTGATGATGTTGATTGAGAAAGACAAGCGTGGCGAAAAGATAAAACTGCTCTATTCAAACGAATGGTTCACAGTTCCTCAGAATGTGAGAATTATCGGAATGATGAACACAGCGGACAGAAGCCTTGCACTTATGGATTATGCGTTAAGAAGAAGGTTCGCATTCTTTGATTT
This sequence comes from uncultured Lachnospiraceae bacterium, assembly GCA_910578335.1. Classification (GTDB taxonomy): domain Bacteria; phylum Bacillota; class Clostridia; order Lachnospirales; family Lachnospiraceae; genus Acetatifactor. The sequence goes on along the minus strand of CAJTPU010000021.1, from coordinate 55,488 downwards.
TGCACCGGCTTTTTCTTCGGAAGGTTTCAAGAATTACTTGGCGGAAAAGAACTATCCAAAACTGGAAAGCCTGATAACCGTAGTCGAGTCCCTTAACAATACAATTTCATCAGATGAATCGTTAGGAGACGGCTTCAGAATTGGACATAGTTACTTCTGTACCGACGATGAAATTACCGATGAATGGCTAAAATCTGTTGTGGAGTATGAAGTGATACCGTTAATCAAGGAATATTGGTTTGATGAACCTACAAAGGTAAGAGATTGGTCTGCAACCTTAAGGAGTGCAATAAAATGATACGCATACAAAACATATACTATATGCTTTCATATGCGTTTCAAGTCTTGAATGAGCAGGGATATAAACAGGTGGCGACGGAAGAATTTGATAATGTCGCTGAACTATGTGCAGCCATTCTCATTAAGGGAGTCTCGTTGCAAATCAAAAGAGGATTAGGTAAAGAATATGTGCTTCAAACAGAGTCCTTGTCAGCTCTACGTGGTAAAATAGATATTTCCGCTTCGGTAAAAGAGCAATCAATGCTGAAAAAGCAGTTGGTGTGTAATTATGACGAGTTTTCCATAAACTCTTATATGAATCGAATTATCCGCACGACTATGGATACTCTTGTAAGAAGCAGTATCAGCAAGGACAGAAAAAAGCAGCTTCGTAAACTTCTCATCTATTTCTCAGAGGTTGAGCCATTGAGCCGAGAAAGTATAAACTGGAAGCTGCAATTTAACAAGAACAATCAGACATACCAAATGCTGATTTCGATTTGTTACCTGATACTTAAGGGGTTGTTGCAGACAACATCTGACGGAAGCACAAAGTTGATGGATTTCCTTGATGAACAGCGTATGTGCAGGCTATATGAAAAGTTTATTCTTGAGTATTACAGGAAGGAACATCCTGAAATAAAAGCATCGGCTTCTCAAATTCCGTGGGATACTGATGACGGATACAGAGAAATGCTGCCTGTTATGCAGAGCGACATAATGCTGAAACAAGGCGATAAGACATTGGTAATCGACGCAAAATATTACTCTCATACAACGCAGAAGCAATATGATGTAAACACCTTACATTCGGGGAATCTGTATCAGATATTTACTTATGTAAAAAACCTTGATACAGAGAGAACCGGAAATGTGTCCGGAATGCTGCTCTATGCAAAGACAGACGAAGTAGTGTTACCAAACAACGAATACAAAATGGGCGGCAATGCTATTTCTGTAAAAACGCTTGATTTGGACTGCGACTTTTCAATGATTAGAGAGCAGTTAGATGGCATTGTACAGTCTTGTTTTGAATTGGAATAATGAAAAATTGATGAAGCAAAGAGTTCCATTTTATAAAAGGCAGGATTGTTCTTTTGGGAAGGAGTTGAAATAAATTTGGAAAACAATAAAGCTATCTTGCTTGAATTAGATGTTGATGAAGGAAAATATATATTTCCTAATACAATATCTGATGCACTTATTGATGCAAATGATGAACGGCTCAATCTGGAAGAACAACTCAATGAAACGCTTGATACGATAAAAGCTCTTACTCCGGAATGTGATAAATATGATTATATTTTAGCTGCCAGCTCAGGAGCTTTGTGCGGTTTGATTGATGTATTCCTTGTGGGCAAACCGGGAGAATCCCCTTTAGGAGAAATTACGGATAAATGGTTTGCCGATAGAACGATTAGTTTTGCTAAATTCTGTGGCTATTCAGGCGATAATACCTCTCTATCGTCTGCGATTGGATACCTTGAGAAGCAATTTAAGATTCCTTATGACCAAAGTGTTGGCGGCGGAATATTTCGTGATTTGATAAATTTGACACCAAGCAATCATCATTTCAAATCATTGGGACATAATCCGACCTTGTTAGGATTGTTCTTTTCAATTCTCAATCAGTTTACCAATACATCGGATTTTGTATCAAATGGAGAACTTATCTCTCTCAATAATTCAGATGGCAAATTTGAGTTGCACGGAGATAATATTCCAAGCAAGATATTTTGCGGGATAGCAAATTGGATTGGTCATTTGATTTCTGATGTGTCAGGTTCTTCAAGTAGTAAAGGCAGAGGAATGGGTATACCTTCTCCAATATGGGCTTGGAGTAATGACGTAATTGCAATTAAGAGAAAACTGAAAATTCCCGCATCCGAGTTTGATAAATCGGTTAATGAGCTTGCTTTGAAAATGTTTGAAAAGGGATATGATGTACGATTCCAAACCACGCAAGCAATCCCTGTGTTTATTAATGAAATGGTTGTTAGACTTCTTTATTCAATAAGACGTCTCATCAAATATTTCATTACTATTCCCAAAGAAGATAAAAGTTTGTCTCTACTTTGGAAAACTTGTGAACCGTTTTCTAATGCCACTGTAAAACGAATGCTTACAGTGGCTCACGGAACATTCTTTTTAATAGACATAGGAGATGCCTCGATTAGAGCAATAACCGCTGGTGGAGGCACTTTTAACATTGCAGAGTTCTTCTTGCGATTCAACATTATAGGTGTGGGTCGCTTTACGATTTCGCTTTATGGAGAAATAAAGCGTGGAATACAATCGAAAAAATCTAATGCTGATGTCATATTCATAAAACGAGAGACCATCATTGTCGATGACTATATAGAAGGATTGAAAGCCCTTTCCGAAGCGTATAACGATAATGAATTGCTGACCTTTGTAAATGACTTTCAAACAAGTGAACTGTATGAAGATGCTTTCATTAAGTCAGTACGCCTTGCTGAATTGCGTAATGTACCAAACGAAAAATCGGTAAAGTCGAAGGCAGAAATAGACCAATACTTCCGAGGAGGTTCTTTATGTGCAATAAGAAAAAATCAAAATTAAAATTGGCACAAGATGAAGCTCAAGCAGCTATAAATGAAACCAACAAAAAAATAGAAGAACTTGGCGAACACTCAAACAGCTTATGCGTTGAATTAAATAATATTCAAGAACTATTTGACGAAATTCGCAATATCCCTACCGATAAAAAGTTGGAATGTGAAAAGTTAAAGAAAATTCGCTTGAATTGGAAACAACAGGCTGAAAAAATTGAAAGCGATTATAGAACGGCAGCAGTAAAAAATGCGGGAGCAGGTGCGGCTGGTGTAGGAGCAGGAGTAGCAGTGGTTGCACTCGGCCCTACGGCAGCTATGGGAATTGCAACAACCTTTGGAGTTGCTTCTACCGGTACGGCTATTTCTACATTGAGTGGAGCTGCTGCTACAAATGCTGCCTTGGCGTGGCTTGGCGGAGGAGCACTTGCAGCAGGCGGTGGCGGTATGGCTGCTGGCAATGCGTTTCTTGCCCTTGCCGGTCCTGTTGGATGGGCAATTGCCGGTGTTGCTCTTATAGCGAGCGGATTGATGTTTTGGAAATCCGCAAGCGACAAGAAAAAAATAGAGGACATCTTTACGCTTATTAGCAAACGTGATGTTAAATCATATAAACTTGCCATAGTTGAACTGAGTGAACGTACTTCAAGAATTAACAATGAATGCAAAATGCTTAGAGAAGCTATTTCCAAGATAGAAAGCTTTGGAACAGACTACGATGCTATGACAGAAGCACAACAATACGAACTTGGAGCTTATCTTAACCTTATGCTGTCATCAACGCAGTTACTTGTTAATCCTATAATGGGATTATTGCCGAAGTTTGCTGATAATGAATTTGATATGTATATTTCTTGGAAAAATAGAAAAGCAGACACCGGAATGTGTAACGATTATAAGCCGCTTATTATCTCTTTTGCGAATTTGCTTTACAAAATTGATTTGGATGATAAAGACAAGAAACTTTTGTATAAGACCTTCAAAAAAAACAAAAAGATGCTCAAGGCTTTGGATGTTAGAAAGAAAGATTTTTCAATAGAAATGATAGACGCTGTTGAAGAAGCTCTCTCTTATTGCTACCAGCTAAAAGAAGCGTAATTTGCAGGTGTTAATGATAGTTTGATTATTATACGGTGTAGTAATTGAAATTCGAGTGTCCGATATATTCTGTAAAGCGAGGTGCGATTGAATGGACGATAACGAAATCAAAAAGCGGCTTGCCGGTCGTGCTGCTGAATATATGATGTTCAAGGATGATGAAGAAGATACCGAAGCTCCGGCGGATACTTCCTCTGCCGGTAATGTTATTGTATTCCCTGATTTTGAAAAACTGAAAAACGAAGTCGAGAAAATGCGTACAGAACTGTCAATGCTTTTGCTGGAGCGTGACGAGCTTCAATTCGTTATCTGTAAGAATATTGAGACAGAATATATGCTAAAACTCGGCAGTATCGAGTATAAGGCTTATGAAGCTCAATGTGCCGCTCTGAGACTGAAACGCAAAATTGAATTGATTCAGGCAAAGAAAAACAGACAGGAAAAGGTCATTATTTCTGCTATTGAGGAAACCCTCGATAGCGAATTTGCAGAGTATCAAAAACAACTCAATGAGCAGATTGATAAGATGAATGACGCTCTTAAACGAAGTAAGGCGGAAGTCCTGTCTGACGAAGATAACAAGGAACTTAAAAAGCTCTATCGTAAAATAGTAAAGGCATTACACCCTGATATTAACCCTGATGTTTCCCAAGCACAGGTTCAATTATTTGACAATGCGGTATCAGCCTATAAAAGCGGCGATTTGGGAACATTGAGGATTATCGGCGAAATGGTCGGAAACAATCCGTTGCCTGAACAGCATAAGGACGCTATGACACAGCTTGTAGAAGAACGAGAGCGTTTACAGGGATTACTGAAATCTATAAGAGAGAGCATTGATAATATCAAATCAGAGTATCCGTACACGATGAAGGATATTCTTGAGGATACAGAGAAAACCGAGCAGAAAAAGCAAGAACTTGAAAATATTCTTGAACAGTATAATGAGCTTATCTCGATTTATAAGGCGAAAATCGAAGAAATGTTGAGGTGAGATTATGGGAGATTTGGTAAAATCCGGTGCCGGTGGACTTATGGGATTGCTTCACGGCAATAATGGAGAACTTACCATACCAAAGCCGTTTGAAAAAGATATTTTTCTTTTTGACACCTATGTTGCAGGAACTACGCATATTGAGGGTATGGAAGAATTAGAGCCGCACTTGAATACTGATGACAGGCTTGAATTTTTCAGAGAACCTGATAACAGGTATGATAAGCAAGCGATTGTCATTAAGACTGTTGACGGCGTGAAAATCGGTTATGTACCAAAGCAGGATAATGTTATATTTGCTCGCCTGATGGACGCCGGAAAGCTCCTTTTCGGTAAGATTACCTCAAAGGAAAAGAAAGGCTCGTGGGTTAAGATTTATATTAAGGTATTCCTGCACGAGTAATGAAAAACGAGATGAATCGAGAGAATTTATTATGCCTATACCATATGATAAATTGACCTATAACGACATTCTACATCATCAGGCAGCGTATGAGTGCTTCGACAAAGCAGGAAAAGAGTTGTTTTCTGATTGGGATATTATTGGCTTTGAAAAAGCGGCGCTTGGTTGTGGGGATAATCATTATTTGTTTATGGCTGAACAGATTAAAAAAGTTCCTCATCTTTTTGGTGATTTAGATAAAACTATGCCTTTTCTCCGGTTTCGAGAAGAAGGGCAGCATTACGGCTATGAGTTATTCCTTTCTCCTCCAAAGCATTGGGGTAGCCGAGGTGCGCCATTATGGTGGGCATATGCAGCACGCAAATTCACCTATGACAAACTACCTATGGACGAACAGTTATTCTATGAAAAATATAAGAGTATTGTCCAAGAGTTTGGTATGAGGATTTATAGCAACCACCTTGTCTATATTGAACGATTTGCTGCCGGTGGAATGAGTTCGGGAATGGTTGGGGAAGAATTTGTTCGAGAAGGTTGGTATGATGTGAGACGCAGAAACCGTCTATATCAATCTGATAAAGTTGTCTCTCAAACTCTTTATTTAGATAAGGTTAAAGAGAGAATTGCTTGGTATTGTGATACAACGAATACTATTGATTATGAATTGAACCCTGATTTTGACAGCGACAGTTTTCTATTTGCATTCGAGGATACGGATATGAACGACCATCAAAAGGAAATCGTCGCTCAGCTTTGGGGAATATATACCGGAAAACCAATGAGCAAAAAAGAAGTCGCTGAGAATATGGGAGTCACATATAATAGAATCCGTCAAGTGGAAATATGCTGTTTGCGTCATATACTTCGCAACAGAAATAGAAACACTTTAATAATAGAGAAATAGTAAAGACCGTCAGATCTCATTCGAGACTTGACGGTCTTTCCATTTCTGTTATCGTATTAAGAATATTTCCTATGTCACCTTGAAGGCGAATGGATTGCCTTGCTATTTCATTTGGACAATAGCTTTCTCTAAGATTTATGCAAGCATATACGGCGTTTGGATTTTGAGCCGTCATTTGCCAAAACGGATACTTTATAATGACAGGTGTATTCATTCCGACGCCGAGTTCTAAAAACAGGATATGGGAATTACTGTGGCGACGAATAAAATCCTTATAACGGCTTGCCGCCGCATACCAGCCTTCATCTTGCACAAAAGAATTATCACATCGCAGATTCATTGTTATAGGTGCGCCGCAAACAGGACATTTCGGTATCAGTGCCGTAGGTATTTTCATATCTTTTTGCTGTTCTGCCATTGCTCTGACAGCTTCTTCATTATCATAAGTTTTATCGTGGCAAGGCTTGGAGCATTGCCATAAGCCGTAATCGCCTTGCGTATAGAACAAACGGTTCTTATCAAAGCCCGCTCGCTGAAACTGATGGTCAACATTCGTTGTCAGGACAAAATAATCCTTATCTTTTACAAGCTCAAGTAAATCTCTGTACGGTTTGCCGACAGGGCAATCATATCGGTTCACAAGAATGTGCCTTGACCACCACGCCCAATATTCCTCGAGTGTCTCGTAAGGATAAAAACCGCCCGAATACATATCGGTGATACCGTATTTATTATGAAAGTCCGAAAAATACCTCTCGAATCGTTTGCCGGCGTAATCAAAGCCTGCTGAGGCGGACAGACCTGCTCCCGCCCCTATCACAATGGCGTCTGCCGTTTCAATTTCATTCTTCAGTCTTTTTATACTATCCGAGAAGTTCTCGGTAGATTTCGTAGTCCATATCTTTGAAAACATTGAATATCACCTTAATTTTGCTGTTTGTATGACGCTTAAAGTCTTTTACTGTTTTGATTGCGATTTCGGCGGCTGTATCATTCGGAAAATGAAATTCTCCCGTTGATATACAGCAAAACGCAATGCTTTGAATGACGTTTTGCTCTGCAAGCTCCAGACAGGAACGGTAACAGGAAGCAAGCAAATCACAGTCCTGCCTTGTCAAACTTTTTCTGACAATCGGGCCGACTGTGTGGAGTACATATTTGCAGGGCAAATTGTACGCCGGTGTTATTTTTGCCTTGCCCGATTCTTCTTTGTGTCCCTGCTTTTTCATAATCTCTGCACATTTGAGTCGAAGCTGAACGCCTGCGAAGGTATGAATCGCATTGTCGATACAACCGTGACAGGGACAGAAACAGCCCAGCATTTCGGAATTAGCGGCATTTACTATAGCATCACAGGCAAGAGTTGTAATATCTCCCTGCCATAAATAAATGTCCGGTTTGATTGATTGTAAATTATCAAGACTTATAATACCTTTTTGCCTTGTTTCCTCACGAAGATACTCGTTCTGTATAGTAATGAAATCATCGCTAACAGGCAAAGGCATACGGATATTAAACAAAGAGCGAAGGAGCTTTTTCTGCTCCATTTCGTTTGTCGGGATTTTAATGCTTTCGTATTCCGGCAGTTCTTTCAATAACTCTGTGATTAAATATTCTCTTTTCTCGGCTTGTGTCATAGTCTTATCCTCTTTTGATAACTGCATTATGGGGGCAGACGGTCATACAGTTTCCGCAATGCAGACAGTTGTTCTGTAAAATCTTTGCATGTACAGCCCCAAAATCAATGCAGTTTTGCGGGCAAACCGTTTTACACACTTTACAGCCGACGCAGTTATCGCTAATCTCATATCCCTCATTTATTTCTTGTCCGTTCCCAAAAGTGAAAGCAGCTCGCTCAATGGGCTTTTTTGAAAGGTCGAACCATTCGCCGTTTCCCTCATAAATGCGAAAAACCGTAAGAGCTTTGCGGGACTCTTTTGTCGGATAGATTTCTTTCATATAGCTGTTTTTCTCAAACAACTTTTCCAGTGGTTCGCTGCCGATTTCCTGAGCCTGACCGCTTACAGAAACAGCAACGCAGGATAATGTGTCGCTTCCTTTCATTCCGGTTAAAGCAACATACCCTTTTTGTTTTAATCGCTCGTAGAGGTTCTTACCCTTTGCCGTCAGGAAATACAGTCCGGTATCGTCATAGTCCATAATATCAATAGCACAGGTGACAGGCAGCCCGTTATTATCTACTGTTGCCATTACGGTAGTATGGATTTCTTCAACAAGATATTTCAGGTAGTTCATTGCATACCTCCTCGTTATGGTCAGGAAAGCCACGCAAAATAAACCGCTTGCGTGGCTTTCGGTTGTTATAGTTAGAACTTGCCGTTCTGATTCTGCCAAGTGGATTTATCCGCAATCGTTTCCATCACATCCCAATGCTCGGCAATCTTACCGTCCTCAACTCTCCAAAGGTCATAGTAAGAGGTAGGAGCACCGCCAAAGGTTCCTTCGCTGACTGCAAGTACGAAGTTGCCCTGCGCAAGTACCTGATGTACGGTCGTGTAAATCATCTGAATGTTTTGCTCTGCAAGAGCGGCAAGTGCAGCACCCAAACCGGATAAACCGTCTGCAATTCCAGTGTTATGCTGAAGGTAGGTATCACCGTCAAAATAATCGGGCGTTTTCTCAGGGCGATTGCCCTGCATAACATCGTAAAGGAAGTTCTTTACTACCTCACGGTTTGCTTCGGTCTTGTCAAGGTCTTTAATTTCCAAAGTGCCGTCAATCTGTGTTCTGTCGGACGGATTCGGTTCTGCTTTTGTGGTAAGGTTATCCCAATGCTCTGCAATCTTCCCGTTTTCATCAAAGCGGAAGATGTCAAAAGCGACCTGTTCACCCGCACCTGCAAAATTGTAAACGGTCTGTAAGAATACCTTGTCACCGTCCTCAAAGGCACGGATATTATTTACGGTTGTCTTAACCGGAGCAGATGCAAGATATACAACTGAACCGACAAAGGCGTCACGCCCTGTTCCGTATGCAAGGTTGTGCTGAATGTAGCCTTCTGCAAGCAGGCCGGTTGCTTTCTCGGTGTCACCGGTTGCGAATGTGCCTATAAGTTCAAGTGCTTTCTGTGTGTTTGTCATTTTCGTTTCCTCCTGAATATCATTGTGGCTGTTGCCGAAAATTTTCTTAAAAATGTTCATTTTGGATTGCTCCTTCGAATTTCTTCGAGCTTCGCAGCGGCCGTTCTCCGTAGCTCTTGACTATATTATATTTGCGACAGTACCCATTGTAAAGTAAGCACAATATTGTGGCGTAGTTACCAAAAGGGAACTAATGGACAGTTACCGTGAGGAAACAAATGTGTAAACAAAGGGATTTCATCCGCTTTTAAGCCAAGAAAAATTTTTTGAGTTTTTTATTTTTGGGAGAAGTACTTGATTTCATCTATAGCAGTATAGTATAATATGAGTGTTAGGAACAATTAGAAACTATTGTGAGGTTTTATTATGAGCGATAACAAATTAAAAGAATTGCCGGCTTGCCCGGTTGAAACAACTCTGACCTTAATCGGCGATAAATGGAAGGTTTTAATACTCCGAGACTTACTGCCGGGGACAAAGCGTTTTGGAGAGCTGAAAAAATCAATCGGCAGCGTTTCCCAAAAGGTTCTGACTGCTCAGCTTCGTGATATGGAAGAAAACGGACTCGTAAACCGAAAGGTATATGCCGAAGTACCGCCGAGAGTAGAATACTCCCTGACAGAATTGGGACAAAGCTTGAAACCTATTCTCGACGCTATGTGGAGTTGGGGCGAAGATTATAAAGAAAAATGTAATAAATAACGAAAAGACCGTCAGGCTCAAACGAGGCTTGACGGTCTTATATTTTTTTGCTGTATTTAAGAAAATCGTTTTGGTGTTCCTGTTTGCGAAGTTGATAGCCCTGTGCAATCAGCGTATCCACTTTCAGAGCAATCAGGTTTATGTCGGAACACATTGCCCGTGCAATCTGCTGAATGTCATAGCCGTTTTTAATGTATTCCAAAATGGTGTCGTCCGGGAGCGAAGCCTGAGAAGCGAAGATATTTGCTTCATACTCCATACGGTTCTCTCTCATATCAAAGATGTTGAACTCTTTGAACCCGCCGACAGCAACCGCTTCTTGCCTGTGTAGAACATCGTGCCCGATTTCGTGCCATAGCACTATCTGCTCCACGACCGGGTGCATACCGTTTTTAAGAAAAACAAAGCGGTTCTTCAGAATAACCTTGTATGCTCCACGCTGCTTGTCAAAATTCCGGTAGATAACATTGATACCAAGCTCTTTTGCGACCTTGTACGGGTCACGAGTACCGCAACGGTCAATGAGCTTGTTTACGATTTTCACAATCTCAGCCGTAGTGTAATACCCCAATCCGGCTCACCTCCCATATTATAGTATATCGGATATTAACCTATAATAAATTATAAACTATTATGTGTCCCATATATTGGACTTAGTTCACTTTGAGGATTACTCGTCTTTGCGGTATTTCTTCGGGGTGTATTTTTTATTGTTCTTCTTTGCAATAAGATATGCTTCCTGAATAGCGTCAACCATTTCACGCATATCCTCGTCAGCCATTTCGCCGCCGGCAAACAGACCGGTAACTTCTGCAAGCAACTCCTGAGCCTGTCTTGCCCCTCTGCGTCCGTATTTATCCTCTACATCGGCGATGAAAGCGTCATCCTCAGACAGCAGATAATTCACATTTACATTTAAGGATTCTGCCAGCTTCTTATATCTTTCCATTCCTCTCGGACGGGATTTATCATTTTCATAAGAACCAATTATGCGTCGGGTTACGCCGATTTTAGCTGCCAACTCATCTTGACTCATACCAAGCTTTGTTCTTTCAGCCTTGACTTTTTCACCGAATGTCATTGTGATTTCACTCCTTAAAAGAATATTTACAGTTGAACTACCCATTTGCCCTTGACAAGTACAGTTGAAGTGTATATAATATGAATTGGGAAGTTGAACTATACATAGTGTACACCAAACTACCCAAAATGTCAAGGGGGTTCAAAAAATGTTACGAAGCATACTTCATTGTGATATGAATAACTTCTATGCCAGCGTCGAATGTATGCTCGACCCCGCATTGAAAAAATATCCGATTGCTGTTTGCGGCTCTGTGGAGGAGCGACACGGTATTGTGCTTGCAAAGAACTACAAAGCAAAGGCTTTTGATGTGAAAACCGGGGACGCAGTATGGCAGGCTAAACAGAAGTGCAAGGACTTGGTTGTAGTACCGCCCCATTATGAGGAGTATATCAAATACTCAAAGCTTGCGAGAAGCGTGTATGAGCGATATACCGACCAAGTTGAACCGTATGGTATGGACGAGTGTTGGTTGGATATTAGCGGGACGGAAAGCCTTTTCGGTTCGCCGGAAAAGGTGGCAAATGAAATTCGTGAAACGATGAAGTTTGAACTCGGCTTGACGATTTCTGTGGGTGTTTCCTTTAATAAGATATTTGCGAAGCTCGGCTCGGATATGAAGAAACCGGACGCAGTAACCTTGATACCAAAGGACACATTCAAAGAAAAGATTTGGGGACTTCCTGCCGCTGACCTGCTCGGTGTAGGACGGGCAACCCAGCGAGTGCTTGACAGCTATTGTATTCGTACCATCGGGGATTTAGCGAATACCGACCCTGAGTTCTTACGCAGAAGATTAGGAAAGAACGGAGTAGTTTTATGGAACTATGCCAATGGTAACGACCTTTCCCTTGTTGCCAAGAAAGACTTCGTTTCTCCTATAAAAAGTGTAGGACACGGTATAACGACGGTAGCAGACTTAGAGAAACCGGAGCAGGTGTGGCCCGTGTTTCTCGAATTAACCCAAGACATCGGACATAAGCTCCGTGTTCACGGACTGAGTGCAGAAGGTGTCGCAATACATATTAGAGACAACACACTCAATACAAGGCAATGGCAGACGAAGATTGCACTTCCTACACAGTCTCCGATGATTATTGCAAAGACCGCTTTTCAGTTGTTTGAAAAAAGATATGGGTGGAATAACCCTATCCGTTCTGTGACGGTACAAGCCATAAATCTTGTTCCACAAGACACGCCCCGTCAAATAGATATGTTTATGGACGCCGCCAAGCAGGACAAATTGGAGCGAATGGAAAAGTGTGTTGAAGAAATCAGACGGCGTTTCGGAAAGGACAGCATAAGGAATGGGGTTCTGTGTCAGAACCTGCGGCTACCACCGGAAAAAGCTGAAATCACGATGCCGACAGGTATGGTCGGTTAAGGAGGGCTTAATGTGATTGACGAAAAAGAGGTTACGGCTTATGTTACGATACCCGACTGCTTTTTGCAGGGGTGCAGCGAAGATATTGTTATCTTCCGTGCGGACGGCGGAAACCATTTTACCGACTACGGTATATATGAGGGAATGTTTCTTTTCTTTGACCGGAAAAAACGCTTTAAGAAAGGAAGGCTTTCCTGTTACATCAATACTGCCGGAGATGACCGACCCAAGTACAGGGTGTCGGATAAGAACATCGACGGATACAAGCACTTGGGAAGATTAGTTTTGACTTTGAGAAATTATGAGGTATAAAAATGGAATCCGAAAGAAGAAAAGTTTATGTTGAAGTAAATGTAACACACAGACCTGATGGAACGGCTCGTCCGAACTTCATCAAGTTTGAGAATGATGAAAAATATGAGATAGACCGTGTAATTCAGAAATGCCGTGCGGCTTCCACCAAAGTCGGAGGAACCGGTATCCGCTACACGGTACAGATTTGCGGCAAGCCCACATTTCTGTTCGACGAAGAAAACGGAAAGTGGTTTGTAGAAGCAAAATCCTAATGGTAGGAGGTTTTGTAACTTGAAACATTTATCGAGATTTGACATCGAAGCGATTGCCGACAAGTATGTTCAGGCATATATGGCACTTCCTGATGTCCGTAACACACAAATATACAAAATTGACCCGGAGCTTCTCTTGGAGAAGGTTCTCGGATTGAATGTCGAATACCAGCACCTATCCTATGACGGTAGTATTCTCGGAATGACCTCATTTACGGAAATGGGTGTTCAGGTATTTGAAGATGATGATAACGAAGCCTTTTTCTTTTTGGACGGGAAAACCGTTCTTGTGGAAAAGGACTTGAACTTTGACAGTAAGCTGAAAGGCAGAAAGAACTTTACCTTAATGCACGAGGGCAGCCATCAGATATTCAAGATGTTGTTCCCGAATGATTACGGTGTAACACAGACATCTGCCGGAGTACATTATTACAAGGCAAATTCCGAGAGGAATAAGCCAATATCCGATTGGGAGGAATGGCAGGCAAACACGCTTGGAGCTGCTATTCTTCTTCCTAAAAACCTCATAAAACAAGGAATGTATCTGTTCAATCTCGGCGAAAAGATTGAATGCCTGAACAAGATATACTATCCGAGTGTATATAAAAGGTTTGACGCACTTGCCGATTTTTTAGGGTGTTCCAAAAAAGCACTTGCCATACGAATGAAACAGCTCGGACTACTGAAAAAGGAGTATCTTGATAATCCTTTTGATTTGGTTACGGTTTATCCGGAGGTGAGCGAGCTATGAAATCGTTGGAACAAAAGATAATCGTAAGGTGCAAAAACTGTGGCTGGCGTATTTTTGACAAGGTAACAATGACAACAGGCGTGATTGAACTGAAATGTCCGAACTGCCACAGAGTAGTAGAGGTTGACCTATCCCTACGCAAGGGAACGGTCAAGTACAGATTAACAAGAAGTAATAACAGAGCGAACAATTAAATATCGGGCAGATGTACCGAGCCACGAGTCCTTGAGCGAAAGCTCCTGAGTCATCAAATTGCCGGACGCTGAGAATTAAGGGATAGAAATATCCTAATGTTCTTGGTGTCCGGCTTTTTTGTCGCTCCCGAAAGGAGCAAGACCGTGACATATAAGTGGCTGGCATATATCGCCAAGTATCCGTAATCTCCGAATTTTTGATTTCAACCAAATTCAAAAATTCAAATTTAAGGAGATTACGACAATGACAAAACTTACATTAGAACAACAGGAATTATTATTTGCGAATGACTGCAAGCTCATCAATCTGCGGTATGAATACCACGGTTACACAGGCACGGAGAAATGGGCGATTGTAACAGAACTGGCGGAAGAAGAATTGTGGGTTAAATACCCTGATGTTATCCGTCGGTACACTCCGTTCATTCTTCTTTCTATGGCTCAGGGAGAAGTGATTGACGAGTCATACAGAAACAACGATAAGTACGAAAAGCGAGCAAAAAGAACAATCGATGTGTACGGGTATGAAGATGACATCTCTGAACAATTCCACCGGGAACTTATTACTCCGTTTGTTGACCCGTTTGAGCAAGCGGAGGAAAAACAGATTGAGGAAGAAAAGGAACAGCTTCGCCAGTTGGAAATTGCGAAAGTCAGAAAGGTATTGGAAATGCTGAAACCTGTTCAGAGAGAAAGACTGATTAAAGCGATTTTGTTAGGTATGAGTTCAAGAAAAATCGCAAAGGAAGAAGGCGTATATTACAGCGTTGTAGATAAGTCGATTGCCGCCGCAAGAAAAAATTTCAAGAAATTTTATGAAAACCTCTGATTTTGGGTGTGCATTTTGACCCCCTTTGTCCAAATGAGTGAAGGGGTTATTTCAAATCCGGATACAAAATGCACTTTCAATAATAAATGAACAGAGAGGTTATACATATATGCAGAGAAAAGAAATTCAGCGTGGAGATTTATTCTACTACGATTTTGGAAAAAGAGAGGGGTCTGTCCAGTCGGGAGAGAGACCTGTAATGGTAATTCAGGCGGACAACTTTAATGCAAATGCTCCGACAATTATTGTTGCGGCTGTTACGGCTGTGATGAAAAAGAAGTATCTTCCTTCACACATCATTTTGGGTGAGGACTTCGGTCTGAAGAAGCCGTCAATGGTTCTTCTTGAACAGATACAAACCGTCAATAAGGACGAACTGACAGACTACATTGGTTCGGTAAACGACGAAAGGCTTTGGAAGCAAATTAACGCAGCTCTTAAAAAGACTTTCGGTTTATGGATTTACAACACAGACAGAAACGGAGATGTTCGCTGCTTATGTCCCAAGTGCCTGAGCGACTATATCCACGACCCAAATTATATTGTCAGGCGTCTTGACCCTTTTGCTAAAAGCAAAGACCACTGCGATAAGTGCAATAACAGCGGTTGGGATTACATCGTTTATGACAAACGCACCTCGGTCAAAGGAAAGGGGTGCAGGAATGTCAAATAGCAGTGAAAAAAAGAAGCGTTACAACATTCCTCTTTGGTGTAAACCAAACCTGTCTATTGAGGAGGCGGCAGCTTATTCCGGTATTGGAATGGGAAAGCTTTATGAAATGACGGAAAGTCAGGATTGTCCTTTTGTTCTTTGGATTGGTAGCAGAAGAATGATTAAAAGGAAAGTCTTTGACGAGTTTATCGAAAGGCAATACTCGATTTAAGGAAAAAGTCAAGTCTGCGATGAGCCGATTCGCATAATTGGCGTACCGCAGACTTTTGAGTATGATGTAATCACCAAAGGCAAGGAGGTTACAGCGTATGTCTGACAAACAACTTAAATCCAAAATGTCGAGTGTCCCAATTTGGAAGAAGATGAACCTTACAGTTGAAGAAGCCTCGGAATATTCGGGCATTGGCGCATCAAAGATAAAAGAACTGTCGAATAGCGAAGATTGCCCTTTCGTTCTTTGGAACGGAGCAAAGCGATTGATTAAAAGAAAACAATTTGAGGAATACCTGTCATCGAAGTATTTCCTCTGATGGAGGTGGTGTTATGGGAAATAAGCAGGCTGAATTGAACAATTCAGGTAATCGGGTGGAAACCGTGCCGGTTTGGGTAAAGCCTTACCTTACGATTGATGAAGCGACCGCTTACACAGGCATAGGTAGAGACAAACTCTATGAGATGACAAGCCAAGAAAAATGTCCGTTCGTGCTGTGGGTAGGAAACAGACGAATGATTAAGAGACGAGTTTTTGATGAGTACATTGAGAAAATGTACTCAATATAGGAAGGAGGGCTTATGGACAACGGTGTTTTAGCTTACAGAGCCTTACTCGAAAAGCGTAAAGAAAAAGCTCCCTCTTGGGAGAAGAATGTTCTAACTGTTGAGGAAGCAGCCGAGTACACCGGTATAGGTAGGACAAAAATCAGGCAAATCATAATGAAGGGTGATTGTCCCTTTGCTGTCACTAACGGTGTTCAGGTCTGTGTAATCCGAGACAAATTTATTGATTATCTTGATAAGCAATTTCGCATTTAAGGGAGGAAAAATTATGCCAAGAACAAAAAGAAAAGACAAATCAAGAGTAGTGCTTCGTACAGGCGAATCACAGAGAGCCGATGGTACATACCATTTCAGTTGGACTGACGCCAACCACAAAAGGCGTTATGTGTATGCCAAGACACTTGATGAACTGCGATACAAAGAGGAACAAATCGCAAAAGACAAGAGCGATGGCATTAAGGCAGAAGCTCGTTACACAACGGTCAATGACATATATGAGCTTTGGAAGGATTTGAAGCGAGGACTGAAAAACAACACCTTTGAAAACTACAAGTATATGTATGAGACCTTTGTCCGTCATCAGATAGGCTCAAAGACTGTATCTTCTCTGAGAAAAACAGATATAAAGAGGTTCTATAATTACCTTGCAGACGAACGCCATCTGAAGCCGGCGACCATTGATAATATTCATACGGTTCTCCATCAGATTTTGGATATGGCGGTCGATGATGACTACATCAGGAATAACCCGTCAAACAATGTGCTTAAAGAGTTGAAACAGTCCCATTGTTTTCAGACCGAGAAGCGTAGAGCCTTAACAAAGCCGGAGCAAGAATTGTTTCTTGACTATCTGAAAAACTCTCCGACATCAAAGTATTGGTATCCGGTGTTTGCGGTTATGATTGGGACGGGACTTCGTGTTGGTGAGGTTACAGGGTTAAGATGGTGCGATATTGATTTGGAAGAAGGTATCATTGATGTGAACCACACGCTGGTTTACTACGACCACCGTACCGAGGGCAGTAAGCGTGGCTGTTACTTCAATGTTAATACAACCAAAACCCCGGCAGGAAGAAGAAAAGTGCCTATGCTCGGTTTCGTCAAAGAAGCATTTTTAATGGAAAAAGAAAGACAGGAATTGCTTGACCTTCATTGTGAAGCGACTGTTGACGGATACACCGATTTTATCTTCATCAACCGTTTCGGTCAGCCGCAACATCAGGCAACCCTCAACAAAGCAATTCGCCGTATTATTCGTGACTGTAACGATGAGCAGTTGTTGAAAGATGAAAATGCAGAAGTATTGCTCCCGCATTTTAGCTGCCATTCTTTAAGGCACACTTTCACAACAAGAATGTGCGAAGCAGGGGTAAATGTTAAGGTTATTCAGGACACGCTCGGTCATAAGGATATTTCAACTACGCTCAACATCTATACCGATGTAACAAAGGAGCTGAGGAAGTCCGAATTTGAAGGTCTTGACTCCTACTTCAAAAATGAGTATAATAAAGTGTCGGTTTGACAGATTAAATTGATACGGACTTCATAGTTGGCGGATTAGAGCATTTACATCATTTACATCAATTTTTACACAAAGCCCCCACGAAACTAATCGAAAATAAAGTAAAGTAGGATTTTGAAAAAATCTGATTTGCGACTTATTTTGAACTATGTTGGGTTATAGCAAGAATTGAAACGATGTCCTAAATCGTCCCCACGATGAAGTCCTTGCCGAACGAAAAAGGCTGAAGGGCTTCGCGGATTTTGTCGTTAAATTAAATGGGCAGTCCCATAACGGGATTGCCCATTTTCCAAAATAATGGATTAGGAATGACTATGAGCATATATAAATCACAAGCCGGGAAAGAAAAGTCAATTGCGTTATATGACAAACAACTCTCGAAATTAAATATGCCGTTTTCGGATATTTATGTAAAAACATCATTTGGTAAAACGCATTTAGTTGAAATTGGAAATAAAACAGGAAAGCCGTTGCTGGTGTTTCATGGTGGAAATGCTACAACTGCCTATAATCTGTTGATGTGTCAATTTCTGTTAAAGGATTTTCATATATATGCAGTTGATACAATTGGACATCCCGGTAAAAGTGACGAAGTATGCTTGTCACATAAAGGATACCATTATGGGAAATGGGCGAGTGAAGTAATCGATAAAATCGGATATGACAGCATTGCCTGTCTAGGGGGTTCGTTTGGCGGTGGGATTTTAGCGAAACTGATGTGCGTTGCTCCCTCTAAAATTGATAAAGCTGTTCTAATCGTTCCCGCGGGAATAAGTAATGCTGTTCCTGTTTCTTCTATGGCGATGCTGATACCTCTTTTACAATACAGAATTACAAAGCAGGAGAAGTATTTGGTGAAGACCGCTTTATATATGGCATTGCGGGAAGAAGTTCTTGATGAAGATACGATGGACATTCTGAAAGACAGTTTTGACAATGTAAAAATTAAAGCCGCCATGCCGACAAATATTGAGAAGAAGAGATTAAGCAATTATTGTTCGCCTACATTGATAATTGCCGGTGAACGGGACTGTCTTTTTCCTGCAAGAAAGGTTTTATATCGGGCAGGAAAAATGATTTCGGATTGTCAGACAGTGGAATTAAAAGAAAGTGGGCATATGCACATTTTGCCGCAAAAGGAAAAAGAACGGATTGTCGCGTTCTTAAGAAAAGACTGATAGAAAAGAAGGTCGGGGATTGGTTATGCGCAAGCTTAGTATTGAACCTATATTGCTTGAACAAAAATCTGTTTTTATTCAGATGATGGAATTATACAGTTATGATTTTTCGGAGTTTTCCCATAATGATATAAATGAATATGGATATTTTGGCTATTCACATATTGATGCTTATTGGAATGAGGAAGGGAGATATCCCTTCTTTATCAGAGTTGATGAAAAACTTGCAGGTTTGGTTTTGGTAAGGTCTTGCAGTGAATATAATAAGTTGTCTAATCCACACAATATAGCTGAATTTTTTGTTATGAAAAAATACCGGCGTAAGGGAGTGGGTAAGGCGGCTTCTATGAAGATTTTTGATATGTTTCCCGGTGGATGGGAAATATCACAGTGGAAAAATAACCTGCCTGCACAGAACTTCTGGAAACAGGTTATTAACGAGTATACACATGGAAAATATGATACGTTTACTTCTGCAGAAAAAAATGTAGTTGGATTTACATTTTATAATTCTTTTGCTTAAATCTGTACTTACTTTCAAGTTCTGCCTTTATCGTAAAGGAAAAAGGCAGAATCATTCTTATGGAATATTTTTCACGGAATGGCGGTCAAACAGAATCGGGTCCACTTTTTGATGCCGGTTTAAGCTTTTTTGCTTGCTCTGTAAGCCGCTGATTAAGGTCTCCGCGGTCAGCTTGCCCAGCAGGTCGATGGGGTGCCCTATGGTGGTGATGCCTAAGAGGTCAGCCCATGCAGAATCATCATAGTGGATTAAACTGATATCCTGCGGTATCTGCAGACCTAGCTGGCGCAGCGCTTTAATCGTATTGACGCCGACAACATCGCTGATGCTGATGATGGCAGTGGGCTTGGAGGACAGTATTTTGGTGACAATTCTGTCTTTTACGAACTCCGGATTGTCGAGAAGAAGAATGTTCTGCGGGTCCATTGGAATGTGATAATCCTGAAAAGCGAGTTTGTAGCCGGCAATCCGCTCCTGAAAAACAAGATTGTGGAAGCCGATTAGGAGAATATTCCGATGTCCGCTGTGTATCAGGCGCTGGGTGGCGAGGTAGGTGCCATAAAAATCATTGACGATAATGGAATCAAACTCGTCGTAGGAACGGGCAAACAACTGGAGCGGGTATAGATTCTGGTTTTGAAGCTGCGTATAAAGGCTTTGCTTTACCTTGGGATTCGCGATATCGGGGCTGAAAATAAGACCGGAAATCGGGAAAAACAAAAAATCCCGCACTTTTTCATCGAGGGAATCCTGGTCCGGTCTGCTGAAGCTGATTAACAGCTTGTAATAAGCCTGATTCAGGGTGTTCTCGATAGAGTAAATTAAATTGCTGAAAAAGGGGTTCTGCACATCGTTGATAATATAGCCGATGGTATGGTTTTCGCTGGATTTTAAGTTGCTTGCAAAATAGTTGGGGACATACCCTAATGTGCGGATGGCATCCTGAATAATCTGTAACTTTTCAGAAGAAACAGATTCAGGTGAGCGCAATGCCCTTGATATAGTAGATTTTGAAATGTTTGTATAATTTGCCAAATCTTTAATTGTTATTTTTCCCATTGTAATTCCCATTCTTTTTAATGTTATCATAACATAGTGATATTTTGAATGCAAGCCTGCAAGTCCTGTATTAGTAAGGGTTGGAGGGCATCATTTCCCATACGTTTACGGTGCCGAAGTCCGCGCCGTCGGAGATGGCGGATACGCCTGCTGCCGTGTCAGGGTTGGAGGGATAGACGCGGCGGCAGACTGCCTGCCGTTCGTTTACAAATATTTCGATGACGGATTTGTCTACAAAAATGTCTATAAAGAGCATTTCTCCATCGTCAAAAGAAAGAGGCGCCGCCTCCCGCAGCATACGTCCTTCGCAGCCGCTGCGGGTGGTGTCCATAACCAGTTCGCTTCGCAGAATATCTACATATAACGCGGTATGCTGCGCCGTGACATTGTCGCTGCGCACGATAAAGCCGGCATACCGTGCTTTCAGGGGGTCGATTTTTGCCCGCAGGCGGAAAGAGAGCCCGTTTTTTACGGAAAGTGATAATGTGCCATGGCATCTTCCTACCGAAAAGCTTTGTGGGTTGTACTGCAGGCGCGCAAGCTCGGCAGCGGGAGCCATCCGCAGCCCGCCGTCATACCAGAATTCGCGGGGAAGCCCGTATACGCCGCTCCATGCAAAGCGGTTATAATCGTCTGTCAGATTATCCTGCAGCCAGAACCAGCCAATCTGACGGTTTCTGTCATCAATTAATGCTTCGGGGGCGAAGCAGGTGTTGTCCGCCCATGAAAAACGCCCATGTTCCTCAGGAATGAAAGTTTCGTCCTGCAAAGAGCCAATATAGTATTGCGCGCCTTTGTTGTGTGATATAAAGAGCTGAAGCCACTTATCGGTCAGGCGCCCCCCGCTGCGCCGGTCGGGGAGCCGTAAAAAGCTGGGGCACATATCATCCTCGGAAGCATCCGGCCAGCTTGCGCAGGGATGGGGATTGTGGTAAAAACGGTGGACAAACTCCCAGCGCATCAAATCTCTGGAGCGGAAGAGCTCGGTCCAGTCGCCCTTGTATTTTTCCGCAGAATCCGCGCCGCGCCCGTAGTTATCTAATACAGGTTTGTTGCCGGTCTGCATATAGTAGTAATCGTTTTGCTTCCAGATGTTGCTGGGGTCGGCGCAGCCGATGTGCTCCACGGTTCCGTTTGTCATGATATCGGCAGTCCCCCAGCATTTGACGGAGCCTTGTACTGCTATCGGGCAGATGCGCTCCCAACGGTCGTAGGGCGGTCTGGAAAAAGCAAGGGCAATGCCGCCGTTGTCCACGGAGGGGTCCTTGGAGTCGTATTTCCAAAAGGTGAGGTAAGCCGTGCCGTCGTCGTCCACAAAGGCGCCGCCGCTGAAGCAGCCGTGGTCTCCATCCTCTGCAGTCAGGGCGTCCGGATGATTGCGCCAATGCAGTAAATCAACGGAGGAAATATGTCCCCAGTGAAAAGCGTCCGTTTCTTCGTTGGCATAAAGGTACATCAGGTGATAGCGCCCGTCTGCATAGAAAGCGCCGTTGGGGTCGCCCGGAGTGCCGTTCCCGTCGGGAATGGCAAAATGATACCCGGGGCGGTGCAAATCTGCGAGCAGCCTGTTTCGGTAGTGTCTGACGGAAACGGTGATGTTTGTTGTGTTGTCTGCCATATTTCATATCCTCTTATCGTAAAGTAGTATTGTTTTTAGTCCCTCTCTTGAGACTTCTGACACAAGCATTGGGAACGATTTCATATTACTAAACTAGCACAAAGAATTAAAAAAAGCAAGAAAAAATGAAAAATATTGTTGACAATGACAGAAATATGGGATAATATGAAGCTACAAACAGGAGAAATACGACGACAGAATGGGAACGTTCCCAAAGAAAAGGAAGGTATATGAAAAGAAAATTGGTCGGGATGCTGGCGGCGGTTTTGCTGCTGGCACAAGGATGCGCAGCGGCGGAGGAACCGGATGGAGGCGTTCCTGTTGCAGATAAGGAAGAAGCTGCGGAACAAAAACCGGAAATACAGGATGTGCAGCCTGAAACAGAAACACAGGAGGGGGAAGACATGGCGGAGGCAGCGAATAAAGATAAAGAGGCAAAAATACATTACAGTCCGCAAGGGTATTGCATGTGGGATAACTGGTATGTGGAAAAGGATGGGGAGATTCATCTGATTCATTTAAAGGGACTTGCCGCCGGAGCAGATTACGACGCTGACGAGGAGAGCAGGAGGGGCTACGGACATGCGCTCTCAACTGATTTGGTGCATTGGAGCGAGCAGGCGGACATCTTGAGCCCCAAGGAAAGCACCAATCCTTTGGATAGAGACTTCCGATACACGGGCTGTACCATAGAGAGGGACGGCATTTACTATACTTTTTATACTATGCGAAAGGGGCAGGGACAGCGGATAGGCGTGGCAACCTCCGAAGATTTGTATGAATGGGAAGAGTATGCGGGCAATCCGGTTCTGGTTCCGGATGAGAAATGGTTTATCACCTTTGCCGGTGAAAATGTGAGCAGCCATCCGGCATGGGGGGCGACGGTGGACTGCAGGGACATGCTGGTGATAAAGGATGAAGAGGGCGAAGGATACTGGGGGTATTTTGTAGCTTCCGCTGATACCGGAGGGACAAGCCCCACAGCCGTGGTTGGCGTGGCGTACTCTTATGACCTTTTAGAGTGGGAGCAGATGGGGATTGCTTATACACCCGAAAGCATATCCATGCCGGAGATGGTTGATGTGTTTCAAATTGGGGAAAAATGGTATATGACGCTGACTACGGCAAAGAATAATGGATGCTTAAACGGTTTTTCGGACCCGTATATTACAAGGGCGCAGATTTATGCCGTAGCAGATTCTCCCAAGGGGCCGTTTGTGGAAAATCCTGACGACAATGTGCTGATGGGCGGACAGATTAACAGCGGATACAGTTCCCGAAGCATTGTCTTTCACGGAAAGAGACGGGTTATGTACACGGACAGCAACAACGGGGAGGCGGCGCTTTCCCTGCCGAAGGATGTGGCAGTGGATGAAGAGGGACATCTGCGCCTGTATTATGCGGCGGACCTGCTGGAAGGTCTCCGTACAGGCACTTTGTCAGATATGATTGCGGTTCAGCCGAACACAAGCTTTGCGTGGAATACAAAGGGAGGCGTGTGGAAGAAAGAGGAGAATACCTATAGCTGCACCACGGATAAAAATAGCTGGCAGTCTTTCCTGATGCGGGGGATGGCAAACAACATGGAGCTGGAATTTGTCATGGACGCCGAGAGCGACTGCTCGATGCTTGGGATTGTGCTGTCTTCTAAAGGAGACGGAAAGCTGCTAAATGATTTGAATCACATTCTGGCAGTTGACTTGCAGAATAACAGGGTTTATCTGACGGATGCAGAATGGGATTTGGCAAATTGCAGGGAATATGTGTTTGAGGAGAACAAAGAATATCACTTCCGCATGATTCTGCTCGGCAAAACCATAGAGCTGTACGTCAATGACGAGCTGGTATTTAATTCCGGCATCCATAACGCGGGTGCAAACAGAGCCGGTCTTTTCGTAAACGATGGCAGTGTATGGATAAGAGAGCTGGGCTTTTATAGTCTGGAGGATTAGGAATATTTTGCGCGAGACAAAAGCAGCGCAGAAATGAGGTGAAAATGGGAAAAGGAAAAAGGCTTTTCAGGCGTATCTGGAAAAACAAAACAATTTATATTGTTCTTCTGCCCGCCTTGCTATGGTATCTGATATTTGTCTATGTGCCGATGGGAGGTCTGATGCTGGCTTTTAAGGATTATAAAGCAAATCTGGGCATTTTGGGCAGCCCGTGGACGGGACTGAAGCATTTTGAGAATTTGTTTCGCGATATGGACTTCTGGCAGTCGGTGGGAAGGACACTGAAGATAAATGTGATAAGGCTTCTGGTTACGTTTCCCGTGCCGGTTATCATAGCGCTGTTGTTTAATGAGCTCAGAATGCGCAAGTATAAGAAGGTGCTGCAGACGGTTTTCACATTTCCTCATTTTCTGTCATGGATTATTATCGCCAGCGTGCTGCGGAATGTGCTTGCCTACGACGGCATTGTCAACAGTATTATCGGTCTGTTTGGAGGCGATGTTGTGAATTTTCTGGGGAATAAGAGGATGTTCCAGCCCATGCTGTATCTGACGGATATCTGGAAGGAGGCTGGCTGGGGGAGCATTATTTATCTGGCTGCAATATCGGGAATCGACCAGGAGCAGTATGAGGCGGCTGATATCGACGGCGCCAGCCGCCTGCAGAAAATGCTGCGCATTACGCTTCCTAATATTATGCCGACAGTGGCGGTTATGTTCATTCTGGCGGCGGGTGGCATTATGGGCGCGGGCTTCGACCAGATATTTAATATGACGAATGCGGCGGTTCGCGAATCGGGAGAAATACTGGATATGTATATTTACCGCATTACCTTTCAGGCAACGCCGGATTTTGGATTTTCCATGGCGGTCAGCCTGTTCCGCTCAATCGTCAATATGGTGCTGCTTGTGATTGCTGACCGCGGCAGCAGGCTTTTTGGAGGAAACGGCTTGTTTGGCTAGGAGGGAGTTTATGAGAAAAAGAAAAAAGAAAGTTGGCGGTATGGACATTTTGGTGTTTCTGGTTCTGACGCTGGGAGGAATCATAATCCTGTTTCCTTTTTGGAATATGCTGGTGATTTCTTTTACGACACAGAAAGAATATATGCAGACAAAATTACTGTTTTTTCCCCAAAATCCCGTGTGGGATGCCTATAAAGCGCTGCTTGGGGACGGGAGAATATGGATTGGGTTTCGCACGACCTTTGTTTATCTGATACTTGGCGTGCCGTTAAATTTGTTTTTGACGACATGCCTGGCGTACGGACTGAGCCGTAAGGATTATCCGGGCAGGAGACTGATAAGAGGACTGATTTTATTTACCATGCTTTTTGGGGGCGGCATTATCCCGCTGTATCTGGTGATGAAAAGCTTAAATCTCACCAATACCATATGGGCGGTGATACTGGCTTACGGGGTAAATACCTTTAATGCTATTTTGATGAGTAATTTCTTCTCCTCGCTTCCGGAGTCCCTGTTAGATTCCGCAAAGTTAGACGGGGCGGGCGACTGGAAGATGATTCAGAAAATCATTATGCCGCTTTCAAAACCGATTTTTGCCACGATATCTTTGTTTTATATTGTGGACAGATGGAATGAATGGTATAACTCGATGATATTCGTGCGAAAAAGCAGCCTGCAGCCGTTGCAGCTTGTACTTCGCAGCATTGTCATAGATTCGCAGGTAAAAGCTAAGATTTCCAGTATGGGTGTTGTGGCTGTGGAAGAATATGCATTTGACACCGCAATTAAAATGGCGGCGGTTGTGGTGACTATCATACCGGTTATGTGTGTCTTTCCTTTTCTGCAAAAGCATTTTGTGAAAGGGGTGATGATTGGGGCAGTAAAAAGTTAATGAGATAATTGACGCGATAATCCAACAAAATAAAAATCAGGAGGTAAGAGTATGAAAAGAAAGTGGATGGCGGTGTTTTTGGCAGTGGTAACGCTGGCGCTTGGCGCCTGCGGCGCAAAGGGAGAGCCGGACCAGCCGGGGCAGACAGGTAATGCGGACAGTGAAACACCTGCGCCGACGGGCGGCGCGGACGAAGATGAGGGGGAAAAAGAGTACGCGGAGCATCTGGTAATCAGTCTGGCTTCGGTGCAGGTAAATGAATCGGTGGATTATAACAATGGCGATGAGTTTACAAAATGGTGGACTGAAAAGTATAATTTTGAATGGGATGTAATCGGGCTCTCGTGGGACGTCTGGGCAGAGAGACTCCGTGTATGGATTAATTCCGAGGATATGCCGGATGTTGCCACTTGGGATTACAACCATGGAGAAGCGATGAATTATATCGAGCAGGGGCTGCTGTACAGACTTCCCGATGACTGGAAGGAAAGATGGCCCAATGTGGCAGCGGCATATGAAGATTCCCAGTTAGGACCCGCGCTGGAGGAGATGGCGGGCGGAACCTATATCCTGCCGAAGCCGATTTTTTCAACGGTAAAGCCGACGGAAAAGGTAGTGCCCCATGTAACGGTGTACCTGAGGAAGGACTGGGCGGAAGCAGTGGGCTTTGAACTGAAAGATTACTATACCGTGACGGAGCTTTTGGAGTATGCGAGGCTGATAAAGGAACAGGACCCCGGCAATGTAGGCGCGGCACTGGTGCCCATCGCAGCAAGACCGGAAATGGCGCTGAATATTTTTATCAAGTCGAATGCAACGTATGCAGAAGGCGGATTTTATAAGGACGCAGACGGCAATTACCAGTGGGGACCGGCAAATGAGGATACCCTGACAGGTCTGCAGCTATACAAGCAGGCGTTTGAGGAAGGTCTGATTAGTCCTGAGTTTTATGCCTATACGGGTACGGACGACAATGCACAGTTTTATGTGACCGGTGTTGCCGGCGCGACCATGATGCAGGGCATGGCGGGAGCGATGACGCAGTGTGAAACCAGTATGAGAGACAATCTGGGACTGGAGTATGATGATGTGGTGCACACCTGCTTTATCATTGGCGAGGACGGAAAATACCATAGTCCGGAACAGATTAACTATTGGACAACCGTTATCTTTTCTCCCAGTATTTCGCAGGAAAAATTTGAGAGATATATGGACATGATGGACTTTGCAGCAAGTGAGGAGAACAACGTGTTCCTGCGCATGGGCTTTGAGGGCGTTGACTGGGAGTATGATGAGAATGGTGAAATCGTATCCCTGCTTGGAGATACGGTGGCGAGCGAAAAATATCCTTCCGTATATCCCTGCTATGACGCCATGTATATTCTGGCAGACGAGTTCCAGTTAATCAATCCTTCTTATAGGAAAGAGTTCAGGGACAGAGTAGTGAAGTTATACGAAGAAAAATATGCGCTGGGCGATGAGGCAACCATTCCGTCTATCGATTGGGATGTGCAGTTATACAGCTCGGATGCAAAAAATAAACTCAGTTATAACTGGATTAATGAATACGCGGAGCTGGTTCTGGAAGAAGGCGATTTGGAGACGAACTGGAGGAATTGGGTGGACGAACAGCAATACTTAATCAGTCCTGTGATTGATGAGTTGAATGCAGAGTTTGGCGGTAATTAAGGAGCAGGGGCTGCATGGCAGCCCCTGTTTTACAAATGCCTGAAAAGACTTGAAACGGAAAGGTGTGAAGATAAGATGGGAAGATGGAAAAGGATGCTGTATCAGCCTGTGCTGCCGCTGGGGCAGGACGGAAGGAGAGTTACGGGGAGCAAAGAGCATATTGCGCTGTCAAGAGAAGCGGCACAGGAGGGTATGGTTCTTTTGAAAAATGAGGGAGAGCTGCTGCCGTTACCTTCCGGTGTCCGGCTTGCCTTGTTCGGAAAGGGCACGGTAGATTATGTAAAGGGCGGCGGCGGAAGCGGCGAGGTCACAACGGCTTACGTGCGAAATCTGTATGAAGGGTTAAAGGGAAAGGAAGAGGAGGGGAAGGTGCGGCTGCTTCACGAGCTGCCCCGCTTTTATGAGCAGGAAATGAAAAAGCAGTATGCGGAGGGCGCGATGCCGGGTATGAGCAGGGAGCCTGAGGTGCCCGCCGCCTTGCTGGAAGCGGCAAAAGCGTACACGGATACGGCTGTTATTACGATTTCCCGATTTTCCGGGGAGGGCTGGGACAGAAAATGTCAGGTGAATGAAGAGGGCTATGAACTTTATGAAGAGGAAGTCAGGCAGATGGAGCTTTCAGCCAGTATTTTTGAAGAAGGCGATTTTTATCTGACAGCCGGCGAAAAAAAGCTGATAGAGACGGTGAAGGCAAATTTTGCGAAAATCATTGTTGTCCTGAATATCGGCGGCATGATGGATACCGTCTGGTTCAAGGATTGTGAGCAGATAGGAGCAGTGCTGCTGGCGTGGCAGGGAGGAATGGAAGGCGGGCTTGCCATGGCGGATATTCTCTGCGGAGATGTAAATCCGTCCGGAAAACTGACAGATACTTTTGCGGCTTCACTGGAAGACTATCCTTTTGCTTCTGATTTTCACAAGTCTGTCAAATATGTGGATTATACGGAAGATATTTATGTGGGATACCGCTACTTTGAGACGCTGCCGGATGCTTATCATAAGGTGAACTATCCTTTTGGATTCGGGCTGTCCTTTACGAGCTTTGTCATTGAGATTTCAGAGGCTGCGGAGCGGGACGGGAAAATTGAAATACAGGTTCTTGTGACGAATGTGGGAAAGCGTGCCGGAAAAGAAGTGGTGCAGGTGTACTATCAGGCGCCGCAGGGAAGGCTTTTCAAACCGGCAAGGCAGCTTGCGGCATTTGCCAAAACGAAAGAGCTTGCGGCGGGTGAAAGCGAGCTGCTGCCGCTAAGCTTTGCAGTGCGGGATATGGCGTCCTATGATGACTTGGGAAAGGTGTGTGCCTCCGCTTATGTGCTGGAGGCGGGAGACTATTCCTTTTATGTGGGAAACAGCGTCAGAAACGTACAAGAGGCAGCCTTTGTCTATTCGCTGGAGGAACCGGTTGTGACAGAACGGTTAAACGCCCGCGTTGTGCCTGTGGCGCTTGAAAGACGTCTGCTTGCGGACGGGAGCTTTGAAACCCTGCCGCAGGGCACGCTCTTGGAGGAAGAAGGGCTGCTGCGGCAGGACAGGAAGAGTCTGGAGGCATGTGCGCCTGCAGTGCGGGGCAGAGAGAGGATTGCTTTTGCAGAGTTGTGGAATCCTGCGGTTCCGAAACTTTTGGATGTGGCGGAGGGGAAAAGGAGCATGGAGGAGCTCGTGGCTGCACTGCCCGATGAGGATTTGATACATCTGCTGGGCGGACAGCCAAACACCGGCGTCGCCTGTACCTTCGGCATTGGCAATTTGGAGGAATACGGAATTCCCAATGTGATGACCACTGACGGTCCGGCGGGCGTGCGGATTGCACCCGACCGTGAAATCTGTACCACGGCATTTCCCTGCGCCACCCTGATAGCCTGCACGTGGAACATGGAGCTGGCGGAGCGGATAGGGCAGGCGGCTGCAGAGGAAGTGAAAGAAAATAATCTTGCCATATGGCTGGCGCCGGCAGTCAACATCCACAGGAATCCCCTTTGCGGAAGAAATTTTGAGTATTATGCAGAGGACCCGCTGGTGGCGGGAAGGATGGGAGCGGCGATGGTAAAGGGTATACAGTCGCTGCATATCGGCGCCTGTGTGAAGCATTTTGCGTGCAATAACAAGGAGACAAACAGAAAAGAAAGCGACTCCCGCGTTTCGGAGAGAGCGCTGCGGGAAATTTACATTAAGGCATTTGAAATCATTGTGAAGGAGGCTGCGCCTTACATGATTATGACCTCCTACAATCTGATAAACGGCGTGCAGGCTTCCGAGAACAAGGAGCTGATAACGGATATTCTGCGGGGGGAATGGGGGTATCAGGGTGTCGTTACGACAGACTGGTGGTCCCACGGAGAGCATTACCGGGAAATCAAAGCCGGGAATGATGTCAAGATGGCGGCGGGCTATCCGGAGCGGGTGAAGGAGGCTTTAGAGCAGGGCTATATCACCAGAGAAGAGCTGGCTGCTTGTGTAAAAAGAGTGCTGGAGATGATACAGAAGCTGGACTAAGGCGCCGCGGCTTTTTGGGGATATAACGCCCCTAAGAAAATCCTAAGAATTTCATAACAAAATTTCGCGAAAAAACCGAGGAATCCCTTTATAAACGACGCGTTTGCTTTTGCTACAATCATAGCATAAGCAAACGCGCTTTATATTGCGAAAAATCAGGAAACAAAAAAAGTATGCGCAGAAATGAGGATTTTTATGGAAAATTTTAGGGAAGAGCTTGCTGCGTGTGAGCCAAATGAGGGAAAAACGCTTGTGATTGAGACGCGGGATTACGGCAGGGTTATCCGGTATCCGATAAAAACGCATGTAGTCATGAGCAATGAAGATATGTTTGCGCTGATGGACAGGTATGTGACGGGAAGGGTAAAAAGCGACGACTATGTATTTATCAGCGAAAAGGTGATTGCAATTTGTCAGGGGCGGGCGTACGATATTGATGAGCTGAAACCGCGGCGGCTTGCAAGGTTTTTAAGCCGGTTCGTCTACCGGTCGCCTTATGGCATAGGGCTTGGCTCCCCGTGGACCATGGAGCTTGCCATAAGGGATGTGGGAACGTTTAGGATTTTGCTTGCGGCGGCTTGCGCCGCGATTACAAAGCCCTTTGGCAGGCGGGGCATTTTTTATAAAATTGCAGGCATGAAGGCGCGCGCCATTGACGGTCCCTGCCCCTGCACCATTCCGCCCTATAACCATTTTGCCAAAATGGCGCCGGCGATGCCGAATCAGGTTGCAAAATCGCTGGCGGCGCATATTGGCTGTAAGGTGGTGATTATCGATGCCAACGACCTGAATGTGGAGGTGCTGGGAAAGAGCAGTAAGGATATCAGCGAAAGCTTCTGCAGGCAGGCATTTTGTGACAATCCGCTGGGACAGTCGGCGCAGGCAACGCCGATTGCGGTGGTGAGACGGCTTGACTGCGCCGATATGCCGCAATGCCCGCCGTGTAGAAGGGCTATTTTAGAAGCGTCTCATATTTAAAATTTGACATGGACTGCTTTAACAGCAGTACGGCAAGGAGGGCACAGACGATACCAAGGGCAAGCAGAACCCATGCGTTTATGAGCAAAACGCCGCTAAACTGTCCTGCCAGAAGCATTATAATAGGAAGAATCAGGAAAACGGCGCCCTGCTGTGCGTCCTCCACGCTCTGCGCCTTGGCGGAAGCTTTGACAATCAGCGTGATGGCAATCAGGGAAACGGCGGGAGAGACCAGCAGCAGAACGAGCAGCCATTTTATATCCGGCAGGAGGAAGAAGCCTGCAAACAGCCAGGTTTCCGTTTCCAGTACAAGGAGCATCACGATAAAGGAGATGGCGGAAACCAGCATGCTGAGCAGGAAAGCCGCCAGTACCTTGGCACGGAAAATCTGCTTTAGGGATAGGGGGCTGTAAAGGAGCGTTTCCAGTGTCCTTTTTTCCTTCTCTCCGACGAAGGAGCACGCCGCCATGACCGAAGCCGCCATAATGGGAATCAGCATAAAAAATGCAGGCAGCATATAGTTTAACACAAGGCGGAGCATATTTTTAAAGGTGTTTTCGTTTTGCTCCGCCGAGGGAAGCAGTGCCAGCAGCTTTTGAAAATCGGCGCTTTCCGTGGGGGAAAAACGCATGATAAGAATAAACATTGTGGGCACCAGAACCGTCAGCACAATGGGAACGATAAGCAGTGTGACAAACATCCTGTGGTTGGAGGTGATACTCCGAATATCTTTTTTGATGATGGCAAGTATTTGATTTTTCATACTATTTTCTACCCTTTCTTGTTTCGGCTGTTATACAGTGTACGTAAGGATGCCGCTTATTCCTTCTTTTCCGTCAGAGTAAAATAAATGTCCTCCAAAGACGGCAGCTCGGAAGAAATATGGTAGATTTGCCCGCCGGCGCCGGCAATCCTGTTTACAAGCTGCGGAATTTCTTCTTCAGATTTTATGGGAAGCTCATAAGTCATGTCGCCTATGCGGCAGCAGGTAAGGTCTGCCGGCATATTCCTGACCTGCAGCTTCACTTTTATGTCGGAGCATATTCTGCTTCGAAGTGCATCAAGCGTTCCTTCTGCCAGAAGGCGCCCTTCTGCCATAAGACCGTAACGGGTGCAGATTTCCTGCGCATAGCGGAGCTGGTGGGTGCAGAGAAAAACGGTGATGCCCTTTTCGGCAGCCAGCCTGCGTATCATGGAATGTACATTTTGTGCGCTTTCCGGGTCCAGTCCGGAGGTTGGCTCATCCAGAAATAAAACCTGCGGCTGGTGAATGAGAGCCCGCGCAAGAGAAAGCCGCTGCCGCATACCGGTGGAATAGGCGGCAAGTTTTGTGTCCGCTGCATCGGAAAGCTCAAGCTGCCGAAGCAGCTCCATACCGCGTCTTTTGCTTTCCGCTTCGCCAAGCCCAAACACGGAGCCGTAAAAGATAAGATTCTGGAGTCCGGTCAGGTTATCGTACATCTGCGCGTGCTCGGTGACGACGCCGGAGAGCGCGTGTACCTTTTCCGGATTTTTGGAAGGCTCAATTCCGAATACGCCTGCATTTCCCTCCGTTGGGGAGAGCATGCCGATGAGAAGCTTTACGGTGGTGGTCTTGCCGGCGCCGTTGGGACCTAAAAAGCCGAACACCTCACCTTGAGAGAGGCTTAAGCTGACCGAATCGACGGCTTTTTTGCCGCCGTCATAAATTTTGGATAAAGAGTTCATGGTAACTGCATTCATAATCATCCTCCGTGCCAAAGTGCTTTGCGTAATGAAAGGTTTACCGCAGGCTGTTTTTAAGCCTGCGAAGGATATTCTGAAACGATGTATGATTTGCAAAAGGACCAAAGACAGGATTCTCTGCAAGGGAATCCAGGATGCTTTTGCGGACGACGGATTCGTCTCTTGGCAAATCGCTTCCCAAGGCGAGGGTATTTTCCAGCCAGCCATCCAGAAGATAAAAATAGGAATCTCCGTGAAGCTTTAGCGGATAGATATCGGATGAAACCAGTTCCGCATAGCACTCCAGTGCGGCTAGCATCTGCTCCTCGTCGCCCCGTCTGGCAAATTCCTGCGCAAGACCCAGGTATACTGACAGCAGAATGCTGGGATGCAGGTCTTTTAGTGAAAATGTTTCTGCGATGGCAAGTATACGCCGGCGGGATTCTGCGAAAGAAGCGGTATCGTCCCCGCACAGCGCCAAATAGGAGGACAGCAGATTGATTAACGTAATGACTGACTGGTATATGCCCGCCTGCAGTGTGCGCCTTGCTTCCGTCAGATTCCCCTGCATCTGGAAGGCAGACGCCAAAAGCGGCTCCGATGACATCATGAATGCCGGCTGGGTGAAGAGCAGAGAGAGAACCGCCTCGCTTTCTCCAAGCTGCAGCAGACAGAGAGCCTGCATATTCAGCGCCTGTGTCTGCAGAGCGACATCGTCCGTCTCTTCCCTGGCGCGGATAAAAAGCTCCATGGCTTCTGTCAGCGTATTTGAACGACCTTCCGGTGAACCGGCAAGCATACAATGGTTTACGTACAGGCTGCCAATCTGAAACAAAAGCGGGGCGCAGGAAAAGTATTTTTTTACAATATCACGGCAATGCCCCATAACCTCTGCAAAAGGTTTCTCGGAAAAGTCATGGCATAGCTGTCGGTAGAGCCTGCGGATATCTTCTTTTGCCATTTGCGGTTCATAGCCAATCAGCTCATCGATGCTGACATGAAAAAAGGTGGCAAGCCGGGGCAGCAACGTGATGTCCGGATAGGTAGCGCCGGTCTCCCATTTGGAGACGGAAGCTTTGGAAACGTCCATGTATTCTGCCAGTGCCTCTTGTGTGATGCCGCGTCTGCGGCGGTTTTTTATCAGGTTTGCTCCAATGTTTAATTCTTTCATGATAATACCTCGTTATTAGTATTATAAAATTTTTCCTTTGATATGACAATGGACTAAAAAGCAACAAAAGTTAAAAAAGTTGCGTGGGAAGCAACAAAAATCCTTTGACGAATTTCTTCTTATCTTATATGCTAAAAACAGGAGGATACCGGAATGGATTTGCGAAAGACCTTGTATGTGACGGATTTGGACGGAACCTTGCTTAACACAAAAAGCAGGATAAATCCCAAGAGCCTTCAGATTATCAACGGACTGGTGGAGCGGGGGATGCTGTTCACCTATGCGACGGCGCGTTCCCTTTCTTCAGCGCTGGTGGTAACGGAGGGGCTTAGCACGAAACATCCTGTGATTACCTATAACGGCGCCTTTATTGTGCAGCCGCGGACGGGCAGGATTTTGTCCGCCCTGTTTTTTACCGCAGAGGAAGCAGGGGTTATCAGGGAAAATCTGGAAAAATGTAACATCAGCCCTCTTGTCTACGGGTATGTGGAGGGGAGGGAATGTGTGTCGTGGAATACGGCGCGGGAGAACGACGGTATCAGACATTACCTTTCCAACAGAAAATGGGACAAGCGGCTGCGCCCGCTGCAAAACGGAGAGGGGCTGTATGAGGGAGAAGTGTTCTATTATACCTGCATTGGAGAAAAGGAAGAGCTGAAACCGCTGTATCATATTTTGGAAAAGGACGGCAGGTTCCGCTGCACCTTGCAGCAGGAGCTCTACCGGCAGGAATACTGGTGCGAGATTATGCCGAAAAAGGCAACCAAGGCGGAAGCAATCCGGAAGTTAAAGGAAATGTGGGGCTGCGATAGAATTGTTTCTTTCGGTGACGCCGTCAACGATATCCCCATGTTTGAGATTTCGGATGCCTGTTATGCGGTGGGCAATGCCGTGCCGGAGCTAAAGAGGCTGGCGACGGGCATTGTGGACAGCAATGACAATGACGGCGTTGCAAAATGTTTGTCAGAGCTGACAGGGGCTTACGGCAGTCTGTAAAAAAGCGTATGATAAGTAGAGCAGAGGCATGAAAAAGCTGCACAGGAAGGGGTTTGTGATGATAAGAAAGGCTTTCAAAATGTTTTTATATCCGGGCATGGCAGAGGAGTATGAAAAGAGGCATAGTGCCCTGTGGCAGGAAATGAAAGAGAAAATACATGAATATGGCGGGCATCATTATTCTATTTTTCTTGACAGAGAAACCAACATTCTCTATGGGTACATCGAGGTAGAAAGCGAAGAAAAATGGGCGCAGCTTGCTGACACAGAAATCAATCGCAAGTGGTGGGACTACATGGCGGATATTATGGAGACAAATGAGGACAATAGTCCTGTATGCGTTGATTTGGACAGCGTCTTCTATCTGTCATAGGTGTGCGGAAAAACGCTAAAAATAATTTTTTGGGGATGGACGCTAAAGTTCATCCCTTTTTTTACGATATATATAATATCAAACATATAAGGTTTGCAGAAAGGAGGAGTCAAATATGCGTATTGAAGCATATAATCAGGTACAACAGCTTTACAATACCAGAAAGCCGGGACGGGTTAAGAAATCCGCGGGAGCGAGCTTTTCCGACCAGGTTCAGATTAGCAGATTTGGAAAAGATATCCAAACCGCCAAAACCGCAGTTGCTGATTGCCCTGATGTCAGGGAAGACGTAACGGCTCCTATTAAAGCGAGTATTGCGGCTGGTACCTATGAAGTGAACATGGGCAGTTTTGCTGATAAGCTATTGGCAAAATATCAGGAAATGAGGTAATCCGGTGGCAAGTCTGGTAGAAAATCTGATAAGTGTATTAGAGCAGGAAAGCGTAGAATATGAAGCGCTTTTGGGATTATCGATGAAAAAGACCCCCATCATTGTGGCGGGGGATTTGCCGGCATTACAAAAAATCACGGATGAAGAACAGACAGTGGTGAATAAAATCAATCACTTGGAACATCAAAGAAGTGAAGTGATGAAAGATATAGCCAACGTCATGAACAAGGATGTTACTACTTTAAAGCTTGTGAATCTGATTCAGATGCTGGAAAGCAGACCTGCCGAGAGCAGAAAGCTTGCCGAAGTGCATGACCGTCTGAAAAGTGTTGTGGGCAGTATGCAGCAAGTCAACGGACAGAACAGAGAGCTGATAGCAAATTCGCTGGAGATGGTTGCATTTGATATGAATCTGATTCATGCGATGAAAGCGGCGCCTGAAACAGCAAATTACAACAGG
Source organism: uncultured Lachnospiraceae bacterium (assembly GCA_910578335.1). Classification (GTDB taxonomy): domain Bacteria; phylum Bacillota; class Clostridia; order Lachnospirales; family Lachnospiraceae; genus Acetatifactor. The sequence goes on along the minus strand of CAJTPU010000021.1, from coordinate 19,215 downwards.
GGAGCTTATAACGCGGGAGATGTTATAGGCAGCGCAAGAAGCGATTTCGACGCGAAGAGTTAAATCCGAAGCATGGGAATTTCCATGCACGACGTGAGGTGATAATTATGCCATTGATGGGTAGTTTATATATTGGAGCATCCGGATTACAGACAAGTCAAAACGCGCTGAATACAACAGCGCACAATCTTACGAATGTAGATACGCCCGGGTATGTCAGGCAGCAGACACTGCTTGACACCCGCACCTACATTACAATGTCTAAAAACCCCTCTGCAATTTCCAACCAGCAGTACGGTCTCGGGGTAAATTATACCGCAGTCAGACAGGTGAGAGATTATTTTTTGGATAAGACATACCGCAAGGAATCCGGGCGCAGTATGTTTTACGAGGTATCTGCAGAAGTGCTTGATGAGGTGGAGTCTCTGCTGGGCGAGATGAACGGTGAAGATTTTCAGACTTCCCTGGCGAATCTCTGGACATCGGTACAGGAGCTGGCAAAGGACCCTTCGAGTTCTGTGAAGCAGGGGCTTTTGGTACAGCGTGCCGCAGAGTTTTTGGACCGTGCCACGTCGGTGTACAAGGATTTGGCAAGTTATCAGGACAGCCTGAACTTAAAAGTAGCGGAGCAGGTTACCAAGATTAATAAATACGGCAAACAGATACTGGAGCTGAACGACGCTATCCGCAAGGTGGAAGCAGGCGGGATTGAACGTGCCAACGACCTCAGGGATACGCGTAATTACCTGATTGACGAGCTTAGCAAGCTCTGCAAGATAAACTATTCAGAGGATGCAGGCGGCAACATAGCCATTCAGATAGAAGGAACCGATTTTATCAAGGGCGGTATGTGCTATGAAATTGGTTTGGATGTGGATGCGACGACAGGTTTCTACACGCCGTTCTGGCCGCAGAATGCGGAATATACGATTCTCTCAGACGGCACAAAGAAGTATGATATTACGAATGCAAAGGTCTTTAACCTGAATCAGGTTATCTCTTCCACAAGAGATACGGATATCGGCGGTTTAAAGGCAGCGCTCTTGGCAAGAGGCGACCACAGGGCAAATTATTCCGATATAGAAAATGATTATGACGGTATTTCACAGTCCATTGTCATGAATATTCAGGCGGAGTTTGACCAGTTGGTTCACAATGTAACAACCAAGATAAACGAGGTGCTGGCAAGTGCAAGCAATCCGGATACCGGTTACATGTGCGACAAGGACGGCTCACCGCTGCAGCTTTTTAAGAAAATTTCCTCCGACGGCTACGAGAAGCAGGCGGACGGGACTTGGAAGTACATGGAGGAGGACTACAATCAGACGAGTACCATGTACACGCTGGGAAATATACAGGTAAACGGACATCTGCTGCAGGAGCCGGCAATGCTGAATTTCAAACTGTCAGACAAGGAAGTGGATTATGCGACGGCAAATGCATTAAAAGCAGCGTTTATGGAAGAAAGCTATACCATCAATCCCAATGTACAAAAAAAGACCAATTTTATCGGCTATTATACGGATTTGGTGGAGCAGGTAGCAAACACGGGCTATGTATTTCAGAGCATTTTTGCAAATCAGGAAGCTACGGTGGAGGCAACCTGCAGCGCAAGAGAGCAGGTAATCGGCGTCTCTTCGGACGAAGAGCTCTCCAACATGATTAAGTTTCAAAATGCCTATAATGCAGCGAGCCGCTACATCAATGTTATCAGCGAAATGCTGGAGCATGTGATTAATACACTTGCCGTATAAATAAGGAGGAATGGGAATGCCCTCACAATTTTTTGGATTAAATATAGCATACACGGGGCTGCTTGCTTCCAATGCAGCTTTAAATACAACTTCAAACAATATTGCAAATGTGCAGACCAACGGGTACAGCAGGCAGCATGTAGTGCAGCAGGCGAGTGATGCCCTCCGGATTTTCCAGACCTATGGCTGTGCAGGCGCCGGTGTGGATACGATTGCAATTGAGCGCATCAGAGACGAATTTTATGACAACAAATACTGGGATGCCAGCACGAATCTGGGCGAGCATGAAATCAAAGAGTACTATATGGACCAGCTCCAGACTTATTTTGCGGACGACGGTGTTTCCACCGGATTCAAGACAATATTTGATTTGTTTACCATAAACGGGCTGCAGGAGGTATTAAAGGCGAGTGATGTCACCGCAGCCAAGAAGCAGTATATTGGGTACGGGGAAAATCTGACGCAGTATTTTAACGGCATGTGGGCGAATTTGCAGAAGGTGCAGAAGGATGCCAATCAGGAGCTGAAGCTTCGGGTGGATGAAATCAATTCCATTGCGGGCGAGATAGCGGCTCTCAATAAGCAGATTAATGTAATTGAGCTTTCCGGTCCGAAGGCAAATGAGCTGCGTGACCGCAGAACTTTGCTTTTAGACCAGCTTTCCAAGATTGTGGATATTGAGACACAGGAAATCCCCATTGTAGATGCCAACAATCCGGAGAGGGAGACAGGCGGACATCGTTTTATTGTTAAAATCGGCGGCGGGCAGCTTTTGGTCAACACCAACGATTATCAGCAGCTTGAGTGTATTGCAAGACCTTCTTATGAAAAAGTAAATCAGACGGATATCGACGGGCTTTATGATATCTATTGGACGAACGGTGAAAAATTTAATATGTACGGGCGCAATCTGGGCGGTACCCTGCAGGGGCTGGTCGAGATGCGTGACGGTAATAACGCCGAGCATTTTACAGGCACCATTACGGGCACGGGAAAAAAGGATGTGGCGGACAAGGACGGCAACATGGTATCCCATGACACGGTTACGGTACAGGTTGGCAGAGAATATTTGCAGGATTTGAATAAATGTAACCTGTCCGATACGGGCGGCGTTATCAATCTGGGCAATCAGTTATACCACTATGATTCATGGTCCTATACCTGCGTTTCCGACGCTGCCGGCAATGAGACGTATTCTTATACTTTTGTTTTGTCGGACAGTACCCTGAATGACAGAAGACTTACCAATGACAGAGTGGGCAAGCAGGCGTCTATCGGCACCAGCATTGATTATCAGGGTATTCCTTATTATATGAAGCAGATGAACGAATGGGTGCGTACTTACGCCCAGAAGTTTAATGATATCATCAGCAGCGGTTACAATGCGTATAAGCAGCAGGGGCCTATTATGTTTACCGGCAAGAAAACGACGAGCAATGAGCAATATACATTTGACCCGTTGAAGCGCTATGACAACCAGCAGCCGGGCAGCACGGTAATTGTAGATGCAACGGACGACAGTTATTATAAGCTGACAGCCGGCAACTTTTCCGTGCTTGCCGCGTTGATTGAGGATGCGGATTTGCTGGCAACGGAAAAGGATGTTTCTGATGGCAAAGCGCAGTATGATATTCTCACGGAGATTAAGGTCATGTCTAACGACAAGACCAAGATGAGCTTCAGAGGAAGCAAAGCAAGCGAGTTTTTGCAGTGTATTCTTTCTGATGTGGCATTAAACGCAGGAAATGCCAAGACTTTGTGTCAAAATTATAAAAACATCAGCACAAGCGTGGATAACCAGCGAATTTCCATTTCAGGTGTGGATGAAGATGAAGAAGCTGTAAATCTGGTGCGGTATCAGAACGGATATAATCTGGCGTCCAAAATGATACAGACCTTGACGGAAGTGTATGACAGGCTGATTTTGGAAACGGGAGTATAAGGCAGAGCCGCCGATAAGGCAGAATGAGAGGAATTATGAGAATCACAAATAAAATCATGCAGAATAACAATCTGACAAACATTAATATGAATAAAGTACTGCAGGACAAATTGAGCACGCAGATGTCAACGGAGAAAAAAATCAGTAAGCCCTCCGACGACCCGGTGATTGCGATTCGCGCCCTCCGTCTGCGCGGCAATGTGACGGAGGTAACGCAGTATTACAGCAAGAATATACCGGATGCAGAGAGCTGGCTGAATGTGACAGAGGGTGCTCTCAAAAATACTTCTTCGATTATTACCAACATGATTGCGCAGTGTACCAAGGGCTCCAACGGGGATTTGACCTCCAAAGAGAGGGAAATCATTTTAGAGCAGCTTAAGGCGCTTCGCGACGAGGTATATTCTACGGCGGATGTGGATTATGCGGGAAGATATGTGTTTGCCGGCTACAGAACGGACACTTCCATCAGCTTCCAGATGGCGGAAAAAATAGACTATACCATTACGCAGCAGCTTGACAATACCGCTATTGACAGCCTGACATTTATCAAGACCACAAAGCCAAACGGCATGGGCGGTTATGTAGATATCAACAATCTGAACAGTACCAACTATCAGGATATAGATTTGCAGGAAAAGGAAATTGAGGAGATGGAGGTACACCGAATCCGGCTGAACTACACGGACTTGGCTTATGATGACGCGAATCCGATTCTGCCGACCGTGACCAGAGTGACGGGAAAGGATGCGGCGGGCAGTATTACCACACAGGAGGTAATTGCGCCGGCAGATATCGCCGTGGTACATTCCTATGATGTTCCGACGGCGTATGAGCTGGCAAGCCAGAATCCGACCAAGGCGTATTTGATACCCGAAACGGGGGAGCTGATTCTTGGTGACGATATTTACCGCGATATGATGAGCTATCAGGACGATTCTTCCACATCGACGGTAAACGAAGCGGAAATCCGAATTACTTATCAGAAGAGCGACTGGCTGAAGGGCGATTTGCGTCCGGAGCACTATTATGCGTGCAGCTCCATGGATGCCGCAACCAATAAACGGACGGATTATAATCAGAAGTACCTTGAGGGTACGGACGTACCCAAGCAGGTAATCGAATATGATGTGGGCTTCAATCAGACCGTGCGTGTTAATACGAGAGTTGATGAGTGTTTTGACCCCGGAATCGGCAGGGAAGCGGACGATTTAATCGGCGTGCTGGAGGATGTGCAGAATCTGGAGGACGTGGTAGCAAAGATTGATGAAATGCTGAAGACGGAAACGAATGAAACGACAAGGGAAACACTGTTGTCCCGCCGCAAGGCTGCCAACAAGGCGCTGACCTTGACGAAAAATAAGATGCAGCATATGTTTGAGGGAGGTATTACCGCATTTCAGAAGTATCTGGATGACAACAATCTGGCGCTTACGAATTGTGGTACCCGCAGTTCCAAACTGGAGCTGGTGGAGAACCGGATGAAAGAGCAGAAGACCACTTTTGAAACCTTGAAGTCTGAAAATGAGGACGTGGACATCACAGAGGTTGTTATTAATCTGACCAGCGCAGAACTGACGTATCAGGCAGCACTGATGGCGACCGGTAAGATTTCACAGACTACGCTGTTGAATTTTATATAAGGCATCTGTAAACCAGAATAATACGGGAGCGGCACGGGAGGGTTACACCGCTGGCGTTTCGGAATGGAGGAAGACATGAGGGTAAACACAAAAATTTTTGGGGAAGTAGAGATTGCAGACGATAAAATAATTGAATTTACCGGAGGTATCATCGGGTTTCCTGATTTAAAGCAGTTTGCGCTGATTCATGATGAGGAGAGAGGAGTCAATGCAGGAATACGCTGGATGCAGTCCATACAGGAGCCGGCTTTTGCGATGCCGGTAATGGACCCGCTTCTGATAAAGCCGGACTACAATCCGGAAGTGGAGGATGAACTGTTAAAAGAGCTGGGTGGTCTGGAGGCAGATAACCTGCTTGTGCTGGTGACGGCGACCATTCCTTCTGATTTGACGAAAATGACCGTGAACTTGCGCGGACCACTGATTATTAACTCACTTACCAGAAAAGCCTGCCAGGTCATTGTGGAGGGTGAGGACTATGCGGTAAAATTCCCGATTTATGAGATTTTGCGCGAAAGAAAGGCAGGTGAGTAGGATGCTTGCTTTATCCAGAAAAAAGAACGAGGCAATTATCATCAGTAATAATATAGAAATAACCATTTTAGAGGTAAAGGGCGAACAGGTAAAAATCGGCATTTCTGCGCCCAAGGAAGTGTCTGTGTACCGGAAAGAAGTGTATTTGCAGATTCAGGAAGCGAACAAGGCGGCTACCGACTCTTCCGGCATGGAAGCGTTAAAGGACCTCTTAGGCTGAAAGGAAGAATATTTGTGTCATTGAGACGGCAAGAAGGAAGCCTGCGGGTGCCATGCATCCGCAGACTTCTTTTTTGTCGGTCATAATAAAAAATGTACACAAAATGCTTCCACTCTGAAAAAACGAAATATCGTTAATAAAAATGCAAATATTTTATTGACATAAAAGAACCTTTTGGATATGATAGAAATACACTCTGGCAGTCCTGCGAAAGCTGATTGGCAGCGGGAAAGCAGGGGAGTCTGAAGGAAAGGAGACAGCATATGGACGATATGGCAATCATTTTGCAGCGGCTTGATAAAATGCAGGAAAGCATCGACGGTTTAAGAGGAGAACTGCGAGCTGATATGCAGGAGAATAACGAGAGCTTGCGAGCCGAAATGCAGGAAAACAACAAGGGTCTGCGAGCCGAAATGCGCGAGATGAACGAAGAGCTACGTACGGAAATGCAGGAAAGCAACAAGAGCCTGCGAGCCGAAATGCGCGAAATGAACGAAAAGCTGCGTATGGAAATGCAGGAAAACAACAAGGGTCTGCGAGCTGAAATGCGCGAGATGAGAGAAGAGCTGCGTACGGAAATGTGCGAGATGAATGAAGCACTGCGGACAGACATGCGTACGGAAATGCAGGAAATGAGAGAAGAACTGCGTACAGAAATGCGCGAAGCAAACGAAACACTGCGTACGGAGCTTACACAGCGCATGGATAACATGGAGTATGGGCTTGGACAGGAGATTCAGGCGGTATATGAAATTGCCCAGCGGAATGCGGAAGACATAAGGCAATTAATGCCTTATAAGAGCCGGCTTGTCAATGTCTGCACAATGGCGGACAGGGTGGAGAAGCTAGAAGAATGCCAAAAGGCAACGACGGGCGTGGTGGCATCTCACAGTGATGCAATCAGAAGGCTTGAAAGCAGGCTGGCTTAGGAGGAGAGCGGCTCTGCACATCGGATAAAACCGATTATATAAGAAGGCTGTATTTTCTTGTTTTTGCAGGAAGATAAAATTGTTTAAACGAGATTTCTATAAATGGAAAAGAAAATACTGTGTGAGCAATCAACAGTTTTTTTACATAAACTATAAACTTGCGATTCGATTTGACCGATAAAATCTTTAGAAAACTATTAATGACGATTCACATGGAGGTGACTGAAATGGCAATTGAACCATTAGGAAGTGTAATGAGTGTACAGGCTCAGAGCCAGGTACAGAGTAAACCGGCAGTCAGTCCGGTAAAAACTGCCGCAGAATACACGGAAGTTTCTGCGCGGGAAACAGCCAGTCAGGTGGATAATACCATCAGTGTTGTGACAAATACCCGTGAAAAAGGAAATCCGGACGGCTCTGCTGACAGAGAAGGCGGAAAGCAGCCCAGCAACGAGCAGATTAGAAAAGCCGTGGAAGCGATGAACAAAAAAATGGCGCATTCGGAGGCAGTGTTTGGTATTCACGAAGCAACAAACAGGGTGACGATTAAGATTATTGACAAGGATAGCAGGGAAGTCATCAAAGAGCTTCCGCCAGAGAAAACTTTGGATATGATTGCAAAAGTTTGGGAGATGGCAGGCATTCTTGTGGACGAGAGAAGGTAGGAGGAGACAGACATGGCAGGAATGAGATTGTCCGGACTGATGTCCGGAATGGATACGGAGAGTATCATACAGCAGTTGGTGGAGTCGAGAAAAACCAAGGTAGACAAAACGAAAAAGGCGCAGACGAAACTAAACTGGAAGCAGGATGCATGGAAATCATTGAATACCAAGCTGCAGAACCTGCAGAAAAAATATCTTTCCAATATGCGTTTTGCAACGGATTACGCAAAAAAGACAACGAAGGTATCTAACAGCAATAAGGTTAGTGTTATCACAGGCGAAAGCGCAATAAACGGTGTGCAGTCTTTGCGGATAGAAGCACTTGCAAAGAGCGGTTATATGACAGGCGGTAAGCTGGAAGGGGCGGACGGAGAACTGACGGCTCTTTCCAAAATCAGCGACATTCAGGGCGTTGGCAGCGTAAGCGGAAATATTGAAGTGAAGATTGGAAACAACGCTGCAGTAAACATCGAAATCAATGACGATACTACAATTTCTGATGTCCTGACCCAGCTTAAGGATATGGGGTTGAATGCTAACTTTGATGCAAAGCAGCAGCGGCTTTACATCCAGTCCAAGGAAACAGGCGAAGCAAATAATTTTACCATTGGAGGCGATGCAGCGGCATTGTCGGCATTGGGCTTAAACACAGCGGACAGCGGAGACAAGAAGGCAACCAAGGTAGAAGGACAGGATGCGGTTATTTATCTGAATGATGCGAGATACACCAGCACGAATAATACCTTTGAAGTCAATGGCTTGACATTTACCGCATTGGATACCACAACGGGCAGTGAGACGATTACGGTTACGACACAGAATGATACCGATGGCATCTATGACATGCTGAAAAACTTCTTAAAGGAATACAACACCATCATCAATGAGATGGATAAGTTGTATAATGCGGATTCTGCAAAAGGTTATGACCCGCTGACTAATGAAGAGAAGGAAGCAATGTCGGAGAGCGATATCAAGGAGTGGGAGAGCAAAATCAAAGATTCCCTGCTTCGCCGTGACGAAAATCTGTCCACTGTGAGCTCTGCATTAAAGTCCATTATGTCCAGCGGCATCGAAGTGAACGGCAAGACGATGTATCTGTCCAGCTTTGGTATCAATACGTTGGGATATTTTGAAGCACCGGATAATGAGAGGAATGCTTATCATATTGACGGTGACCCGGATGACGGAAGCACCTCCGGCAATGCCGACAAGTTAAAGAGTATGATTGCCAGCGACCCGGATACAGTGATTTCCTTCTTTACGCAGTTGTCAAAGAACATGTATGACAAGATGAGTGATTTGTCCAAGTCTGTGGACGGATACAGAACGTTTGGCAACTTCTATGATGACAAGAAGATGAAGTCGGATTATGACAATTATACATCCAAAATAGCGGAGCAGGAGAAAAAGCTTGCAGAATACGAGGACAGATGGTATGCTAAGTTTAGTGCCATGGAGACTGCTCTTGCAAAAATGCAGCAAAATGCAAGTGCGGTTACCAGTCTGTTAGGAGGTTGATAAAATGCCATTTTCCAATGCTTATGCACAGTATAACAATAGTAAAATTCTGACTGCTTCACCGGCGGAGCTGGTGCTGATGTTATACGACGGCGCGATTAAGTTTGGTAATATTGCGATAAATGCCATTGAAGAAAAGGATATTCAAAAAGCGCATAACAATATTATAAAGGTTCAGAGAATCGTGGACCATTTTCGTATGACGTTGGATATGTCCTATCCGGTTGCAAAGGATTTTGACAGAGTGTATGAGTATTTGGCAAAACGACTGCTGGAGGCAAACGCCAAAAAGGATAAAGAAATTATGGCGGAGGTATGTATGCATCTTCGTTCTATGAGGGATACCTGGAAAGAAGTCATGCGTATCAATCGAGAGAAAGGAACCTTGAATGGATAATTATCTCAAGATATTGGAAGAGTCCCTTCGCAAGAAACTCCGCGTATTGGATGAAATTCAGAGTTATAATGAGAAACAAAAGCAGATTTTTCAAAGTGACTCCGTAGAAATGGATGAATTTGATGCGGCAGTGGAGGAAAAAGGAAAGCTGATTGAGCAGATTTCCAAGCTGGATGAAGGATTCGAAGCGCTTTATTCCAATGTGTCAAAGGAGCTGGAAGGCAACAGGGAAAAGTATGCAAAGCAGATTCAGACGTTAAAAGGACTTGTGCAGCAGGTAACGGAAAAAGGCGTATCTGTTCAGGCACAGGAGGCACGCAATAAAGCTCTGATTGAAGCCTATTTTGCAAAGGAGCGGGGTCAGCTCAGACAGGGAAGACAGGCATCCAAGGCGGCATATGATTATTACAAAAGCATGAATAATTCCAATACGGTACCACCGCAGTTTTTGGATAGCAAACAATAATACAGGAAGCTGCCGCGGAGGCAGACAGATGGTTTGTCAAAACAGCGGATATCTTAACGACATTGAGCCGGGGCATCTGCCCCGGCTTTCTTACAGCGGAGGTGTTTTGTGAATGTTGCACTATTATTATCCGGCGGTTTGGGCACAAGGCTGCAATCAGAGGTTCCCAAGCAATATATTGAAGTCGGAGGAAGACCGGTTATTTCTTATTGTATAGAACGGCTTTCGCTGCATAAGCAGATTGATGCATTGTGGATTGTGGCAGATTCGGCATGGCACGGGCAGCTTACCGAGTGGCTGGAAAAGTATGACAAGGGAAAAAAGTGCAGGGGATTTTCCACACAGGGAGAAAACAGGCAGCTATCTATCCTGCATGGGCTTGAAGGCATACGCAAGAATATAGAAGATGCAGAATATGTTATGATTCATGATGCGGTAAGACCGTTGCTTTCGGAAAAGCTGATTTCAGACTGTTTTGAAGCAGTTTTGGGTCATGACGGCGTGCTGCCGGTTTTGCCAATGAAGGATACGGTATATGGAAGTGAAAACGGCAAGACCATTGATTCTTTGCTTGAGCGCAGCCATATTTTTGCGGGACAGGCGCCGGAAGTCTTTCGGCTAGAGCCCTATTATGAAGCCAACAGAAATCTTTTGCCCAATCGGATTTTGGAAATAAACGGTTCTACGGAACCGGCAATTATGGCTGGTATGGATGTTGTCATGATTGAGGGGGATGAAGATAATTTTAAAATCACGACGATGGCAGATTTGAAACGATTTCAGAAAAGGATTGAGGAAAACGTATGAAGGCAATGGTGTTGCATCATATAAATGATTTTTGTCTGGAGACGGTGCCGGAGCCCGTGCTTAAGGAGGGAGAAGTGCTGGTGGCGGTAAAGGCGGCAGGAATCTGCGGCTCTGACGTTCCGCGGGTGTACGATACGGGAACCTATTCTTACCCATTGATACCGGGGCATGAGTTTTCAGGAGTTGTGACAAAGATTGGCGAGGGAGCAGACGAAGCATGGCGGAACCGGCGTGTTGGTGTATTCCCTCTGATTCCATGTGAAAGTTGCCTTCCATGTGCAAGGCGGCAGTATGAAATGTGCAGAAACTATAGTTATCTGGGTTCCAGAAAAGACGGCGGTTTTGCAGAGTATGTAGCTGTCCCGCAAAAGAACCTGTTAGAGCTTCCGGATGAGGTGTCCTACGAGGAGGCGGCTATGCTTGAGCCTATGGCGGTGGCTGTTCACGCCATGCGGCGCGGCAATCCGTCCTGTACGGACACAGTGGCAGTGTGCGGGCTTGGAACGATAGGGCTGTTATTGCTTATGTTTCTGAAGGAAGCCGGCGTTAAGAGAATTCTGGCGATTGGGAATAAGGACAAACAGCGGCAGTTTGCACAGGAATTGGGTGTTGCAGAGGAGGCATACTGTGACAGCCGCAAAGAAAAAGCAGGGGAATGGCTGCTTAAGAAAACGGCGGGGCTGGGAGCGGACATATTTTTTGAATGTGTGGGAGAGAAAGAGACCGTGGCGCAGGCGGTCAGCGGGACGGCTCCGGGAGGCAGGGTATGTCTGATAGGCAATCCGGCATCCGATATGGAGCTGGAAAAAGCAGTATACTGGAAAATTCTTAGAAATCAACTGACGATTACGGGAACTTGGAACTCATCCTTTACGGGAGAGGCGGCGGATGACTGGCATTATGCATTAGAAAGACTTGCAGCAGGCAGGATAGAGCCAAAAAAAATTATCACGCACAAATTTCCTTTGGAGGAGATTGTGAAGGGGTTTCATATTATGCGGGATAAAAGAGAAGAGTATGGCAAAATCATAGCATTTTTGGAATGAAAAAGAAAATTGAAAAAAATTTTAAATTACCTCTAAAGTAATCCGGAATCTCTCCGATATACTTAACAAGTAAAGCAAATAAAACAAAAAGTTTTAGAGCTTTCGTAAATAACCTGATTCAATCCGCACAATTGATAGGGTTATCGCAACAGTTTACTGTAAGTACGAATTGTGCGACTCGCACGAGCAGTAAACACGAAAATCTGGCTGCAGGGAAGCAGCTTAATATTCAAGGAGGAATAATAATATGGTAGTACAACACAATCTTACAGCAATGAACTCTAACAGAATGCTTGGATTAACAACATCCAGCCAGGCAAAGGCAACTGAAAAATTAGCTTCTGGTTACAAGATTAACCGTGCGGCTGATGACGCAGCAGGTCTTGCAATTTCCGAAAAGATGAGACGTCAGATTCGTGGTCTGACACAGGCTTCTGCAAATGCTCAGGATGGTATCTCCTGCGTACAGACAGCAGAAGGTGCTCTGAACGAAGTACATGATATGCTTCAGAGAATGAACGAGCTGGCAGTTAAGGCAGCAAACGGCACAAACCAGAGCGAAGATGATTCCTACATCCAGAAGGAAATTAAGCAGCTGATTAGTGAAATTGACCGTGTATCTACAACCTCTACCTTCAATGAGAGAAAACTGTTAAATGGTTCTTTCAGCGGCGTTACGCTTCAGGTAGGTGCTGAGAATTCAGCAGACAACACGATTACCATGAACATCAGCAAGATGAGCGCAAGCGGACTTGGCGTTGATACAGTTAGCTGCAGCACGCAGAGCAGTGCAAAGAGTGCAATCGACTCTGTTAAGAAGGCTATTAAGACTCTGAACGAGCAGCGTGCAGACCTTGGTGCAGTTCAGAACCGTCTTGAGCACACCATCGCTAACTTGGACAACGTAGTTGAGAACACTACGGCAGCAGAATCTCAGATTCGTGATACCGATATGGCTTCTCAGATGGTTAAGTACTCCAACAACCAGATTCTTGCTCAGGCAGGTCAGGCAATGTTGGCTCAGTCTAACCAGGCTAATCAGGGTGTACTGTCCTTACTTCAGTAATCATTGCAACACTACCATAAAGGCTGACTTAGGTCAGCCTTTATTTTTTATGACAATAGAATACCCGTAGGATTCTATTGCATATGGAGAAATTTAAAATGAAAAGAGTCGTTATGCTTTGTGATGAAAGAAACAGGGCAATCTTATCGGAAACCATTTCGATTATGGAAAGCGTTTGGAATGAAATGGGATATGAGGGGACTGTTTTTTGGGTATCCGAAAATGAGTCTCCGGATACCTATATGAATGAACTGGTACGGTTGAAGGAAGATTTTCTGGTGACTTTTGCCATGGCAGGATTTTCATGGAGGGGTCTGATGGAGCAGGTGAGGTTTAATACGCTTCCGGCTATGCAGATTCATATTTTGCTTGGCAGTCTTCCACAGTATGATTTCTTTTTGCAGAAAGAACATGGAATTCACAGTTTCTTTTTTGCGGATGATGCAGAGCTTGTGAAGAGGTGGAAGAAGAGATATGCGCTGGTTCCATTTTTAAAAAAAATTCCCACGCTCTATGCGTCGGAACGTCTGACAGAGGAAGAAAGGTGCCTGAATCGAAAGAATTTAAAGGATATCATACAGGAAGCCATGGCATTTATAGAAAAACCGTCGGTTTTATAAGCCGGCGGTTTGAAACATAGTGGCGATTCTTTTAGGGTAGGAGAACTTTTCTTTGACAATAGCATAGGAATTTTGTTGAATCTGAAGGCGTTTTTCTTCGTGTGACAGATAGTATCTTGCTTTTTCTATAGCTTCTTCCACACTGTTATACCATACAATGTCAATGTCCGGACGGAAGTAATGCGTAAGTTCCGGCTGGGCATTGCTGAGAAGAAAGCCACCTGCGCCAATAATATCCAGCATCCGAAGCGGTATGCCGGAACGGATACCGCGTGCGGTGGGGCAGAGGTTGATTTTGCTGAGGCGGAACACCTTTGGCATCTCTACGGAGTATGTAACGGGACCCTTAAAGGGAACTTCTAAAAGTTGTTCGTTCCGCTCATCAGAGTACAAGTGAACATCACAAAAATGATTTAAAAGCCGGAGTAGGATAATACGCTCATTATGGGTAATCTGATTGGTGATACAGAGCGAAAGCGCTGCTTTGTTGATACCCTCTTCCTCACCGGAGCGGTAGACAATACCCTGCTTTTTAAGGGTATTGTTGATACGGCAAAGAAGTGTATCATCAATCACGTCATCCAGCAGTGGGAAGCCGACAAGCTTAAACTGTGCATCCGTCAGGGCATTGACGTATCCGATGGTATAGTCGTCCTGATGGGATAAAATGTTGTTTAGCTTTGACTGGTACAGACGCCCTACAAAGGATACCTCACAGGAAAAACGCTTTCTGTCCGCGTCGGTAATGGGAATGGAAGCAAGACGTTCTGTGTCGACTGCAAGCGGCAGGTGATAGACGTTATGCAGACCCATGTCGTGAAATTCCTGTACCTCTGTGTTATCAAAGAGAAAAACGTAGCTGGTGGGGTGTGAAAAATATTCCGGATGGTCCTTGGAAATAGGGCTGTCATAGGACCAGGCAAGATATTTTATATTGCATTGACAGCAAATTCTGGCAAGCAGGGGATGAAAATTGGTGCTGATGACGCAATCATAAGCACCGGTTTTTAAATGTGCGGTCACATATTTCTCAAAGTAATCGTCTTCAACAGGATTAGGACGTGGGTAGACAAGGTTTTTACAGCGATGCCCCATCTTCGTTAAATGGCTGATAAGGTCGGGCTGAATATAAGAGCCAAAATCATGTAAGAGGATGTTCATACGTGGCGTCTCCTTCCTGAAATGTATGTTTATTATACTATAAATAAAGGCTAAAGAAAAGAAAATTAGTGGCAGCCAGAAATAAGTATGGTATAATGTACGCGAAGGCAAGGTTTTTGCGTGGCAAATACATGTTGGAGCAGAGGTGTGGGATGATAGAGAATATTCTGATTTATCAGTGGGAGGCGGGAAAGGAAGCTGCCTTGCGGGAAGGTCTGGTGTCCATGGGGTATCATTGCGTGGAGCTGCGGGAGGATTTTGAAGACTGCCATACAGATGCCGGATTTGCAATGAAAGTCATGAATTGTATGCAGGAAGAAAACATCCATATGGTGCTTTCCCTAAATTATGTTCCCTTGCTGGCAAATGTCTGTGAGATGCGCAAGGTGCCTTATGTGGCATGGATTTGCGACTGCCCGCTCCAGATGCTGTTTTCCAAGACGGTGTTATATCAATGTAATTATTTCTTCTGTTTTGACAGGGCTTACGCAAACCGGCTGGCGGGACTCGGCTGTGAAAATGTGTACCATTTTCCTTTGGCGGTTGATGTGCAGGGGATGGAGGAGAAGTTTTCAGAGGGGCAGAAAAATGCAGAAAAGCACGCGGCAGATATTTTTGTTGCGGGTTCTGACGGTGAGAGCCGTAAATGGCTGGAGGCAGAAGGGATTCCGGAATACAGCAAAGGATATTTGCAGGGGATTGAAGAGGCACAAATCCGGGTGTATGGTTATAATTTTGTAAGAGAGATGGTAGAAGAAGAGACAGCCCGGGATATTTTGGAGAAGGCGGGAATTGTGCCGGGAGAGATGTACTTTGACAGTCCGGTTCAGATGGTTGCGGATTTTGTCAATGAGGAAATTACAGAAAAAGAACGCGCGCGTGTCATAGAAAGACTATCTCAAAATCATGAATTGTATTTGTGCACAAAGGAAGATATGCCCGCTGTGTTTGGCTGCGGCAAAATCAATTTATATATTACACCAAAAGGTGTAGAATCGGGAATTGCGCAGCCGGTACTGGACACACTTGCCTGCGGGGGATTTTGCCTCACCAATTATCAGCCGGAAACAGCAGAATTTTTTGAAGACGGAAAAGAACTTGTCATGTATACGGATATGGCGGATTTGGCACAAAAAGCAGATTACTATTTGACACATGATAAAGAGCGGGAAGCCATTGCAAAAGCAGGGCGTGAAAAAGTAAGGGAATATTTTTCCCTGCAGGAGAGATTGGCTGACATGCTGCATATTGTGGAGGAGGATGTCGTTTAAGAGCAAGAGCCGGCATTGCATAAGGCGACGCCGCTTAAAGGGCAGCGCCTAAAGAACAGAGAAAATCTCTGCCAGCCTGTGCTTGTAAGTATGGTTATGGCATACTTTTGCATAACCGTTCTGGCTGATAGCGCTGCGTTCATCTTCATGGGAAAGGTAGTATTGTACGAGGGAGGGAACTTGCTCCGGCGACTCATAAAACACAAAATCTTCGCCGGGAATGAAGAAATCCAGAAAGTCTGCCTGATAGTTGCTGAGCAGAAAACCGCCGCTTCCCATAATATCAAAGGCACGCAGGGGAATCCCACTGTGGATGCTCCGCAGGGAAATATTGAGATTGATTTTGCTGTTATGGAATACATATGGCATCGTATCATAATAGTCCACAGGACCATGATTGCGAACGCCTTTTATGGAAGCGGAGGCATCGTGGGTGTATAGGTCAACGGCATGGCTCTGCCCTAAAAGGGAGAGGATTTTCTGGCGTTCTAATGCAGTCACCTTTCGATTCAGGACGTACTGTGCGTAGAGATATTCACTGCTTTCTACACTGTCGGAGGAAGGCTTTAGGGAATAATCGGACTGCAGCAAATCATCCATAATGTCCGGTGTGAGTGCTTCTTCCATAAAATTATAACCGTACACGTGCATCTGCGCCTGCACCAATCCATCCAGATAGCCTTTGGTATAGGAACGGATACCGGTGAGCCGGCTATAAAGATTATGCTTTGGCTCTGCGTAGAGAGAGCCGACAAAGGAAATATCGCATGCATACTGCCTTTTGATTTCGGCAGACTGCACCGCAAGCATGTGCCCAATGCGGGAGGCGTTTACCGCCATAGGCAGATAGTAGACATTCCGAAAGCCGGATTTTAAAAAAGTAAGGCAGAGCTCTTTGTCAAAGAGAAAAATCCGGTTACAGGAATTGAGCATGGTATAGGAGTAGAGTGCGACATGAGGGCTGTCGTATACCCATGACAGGTACAGGATGCCTTCTGCCTCACATACCTTGGAGACAATGGGAAAATAGGCAAAGGAAAATACATAATCAGGGGTTTTGTCACGGAGAAAAGCAATAAATTTCTCCTCCCAGGCTTTGTCATAAAAGGATATGGATTTGGAAAAGGGATAAAGAATAACCTCACTGCCAAGCTCTTTTAAAGCGGCTGTCAAATCTTCGTTTCCAAAGCTGTTCCAGTTTAAAAATAAGACTTTCATATGCTCTCCTGCGTACATTGTCCTTAGTTGCGGCATAACAGTTTCATATAGAATGATTATATCGTATCGCGGCATGGACTACAACAAAAACGTAAAAGGGGAAGCAAAAAGGAGAAAAGAGATGGAAAACGCAAAATTACCTTTGGTCAGCGTTGTGATACCCACCTATAACAGGATACATACCCTTCCTGCTTCTGTAGACAGCGTGTTGCAGCAGACTTATGAAAATCTGGAGCTTATTATTATGGACGACGGTTCCGATGACGGAACGGAGGACTATGTAAAAAGCATTGCGGACGAAAGAGTGCGTTACCGGAAAAGCGATACCAATATGGGTCCTTCCGCGGCAAGAAACAGGGGAGCGGAGCTGGCGAAAGGGGAATATCTGGCGTTTCAGGACAGTGATGACGAATGGCTGCCGGACAAGCTGGAAAAGCAGATGAAGGTTATGCTGGAAGGAGACAATGCGCTGGTTTATTGTGAGTTTGGGCTGTACCGTGAAGGAGAACTGCTGACAGTGATACCGCCCAAAGCGATTCCTTACGAGGAAAAACATGGAAGCCTGTTTTCTTACTTGCTGCTGTATCCCTTAATCAGTACCCAGACCATGCTAATCAAAACACAGGATTTTACAGAGACGGGCGGCTTTAACGAGACATTGAAGGCGTATGAGGACTTTGAATTTACCCTGCGTTTTGCGAAAGAACACAGAATTGGTTTTGTGGAGAAGGCTTTGGTAAAGGTGAACAGCCTGCCCGGCAGCGTCAGCAAGCAGTTTGGGGAGAGAATCCGCGTCCAGTTTTATATGATGCGCGAGATGCTGCCCTGTCTGCGCGAGAAGGACTTGCTGTGGAGAAAGCTGGAAATTGTTGCGGACGAAGCGAAGTCGCTTGCGTGCCATGCTGTGTTTTTGGAGGAGTTACAGAATTTTTCGGAAGAGTTGCTGTCCTGCGAGGAACAAAAAAGGGCGGGAGCTTTTGCGGAAAAGATAGAACAGGACATGGAAAACGGCAGGCTGGTAGAGCGCCTTTTAGAGAATCTGCAGCAGTTAAAGCAAAAGACGCTGTGTATCTATGAGGCACTTTATGAAAACAGGCTGGCATGGTCTTGCAGCGTGCAGGAAACATTGGCAGAAATAGTAAACAGCACGGTACTGCTCGAAAAGGTATTTAGAGTGCCAAAAGAAGTAAAGAGCCGCCGCGCCCTGATACAAAAGAGCCTGTCAGAAGAAAATATTTCCGAAACGGACGGACTTTACCTGCTGGCAGATATCGTTGTTAGTGTATAATTATTATTGGCATATATAGGAATTATTCCTAAAATAAAAAGGAAGTAGAGAAATTCCCTACTTCCCAATCATACAGTTTTTCTTTATGATGTTAGTTGCGACACAAACAGATAAAGGAGACTGTATGATGAAATCTATTGTAGAGGAAAAACTGGTATCATTCAAGACATTGGAACAAAAAATATTTTCTTATGTGTGTGAATTGGGTAGGGAAATTACAACTATCATGCTGGAAGCCTATGATAAGGAATTGGCAGACGGAAGGGATAAAAAGAACTATCGGGATAAAGGGATACGCACTACTACAATAAAAACAGTATATGGTGAAGTTACATATGGCAGGCGAGTATATCAGACAAAGCTGGAAGACGGAAAGAAAGCATATATATATCTGTTGGATGAGGCAATGCATATGGATAAGATAGGGTTGATTTCCACGAACCTGGCAGAGAAACTAGCCATGACGGTAACCGAATTGCCATACCGTGTTACAGCACAGATAATAAACAGTACCTGCGGGCAAAGTATCAGTGCCGGTGGTGTGTGGAATGTAATACAGCGTCTGGGAGAAAGAATCAGCGAAGAGGAAGAACACGCAGTAAAACAGATGAATGCAGGCCAGGCAGAGGGGAAAAAAGAGATTTCCGTACTGTTTGAGGAAATGGAT
>CAJTPU010000020.1 GCA_910578335.1 uncultured Lachnospiraceae bacterium | reverse complement strand
AGGTATTAAGGGATTATTTACAGTCGGTGTAACATATGTTTGACAAACCTACATTCCAAATTGTTTTCATTATTGCTACAATTTTCAAAAAAATCCGGCTGCTGACCGACCGATACGTCAACATACAAAACACACTCGGTTCTCGGTATGGAATGCCTACCTGTTAGGCTTTTCCGACTGTAAGGTCATGTTTTGGGGAAAATGCCTGCCAACAGAAGTAAAAGAAATGATCACAGAGTACGACCACAGAATGCCTAATCACGAAAAAAGGGCTTGAAATATAGGCTCTTTTTTCGTTTCCTCACTCGTAGTAAAACCATAGTAACCCACTTTCCCAACTGCCGCGATTTGCCCCGTTATGCCCCACAAGTGCCGCTAATTCCCGGCTCCCCGCCGTGCTGCCGTGGCACACAAATAGTATCGAAATCATATTATTTCTCCTTCCTAAAATGCCTCGATTTACCGTGTTTTGGCGCGATTTGCGGGGTTTGCTTTTCCTGTGGAGATTGTTAAAAATGTAACGAAAATGGCAAATCGGGGCATATTGATTTCGTCAAACATAGTCGGAATTGGGGAGTTTTACTACTGTTAGGTTTTAAATATTCTTTATTCTATAAGTTTATAAATATGTATATGTATTCATTTCAACTCATCCACTGTTAAGTTCTGCTAAGTCATATGGACAATAAAGCATTTTGACTTCTTTTTCTTTTGTTGAATCCATGTTAGCTGTAATGTTGATAAGACTCTTAATTACCCGAAGAACGATTGCAAAAGCAATATCTTTACCGGTAATTGCCGAAATTATCATTTGTTCAAACTCTATATCTGTTTTTTCTAAATATTCCACAGGAAATAAGTAATTATAATCCCCTACATTATATTCAATACAAATGCCATTTCCATTTGCAGCATAATCTTACCACATATTATCTTGATACTCATGTGTCAACGAATATACATCCTACATTTCTGTGAGATAATTTACCAACAGATGCACACTGTTTCAAAGCTTCAATTTTTGTTCTCACCAAAGACGCTTCCCCTTAAAAGAAATAAATTTATATATCGTATCATTTTTAATTATCTCTTTAAGTAATTAATTTTATATGGTGTTGCTCTATCAGGTTCTATCAAATTACCCATTAACTTTATATAATTCTCATAAAATCCACTCATGTTCTTATCCTCTTATACCAAAAATCAGCTTCCCCTACACTTCAAAACCAATCTGGCATACCAACAATAAACACTATCTACAAAATGTATACAAGTCCTTTTTTACCACTTTCGCCTCTATTTCTTTGTTTTTTCCATAAAAGGCAGAAAAATTTCTAATAAAATCTTTTATAACTCTTTACAAACTCTCAAATCTCTCCGTAGACCGCATTTCATACTGCTCATACAAAACCTCAAAATCCCTGTCTATCATTGAAATCACATCATTCCCATCAATCAGCGTCTCCACTCCCTTTTCCCTGCATATCAACAAAAAAGTGCCTCGTACAACATAATACAGCATGATTGAAATCTCAAAATAATGCAATAGAGGATATTTTGCCGTTTGTATGCTGCCATGGGTATATGCATGACAAGACTTATACAAATCCTCAAGCAACTCTAATTCCAAAATTCTGTCTACATTTTTTGCTTTAAGAAAAGTAATAATTCCTTGAACAGAGTATGGAGATTTCGTCACTATCTTATGATATTCGTCAATAAAGTCTACCCAGCCAAAATGAAGATAATCAGCCCTAACTTTTGAATCTTGGAAGACTCGTTTTTTAAACAGCGCATTGAACTTTCTCGGATATGTTTGACGACAGGAGTACTCAATTTCAAACATCCTGAATGTTTCATATCGGTCATAAAGTTCCACTTGGCTGTTCACTATCAAAAGTTTAAGGTACATTTCAATTGCCCCTCGGCATAAAGGATATGCCGTCCCCAGCAGAGTCCCCTCCAATAGAGACAATGCCGAAATCCCATTGTAAATGACGCCACAATATAATTGTCCGCAGCGAATATTCTTCCCATCCATCAGCATTTGACCCATTTTAGATGACATAACAAAAAGTTCATAAGGCACTGGATAATATATAAGTTCCTCTCCCTGAAACAGTACATTTTTCCTAAAATATATACTACCATGAAACCGCAGCTTGATTTTCTCTATTGTTTCAGAAACAAGCTGCTGCTTATATCTCCTGCTCCTTTCGTTTTTCCGTTTTGCATCATCTGAAAGAAAAATTGAGTATGCCCTATGTATCCCTACTATCATTCTACAGATATCATACTCCGCAGCCTCCCCTATGCCCGTAATCATCCTCTCGTCCGACCAATGGAAATCATAGTATTTTATAAGGCTTTCCCACCCCAAATCCTTCAGAACCCGGTCTTTTATATCTATTAAAAAATCGCCTTTTATCCTCCCCTTAAACACACGCCTCAAGGCTTCATTGTTTTGTTCGGCAACTGCTCTTAAATCCAGCGTAAAGGGCATCCCCGGAAACCCCTGTTCTTTCAAAATAGCACCTTCTTCCTCTTTTAATTACTTAACTCTCGTTTGGGTTTTACTTGCCACCCGGTAGAAATAATAACATCCAATGTATAAAAACGCGGCTAATCCTCTGCTTTATCCCTACACTTCCACAACGCCATCGGATGCTTTGCTATATTTTCAAACTCACCACTGTCTCTAAATATCCGGCCGGGCTCGTAACTGCCTTCGCCAAAAGCTTTCCAAAACAATTTTTCTTCCGTTGTCGGTATCAGGACAGATGAAAGATATTCCCTGACTTCCTGCTGAACCAATTCCAAGTCAAACCGTTCTCCCTTGCGAAGCACCGGTTCCAAATCACGCTTTATTTGTCTTGCTGATATTTTTCCGATATAATCAAGTTCAAATCTTTTCGGCGGCTGCTCTGCTCCGATTGCACTGTAAAACACAGCACATTTACGAAGCATCTCCTCCTCACTCTCATCAAACAGCCCATACCTGACCATATTATGTATGTCATACAAATCCCTCGGTGCCATTCTCGTCAGTAAAGCTACTATTTTGGATGCAAATATCTCCAGCGGGGCTACCGAAAGCACCCTAAAAGACTTTTCACTCCAAGGCAGCTGCACTTCCCGTTTTGCTGTTGGAAGCACATGACAACGAAGCATATAGTTAATTTCAATTTTCAGATTATCTTTCACTCCGCCACAATTCGCATACTCATACACAAACGAATCCAGCGCATGATAGTTCTTCGATTTTGGACTTAATGTATATCCATTTGCAGTCATATACTTGCCAATCTTCTCTGCAATGGCATCCCTGTGTACAAGCATTTCCCCTCTGTCTATGCTTCCACAATAATCCAAATCAATGTCGACAGAAAGCCGCGGCAGGTCAAAAATAGTAAGATTAATGGCCGTGCCGCCTTTCAGGGCAATCCATTTTGCCAACAATTCATCCGATTCCATAAACTTCAGAACATCCGCCAAACGGCAGACTTTTTCCAATGTATCCCTGACAAACCCCAGCTCCTTTGCCATTCTGCCGAGAGTTAATCTATCCAATTGCATGATAATCACAAACTCCTTTATCTATCAGTCCCTTTAATGTCGAAGGAGCATACAGCTTCCATCGCTCAAAAAATACATTGTCCTTCGCTCCCTTCATCAGATACCGCTTTGCCTGAGAAGAGCATTTCTCACACTCTGCATAAAAATCTGACGAAAAATGAAATTCCCCGTTCATCTCTTCAAACAAATATCCACATTTCTGATACAGATATCCGTTGCCATTTCTAGCAAGACACTCCAGCACTTTTTCTTCATTCAGACCCGGCACCAGCATCATACAGCGTATCACTTCCTCCAGACCTGCTATTTTTTCACAGTCCCGGATACTGTCCACCACCGTCTGTTCCACAGAAGTCACCCGAATGTTCCCGTACTTTGTCACTTCTATATCCGGCTTACGCTCTATGCGGCGATACACCACGCCGTCATACTCAAAATCCAAAAAGCGTCTGTCTGTTGCAACAAAACATTCATAAAACACCTGACTTCCATATCCAAATACTTCAAACGCGCTGTGATGTGTGATACAGGCATCCGAAAACAGACGGGAGCCTATCTGATAACGTGAAAGAACCGGCTGCTTCGTTTCCAAGCTTATCACTACATAAAAATCCCTCTTTACCTTTTCAATGAGTCCCTTTTTCTGATATTCATAAATTACCTTGTTTGCAGCACTCGGTGTTCCCACAAGTTCTATCAACTGTTCCCTAGAAAAACAGCCCATGGCAAGCAGCTTTTCATAATGTTTCACTCTACATCGACTCCTATTTTATTTTTTGCTCAATGTATTGCTGTTTGGCAATACTTTCTGTATTTTTCAAAATTTATATTTTGATATTAACACAAACTATTCCAAAAAGTAAATAGATTGTGCTATTTTTAATAACAATATATCGTATCAAAACTCTTAGTTCAATAACATGAAAAGTAGTAAATCCGTAGTAAATTCCCTATCCTCCCACTTCCCAACCTGCTATTTTCCAGCATTCCCGCAAAGAGTTGAGATATTGCCATGGCACACAAATAGTATCTTAATCATGTCTATTCTCCTTCCTAAAACGCCCCAATTTGCCGTATTTTGGCGCGATTTGCAAGGTTTGCACTTTCCGTGTAAATTGTTAAAAACGTAACGAAAACGGCAAATCAGGGCAAACCAAGGCATATTGATGCCGTCAATCGTAGTAAAAGCGTAGTAGGAATTGGGACATACTCCTGTAAGGCTTTAACATCAATTATAAGATTTAATAAATACGGACATCCAAGGTTCTGTATCCGTTCCCTTCATTCGGTTTGCACTTTTCATTTTAAATAATCAAAATGCTCTATTTTTATGCAATCTGAGGTCTTGGATAATTGGAAAAATAATGTTCATATCAATTCGGTAAAACCAGAGAGTCCGGCGTTTATTTCTCATTAAAGATATTCTATGGCTATAGAATCGCGAAAAAACAAAGAAAAATCCCCCTGCCGAAACAGAGTGCAAAGCCTCTCCTTATTCAGATTTCCCAAAATAGTTTCCGTTCACCTGCTGCACCCTCCCCCCAAAAGATGCATGCAAGTGCTGAATTTCACCTCGTTATCGCTGTGTCCCATCAAGTGTTGGTGCGCGTGCCGGCAACGGGGCTAAATTTGCCCCGACTCTCAAATGGTACAGCAAACCTGTTTGCTCACATTCCCATATACCATCCATTTATAAATACCATTCCGTCAAATTGATTATATATGAATCTGAAAATTTTTAAACCGGTTTTTCCATTCCCAGTCTAAAACATAATACAAATAAGACGACCGGTGCCAAAATGATAATCGCATCAAATAAATATAATAACCAAATTTTTAGCTGTTGGTTTAGCGGAAAATTCTCGCTCAAATAATTATTCAGTTTTCTTAATTCCTCATCCTCATCGCCAGCCAGCTTCTTTTTATAACAATACCACTTAACACCTTTTTCCCTGCATTTCTGCTTTATGGTCCTGAAAAAATCAAGTTCGGAACGATATTCTGCCTTCAGCATTATTTTATCATATTCTTTTCGCTTTTCTTGAACATTATTATCACTAATTTCCCTTTTCTTTGCCTTAATTTCATTCAGAACTCTTTCTGCTGATTGTAACCTTTCAGAATATTTCGCATTACTGACAATCAGAGAATATGTCAATACAACAATAGATAATATTATGTTAAAATAGCTGGATAGTTTTGTATCGAATTTTTCAGGATAAAATTGTGCTGTAAGCGAATATGCAATCAGACATATACTGTAGTAAGTAATTACAAAATTTGAAAATATCTTTTTCTCTTGAAGACGTTTCAGCATATTGGAATAATTGCTTTGTGTCGTATTCATAATATCATATATTTTTTCTTTGCTGTTATAATCTTTATCCATTGCTTTTTCCCCCCTTTTTTGACATTATACGACAAGCAAAAGCACATGTAAAGCATACTGGCGCAAAGTTTTACCATAAAACCCCAAAAGCAGAAAGCACTTGCTTACTGTGTCAAATTTCAGCCTTTTCAGACCTTCCCCAAAACTCTCTTTTAATGCTGTTCTGCCTCAAGACCAGATATCATGTGGCATTATGCTTGCGGGTCATTCCCAGACCTTTCTCAATTCCAGTAAGTGCTTGCACTACGGACAATTTTCATCTCTCCGTTCTCCTCCTTCGAATAAATTCTAACCGTCCTCCACCACTGCGCGCTTCTGTCGTCTTCTCTGACATCATAGGAATCCAGTGCCTCTACGTGCAGTCCCGGAAATTTTTTCACAAGCTCCCTAAACGCCTCCGTTATCTCCTTTTCGCCCATAGGCAGCGTTGCCGCAAGCATTGTGCCTGAAACCTTCCACTCAAATTCTTTTTCCGGAAATTTTTGTAAAAAGTATTCTTTTACGCCTTCCAAAATCGGTGTTTCTTCTTTTTTTTGCGTACATATCGAAATATCCATTATCACTCCTATCTATGCGCAGCAACGCACACAAAACAAGACGCTCTCACTCCTCTTACTGACCGTCACGAACTGCCGTCTTTTCTTTTATGGTAGCACAAGCTTTTACTGTTTTAAAGCTTTCTTCTGTTTTCTCCCAAATTTCTTCATTCCCAGACACATTTCTCTCCTATTCGACATATAGTATATCAAACCGATAAGACAGGAAACCGGTTTTCTTCCTGACACACTACCGGTTTCAGCCTTTAATCCGACTATTTGACTAAAATGCCGTTCATACGGCGGGACGGGAGAAAAAATGGCAAAAGAAACAGAATGGAATGAACGTTTTAATATTGGAGTCGATTCCGTAGACAAGGCGCACCGAAAACTCTTTTCCATTGTGCGCAGACTGGTTGAACTCAGCAAAAATGAGGGCATGGGCAAATGGGCATGTGCCGAGGGAATTAAATATTTTAAAAATTATACTATAAAGCATTTTGCCGACGAAGAAGCGTACATGCGTGCTATCGGGTACAAAGGATATGTGATGCACAAAGCATTGCATGACGATATGCGTGACAAGACGCTTCCTGCTTTGGAAAAGGATTTGGAAGAATCCGGCTACTCTCAAGAGTCTATACACCACTTTCTTGGCATCTGCCTTGGATGGCTGAGCGCACACATTATCATTGAGGACCGCGCCATCACCGGAAAGATTTCAAATAAATGGAATGAAGAGCAGCTTGGAAAAGATACGAAAACCTTGGAAAGTGCAATTACTTATACGATGCAGGAAATGTTTAAGCTGCACCTCTCCATCGTCAGTGAACACTACAGCGGAGATACCTTTGGAAAATGTATTGTTCACCGGCTCACTTATCAGCCACAGCACAGCTCCGACAGCCACGAGGCAGATATTTCTGGCAATATTTCCGACAGCCTTCAAAACGCCGCAAAGCAGATACAGGTTTTTCTGGTTTATGAGGAATGTCTGATTCTACGGGTTGTAAATGCTATACTTGGCACACAGCTTCCGAAAATAGATAAGCTTGTCATCACCACTGCGGATGAGCTTTCTCGACAATTGCTTAACCATACACGCATATATTTACACGCGCCTGTCCAGTATCGGTTAGTAAACAACCATCTGATGACTTTGGAACAGCTTCAGCGGGAGTTTTTTACAGAATATCCTTACTACAGTCTGTTATTTGACACAGGAAGCGGATATTTTGCCCTCTGCATTAAAATTCGGCAGCCAAAGAACCGATAACCACAGCTTGCATTATCGGCTTCTTGGCTGTCATTTAGATTGGCAAAGCGTTATCTCTGCCTGCGTGATATATTTCTTAACGCTTTTCTGCTGTCGCAGCTACATGTGTTTCCTCTTGATTGACTGCCGGTTTCATCTCTAAATATGTTTCCTCCACTGGCTTCAATCTTTACACGTCTTTTATACTTCCCAGACTTCCTTCGCCATCCGAAATGCCGCCCACGCTTTAGGCCAGCCCGCATAGAACGCCGCATGAGTCAGGATTTCTGCTATTTCTTCACTCGTTACTCCATGGTTTTTCGCATTCTGCAAATGAAACTTCAAAGAACTGTCCAGAATACCGCCTGCCATAAGCGCCGTTACCGTCACAATGCTTCTGTCCCTCGCCGACAGCTTATCCTCTCTCGACCATACCTGTCCAAACAGGACATCGTCATTTAATTCTGCAAATTTAGGGGCAAATTCCCCCAACTCATCTCTTCCAGCCGTTACCTTTGCCATTTCTGCTCCTTTCCGCATGTGGATAATTTAGGATTCGGGTATCAAAAACCCTGATTGCAGTTGCTTACTGTCAATTGCAAAATTCCTATTTGTCAGTCCCGAATTGTGCACCTTGTATATTCCTCCACAACCGGCTCGCACCATTCCGTCCTGCAATTTTCTCCAAAAACTTCAATTGCCAGATGCTGAAACCAGGTATCCGCCGCTGCGCCATGCCAGTGCTTTACGCCTGCCGGAATGTGTACCACATCTCCCGCCTTTAAACGTCTTGGCGGCTGTCCCCATTCCTGATACCAGCCCTCTCCTGCGGTGACAAGAAGCATCTGCCCGCCGCCTTTATCCGCATGGTGTATATGCCAGTTGTTTCGGCAGGCAGGCTCAAAAGTCACATTTCCAATCACTACCTGCTCGGTCGACAACATATGCAGATAACTCTGCCCGATAAAATACGCTGCAAATGCATCGTTTGGTTTCCCTGTGGGAAACATACTCATTTCCCTTTCTTCCATCACGTTTTCCTCCGTTTCCGCTATCTCACAATTTCCTTTCCTGCCTGCCGCATGCTCCCGCTGCGGATTACAAGCTTTTTCCGCCTTTGCCGCAGGACAAAGCCCCACGTTCCTTTTATATGTCTATCATACCGCCTCTTTCCTTGACGCGGAATCTCCAATATGTTACCATAGTATAAACTTTTAGTTTATACAAAACCAAAACAGACTGCACAATGGCACTCGCTGCACAACAAGTTTTGCAATCGATTATTATTCCAAAGTACGAAATGGAGCAGAATATGTATAACCCATTATTATATACCTTTGTCACCGTCATCGACTGCGGCAGCTTTGCAAAAGCTGCAGAAGCTCTGCATATTTCTCCAACAGCCGTTATGAAGCAAGTCAACGCGTTGGAACAGCATTTAGACTTGAAGCTGACTGCGCGCACTCCTGCCGGAATTCGCCCGACAGAAGCGGGCGTCATGATTTACCGCGACGCCAAATTTCTGATGGATTACTCCCAAAAATCCGTTTCCAATGCGCAGGCTGCCTCCCACGCCAAAAGCAATACCTTTTGTGTGGGCACCTCCCTGCTCAATCCTGCCAAGCCCTTTATGGATTTGTGGTATCGTGTCAATCATGCGTTTCCTGCATATAAGCTACATTTGGTGCCCTTTGAGGACAATCATAAGGGCATTCTTGCAGAAATTGAGCAGCTTGGGAAAAAATTTGACTTCCTCATCGGTGTATGCGATTCAAGGGAATGGCTCTCCCGCTGCCATTTTCTGCCTTTGGGCTGCTATCAAAAAATGATTGCCGTATCAAGAGAACATCGCCTTGCCGGAAAAAAGCGCCTCCGCATAGAAGACTTATATGGGGAAACCCTGATGATGGTACGGCGGGGAGACTCCAAAACCAACGACCTTATCCGCAGCGATTTGGAAAAAAACCACCCGCAGATTCAGATTGAAGATACCCCTCCCTTTTATGATTTATCCGTCTTTAACCGCTGCGCGGAGACCGGAAAGGCGCTCCTCACCATTGCCTGCTGGCAGGAAGTGCACCCCGCTTTAATCTCCCTCCCCGTAGAATGGGATTATTGTATTCCTTACGGCTTACTTTACAGCTTTGACGCCCCTGCAGATGTGCTGCGGTTTGTCAGAGCGGCAGAAGCCGCTTCTGAAAAACTCCGCACAACGTCGACATAAAAGCCAAATCTCCTATTGCGCTTCGCCGGGGCAGTATCACGACAATGCGGCACTTCCTTTCACCGTCCCAGCTTCAGATACTCCTCCAGCAATGCCTCCAAGTGGGCTATTTTCCTTGTGACAATCCCTTTATCCTTGGTCGCCTTTGTCTCTTCGATAATGTCGTCAAAAGATATGCCGTTTACCTTTTTGCCGTGCAGAGAATGGGCAAACGCTTCCATAAACGCCACAAATCTTTTATCTTTATCTCCCGCATCCGCTCCGGTTTGCCGAGAAGCAATCGTTGAAGGTTCTTTTCTTTCAACCTTTTCTCCCATCCGAATAAATCTGGCAAACAAGCCAAACCAGAGAAAGCTGTCCTTGGAATCAAACATATCCGCCACACTGCCGGTCACCGCCTTTTCCATTCTTTCCACCAAATCCTCAAAATCCTCAAAGACCGACGGACTGCCCTGTTCTTTCAGGTACTGGCACATATCCTCCAGCCTGTTCCATTTATCCAGATAGTTTGCCGCCATAACGGACTCTACCACCACGCGGTTGATGGTTCCGTTCTTGAATTCCGAAATCTTATACCCGCCTATATCCTTAAAGAAAGGCATATTGGATATGGACTTTACGTACTCTGCGTATTCCGTTCCCAGTCTGGTAATCCCTTTTTGCGGTGAAGTCATTGGCTTTCCGTCATTGTACCGCTCAATATGGTATCCAATATCTTCTTCCGAACAGTTCAGGTACTGGTCGTAGTTAAAGCTGTACTCCAAAAAACGGTCCTGCAGCTCCTCCGGCAAATCGGCGAACCGTTTTCCCCTGATATCGAACTCCGCATTGACAGCAACGGGAAAGCCTCCCGCATCCAATATCTCTCCGCCTTTTTTGTCCCGCTTAATTGTCTGATAGGTTATCATAGGCCGCCTGATATTTTTGGAAACTTTGTATCCGTTTTTTGAAAATAAATATGCGTTCGTACATCTCTGCTTGCCGTCCAAGTCCCAGATAATCGGCACACCGTTTATAATCTGCTCTGCAAAAATCAACGGATGCAGCTTATTGCCCTGTAAAATATCGGATACCAGATTGCCCTTCATAGCCGGAGACCACTGGTCTGATTCTCTTTGAAGCGGATGGTCAAAACGAATGGTATGCCTGTCTATCCGCTTAATAATAGAAGCTACACTGATTCTGTCCGTTTTACAATTTTCCATTGTCTGTGCTGCCTTGCTCATTTCTTTCTTCTCCTTCTCTGTCTCTGATATCTTTTCCTCATTGTGCAAAATACCGATATTGGCAAAAGAACGAAGCTCTCTCCAATTCTGCCTGTATTGCTTATTGCTCAATTTCAGTCTTCTTTGTATCTCCAAAACCGGCACTTCCTGCATCCTCATCTCCATGATTTTTCGTTGTATTTTGGAGAGACGCTTCAAATACGCTTCTATTCTTTCATCTGAAATAACCTCCCGCTCCAAAACAGCATCCAGATTAAAATCGGAAGGAAGCATATCACCGACTGTCAAATCCGTCCCTTCTCCAATGGGCGCATCGATATAAATATCACATACCGGTACCTGCCTTGGCTTTCCCTTCTTATCGAAAACCTGATTGCCGTTTTCATCTAACAATTCCCGTTTCATCTTTCGTTTATCACAATTCTGCCTTTTCCATTCGTCGGCGATGGCAAGTCCCAATGCGCCGTACAAAAATCCTTCAAAATCCCCCTTCGTCTCATCATACCTGTGATGCACAATAATATCGGCAAATACATCGTTGGCAACCGAATAGAACTCATCCATATCCTTGCCGGCAATGCCTCCATATTTCTTGTAAAATATACGATTGACGACATTGTGAAGCCTTCTCGCATTGTCCTCATAATATCGAAGCAAAATTTCTTCCATAAAATGTGTACCTCCTTACTGACTGTCTCCGTGGCAGATAAAGACAAACTTTGTAATCTCCTATCTGCTCCTTGGCATCTATAATTATAGAACGTGCGTTCTTTGTTGTCAATAGTTTTTAGAACGTGCGTTCTTTTTATTGGGATTTTTTGGTTTTTCAATGTAGAAGTACTATTATATCCCACACAATCTTTGCAAAATACAAAAGAGAAAGGAAATCTGCCATATGACAACATTTTTTTACCAGAAAAAAACGACCAAAACAAACAATACCATTTTCGGAGGTCTTATCTGCCTTTCCGACTTTGACACCACCAGCCCGCGCGGAAATATTGCGGAAAGAATCGAACGGGACAAAAGATTTGACGAACAGTGCATGAAAAACCGTCTGTTTACCGGATAGAAGATATTTTAATGCCACAAGCACTATCGGATAAAATGCGCTGAAAGCGTTCGGGTAAAAATAAGGCTGAACATTCAAATAACACGGAGACTATATATGGAACAAAAACAATACACGCTCGTAAAACTTCCTCTCAAAGAAATAGTAAAGCACAACTTTAAGGTAACTATGGACAAAGAAACAGAAATAAAAAGCGGTTATCTGGTTGCACAGGGCGATTCCCTTCTTTTCGACCAGATAGAAAGGCTTCGGGGCAGTGCCGTTACGCATATGAATGAGGTTATTCTGGTTGTCGCAAAGAAAAATCCAAAATTGGACGCGGAACTAAAATATCTTTTAAACAATGGATTTTCCTACAACGGCATCCATTATTCCCGTTTCGGCAAATCAGCATCTCAAGGCAAGGCAGGCGTCACCGCCTTTGTATGTGATGCCATTTTTGATGAACTCTACCAAATTACCCAAATGGATATCAGGGTAACGGAATGTGTTATTTCCAAATATGAAGCCCAAAGAGGTCTGGTATTCAGCTCGTGTACCCTGATTCACGATTACATGCCACATATCGTTATCATCGGTGAATATGAAAAAACCTTGCAAAACCAGTTAATTAAATATGTCGTGGAAGAAGAAAAGGAATATATCGACAAGGAAACCGGACAAAAGAAAACCTATGTTGCAAAAGAGGTGGCGGAAGGCTTTCGGGATTTGCCCCTCTCCCCTTTTGACGGTTGTGGCTGCCACGAATATGAATTTACGGAACAGATAAGTACACAGTTGGGACTGGATTATCTTGCAATCGGCGCACAAGTGCGGCTTCCTTTCATCAAAGGCTACTCTGTCTACGTCCCTTTTCGCCGGATTTTAAAGGAATGGGGCTACGAAACCATTACCGATATTTACGGAACCGTCCACGCTATAGACGAAATAGATTGTATTTGGAATACTTCCATGTTTAAAGGACACCGGCTTTTTTATGAAACCTATGGCAAAGATGCATGGACAAGCTACAACGAAACACTTTCCAAATATGCATTTAAACTGGGAATCAGCAAATACAGCCACCATACCAAGGACATCGACCGCTATACGCGTATGAATTTCCAGTATTTGCAATGCCTGGATTTGTGGAATCCCAAATATATTAACGCTTTTGAAAACAAGGAGATGCTTTCTTACGATATCCTGAATCCGGAAAATGACGGCAAAATTATCAATCTGGCAAAGTACACCACCGGTCTCTTTGAAAAAATCATAAAGGGAGACGCCTTCTACACTTATAAATTCATGGGAATGACGAATGCAGAAAGCTATGAGCCGGAAAGCAAATATCTGGAAGCAGTGCTTGCACACAGCGCCATGCGGAAGGATCCTGCGGTCAGACAATTTTTATACCGGAAACTGAAAAAAGCCATTGAAGAAGCAAAAATGGGCAAAATTTATTGTTCCGGCTTTTACCATACCGGCGTTGGCGATATGCTGGGATACCTGCAGTACGCCGTCAAAGAAGAACCGACAGGCTGCCTGAACGCACACGAGCTCTACAGCGCCAATTTTTCCTGCGGTGATATTGTTTCCTTCCGCTCGCCCCTTGTGGACCCTTCCGAGGTAAACCGGATAAAAATTGTGCGAAATGAAATGCTTGACAAGTATTTTTCCCATTTTAAAAATCAGGACATTGTTATGTTCAATATGTACGATATCTCCGCACCGCAGCAGGGAGGAGCCGACTTTGACGGCGATATTTTCTTCCTCTGTGATGAGCCTCTTATCGTCGCCTCCAAAATTGACAAACATATTATTCTGGATTTAGAAGACAAAGCCGCCGCCGAACCGAAGCCTTATACAACGGATCAGATTACCGCCTATGAAATTTTAACACGCGACAGCCGCATAGGAGAAATTACCAATGCCGCCACCAGCATAGAAAACCGGTACACCACCAATGAAGCCGTCAAAAAGCTGTATGCCGACTACGCTTCCCTTCTGCGTATCTTTCAGGGAAAGGAAATTGATTTTCTCAAAACGGGGTTCCGCTGGCACATGAACAGCGGGCTTAGGCAGCATTTAAAACGACTTCCCTACTTTTTGCTTTTCCACTATCCCGATAAGTTAAGAAAATATCGTGCCATGTCGGAAAAGAACAGGCAGGTCTCTGGCGAAGAAGCACAGCTTGTGCTAAACGCCTACCACTCT
This sequence comes from uncultured Lachnospiraceae bacterium, assembly GCA_910578335.1. Taxonomy (GTDB): domain Bacteria; phylum Bacillota; class Clostridia; order Lachnospirales; family Lachnospiraceae; genus Acetatifactor. The sequence continues at coordinate 46,907 of CAJTPU010000020.1, read as the reverse complement.
CCCTCCCCCATGAATGAATTGTGCCAGTACATATGTGCATGGGAGAAAAGACATATCCTGTGGGACAATACCGCCGCTGAACTGCCCTGTATCAGGGCGCTTGTCTTAAATCACAAGCTTGATTTGTCCGATACGCGCCTTGCCAGAATTACAAGGCGCTATATCAATACTTACGCCGACGAGCTCCGACGCTACATGGAGCTTACCGAGGAAAAAACAAAGGATGAAAATTTTTACTTTTATATGGAAGAAACAGCCTCACGCCTAAAGCAGGAGCTGTCAGAAGCGCTTGGCACAGACGAGGAGCATACCGCCAACTACTGCATTTTGGTTTCCTATCAGAGCGCTTCCATCAGCAAAGCGTTTGCATGGGCTTGCTACAGCGATTACATTTTAAAAAATATAAAGGATAATGCAGATACCGTACACAAGGTTTCCATCAAAGAAGTTTCCCCGCATACGGAAGACTCCTGTGAATACCTTGGCAGATACTATGCATTTATGGAGAACGATGAACCCAGATAAATACTTATACGATATCGTGGAGGATTATATCCAAAGCAGCACGGAGGCGGAACGGCAGGAGATTTTCAGACACTTCTGCGCCCTCCTCTGGGCAGATGATAACAAAAGGCGGACTTACACAAAAACCATCCGTTTTTCTGTCAGACCGGATTTGCTTTGCACTGACATGGGGCAGCTTTTTCACGCCTGGTCCTGCGTCTCCTACAAAAGCTATAAATCACTTTCCCAAAAGACCGGGTGGTGCAGTCTGCTGCGGCAGAAAATCAATAATCTCTATACCCGCTACTTTGACAAGGAGATTATTCTGGACAAAGCCTATCTGGAGCTTCTCAAAGTACCGAAGAGGCTCTACATAAAATGGGAATCCGGAGAAGACATCACGGCAGCCGATGCCGCCTCTCTTCTTTGTGCTTCGGCAAATGAAGCGTCCAGACTGCGGCTGCTTCTCCAACAGCAGAAAATGGATTTGTCATGGGCGGACTATAAAGTGCTGACAGAAAAATTTCTTGCAAAAATTCTGGATAACTGTAAAAGCATCGATGCCTACGAAGCACAAGGAAGCTATACCAATCTGTACGACTTTATCAATGAGGACAACTTTTACATCCGCTATTTTTGTAAATGTCTTACCGGCGAGCTCTTAAAATGGCAGAAACAGTATTACCACGTCCGCGACCACAAACAATATAAAAGATGTACGCTCTGCGGCGCTTTAATTGAAAAAACAGGCAATCGTAAGATGTACTGCGCGCCCTGCGCCAGGCAAAAGGCGGCAGCGGACGCGCTCCTTAGAAAACGGCGGCAGCGGCAGCGAAACACGGCAAAGCAGGAAGCGCTTTAATCAGCGCTTCCTCAAAAAGCAATGTCACGAAATAGAAATTCCCGGCTTTTCATGATTGTATATGGCTTTAGTGCCCATTTTGGCTGCGTAATTAGCAGTAGTGGAAACGAGGTGATATTTTGAAATTAAACTATTTTGATTTGCTCTCCCCCGCTCCTGTGGCAATTCCCAATGCCTGCAGCATTGTTTCTCCCAGACTGAAGGATATCTCTTCCATTGGTTTTGCAGCCTACCAGTACTACCTGTCCCTTCTTTTTATGGATATGAAGGCGTACTTTTCGCTGAACGGCTGGGAAGACGCATATGAAAAGCTATCCGGCACGGAACTAGCACAGTTAGACCTGTTTGACTTGCTGACAGCCGAAGAAAACAGAAGACAGCTTTTAATGTCTGCCCTCCGTTTTTTTATACCGGAAAATTTAACTTATGCAAAAGAAAAAAACTGTTTTCTTGTCCACAATGCGGACGGCAGCAGGCGGGGAACAATCTCCGGCGAAAACTATGCTCTGATTTGTGATGTTATCCGCCAGCGCAATCATTTCAAATCCGCCGTACAGGAGGATTTGACAAAGATTAAAAGCAAAAAAGCGCTGGAAATTGCCCAAAAGCTAAAACAGGGAAGAGCGCAGAAAAATGCCGCCGCAAGACCGGACGACAATATGGAGCTTGGCAACATTATTTCTGCCGTTGCCGGTAAAAGCCAGACACTAAACTTGTTGAACATCTGGGATTTGACGGTGTTCCAGCTTTGGGACACTTTTTTCAGACTTTCCAGCAACAATCTTTATGCTATTCAATCCATGAGCGTTGCGGCATGGGGTGACAAAAACAATCACTTCGACGCAGCCTCATGGTTTAAAAGAATAAATCATGAACCCTAAGGAGGATTTTATTATGCCAACAACAAACATGGCGAACAGAGAGGTCTGTGACCTCATTTTTGTGGATTATGCCACAAAGAAACCTTTTCTGAACCTGGACTTTGCCAACGTCTCCACCACGGAGCTGACAGGCGAGTCCGTATTTGCCTACGGCGGAAAGGGACACCCCAAGCGCGTGCAGTTTTCCGGTGAAAAAGGCGGTACCATTACCATCGAGACGCAGATGCAGAGTGTAAAGCTGTGGCAGCTCATTACAGGCGGCGAAATCAGCAAGTCTGCTAAATTTGTCTCCAGAGTAGAAACTGTGGTAAACGAAGCAGGCACGGAGATTACGCTTGCCGAAGAACCCGCTGCGGGAACGGTTGTCGTATACGCTGCCGGCGACGACTGCGGCACTGAACTTGCTTGTACCGTTGCAGACAAATTAGTTACACTTTCTACCGCACTTTCCGGCGGTGCAGGCGTCATCGTTTATTACATGAAGGAGATGACGGAAGGCGTTGAGCGGATTAACATCAAGTCCACCAGCTTCCCGAAGAACTTTACCGTTTACGGCGATACCATTATGAAGACAGAAAATGACGAAGTGCTGCCCTACCGCATTGTTGCCGCAAAGTGCGCACCCCAGTCCAACATGTCCTTAAGCTTCTCCAATTCCGGTGACCCCAGCACGCTCACCATCACCTGTGATTTGCTCGCAGATGCAGACGACAATATCCTTGACCTCATCTTAATTGAGGAATAATTTGCTGCAGAGGGCGGTCTCAGACCGCCTTCTGCTTTTCATTTATCAATAAGGCTCGCCTTACATTTTGTCCGCAGCACGGACATGGAGTATACATATGACTTACACAAACAGCGCATTAATCTGCCATACCAGAATCAGTCCCAACCGAACCAGTCCCAGAAACCACGCCATCGACACCATCACCATACACTGTATGGCTGGCAATCTCTCTGTTGAAAGGTGCGGCGACGTATTTGCACCGTCACGCAGGAAAGCCTCCTCCAATTACGGCGTCGGCAGTGACGGGCGGATAGCCATGTACGTGGAAGAAAAAGACCGTTCATGGTGCACCTCCAACAAGGCAAACGACCATCGTGCCGTTACGATAGAGGTGGCAAATGACGGCGGCGCAGACACCGGCTGGCATGTTTCGGACAAAGCACTCTCTTCCCTGATTACCCTGGTTGCCGATATCTGTCGGCGCAACCATATCCGCGAATTAAAATGGCACGCTGACAAAAGGCTGGTAGGACAAATTGAAAAGCAGAATATGACCGTCCACCGCTGGTTTGCCGCAAAGGCATGTCCCGGTGATTATTTATACAACAAACACTCTTACATTGCCGCCGAGGTCAACAAGCTGCTAGGCGCAATTTCAAATACCATGACGCCGCAGTCACCGGCTTCTGCCGCTTTGCCTGATGATGCGCCGGTTCCCTCTATTCCACCCGCCGCAGCAGCGCCCTCACCGCCGGCTTCCTCCTCCCTTTCCTCTGCTGCTGACAGCAGATTGCAGATACCTTCTGCTATAAAATCCATACAAAGCTGGCTCAATACACATTATCAGTCCGCACTTTCCCTCGACGGCATCTACGGTCCCGAGACAAAAAAGGCGCTTGTCAAAGCATGGCAGACGGAAGCCGGCAGGCTGCCTGCGGACGGTTTCTTTTCCACCGCGGACAAAACTGCAGCAGCCGCTCACATCATCCGCAAAGGTTTTAAAGGGATTTTTGCAACCTTCTGGCAGGCATACTTAGTTTGCCAAAAATACAATCCCAATGGGATTGACGGCGTCTTTGGAGCCGGCTGTCAAAGCGCCACGATTCTATTTCAAAAAAATAACGGACTGCAGGCAGACGGCATAGTCGGTCCTGAAACCTGGTACTGCGCATTACATTAATATGTTACAGGTGGTTGCGAAACATATTCACTGCGTTTCGCAATTACCTAAAATTTATTTTACACGGAAAGGAGCCTCCCTTATGAACGAAACCATATTTAACATTATTCTATTATGTATACCCGTTCTGGGTGCAGTCATTAGCGGTCTTGTCCTTCCACTTATCAAATCCAAAATATCCGCCGCACAATTAAACACCATTTCTGAATGGGTGGAAAAAGCAGTGCAGGCAGCAGAAATACTCTTTGATGCTCCCAAATCCGGCGAGGCAAAGCGCGCCTATGTCCTCCGCTTTATCAGCCAAATGTTTAATTCTAAAAAAGAGACTATCACCGAGGAGCAGATTCGGATTCTGCTGGAAGCCGCCCTGCTGCAGATATCCCAGAAAAAGGCGGCATAAAAATGGAACAGATAACTGCCTTTACCCATATTGATTTTACAACGTTTTTCCTCACCGCTTTTGTGATGCTCTTTGGCGTCAAAGCGATTCTGTCCGTCCTTGAATGGGCGGCGGAAAAACTAGGGCTTGAAATAAAATGGCTGCGGAAAAGAAAAGAAGAACGCAGACTCCTCCTGCAAACCTCTCAAGAACTCTCCTCTCTACAGGCAAGGCAGGAAGCAGACCGGAAGCGCTCTGATAAAAGAGACGAAGAAATCCGCACCGACATCAAAAAACTGACCGACATGTTTGTTGATAAGCAGATTGACGACATGCGGTGGGAAATCAATAACTTTGCCACTACCGTCTCCGAGGGGCGGCCCTGCAGCAAGGACAGCTTCACCCATTGCATCCATACCTATGAAAAATATGAAAAAATTCTGGCAGAAAACCATCTGGAAAACGGCGAAGTGGAAATATCCATGGACCTTATTCAGGAAGCCTACCGTGAAAAACTGAAGGAAGGGTTTTAGCACGCCTGACCGCAAGCACACAACCAAATACGGATTCAAACAAAAAAACAGAAACGAGGACAAAAAATGATACGAGAATATTTTAAAATGAAGAAAAATGAGTACCGCTTAAAAGCCGCGCTCTACGGCGCCGCCAACTCCTTTATTGCCGGGAAAGAAGGGCTTGCCGCCCTGATAGAGAAGCTGTTTGAGGCGCCTGTAGACACCGCAGAAGATACTTCTGCGGGTACTGTCACAGAAAAATAAAATCTTGGAAAAAAGCGGAGGTTACAAATGACAGAAACAAATCATTCCGAAATTGCACTGCAAGCGGTCCTCAACCAATCGCAGTCAGTCAGAAATATCAACAGGGACATCGACAAAATCAAAGGGCAGATTAATCCGCTGCCGGTTCAGGTAAAGCCCGATGAAAAATCCCTGCAAAGCTTTGAAAGGCTGAAAAAAGAGCTGTTAAAATGGTCCCGAAACGCTGCCATAGAAATAGGCAGAGAGTTTTCTGCCAAATTCTCTAACGAATTTTCTGCCAAAATATCTTCAGAACTTCCATCGAGAATGTCCTCTGGGATATCTAATACAATGACCGGCGCCATCTCCTCACAAGTATCCGCAGAACTGGAAACAACAAAAGCCGACACCGAAAATTCCTTAAGCAGTATGCTTGATACATGGAGTAACTTTGGAGAGGCTGTTGAGAAAACGCTGAAATCACCAAACATAGTTTCCGGCTTTAATAGCCTGCTTGGCATGATTTCCAGCTTAAGCGATACTGCAAAGGACAAATTCGGCTCCCTTGGGACCATCGAACTTGGCACCGGACTGTTCGGCATGACAAAGTTCGTCAATTATTTCGTTAAAAACTTTGCTTGACCCTGTGGCGACACGAGGTGACAGGCTTAAAATTCCTTGGCGGGAGATTTTGGCTGGGCAATCACAGATAAGAAAGCAGCATAATGGCGCTGTGTACAAGCCTGTGGATACATGGGGTTTTTAACAGGACTCTGTAAACACCTTAAAACGGAGTATAAACTATACATGGAGGAGTAAATGCTTGAAAATCTCTTACACAACCGTAAGACCGGAGAAATCCGGCTAATACAGAACAAACCTTCCCGCTGGCGCGGACAGGTTGCGAAAGCAGAAAAAATTGATTCTGTTGGTATATGGGAATGCTGGCGAGAGCCGGCAGACGCCTAAGTACTGCTGACAATGGACAACGAGCAGGACGGCACTCTTTACGGAGAGCAATCCCCACAGACATACCCATCCTCTTAGCAGGCGGCTGCCATAACGCCGCCTACTAATAACGCATAGTGCGCATTGCGATTTACGGTTTTCAGTAATGCGCTTAGCCGCGGTGTTTCGGCTAACGAGCAAAAACCTGAACACTTATATTTAAGAAACTACCACTCTGAATCACAGTTATTGCAGTGCCATGTCTTAGAAACCCTTCCCGCTGCAAATACTCCCCATACCATCGTGGACATGGATTTCGACCAGCCGCTGATTTTTTTCAGGTTTGTCGACTGGCAGATGGGGCATTTGGGGATGTTTAACATTTCGCGGGCTACGGCATTGTTGTATGCGATTTGTGCCGGTGTTAGAGATTCTCTGATTTCATCAACAAGTTTTTTAAGTCATCATAAATCTGTTTCTTGAATTCTACAAGAACATTATTTGCAGTTTCTCTCTCACAATTGAAACATCCTTGAATAAGAATAGCTGCTTCCTTTTCCTTATTATCATCCAACAAATCTTTTAACTCATAAAAAAAGTCAAGATTTGCATTTCTTCCATATTCATCTGTGGTTCCATGACTATTTATTTCATCTACCATCTCCTGCACTGTCATTATGATTTACCCCACGATAATTTATATTATTTATTACACATTGGGACTAAACAGAACGCAACTACAATCTCTCGCCAAAAATACGGAAATCTTAAATAAAGTAACAAGTGCAGTAAGTAATCCAAATACAAGTGAAGAAAAATTAATACTAATCGGTAAGTCATACACTACAGAAACACTCAAAACCGCTCTTGCACAATCAAACCTTAAAAAAGCACAAATTAAAACAATCCTGTCTGCAAGCGGTTTACATGGAAAATTGCTAAAAACCACTGCAGCAGAAATCGCAAATGCCGCGGCAGCAAATACACTTGCCAAGGAACAGAGCAAGGCCGCAGCCTCCTCTCTCAGCATGGGCGGTGCCCTCAAGGGACTGGGGATTAGAATGAAAGAAGCCGCCGCTTCCTTCCTGGCTTTCCTGTCAGCCCACCCGATGGGGTGGGTTGCACTGGCGGCAGGCGCTATTGCAGGTATTGTCGCCGGCATCAAGCAGTACCGCCAGCATATATCGGAGGCGGCTGCGGAAGCAAGACAGACTGCAGATGAGATTACAAACAGCTACAGAGAGTTAAATTCCAGTGTATCCGGCATGAAACATCGGTATGCTGAACTCGCACAGGGCATCAATCAAGTCACGGGAGAAAACGAGAAATTAACAACGGAAGAATATACTGAATTTCTGAATTTAAGCAACCAGCTTGCAGAGCTTTTCCCCTCCCTGACCAGAAGTTATAATGACAACGGGGATGCCATCCTAAACCTGTCCGGTGACGTAAATACCATAACAGGAAGCCTAAACCGCCTTGTTGAAGCGGAAAAGGCATTGGCTGAGCAGGAAATCATGGATAAAATGCCGGATATCCTAAAAGGCTACAATCAGGATTACTCCGACATGCTGAAAGAGCTGACACGCAAGAAAGAATGGCAGGACAAATTGCAGACCGCCTATGACTCGCTGCAGGATATTGACAAGCTATATAACAGCAGAGTTTATAACAGCGACGATGTCCTCACACTTGACGGATACCATCAAACCCGCGAAGTCCTGCGCGAACTTGGTATTGCATACAGTATTGTAGATGAAAGTACAAAAGACCCTTCCACTTTCGGTCTTGTCTCATTTTCCCTTACCGATTATGAAGAGGCATTGAAGGAAATCAGCAGCGCCCTGCATAAGGCTGAAAAAGATGTTTCAAACTATAACAACAAAATCAAGGCTGAAAACGCTGATTTCAATAAATATCTGAACACATGGCTGACGCAGGATTGGGCTTACATCTCATTACAAGATTCCGATATGCAAAACGTTATCAGAGAAATGTTGTTTAACACCGACTGGCTTGCAGAGGCAAGAGCAGATGGAGTCAATACAGGCAACTGGGATGAAGTGTCCGAATGGCTTGAAGAAAATTACATTCTTGCAATAGCAAATATCGATGACAGCACAGTCAAAAGTGCATTGTCAGAATTATATTCCCCTCCGTCAAATAACGAAACCGTACAAGAATATACTGACAGGCTCGATTCTGTTTTCAAAGCAGTTCGGGCATACTGCAATAAAAATGGCATAAAGCTTCCTCTCGGCATAGAGAACCAAACCGATACGATTAATGAACTTACAGACATTGTCAAAGCCAAGCTCCACGATGCATTTGATTACAAGGTTGGTGAACTTACTTTTGAAGAGCTGCAGATTGCCGCAAATTTAAAAATTTCAGAAAATGGTTTTCTGACATGGGATGGACTGATTGCCAGGATAGAAGAAGCAAAACATTCTATAGCGGATACAAAAAATTTTATCCCTGACATCTCCTCTTCCATCTCCACCATTGCCACACAGCTTGCACCACAGTTTACAGAGCTCGGCAGGCTTTACAGTGAAATCTTTCGGACGGATGGCAATGGGAATGAAATTTTCTCCCTTGATTCCATAGACAATAATACGCTGGAAAGCCTCCGCAAATCCTTTGCCGAAATCGGGGAAGAAATCGGCGTTACATTTGACCCCTCACAGCTTGAACCCTTCTTTGCAGTACTCACAAACGGAGGCTCTGAAACGGAAGTACAGCAGGCATTCAATGACCTTGCCACCGCATACCTCTACAGCACAGGCACATTAGAGCAGCTAAACAATGAGACTGCAAAGGCAATCCAAAAACAGCTTGAACAGATGGGCGTTACCAATGCGGAAGCAGTAGTTACGGAAGCACTTGCACTGAAGAATGAAGAGCTGGCGCTTTCAAAGAAATACCTTGCCGAAAACGGGAGCGAACTCACAGAAGCAACAGACAGCGAAACACTTGCCTTTATGGCAGAGCAGGCAGAAGCAGGCAACTGCAGCAGTACCCTTGCGGCATTACAATTGCAGAAGCTTCTTGCAAATGAAACACTGCTTGACACAGAAGCAGATATTAACAATGTCATGGCTCTTGCAAAAGCCTCTGGTATTGCAACAGGGGCACTGTCAGAATTAATCAGGTTAAAAGCTGTACAGGAGAAAGCGGAAGCGGAAGGAATTACCAACACCCTCGCGTATTCCATGCTGGCAGACCGCATAAGAACTTTACAACAGGATTTTCAAGACGAAGTAACTAACTTCCAGTTCAATCCTGTAAGCATAGAATACAAGGCACCTGACAGCAGCAAATCGTCATCCTCCTCTTCTGCCTCCAAACAGGCAGAAACCGACTGGAAAGCACTCCTCGATAAAGAAACCGACCTTTTAGAAAAGCAGCTTGCCGCAAACCTCATCACCTTTAAGGAATATACGGACAAGCGCAGGCAGATAACAGAGGACTACTACCGCGACGGCAAAATCAAAGCGGAAGAATATTATGATGCCCTTGAAAGCATGTATGCAAACCAGCTCTCCCTCCACGACAGGGCTGTGAACGCCGTAACGGACAGGCTCGACGAAGAAATCGACAGGCTGAAAAAACAGAAGGAAGCCATTGAAAACTCCTATCAGGTAAGAATCGACGCCATACAGGGAGAAATCGATGCGTTAAACAAGGCAAATGATGCACGCAAGGAGCAGATTGACCTTGAAAAGGCACAGTATGAAGCAGAGCGTGCAAGGAACCAGCGTGTAAACAGGATATATAACGGCGGACAGTTTATCTATGAAGCAGATATGGAAGCTGTGCGCGACGCTGAGGACGACCTTGCAGACAAGGAAATCCGGTTAAATATCTCATGCCTTGAAACACAGGTAGAATCCCTTAAGGCAGAAATGGAAAATGCAACAAAGAGCCTTGACATACAGATTGAGGCACTTGAATCCTATAAGGACAAATGGAACGAAATCTCTGCTATTTATGCGGAACAGCAGGATAAGCTTATTGCTGCTGAAATTATGGGTTCCGAATGGGAAAGGGATGTCTTAAACGGCAGGCTTGACACCTTAAGAAGTTTTACGGAGCAGTACATTGCGTTACAGCAGGCACAGGCGGACGCCGCTGCCAATGCCGCCAGAATCAGGGCGGATGCCAATGCCGGCAATACTGCAGGCGGAAAAGTAGGGGATACCCCCTACAAGCAAAGCCTAGGAACGACAGACGGCAAAAACCCTGGCAAAGATGACGGTCTCCCCCAAAGCCCTTCCACCAGCACTATAGGCATCGGAACGGCAGGCTTCAATATTTCCTCCCGTTTCCACACCACCATGGCACGCTTCCACGGCGGGCTTGACGAAGGCTACGCCACTGTACCGGGGCTTTTCGCCCCCGCCGGACGCTCCCTTTCCATACTGCAGAAGCTTGCCGGCGAAAATCTGCTTCCAAATGAGCTGCCCGCCATATTGCAGCACGGAGAGCTTGTCATCACCCCTGAGCAGCAGCACAATATCATTGCAAACGCCGAAAGATATTGCTCCTTCTCCGCTATCAGTAACGGACATACCGCACCATATTCCGACAAAGCCTCCCAAATACACATAGACAGCCTCACCATAAGCTGTCCAAATGTCACCAACCATTCCGGCGCGGAATATATCCTAAAGTCCTTAGAACGGCTGCCATTGGATAATATACAGCATTCCCACCGTCGTAAGTAATAGAAAGCAGGACATAAAGATAAGGAATCGCATTGGTCTTCCGTAATGAAAATCAGGAAACAGAAACGAGGAAAACATGAATAAATTAAATGACATCATACTCAGCGCCATAGAAAAAAAGCTGACAGAAAAGCTCTCCGCTGCTTATTATGACAAAACCTTCCCCTCCGTCATTTACGGCATAAACAACGACGGTACTTATCAAATCGTGCGGGAAGGACATTTATATACTGTTCAAAACGGACTTGGTATACCGTTAAAAATCACACAGGGCGTATGGGTTACCATGCCCTGTGGAATCAAAAACCTGAAGGACATGTACATCAGCGCTATCAGGGGAAATGTAAAATTATAAAGGAGAATATGATTCATGGCTAACGGAAGAATCAAAATAACTGACCTGCCTGAAACCACTCTTGCAAAGGATGAAGATATTTTTATTATCGAAAACGATACCACCACACAGAAAATTTCATTGAGCAGCCTGATAAACTACATAAAAGAACATGAAGAAATCGTAAATTATTTCATAAGACAATCCTCTATCGATTCTGCCGGCGGCTTAGCTCCCTTGGACAGCAATCGAAAAATTCCTTCCGACAATCTGCCTTTCGGCTCTTCGGAAAACACTGTTTTTGATGGTGCGCTCGGGAAAAGCCTGTCTGACAGACTCTCCTCGCACTTGTCTGACACAGACAATCCCCATGTCCTAACCAAAGCACAAATCGGACTTTCTGAGGTAGACAACACAAACGATGTCAGCAAACCAGTATCTGCCTTACAGCGTGAAGCCATAGATGCTGTTTATACCAATTCCAACGCCTATACAGATACCAAAATTGCCGAGTTAATTAACGGCGCTTCCCCTACACTCGATACCTTGGGTAAAATCTCCAAAGCAGTCACGAGCCTAATCGGACACGTCTCTTCCAATGCAACCGCAAGTTCATTTGGACATGTAAAATTATCGGACACGTATCGCAGCGCGGTTTCAGAAGGAGCCGCCGCCAACGGTATGGGCGCAAGCCAGAAAGCACTTGCGGATGCATACTCTGTGCTAAGTCATAACTTAACCGACAGTCTGGGCGGAATTACCTTTGGCATGGATGCAAATGGAAATTATGGATATATAAAGGCAGGTGCAGATACAGTAACCCCTTTTAAAACAAATAACTCGAGAGAACTGAATTTATACGGCTCCGCTAATGTTACATATATTTTCCTGTTAGATGGCGCAGATTATTCCGCTTACAATATGGAAACTGCCGGCGGGTATCTGAATTCGTCAAGGAGCATTCTTTTTAGGATTCCTGACTTGAACAGCAATATATCCATATTCAGCACTGCCCCCGTAACCAAAACCGAAAGACGTCTGGCATACTGCTTTAGGGCGGACGGTACGATTATACAGCAAGAAAATTCAACAACTTGGATAACAGTACCGATACCTGCAAATGGGCTTTATACCTTTACACTGAAAGAAATTTCTGAACAATACCCTTCCCTTATTCATGGAGATGTTGTCGGCTTCGGTCTGTATCAATATGCTACTGCCAATATGGGAAACAATACATTAAATAGTACTGTTACATGGTAATAAGAAACAAAACTTATACAGAAGGAGGTTTTTACTATGTCTGGTGGAAAAATCAAAATCAACGAACTGCCCGAAACTGCCCTTGCCAAGGACAGCGATATTTTTATCATCGAAAACGATACCACAACACAAAAAATTTCATTGGGCAGCCTGATAAACTACATAAAAGAACATGAAGAAATTGCTGCACATTTCTTGAAGTCGTCCGCTGTCAATTCCCCAAACGGCGTCGCGCCTCTGGATAACAGCAAAAAAATCCCTTATGCAAATCTACCGGTCGGCACTACAGAAAACACAATTTTGGACGGTGCACTTGGACAAGCTCTATCCGACAGCTTTTCCTTCCATTCTGCTGATACAGGCAACCCCCATGCCGTCACCAAATCACAAATAGGGCTCTCCGATGTGGATAATACAGCCGATACCGCCAAGCCGGTGTCCACGCTCCAGCAGCAAGCCATAGATACCGCATACGCCGGTTCCAATGCTTATACAGACGCCAAAATAGCTGAGCTCATTGACGGCGCCCCCTCCACCCTTGATACCTTAGGCGAGATTGCACGGGCACTGCAGGAAGGCGGTGGTATAAGCGACGCCCTTGATGCCGCTATTGGCACAAAAGCAAGTCAGGCGGAACTGGATTCCCATACCGAAAATGATACCATACATATCAGCGCCTCCGAAAGGACAAAATGGAACGAAATCACCGCCTTAATCAGCCATATAGCCTCAAAAGCAACAGCAGCCACATTGGGACACGTGAAATTATCAGATACTTACACGAGCACGATAGCAGAAGGTGCCGCTGCAAACGGCATGGGCGCAAGCCAGAAAGCAGTTGCGGACACATATTCTTCCCTGAGCAGCAGACTCTCAGACAGTCTTGGCGGTATGACTTTTGGCGTGGACGAGGATGGCAATTATGGGTATATAAAGGCAGGTGCTGATTCAGTAACCCCTTTTAGAAACGGTATCACCAAGATTGCCAGCTTTAGCGGACATTGGAATACCGACGAAGGTGACGTTACCTTAAGCAGTCCTCTCCCTAGTTTGAACGTTACGGATTACATTTTGGTCCCAACGGAGATTCTTACAAATACAGGCAATACTGGTGGCATGAATAGTCCGATAGATACAGTTTTTGTTCCACAAATGACAATTATATCAAATACCAAAGTGCACATAAAAATGGGTTTCCGGAAAACATTTACCGCTGATTGGGGTTCACAATTTCTTGTTACGCATGTCAATGGAGATATTTATTATATAAAATAAGTTATCTTCCAATAAATCATTTTATATACCGAATCCTACAATTAAAATATCAAATATTGGCTGGCACAATATGAATAAGGAGAAATACTATGTCAATAAATTTTAATTCCGCAGCACCCCTTCCCACCCCTTCTCTCATGGCAATCGGCATATTTGACCCTGCAGAGCCGTATGACGTCCGTTTTACCTATACCGGCAGCCAGTCAGTGAAAAACCGTTTGGTGATTACCGACCCTGAAACCTATGAAACCTTGTACGACCGAACCCTGCTCACAATGAAGCTTCTGCACACCATACCTGCCGGAATCTTGCAGACCAACAAGTGCTATACCGCAGCCGTACAGGTATTTGATGCAGACGACAATAAAAGCAGTCTGTCAGAAAGCGCATTATTTTACTGCTATACCAAACCGGACTTCTTTATAGCAGGTATCCCTTCCGTATGCAAAAGTGCAACTATTATGCTGCCGCTTTCCTATCTGCAGCCGGAAGGAGAAACGCTCAAATCCTATCAGTTTTTTATGTGTGATGCCAATCACAATATATTGAACCGCTCTGACACCTTTTACACAGAGGACCATTTGCACTACTCTTTTAACGGTTTACAAAACCACTATACCTACTGCTTCCGAGCCATCGGTGAGACGTCACACGGCTATAGACTCGATACAGGATATTATACCGTAGAAGTTAACTATAATGTGGTGCCGACCAATGCCGTTCTCATGCTGGAAAATGAATACCGCCGCGGGTATATTTCCATCAAGACCAATATTAAATCCATCGGCTATGAGTTGAAAAATAACAATTACCTTTTTCAAGATGCTGCCGTGACACTGTATGGCGGCAATTATGTAAAATACAATGAGGGATTTTCTCTTGACGGAGATTTTTCTCTTTTTGTCGAGGCAAAAAAGCTACCGTCAGGCACATTTCTGCAAGCAGAAAACGGTTCTTTTACCTTAAGTATTGTACGCGTATGTGACTTGTATTACTGTGAGTTGAAAGCAGACGACTATGTTATCTACAGTCCTCTCCCTAAAGCCTGCGCTTCTACAATGTCGGACGATTATCTTGTTACTGCAGACGGAAAAGCAGTCGAAATTATAAACCTGAACTACGATGACGACGATTTTATTGTATTCGAAGTCAAACGGGTAAATTCTGCCTACAGTTTAAATACTTATCATAAATCATATGCCTTGTCAGGCTAACTACATATGGAAGGACATAAAAATCATGATATTTTTAGGAAATACTTTTTTCAGCGGTGAAAACAGCCTGTACCACCCTGCCGTTAATATTGCTGAAATCACAGCAATACAGTTGTTTGACGGCACCTACAACCATTTGATACTATCTTCCGACTCTTCCATGACGGTAAAGAATATTACAGATGAATGGGATTATAACACAAAGATAAACGCCGACTTTGACGGGAAATTTGACGCGGGAAATACAGGATTTTCGCTGCGCAACACCGACCATGTTGTCATTAAAAGAAGAGAATCCGGAAGCACACAATGGATGGCAATCTATGTAAAAGAAATAAACCAAATATCTGATTTTGATATTTCTTTCACGGACAAATATGCCCGCAGCGGCGTCGAATACCAGTATTCCGTGTCCTCTTATACCAATGGGATTGAAAACTCTTTTATCATTGAGAATGTATATTCCGAATTTGACGGATATTATATCACCGATAAGGACTGCCTGTACGGAACCATTTATGATGTGGATGGCTGCGACACCAGCCGGAATATGGCAAATCAGGTATTGCAGCTTTTAAACAGTAAATATGTATCCGTCGTCTCCAATTCGGACGCCAACTACGAAAGCGGCTCCATAACAGGAAGCTTCATACAAATAGATGATACCAGCGAAGAAGTAAAACCGTATGAGGGACTGCACTACAGAACACAGTTAAAGGAACGCCTTGTAAACAAAAAACCGCTTATCTTAAAAATCTGCGACGGACGCATATGGATGATTCGGGTCACAGGCGCTCCGACTGATTCCCTGAACGGGCACCGCGACTTAAGAACCATTACCTTTGAATGGGTCGAAGTCGGAGACATAAACGATATGAAAGCGCTTTACGAAAACGGTCTCTCCGATGTGGATGCACGTTGGTGGTTTTAAAACTGAAAGTAAAAGGTTAAAAAAATGAAATATAACATTACGAACAGCGATAAAGACGCGCTTCTGCAATCAAACCTAAACTACAAATACAGGGTTTTTCTATGGAAGGACGGTAAGGTAATGGATACCATCACCGGAATTACCGGTACAGGCAGTTACAACGTTGATTCCGAGTCCGATATCCGAAGAACCTTCTCCCTTACCGTACATCTGAATACCCTGTCATATGAATCGCAGCATGTGGAGCAAAAAATTGAAAACCTAATCGGGTATGAACTGCAGTTGCAAATTGGAATCTATCATATCAGGCAGGCAGATTATATCTGGTATGAGTGCGGAACCTATACCATTACCGGAACCAACACCTCCTACGACGCCAGTACCAATACCCTCTCCATGGATTTATCAGACTGGTTCACAAAACTGGACGGTACAAGGAACGGGCAGGTTGGCGGCGCTCCCACCATTCTGATTCCCAATCTTGACAGCAGCGGTGAAAAAGTCACTGTCCGGCAGGCGGCTCTCGGTATTTTAAAAAATATCGGTCTTGAAAACTATATCCTTCAGGACATCGGCGAATTTTATGGAATGGAGGAATACAATCCGGACTATGAAGCCTACCGTCTGGCAAATCCGCTTTGGAACCAGCTTCCCTATGATTTAGAGTATAGCTGCGGCTGTTATGTCAGCGAAATATTAAACGATATACGCGATTTATATCCGAATTGTGAAATGTATTTTGACATTTACAACAATTTCTGCTTTCACATGATACCCTCCTGCGACAACGAGCCTGTCGTGCTGGACAATGACTTTCTGCAGCAGATATTGCTTGCCGAAAATGCCGAAGATGTTCATTATGACATTACCGGTATCCGAAATGTTACCGAAGTATTCGGTAAAACTTATACAGTCGACCGGCACAGCAGTTCCTGCACCGTCTCCGGCAGTTTATACAAAATAGTGCTTTCCGACTACGACGCGTACTCGCATGGGGATATCCTTGCTTTTACGGCACCTGAGACCAATACCGCTTCCATGCGCCTGTCCATAGGCTCTCTGCCTTCCATTCCCATTTATAAGGAATATACCGCAGAACCCATTGCAGAGAAAACCGTACCGGCGGGTTCCGTGTGCTGCGTCAAAATTGTTTATCACAACGGCTCTTATGCTGCCTATTATCTTGGCGAATTTCAGCCACATGCATTATGCGTATTAACTAATTGCGCCGAAGACGCTTCTTTTACCAAAAAATATTTCTCAGATGCATACAACTGCAAAAATATATATTTCCGTGTGGAGCCCGACAACCCCTTTTCCATACAGAAGCTAGGCGTCGTATTTGAAACAAAATGCGGCGACGGCTTTGACAACATCCTGTCAGACACAACTGCCATGGCAAACGCAGTTTACCACAACAGGCAGACCTCTACCATCAACGATACTCTTACGCTTACCACCAAAATGATACCCTTCTTAGACGTAAATGTAAAAGTATCCTATCAAAAGCAGCAGGAATCGGAGATTCATGAATACATTGTAAAATCCGTCTCCCATGATTTAGAGGGCATGACCTCCTCCATTACCCTGCACAGATTTCATCCGCTGTACTTTGACTAAAAAAACAATACAGCTAAACCAAAATACACCGCATAGCGGTAAAACGGGAGGAATTATGAACTATCAAAGAACCTTTGGCAGCAATTATCCAAATGAGTGTATTGCCGCCGGCACACGGAGAGATGTGGACGATACCGTCATCAATCTGGTAAACCAATACAACACCTATATGAAACAGGGCGACTTAAAAGCAGCGGACACATTATTCAATGCCAACCGGACAGCACTCGAGCCCTACCTTATCAATACAAGGTATCTGAATTATCTGGAAGAAGAAGTTTACAATACGGGGATTGCCGCACTGTCCGCCATCACAGCAATGATATCCGATACAGAGCCTCCCACTCAGGACGAGGGTAGCTGCTGGTATCAGGAATATTAGGAGGCAGCCATGAAGCAAAAAGATATCTCTTTTATTCCCCATAGTGATATGGAAGCTTATGATGTGACTATTGTGAAACAGCACAAAAATTTAATCGCCCAAAACAGATTTTCCGAAGCTGTCTCCCTGCTGGACCATGCCGGTCACAAAAAAGGCTTCCGCGCCGCAATATTCAATTCCATACAAAATAAAATAAGAGAAATTCAAATTTATCTGTTAAATAAGACAGCCGAACCAACTGAATATTATTCTCTATCCGAACCAACCGACGAAGAAATGGCAGGGAAAACCTTCTGGCTGCAACCGGTCGAAGAAAACACAAATGAAAGTGAGGACAACTAACATGGGAGTTTTATCAGGATACAAAAGATTCAAAAAATACCTGCGCACGGGAGACGGCTACAAGCTGTGCTCCGAGTGGACCAAATCAGATTCCGTGGAAATGAATGACGGAAAGACCTTGCAGGAAAACATGGACAATGTTGCAGAGGATGTAGAAAGCACGCGGAATGACATTGCCGATGTCCACAACGAGCTAAAGACCAGTCTCGGCGGCATGACCTTCGGCGTTGATGCCGCAGGCAGGTACGGATATATAAAGGCGGGTGCGGATACAGTGACCCCTTTTAAAATTATACCGGACAGTTTTAATATAAGCTTTGACTTTCATGCTCATGCAAATTACGATTATGCCAATATAAGAATACCAACCTTGGGTTACAAACGTTTATATGTGTCAATACAACCGTCTAACAACTTTAAAGCTATCAGTATTAAATTATGCAATTCTTCAAATGGCATTATCAAAGTTTATCTTGTTACCAAAACATCCCACATATGTGACATTAATATTCCTGAAAATGTAAACTATATCAATTTTGAGCCAGCACAAATAAATGAAGGCAACACTCCTGGATATATGGGTGTCGGAGCCTGTTCCGTTCAAATCAGTTTATTGGGGAATGCTCTTTAATTTCTATTATGTCATTTCACTGAATATTGGAAGTGCAAACAACATTTTGATATTGTGGGGATAATAAAATTCCCCACGATATTTTAATTGTATGAATTGGTATTTATTAAATGAACATGAACCAAAATGGCTGAAATTGATAAAAGGAGAAATTTTTTATGGCTAACGGAAAAATCACAATACACGAGCTGCCTGAAACCGTCCTTGCAAAAGACAGCGACATTTTTATCATTGAAAATGATATCACAACACAAAAAATCTCATTGGGCAGTCTGATAAACTACATAAAAGAACATGAAGAAATTGCTGCACACTTTGTAACACAGTCCTCTGTCGATTCGCCTGGCGGCGTAGCGCCTTTGGATGACAACCGTAAAATCCCTTATGCCAGTCTACCCATTGGCTCTACGGAAAACACCGTTTATGACGGCGTCCTTGGACAAAACTTATCCGATAGCCTTTCCGCGCACCTGACTGATACGGACAACCCGCACACTGTCACCAAATCACAAGTCGGGCTTTCCGATGCAGACAATACCGCTGATACCGCAAAGCCTGTTTCTGCCTTACAGCAAAAAGCCATCGATACCGCCTATGCCAGTTCCAATGCCTATACCGATATAAAAATTGCTGAGCTGATTGACGGCGCTCCTTCCACCCTTGACACTTTAGGGGAAATTGCAAAGGCGTTACAGGAAGGCGGCGGCATAAGCGATGCTCTGGATGCCGCTATTGGCACAAAAGCAAGTCAGGCTGAACTGGATTCCCACACCGGAAACGATACCATACACATTACTGCCTCTGAGCGGACAAAGTGGAACGGCAAAATGGGAAGTACAGGAGATACCAGCAATACCACTGTCAAGTTTTCGGAGGCTTCCGACTTATCCAATATCAAAACAGGTGAAAAAACAGGCTCTATAATGGGAAAAATCTCCAAGGCAATCGCAACCTTAATCAGCCATATAACCGCAAAAGCAACGGCAGGTACATTCGGACATGTAAAATTATCAGATGCCTATAGCAGTGCCGTGTCCGAAGGAGCCGCCGATGACGGTATGGGGGCAAGTCAGAAAGCAGTCTCTGAAGCGTATACTGCATTGCATAATCGTTTAGGCGGGCTGGAGTTTGCACAGGACGCGGTAGGGAATTGGGGCTATAAGCCTGCGGGTGCTGATACAGTGACCCCTTTTAAGAAGGGTAACGGAAATCTGAAACAAATTGATGGTGCTGCTATATCTTTAAAGTCGTCTAATGTTGCACATCAATCATCTATTACTTATGGCGATAATGCAGTAGCATTATTTTTGGGCATTTCCGCATGGACACAAACCGGAACAGGCTATTTTATTTTACTGCCTGAATTGAAAGCAACAACGACATATTCCATGTTCTATCAGGCAACATGGGGTGATGAATTTAATTTTACCATGACCATCAATCCGACTACCCGGAAAGTAACTACCGACAATAATGATGACAATGTTGTAGGAATAGTCAGAGTATACGCTATTGCGTAATCCACTCCCCATGAATTAACCGCACCTTGCGCATACTGACAAGCTCCTCATAAGGATTCCCTGCTACTTCACATAATTCACCACCAAAATTGCCATGCCCAGAACAGTCAGCACGACGCCCGTCGCCCTGTTCAGGGTAATGGCACTTGCCTTATTGGCAAATTTTGCCGCGATTCTTGCCCACAGCAGGGTGGAGCCCACACAAAAGATAAGAGCCGTTACGTCGGGCATACCGCCGATGGCAAAGTGACTGACTGCACCTGTCAGGGCTGTAAAGGTCATAATAAACACACTGGTTCCCACAGCCGTTTTTAATTCATATCCCAAGACACTGGTTAAAACCAAAAGCATCATCATACCGCCGCCTGCGCCGACAAAGCCGCAGATAAAGCCAACCAGCATACCGCTGATAACGGACTGTACAATCCGTTTCTTTGCCCCCACCGCTCCCATGGATTCTTTTGTCGTCATCACAGGCTTTACAATAAACTTAATGCCCAAAAGCAGTGTCATAAATACGGAAAAATTCCCCATGGTTGTGCTGGGAACCATTTTTGCCACAAAGCTTCCCACCATGGTAAAGCAAAGCACTGAAGCCATCATCACCAGCCCGTTGCGGATATCCAGATTTTTGTTTTTCCCATAGGTGTATGCACTTACGGCGCTTGCCAGCACATCACTTGCCAGCGCAATCCCGACCGCAGTATATGGCTCAAAATTCAAAAAAGTAATCAACATGGGACTGATGACGGCGGCAGCGCTCATGCCCGCAAATCCGGTCCCCAATCCTGCACCAATTCCCGCCGCAAAACAAACCAAAAATGTAATCAACATTCCGTCCTCTCCTTTAGATAGCTGTCAATATTTTCCCACATGCGCTGAAAGCACCTCTTCATACACTCCATTTCCTCCGAAGAAAGTCCCCGCAGCATGATGGATACAAATTTTTCCTGTGCCGTCTTTCCGTCAGCAATTATAGGAAAGGCAGCCTCGCATATTTTCAAATGTGCCGTCTTTCGATTGTTATCCGCATATTCCTTTCTGATAAGGCCGCCCTCTTCCAGCGTCTTTATCGCAGCAGATACCTGTGATTTGGAGAGATATCTGAGCTCCACCATATCCGTTGCCGTATCAAAGCGCGGATTATTCGCCAGAAAAAGAAGAATATCCAGCTCCATTCTGGTGATTTTGTGCTTACCGCAGACATCTCCGACACATTTTGCATAAAGCGTCTTGATGGCATTTTGATGCTCCCATGGATTCAATGGAATCATACTTACTCCTCTTTGTTCTTTTTAGAACTATTTTAGTACAAAAAAACAGATTGTCAAGCACAATCTGTTTTTTACTTTCTGTTTTTTACTTCCGTTGCACCAAGGATTCTATTGTTCCCTTTCAAGCACACGCATCGGCTGGGATACCACCGTGCTGTTATCCGGCACATCCGCATTTACTACAGTCCCTGCGCCTATTTTAACATGATTGCCAATCCGGATATCGCCGATGATAACCGCGCCTGCCCCAATCAGGCAGTTATCCCCGATTATTGGTGCTTTCCGGTTTACCTCTCCAATCGTCACATTCTGGTAAATCCAACAGTTTTCCCCGATTGTGGCGTATCTGGAAACAAAGATTCCATGCAGTCCATGGGGCAGCTTCGGCACACCCAAAAATTCTGCCTCCGGTCCGATATATCCTCCATGCTTATGGGCGCACCTGCTCATTCTGAAAGTCAGGATATCCCTGAGGATACCGTTTTTCGCCTTCTTCTGCCGCCGGTACAGCTTCCAGAAATGCCCCAAATTATCTCCTCTCGAATAATCAATGATTTTTCTTCGGATGTTCATTATAGCGCCTCCATCTTGATTGTGTTTCGCGTTATTTTGTCAATGCAATTTGCTCTCGCTAAATGCTGAAGTCAAATCTCCTGCCGGTCTGCAGCTCGTTTTCTTCGTGTGACGCACTTCTGCCCGCTTTCCTGATTTTTCCCAAAAGCTCTTCTATACTGTCCCCCTGCAGGATTGTCCCTTTTTTACTTTCCAGTCCGGCAAAAAAGGTAGTTGTTCCATCCGCATTGAAAAAGATTCCAAACTTAGACAGCCTGATGCCATTGCCGGCAAAAGCACTCTCAAATCCAAACTGCTCGTTTATCTGTCTGGACATCCTGACAGCGCCTTTCATGGCATTTATCTTCTCCTGCGCATATTTTTCGTCTGACGCCATCTTTTCCAACTCGTCTGTTGAAAAAATAACAGAAAACTCTTTCCCGCTGTTTTTCACAAGAGAACGCAAATCGTCTCCTGCGTTTCCCACAATAAAGTCAAAATCTCCATACGCTTTCCTAAGCTTTTCCAAAAAGGCAGCAGCCCTTTTCGATAATTTTGACTCACTGCTCTTTACCCTTACATCCTCCGTCGTCTTTTGTGCTGCCTTATATTCTTCCAGCCAATTGGGATTTTCATTCGCGTTTTTCTTCATGTCATTGCCAAGGTTTGCGCGTTTTTCCTCTATTGCTTTCCATTCCTCCTCCGTAAATGCACGGACTCCTTCCAGAGGGGTTGTCGGTACAGGCTCTCTTTTTTCAGGCTCTCCCAAAAGTCCTTTTCCATATTGTTCCAGTATCGTAAGCGCATCGCCGGAAAATTCCACAATCACATTGTCGCCGTACTGGGCGGATATTTCATTCATGATTCGGAAGGATTCTTCTTTGGACATCTTATCCATAATCTTATTGCCTTTTTCGTCCACGGTGTTAAATTCATATTTCACCAAAGTATCCTTCTTCTTCGCCGATGCGCTGCCATAGCTTTTTAACTGCTCCGTTCCCTTGTAAAACCGGCTGTAGTCCTGCGTAACACCAATTCCCATTTCTTTGTCCTCCTTGATTTTAAATTTTGAAATCCTTTTCATCTGTTATCGCCGCCAGACGGTAACGCGTGACAGCAATCTACACTATTAGTTTGCACCAATAGCAGACATCTGTCAATTACAAATGCAGATTGTTTGCAAACCATTGAAACAGGGTTGGCAATATGGTATGATAAGAGCTTATCGGATACTTGTTTCCGGAATTTTTCCAAGCGAGGTTACAATATGGCGTCACACACCAAAAATATGACAGAGGGAAAACCTGCTTCTCTCATACTTACCTTTGCCCTGCCGCTTATGGTTGGAAACGTTTTCCAGCAGCTCTATACGGTGGTGGATACCATGGTAGTGGGAAAAGCGCTTGGAGTGCCCGCCCTCGCCGCCATCGGCGCGGCGGACTGGATGAACTGGCTGATGCTCGGCGTCATTCAGGGTATCACACAGGGCTTCGGCATTCTGATGGCACAGGCATTCGGCGCAGGCAGATATAAGGAGCTGCGCCAAACTGTTGGATGTGCAGCCGTCTTGTCGCTGCTTTCTTCCGTGCTGCTTTTATGTGCCGGGCAATGCATTGCGCGTCCTGTCCTGTCACTTCTGCAGACACCGCCGGAAATCATGGACAACGCCCTGTTATACCTGCGCATTATGTATCTGGGCGTTCCCATTGTCATGTCCTATAATTTGTTTGCAACGGTTCTGCGTTCTTTAGGTGACGGCAGAACGCCTCTTCTTGCCATGATTGTTGCTGCTGTTATCAACATTTTACTGGACCTTCTTTTCGTACTGGGCTTTGGGTTCGGCATTGGCGGCGCTGCCGCGGCAACCTTGATTGCACAGCTTTTTTCCAGCCTTTTCTGCCTGTACCGCCTCCGCAAAATAGAAATTCTTTCGCTCTGCCCTGCTGATTTTTGCCTGCGGGGACACTTGCCGGCAAAGCTGCTTATGCTTGGATTCCCCATGGCATTTCAGAACGCAGTCATATCCGTGGGCGGCATGATTGTACAGTTTGTAGTCAACGGCTTCGGCGTTATTTTCATCGCAGGCTTTACCGCCACCAACAAGCTCTACGGGGTGCTGGAGGTGGCAGCTACCTCCTATGGATATTCTATGATTACTTACACGGGACAAAATCTGGGCGCCGGAAAGACGGCACGTATCCGCAAGGGTATGCGTGCGGCACTTCTGATTTCCCTTATCACCTCCGCATGGATTGCCGCCGTCATGCTCTTGTTCGGCAAGGCAATCCTGAGCGGCTTTATTTCCGGAACACCAGAAGAGTTTGAACTGACTTTACAGGTTGCATACCGCTACCTTGCCGTCATGAGCGCTTTTCTGCCCATCCTCTACATCCTGCATGTGACGCGCTCCACCATTCAGGGAATGGGAAATACTGTGCTTCCCATGGTTTCCGGCATCGCCGAATTCATTATGCGCGCCGCTTCCGCCATCCTGCTGCCCATTGCCGTGGGAGAATCCGGTATCTTCTACGCGGAAATCATGGCTTGGGCGGGTGCCGATTTGATTCTTGTCATCAGCTACTTTGTTGTGATAAAAAAGACGGAACGGCAGGCAGCGCCGGCTCTCTGAGGACTGCCTTCACACCGTACTGCTCCTCAAGCTGCCTGCACAATTCCTCCACTATCCTTTTTTCCTGTTTAAGACTAAGCTCTGCCGTCTCATTTTGCTCCATAACACCCTCCATACCGAAGTGTTTTACTCGCTATAATCTATGACAGCCCGCCTGTACAACTTGCTTACCGGGCTGTTTACAGATTGCGGGCTGTTTTGTATTCCGGTCATATTGCTCCCTGTCCGCCGATATATAATAAAGAACATATCTTTGACAGAGGCGATGTTTATGCAAAAAACAATCCGCTGCGCGCTGTACGACCGTGTGTCCACAGACCTGCAGGTAAAGGACGGTCTGTCCTTGGACGCGCAGAAGCAGGCGCTTACGGAATACGCGCTCTCCCACGGCTATCAAATTGTGGGATACTACTCTGATGAAGGCATCACCGCACGAAAGAAAATGCAAAACCGCAAAGAACTGCAGCGTCTTTTAAATGACGTCAGAGCCGGACTAATAGATTTAATCCTTGTCACAAAGCTTGACCGCTGGTTCCGCAATATCAAAGACTATCACAACACACAGGCGGTATTGGAAGCCCACGGCTGCAACTGGAAAACCATTTTTGAAGAATATGATACCACCACATCGAACGGGCGCTTTGCCATCAACATTATGCTTTCCGTCAACGAAAACGAATGTGACAGGGATTCCGAAAGAATCCGAACCGTTTTTGCTTATAAAAAACAGAACAGAGAGCATTTGAACGGACGTCCCGCATACGGCTACACCACAGATGCGCAGAAGCATCTGGTAAAAGACCCCGCCACCATGCATATTGTAGAAGATGTTTTCCGCACATACTTCGCCACCTATTCCAAAAAGGCAACCATCCGGCGGATACAGGAGGCATACGGTGAAAAAGCGCCGAGTATATACCAGATTCACCGCATCCTCTCAAGCGAAACCTATACGGGCACCAAATTCGGCATCACCGGATACTGTGAACCGTATATATCCGCAGAACAATTTCTGCATATCCGGCAAATCACCGACTCCAAAATCATCCCCCGTCAGGCAGAGCCCTTCCTATTTTCTTCCCTGATACGTTGTCCTGCCTGCGGCAAAAATCTGTCCGGCTTTACAAAAAGAAAACGCCTCAAGAATGGCAGCATCAGCGAGTACAAGCGCTACCGCTGCAATGCCAAGTTTACCCGTTCCCACAACGGCGCCTGTATTTCCGAGACAGTCGTCGAAAGCTACCTGCTTTTCCACACAATCGAAAAGTGCAGCCTGCCTTTGCCTAAATGGGAAGAAAAGGAAGAAATGCAAAAAGGCAGCAGGCAAAACCACAACGCCGCCGTACAGGCTGAACTGTCACGTTTAAATCTTCTGTTTCAGAAAGGGCGGATTCAGGAAGCTTATTACGAAGAGCAATATGCCATGCTCTCCGAAAAACTAAGCGCCTACAAACCGCCCGCACAGACAACGGCGCCGGAATCGTGCCAAATGCTTTCTTCCCTGAAGGGCGGCTGGCTCTCTCTTTACGACAGCCTTTCAGCCCCGCGCAAAAAGGCGTTCTGGAAAAGTATCCTAAAAGAAATAACCATTGACAAAGACAGCCACAAAATAAACGGCTTTTCTTTTTATGTCTGAAGGAATCGTCGTTTCTTCACCATTTTCCCGGTGGTGCAGTAAACCGCTCTTTTCTGTGGAGTTTGAACCCCACGCCACTTCCCTCGAGCAGAAGGGTGACGGCTATGTTGTCGCTTCTCTTGGCAGGGATTCCGGTTATGTACCATATACTGCTTTTTCCGCAAAAGCAAGCTATATCAAAGAAAATCCGGAAGTCATTCAGGCGTTTACCAATGCACTGCAAAAAGGAATGGACTATGTCAATTCCCATACGCCGGAGGAAATTGCCAAAGTCATAAAACCACAGTTTCAGGAGACAGACTTGGATACACTGACTACGATTATCACCAGATACCATGAGCAGGACACATGGAAAGAGGACCTGATTTTCAGCGAGGATGCCTTCAATCTGCTACAAAATATTTTGGAGGAATCCGACGTACTCTCTGAACGTGTTCCCTACGACGTGCTGGTTGACACCTCCTTTGCCGAAAAAGCAAAATAATCCGGCTGCTCCAAAGAAGCATACCGCAAAAACCGGCACGGGAAGCCCTCCCGTGCCGGTCTTTTACGGCTTTTACAGCCTGTCCGGTTTTACAATTTTTTTCAGATTGTCTATGTCATAATTTAGCACCAGTTCTTTTGCAAAATCCGCTTCCTCTATAAGTGCCAGCGTATCCGAAAAATCTCCTATCGTGTAACAAATATGACTATCCGTCCCCAAAAGCACCGGCGTCTCATACCGCCCGCACCAGTAAAGAAGCTCTTTGATGTTTTCCTGCGCACCTTTTCTGGCGGCATGTGGGTTTAAGGAAGAATTGTTGATTTCAATTGCCGTCCCCGTCTCCTTTGCCGCCCGTACTATCCTCTCGCGGTCAAGCGGATAGCGGTCATCGTCCGGATGCCCCAGTACGGTCACATGGGGATTTTGCATCGCCAGAATGGACGCCCTTGTATTCTCCTCCATCGTCCCGGGCTTACAGCACAAGGTATGCATACTGGCAATCACATAGTCCATGCGTTTTAATAACCCTTCTTCCAAATCCAGTCTTCCGTCATAACCGCAGATATTGGCTTCCACGCCGCAAAACAAACGTAAACCGCCATATTCTCTGGGAATACAGCGGTAATTGGAAAAAAAGAAAATATGAGGGCCTCCGGGCATTGCCGGTCCGTGTTCACTAAGCCCCAACGCCAGCAGTCCTGCCTCCTTTGCAGCCTCGATATTTTCCTTCAGGGTACTATATCCGTGTCCACTTGCCATTGTGTGCGTATGCATATCCATTATTGGCTTCATGATTTCTCCTGTCTGCATGTCCGTACTTATATGCAAATTGCAGAACCGGTTCCTCTCCTACTCTTCTTCCGCATTATCCTGCAAATCGTCTACCAGTTTTTCAATCAACAGCTTCTTCACATACACGTCAAAGCTCAATAGGCAGATAAAAGAAAATTTTTTTAAAAATGCCTGCTCATGCTCCGGCGCATCCACAAAAGTTTTTTCTGCTATTTTAAACTTATCGAGCACATCCTGCTTTAACCGCTGCATCTGCTCTTCTTCCATGCTGAATACTTCCGTATAAACACTTTCCAGATTAAAATCCTCTTCCGTCTTAAAAAATTCCTTTGTAATCGGCTTCAGCAACGCCTGTATATCGTTTATGGACAAAATATTTTTATAATAATAAATAAAGATAAGCAGAAGCATATGCTCCTTATTGTACTTCTTTTTTTCCGGCGGGGGCAGCAGGTCGTTTTTGGCATAATTGTTTATCATGGTTTTGGTCAGGATTTTGTCCTCCCCCGGATTTCTGGTCTTTTTCCGCAGACGCTCGTCCATGAAAGTAGTCACCTGGTCCATGTATAAATCAATGTTGGGAATATCCTGCGGCTTGATATATTCCACCTTTGCAAGATTGTCCAATATAGAATGAAGCAGCTCTTCCGTGTTCATTGTCATCAAATATCTCCCCTTCTCCGGCAGCCTTCCGCCATCCGCCCATTCGGCTGGACAGCTATTGTATTTATTATATAGTATTGAATACTACATGACAAGAATTTTCTATATTATTTTTTCAAAAATTTCCTGTACAAACTACTTCATTTTTAAAATCTGCTTTTGGAAAAGGCTTTACTTTACAACTTTAATATGATAAAATCTCCTTAGTCAAGGCTGTGCAATTTTACAGTGCAAAAGTAAACAGTGAGGTAATCGTATGAACAAAAAACTAAAAACAGATGCCGTGGACTATCTGTTTGATGCCATCTTAAGTCTGAAAAACAGGGATGAATGTTACAGTTTTTTTGAAGACCTTTGTACCGTAAACGAACTGCTATCATTATCCCAGCGTTTTGAAGTGGCAGCCATGTTAAAGAGTCACAAAACCTATCTGGAAATTGCCGACAAAACAGGTGCATCCACGGCTACCATCAGCCGTGTCAACCGCTCCCTCAATTATGGCAATGACGGCTACGATTTGGTTTTTGGCAGAATCACCCAAAAATAAAACAGGAATCATAAAAAAGAAGGATTGCCACAGACAATCCTTCTTTTTTATGTGAAAGCTTTTACAGCTCCATTCTGTCAGAATCCATGGAAGCGGCAGCCAGCATCTCATCATCTTCGTCCATGCCCCTTGCCTCTTCTGCTTCTTTGAGCGCCTCTCTGATTGCTTCTTTCGCAGACTTCTTTCCGGACCTGCTTTCCCTCGCCGGACGTCTCCTTCCTTTTGTCTCATCCTGATTCATATCACATCTGCCCTGGAACACTGCTTTTTCGTCGATTACAATCAAGGTGGTTTTGATATCGCCAATCAATCTTGCCGTAGAAGTCAGTTCCGTGCGCAGGGAAGCATAGACGTTTCCGTTTATCTCACCGCCGATGATGACGGAAGTCACTTCCAGATTCCCGTGAATCTTGCCTGTTTCGCCTATAATCAGATTCCCTGATACCGTCACATTTCCCTCTACCGTGCCGTCCAGCCTGACTGACCCTGCTGCCCTGAAATCTCCCTCCACAACAGAATCCTTGCCAATAATAGTTGTAATTACTGTCTCTGATTTTTTCATACTTTTCCTCATTTCTGTGCTGCTTTTTATTCTTGGCAGTTTGTACCGCAGCACTGGCACAAATCACCCGCTGTAATACACAGCACTTGTTTAACCGTTAATTGACAACATATCCGTAGGTTTGATATAACCGCCATCCTTCATAATCTGATAGATAAGCTGCTTATTATCATTCCCCACGAGGAACAGGGTTCTTCCCTGTGCTACCTCATCACCTACCTTGACCTGTGCTTCTCCTCCGTTAAAATAGATAGAAACATAACCATTTCCATGGTCTATCACAATCTTACATCCGTAGGTCTCGTCTTCCTCCACTGCCGTGACTATGCCCTTCGCAGAAGCAACCACCGTAGTCCCCTCCGTCGCGGTAAAAATCACCATAGGCTCGCCTTCCGTCACCTCTTCAATTGCTGCGCCTCCCGTCAAAGGAAAGTCCGTCGGCAGGCTCTGCTGATTCAATTCCTCCTTTAACGCCTCCGCCGTCTGGGTCTGTGCATTGACCGCCGTACTCAAAGCTTCTATTTTTGCGTTTAGGGAATCTATCTCCGCCTCCAGACGAATCTTCTCTTCCTCCAAAGACGCAATCACTTCTTTCTGCTCGCTGTCGCGCGCCCTGTCCAGCTCCCATATCTGCCCCTCATACAGAATATATCCGATGAGGCAGCCGAACAGACAGCAGAAAATCAGCGTAACCAGCCGTGCCACCCAAGGGCGGATTCGAATCTGCCTTGTTTTGGCGTTCACAGCATCAGTGGTCAATATCACAATACGGCTTACTTTTCTCTTGTGCTTCTTTCTTGCCATAAAAAGTCACCTCCAGTAAACTCTAACCATTTTACCACAGGTGACTTTTCGAAACAATGATTATTTAACATTTTTGTAACATTTGGCTAAAATTTTGCTAATATTTTATACAAAATATACTCTTTTACACATTCAGCGCCATGTCTCCTTGAGAAATCCAGCCTTTTTTACGCATAAATTCTGACAGCAGGAGCGTCAATGCGGCGGGAAGGATAAAATGCATCAACAGAATCAATCCGAAAGCGGCGGCTCCTGACATGCCAGCCTCTGTCATCGCGCCATAAGCCGCAATCTGCCCCACAAAGCCGGCAGAACCCATGCCGGAGCCCACCGGTGTGCTTACCATCCCAAACACTGCGGAGGCAATGGGACCCAAAACCGCGCTGGAGAGAATTGCCGGCAGCCATATCACGGGTTTTTTCACAATGTTGGGCACCTGCAGCATGGAAGTGCCGACGCCCTGTGCCACAAGCCCTCCCATTTTATTTTCTCTGTAGCTTGCCACGGCAAAACCAACCATGTTGCAGCAGCAGCCAATGGTTGCCGCACCGGCAGCCAGCCCGCTGATACTCATGGAGATACCAATTGCCGCCGAACTGATGGGCAGCGTCAGAATCATTCCCATCAGGACCGAAACTGCAATACCGCCCAGAATCGGATGTGCCTCCACATTGACATTAACCAGATTACCAAGCCATGTCATAACTACCGATATGTAAGGTCCCGCCACAAAACCTACCACTGCGCCGGAAACAATGGAAACAAAAGGCGTTACAATAATATCCACCTTGGTTCGGCCGGCTACCAGATGTCCTACCTTTATCGCCACCAGCGCTGCAATAAAAGCACCAAGCGGCTCCCCGGGTGCGCCAAGCTTAAAAGCTTCCATTGCAGCCACGGCGGGAAACGCGCCTATCATACCGGTTACCGCCGCAGACACGGTCACAAGCGGACCCTCTTTGTATTTACATGCCACACCTACTCCGATACCGGCTCCGGTCAGCGTCTTCGCCACATTTGCCATCGCAATCAGATACTTTCCTACCGTTCCGCCAATCAAGGTGCCAAACTGGGCTATTATCGTACCGATTATCAGTGTGGAAAACAATCCAAGCGCCATACCGGACAGCCCGTCAATAAATATGTTATTTAAAATCTCCTTTACTTTTTTCATCTTCAGCCTCCATTTTTCATTGTTTATACATCTGTCTTGTCAGTCAAGAAAGAAATTATCATAATATAAAATAAAAATCAAGTCTTTCTCTTTACTTTTTTTCATTTCTGTGCTATTCTAATCATGCTGTAAGTGTACAACAGTGTACACAAGACTTGACTTAAATTTTGGAGGTAGCACAATGAACAAAGGTACAGTAAAGTGGTTTAACAACCAAAAGGGTTATGGTTTCATCTCTGATGAAGCTGGCAATGATGTATTCGTACATTACTCAGGACTGAATATGGAAGGCTTTAAGTCTCTCGAAGAAGGTCAGGCAGTTGAGTACGAAGTAATCAATGGCGAAAAAGGACCTCAGGCTGTAAATGTAACCAAATTATAATTTGTAACCTATAGTCAGTAACACGATGTACCGTTCTTAAATATAAAAGACTTGCTTAGGATTTCTATTTAGAATTTGTCATATCGTTTTATGGGATTAGAAAAAGAACCAATCAAAGATTGGTTCTTTTTTTTGGTTATGTAATCGGAAACTCCTTACATTTTTTAACAACCTCATCCATATTTAAGTTTCCTCCAAAAATATCAAGCGCACTTCCTACCGTCGCGTTGACTCTGCCCTGCCCCAAATCCCCCAAAAGCTCCAAATCTTCAAAATTGTGTACGCCGCCGGCATAGGTAATCGGCTTTTTGCCCCATCTGCCGAGAAGCGATACCAAAGCACATTCTATTCCCTGTGACTTTCCCTCCACATCCACCGCATGTATCAGAAATTCATCACAGTATCCGGAGAGCTTATCCAGCAAGTCCCAGTTTACCGTTTGATTCGTTTCATGCTGCCATCTGTCCGTAACCACCTTGTAAACGCCGTTTCTCTTTCTACAGCTCAAATCCAGAACAAGATGCTCGCGTCCCACGCACTGAGAGATTATCCTTAGCCGCTCATAGTCTATTCTCCCCTCCCGAAAAACGTAGGAGGTCACGATTACATGGCTCGCCCCGGCATACAAAAATTCCCCTGCGTTGGCAGGCGATATCCCACCCCCCACCTGCAGTCCGCCCTTAAAAGCAGAAACCGCCTTTAACGCCTGTTCCTTCGTCTTTTCATACGCAGGACTCCCCATCGCATTTAAGAGAATCACATGACCGCCCTTCAGTTTTTTTTGCTTGTACAGCTTTGCATAATAATCTGCTTCTTTCTCGGACTCAAAATTAACCTTTACACGAAGCCCTTTTCCCTCTGCTGCCTCATCGCACAGCGTACCGCCGACAATCTGTTTTACTTTTCCATCGTGAATGTCAATGCACGGTCTGAATTCCATCCGTCTTCCTCCGTTCCTTTGTAAATGCTGCTGTTTCGGTTCAGCCAGGCAGCGCTTCCTTTTGCAGCGCCATCCGTATTTTTTTTCGATATTCCACACCCATCTTATCAATGACGGCAAGATAACTATCTTTTTCCTTTTCCATCCATTCCTTTATAAAGCCAAGGTAGAATTCCTTCTCCATTTTTGTCTTGCGTCCGGCAAAAACAGCGGAATACATTCTCATCAGCTCTTTTTCCTCTACCTGATACCGCACAGCCATATTATGCTGAAAAGAACGCGTATAATCCATGCCGATACAGCTTAGCATTTCCTCCACGGGATTTTTCCAGATATCGACATAGCCCTTTTTCACCGCATATGCACAGAGCCTTTCCGTAAAAGGAGACACCTTTGACATATAGCACAGTTTCTGATTGAGTATCGAAACATTGTACATCACAGTACGACGGCTTTCGGGCATTGCTTTGACATTTCGTCAGTATCCCCGGAAAGCCATGCCCAAAACGCCTGCTCCGTGCCGGCATCACAGTCCAGCAGCTCGTACCCGTAAGCCAGCTTTCTTGCCTCCTCCTTCGCAATACCGGCGCCTTTTCCCGCCTCATTCAAAAATATCAGGATATGCACCCTCGACAAATGGGTTTCCCGATATACCTCTTCTGCTATGTCTTCATGCTCCTGCACCAGCCATTTAAAATCCGCCTGCTCTTTTTTGGTAATTCTGTATACGCCCGCCTCTGCATATACTATAATTTTATTTTTGATTTCCCTTCTTTCTTCCTCTGTCATTTTCCCTCTTTCCACTCCACATACTCTGCGGCAGTCTTTTTTACAAAACCATGAGCAACGTTCCGATGCCAATCAAAATACAGCCCGTAATAGACTTTGCCGTAAACTTTTCATGCAGGAAAAGAAATGCCAGCACCAATGTAATCACTACGCTCAGCTTGTCTACCGGCACCACCTTTGAAGCTTCCCCCATCTGCAGCGCCCTGTAATAGCAGAGCCACGATGCGCCGGTCGCCAG
The DNA here is from genome assembly GCA_910578335.1 of uncultured Lachnospiraceae bacterium. Lineage (GTDB taxonomy): Bacteria > Bacillota > Clostridia > Lachnospirales > Lachnospiraceae > Acetatifactor. Next base: position 12,960 of record CAJTPU010000020.1, on the reverse strand, counting down.
CCCCGACAAAATCAAAAATATCCAGCTTTTTCTGCTTATCGCAGAAAGCCCCGTCTGGGCATTGGTTAAAAAGACCATACCCCACGCCATGAAAAGCACTACCACCGTCCGAATCGCAGTAGCAAGATGGGAGTTGACGCCTTCGATTCCTACCTTCGCAAGAATGGAGGTCAGCGCCGCAAATATGGACGACAAAATTGCAAACAGCAGCCACATATGGATTCCTCCTCCCCGAAAATCAATTAAATTTTTCTTGATACAACAAAGGGATTATAGCATATTTTTGCACAAACAACAATGTGTAAAAACATAAGGAAGAGCCCTCCCGCAAACAAACGGAACAGCCCTTCCTTTTTCTTGTATGTTCAGAATTTTCAAGCTCTCTTCTACTGTATTTTTACACGAAAGGCAGCAGATTTTGCACCGCATCCGCGGGCTTAATCTCTGCATCAGCATTGTCAATATCCAAAAGCGTATAACGGTCACACCCCATGCCCAGTTCCTTCATGTAAGAAAGCTGGCGCAGACCGTGTCTGGACTCTATCCTCTCCACAAGCGCATGATGCTCCTCTTCCTTCATGGCATAGATGATATCCACACAGGCTTGTTCCAAAGCCAGAATATCAAGTGAAGCACAAATCCCCACGTTAGGTGTCACCACCGGCTCCGCATAAATACCTTCACAGTCACAGGAGACCGACATGTTCCGCATAACGTTAATATAGGCAATATGTTTGCCAAAGTAGTCGACTACCGCCTTTGTGGACTCGGTCATACGCTCCATAAACTCTTCATCACTGATATCCCACTGGTCATTCTGTCCGGGCGTAGTATGAATCATTGCCTTGCCGACTTTGCCGTCAGCGCAGCCTATACCGATGTTCTTGTTGGAGCCGCCAAATCCACCCTTGGTATGTCCCTTAAAATGCGTAAGCGCCAACAGGGAATCATATTCCGTCAGGGTTTTTCCCATGGACATTTCCATAAACCATTTGCCGTCCTTTACCGGAAGCATAACCGCCCCTTTTTCATCCATAATATCTACAGGCGCAAAATTCCAGCCGTTGACCGCCAGTGTCTCCCGATGCTTTTCAGTGGTATCCCTGTCCCCTGCATAATAAGAGTTGGTCTCAATAATCGTCCCGCCGTCCAGCTTCTCGTCCATAAGCGCCTTCACCCACTCCCGCGGAATGATATTGGGACCGTTTTTCTCACCGGTATGGAGCTTCACAGCCACCCTGCCCGCAAGCGCTCCCTGCACGCGCTCATAAATCTGTAGCAGTCCCGCCGCCGATAAATCACGGGTAAAAAATACGGTAGATTCTCCGCCGGAACGCTCCTCATAAGGAACATAATGTTCTCCGCCGGTTCCCGGCGTCACCTTTTTCTCAGTCATTTCAGTACCCCACTTTCCACGTAGTTGTTTCACATTCCTTATTGCTCTTTTATTTTAGTCCTTAAAGCTTACTTTAAGTCAACCCCGAATCATAAAAATCTGTAACCGAATACCGGTTTGCACCGTTTGCAGACAAGAGCATCTTATCTGCCCAAAATGCATCTTATCTGCAAGTGATGGCTATCCCGCAAAAATTTTGCTAAAATGTTATGCAGAATGAATCAAAAAGGAAGTGACAGACACAGATGAAAGTAAAAATCAACACGGTTTTATCGAAGGAGGAAGAGCAAATCATCATTGCATGTATGGAAATGACGCCTATGTTTGAAGATATCAAAAACTACTGTCTTGCCAAAGGGACTTTCCTTTCAGGGTATACCAATATTTCTTCGCAGAGGCAGCTCCATAAAATTTGTATCGAAGACATTCTCTATATGGAGGCCGTTTCAGAAAACGTATTTGCCTATACAAAGAACAATGTATTTGAAATCAAAAAACGGCTTTATGAACTGGAACGGGAACTAGCTGCTTATCAGTTTGTACGCTGTTCTAAATCATTTTTGATTTGCCTGCTAAAAATAGACTCGATTCGCCCTGCCTTGAGCGGGCGTTATCTTGCCCGTATGGAAAACGGCGAGGAGGTCGTGATTTCCCGAAAATATGCTAAGCTTGTGAAAAAAACGATTATGGAGGAATTATAATGGGATTTAGAAACACCGTAAAAAAATATATCTATGATTTTCTGATGATACAGGCAGGCATTACTTTATCAATTGGCGTTATCAGCCGTATCAGCCCGCCGCCGGCAGGAATGGACCCTGATATACTCTTTATGCCTTTTGTATATGCTTTTTTCTGCACACTTCCCTCCTTGGTTGTCTACTCCAGAAAGGAATTGAGTATAAAGCAAATGGCTGTCAGAAAAGTTATCCAGTTTCTATTGATTGAACTGACAGTCATTCTGATTTCCTATGTCATCGGTGCGCTGCAAACCCCTTTGATTCGCACGGCAATTATAATTGCTGTTGCCGTTGTCTATTTACTGGTAAATTATTTCAGCTACCTCATTTCCAAATCAGATGCCGACGCCATGACCCAAAAAATTCAACACATCAAAAAACAAAAAAAGGAGCGTACACCGTATGTGTCAGCATAAAAAACAAATGAAACTGTATCTGATTTTTGTGTTAGGCTTCTGCTGGATGCCAGGCATAGCGGCGGCTTTTTCGCGTGGAAGTCTCCGGGATATCCTGTATCAGCTTCTGCAGAAGGGCTTTTCCGTATTGCCGTTGACCGCCGCCATTTTGACGCGGCACATTACAAAAGACAAAACCAAATGGCATATTTCCATTAAAGTCTGGAAACGCCCTCTGCTTTGGGCTTTCTGTTGTTTTTTTCCTGCCCTTTTGACTGTGCTGGGTGCGACTCTCTATTTTATACGGTTTCCTGAACAGTACGGAGGTGTTTTTGCCATCGGCAGCTTGATTGGCACCGGACAGGCGATACCCGTCACCTCTCCCTTCCGCTTCAGCGCGTTGTGCATATTCATTGCCGCCTTCTGTATTCCCATACAGTTACTGGAGCTTGGTGAGGAAATCGGCTGGCGGGAGTACCTGCTTCCCAAACAAATCGAAGCATACGGTATCAGAAAAGGCGTTTTATTAAATGGGTTTTTTTGGGGAATGGCACATTTGCCCCTCATTTACTTAGGCTTTAACTATAGTCAGGAGAATGCAGGCGCACCGTGGAGCAACATGGCAGTCATGATGCTTGCGTGCATGAGCATTGGCATTCTTTGTTCTTATGTTTATGTACGAAGCGATAATGTCATGTACAGTGCAATCATCCACGGCGTAGTGAACGTCATCGGGGAAATCCCTGTTTTTGTTTCCATATCACACAAAAGCGGGCTGTTAGGACCCAACCCGACGGGCTTAATCGGCTTGTCCGGATTTCTGTTATGCGCCGTCGTTCTGTTCGCTTTCGCAGATAAATGGAACAACAAACAAATATAACCGCACATCAAAACCCCGCTGCTGCTTATCTATGCAACGGGGTTTTTCTGGCAAAGCAGCTCTATATATCCAGTTCTGGCGGCACATCAATTTCGTCCGACACATACTTGCCGTTTTTCTTGCGCTGCCGCACACATTCCGACAAAAGATACTCTATCTGTCCGTTGACAGAACGGAAGTCATCCTCCGCCCAGGCCGCAATGGCGTCGTAAAGCTTGGAGGAAAGCCTGAGGGGAATCTGTTTTTTCGTGTTATCCGCCATGACTTAATACAGGCTGCCTGAATTCACTACAGGCTGCGCATCGTGATTGCCGCACAGGACTACCAGCAGATTGGACACCATTGCCGCCTTGCGTTCCTCGTCCAATACCACAATCTCTTTCTCGTTCAGGCGCTCCAGCGCCATCTCCACCATGCCGACTGCACCGTCGACTATCATTTTTCTGGCGTCAATGATGGCGGAAGCCTGCTGCCGCTGCAGCATAACGGCTGCAATCTCAGGCGCATAGGCAAGGTAAGTAATCCGTGCTTCCACTATCTCAATTCCCGCTTCGTCAACTCGTTTCTGAATTTCTTCTTTAATTCTTCCCGCCACTGTCTCACTGGAACCACGCAGGCTTCCCTCGTCAGCAATGCCGTCCCCTGTCGTATCCACATTCGGCGCCACGTCATAAGGATAGATGCGCACAATGTTTCGTAAGGCGCTGTCGCACTGCAAGGAAAGGAACTCCTTGTAATTGTCCACGTTAAAGACTGCCTTTGCGGTATCCGTGATACGCCATGTAACCGCAATGCCGATTTCCACCGGATTGCCCAGACAGTCGTTAATCTTCTGCCGGTTGTTATTTAAAGTCATAATTTTTAAAGAAATCTTCATGGAAGCCGCCGCCACCGCCTGCGCTTCTGCTTTCTCCCTGACGTCACCGCTCTGATTTAAGCGGGTTCTTGCTGCAGGATTGACCGAACTGCAGAACGGATTGACAAAATAAAATCCAGGCTCCTTTAACGTGCCGATATATTTGCCAAACAGCGTAAGAACCAGTGCCTCCTGCGGTCTGATTACCTTAAGCCCCGGCCAGAGTATCCAGCCGACACAGATTACCACGATGGAAACAATTAACAGCGCCGGGCTTCTGCCCTCTTCCGCCATAAAGCCCCCGACAAAGCTGCCTGCAATGGCTGCCGCATAGAGAAGCAGGGAAAGCAGCAGTACCAGCATACCGTTCTTTTTTCCTTTGATTATCTTTTCTTCCATGATTTTCCTCTTTTCTGCGCCGCTTTGTTCTCATCCCGTCAGCGCGTTTTCTTTTGATATCATCATGATATCATTTTAATATTTTTTTGTCAACAAAAAAAATGAATTGCGCTTTACATATTTTAGACCAGACTGCAAACAATACTATTGTCATAATCATGATTTATGACCTGCTGCTTTTGCGGCAGAAAAATGGAACATGAAAAACAGCATAGAGGCTGAAAGCGAAAAGAAAATGGCATGAAAGCAGGAAGAATGGAGGGAAATTATGAAAAATATGAAAAAAGCTTTTGCACTTGGTCTTCTGCTCCTCTACGTAGGTATGCTGTCTGCCTGTGGCAGCGGTAAAAAGAACGAAGACGACATGGCTGGCGGCTCTCAAAGCAGCACTACTACCGAGAGTACCGCCGGCAGCACCGGCACTACCAACAATACGAATGGTACCACCGGCAGCGGCACAAACACCGACAATAATGGTATAAACAATAGTACAAACGGCACCGGCAGCAATGGCAATGTCAACGGTACAGGCAGTAACGGCAATACCAATGGTACAGGCAGCAACGACAGCCTGCACAACGGCAGCAGTACAAACGGTGTAAACAATAACGGCACCAACGGCACCACGAATGGCAGCAATACAAACGGCACGACGAATGGAACTACCACAAACGGCGCCGGAAACGGAACTACTACAAACGGCACCGGAAACGGAACTACTACAAACGGCTCCATGAACAACGGCACGGATAATGCCATTGACGACGCAGGTGATGCCATAGGCGACGCCATTGACGACGCAGGAAATACGGCAGGCAACGTCATGGAAGATATCGGAGACGGTATCAAGGACGTCACCGACGACATGACCGGAAACGGTTCAAACACTGACTCCACCGGCAGCAACAGCACCAGAGGCGCTTCCGGAAGAAGATAATGTTTCAAAAGGGTACTTTGCAGCAATACTGCAAAATACCCTTTTTATTGTCACAATGTTTCCTGCTGCTTTATTTATATGCCTCTTTCCACGATGCTGCCCTCTCTGTAAGCCTTCAGCAGCTTTTCCAAATCCGTGATATGCCCTATGATTTCCTGTCCGATATCCGTATCCGCCACCCGCTTTCGCACCGGAAAAATTTCCACGTCCAAGGTATCTGAAAAAATATCGCTCTCTTTGCGGATTGCCGCTTCCGCCGACTCAAAATGCTCATGGGAAACCAGCCGCATACCTCTGGAATTACACACCAGCGTATAGCCGGCTATGCCGGTCTTTTGGTGAAACGCCTTGGAAAAGCCGCCGTCGATGACGAGCAGCCTGCCGCCGCATTTTATGGGGGACTCTCCGTTTTTCTGCTCCACCGGCACATGCCCGTTTACAATATGGGAGCTCTCCGCACAAAGCCCAAACTCTTCCAATATTTTTGTAATAATATCCTCCCTGTCAAGGAGTTCATAGTAGCTGTTCTTCTTTTCTTCATGGGCACGGGCATCTGCAATAAAATACCGCTCAAAGGTTGCCATTTTATCCCTTCCGTACACAGGCGAACCGGGACCTGCCCAGATATACCAAATCATATCCTGTCCGTTCCGCTTTTCTTCGCCCTCCGTCCCATAATACCCAATGCGGGCGCAGTTTTCCAAAATATCATAAAGCTCCCTGCCGCTATAGCGCCTGCCGCCAACGGTAAGCGCCGCAAAGCTTCCGTCCTCCTTAAGCGGAACGCATCCGTGGTAGAGCAGATTCGAATTATATACCTTATACAGTCCGCCGTTAGAAAACAGGAAACGCACATGGCGCTGCAGCTTTTCACAATGTAAAAACGCCTGCCGCAGCCTCTCCATGACCTTAAGCTCTTCTCCGGTAAGCCTGTACGGCTCTTTCCTGTCCACAGTAGGAAAATCCACATCCTGCATGGGATATGTAACACCGTCCACCTCCACCGTCTTATTTTCATAGTCGATTCTATGCAAAAGCATACGGTTCTCCATGGAAAATTCCGGATGCCGCAGAATAAGCTGCCCCTCCAGTTTAAACTGCAGGACGGCTATCGCCTTGTGCATCTTCATGTCAAGACTCAAATCCTTGGTATTGTAATCGGTGTTATACTTGATGGCAAAGGCACTACAGTCCGTGTTCTGATAAGTTTCCATGGCAAAGGTGGCAAGCGGTATCAGGTTGATGCCATAGCCGTCCTCCAAGGTATCCAGATTGCCATAACGCGTGGCAATTCGGATAACCGTCGCAATACACGCCAAATGACCGCTCGCCGCCCCCATCCACACCACGTCATGATTGCCCCACTGGACATCCACCGAATGATAGGTGCTCAAAGTGTCCATAATGATGTGCGGTCCCGGTCCCCTGTCATAAATATCCCCCAGTATATGCAAGTGGTCTATGACAAGCCGCTGTATCAGGTGGCTCAGGGCTGCGATAAACTGCGGCGCCCTGCCAATTCGTATAATGGTATGTATGATTTCATTGTAATAGGCTTCCTTGTCCTGCACCTCCTCCTTTTCCGTAATCAACTCCTCGATAACATAGGCAAAGTCCTTCGGCAATGCCTTGCGCACCTTAGAGCGCGTATACTTGGAGGATACACGTTTGGTAATCTGCACCAGCCTGTGAAGGGTTATCTTGTACCAGTCCTCGATGTTTTCCTCTTCCTCCAGCATAATATCCAGCTTTTCCTCAGGATAGTAAATCAAGGAAGCAAGCGCCTTTTTGTCGCGGCTGCTCAAGGTATTGCCAAATTCCTCATCAATCTTGCGCCGCACGGAACCGGAGCCGTTTTTCAGCACATGGTTAAACTGCTCATACTCCCCATGGATATCCGTGAGGAAATGCTCCGTCCCCTTGGGAAGATTTAAAATTGCCTGCAGGTTAATGATTTCCGTCGCCGCGGACGCAATGGTCGGATACCGGTCCGCCAGACTTTTTAAATACTTTTTTTCCAATTCGTTCATTTTTGCTCCCATCTGCGCGCTTCAGCGCGCACTCAAATCAGGGAGGTTGAAATGAATTGCTTTCAACCTTATACCCCTTGTCCGCTTTGGCGGACTCAACTTCACAGACAGCAACCCCTGTTTCGATGACGAAACAGGGGTTGACTTTTTTTTAACAATTATTTGCCGCCTCAATAACATCGCTCATATCATACATACCCGCAGGCTTTCCTGCAAGGAACTTTGCCGCCTGTATGGCGCCCTTGGCAAACACTGCCTTGGAATATGCAGTGTGGGAAAAAGTAATCACCTCATCTGCTCCCGCAAAGATAACGTCGTGTTCACCCACAATCGTACCGCCGCGGATTGCCGACATCCCGATTTCCTTTTTGCCGCGCTTCCTTCGCACGCCGCTCCTGTCGTACACATACTCGTACGCTCCGCCCAGCTCCTCGTTGACAGAGTCCGCAAGCGCAAGCGCCGTGCCGCTGGGAGCATCTACCTTCTGATTGTGATGCTTTTCTACAATTTCAATATCAAACCCCGCCGGCGCCAGCACCGAAGCCGCTTCCTTTAACATCTTTAAAAGCAGGTTGATGCCCAGAGACATATTGGCGGATTTTAGAACCGCAACTTTTTCAGAAGTCTTCTGCAAAAGCAAATTCTGCTCCTCTGTAAGACCGGTGGTACAAAAGACGCAGGGAAGCTTCCTGTCTTCACAATAAGCAAGCAGCTTTTCCGCTCCCGCCGCCGCGCTAAAATCTATCAGCACATCCGCTTCCACATCACAGTCCTCTATACCGGCATACACCGGATAGGGATTGTGCCCGTCATCATAAATATCGATACCCGCCACAATCTCCGCTTCCTCGTCCGACTGAACCAAATCCGAAATCACCCGGCCCATTTTGCCGTTACAGCCACTCATAATGATTTTGTACATATCTGTCATTTCCCTCTATTCTGAAACACTTTCCACTTCCGCATATGCCATACGAAGGGCACAACGCCTGTTTCCTTTGTCTTTTTACAAAAGTCCGAAATCCTGCATTGCCTTCTTCAGCTTCTCTGCGTTTGTATCCTCCATCTCGGTAAGCGGCAGTCTTAAAACGCCTGCTTCCATACCCATCAGATTGAGCGCCTTTTTCACAGGAATGGGATTGACCTCGCAGAACAGGGCGTCGCACAAATCCATCGCCCTAAGCTGCAGTTCCATGCTTCCCCTGACGTCCCCTGCAAAATATTTCTCGCAAATCTCATGGGTTTCCCTCGGCGCAATGTTGGAGAGCACCGAAATGACGCCGATACCGCCCAGCGAAAGAATCGGCACAATCTGGTCGTCGTTGCCCGAATAAATATCCACCTTGCCGCCAGCCTTTGCCGCCAGCCTTGCAATCTGGCTGATATTGCCGCATGCCTCCTTGACTGCCACGATATTCTCCACCTCTGTGGCAAGCCTTATGATGGTATCCGGCAGGATATTGCAGCCGGTGCGGCTGGGTACGTTGTACAGGATAATCGGCAGCTTCACCGCATCTGCCACCGTCTTAAAATGCGTATAGAGTCCGTTCTGCGTCGCCTTGTTGTAATAGGGGGACACTAAAAGCAGACCGTCCACGCCGTATTTTTCAGCCTCCGTCGACAAGTATACTGCCGTCTCCGTGCTGTTGGAGCCGGTGCCTGCAATCACGGGAACCCTGCCTGCGACCTTCTCCGTACAGTAGCGGATTACCTCTAAATGTTCCTCGTGGGACAGGGTGGAAGCCTCTCCTGTCGTCCCGCACACAATAATGGCGTCCGTCCCGTTTGCAATCTGAAATTCAATTAAATCGGCAAACCTTTCGTAATTGACTTCACCGTTTGCCTTCATAGGCGTTACAATGGCAACACCCGCACCTTTAAAAACAGACATTTCTTTCCTCCTCAAATTTTGAACCTCTGGGACGCTCTTCCACAAACATCAACCACTGAAAGCAAAAACGACCCATACGCAGTATGGGCCGGCTTCTCCTGTTTCCATTCCGATAGCGCCCCATCTAACACTAGATGACAGTCATACAGCTATTGACTGTATGCCCAAGACTCGACTGCAGCTCATCTCCTCTTTCGGCGTCCTCCCCTTTCAGCCTTTCTCACCTGTGTCTGCCACATCAAAAGGACTACTATTGAAGCACGCAACCTCTATCTCTCTTGCTGTTATGATAGCACCTATGACGCGCCGTGTCAATGCGCTTTTGAGTCTGTTTCCGTATATTCTTTTTACCGCCTTATATTTCACTGCTTCGTTATCACGGCAACCGCACAAGGCATCCTGCCGGAAACAATCTCATAATCCACATTCTGATACCCCGCATCTGCAAAAAATTTTTTGTACGACTCCATATCAAACTGCCTTTTAAAGCTGACTCCCATTGCCTCAAAGAGACGTACTGCCTTTTGATTCGTTCCACCGGAGGCATTGATATATGTGGGAATTATGATTTTACCGCCCTTTTTGCACACTCTTTCCAATTCCCGCACCGCGGTATACGGCTCTTCCAACAGATGAATCACATTGCCTGCAACCACCTTGTCAAATTGGGCGTCACGGCACTTAAGCCGCGTCATATCCGCCCTTCTTAGCTTTACATTGCCGTAGCTTTTACATTTTTTCGCCGTCTGCCTTAACATTTTTTTGGAAAAATCCGTTGCAATTAACTGCCTGCATTTAGGCGCAATATATTGACTGATAGCGCCCGTGCCGCAGGCACACTCAAGTACCACGTCACCCTCCTCTATTTTCTCCGCCACTTTCCTGCCAAGTTCCCGATACACCTTGCCATTGTATATGGTTTCCACTAAATCGTATATACCCGATACCTTATCCCAAAACATACTTTTTCCTCCAAAATTTTATTCCGTCAACGCCGTTTATTCATCCTTCTTCCTTCACTTTATGGCACCGCCCAAATCCGGAAAGAGCTTCCTTTTTTGCCTGCCGTCATGCTCTCCCATTATCCCCTTTGCAGCGCCCACATGATTCCTCTGGCAAGTCTTCCATTCACATCCTGAAAATGACCGCCTTCATTGTACTCAAAAACGGTCTGTATCTCCAGCGAGTGAAAATATCGTTCTATTTCTGCGGTACAAGCTTCCACATTCCGGTACCATCTATTCTTTGCCTTTTTTTCTGCCTCTCCCACGGAGAAATACATTTTCTCAGGCTTACGCACAAGTGTATTTTCTGTTACATACTTTACAAAGCCGGGATACCAGAAGGAACCGGAGCAGGCAATGATTTTGGAAAAAATGCCGGTCTGGTACATTGCGTAGACGGCAAACAATCCCGCAAGGGAATATCCGGCTAACAGATATGCCTCCGGTTTTGCGCCCAGCCTTTTTTCTATCTGCGGAAGCATATCCGCCGTCAGGATGTTACAGTACCCGCCCGCGCCGCCGCTAAATTGCTTCAGCTCCTCTGTCTGATACGGGCTCATATCGTCGTCCTCATGTATATTTCGGATGACTGCCAGCGTAAAATCGCTGCATCCCGCCTGCCTGCATCTTTCCACGATTTCCTCTCCATCGTCGGCATAGTGGCAGACGACAAGGGGCGCTGCGGGGTTTTGGCTATATAATTCTATTTCATGATTTTCTAACAGCAGTTTTTCCATATAAAACGCATACCTCCTATAACCGTGTTCTTTCCAAAGCGGGTGGCATGATTACAACATACTTAACATACACCTTTTTCTACATCCTCTACTGCTCTATCTGCTTAAAAGAAACGGTTTGCTCCTTCATGGATATCTTCCCTACCTGATACCCATATTCCATAAGCTCTTTTTTGTATTTTAAAAAAGAATGGTCTATGGGGATTCCTGCAATACCCTGTATTTCTTCAAATGTCAGTATCAGGGAAAAGGCTCCTTTTTTCTGCACATACTCCCACAGCAAATGATATTTGCTCATCGTTCTTTGCTCCTTTCCTGCGTACACAGGCTTCCTAATTGTAATTCTCGAAGGTCTTCCTCTTTTTTCGCTTAACTCTGCGAACTGGAAATTGTCAATGCGAGGGTTATTTTTTTCTAATGAAATTAGGTATCACTTGAATAATCAACGCTATGGCACACCCAATCATGGCTCCAGCTATCACGATAAAACAACACTCATCTATACGAAATCTATTTGCTGTAAAAGACCAAATTCCTGCTATGGTTCCAAATATTGCTGCAAATCCTAAGTACAGAGAATATATTATTTTTTTATTAGTCATATTAACAGGCTCTATACCTTTGAGAATATAGTCTGTTGTGACCTCAAAAAGTTCGCTCATAATAATAATCTTTTCTATATCGGGTGTGCTTTGTTCACTTTCCCATTTTGAAACTGCTTGCCTCGACACTCCAACTTTATCCGCAAGTTCTTCTTGAGAAAGCCCTTTCGTTTTTCTCAAATATTGTATTCTGTCTGCCATATTCATAGTCAGGACTCCTTTCTTTTTGGTGAAATTATAGCAAAACTACTGGTTGCATAACCACCATTTAAGAATGGAAATTCGTCAACCGGGAGTTGCAACTATGTTTTTATAAAATTCCGATTCCCCAGCATGTCAAATTGGAATTTCTATTTGTGTTGCCATGTCATTACATAATCTTTTTCTCCGGTAGCCTCATCTAAGCCACTATGCTGAATCTCAAATCCTTCTCTCTTATAAAAAGATATTGCCCGTGCGTTCTTTTGGTATACGTTCAAGTACAACTTATTCCTTTTATCCTTTGCATAATTCAGCAGAATTTTACCTATACCCTGCGATTGCATTTCACCAGAAACAAAAATGCCCTCAACATATTCATCATTTAACCCTAGGGTTAAACTTAACTACTATTTTTTCTTTGCGATATAAAATACATAACTGTAATAATCTACTACTAATCTAAAATAAAGCGATTATAAGCTATCCTTTTTCCTGTGTTTGTTTTAAAGTTTTCATCTATACACTTTTTTATCTTTTCCTGTTCTTTTTCTTTATCCATAACCGTTAAATTTTCAAGCAAATCAGCTTCCCATTGTATTTGAAAATCAAGTCCATCAATTTTAGATGGAGTATGATGGTTGCCTATTATAAAGCATATTCTATCAATATTTTTGTTATAGCCTACCTTTTTTAATATTTCTTTCGCTACTTCTGGTCCTTCCTTTTCTTGATAGACACCATCAATAGAACCGTATTTTTTTTGTGCTTCAACCGCACCAATATCATGTAGTATAGCAATAATACTGATGAATTCTTTTTCTTCCTCTCCGATATTTTCTCCTTTCATTATATCTTCTGCATTTTTCAAAACTTTGAGAGTATGCTCTATGCC
>CAJTPU010000019.1 GCA_910578335.1 uncultured Lachnospiraceae bacterium | reverse complement strand
AAATATCATATAGAAAAATAAAGTGGAAAGTTGCCAACGATTACTTGACACAAACGATATCGTTGAATTGTTTGAAACGCTGGAAAAGCTATGGTAAAATACATGCAGGAGAATGCCTTGTGCAGTTGCGCCTTAAAAAAGTTTTTTCCACTCCGGCAGGGCAATGGAAAGCGCATTCTGCCCCAGATGGCAGCCGTCCGCAGAAAGGTATTCCTCTCGAGTTTCGAAGTCAGGCGTAATCATCTTGTCAAAAACAGATAAAAAGAGGATGCCGTGCTCTTTGCACATTTCCGAAAGCCTTTGGTTAAAATATGCCGTGGCGAGGTTGCGCTCCTTTTCACTGCCGTTGCGGGGGAATTTGGGATTTAAGGGACAGCTTTCCTTTTGAGAGGCGACAGGACCCCAGCAGGATACCCGATAGCCCTGACTTTGCAAGGAAAGGAGAAACGACAGGTATTTGGCAAGAATATCGTCCACAATTTGCTTGTAGGATTTGTTCTGAAGGGCAGTCTGTTTATACACATGGACGCGAAGGTCGATTTCTCCAAGGCAGCATAGAATCCTTGCGCCCGGTTTTATAAAATTTTGGCACAAGTATTCTGCTTTTTCCCGAAAGGAATAAGTGGTGCCAAACTGGCAGCAGGTGTATGCAAGGCAGGGACCGGCATGAAGAGGCGTAAACGGATAGGCAGGGTTGTCCGGACAGGTGTTGATGCTCTTTCCTATGGGAAGGAAAGAGAGTTCGTCGCAGCCGCTAAAAAAATTGACATGGGAGTCGCCGAGCACGATGACGGTATCTTCTTTGTAATGGCGCAGGCAGGCGTGGTCAAAATGCGCCTGTTCAATGAGAGCGTCCGCATATGCCGTCTCTGGCAGAACGGAAAGCGCAAAGACCAGCTTTTGCAGGCGGGAAAGTACGGCGTCAGGATTGTATGCGGCGGCTTCTGCTTCCGCTTCCTCTAAAAGCTCTGTAAAAAGCCTGTCCACCTGCTGAAACTGTGTTTCGCTGTAAAGCTCTGTGCGGCACGAAAGCTCTTCCGATACGCACAATAGGATATCCTGCCATGGCAGCAGGGCAAGAACGGCAGGATTTGACTTTATGGATTGCATAAGCTGTAATAGAATTTGTATGGTCCGCATAAAACACCACCTAAATAAATCAGAATATATTTGTGTATATTTTATCACAGGAAAAATTTGTGTACAAGAGGAAACCCCTTGGAAGCAGGAGGCACCATGAATCAGACGAAAAATTTATTGGTAAAAATCAGGACTGCGATTGCAGACGGCAGGCTGGCAGCAGAAGCGGTTCCTGTCGGTGACATGAAGGAGTGCGTCAGGACGGAGCTGGAGGTACACAGGAGCACCTTCACGGAGCAGCAGTATGCGGCAGTCTTAAACCGATTTGACGAGTTGTGCGCAGGTATTGCGGAGGGAGAAGCGGACAAGGAGAAGCTGCTGCTGTTTACGGATGCGCTTATCCTTTGTACGGATATGATATCCGAGGCGGTCTATGCTCTGGCAGACGGAGATTACTGGCGTTATAAGCATGGGGAAGACGCCGGGAACCCGGAGATTGCCGGCATTATTGAATACATAGACAGAGAGAAAAAGATAAATCTGATTAGCTATGAATTTGTAAAGGAATATGAAGGACTGCCGGTGACGGTATGCCCGGACGACGGTTCAGGCATGTATTACATACCTTATAAGGGAAGGAAAATGTTTTTTCCAAGAGGATGGGATGAGGAAAAAATTGCCGGCTACTACCGCCGTGTGGTGATGGAGCAGGACATGCGTTCCCCGCACAGCTATAAAAATGAGGCATTTGGGGTAAAGGAGGGGGATGTGGTGGTGGATGCCGGCGCAGCGGAGGGTATTTTTGCACTGGACTGCATCGATAAGGCATCCATGCTCTATCTCATAGAAGCCGATGCGGCGTGGCTGGAGGCGCTGGAGCAGACTTTTCGTGACGACGGGGAAAAGGTACGTTTGATTTATGGTTTTCTGGACAGCTACCACGAGGGAGACCATGTGAGTATCGACGGATTGTTTGCCGAAAAAGAGATTCATTATATCAAGATGGATATTGAAGGAGCGGAAAAAGCCGCGCTGGAGGGGGCGGGAAAAACGCTTGCCAGATGCAGGGGAATGCGCTGTGCCATCTGTGCTTACCACTGCAGGGAGGACGCAGAGAGCATCCAGAATGTGCTGCATGGCTATGGCTTTGAGACGGAAACCTCCAAAGGCTATATGTGTCCTGACTGGACGCTGGAGGCGTATCTGGATGCGGAGCTCAGGCGGGGGATTGTCTTTGGAAAGGCGGGAGAGCGCCTGCCGGCTGCAAAAGAACCGGAATATGATGCGCTGCTTGTGGTGACGGCGAAGGATTTTGCGCGGGTGCAGAGCCAGTATCACAGGCTGGCGGCGGATTTGCCGGCAAGGCGTATTTTCTTTGTGGGAAACGAAGAGGTGGGAAAGCTTGTGGCGGATGCCGGATTGGGGGATAAGGTTTCTTTTTTAGACGAAAATGAAATCCTGCCCTTTGCCGATGTACATGCCGTGATGCGGGAATCGCTGTCAGAGGTGCTAAATGGACAGGAGCTGCCCAGAGGCATCACCGGCTGGTATTATCAGCAGTTTTTGAAAATGCAGTATGCCCGCATATGTAAGGATGCGTACTATCTTGTGTGGGACGGGGACACCATACCCTGTGCACTGTTTTCCATGTTTAAGGCGGGGACGAGTACGCCCTATCTGGATATGAAAACCGAATACTATCCGCAATATTTTGACACCATGGCAAGGCTGATACCGGATTTGCATAAATGCTTTGAAAAGTCCTTTATCTCCGAGCATATGCTGATGAACAGTGAGATTATGCGGGAGCTTCTCTTGGAGATAGAGTCGAATCCGCATATAGAGGGGAAGTATTTCTGGGAAAAGATTATACATGCCATCGATGCAAAAGGACTGCAGGAGAACAGCTTCAGTGAATTTGAAACCTATGGCACTTATGTGGCAATGCGCCATCCGGAAAGCTACCGGCTGCGGGACTGGCATTCCTTCCGCTATGGAGGCGTGTTTTACAGTCTGGACACGATTTCGGATAGAGACTATGCATGGCTTGCCAAGGATTTTTCCGCCATTTCCTTTGAAAAGGGAGACTTTGTCAGGGAGGACCAAAAGAATCTTTTTGACAATGCCAAATATCAGGAAAAGCTGTCGGCGAGGCAGATGTTAGAAATTGCACAGCAGGAATTTAAAGAGGGAAGCTATCTGGAGGTATGGAAATGACAGAATACAGCCCAAGTGAAATCAATCAGATGAAATGGCAGGTTTACAGGCAGTTAGCGCAGTTAAAGCAGAAAATTCTTGTGTGGTACAGAGAGCTCAGTGTAAACGATAGCTGCTGGGGGATGCGGGAACAGGAGGAAGCCAAAACGATTGCTGCCGTTATGCGCAGTTGCGCCCTTTTATTTGCCATGCCCTCCGCCGTGATGGAGCGGTGCGGGCAGATAGAGAGGAGGCTGGAGAGAAAGCTACAGGACGCGGGGCAGCAGGGAGCGCTGCTGGAAGAAATGTTTGAAACGCTGGAGGGGTTGGAGGCATATATTGGCAGGCGCGCCAAGAAATGCAATGCCTGCAAAAGCGATGTGTTTTTTACGCCGATTCCCGCAGGCTATGAAGCGACGCGGAAGCAGTGCGGATTTTTGTACTGGAATGCGGATTTCCAACTGGAGAGTAAGGAAAATTACGGCTGTCCGGTGTGCGGAGCGTACGACAGGGACAGGCTGATGATTGCGTTTCTGGAAGAGGTACGTGCAGAAGGGAATGAACGCCTAAAAATGCTGCAGGTAGCGCCCTCCCCCGCAATAGAGCGCTATGCGCTGGGCAGGGAAGACATTGCGTATGAGTCCACGGATTTGATGTTAGCGGGCGTCACCTTTCAGGCGGATTTACAGGATATGAACATGGTGGCGGACGAGACCTATGATATTATTGTCTGCTCCCATGTGCTTGAGCATGTGGAAAACGATGCGAAAGCAATGGGGGAGCTGTACAGAATGCTAAAGCCGGACGGCGTATGCCTGGTGCTGGTGCCCTTGATTGTGGGAAAGCAGGATACGGAGGAAAAGTGGGGCTGTTCCATAGAAGAGAACTGGCGGCGGTTCGGACAGGGGGACCATTCCAGACTGTATGGAAGGGAAGATTTTATCAGGCGGCTGCAAAAAGCCGGCTTCTATGTGAACGAACTGGGCAAAGAGTGGTTTGGCGAAGAATTTTATCGGGAATACGGCTTTGACGAGCTGTCCGTTATGTATGTGGCAACGAAGGCGGTCAGGCTGGTGGAGCAGGAGGAGAATAAAGAGAAGGAGCTGCAGGGGCTGCGCAGGGAAAACAAACTGCTGCGGCAGGCGCTTTCCAATGTAAACGAGCAGCTTTCAGGACTGCGCAAATCTGTGGGAAATGATTTTGCGATTTTCTTTCGGGCACTGGACAATCTGGGATATGAGATAAGCGATAAAAAGTTTCAGGAAAAGCTCTGGTATCCGAGGATTATGAGTGCGGAGGACACGTTCCGCGAAATTATTGAAAACAAAAAATCCATCGCCCGGTTTGGAGACGGAGAATTCGGTATTATCTTCGGCGAACAGCGCTGGCGCTTTCAGGGTAAAAATGAAAAGCTTGCCGGCAGGCTGAAGGAAGCGCTGCAGTCGAGGCAGGAAAACCTTCTGATTGGGCTCAATGATTTTTACGGCGATTTGAGCACATGGACCAAAAGGGCGGCGGACGGCGTCCGCATCTACCTGACGCCGGAGGTCAGAAAAAAGCATTATGCGCTTCTGGAGCGTGACAGGGAATACGCCTGTGCCAATATATCCAGAAATGAAACGCCGGAGGGCGTAAGGCGGCAGAAACAAATCTGGGAAGGAAGAGACTGTGTGTTTATTGAAGGCTTCCAGACCAGAATGGGCGTGGGCAACGATTTGTTCGACAATGCCAAATCCATTGTGCGGATTCTGTGTCCTTCGGAAAATGCCTTTGACAGGTATGAGGATATTTACCGTGAGGCGTTAAAGCAGCCGAAGGACAGGCTGATGCTGCTTGCACTGGGTCCTACCGCCAGCGTGCTGGCGTATGATTTGGCAATGCAGGGCTATCAGGCGGTCGATATCGGACATGCGGATTTAAGCTATGAGTGGATGCTGCGCGGCAATCACAACAGAGTGCCTGACAAGTACAGCAATGAGGCGCCGGAAGGTTATATCGTGGAGGACATCTATGATGCCGTATATGAGTCGCAGATTATTGCGGATTTTCATGTATAGATGATGTGCGTCCAATCGGATAGGGAGACATTATAATGGAAATAGTCATAGTTGCCTGTAATGAGGCAGAATATGTAAAGCTGGCTGTGCAAAGCCTCCGCATGTTTGCAGATATAGAAGAATTGTCCGTCATAGTGGTGGATAACGGTTCGGATGACGCTTTGAGAGAATGGGCAGGGGCGCAGGAGGATATCACGTATGTGTATATGGACGAGGGTAGAATGCCTTTTGGCAGGGCAGTCAATCAGGTGAGGGAAGTACTGCAGCTAAAGAGCGATATGCTGGTTATGGGGGCACGCTTTATGATAACGCCACATTGTCTCTCCGGTATGCTGCAGGCTATGCAGGAAAGCGCAGACACAGGCGCCGTGGGACCTGTGTCAAACGGTCTGGCAAACTATCAAAAAAAGGAAGATTTTGCAGATTATGAAGAGGCTGTCAGAGGGATGCAGTGTTTTGAAAGACTTCCAAGTAAAAGGGTTGCAGGGCTTTACCATGGCGCAGTTTTGTTCAGGAAGGAAGCATTGGAGCGGCTGGGAGCTTTTGACGAGGAGCTGGTAAGCGAGTCATATGTTATCAAGGATTACTGTTTTCGCTTGATAGAAGGCGGCTGGCGGCTCAAGGTGAGCGGCAATTCCTTTTTGTGGAGCCTGCGGGGGCTGGAACGGGAAAAGACAAGCGCTTTTGAGGAAGAAATTTTAAAGAAAAAATGGGGCATGAATTATTTTCATACAAAGCCGAACGAGAGGCTGGTGGCAATGCTGCAGGAAGATACAAAGAAGGCTCTTCATGTGCTGGAAATAGGCTGCGATTGCGGCGCGACGCTTTTGGAAATCCAAAACCGGTATCCCCATGCGGTTACATACGGCACGGAAATCAATGAAAAAGCATCGCGGATTGCTTCTCATTTTTCGGAGGTCATTGTCAACAATATTGAAGAAGAGAATCTGCCGTATGAGGCGGCGGTGTTTGACTATATTATTTTCGGAGATGTGTTAGAGCATCTGCACGACCCGCTAAAGACGGTACAGTACTGCCGCAGATTTTTGAAGAACGGCGGTTGCATTGTTGCAAGCATCCCAAATGTGATGCATATTTCGGTCATGCAGAAATTGTTGAACGGAGATTTTACCTATACGGACGACGGCTTGCTGGACAAGACGCATATTCATTTGTTTACGCTAAATGAAATTGTGAAAATGTTTCAGGCGGGAGGGTACGCAATCAGGGAAATGGAAGCGATTGGACTCCCTGTCAGTGACGCCCAGAATGAGGTAATCGATAAGCTTTTGCGCTGCGGCGGAAAAGCCGGCAGGCAGATGTATGAAGCGTTTCAGTATGTAGTCTGCGCGCAAAAGGAAGAGCAGGAGGATATGCAAAATGTATGAGGAGTTGATGGCACAGCTTACCCCGCGTCCAAGATTAAATTTGACATGGTATCAGAACAAGGATTTCTATTCCGAGGGAGAGGTGGAGGATACGATTGTCAGGCTGATTGCCGAAAATGAGCCTGAAAATTATGTACAGGCGATTGCCGACAATTTTTGCTGGTCTGTCTATTATCACCTGACCCATACAAGGAAAAATCTTTTAAACTGGTATCCGTTTTCACCGCAGGCTTCCGTGCTGGAAATTGGCTGCGGCATGGGCGCCGTGACAAGTATGCTGTGCGATAAGTGCAGGGATGTGGTCGCGGTGGAGCTTTCCTACAGAAGAGCCGTGGGAACGCTGCTGCGCTGCAGGGAAAAAGAAAATCTGGAGATTATAGTAGGAAATCTTAACGATATTGCTTTTGAAAAAAAGTTTGACTATATCACGCTGATAGGCGTTTTAGAGTATCAGGGAAGCTACACCGGCACGGACAATCCGTATCTGGATTTTCTAAAAAAGGTAAAGACGCTGTTAAAGCCAAACGGCAGACTGTTAATTGCCATTGAAAATCAGTATGGTCTTAAGTATTGGTGCGGCGCGAAGGAGGACCATACCGGACTGCCC
The DNA here is from genome assembly GCA_910578335.1 of uncultured Lachnospiraceae bacterium. Classification (GTDB taxonomy): domain Bacteria; phylum Bacillota; class Clostridia; order Lachnospirales; family Lachnospiraceae; genus Acetatifactor. Next base: position 57,926 of record CAJTPU010000019.1, on the reverse strand, counting down.
TTTGAAGGGATGAACCAGTATACGATTTCTAACAAAAAGGTGAGGACCTTTTCCCATAAGGGACTGCAGAAGCTGATTACGCAGAGTGGTTTTTCCAACACCTTTTTCTATTATCCCATGCCGGATTATAAACTGCCGGCTGTCGTTTATTCCGAGTCGTGTCTGCCGAAGGATAAAAACATGCTGAATATGCAGTACTATTATGTGCCTGATAACAGTACGCTCGTGGCGCAGGAGAAAAATATATACGGTGACATTATAGATAACGGAGTCTTTGGTTTCTTTACCAACTCTTTTATGGTAGAGTGCAGCGACGGTGAGGCATTGGGTGAGATTACCTTTGCAAGCATGAGCAGCCAGCGGTTTCCCGAATATCAGGTGGGGACAAGGTTTGCGAAATCAGGGCAGGTAACCAAATTTGCCCTTGCGGGAGAGGCGGGCAGAAGGCATCTGGAAGAAACCTATGAAAACGAAAGAGCTTTGGAGAAACGGGGTTTACATGTCTGGGAGAGTAGATGGGAGGAAAAAGAGCTGGTTTCTGCCTATGCCGAGGCACAGACTCTGGAGGAAAAGCTGTTGGAGGTGTATCACAGCAAAGACACGGCAGATATGTATGCCTTGTGGGACCGAGTCTTAACGGAAATTTTGGCAAGCGCCGAAGAGGTATCGTGGGAGGACAATATTTTATATACATTTGGACTGGATATTGTGCCTGACAAAGAGCGGTACGGCATGATTCTCAAAACGGGATATCTGGATATGATTCCGCGCAATGCGTTTGTAAAAGAGGGTATTATCTATTGGTTTGACCAGGAGTGGACCTTGGAGAATGTTCCTGCGGGATTTGTTTTATATCGGGCACTGTTACGTTTTTACTGTTCTTACGAGGAGGCGAACCAGACGCTGCCTTTATCGGCGCTTGCCGGCAGGTATGGGCTTGCGGCAGGCTGGCGGGATTACCAGCGGCTTGAGAGCCTTTTCTTCGGGGTGGTGACGGATGCGGCGCATATGGCGGAATCAGAGGCTTTTTGCGGCGATGTCAGAAAGGCTTGTCTGGAAAGCATTGCAAGAATAACAGGCAGGTAAGGGAGGCAGTCATGGAAGATAAAAACGAAGCGTATCTTGCACAAATAGCAGAGCTGAGAGCGGAGAATGCCGCGCTGCACGGAGAGGTGGACAGCTTGCAGGCATCTTTTCAAACGCTCTGTACAACCTTGAATGAGGTAGTCAGACTGGTGTCGCAAATGAATGGGGACGTAAGAGACAATACGCATAACAATACCGTTTTATACAATCGTTTGTGCAATCTGCCGTATGAAATTTTGGATAAGCGTTTTGCTGAAAAGTATGAAATACCAAGAATTATGACATTGGAAGAGACAATCGATGAGATTGTGCTGCACAAAAAGTCCATAGCCCGTTTTGGGGACGGGGAATTTGGCATTATGTTTGGCGTCTCGAGGTGGCGGTTTCAGAGAGAGGATGCAAAGCTGGCTGAGCGGCTGCGGGAGGTGATAGCGTCGAACGAGGAAAACCTGTTAATCGGGCTCAATGATTTTTATGGAGATTTATCGCACAGGACGGAGGCGGATGCGGATGGTATACGCGCCTATATCGTGAAGGCGCGCGCTCAGCATATGGAGCTTTTGCAGAAGGGACGGCTCTACGCACATGCGTGTATTTCCCGAACCGGTTCACTGGAAAAGGTGCAAAACCAGAAAAGAATATGGGAAGGCAGGGACTGTGTGTTTGTGGAAGGGGACAAGACGAGAATGGGAGTAGGAAACGACCTGTTTGATAATGCAAAATCCATTCAGAGAATCCTCTGTCCGTCGGAGAGCGCTTTTGACAACTATGACGCTATCTTGGAAGCATGTAAGAAGCTGCCAAAGGATAAGACGATATTGATTGCTTTGGGACCGACGGCGAGCGTGCTGGCATATGATTTGGCAAAAGCGGGGTATCATGCTATCGATATCGGACATGCGGATTTGGCGTATGAATGGTTTCTGCGCAGCGGCAGCTCTAAAAAGGCGGCGGTACATCACAAATACAACAATGAATATCCGGAAGGGTACATTGTGGAGGATATTCATGATGAGAAGTATGAATCAGAGATTATTGCAGATTTATCCAGATAATAGGGAGTGGAGCGCGGCAAGCGGAAAAGCGAAGCAGCTTCCGGCAGCAGATTATGGCATGATTTCCGAATAGTGCTTGCCGAGAAACGCATGGTACGCGCGCAGGAATTTCTGACGGTAGCGATTGTAATTTGTCAGGTTCAGCACGCCGCCGTCGTCATGCATACACCATGGGTGGCGCTGGGTGGGGACGACGACTTTGCAGCCATGGAGAAGAAAAATAAGGGACTGCCAGGCGTCATAAAAATCCCAGCCGGTCAGGTCTTCGGTGTTCCAGAGATAGTCCGTGGAAGTAATCATCATAAAACCGTCTACAAGGGCGGCGCGTCGGTAGCCGTCTTCGGACAGGGAATACCGGTAGTCTGACAGAGGCGGATAGGAAGCCTTGCGCTTGTAAGGCGTGCCCAGACGGTTTTGTACATGCCACATAACGCCGTCAGGTGAAACGGATTCATAACCGGTCATGCCAATCAGCCCGATGGATGCATCGGACCGGAAAATGGCAAGGATATCAGACAGGAAGTTTCTATTTAAAATAAAAACATCCTGATGCATATAGATTTTGTATTTGGCGTTGGAAGCGGTCATTGCTTCGTTGTAGCCTGCAGTCATGGAAGCGGCGTCGGTTACGGTAAGCAATTCGGTAGTATAGCCCGCAGGGACGTTTAAGTGCGAAATATAATGGATGGCTTCCGATAACAAAATATCATTGTTGGTGCACAAAATAAAACAAAATTTATGTTCGTCCATAGTTCCTCGATTCCTGTGTCTTGTAAGGGCATCAATCACCTGCCGGCAGTCAGTGACAAAAACAGTTCCTTATCCGCAGCATTCCAGTATGCGGAGCAGAGACTCAAAATGCCGTCGTACAGTGCCTGTGTGGGACATATCAAATCCTCCTGCAGGATAATGTATATGGCAAATATGGACAATCGGCTGGTTGACAGATAGTTTTGTGCTTCCTTGACGGAATCTTCTGCAAGCTGAAACGCCAGCCTGCGAAGCGCGAAGAGAGACAGCATATATTTTTCCATCAGACTGTTCTTATTGGTACAATGCAGGAAGAAAGGCGTTTTCTTGTAGGTAAGCTCTAATTGAATGATGTGCAGTATCCTGAGAACCCTGCGGCTTTCGCCGATGTGTGCATAAGCCAGCGTCCCCTCCCCCTGCTCCATATAAGGAATAAGGGATAAAAGCGTCTCCACATCCTGCTGTAAAAGAGCAGTATTTAAGGTTTCCGTTATATATGCCCAAGAATCCTGAAGCGCCTTTTTATTTTTTTCTAATTCCTGAAAAAAAGCTTCTGTGGATGAATTTAACTGGAAAGAAATGTCCATTTAGAGCTCCTTTTGTGCCGGTTTTTCCATAGTTATAGAGTAAGTATAGTTTTTTAAACCGGTGAAGTCAAATACTCTTTGAAAAAATACGGGCATTTGGGCAGATGATGCGCGGCGGCTTATGCTTTCAAGGTAAACTGCCGATATACATAATAGCTTAATGGAGTGAGCGGTAATCTGCATGGAGGCAATAGATAGACGCAGTAATTTGCCTTTGTTGTAAAATAAAGGCGTTTTTTTATATATTGTTTTCCCATTTTGCTTTGATAAGGACAGCGGTATATGACAGAGGAGTTTGCGCGTGAGACTGATAAACACATCGTTTGAGGAATTTGCGGAATATGTAAAAGAGAAAAATAAACACATTGTTTTTTGGGGAGCGGGCGCGATTGGAAGGGTATTGATACCCTATATTTGCAATCGGCATGGTCTTGATACAAGGGTTCTTGGCTATATTGATAATAATCCGGTCAAGCAGGGGAAAGAAGTAGAACTTTTTTCTAGGAAGGTAAAAATTTATCCGGCAGGATTTTTGGAAAAGCTGCGTGCGGATGAGTTTGTCCTTATGATTACAAACGGAGATTTTTATCCGGTTTTGGAGCAGCTAAGGAATATGCCCTGTATGGAGAGGGCGATGGTTTGTATTGCGCCAATCATACAGATACATACGCCGGCGGAATCGTCGATAACAGGCATTTATAAAAGCAGTGAGGAGCCGTTAATCCCCAAGACGATACATTATGTGTGGTTTGGCGGACCTATTCCTGAAAATCTGCAGAAATGTATAGACAGTTGGAAGGAAAAATGTCCGGATTATGAGATTGTAAAGTGGGATACATCGAATTACGATTATAAAAAACATCCTTATACCAGACAGGCATATGAGGCAAAGCGGTGGGGATTCATGGCGGATTTGGCACGTCTGGAAATTCTGTATGAGTATGGGGGGTTTTATCTGGATACGGATGTAGAACTGCTTCAAAGTCTGGATGAGCTGCGGTATCAGGAAGGGTTCTGCGGGAGAGAAGAGTGGGGTCATGTCAATTTTGGCGGCGGCTCCGGCTGTATCAAGCATTCGGATATCGTTGGTGAATTACTGGATTTTAGAAAAAATGTACCATTTTTATTCGGGAGGGGGCAGTATAATCTGGAGGCTAGCGGATATTTTGAAACAAAACCGTTGATGGATAGAGGACTTACCGTGACAAACCGTACCGAAATCGTGGATGGCTTTGCTGTGTATGCGTCCGAGTTTTTTTGCCCTTATAATTATATCAGCGGGAAGGAAAACGTTACGGAGAAGACAGTGTCGATTCATTATTTTAACGGGGGATGGCTGGGAGAAGCAGGAGTCCAATACAGACTTAAGACCAGAGAAAAATTTTATGCAATCTTGGGGCAGTTGGAGCCGTTTGGCTGACTCTTTTTCGCGTCAGCTACTACGCTAATGAAGCCGATGCCGAGACAATTGCCTTTATGGGATATGATGAAGGGCTGTTGATAAAATGGAAGGGAGATATCGATGCTGGAATTTCAGGAAGGTTTTTTTGAGCAGGAGGTTAGAGACGGCTTTTATATAGACATGACCATGAAGACGGTATGGGCGGCTGAGCTCGAGGTGCTGCAGAAGGTTGCGGAAATCTGTGACAGGCATGGGTTGGTATGGTATGCGGCGTACGGAACCCTGTTAGGTGCTATCCGGCATGAAGGTTTTGTCCCTTGGGACGACGACATGGATATCTGGGTAAAGCGCGCGGATTACAATAAACTGTTAAAGATACTTCCCGAGGAGCTGCCAGAGGGGTATTTTGTGCGCAGTCCGCTGACAAAGGAGGGGTATGACCAGTATCATATGCTCATCAACAGCGGCAACCGTGTCAGCATTGACCCGAAATGGCTGGAGCAGTACCATGGCTGCCCTTTTTCTGTGGGGCTGGATATTTTTCCGTTAGATTATCTTGCCCGTGATGAAGAAGAGAGGATTATGCAGGAGAATCTGGTTCGGATAGCCTGCAGGGGCGCGCAGGTGGCGTGCACTCTGTTCCGTGAAGGCTGCGAGGATGCCGAGAATCCGGAAAAAGCCAGAAGAGAGTTGACAGAGGAAATAGAGGATGCAATTCATTACCTGGAGGAGCATTGCGGAATAGAGATTGACCATAAGCTCTTGGAAGAGGAAAAATGGTATGCACTTTCTTCAGAATTTGGAAAATGGGCAAATTATTTTGCCATGATGTACGGGGAAGAGGAAAGCGATTATCTGGTAAATTTTATTGATTATATAAGGCAGCCGTGGAAAAAATTCCAAAAGGAATGGTTTGCGGAGGTTTACAGCGCAACTTTTGAAAATTTTATGGTGCCTGTTCCGTGCGGTTATAGTCAGGTACTTTCCAGAACCTATGGCGATTATAAAGTTGTTGCCAAAAAGAAGGGGATGCATGATTATCCGTATTATGCAAGGCAGTTAGAAGATTTGAAGGAAAAAATGCGTGATAGAATAAAACAGGCGCAGGCGATTGGCGCAGCTTCCTTGGAGGATATGGACTTATTGGAGTCGGACCTTTCACTGCCGGCGGGCTGGGAAGCGCGTATACAAAGAGCCGACGGAAAACGGAAGGGCATTATATTGTTTGCAAATGATGCCCGTACATTTTTGATGAACGGGAAGAAAGCGTTGGATAAGCTGGAGGAAGTGCTTAAGACTTTTGAGGCGGTACAGGAGGAGATTACTTTGTGGTGGCGCCCGCAAAGAACCATGGCGGATAAGCTGGAGACGGTATCCTATAAACTTGCCCGGCGGTATAGGGAGATTTTGGAAAATTACCGTACTGCAGGCTGGGGAATCTGTGATGAGACGGATAATACAGAGCGGGCAGTAGAGTTGTGCAATGCTTACTATGGCGGCATGAATGCGATTTTACAGCCATTTCAAAATGCAGGCAGGTCCATTATGCTTGCCGTAACAGGAGAGGAAAACAAGGGTGTAAGCAGTACAGATGTAATCAAAGATAGCAGAGCTTTTTTCAGCTTTTCGGATTATGTGGAAGACAATGGAAAAGTATATGCTTCCAACAATAATTTTAATGCGATGATGATAATAGACAAGGATACATGGACCTTGGAAAAGCAGGTTATATTTGAAGACGAAAGCGTCATTGCAATGAACATGCATCTGAGAAGTGTAAAAAGCGGACACAAAATTTGTTTTTTGCCGGCAGGCGTACAGTGTGTGCATACATACGATATGGAAAAGGGCACACAGAGCCACCACAGCTTTTCTTGTGAGCATGAGTCGGAAGAACCACAGGAATGGAGCCATTTTGTTTTTGGGGAAGGTATTTATTTGCTTCCCTGCTATGGGAAACAAGGTCTTTGGAAATGGAATACGCATACAGATGCCATGGAGCAGGAGACATGGTGGGAGCTTCCTTGTGCAAATGATATATTGCAGCATGGAAGTATGGATGAGAAAAGGTTTTATACCTTGGAAGTTTTACACAATCAATTATTTGTCACCGATATGGAATCACAGGTGGTAGAATCATTTTCTTTGTCGGACGAGCAGGTATACCGTATGGTATATGACGGACAGAACTTTTGGTATACGGTAAGCGGCAGTATGGATATTGTCTGCTGGAACAGGGATGAGGGCGTGATTTTCAGATATGAGCGGACGGACTGTGACAGGTATGAGCAGGAAATTTTGATTTATCAGGAGATGTTTTATACTGCCGGAAAAATATTTTTATATGAGCAAAGCAGCCATGCCATTTATGCGTTAGATACAGAAAAAGGAAATTTGGAAAAACTACATTCGATAAAGTGCGAAAGAGGAATTTTCTGGGCATTGGAGGAGAAACCGAGCTTTCAGTGTGTGGACGGCAAATTGGTTTGTCTGCTGCGGAACGCAGGGGAGGCTGTGCTTATTGATTTAGAGACGCTAGAAGCAAGACAGTATAATGTGAATTTTCATATGGATAAGCAGGCACAAGAATACATGTATGAAATTGCTTTTGAACGCGATGCATTATTATTTGAGGAGGCAGGCGCCGCAGATATAAAAATGCTATTGCGGCATTATAAAAACAGCTACAGATAACAGATATGGAGGAAAGTAAAAAATGAATTTTGAGTTGACAGCGTCCATGATGTGTGCCAATTATGGAAATCTGGAGAGAGAAGTAAGAGAGCTGGAGGCAGCGGGAATTGACTCTTTTCATATTGATATTATGGATGGCAGGTATGTGCCGAATTTTGCAATGTCCTTAAACGACATGGCTTACATCGCTTCCGTATCAAAGAAGCCGCTTGATGTACATTTGATGATTGAACATCCCAATAATAATGTTCATATATTTTTGGAAAAGCTGAGAAAGGGAGATACCGTCTATATTCATCCGGAAGCAGAGTATCATCCGTCTACCACGCTGCAAAAAATTATTGAGGCGGGTATGATTCCGGGTATCGCAATTAATCCGGGAACCAGCATCGAAACGGTGTATGAGATGCTGCGTATTGTGAAAAAGGTTCTTGTGATGTCGGTGAATCCGGGGAATGCAGGACAGATGTATTTGCCATATGTGGGGAAAAAGATTGACAATTTACTGCAATTAAAGGCGGAAATGAACTTTAAGGTATATTGGGACGGTGCCTGCAGTGCGGATAAAATTATCAAGTATGCACCAAAAGGAATGGATGGCTTTGTGCTGGGAACAACGCTGCTGTTTGGCAAAAACAAATCTTACGAGCATACGTTAAGAGAGATTAGAGATATGAATATGTAAAAGAGCATGTGCGTTGTTAGTATTAGGAGAGTTCTTTTATCCTGTCTGGATAAAAGAACTTTTTTGTTGTCTTTTTTACCGCAATACCGGCTGCAGATAAAAATAAGATTGCATATTAGGATATAGATAAGTTATAATAAAAGAAATATTTTTGTATTTGAATAACAAAAAATAACGAAATTTTATACCTGTCGGGAGCTGATTTTGAGCAAACCTGTCAGGCATTTCAATCACATATCTTGCAGAGAAGCTATTTCGAAAACGGGAGATAGAATATGGATGAGAAAATACTTGTGACGCAGTCGTCCATGCCGACGTATGAAGAATACATAGAAGCGATTAAACCGCTTTGGGAAAGCTGCTGGCTTACAAATATGGGAGAATATCATCAGGAGTTGGAAAGGCAATTAAAGGCATATCTGGATGTTCCGGAAATCTCTCTGATGGTAAACGGGCATATGGCACTGGAAATGATAATACAGGCGTTTGGTTTTCCGGAAGGCTCAGAGGTCATTACCACACCCTTTACCTTTGTGTCTACGACGCACGCCATTGTCCGAAACCGTTTGATACCGGTTTTTTGCGATATCAAAAATAGCGACGGAACGATGGATGAAGCCAAAATAGAGGACCTGATTACGGAAAAAACCGTTGCGATACTGCCGGTGCATGTGTATGGAAATGTATGTAATATTGAGGAAATTCAGAGAATTGCCGACAATCACGGTTTAAGGGTAATTTATGATGCGGCACATGCCTTTGGGGTCAAATATAAGGGAAGAGGGATTGGGAGCTATGGAGATGCTTCGGTATTCAGTTTTCATGCGACGAAGGTATTCAATACCATTGAGGGCGGGGCAGTAACGTTTTCAGATAAGGATTTATACGAAAAGCTTTATAACCTGAAAAACTTTGGAATCAGGGGAGAAGAGTGTGTTGCATCGATTGGTGCAAATGCAAAAATGAATGAATTGCAGGCAATCATGGGATTGTGTAATCTGAAACATATTGAACAGGCAGTTGCTGCCCGTAAAGAACGTTTCCTTTATTACAGGGAACATTTACAGGAGGTCAAAGGAATCCGCTTTTTTGACGAAAACAAGGATGCAGGTAAAAACTATGCATATTTTCCGATTTTAATCGAAGACGATTATGCGATGAACAGGGATGCGTTGTATGACCTGCTAAGGAGTCATAATATTTATGCGCGAAAATATTTCTATCCGATTACGGCAGATATGGAATGTTATGCCAGTCAATATGCGGGGGCAGAGCTGTCAACGGCACGGAAAGTTTCCAAGAATGTTTTAACGATACCATTTTATGAGAAACTGGAAAAAGAACAGATGAACCGGATTTTGCAATGCATAAAAGGAAGGGAGAAATAACAATGAAAAAGGTATTGTTACTGGGAGGCTCTCATTTTCAGGTGCCTTCTGTAAAAACGGCAAAGAAACTTGGATATTATACCATTACCTGCGACTATCTTCCGCATAATCCCGGGCATAAATATGCAGATGCCTACGTAAATGTGAGTACAACGGATAAAGAAGCTGTGCTGGAATTAGCGCAAAAACTAAAAATAGACGGTATTGTGTGTTATGCTTCCGACCCTGCGGCTCCTACAGCGGCGTATGTCGCAGAAAAGATGGGGCTTCCTACGAGTCCTTATAAGTCGGTTGAAATATTGGCGAATAAAGATAAATTTCGGGAGTTTCTGGCAGATAACGGGTTTTGTGTTCCCAAGGCGAAGGGCTATGCCTATCAGGAAATGGATAAGATACTGGAAGAGGCGGCGGAGTTTCGGTTTCCGGTTATGGTAAAGCCTGTGGATTCCTCAGGAAGCAAGGGGGTAAGCAAAGTAGACTCTGCAGATAATATGGCAGAAGCAGTAGAAGAAGCGGTAAAGTATTCGAGATGTAAAAGAATTATCGTGGAAGAGTATGTGGAAAAATACGGATATCAGATTGCGGGAGACGGTTTTTCCGTGGACGGTAAGCTGGTGTTCCGCTGCTTTGCCAATGAGCATTTTTCACCGGATGGGATAAATCCCTATGTGCCGATAGGGGAAAGCTGGCCCTATTGTATGCCGGAGCGCATACATGATAAGGTGCATGACGAAGTACAACGGGCACTTACCTTGCTGAAAATGGGAACGCAGGCATATAATTTTGACATCCGCATTGACAAGGAAGAAAATGTTTACCTGATGGAGATAGGTCCCAGAAACGGGGGCAATTTAATTCCGCAGGTTACGCAGTATGCAACCGGAGTGGATATGGTAAGTTATACGATAAAGGCGGCGATGGGCGAAGAATGCAGCGGACTTCATATGCAAAAACCTTCCGGATACTGGGCGAATTATATGGTGCACAGCTCTAAGGCAGGGATATTAAAAGAAGTACGCATGGATGAAACGTTCCAACGGGACAACCTTGTCGAATTTGAAATGCTGTTTCAAAAAGGCGACAGAGTAGAGGCATTTACCGGCTCCAACGGGACATTAGGGACCATGATTTTAAAATTTGCGTCACAGGAAGAAATGCTTGAAAAGATGGACAACATGGAGAAATGGGTAACTGTAGTGGTAGAGTAGGAAGACGGGACGAGAGATTGAAATGAAGGAATACGGCGGGTATATAGAATTTGAGAGATATTTAGGTAAGGAATATTATCAGGAGGCTGCGGCATTGAATTGCGGGAGGAATTGTCTTCTGCACCTGATTGCCGCAAGAAAAATAAAAAAAATAAGTCTTCCGTATTTTTTATGTGCATCGGTCAGCAAAGTATGCCGGAAAGCAGGAGTAGAGGTCAGGTATTACCATATAGATGAAAAGTTCCTGCCGGTGTTTGATTTTTTGCCAGAGGAAGAGGAGTATCTTTATATTGTCAATTTTTACGGGCAGTTGGGAAATGTCTATTTGGAGAAAATCAGAAAACAGTACGGCAGTATAATCATTGACAACGCGCAGGCATTTTTTCAGGAGCCGCTGCAGAATGCGGATACAATATATGTATTGCGAAAATATTTTGGAGTGGCTGACGGTGCTTATCTGGCAACAGAAGCAGCGGGAGCAGAAACATACGATATCGATATTTCCAATCAAAGGATGGGATTTCTGCTGGGGAGATTTGAAGAAACTGCGTCAAAGTATTATCAGGAGTACAAGGAGAATGAGGACGAGTTTAACGAGATGCCCATTCGGAAAATGTCAGCATTGACCCATAATCTGCTGCGGGGAATTGATTATGAAAGGGTAAAGCAGGTTCGAAAAAGCAATTTTCAATATTTACAGAAGCTTTTGGGGGATTACAATCTTTTACATTTGCGCGAGCCGGAAGGTCCTTTTGCCTACCCGTTTTTGGTAGAGGGCGGAGAAAACCTGCGAAAAAAATTACTGGAGAAGAAAATCTATATTCCCGTTTTGTGGCCTAATGTGTTAAACGAGTGCGAAAAAAACAGTTTGGAGTATCGGTACGCGCAGGAGATTCTTCCGCTTCCGGTAGACCAGAGATATACTGTGAAAGATATGGAATATATCGCGGAAAATATCAAAAATAATTTATAAAATGCGTGAGGAACCGAAGATGGATAAAATTATCATCATTGGAGGAAAAGGAACTGCTGTGGTAATAGCAGAACAAATTTATGATACTCAGAGAAAAAGGAACAATGTGGAATTTTTAGGTTTTGCATTTGATGATGAAGCTTTTGGAAAAGAAATTAACGGTTTTCCCATTTTATGTAAAACCTATAATGCATACAAGGAGTATGAGAAATATTCGGATGTAAAGTTTATCTATCAATTATATAGAGCGGATTTGATGGAGGAACGAACTGCTTTGCTGCACAGCTATGGCATACCCCGAGACAGGTTTGCAACCTTTATGCATCATTCGTCGTGCGTGGCAAAATCCGCCCGTGTAGGGTATGGGAGCGTGATATTAGCAAATGCTGTCGTCAATTCGAATGCGGTAATAGGAGATTTTACCATTATCAATTCTAATTCTCTCATTGAGCATGATACTAAGGTAGGGGACAATAACTTTTTGGCTGCCCATACGGCAGTAGGGAGCCATACGCTGATAGGAGACGGAAACTTTTTTGGATTAAATGTGTCCGTAAACAATTATATACAAATAGGAAATTATAATTTTGTGGGAATGGCTTCCAATGTAATAAAGGGACTGGGCGATAGGGAGAAGGTGTACGGAAATCCGGCTCGGAAATTTGATTCTCCTATAAAACCATTATGAGGATGCTGCGTGGCAAGCAGTAAGAAAGGGCTGTGCAAATGGAAAATCAAGAAGAAAAGATTATGGTATCCGTGTGGTGCCGTACCTATAACCACGTAAGCTACATAAGAGATGCGCTGGAAGGGTTTGTGTCTCAGCAAACGGATTTTATATATAAGGTGATAGTTTATGACGATGCTTCTACGGATGGTACGTCGGATATTGTGAAGGAATATGCAGAAAGATACCCGCAGTTAATTCATGCAATTATTGCAAAGGAAAATACATATCATCGCCCTGACAGCAGGGAAGTGGAATTAAAAATGTGGAAGAAGTATCTGACAGGAAAGTATATGGCGTTGTGTGAAGGGGATGACTTTTGGATTGACAGAGAAAAGCTCCAGAAGCAAGTGGATTATATGGAGGCGCATTCGGAATGCTCGCTTTATATACATAATGCGCTGTGGATGAATTGTTATGACGGAAAGCTGCAGGCAGGCAATCCGTTTCAAGGGCATGATGAAAAGGATATTACGGCTGAAGAGCTTATTATGCAGTATAACGGTTATCCTGCAACTGCATCCTTTCTTTTCAGAAGCGAGGCACAAATCAGGGAACCCAAGCTTTTTGCAATATCGCCAGTGGGTGATTATGCGGCAATTCTATATGCGTTGTCTTTAGGGAAGGTGCATTATAGCAGCCGCATTATGTCCGTATACAGAGTGTTTGCGAGCGGCAGTTATGCTGTGCGAATGCAGCAAAGCAGCGGATTAAGGCTCCATTTCTATCTTAGGCTGCGGATGTTTCTTGCTGCATATGACGAATATACGGACTATCGGTATCATCAATGGCTTGCCAAGAGAATTGCCTGCTGTGAGCTTGCTGTTATGTATGGGGGAGAGCAGAATATTTTGATTGCAGAATATGTAGAGCAAAGCGTGAAGCAGGGAAATATTTTCCCGGAGGGAAGTACCGCGTGTATCGCAGAGCTGGAGAAGCGGCGCAAGCAGGAATTGCCGGTGGAGCTAAAAGCTTTTGTCAACAGACATAAGCACATTATGATTATGGGGATTGGAGAATTTGGAGTATACGCCGCCAGAATGATGATAAGTCATCAGGCAGCGTTTGACGGGTTTGTGGTGAGTGCAAAAAAAGAAGGAGAGAATTCTTTTATGGAAAAGCCCGTCTATAATCTGTCAGAAATACCTTACGAAAAAGAAGATACAGGCATAGTGGTAGGTATTTGCCCGTTTTCCGGAAAGTGGAGTTGGGATTCGGTTCTGCATTCTCTTCATACGGAAGGAATTGTTCATTATCATTGTCCGTTTTCATAGAATCGATTGGCTTTCTGTGGAAACGGCGGTATACAATAAAAGAAAAAACAAGCTGAAAGTGGAGGTTTATATGGAGCTTTGCAGGAGAGCAATTGAATTTATACAAGTATGTAATGAAGAAGGAGAGGTTCGTATTTGCGGATGGCTGAAGGACGGCGGTATTATAGGGCGTCTGGTAGATAATACGATGGAAGAAATTTATCACAGTGCAGAGGCTGAGTTGATTAGAACCTATCATGTAAATAAGGACTATTCCAATTGCAATCCCAATGCCTGTCCTTTTGTTGCGAATAACAATGTAGAAGAGAATTTCATAAAAATAGATGAGGTTCCTAAGTTTCCTCCGGCTTTATATCTGGCATATGAAAATGTATGCAATTACCGCTGTGTGATGTGCGGGGCGTGTGATTGCGATACGCATATCGATGCCGCGTTGAGAGAACAGAAGCTGAATAAAGTCGACGCAGAATTAGAGAAGATTCTTCCGTATGTGAAGAAAATCAGTGGAAATGGGCTGGGAGAGTTGTTTGTAAGTAAACATACGATGAAACTGTTGTCAGAGTGGAAACCGATTGCTGATCCCGCGGAATGTTCGGCGGCGCTGGAGACAAACGGCTCCCTTTTTAATGAAAAGAACTGGAGCAGGATTTCCAATCTTGGACAGTATTATCTTGAAGTTGCCATCACTGTGTTGAGCTTTGAAGAGGATACTTATCAAGAACTTTCCGGTACAACGCTGCCGCTTTCCAATTTGATAGATAATTTGCATTTTGTCAAATCGTTGAGGGAGCAGGGAATCATTAATCATTTGACGATTGCTACAGTATATCAAGAAAAAAACTTCCGTGAGCTTCCGCAATTTACAAAACGGTGTATTGAAGAATTTGCCGCAGATTATGTTAGGCTGCGTCCTGTTGACGTATGGGGAGAGGTTGATATGGCGGGGTGGTTCAGAGATGTCAGAAACGAATACCATCCATATCACAAGGAATTCCTCGAGATTATGAAAGACCCCATTTTCAAGCATCCAAAGGTACATGACTGGGGAGGAGGGCAGCCATCGGGACTTGGACCGGAGCCGTATATCAGAACGAGAGCAAAATGGTCCCTGATTGAAAATATTTTCTGTAATGAGAAATTTGAAAAGGAAATAGATAATGTGATAGAAGAGAATCGGGTGGCGGTATATGGGATGACCGCCGTAGGCAAAGCGCTTGCAAGCAGGTTGAGAGAACGTTATGAAATTCCCTTTTTGATGGACCGCTCCATGCAAGGAGAAAAATACGCGGGAATTCCTATTTTTGCAGTCAATCATCTAAAAGATTTGGATAAAAATGTAACGGTAATCGTTTCACTGGACAGAAATGAGGACGCTGTTGTGGAGCTGTTAAAGCGGGAAGGATTTCAAAAGGTAATTTCGATTAACGAGCTGGTAAGAAATTGAAACTTTGGCAGTATTCTATGAGAAAATTCCATATAATTCATTTCCACCACGAAAACTATCGGATTTTTAGTAAATTTTAGTGAATTTCATAAAATCAATATACATTTACATCTTTTCGGAGACCTGTTAAAATAAATGAAAAATTAAATTATAATTTCATTTAGAAAAGATTGATATTTATGAGTGAGGAATGTAAGTTTGAAGTTAGGTGGAAGGATAAAATTTTTCTTCTGCCATTGGTGAATAAAGACAAAATAAATAATATAATCTGTGAATTGGATTATGTTTTTAAACGTAGTGTTGTGGAACGCCCTGAATATGATGGATTGATAAGTAAAATAGCTGAACGGGCAATTGTAATGGCGGCATATTTAGATAATGCTGCTGTTGGGTACTGTGCATTTTATATGAATGATTTTGCAAACAGTACAGCATATATATCATTAATTGCAGTAAAAGAAGCGTATCAGAATATGCATGTTGGAACTGCATTGATTCAGTATATCAAACAAATTGCTGTTGTAAATGATATCAAACAAATAAGGTTGGAAGTTGATAAAGACAACGAAAATGCAATAAGATTTTATATGAGGAGACATTTCACAAAAGAGAGACAGGCTTCGGAAGTCAGCGATTATATGGTTTGTCTCCTATAGCTAAAACCTTAGGATATCGGTTTGTCATGTATCAACTGAGAGAAATGGAATATCTTGGTTTAAAACCCCGCCACACGAAAGAGTTCTTCTATCCTCTTCGGATAGGAGAATTCTTTTTTTACCTTCTGAAAGCCGTTTGCGGCAATCTGCCGTCTCAGCTCGTCATGCTTTAAGTAAAAATCAGCCTTGGCAATCGCGTCCTCCATGCTTTCGTATAAAATCAAATCCTTTCCGTCCTCAAAATATGCGGCAAGTTCAGGCTGATAGTTGGAGAGCAGCGCCCCGCCAGCCCCCATGATATCCAAAGCCCTAAGCGGGATGCCGGACTGGATGCATTTGAGGGTGGGGCACAGGTTTAGCCTGCTGTACCGAAAGACGCAGGGCATTTCGTCCTCGTATTTTGCAGGACCGCAAAGCTTTACATGGGGCAAATCGCAAGGCTTTGTCGTATAAAAATGGGTGTTAAACAGTTCGCCGCACTGTTGTAGAAGAAAGCTGCGCTCCAAGTGCGTGATTTTGGTGGCAATGGCGTAGGACAGCCCGCGGCGGTTCAGCTTCAGACTGCTTTGTCCTATTTTTTGAAAGGAGCTGTTTACCGCCTGCAGCAAATCCTCCGTAATCAGCTCGTCAAGCAGGTAGCTGCCATATATGCGGAATTGCGCCTGCAGAATGCCCTCAATATATCCTTTGGTAAAGTCGTCTGCTGCATAGAGCAGGGTCTCCAGAGGCGATTCGTAGAGATTTCCAACAAAAGATACGTCTGCGGAATGCGCGGCAATCTGGGAAGCGCTGAAGGTAAGCGTCTCCAGCCTGTCCGTGTTGACTGCAAGGGGAAGGTGAAATACCCGGCTGTATCCTGCCGCCTGATACCCGGCGGCTTCTATCCGGTCAAACAGAAAAATATGGTTGGTTTCATAATGGAAATAGTCAGCCAGGCGCTCTTCCAGAGGGCTGTCATAGCACCATGCAATGTATGCTATGCGGTGCTTACTGCACAGCTCTGCCACCAGCGGGAAAAAATTGACGCTGATAACGACATCATAGGTATCGTTTAACAGATATTCAGAGAACCGCTCGCAAAAAAAGTCGTCATGGAATTTGTCAGGAAAGTGATAATACACTGTCTTGCAGGTATGCCCTGCTTTTCTTAAGTAGTAGAGAAAATCGTGATAGATATAACTTCCCATATCGTAAAACAGTATTTTCATGGGTCTGCACTCCTGTGAATTATCATAAAAATCGCATTTTCTTATAGTTAAGTATAGTTTTTTTGTTAAATTAAGTCAAATCATCTTTAAAAAGATGTCCTGGATTTGCGCCTTGCTATGGCATAGCTTTTTTCTTTGTGATATAGTTGTTTCATAATATGCGAAAACGGTGGAAAATGGAGGAAGGCTATGGCAGAAGCATTTTTGGAGGAGATTTATAAAGAGGCTGCGCTTGTGTGCCGGCTCAGGCAGGCGGCAGAATATGCAAAAATTCATGACGAGCTTCATATGATTGCCATATGCAACGCCGTTTTCCAGCCGCTGTGCGGAATATGCAAGGCGTACCTTCAGCAGGACAGGGAAAAGGGGATGGCGCTGTGGGCTGCAGTGCAGATGCTGGTTCAAATTGACAATGATTTGGTCAAACGGGGCGATGTGATAGAGGAGCAGATACTGCCGCTGTTAAAGGAAAAGAGAAAGCTCTGCGGCGGGGATATTTCGGTGGAAAATGAAGAGGGAGACTATTTGTTTGAAAGCAGCGCTTCCGGATTTCTGACACTGAAGGACTTACGGCAGGACAAATACATACACAGTGCCTCCGACCCCATGTGGGAGGCTTTCAAACTGGCGGAATATATTTTCAGCCCTGAAAAAAAGGAATATACTGTATGGGGGCTTGGACTTGGCTACCTGATTTACCAGCTATACCATATTTCTGACGGCACAGTCAGGATTCATGTGTTTGAAAAAGATGCCAGAATGGTGGAATATGCAAAGCATTATGGGGTATTGGACTGGATACCGGAGGACCGGCTGGATTTGGTTCTTTGCAGCAATCCGGATTCTTTCTTAAAGAGCGCGGCAAAAAAGGATATGGGCTTTTATGTGTTTCTTCCCGAGATTTACAGGGAGGAGCCGGACTTGCGCCGAAAGCTGGAAGATGTATATATGCAGTTTGCAACGCCGAAGAAGCTGCAAAAGGACAACGAGCTGAACTACTGGAACAATCACAGAAGCGGCTGTCACGCCGTCTCGGAGCTTTGCTTTTTTGGCAAACAGGACTTTATCATTGTAGCGGCAGGACCGTCTTTGGATGACAATTTGGAATTTTTGCGGGAGAATCAGGGCAAGAAAACGATAATCGCCGTGGGAACCGTTTTTAGGAAGCTGCTGGAGAAGCAAGTTATACCTGATATGATAGCGGTGTTGAACCCACAGGAGAGAACCTATAAGCAGATAGAAGGGCTGGAGGATAAAAAGGTGCCCATGCTGCTTGCCGTAACGGCATATTGGAAATTTGCCGCAAATTATCAGGGGGACAAATATCTGGTGCCGCTTGCGGGTATGCATGAGGAGCGGGAAAGCGAGGAAGCGTGGGTGATAGGGGGGACGGTCACACATCTGGCAATCGAAGCGGCTGTCCGATTTGGAGCCCGAAGGATATATCTTGTGGGCGTGGATTTGGCATATCCAAAAGGGATTTCCCATGCGGAAGGACTGATGGACAGAACCGAAAAAAATACGGAGGACATGCTGCCTGTAGAAGGAGTCGGCGGCTTGCCGGTGTATGCGGATACGATGTTTATTCTGTACAGAAAATGGATTGAAGCTAAAATAGCGCTTACTCCTGATATCACATATTATAATATGTCGCGTGTCGGAGCAAGGATAGCGGGGACGCAGGAAACCGGCTTTATGGGTGAATGAAATAAAAAACATTGTTTGCAATTTAAAACAGAACATGTTATACTGATTGCGGTGGGAACGGTTGTCCCCTTGGGAAAGGGGGGATGCCTATGCAGTACGTTACATATGATACGCTGATACAGTTGGGATTGTTTATCATAGCGCTGATAGGTCTTGTATATAAGATAAGTCGTAAGGACAAAAAATAACCGCCCCTCTGCCAAGGCGATGCGGTTATTTTTTGTAACTTAATCCATTGACAAGGGGTACAGCTTAGTACCACCTTTTCATATAATATACCACATTTTTTTCCCTTTTTCAAGAGGGATATTCACAAAAAAGAAGGTACATATGGACGAACGTTCGAACAAGCTGAAGGAAATTATATTACGGCGCTATCCAAGCATCCGCGCTTTTGCCAGAGAAGCGGGGATACCGCATGGAACCTTGGTTAGTGCGCTGAATCATGGAATCGACGGCATGGCGTGGGGGAAGCTGGAATACATTTGCCGCTTTCTCAATATTGATGCCGTATACCTTGAACCTGTCAGCCGTGGAGACACAGCCGCCGGTGAAATGGAAAAGAGGCTGCTTGCATATTACAACCGGCTAAACGATTTGGGGCGTGCCAAGGTAGAGGAGTATGTGAAGGATATCAGCAGGATTTCGGCTTATGAAGAAAAATTAGTGGCTGACAAAGAAAAGTCTGTCATTTCGGAGCGGGAGCGGTAAACAATGGCGCAGAAAGGAGTATTATGCACAAAATAGGAATACAATCCACAGGGAGTATCCTGCAAGGAGATATAGAAGCCGGCTACCGGAGGATAAAAGAAGCCGGTTTTGACTGTGTGGATTTTAACTTTGATGAGTATCTCCACTGTACTATGGTAGAGCGGGGAGAGATAAATGCGGTGCTGGACCGGCAGGTGGAAGCGGTCTGGGAGGATTTTAAAATCCATAAAAGAGCGGCGGCGGAATGCGGTCTTGTCTTTGAGCAGATGCATGCGCCTTTTCCTTTAAGACAAAAAGGGCTGGATGAGGTGAATGCAAAGATGCTTCGTATCACGAAGAACTGCATGGACATCTGTGCCCGTATGGGAGGCAGGTATCTGGTGGTGCATCCGGTGACACTGGCGTATGAGTGCAGCAAAAAGGAAGAGCATGATTTTAATATGGAAATGTATCAGGAGCTGATTCCGATGGCAAAGAAGAACGGAATTGTCATCTGTCTGGAAAATATGTTTGTCGACCAGAAGGCACATCTGACAGAGGGCGCATGTTCCGATTTTGTGGAAGCGGCGGCATGGATAGATGAACTGAATGGGATTGCAGGGGAGGCGCTTTTTGGATTCTGCTTTGATGTGGGTCATGCCAATATACTGGGCAAGAACCTGTACCAGTCCGTGCTTGCACTGGGGGACAGGCTGAAAATTCTTCACCTTCATGACAACGACGGTGTGAGCGATTTGCATACCATGCCGTATACCTTTGCGCGAAGCTGGAATCCGGCAGCTACGGACTGGGAGGGCTTTTTGCGCGGGCTGCGCGAGATAAAATATGAGGGCGTCATAAACTTTGAGACCTTCCGCTGTATGGAGAGTTTTCCCAAAGAGCTGCACCCTTCTGTACTGCGGCTGCTGGCGGATATGGGGAGGTATTTTTCTGCGCAGATAGATGGAAATATATGCCATAAGACGGCAGAAAAGTATTAAATTATCAAATTCTAAACAAAACCTTAATTTTTGATGAATTTGAAACCTACTCTTGAAAAAAAAGACGGTATACCGTAAACTATCCTTATGCCACAATTTTAAGGGAGGTTTTATATGACAAAAGCAGAAATATTAAAAAAAGAAATATTGAGGCAGTATAGAAGCGTAAGGCAGTTCGCACTGGAGATGGGAATTCCCTACAGCACGCTTGTGACGGCGCTGGAGCGTGGTATAGACGGTATGGCTTATGGCACGGTTATCAGAATGTGTGATAAGCTGAGTTTGAATCCGGTTGACTTCAGTTCTTTGGAAAGAGATACTTCTTTGGGAGCACAGCTTTTGGAGAACCGTGTTATGCAGTATTATGTAAAGCTGAATCAGAACGGCAGGGACAAGATTTTAGAGCTGATGGATGATTTTGTGCAGATTGACAAGTATAAGGCAAAGTCCAGAAAGTCCAAATAAGCAGGCATGAAATGGCAGCGTGGAGGTTTCCATGAAGTATGATTATCTGATTGTCGGCGCAGGGCTGTTTGGAGCGGTGTTTGCCCGGGAGATGCAAAAGGCGGGCAAAAGCTGTTTCGTAATAGACAGGCGAAACGTGGTTGCAGGCAATGTATATACAGAAGAAAGAGCGGGTATTCAGGTTCATAAGTATGGAGCCCACATTTTTCATACCGCAAACAAAAGGGTATGGGAGTATATACAGCAGTTTGCCGAGTTCAATCATTATATTAATTCACCGGTGGCTGTCTATAAGGAGCAGTTATATAATTTGCCCTTTAATATGAACACCTTCAGTAAGATGTGGGGTGTGAAAACGCCGGCGGAGGCGAAGGCAAAAATAGCAGAGCAGATTGACGGGCTGCATATCGTGGAGCCGCAGAACCTGGAAGAACAGGCATTATCGCTGGTCGGCACGGACGTCTATGAGAAGCTGATAAAGGGGTACACGGAAAAACAGTGGGGACGTGACTGCAGAGAGCTGCCGGCTTTCATTATTAAAAGGCTGCCTCTTCGGTTTGTGTATGACAACAACTATTTCACGGACCCTTATCAGGGAATTCCCAAGGGCGGTTACACAAAGCTTGTAGAAAAGATACTGGGAGATATCCCCGTTCGTCTCGGCATTGCTTATAAGGATTTTCAAAAAGAAAACGCCGGACGCGGCGCAGAGGCGGATACCTTTGGAAAGGTATTATACACCGGTATGATAGACGAATATTTTGATTATTCCTTTGGAGAGCTGCAGTACCGTTCCTTGCGTTTTGAGGAGGAACTGCTTACCGGCTGTGACAACTATCAGGGAAATGCGGTGGTTAATTATACGGAACGGGAGGTTCCGTATACGCGTATCATCGAGCATAAGCATTTTGAGTTTGGCACGCAGCCGGATACGGTGATTACCAAGGAGTATCCTGCGGAGTGGAAGCGCGGAGATGAGCCGTACTATCCTATCAACAACGAGCAGAATAATGCGCTTTATGCGAGGTATGCCGCGCTTGCCCAAAAAGAAAAGAATGTATTGTTTGGAGGCAGGCTGGGGCAATACAGCTATTACGATATGGATAAGGTGATTGCAGCCGCGCTCGATATGGTACAGACAGAGCTGCGGTAAAGGAAGCGGAGACTAATCCGGTAGGGTTAGTCTCTTTGTTTGTTGTGGCAGGGGGGAGGAAACAGAGTGGAAGATAAGAAAACACAGCAGGATATGTATGCGTTGATTGCAAATGTGTTACAGGTAAAAACAGAGGAAATCAGAGAACTCTCCGTGATTAAAAAGGGAATGACAAACCGTTCCTTTCTGTTTCAATGCGCAGGGAAAAAGTATATGATACGGGTTCCGGGAGAAGGAACGGAGCGGCTTATCAATCGAAAGGCAGAGGCGGAGGTCTATCAGATTATCCGTGGCAGAGGAATTGGAGATAACTGCCTGTACATAGACCCTGACAGTGGGTATAAAATTACAGAATATTTGGAACCGTCCAGAGTGTGCAATCCAAAGAGTGCGGAAGATGTTAAAAGCTGCATGGATATTCTGAAAAAATTTCATGCAATGAACTTGTACGTCAACCATGAGTTTTCTATTTTTCAACAGATTGATTTTTACGAATCCTTGTGGGGGAGCCGGAAGTCACGGCATCCGGATTATGCGGATAGAAAAAGCAGAGTGTTTTCCCTGAAAAATTATATGGATGCACATGTTTCCCATAAGACTTTAACACATATTGACGCAGTTCCTGATAATTTTTTGTTTCATAAAAAGGAATCGGATAGGGAAGCAGTTTACTTAATTGATTGGGAATATGCGGGAATGCAGGACCCGCATGTGGATATAGCCATGTTTGGCATTTATGCAGGTTATACAAAGGAGCAGATGGACGATTTGATAGGGTTTTATTTCGAAGGGGAATGTTCGGAGGAAATCCGCATTAAAATTTATTGTTATGTGGCGGCGTGCGGTCTTTTGTGGAGTAACTGGTGCGAATATAAGCAGAGTCTGGGTGTGCATTTTGATGCGTATGCGTCAAGGCAGTACCGATTTGCAGGAGATTACTGCAAGGTGGTGTCCGATGCCTTGGGGGAGGAAAAAGAAAAATGGGGTATTTTGTAGACAATGCGGTAATTATGGCGGCAGGGCTGTCCAGCCGTCTGGCGCCGCTTTCTTATGAAAAGCCAAAGGCATTGTTTGAAGTGCGCGGCGAAATTTTAATAGAAAGACAGATACACCAGTTACAGGAAGCCGGAATCAGGGAAATTGTAGTGGTTGTCGGATATAAAAAAGAACAATTCTACTATTTAAAGGAAAAATATGATATAATTCTTGTTGAAAACACGGAGTTTCTGACATGCAACAACCATTCTTCCATTTGGGCGGCGCGAAATTATCTGAAAAACACATACATTTGTTCCGCAGATAATTATTTTATGGAAAATCCCTTTGAGCGGGAAGTGGAGGAATCTTATTATGCAGCCGTTTTTTCGGAAGGAAAAACGGACGAGTGGTGCCTGCAGACAGATGAGGAAGGACAAATCACAGGCGTTACAATCGGCGGACAAAAGCAGTGGTATATGATGGGGCATGCTTTTTGGAGTGTGGATTTTAGCAGGAAGTTTATGACTATTCTGGAAAGGGTATATGGAGAAGAGGGCACGAAGAACAAGCTGTGGGAGCACATATACATGGAACATCTTCCGCAGTTAAAGATGAAAATAAGACGTTATCCGCGGAATCAGATTTATGAATTTGATTCGCTGGAGGATTTAAAACAGTTTGATGAAACATATCGGCATTATGACATGTAAGGAGAAAGCGCAGAATGAAAAGCCTCAAACATCTGAAAGGAAAAATTGACTGGTTTTCCACGGTTGTCCCGTTTATTGGGGTTGTTTTGTTATGCGCGCTGTTTATGCTGCTGCCGGAACAGGCGGAACGTTTTCTGCAGCAGGTCAGAGGGATTCTTGGCAATGAGGGAGGAATCTACTATGCGCTGCTGGGAATCGGTGTTTTTTCCTGTACGTTGTATATTGCATTTTCCAAGTATGGAAAGATAAGGCTTGGGGATACAGAAAAGCCGCAGTATTCTTCTTTCAGGTGGGGCGCTATGATTTTCACTTCCACCATGGCGGCAGATATCCTGTTTTATTCTCTGTGTGAATGGGCGCTGTATGCGAATGAAGTTTATATTGCGGATTTGGGTGGTATCCAAAAATGGGCGTCTACCTATCCGCTGTTTCATTGGGGACCTATTGCGTGGGGCTTTTATATTATTCTTGCCGTTGCCTTTGGATTTATGCTCCATGTCAGAAAGCGGGATAAGCAGAAATTTTCCGAGGCATGCCGCCCCATATTGGGCAGTAAGACGGACAAGGGCTGGGGAAGGCTGATAGATTTGGTTGCTATTTTTGCGTTGATTGCGGGCACGGCAACTACTTTTTCGCTTGCCACGCCGCTTCTTTCTGCCGCAATCAGCCGTGTGTTCGGCTTTCGGGATGGGACGGCTATGACTATCCTGCTGCTGCTTTTGATTGCAGTAGTGTATACTTTGACAGTATGGTTTGGCATGAAAGGAATCGCAAAGCTGGCGTCCTGTTGTGCCGGTTTGTTTTTTGCTCTGTTATTGTACTTTCTTTTTGCCGGCAGGGAAGCGGTTTATATTTTGGAGACCGGATTGTCGGCGCTTGGCAATTTGATTCAGAATTTTCCGGTTATGTCCACATGGATGGACCCATTGCGTGAAAATTCCTTTCCGCAGAACTGGACTATTTATTACTGGTCCTACTGGATGGTCTGGTGTGTGGCAACGCCGTTCTTTATTGGATTGATTAGTAAAGGGCGCACCATAAAAAACACGATACTTGGCGGATATGGCTGGGGACTTTTGGGAACCTTTACTTCTTTTATTGTTTTGGGAAATTACGGTCTGGCGCAGGAAATGAAGCATGGTGTGGATATCTCCGGCTTTATTGCCGCAGGTGGAAGTTATGCGGAAGCAATTTTGAAAATTTTTGATACCTTGCCATTCAGCAAAATCGCATTGCTTCTTTTGGCAGTGACGATGATTGCTTTTTATGCGACAACTTTTGATTCTATCACGATGGTGGTGTCATGCTACTCCTGTAAGCGGCTTCCCATAGGGGAAGAACCGGACAAGAGAATCCGCACATTCTGGGCGGTTGTGTTTATTCTGCTGCCCATAGTATTGGTTTTCTCAGAAAAATCTTTGTATAGTCTGCAGTCGGTATCCATCATTGCAGCATTTCCAATAGGAATCATTCTTTTGCTGATTGTAGCGGGCTTTTTTAAGGACGCGGAACATTATATATCGGAATAGAGGAGAAAACGAGATGTTACAATTTCCGGAGAATTACTTTCAGGAGGAAGTCAGATGCGGTTTTACGGTCAGTGAAACCATGAAACGTTATTGGGCGGCAGAAATGGAAGTGCTGCAGACCATAATTGAAATCTGTGAAAACCATAATCTGACTTATTATGCTTTTTGGGGAACGCTGATAGGCGTAGTGCGGCATAAAGGATTTATTCCATGGGACGACGATATTGATATTGCAATGAAACGTGAGGATTATACAAAATTCTTACAAATTGCCGGAAAGGAACTGCCTGCCGGCTGGCACATGCGCAATATTTATGAGGAAGAGGAGTGGACGCAGTATCATTCCATTGTTACGAATGAACTGGCAGTAGATATTTCGGAAGAACGGCTGTCCCGTTTTCATGGCTGTCCGTTTGTGGCAGGGGTGGATGTTTTCCCGTTGGACTATTTGCCCCGTGACCGGCAGGCAGCCGAAATGCAGAAATCATTGCTGGAGATGGTACATGCCGTCGTAACGTCGGTAAAATATTTGTATACCGATATGCGCGATGCGACGCAGGAGGAAATATGGGAAGCGCGGGGGGCGGTAGAAGAAGGGCTTGTGGAATTGGAGAAGGTCTGCAGGATTTCTTTTGACAGAAGTAAATCTTTGGAAAACCAGCTTCTCAGACTGTTTGACAGAATCTGTATGCTGTATGGTTCTGAGGAGGCTGATTTATTGACCTCGTATCCTGATTATATAAAAGGCAGGGACTTTTTTTTACAGAAAGAATGGCTTGGCACAGCGGATAAATCGTTTGAAAATATGATGCTGACGGTACCTTCCGATTTTGACAAGGTGCTGAGGGCTTATTATGGCGACTATATGGTCTTTGAGAAAAACACGCAGGCACATGGATATCCTATCTATAAAAAGGAACTGGCAATGCTGCATGAAAGAGGATTGTGGCTTAACGTGCGGGAGTAAGATGGGAGAGAATACATTGAAAATCATAATGGCACATACATTTTCGGGCACAAGGAAAAAAACGGTGGAGCTGTTAAAGGAAAGGCTGCAGCAGCAATATGGAGATGCCGATATCATAATAGTGGAGGAAAAGGCGGCAACGCGTGAGGACATCAAAAAAGCCGAAGCGGATTTGTTTGTGGACTTTAATCTTTCAGGCTTTGAGCAGGGAACTTTAACGGGCGGTATTGCCTATAATCTGCTTGACTGCAAGCAAGTCCATCTCTTACTTGACGCTGCGCTTCCAAACGAGAAACAGTTGGAAAAACAGTTGAGTATTGCCATGTTTTTTTACTGTATCGACGCGCAATACTGCCGATATTTGTCGGAGCGGTATCCGGAGATTCCCTGCCTGAAGGAAGCGGAGGGCTGGAAACGAACGGAAACGGCAGATGCTGCGGAGCATAATGCGAGTCTGCTGTGCAGCATAGTAGAAGAGGTTTTGCGGATATGCCATATGGCGGCATAAAAACGGCTGCTGTTCGTCTCCATCAAAGAGACGGACGGCAGCCGTTTTATATATTGTGGATTAGCAGTATCCGTTAAACATCATCCCGCTGTAAGCGCTGGTGATATATGGGCTTGCAAAATTGCGTCCCGGATTTTTGTAGGCAACCATAACGCGGTCAACATAGCTCATGGGATTTAAGGAAACCTGTGAGGTCTTCTGCAGCAGCGCGTTGGTAAAGCTCTTCAGTGCTTCGTGTGAGAAGGAACCGTCCGCGGCGGAAGCGCTTTCCGAAAGCCTCTCTTCGTCAATGGAAATGGTATTGTCGGACTGTATGTGGAGTCCCATCTGTTCCAGTTCGTCGCCGTAATGAAGCGCCAGCCGCCCCATTTCGTTTGCCAGCCGCCCGCTCAGATGCTGGCTCTGACGGTAGGAAGCAGCAGCGGAGACAAAGCTGTTGTAGCTTCCAATCAAGGTGTTGACGTTGTCGGCGAGAGATTCCACATCTGTCTTCAGACCGATAGAAACGGAAGTGTCCGGTTCGCTTACTGACTTTAATTCCAACTCGAACATTTTTCCTACCGTAAACGTATTGGAGGAGGAGGTGCGCTCTTCGCCGTTTAAGACGAAAGAAGCGTTGGCAGGCTGTCGGGAGACATAGTTTAATCCAAAGTATTCCACGACACCGGCGGTTTTACTGGTGTGCTCATCAGAAATACGAAAGATTTCCTGTCTGCCTTCTGCCAGTCCGGTAGACGCAGAAGTAAGCCGGATGGAACTGCGGGAGTCACCTTCGTCAAGACGGGCGCGAATGCCAAGGTTGGCATTGTTAATCAGACGTACCAGCCGTTCCTGTACATCTTTGTTGGTATCATCTTCATTTATATTAAATTGAAACTCATAATTCAAATCATTGATGGCAACATCAAAGGAATAGGTATCCGGTTCAAGACCAATCGGCTCATTGGTCAGGTATGCACCCATGTTTTCCTGAGAAGCAGCCAGTCTGTTGACAGTAAGCGAGAGTGTGGGAGATGGAGCGGCACTTCCGATATTGCCGGTAAACTTGGCGGATACAATGTCCTCATCAGAGGAATAAGCCGTCTTCTGGTCCAAAGACTGCGTATCTTCCAGACCGCCAATGGAGGCAATGGTATTGTGAAGCACACGTGCACCTTCCTTTAAGCCAATCGCAAATATCTGGGTATCCCTGCTCTTTGTGTCAAGGTACCAGGGGGATTCTTTATTTAGTTTTACGATGGAATCGTAGATGCCCCGAAGCTCGCTCTTTTTGTGTGTGTCATATCTGCCGGTGCTGGTGCTTTTGGGCGCGTACGACATCAGATAATGGTTGTATACGTTCGTTAGAATGGCATTGCTCATAAAAACCCTCCTTTCCTCCTTGAAATGAGGTGCATATTTCCGCTGTCATCCGTTTCTGCGGATAAAACTTCTTTATATATGATATGCACTAAGGGCAGAAAAACCTACTTTCATGTGTGTAGTATACCACTTTTTTCCTGACAGGGCAAGAGCAGACTGGCGTACTTTTAAAAAAATAAGATAAAAATAGAGAAAATCGTTGACTATGTATGCCTTGATGTGATATAGTAGCTAAGCGAGATGAGATTTAGGTCTTTTTTTTATGCATTTTTATAATATAGGAAAAAACGCGTGGAGGTGGAAAGATGCGTACAAGAATTACATTGGCATGCACAGAGTGCAAACAGCGCAATTATAACACGACGAAGGATAAGAAAACACATCCTGACAGAATGGAAATCAAGAAATACTGCAGATTCTGCAGAACTCACACAATTCACAAGGAAACCAAATAATTTCCGGATTAAAAGGAGAGACGATGGCAGATTCAGCGGAAAAGACAAAGAAGCAGAGCTTCTTTAAAAATGTGCAGATTGAATTCAAAAAGATTTCGTGGCCGGACAGGAAAACCATGTTCAAGCAGTCTGTTGCGGTTGTTGCAATTTCACTTGTGGCGGGAGTTATCATTGCCGTTATTGATGTTGCAGCGCAGTACGGCGTAGATTTCCTGACATCATTGTAAGGCGAGGGGGATTGTATGGCAGAGGCAAATTGGTATGTAGTACACACCTACTCCGGATATGAAAACAAGGTCAAAGCCAATATTGAGAAAACCATTGAAAACAACAAGCATCTGGCAGAGGAGATTTTGGAGGTAAGAGTTCCCCTGCAGGACGTTGTGGAGATTAAGAACGGCGCGAAAAGGACAGTGCAGAAAAAAATGTTCCCCGGCTATGTTCTGATTAACATGGTGATGAATGACGACACCTGGTATGTAGTTCGCAACACGAGAGGCGTAACCGGATTCGTAGGACCGGGAAGCAAAGCGGTGCCGCTCACGGAGGCTGAGATGAAGCCTTTGGGCATTAAGCTTGAAAATGTATCCATCGACTTTGGCGAAGGCGACAGCATTGCGGTTGTTGCCGGCGTATGGAAGGATACGGTGGGAGTTGTACAAAAACTGGACTACAGTAAACAGACAGCCACTATCAACGTGGAGCTGTTCGGCAGGGAGACCCCTGTGGAGATAGGTTTTGCGGAAGTGAGAAAGCTGTAATAAAAAAGGTATTTTCCGGCGGGATGGCTATAGTCCGGACCGGTGGATAATATAGGAAGCAAGGAAGTGCATTTTTGAATGCACCGTGGGAGTTCTGCAGGGCAGCTTCGGCAATGCCGGGCAACGGCTGCGGGACGCCAAATTACCACATTATAGGAGGTGCCATTATGGCAAAGAAAGTAGAAGGATATATCAAGTTACAGATTCCTGCCGGCAAAGCAACACCGGCTCCGCCTGTTGGTCCTGCACTGGGACAGCACGGCGTAAACATTGTTGAATTTACAAAGCAGTTCAACGCAAGGACAGCAGATAAGGGAGACGTGATTATCCCTGTTGTCATCACTGTATATGCAGACAGAAGCTTTAGCTTTATTACCAAGACTCCGCCTGCTGCAGTACTTTTGAAGAAGGCATGTAATATCAAATCCGGTTCAGGCGTGCCCAATAAGACAAAGGTAGCAACCATCTCCAAGGCAAAGTTACAGGAAATTGCTGAAATGAAGATGCCGGATTTAAATGCGGCAAGCCTTGAAGCCGCTATGAGCATGATAGCCGGAACCGCAAGAAGCATGGGTATTGTAGTGGAAGATTAGCCGGACAGTAACGGCAAAGCAGTTGAAAACAGAATTGGGAGACAGGAAACTGTCGTTGGAACCATAGGAGGATTTTATAATGAAGCATGGTAAAAAATACAGCGAAGCTGCCAAACTGGTAGACCGCACAACATTTTATGAAACAGCAGATGCAATCGCTCTGGTAAAAAAGACGGCAACTGCAAAATTCGATGAAACCATTGAGGTGCATATCAGAACCGGATGCGACGGACGTCATGCAGAGCAGCAGGTTCGCGGCGCGGTAGTACTTCCCAACGGAACCGGTAAGACGGTTAAGGTGCTGGTTTTTGCAAAGGGCGACAAGGTTGCCGAAGCAGAAGCGGCAGGCGCAGATTACGTTGGCGGTGATGAGCTTGTGCCGAGAATCCAGAACGACGGATTCCTTGACTTTGACGTAGTGGTAGCAACCCCTGATATGATGGGCGTTGTAGGACGTCTTGGTAAGGTGCTGGGACCGAAAGGATTGATGCCCAATCCGAAGGCAGGAACCGTAACCATGGATGTAACCAAGGCAATCAATGATATCAAAGCCGGTAAAATTGAGTACAGGCTTGACAAGTCGAATATTATCCATGTTCCCGTAGGAAAGGCTTCCTTTACGGAGCAGCAGCTTACGGAAAACTTTGATGCGCTGTTAGAAGCAATCACAAAGGCAAGACCGTCAGCTTTGAAAGGACAGTATTTAAGAAGCATCACACTGACTTCCACAATGGGTCCCGGCGTGAAGGTTAGCGTTGCGAAGTTCTAAAGGTTTTAAAAGAAAGCACTGCGAAAGAAAGCTGTGTTTTCCATTTAAAATATCGCCGAAGACAGTAGGTCCCATGACTGCCGTCCGGTGCAGGGTATTTCAACTAGTATCCGGCGGGATGTGGCAGCAGGAGGGGTAAGCGTATGCGCCTACCGAGGAAAGAGTTTGATTTGAGACTTTTTGCCCTCCTGTCTTCAGGAGGGCTTCTCTTATAAAAAGCTCCTTTCGGCAGGGAAGAGATTCCCACAATATTCTATAAGGAGGTAAAGAAATGGCAAAGGTTGAATTAAAACAGCCCATTGTACAAGAGATTTCTGAGCGTATCAAAGATGCACAGTCCGTTGTGCTGGTTGACCCCAGAGGACTCACTGTAGAGCAGGACACACAGCTTCGCCGTGCACTCAGGGAAGCCGGAGTAGTCTACAAGGTTTACAAAAACACCATGATGAATTTTGCGTTCAAGGATACGGACTTTGAAGGACTCTCCAAGTATCTGGAAGGTCCCAGTGCAATGGCAGTATCCGCTACAGACGCTACGGCGCCTGCAAGAGAGCTTGCTAAGTTTGCAAAAACAGCTGACAAGCTGGAAATCAAAGGCGGTGTTGTGGAAGGAAATCTGTATGATGCAGCAGGTATTGCAAGCATTGCAACAATTCCGGCAAGAGAAGAGCTTATTTCCAGACTGTTGGGAAGCTTGCAGGCTCCTATCACCAATTTTGCACGTGTTATGAACCAGCTTGCTGAAAAAGGCGGCGCAGGTGCGGTAGAAGCAGCATCCGCAGAGGAAGCTCCCGCAGAGACGGCAGAAGCACCCGCTGAGGAGACCCCTGCAGCAGAGGCTCCCGCTGAGGAAGCTCCGGCAGCAGAATAACAGCAGCAAAGCAAAAGGGCGCAAAGCCCGCAGTGAAACCAAATGATTGAAATTATGAATTAACGGAGGGAATGAAAATGGCTAAATTAACAGCTCAGGAACTTATCGATGCAGTAAAAGAGTTGACTGTACTTGAATTAAATGAATTGGTAAAAGCTTGTGAGGAAGAATTCGGCGTATCCGCAGCAGCAGGCGTTGTAGTTGCAGCAGCAGGTGCCGGCGCAGGTGCAGAGGTAGAAGAGAAGACCGAGTTTAACGTAGAGCTTACCGAGATTGGTGCTGAAAAGGTTAAGGTTATCAAGGTGGTTCGTGAGATTACCGGTCTTGGACTGAAGGAAGCAAAAGACCTTGTTGAGAGCGCTCCCAAGGCAGTGAAGGAAGCTGTATCCAAGGATGAGGCTGAAGAACTTAAGAAGAAACTGGAAGAGGTTGGCGCAAAGGTTACCTTGAAGTAATTGAGGCGGTCAGACTGCAAACGGTGGATAAGGGGTGCTGCGGAGAAATCTGCGGCGCCTCTTTTTTGCGTGAGGGGGTATTGTGATGCGGAGGGGACGCCCGCAGGGGAGCGGTATGCCTGTAAAGACGCGCTTCCGCTCGGATGAAAACGTAATGGACGCTAGGCTCGACAATACCTCGCCAAGCGCCAACGTTTCCATACGGTCTTTACAGGCATACCGCTCCCCTGCGGGCTGAAAGCCGCATGTAGGATTTCCCACAAACATGGCGTTACAGGCGCCGCGTCTCGCGGCGGGGAAGATAAGATGGGTGCTGCCAGGTAGTATTAGCAGGATTGCAGAGTGATAATGCGATGCAATATAGTTGCAGGAGGTTCCCTTTTTAGCCGACAGCAGTCTGCTTTTGCGCAAAAGAGTTATCTTCTTAGGCAAATGAGGAAATCTTTGCTGCCTTTAACTGACAGCAGTCCTCTTTCCATATGGGCAGGCAGCCTTTGCCGCATTCAGCCGATAGCAGACGGTTTCCTATGAAGACCGTACGAAAACGTTGGCGCTTGGCGAGATATTGTCGAGCCTAGCGTCCACTACGTTTTCGTTCGAGCGAGAGCGCGTCTGAATAGGAAACCATCTGCTGTCAACATGACTTGCCGCCCCCTCTGGAGTACAACCGGAAGCAGAAAAATCCCCCGCCTTCAAAAAAATTTCTTGACGCGTTTTCCAATTTGTAGTAATATGGATAGTGCACTATTGTGGTGTGCTATGTCTATTTTGCGTGTGAAATATTGGTAGAATAGGGTCAAAATCATATAAGAACGGGGTGAAATGTCAATGGAAAAGAACAGAATACGTCCCATTGCCGCAGGCAAGAACATACGTATGAGTTATTCACGACAAAAAGAGGTTTTGGAAATGCCTAATCTGATTGAAGTCCAGAAGGACTCCTATCAGTGGTTTTTGAAAGAAGGCTTAAAAGAGGTATTTGACGACATCTCTCCGATTGCGGATTACAGCGGTTCGTTAAGCTTGGAATTCGTGGACTTTGAATTGTGCGAAAAGGATGTAAAGTATTCGATTGAGGAGTGCAAGGAGCGCGACGCTAATTATGCGGCTCCCCTTAAGGTAAAGGTACGTCTTTACAACAAGGAAAAGGAAGAAATCAGTGAGCATGAGATTTTTATGGGCGACCTTCCCTTGATGACAGAGACGGGAACCTTTATCATCAATGGCGCGGAGCGTGTTATTGTAAGCCAGTTGGTACGTTCTCCGGGCATCTATTATGCCATCGGACATGACAAAATTGGCAAGAGGCTGTTTTCCTGTACCGTAATTCCCAATCGTGGCGCATGGCTGGAGTACGAGACGGATTCCAATGATGTGTTCTACGTGCGTGTGGACAGAACCAGAAAAGTACCGATTACCGTTCTTATCAGGGCGCTTGGCATCGGCACCAATGATGAAATCAGAGAGGTGTTTGGCGATGAGCCCAAGATAGAAGCAAGCTTTACGAAGGACACTTCTGAAAATTATCAGGAGGGTCTGTTAGAGTTATACAAAAAAATCCGTCCGGGCGAGCCTTTGAGCGTGGAGAGCGCCGAGAGTCTGATTAACGCTATGTTTTTTGACCCCAGAAGATATGACTTGGCAAAAGTCGGCAGATATAAATTTAACAAAAAGCTGTCCCTCAGAAACAGAATCCGGAATCAGGTTCTGGCAGCGGATGTTGTGGAGCCTTCTACAGGCGAAGTGCTGGCAGCGGCTGGCACAGTGGTAAGTGCAGAGCTTGCCGATGAGATTCAGAATGCGGCAGTACCGTTTGTCTATGTGCAGACGGAGGAGCGCAATGTCAAGGTGCTTTCCAATATGATGGTGGACATCCGTCATTTTGTGGACTGCAATCCAAGAGAGCTGGGCATCACCGAGAAGGTATATTATCCTGTTCTGGCGCAGATTCTGGAAGAGTTTTCCGAGGATGCGGAGGCGCTCGCAGAGGCAATCCGGAAAAATGTGCATGAGCTGATACCGAAGCATATTACCAAGGAAGATATTTTTGCTTCCATTAATTATAATATTCATCTGGAATACGGTCTGGGCGGCGGAGATGATATCGACCACCTTGGCAACAGGCGTATCCGTGCGGTAGGCGAGCTTTTGCAGAACCAGTACCGTATCGGTCTTTCCAGAATGGAGAGAGTGGTAAGGGAGAGGATGACGACGCATGATACGGAGGAAGTGTCTCCCCAGTCACTGATTAATATTAAGCCGGTTACTGCGGCAGTGAAGGAATTCTTTGGTTCTTCACAGCTTTCACAGTTTATGGACCAGAACAATCCTTTGGGTGAGCTGACGCATAAGAGACGTCTGTCAGCGCTCGGTCCCGGCGGTCTTTCCAGAGAGAGAGCCGGATTCGAGGTGCGTGACGTGCATTATTCCCACTATGGAAGAATGTGTCCCATTGAGACGCCGGAAGGTCCTAATATCGGTCTGATTAATTCACTGGCAAGCTATGCAAGAATCAATGAGTACGGCTTTGTGGAGGCGCCTTACCGTGTAATTGACAAGTCTGACCCGGCAAATCCCCGCGTAACGGACGAAGTGGTTTATATGACGGCGGACGAAGAGGATAATTACCATGTGGCGCAGGCGAATGAGGTATTGGACGACGAAGGGCATTTTGTCCGCAATTCTGTGTCCGGCCGTTACCGTGACGAGACGCAGGAGTACCCCAAGGCAATGTTTGACTATATGGACGTGTCGCCTAAAATGGTATTTTCCGTGGCAACGGCGCTGATACCGTTCCTTGAAAATGATGATGCAAACCGTGCGCTGATGGGCTCTAACATGCAGCGTCAGGCAGTTCCGCTTTTACAGACGGAAGCACCGGTGGTAGGTACCGGTATGGAGCCGAAGGTTGCAGTCGATTCGGGTGTCTGCATCATTGCAAGGAAAGCCGGAACGGTTAGTTATGTATCTTCGAAGCTGATAAAGATTACGTATGATGATGGAGAGAGAGAGGAATTCCATCTGTCCAAGTTTACGAGAAGTAACCAGAGCAACTGCTACAATCAGAAGCCCATTGTATTTAAGGGAGACCATGTGGCAGCGGGACAGGTGATTGCAGACGGCCCGTCTACTTCCGACGGTGAGCTGGCGTTGGGCAAGAACCCTCTGATTGGATTCATGACATGGGAGGGCTACAATTACGAGGATGCCGTACTGCTGAGCGAGAGACTTGTGCAGGAGGATGTATATACCTCCGTGCACATTGAGGAATATGAAGCGGAAGCGCGTGATACCAAGCTGGGACCTGAGGAAATTACAAGGGATGTGCCCGGTGTCGGCGACGATGCTTTGAAGGATTTGGACGACAGGGGTATTATCCGCATTGGCGCCGAGGTGCGCGCCGGCGATATTCTGGTGGGCAAGGTGACGCCGAAGGGTGAAACGGAGCTTACGGCAGAGGAGAGGCTTCTGCGTGCCATTTTTGGCGAAAAGGCGAGGGAGGTAAGGGATACTTCCTTAAAGGTGCCTCATGGCGAATATGGTATTGTTGTGGATGCCAAGGTGTTTACAAGAGAAAACAGCGATGAGCTGTCTCCCGGCGTCAATCAGGCAGTACGCATTTATATCGCACAGAAGAGAAAGATATCGGTAGGCGACAAGATGGCAGGCCGCCACGGCAACAAGGGTGTTGTTTCCCGTGTGCTTCCCGTGGAAGATATGCCCTATCTGCCCAACGGACGTCCGCTGGATATCGTATTAAATCCTTTGGGCGTGCCTTCACGTATGAACATTGGACAGGTACTGGAAATTCATTTATCGCTGGCGGCAAAGGCTTTGGGCTTTAATGTGGCGACACCTGTATTTGACGGCGCCAACGAGCAGGATATTATGGATACGCTGGATTTGGCAAATGACTATGTCAATCTGGAGTGGGAAGAATTTGAGAAAAAGCATGGGGAGGAGCTGCTGCCCGAGGTGCTGCAGTATCTTTCGGACAACAGGGAGCACAGAAAGCTTTGGAAGGGCGTTCCCATCTCAAGAGACGGCAAGGTAAGGCTGCGCGACGGCAGGACGGGAGAATATTTTGACGGTCCGGTTACCATCGGACACATGCACTACTTAAAGCTGCACCATCTGGTTGACGATAAGATTCATGCGCGCTCCACGGGACCGTACAGTTTGGTGACACAGCAGCCTTTGGGCGGTAAAGCACAGTTTGGCGGACAGCGTTTTGGTGAGATGGAGGTTTGGGCGCTTGAGGCATACGGCGCATCCTATACGCTTCAGGAAATCCTGACGGTGAAGTCTGATGATGTGGTAGGACGTGTCAAGACCTACGAGGCAATTATCAAGGGCGACAATATTCCCGAGCCGGGTATTCCGGAATCCTTCAAGGTTCTGTTAAAGGAGCTGCAGGCACTCGGTTTGGACGTGCGGGTACTGCGCGAGGACAACACGGAAGTGGAAATCATGGAAAGCGTGGACTACAACGATACCGATTACCGGTATGAAATCGAAGGCAACAGAAAAGACTACGAAGACTATGAGAGGAATTCTCTTGATGAGTTCGGCTATCAGCAGCAGGAATTTGATGAGGACGGCGAGCTGATAAGCACGGAGGACGACTTTGAAGAAGAATTTGATGAAGACGAAGTCCTTGTAGACGAGCTGGACGAATTCTAAGAAAGCGCTGATGCAATCATCGTTTTCCAAATTAGACTTAGCATGGAAGGGAGTGCCATAATGTCAGAAACAAAAAATGAAGCATATCAACCCATGACATTTGATGCCATCAAAATTGGTCTGGCTTCCCCTGAGAAAATCAGGGAATGGTCCAGAGGCGAGGTATTAAAGCCTGAGACCATCAATTACAGAACCTTAAAGCCGGAGAGAGACGGTCTGTTCTGTGAAAAGATTTTCGGACCGAACAAGGACTGGGAATGTCACTGTGGTAAATATAAGAAGATTCGATATAAGGGTGTTGTCTGCGACCGCTGCGGTGTTGAAGTAACCAAGGCTAGCGTGCGCAGGGAGCGTATGGGGCATATTGAGCTGGCGGCTCCGGTTTCTCATATCTGGTATTTTAAAGGGATTCCCAGCCGCATGGGACTGATTCTTGACTTATCGCCCAGAGTACTGGAGAAGGTGCTTTACTTTGCATCCTACATTGTACTGGATGCAGGCGGCTCCAATCTGGAATATAAGCAGATTCTCTCCGAGAAGGAATATCAGGATGCAAGAGAGACCTGGGGCAATAAATTCCGTGTGGGAATGGGCGCCGAGGCAATTAAAGAGCTGCTGCAGGCAATTGATTTGGAGCAGGAAGCGGCAGAATTAAAGGCAGGATTGAAGGAATCCACCGGACAGAAGCGCGCCCGTATCATCAAGCGTCTTGAGGTGGTGGAGGCATTCAGGGAGTCCGGCAACCAGCCTGAATGGATGATTTTGGATGTTATTCCCGTGATTCCCCCCGATATCCGTCCCATGGTACAGTTGGACGGCGGACGTTTTGCCACTTCCGACTTGAATGACTTGTATAGAAGGATTATCAATCGAAACAACCGTTTAAAGAGACTGCTGGAACTGGGTGCGCCCGATATTATTGTGCGCAATGAGAAGAGAATGCTGCAGGAGGCTGTGGATGCCCTGATTGACAACGGCAGGCGAGGACGTCCCGTGACAGGACCGGGCAACAGGGCGTTAAAGTCTCTGTCGGATATGTTAAAGGGTAAGTCAGGACGTTTCCGTCAGAACCTTTTGGGCAAGCGTGTGGACTATTCCGGACGTTCTGTTATCGTGGTTGGTCCTGAGCTAAAGATTTATCAGTGCGGTCTGCCCAAAGAGATGGCAATCGAGCTGTTTAAACCCTTTGTGATGAAGGAGCTGGTGGCGAGAGGCATCAGCCAGAATATCAAAAATGCAAAGAAGCTGGTGGAAAGACTGGATACTAGCGTATGGGATGTGCTGGAGGAGGTTATCAAGGAGCACCCCGTTATGCTGAACCGTGCCCCTACCCTGCACAGGCTGGGTATTCAGGCGTTTGAACCGATTTTGGTAGAAGGTAAGGCAATCAAGCTGCATCCGCTGGTATGTACCGCGTTCAACGCGGACTTTGACGGCGACCAGATGGCAGTTCATCTGCCGCTCTCCGTGGAAGCACAGGCGGAGTGCCGTTTTCTGCTGCTTTCTCCGAACAACCTGTTAAAGCCTTCCGACGGCGGTCCCGTGGCGGTGCCGACACAGGACATGGTGCTTGGTATCTATTACCTGACACAGGAGAGAGAGGGCGCCAAGGGCGAGGGCAAGTACTTTAAGAATGTAAATGAGGCAATACTGGCATATGAGAATCAGGCGATTACCCTGCAGTCCCGTATCAAGGTGCGTGTCACCAAGAAGCGTGAGGACGGCGAGGAGGTATCCGGTATTGTAGAATCTACACTGGGGCGCTTTATCTTTAACGAAGTGCTGCCGCAGGATTTGGGCTTTGTGGACAGAAGCAATCCGGAGAACCTGCTGAAGCTGGAAGTGGATTTTCATGTCAACAAAAAGGGCTTAAAGCAGATACTGGAAAAGGTAATCAATACCCACGGCGCATTCAAGAATGCAGAGGTACTCGATTATATCAAAGCGATGGGGTATAAATACTCTACCAGAGCAGCCATGACGGTATCCATTTCCGATATGACGGTGCCTGCAGAGAAGCCGGAGCTGCTTGCACAGGCACAGGCGACGGTGGATAAGATTTCCACCAATTTCCGCCGTGGTCTTATCACGGAGGAGGAAAGATATCGTGCAGTGGTAGAAACTTGGAACGAGACGGATAAGGAGCTGACCGATAAGCTGATTGGCGGTCTGGATAAGTATAACAACATCTTTATGATGGCTGACTCCGGCGCCCGTGGTTCCAACCAGCAGATTAAGCAGCTTGCAGGTATGCGTGGTCTGATGGCGGATACCACCGGACGTACCATCGAGCTGCCCATCAAATCAAACTTCCGTGAGGGACTGGACGTACTGGAGTACTTTATGTCCGCCCACGGTGCAAGAAAGGGTCTGTCCGATACCGCGCTGCGTACAGCGGACTCCGGTTATCTGACAAGACGTATGGTTGACGTTTCACAGGAGCTTTCCATCAGGGAAATCGACTGCAGCGAAGACAGGGATGATATCCCGGGTATGTGGGTCAAAGCTTTTATGGACGGCAAGGAGACCATTGAGGGCTTGAAGGACAGAATTACAGGGCGTGTTTCCTGTGAAGATATTTATGATAAAGACGGCAATATGATTGTGAAACACAACCATATGATTACCCCCAGCCGTGCGGCTAAAATTTTGAGCGTCGGCGTCAATGCAGAGGGAGAGCCTGTCAGCGAAGTGAAGATTCGTACGATTCTGACCTGCCGTTCCCATAACGGTATCTGTGCAAAGTGCTACGGCGCGAACATGGCGACCGGTGAGGCGGTACAGGTCGGCGAGGCAGTCGGCATTATTGCGGCACAGTCCATCGGCGAGCCCGGTACACAGCTTACCATGCGTACCTTCCATACAGGAGGTGTTGCCGGTGACGATATCACACAGGGTCTTCCCCGTGTAGAGGAGCTTTTTGAGGCGAGAAAGCCGAAGGGTCTTGCGATTATATCGGAGTTTGCCGGAAAGGTAGAAATCCGCGACACGAAGAAAAAGCGTGAAGTGGTGGTGTCCAATGACGAGACAGGCGAGAGCAAGGCGTACCTGATTCCGTATGGCTCCCGTA
Organism: uncultured Lachnospiraceae bacterium; assembly: GCA_910578335.1. Lineage (GTDB taxonomy): Bacteria > Bacillota > Clostridia > Lachnospirales > Lachnospiraceae > Acetatifactor. The sequence goes on along the minus strand of CAJTPU010000019.1, from coordinate 18,062 downwards.
TCAAGGTGGTGGACGGACAGGTGCTGGAGGCAGGTGATGAGCTGACAGAAGGTAGTGTCAATCCCCATGACTTGTTGAAAATCAAGGGAATCCGTGCCGTACAGGACTACATGCTCAGGGAAGTACAGCGTGTATACCGTCTGCAGGGCGTTGATATTGCCGACAAGCACATTGAAGTCATTGTGCGTCAGATGTTAAAGAAGATTCGCATTGAAAACAACGGTGATACGGAGTTTCTGCCCGGTACGCTGGTGGATGTGCTGGATTTTGAAGAGATGAATGAGCAGCTTATCGCGGAAGGAAAGGAGCCTGCCGAAGGCAAGCAGGTTATGCTGGGTATCACCAAGGCTGCGCTCGCGACCAATTCCTTCTTGTCGGCGGCATCCTTCCAGGAGACCACAAAGGTTCTGACGGAGGCAGCCATCAAGGGCAAGGTTGACCCGCTGATTGGTCTGAAGGAAAATGTGATTATCGGTAAGCTGATTCCGGTAGGTACAGGCATGAAGCGTTACCGTTCCACACATTTGAGCACGGATGATGTGCTGGAGATTGCGGACGATGCAGAAATCAGCTTTGATGACAGCGTGGAGGCAGGAATGCCAGCTGCAGAAGAAGAGACTCTTACCACAGAGCCAGCTGCAGAAGCGGAGCAGGAAGAAGTAGAGCTGATTACGGAAGTATAAGCATAATAAGAATTTCAAAAAGCGGTTTTGGTTCTTGGAGCCAAGCCGCTTTTTTCGTGGAAAAAATCTCTGCAAAAAATCCTGTCGCAGGGAGTCTGTGAACAAAAGAGAATAGTTTATGAACAAAATGGACAAGAATAGGCAGAAAACTTGTGACAAAAAAAGTGAAATGATATAATGAAAAAAATAGACGAAAATTAAGATAAAAAGGTATGGCTGTCGGTATGAAAAACGATATTCTCTCACTGAAAGGTATCTATCAATTTCTTTTTATAAGTGATTATCCCACATTTTGTGTAAGCATTATTACAAAGAATAATCGTACAGGACTTACGCTGACAAAATTTTGGAAGGATAATATTTTAATCAATTTCCGTAACCGCAAGTATGGAAAGCAGATATGGCGCGCGGAGGGCGGGCGCAACCGCTATATATCCGATATTTGTAACCGGAGCGAAAGGATTTCCTTTTACGGCGAATATGCCGAGGAAATAGAAAGCGCGGCAGATGCGGAGACGGTGCTGCGGCAAATCAGGCAGTTTGCCAGTTTTTTGCTGGAAAGGCAGTTTAATTACGATGCTTTTATGCAGAAGCTTCCTTCCTATATCCGTTTTCTTTCCGAAAAGGATGCCTGCTTTACGCAGAAAACAGAGCGCTTTTTTGAAAAAATGCTGGAGGAAAAAAAGAAATACGACAGGCAGGGGAATGCGGGAAAGGCATTTTATTGCGGGTATCTTCTGACCTTCCTCATGTTTCATGCACTTTCAGGCAACGGGGAAGGCGAGGAAAGCCTGCAAAACCTGCGGAACAGACAGGAGCTGTCTTTGGCGGCAATGGAAAAAGGAAACAAAAAAGTGACCGGGGCACGCAGCGAAACGCCTGTATTTCTGACGGGAAAAAATACGGAGCTTTGCAGTGCACCGCTGACGGCAAGTCATTTTTTTGGCAGGGAGAGGGAGCTCTTTGAGCTGCGGGAAATGCTGGCGCAGGGAGGCAGGTATTTGGTGAACGGTGTTGGCGGTATCGGCAAGACGGAGCTGATGCGTCAGTTTATCAAGTGCTGTGTGGAAGAGCGGCTTGTGGATTATATTTGTACCATACAGTATGAAAACAGTCTGGAGGACAGCTTGATAAAGGCGTTTCCCGAAGTGCGCGGTATAGACAGGGAGACTAATTTTAGGGAGGCACTGGCAAGAATCCGCGTTCATGCAGGCGAAGGAATTCTCTTAGTGATTGATAATATGAACTGCGTGCAAAAGGAGCAGAGCTGGGAAGCGTTTTGCGAGCTTCCGGCGACGATTTTTGTAACTTCGCGCCAGCAGAAGCTGGAGGGATTTGAAACCTATCGGATAGAGTCGGTGGAAAAAGAAGCATGCGCGCTTGTTTTTCGGGATAATTACCAGCACGCTCTTTCAGAAGAGGACAGAAGGGCACTGGAAAAAATGACGGAGAGAGAGGTCTGGCAGCATACGCTGACGCTCAGGCTTTTAGGCTGCGTGGCAAGAACAAGGAGCTGGACAGTACCGGAGCTGCTGGAGCGGCTTGAGAAGGGAGAAGCGCATGTATCGTTAGAAGGGCAGGATGGTTATGCGGGGCTGCAGCAGATATATCGCAGAACCTATGCTTTTTCAGGGCTGAAAAGAAGCATGAACAGGCTGTTACGTATATATGCGGCTCTGCCCTATGAGAGTTATGGGAAATCTTTTGCAGAAAGCTATCTGCAGGGTTTTTTGGAGGACGGCATGGACATAGGGGAGAGTCTGGAGAAGCTCTGGGAGGGCGGCTGGCTGGAAAAGCGGGGCGGCGGCTACTCTATGCATCCTTTTATTGCAGAATGTATGTTGGCAAAACCGTTGACAGAGGAAGAAGCAGCTCCTTTTTTTGAGAGTGTCTATGTAGTATGTGCAAATGCAAATCAAGGCTTTGCCATTGAAAGCGTGCGGGAATTCTTTTTTAATTTGACTGCGGAGAACAGCAGTGTGGGAGAAGAGGTACAGAAAGCATTGTCTTTAGTCTATCCGGTGGCGCAGAAGCTGTCGGGCAGTTTGTGTGAGAAATCCTTGCAGTTGATTCTGCTTGCGGCAGAGTCGGCATATTGTCTAAGGGGATTTGACAAGGAAAGGCTTTGCTATGTAATCGGCTTAAAACAGCACTGCAGGAAGGCTTCTGCCAAAACGCAAGCATACTGGTATACCGTTTTGAGCACATATAATTATGAGGATATTGCAGAGCTGGAAAGGGCATATGAGAAGTATACAAAAGACGTGCCCGTATCAAAAGAGATTTGCCTTGCATTTACAAACGGATTGGCGCTGCGGCATCTGCAGAAAGGAAATACAAGGCGTGCGAGGGAGCTGGCGCAGTATATGTGGGACAATGCGCAGGATTTGGACAGTAAGATGGGCGCCTGCTATATCATGGCGGAGTCTCTGGAGCAGGAAGGTGATTTGGAGGGCTGCTTTGCCTGGGGAGAACGGGGAGAAGAAACCGGCAGGAGCAGCAAGAACAAAAATACCTGGAACAGGCATCAAATGATGTTTTTCCAGTGTGTGATAAACATTGCCGTTGGCAAGTTTGAAAAGGTAAAACGTATTTTGGAAGAAGAACAGGAAATTTTGAAAAATGACAAGAGTTATTTCTACAAATTTCAGCTCTTATTCTATTGGGGCTCATATAAGCTGGGCGTAGGAGAAGAGGGTTATGGCGTTGCGCAGCTTGCGGAAGCCAGCAAAATGGCAAAAATTATTTTCAGTACTGAGGAAGGCGCGTACTACGCAACTTGCCTGACTGAGCTTGCCATGGCGTATAATAAGGCGGGGTGCAGGGAGGAAGCATGTGAATACTACAAGAGGGTACTGCGTATTTACGATACCGTAGAGGGACATGCCTTTGAAAGGCATCGTATTTTAAATAACATGGGCGTGATGTATCTGGACTGGGGAAAGCCGAAGGAGGCGCTGTCCTGTCTGGAAGAGGCTTACCGGATGGGGGCGGACATGGGAGGACTTGCGGCGGCGGAGCCTGCCAATAACCTTTCAAAAGCATACCGGCAGTTAGGAAACAGGGAGGAGGAGCTTCGCTATCTGCAAAAGGCGGCGCCCGTGCTGGAGCAGTTTTACGGGAGTGCACATCCGAAGGTGGTGGATGCGAAAGAGAGGCTAATACAATGATAGGTAGAACGCACAATATTTTCCACAATGATTTATGTGAATTTTCACTGAAAGGATGATTAATATGAAGAGAAAAATGAGTTGTATGATAGGAATTGCCATGCTATTAATGTTAGCGGGATGTGGTGCCAAACGAGCTAAGAGCGATAAGGAAATACTGCAAGAGCTGAATACCGGGACAATTCAATATGAGTCTCAAGAGTTAACGATTCAGGAGATTAAAATTACAGATAGACGCACAGATACAGACAGTAAAAAGGATATGGTATATGTTTCTGTGATAGCAGATAATAATGTTGTTTCATGTGAAATGAGTTATGTTGCAGAATACAGTTTGTACGACCAAGGCTGGGTTTTAGAAAATTTTCGGGAAAATAACAGAGGCAGTTGGATAATCAAACCTGCTTCTGCTCCTGAAAACAGGCTGCTTGCAGAACATGCACAAGACAGCTATATCGACAGTGATATTTTGCTGGATGAAGGAACAGCTTTTTACTATTATGAAAAAGCTGAAGAGGAGATTTATTGCTCCACAACATATTTATATAAAGCACGATATGAATTTGACGAGAAAGAAACAAAATGGGAATACATAGATTCCGAAATAATTGAAAAAGAGTCCGAGTGGGACGTTGACGGAATTTGGTCTTATGTTAGCACGCCCGGCGTTAGTGTAATGGGAGGAGCAGCTTTGGAGTCTGCAAACCATCACATGATGTTGCGTATCGAAGTGAACAGCGGTGTGGCGCATGTAGTTGCATATACACAAGGAGATAATATAGTTTATTTTGATGGAGATATAACGCTTACTGCCGGTGAAGGCGGCTGTTCAGAGTCTGTAGAGTTTTCGTATGAAGTTCCGGGATTTATGCCAATAGTGTTTAAGGGTGGAATCTATATTACTCCGGACAGGGTATTTATCAGTAATGCCAGTCAATTTGAAAGAATTACCGAGGACAAACTAGTAACGATAGCGTATGATGCAAATGGGGGAGAGGGGGCTCCGGAGGAACAATCGGTAGTAATTGTGGATGGCGTGGCAAGTTATAGATTGTCAGAGCAGCAACCTTCCAGAGAGGGTTACAGCTTTGTGGGATGGCGGCTTGAAAATAACAGTGCATATGCGATAGACAATCCGGGGCAGGCAATCGCAATAGCAGTACCTGAAGGCAGCACACTGACATATTATGCACAATGGAATGAATAAAAACATATACATGGCTAACGGCGGTAGTTCTGACTGTCTGTCTGGCGGCGAGCAATACAGACTGATAGCACAAACCTGCGGCGAAGAGAAGACATGCCGTAAAGGTGTTAAAGATGAATGGAAAGGTAAGCTGGAATGATTGTATGTGTTCTTTTATTAATGGGGATTATTTTATCACATTCAAAGTTCCTTCATACTCCAGCTCCCCCGTAATGACAACCTGCCAAGAGGAGATACTGTAAAAGGTATCTCCTGTTTTTTTCGGATATTGGATGCGGACGGACACCTTCAGGGACTGCATGTCGGAGAGAGGGAAGGTGTAGCTGCGCTCTTCTTTGGCGGCATTGAAATATGCCGTCTCCGAGCTGCTGTCCGCGTAGAGGGCGGCAAGCTCTGCATCGAGGGCGGCAAGGGCTGCCTGCGCCTGCCCTTCTGCCGTGTAGTAGGCACTGGTGCGGTCCAGCACCTTTTTGCTCAGCTTATAGTCGGCGTTGGCGCTGACGATGGAGAGCGTGGCAAAGGAAACCAGACAGAGTATGACGAATATCACCAGCAGGGAAGAGGAGCCGATGCCGCTGCTGAAAGAAAGACCGGATTTCTTTGACTTATTTTCATTCATGGCTGTAACCTCCTTTTATGGCGGCATGGTACTGCAGCGGCAGGGTGTAAAAGGTTTCATATTCTATTACGCTGTCGTCTTTGCCTAAGATATTTTTTATAAAAGTGATTTCCGCCGTGTGAAGTCCTGTTTCTGCATGGTATCCGGTGTCTGCAAAGTCAATGCGGTATACGATACGGGTGTCCGTACCGTTGGAAAATTCCCAGTTTTCATCAAAGAAGAAGAAAATGGAATCACCGTCATTATTCATATAAAAACCATTCTGTTCACTGCCGTACTGTTCACACAGGAGACTATATACAAACAGGATATCCGCATCCGAGGCGTTCCACAGCTCCGCAAGGTTCTGGGACCATATGACCGCCTGATTTGTCTCCTGCGTTTTTTTATCCAGCAAGTGCGCTTTGACAAAAAGCTGGATACAGGCAGCGCTTGCAAGGGCAAAGAACAGGATGGAAATGGTTAGTTCAATTAGGAATAAACTGGAACGTGATTTTTTCATGCGTGCCTCCGTTTTGGCGTTGAATGGTTCGGGTATTGCCTGATGCCGGATTGCTTTGCAGCGTGTTACTTTCCGCTGTCGGAACGCAGAGAAGCATACAAGGTAAGCGCTCTGCTGCCGGTGTCTAAAGTAAGCCGGATAAGCCCTGTTTTCGTTTCCTCCATGGTGAGACCGGACAGGGGCATAATGTCCTGTCCTGCCTGCAGCAGGTTTGTACCGGTAAAAGAATCCCTTCTGATGAATAACTCTTTCAGATAGCCGTCGTAGAGGTACAAACAGGTACAATATTCGTCATCTCCCACCCGACGGATAAACATCAGGGTGCAGGTGCCCTCCAGCTCCCCGATTTCAATGGAATCGCAGATGTCGTTCTGTCGTATTTTTTCACTGATATAGGAATAAGCGGTGCGCTCGGCAAAGTTGTCGTTCATATTGGAGACGGTTTTTTTGTAGACATTGGCGCCGATGGTAACCAGCATAAGGGCAGAAGCGGCAAAGACGCCAAAAAGCGCCAGGACAAAGAGCACGTCTACGATATGGCGTCCGGGTTCTTTGGAATGAAAGTGCATGTTATTGACCTCCCTGCGTTCTGTCTAAAATGGTGACATCCGGCATGATGTTGGAGCCGATGGGCTGATAGTCCACATAAAAGAGCTCTTCATTATAGAGTAAGCCGTAATGCTCCTTGATGTACGCTAAGCTGGGCGGATAGGCGCCTTCCACGGCATAGCACTGCGCAATGCTGCGGTTTAATGCGGTCTCCAGACTTTCCCGCTGCTTTTCCAGCGCGGTGTCGGAAACCGACTGCAGGCTGCTGTAAAAAAGCAGGAACAGCGCCAAAAAAGCGGCGAGGGGCAGCAGATATACCAATTTTGCAAATGGAAGCTGTTTGTCCCGCTCAAAGCGGTTGCGGTAAAGACTCATATGTTTTCTCCTTTAGCCGATGCTGGACATAATTCCCATAAGCGGGAAAATAACCGATAACAGAACCAGTCCGACAATAACGGACAGGATAATTACGAGGGTAGGCTCCAAAACCGATATGATGGAGCGGATTTTCCGCTCGGTCTCCCTGTCGTAATTGTCGGCAATTTTTTGCATAACAGAATCAATGGAGCCGGTGCGGAAGCCGACGGCAACCATGCGGGAGTACAGATTGGAAAAGATGCCGGAGGCGGTCAGCGCCTCTGCAAAATTAGAGCCGTCCTTAATTGCTTTTTTGCAGGCGGCAATTTTTTCCTGCATGCCTTTGTGCTCCGTCAGTTCGGAGACCATGTCAAGGCTTGAGAAGGTATCCATGCCGCTGCTGATGGTAAGCGCCATGCCGCTTGCAAAGCGCCCTGCGGCAAGCTTTTCGTAGAAGCCTTTTGTCAGCGGAAAGGCGGAGAGAATGCGTCTGGAAAGAACGCGCCCTTTCCGTGTCTTGGTTGACAAGAAATAGAGCCCGGCAATGAGGAGCAGAATCACGACAAAGACAATGGAGTAACGGTTCAAAGAACTGCCCAAGTGCAAAAGGGTTGCGGATATGCCGCTCATTTCGCTGCCAAGCTGGATAAACACCTGATTGAAAATAGGAAGCACCTTGCCGAGCAGGACAAAAATAACGAGAACCATGATGCCAATCATGATAAAAGGATAGCTTATGGCACTGCGGATGCTGTCGGAAATGGAATCCTCCCGCTCATAGTATTCGGCAAGAGACTGCATAACGGAATCTAAGTTACCGGATTCTTCGCCGATGGCAATCATGTGCAGAACATAGTCGGGGAAAACGCCGGATGCACGTAGCGCCTCGGCAAAGGCTTCTCCCTGCCTGCAAACATCCAGTATACCTTGTATAATATCCTTTCCTTCCTGTGTCTTGCTGTCGTTTAACAGGATTTCCATGCTTTCCATCGGGGCGATGCCTGCTTTGAACAGCATGGCGGTCTGGCTGCAGAAGGAGGCGGTTTCCTGATTGGATAGTCTTTTTTTGCCCATTGTTTTTCTCTCCTTTTTAATACGAGTATTTGACAACATAGTTGCTTTCATCACTGATAAAATCCCGCAGTTCATTTTCTTCGACCATGGAGGCAAGAGTGGGGTCCATCAGCTCCCAGTCCTTGCCGTCAAACTGTACTATGCCGTTGACCCAGCCCACGTCAGGGATATAGGTACTAATCCACGCGTGGTACAAATCTCCGGCATAGCCCACCTCAAGGCGTGTGGGAATCCGCTGGCTTCGCAGCATACTTGTCATGACAGCCGCATAGTCTAAGCAGATACCAGAACCGCTTTCCAGAGCGGCATCTACATTAGGAATATAGCCGCTGGGAACCGTTTCGGCTTTATCATAATCGTAAGAAATGGAAGTTATCACATAATTGTATACATTTGCAATCACATCCAAATCGGTATTGGCAGGCTCGGCAAGCTCTTCCGCCAACGCGACAGCGCGGCTCGCGGAATCAAAAGAGCAGTATTGATTGGGGTACAGATAGGGTCCAAACTCGTTGGACAAGGTAACCTCCACGGTAACGGTCAGGCAAATTACATAATTGGTGTCAAACACATTTTCCAAAATGGTAATTTCATAAACGCCGCTGCCGGAGGACAGGGGAAATGCTTCATATTCGCTGCTGCCCAGATTATAGGTATAGGTAACGGAATTGCTTCCTTTTATCTGCATCTTTACCTTGGGGCATTCCCCGGTGTACCGTGCTGTGATATAGCCCTCCGCGGCATTGGAATAGTCAATGGAGGCATACTCGTTGTGCGTCTCTTCTATACCGTCCGTCGTGGGGACAAGACAGTGCGGCGTATTGTCCCGAAGACCGCTCTCCGGTTCGGAAGAGGGGGTCGGCGTATCGGAGGCATCGGGCGCTGGAGAAGCGTCAGGACTGCCTGAAGGGGAGGGAGATATGCCCGCAGTATCCGTTGGAGCAGGAGAAGAATCGTCTGCCGGCGTCGTACCGGGAACCTGGTCTGTCGAAGAGGGCAGAGTATTCCCCCCTGGCAGAGAATTTGTGTCTGTGCCGCAGCCGGTGAGCGGGGCACAAAGCAGATATGAAATTAAGCAAAATAGAAGCGTCTTCTTTTTCATAACAATCCTTTCCGTTTTTTGTATCAGCGGGGAGAAAGCCAAAGGTGAAAGGTGGGGGCATTCTCTAAAGGAATATAAATGTTGGTTTCCGTTCCGTAATAAGAAAAGGAAATAACGCCGGTCTTTTCGTTGTAGGAAAGCGGCGGCTCCGTGATGCCGGATGCTGTTTCCTGATAGGCTTCGCTGTAAAGGATGCCGTTTCCCGAAAGCGTGAGCTTCAGCACATCACCTGACAGGGTGTCAGATACCAGTACCACTTCGGAAGTCCCGCCTCGCTTAAAAAAGGGAGTGGCGGGTGAAACGGCAAGGGGCAGTATAAAGGTAAGAAGCAAAAGGAGCGCCGTTATGATAAGCAGCCGGTTGTAAATACGGGTATTCAGCCTGCGGCGCAGCGCCAGCCTGTCAAAAGAAGTCGTGTTCGGGGGAATATGACATGCCTTAAACACATTTTGCAGCGTAGCATCTGCCTGCTTTAAATCCATATGGTGTTTTTTCTTATCAAAAAGCATGTGCTTACCTCCTTAGCCTTTCAAAAGTGCCAGCAAATGTGCGTGCCCCGAAGCAATATAGCGCTTTACGCTGCTGCGGCTGATTTCCATTGCTGCGGCAATTTCCTGAAGCTTCATATTATTATAATAACGCATGGTAAGCACCTGTTTTTCCTGAAAGGGGAGTGCCTCCATCGCCTTGTTCAACCGTTCATATTCGTCCTTTTGCAGGCAGCGCGCCTCCGGATTGGCATCGGGAGAGTCGTCCTGTAAAAGGTCTAAAATTTCAGGGTCTGAAATATCCTGAAACTGGTTCAGCTTTTTGCTCATATCGTAGCAGACATGAAAGGAAATCCGGTTTAGCCATGCAATAAACAGAGAGGGGTCATGTAACCGGCATAAATTTTTGAGCGCGGATATATATATTTCCTGCACCGCATCATGGGCAAGAAAATCATCGCGCAGATAATGCCTTGCATAATTATATACCTTGTTAAAGGTCAGGGCATATAACTCGGCAAAAGCATCGCTGTCATTTTGTCTGGCGCGTACCACGAGAGCCGCCAGATAGGGAATATTGGATTCTTTCATAGTCTTACGCGCTTTCTTTTGCGTGTGTCAGGAAATATGGTACAGTTTATTGTAGGTTGCGGTCAGAAGCTGGGTAAATGCCTGTACCTGCTCTTCCTCCGCGAGGGTATAAGCGGAACGGATTTTAATCGGCATTTTTTCGTGCTCTATATTATATAAGGAAATCTTTGATTCCAATTCGCTGATAAAATCCTCTATAGACTCGCGGCTGCAGTCGCTTAGGACTGCCACAAATTCATTGCCGCCATTGCGTCCCACAAAGCCGGCGGAATCGCCGAGCGCTTCAAATATGCTGCAAAAATCCTGAATCAGACGGTCTCCGGCATGATACCCCTCCGTTTCGTTGATACGCTTCAGGTTGCTTATGGTAAACATGGCGCAGCCAATATGCTGCATGGACTTTTTGTTGGTATAGGTTCTGAAGACAGCGTCAAGGCTATGTCTGTTGGGAATGCTGGTGAGGCTGTCGAGGTAGGCGGTCTGCGTCAGCGCATGGCTGCCCACAGCAAGAGCGCGCAATTTAAAAAAATCGTTGAGCAGGCAGATAAAGCTGAAAATCATCAGCACCCATATGATAGCGCACAGGACAAACAGGGTTCTGTCGGCATAAATCATCCGCCTGAGCCGTGAATCCATGATAAGCGTAACGGAAAATATAATTTCAATAACTGCCAGAAGGCATAACTGAATGATTTTGGCAGTGCGGAAGTTTTTGACAAATTTCTGTTCCGGCATGGGTATCAGCCTCCGTTTCGTCGGTCGTGATAATGATACAGCATTATGGTATTATTATAAGGTAATGCTGCAAAAAAAGAAAGCTAAAAATTCATTTTGCGCCGGTGAACCTTTTTGAAAAAAAGAGCCGTCTTTATACTTGAAGAAATATAGATAATTGCAAAAGGAAAGGAGTCTGTATTCTGGTGGACGGATTATTTGTACACGGTGTGATAGAAGTGATAAACACTATGGACACGACAGCGCATGGATTGGGTTACAGATTGTATGTAGTAAGAGAGGGAGCAGTGCCTTTGGCAGGGAATATAATGACCGGCAGTTTTTTTCCGCTGACGGTGGCAGTGATGGCGCTGCTGTTTTTGGGTATGGCAGCAGGGCTGTATGTGTTTGCCTGTATGCAGTACCGCCGCAGGATTGTCGAATTGACCGGACAGCCGCCAAAGCTGCCGGCGGGCTTTAGGCTGAAGCGGCTGAAAGAGACGGCAAGAGAAATCGAATACGAACTGACGGGAGAAAATATATGAAAATATTGGTGACAGGAGTAAAAGGACAGCTTGGCTCTGATGTGGCGAAGGAGCTTGAGGAAAGAGGAACAAACGTAATCGGCGTTGATGTGGATGAGATGGATATTACGGATGAAGCCGCCGTGCGCAGAGTTATTTCGGAAGCGTCGCCTGACGCGGTGATTCACTGCGCCGCCTATACGGCGGTGGATGCAGCGGAGGAAAATGAGGAAATGTGCCGCAAGGTGAATGCGGACGGCACAAAATACATTGCCCGGATGTGTAAGGAGCTTGGTATCAAAATGCTCTATATCAGTACGGACTATGTGTTTGACGGGCATGGCACAAGACCCTGGGAGCCGGAGGATGAGAGAAATCCGCTCAGTGTATACGGACAGACTAAATATGAAGGCGAGCTGGCGGTGCAGAATACGCTGGACAAATACTTTATCGTCAGGATTACATGGACCTTTGGCGTAAACGGCAAAAACTTTGTAAAGACCATGCTGCGGCTCTCCGAAAAAAACGACAGCATCAGGGTGGTAGACGACCAGTACGGTTCCCCAACGGCAACGGCAGATTTGGCAGTGTTGCTCTCCGATATGATAGTGACGGACAAATATGGTATATACCATGCCACCAACGAAGGCATCTGTACATGGTACGAATTTACCTGTGAGATATTCAGGCAGGCAGGCATTGAGGTGGAGGTCGTACCTGTCACCACGGCAGAGTATAATGCAAAAGCAAAAAGACCGGCAAACAGCAGGATGAGCAAGGACAAGCTGACGGCGAGCGGCTTTGAGCGGCTTCCGTCCTGGCAGGATGCGCTGACCCGTTATCTGAAAAAGCTGGGGCGTTATGCACTGTAACTACGGCACAACGGCTTTTGGAAGCGCCTGATTTTACAAAAAAGGAGAAATCAGGGCGTTATTTTGCAAAAACAGGCTGAAATGCCATAAAAACCGCGAAAAAGTTATTGACAATGCATTTGCGAGCACGTATACTATCATAGTGTGCACGCAGATGCATTCTTTTTTTGTGATTATAATAATGGAAGAAGATGTATATTTGCGCAGTACATGGAAACTATTATTTTATATTAGAAAGAGGTGAAACAGAATGCCAACATTTAACCAGTTAGTAAGAAAAGGACGCCAGACAACGCAAAAGAAGTCTACAGCGCCTGCTTTGCAGAAGGGTTTTAACTCCCTGCACAAGAAAGCAATCAATACTTCTTCTCCGCAGAAGAGAGGTGTATGTACCGCTGTTAAGACTGCGACTCCTAAGAAGCCTAACTCCGCACTGAGAAAGATTGCCAGAGTTCGTCTGTCAAACGGAATCGAAGTGACAAGCTACATCCCCGGAGAAGGACATAACCTGCAGGAGCATAGTGTTGTTCTGATTAGAGGCGGCAGGGTAAAAGACTTACCTGGTACCAGATACCACATCATCAGAGGTACGCTGGATACCGCGGGAGTTGCTAACAGGAAACAGGCTCGCTCCAAATACGGCGCGAAGAGACCCAAAGCTTCCAAGTAATGACGGGGCGGCGTAAGCCGCAAGCGTTGTTTACTTGTAGTCAACTGGATTCACATAACGTAACTATTTGAGTGTTGGAATTCTGTCTATGATACAGATAAGCCGCACGTACACATAGGGAAACAATTGTGAGTACCGATGATTTAATTAACCTAACGCTTTATGCCGCAAAGTCCGGCTGGCGTTACTATTATTAAGGAGGGAAGAATCGTGCCACGTAAAGGAAATGTGCAGAAAAGAGATGTATTGGCAGACCCCTTATACGGCAATAAGGTAGTAACCAAGCTTATCAATAACATTATGTTAGATGGTAAGAAGAGTGTTGCACAGAAAATCGTATACGGTGCATTTGCCAAAGTAGAAGAAAAGGCAGGCAAGCCTGCTTTGGAAGTTTTTGAAGAGGCTATGAACAATGTGATGCCTGTTTTGGAGGTTAAGGCAAGACGTATCGGCGGCGCTACCTATCAGGTGCCCATCGAAGTAAGACCGGACCGCCGTCAGGCACTGGGACTCCGCTGGCTTGTTATGTTCTCCCGCAAGAGAGGCGAAAAGACCATGGAGGACAGACTGGCAAACGAAATTCTCGATGCAGCAAACAATACCGGTTCTGCTGTCAAGAGAAAAGAAGATATGCACAAGATGGCAGAGGCAAACAAGGCATTTGCGCATTACAGATTCTAGTTGCCGCTATCTGCCGGGACGTTTGGAGGCTTCGGCTTAAAAGCGCCCGTTTTACTAATATAAGGAGGAAAAAACCTTGGCTGGAAGAGAATATCCATTGGATAGAACCAGAAATATCGGTATTATGGCGCACATCGACGCTGGTAAGACAACGTTGACCGAGCGAATTCTCTATTATACCGGTGTTAACTATAAGATTGGTGATACTCATGAAGGCACTGCTACTATGGACTGGATGGAGCAGGAACAGGAAAGAGGTATTACCATCACATCTGCTGCTACTACCTGCCACTGGACTCTGGAAAAAGAGACAAAGCCCATGCCGGGGGCACTGGAGCATCGTATCAACATCATTGATACGCCGGGTCACGTTGACTTCACTGTAGAAGTAGAACGTTCCCTGCGCGTACTGGACGGTGCAGTTGGTGTATTCTGTGCAAAAGGCGGTGTGGAGCCCCAGTCCGAGAATGTATGGCGTCAGGCGGACACCTATAATGTTCCCCGTATGGCGTTCATCAATAAGATGGACATTCTGGGTGCAAACTTCTATGGTGCGGTAGAGCAGATTAAGACAAGGCTTGGCAAGAATGCCATCTGCCTGCAGTTGCCTATCGGCAAGGAAGACAGCTTCAAAGGAATCATCGATTTGTTTGAAATGAAAGCCTATATCTTTAATGATGATAAGGGCGAAGATATTACGGTTACGGATGACCTTGGAGACATGAAGGACGATGCAGAGCTGTATCGTTCCGAGCTGGTCGAGAAAATCTGTGAGTTAGACGACGATTTGATGATGGCGTATCTGGAGGGTGAAGAGCCTTCCGTGGAAGAATTAAAGAAAGTGCTTAGAAAAGCAACCTGCGAATGTACGGCGATTCCCGTATGCTGCGGTTCTGCTTACCGCAACAGGGGTGTGCAGAAGCTTTTGGATGCAGTTCTGGAATATATGCCGGCGCCTACCGACATCCCTGCAATTAAGGGTGTGGATTTAGAGGGCAACGAGGTTGAGAGACATGCTTCTGACGAAGAGCCTTTCTCCGCACTGGCATTCAAAATTATGGCTGACCCGTTTGTAGGAAAGCTTGCATTTTTCAGAGTGTATTCCGGTACGGTAAACTCCGGTTCTTACGTGCTGAATGCAACCAAAGATAAGAAAGAGCGTGTCGGCAGAATCCTGCAGATGCACGCAAACAAGAGAGCAGAGCTGGATAAGGTTTATTCCGGTGATATTGCGGCGGCGGTAGGCTTTAAGTTTACTACCACGGGTGATACCATCTGTGACGAGCAGCATCCGGTTATCCTCGAGTCCATGGAATTCCCCGAGCCGGTTATTGAGCTTGCAATTGAGCCCAAGACAAAGGCAGGACAGGGAAAGATGGGAGAGGCACTGGCAAAGCTTGCAGAAGAAGACCCGACCTTCCGCGCTCACACCAATCAGGAAACGGGACAGACGATTATTGCAGGTATGGGTGAGCTTCACCTTGAAATCATTGTTGACCGTCTGCTGCGTGAGTTTAAGGTGGAGGCTAACGTAGGTGCACCTCAGGTTGCATACAAGGAAACCTTTACCAAGCCCGTTGACCAGGAGTACAAATATGCAAAGCAGTCCGGCGGTCGTGGACAGTACGGACACTGTAAGGTAAAATTCGAGCCCATGGATGCCAACGGCGAGGAGCTGTTCAAGTTTGAATCCTCCGTTGTCGGCGGCGCAATTCCGAAGGAATATATTCCTGCTGTCGGAGAGGGTATCGAAGAAGCTACCAAGGCTGGTATTCTCGGCGGATTCCCGGTGGTTGGCGTATATGCAAACGTATACGACGGCACCTACCATGAAGTCGATTCTTCCGAAATGGCATTCCACATTGCCGGTTCCATGGCATTTAAGGAAGCAATGAAGAAGGCGGCGCCTGTACTTCTTGAGCCTATCATGAAAGTAGAAGTAACCATGCCGGAGGAGTATATGGGCGATGTTATCGGCGATATCAACTCCCGTCGCGGACGTATCGAGGGTATGGACGATATCGGCGGCGGCAAGATGGTGAAAGCTTTCGTTCCGCTGGCTGAGATGTTCGGCTATGCTACCGACTTAAGAAGTAAGACACAGGGACGCGGCAACTACTCCATGTTCTTTGAGAAGTACGAGCAGGTTCCGAAGAATGTACAGGAAAAGGTACTTGCAGCAAAAGCAAAGTAAATGCCCGCATGTACAAAATAATGCTTGAAAAAGCTGGATATTTTTAATATAATTAGAAATAGCCGATAATTGAACAATGAAAGTCGATTCAACAATTTTAAGGAGGACTCATAAAAATGGCTAAAGCTAAATTTGAAAGAAATAAGCCCCATTGTAACATTGGTACCATTGGTCACGTTGACCATGGCAAAACCACTTTGACTGCAGCAATCACCAAGGTTCTGGCTGAGAGAGTTGCCGGAAACGAGAAGGTAGATTTCGAGAATATCGATAAGGCTCCCGAAGAGAGAGAGCGTGGTATTACCATTTCTACCGCACACGTAGAGTATCAGACAGAGAAGAGACATTATGCACACGTTGACTGCCCGGGCCATGCTGACTACGTTAAGAACATGATTACCGGTGCTGCACAGATGGACGGCGCTATTCTGGTTGTAGCTGCAACGGACGGCGTTATGGCACAGACCAAGGAGCACATCCTTCTGTCCCGTCAGGTAGGCGTACCTTATATCGTTGTTTTCATGAACAAGTGCGATATGGTAGACGACCCTGAACTGCTTGAGCTGGTTGAGATGGAAATTACCGAGCAGCTTGAAGAGTACAACTTTACAGACTGCCCTATTATCAAGGGTTCTGCTCTGAAGGCATTGGAAGACCCCAACGGCGAGTGGGGCGACAAGGTTATGGAGCTCATGAGCACTGTTGACGAGTATATTCCTGACCCGCAGCGTGATACCGACAAGCCTTTCCTTATGCCTGTCGAGGACGTATTCACCATTACCGGACGTGGTACTGTTGCAACCGGTAGAGTAGAGCGTGGTGTTCTGAAACTGAATGACGAAGTTGAAATCGTTGGTATCAAGGAAGACACCAAGAAGACCGTTGTAACCGGTATCGAGATGTTCCGTAAGATGCTTGACGAGGCTCAGGCTGGTGATAACATCGGCGCACTGCTTCGTGGTGTACAGAGAACTGAAATCGAAAGAGGACAGGTTCTTGCAAAACCCGGCAGCGTTACCTGCCACAAGAAATTCACCGCTCAGGTTTACGTACTGACCAAGGACGAAGGCGGACGTCACACTCCTTTCTTCAACAACTATCGTCCTCAGTTCTACTTCAGAACCACCGACGTAACCGGCGTTTGCGCACTGCCTGCAGGTACCGAGATGTGTATGCCTGGCGATAACGTAGAGATGACCATTGAACTGATTCATCCTATCGCTATGGAGCAGGGACTTACGTTTGCTATTCGTGAGGGTGGTAGGACTGTAGGTTCAGGACGTGTGGCTACGATTATTGAGTAATCAGTAAGAAGCTAGATTTTATGGGGCTTTCCGAGGAATCGGGAAGCCCTTTTTGAAACTTTGCAACAGTGAAAAAGTTGTAAGTGGTGCCAAAACGGTGCCGAAAAATAGAACTCCGATGAAATTTTGCACCATTTTTCATCGGAGTTTCCTTTTACCAACCTTTTATTTGTTTTACCTGCTCTGCCCGCTCTTTGTCTTTGTGGTACTGCAACTTGAACTGTATCGTTTCCACTACTTCCTTTCTTGCTTCATCGTCTAGCTGATAAAATGAAGTCAACAGGTTATCCACATCGGGCATACTGTTTTTCCCAAACAGATACATAAGCGGATATAGGGAATTTTTTAGATATACCTTTACCCGGTTTCCGTCAAGAGCGCCATTCAGTCCATCGGGGAGCGTGGGATATATTTCTTCTTCAGTAATCGCACCGGAGAATGGACTGGCGGCGCATATCTCATTCACATCAATTTCTAATTCGTTTGCCAACCGCAAGGCAAAGTCAAATCGGATATTGGAATCCTTTTGTATAATAGAATATAGTGTTGTAGCACTAATTCCCGTAGCCTTTGCAATCTGACGGACATTTGTGTTCTTACTGTCAAGTATTTCTTTCAGCTTCTTTCCATCGCCCATAGTGACCTCCTATTTTCATATGTTGAATAATTACGAAAAGCATAAATCCTATTTATTATCATACCACATATACGAAAAACATAAAAGAGAAAAATAGAAAAAATGTAAATACGAAGTTCGTAAA
>CAJTPU010000018.1 GCA_910578335.1 uncultured Lachnospiraceae bacterium | reverse complement strand
GGTATTAAGGGATTATTTACAGTCGGTGTAACATATGTTTGACAAACCTACAAAAACAAAAAGAGGCGAACGCAGATGAGTACGACCGCTCTCGATATTATAGTAGAGATAGATTTATTTGCCCAGAATGTGGAGAAGCTGTTCATTTAACAGGAAGCAGGTATAGTAATCATTTTGCGCATTTTAAAAAGAGTGAGGTATCTGCGGAGTGTGATAGACGTGTTGACGGTAGTCCAACGGATTCAGTGTATGAAAGGATAGGATTACCTATCTATATGCGCAAAAATTCATCAGGGGACTTTTACTTATATATGGGATTTAAGGCGTTACCGCCTATGCTTATGGAAAAAGCAATTCAAGAATCAATATCAGTGAAAATTGATGGGAAGAACACATATAGAATAAATAACGAAAGATTCTCGTGTGCAAGGACAGCATTAATACCTTTGGATTACATTCCGTTATCTGGACATAAATATCATCTTTGCTATGAACCGATGAACAAAGCATATGCAGTGTCGCAGCATTGGTCTGATTATGCGGATAGTTTTTCATACGAGGGAGCTATTTTTACGGTATCTGAACAAGGCGGAAAGAAAATTAGGCATGGGGATTCTATTACTACAGAAGAACAGTATTATTGGGTACGACGCCAACCTCAGCTTCCAAGTTTTATTCCAGGCATCGAGATGAAAAAGTGTGGACGACTTATATTAAAGGATACTACCTTAAATGTCTTTTGTGGTACATTTTTATCAGATATTTCGGATGCAGAGTTTAATTATCTTACGTCGTATTTAAGAACGAATTTAAAGATTCATCTTCTTGAAAAGCAACCTGAATTTGTGCCAATATGGCCACCTGTTGTGAAGACAGAAGATGGATATATTGTTAATAGTAAAGAGCACAGTGTGTATGGATATGTTGTGTCGGGTAATGATAATCCAAGAATATATGTTTATCAGGGAATAAGAAAAATTCCGGATGAATTAAACGCAGTCAATCATTTGACATGTGTTAAAGTATGGGATAAAGAGGCATTAGTTAATATTGACAGAAAATATGTTTCAAACGGAACACTACTTTTGGAGAGACCGAGAGTCATTATAACAAATGACGCTGAGATTTATGAGTTAATAGACGATGAGTATATTTCACCCAAAAAAGATAATTTATATAGAAATTGTAATAGGATATTGTTTAAAGTTGGGCATCCGACAGATTTTATCTTGGTTCGAAAAAGTGGACAAATAGAACAGAATGGCGGTATTGGAGAGTATATTTTTGAAGATTTGCGAGATGGCGATTTGATATATGTATTACAGAACAGATATCTCGTTAATCTTCTTGTTATATCAATAGAGAAACAACAAGCTGATATGAGTATAAACGATGAAGAGTTATATCGCTTGTTAAAAACCTTTAAAGGGACAAAAAAGGTGAAGTTACCGCATAAATTGCGAATTCAAATATATGAAATTCAGGATAAGGTTACATTGTCAAAAAAATATCTTGATAATATATTAAAAAGCAATAACATATCTACGGCAATGATAAAGGTATTGGAGGAAATACTAAAATGAGCAAAATTGAAATTAATTTTGAATTATTGGAGCTTTTTAGTGAAGAAGAAATAAATACTGTTTGTAAAAATGCGGATATTACTCTTTTTTTGATACCGATAAAGGATAAACGATATGCAAAATATGCAAAAACATTAGGTAGATTGGATAAGAAATCTGCATTAGTACAAAAACTTTTGCCGAGAATTGCGTTTAACTTATATAAAAAGGGAGAAGAGCCATTTAGGGCAGCTATTGCAACTCAATTAGATGGATATCGAGAAAAATTTGTTGCGGCAATATCGAAATGTATAGAGCCGCCGATTGGTGTAGATGATATAAAAGAATATGATGCAAAGGCTGTGGCAGATTTGTATTTTAAAATTTTGGATATTTCTGCCACAGATATATCAGTTGATTTATTTTTTGTTTTTCTTAAATTGCAAGATATTGCAATTGAAGAAAAGACTCGTCAAAGTATAGAACTGGAGATAGAAGATATCCGACAGACAAAAGAACGTGAAGCGAAGCATAAGGCGGAAATTCAAGATGCATTAAAAGAGCAGGAGAAAAGATTATCTGCAGACTTTGAACAGCAAAAACATGATTTGAGAAAACTGATTGAAGAAAAAACATATTGTATTAAAGAAATTCAAGAGAAATTGAATACTGCAGAACAAAAGGTACATAAATACGAAAATATAACAGAGGCTGAAAGGGAAAGATGTGAAAAGGAATGGCGCTCTGAGTATGAAAGGGAACTGGAAGCAAGAAAGGCAGCAGATGACTTACAAAGGGAAAATGCTTTTTCTGAAGCCGAGGCAAAGCATCGTGAATTATTGTCTTTACTTAAAACAGAAGCAGAAAAAAGGAGAGAGGAATTAGAGGAGCAGTACCATGAACAATTAAGAATTTCTGAGGAGATGTTGACCAATGAATTGGAATCGCTAAGAGGACAAGTGTCAGAATTAACTGAAGAGAAAAAAGCATTGGATCAGCAAGTATATGATCTTGAGAAAAAGAGGGTGGATATTGATAGTCATATTCAGGAATTAGAAGCAATTGAAGAAAAATATTTTGATTCATTTGAGCAGAGAACTATTGATAAAAGGATAGATTCCTTTATATTTCAAAAATTAGGATACGAGAGTTCTGGGGATAATACAAGCACAAGTATGCCTCTGACTATCGCAAATACCTCGGATGTTGTTGTAATACCGGCAATGGAGTTTTCTGAAAATGCAGAATATGGTGCTGAGGTTACATCTATAGCAGATTTCTTCGAAGATTATGGGGCTAATATATCGCTTCATTTTGATAATGAAATGGAAATTGCCGGAGCAGTTCTGGCGGCAGTTTTAAATGGAATGGGAGTGATTGCAGTGGATAAAGTATGTAATTATTTATCCGAGGCACTTGCTGCTTTGCAGGATGCAAGTTCACCAATGACAATTAATGTTGGCTCAGAAAAAGAAAATTTGAGGACACTTGCCGATACTATTAATGAAAGTGAATCTCAAGTAGTATGCGTTAAAGGTGTATTGGATAATTATAACGAAATTCTTTTTTCAAGAATATGCGAACTTTGTAAAGGAAAGTATTTGTTCTTTTCGGTATCAGATTTGAAGAACCTAAAAATGATGTCTAAGATGATGATGAACTATGCGCTTGTAATAGATGCTGAAAATGAACTTCACTTTCCTGTAGATGACTATCTTCTGATTGGCAACCACGATTTGAAACCTTTTATTCCGGAATTGGACATGAGGAAAAATCAGGATATATATAAAAAGACATTTAGTAGATTGGTAATGAATAATTGTATAAAAAAATCAGTAGCTATCGAATATTGTAACTTACTGCAATTGTACTATGTGCTTGTAGGTGGAACTGTACTGGGAGATATTATGCAGAAAGGCATTATTAATGTGTGCGAAATTTGTTTTGAGGATGAAAATCTAAGAGATGTCTTAAATAAGAGCGGAATAACAATTTCGATTGAATAGGTAAGTGATTATGGAGAATAACGCGTTATTTAAAATGGCGCAGGACATGCGAATAGAACAATATGCTGGCGAAGCACGGTCAAATTATACCGGAAGAATTATTTACTCTGCTTTATGTCATTGGATGAGATATGTCGTTATGGATGAAACAACTCAGAAGTATGATAGAAAGAGCAAGGCATACGTATTAGGCAGGATAAAAGAATTGTTGGCTATTATGTCTGAGGCGTTTTCGGTAAGCAAAAAGTGGATATTCAGAGATTTGAAGAATCCAGCTGATGGCGATGAGTTGGTTCGAGAATTAAGAGATAAGATGTTAGCAGCCAGAGAGTTATTGGAAGTTGATGGATCACGGAATATTGGATTGCCAGCATACGAAAAAAACTATTGTACGGATGCCTATGATAGAATGACTGGCTTATCAGAAGAAATAAGTAGGCCGGAATATGTTGGGATAACCAGAGTTGTCCGAAGGAAGCCAGATAATGAGAATAGAGGTTTGGAGAATAAAATTGATATTGATGATTACATTGATTGGGTATATGTGGGGGCATCATGGAATGAATGCCATAACATAGAAGCATTTGAGTTTTTTAACCCATTCAGTAAAAGACCACCTTATCAATCGTGGACGGATGCCGTTCTAAGTGACGAAAAAAGTATTCTAGCAAGACTGACACTTTACAACGGTTTACATGAATATCATTTGTTAAAAAAAGAAAATGAAACATACAAGAATGCACCGATTACGAATGTATTGGCAGAATGGAAGGAAGAAAGAAGAGTATTACTGGCACTTCGTAAAAAGGTTGGAAATGCAATGCAAGCAACATATGACAAAAGAGATTCTGTATATCTTTTGAATTTATATTGTGGTTTGCCGTTAAGAGAACAAGTGCTAATAGATACATATTGTTGGCCATTAAATTCAATGGACGATAAATATAATTATGTTGTGCCTGAATTTATATGGGAAGATGTAAAAAGTATGATTACGGATGGTTTAGGTATTGATCTTAAGGAGAAGAACTAAATGGATGAATATAGTATTGAAAATACGCACGAGGCCTTAAAACAGAGATTAATTGACTATGTCGAAACGGCATATTTCGGAAAAAATGATGAATTGCGAGAATTGTGTAGAACGGAATTGGAAGCACAAGGTGTAATGTGGAAAGAACCATATATTGAGGCGAATCCGGTATATAAAGTTCTTCAAAATGGTATTGAAAATGCGGAAATTCCGGAAAACATAAAAACAATACTACAGCAGATGATTGATCATAATATGGGTGTATATAAGAGCCCATATGTTCATCAGGTTCAGGCGCTGGAAGGCTTTTATAAACATTGTGACTTGTTTGTTGCGACAGGTACCGGCTCTGGAAAAACAGAATGTTTTATGTGGCCAATGGTAACAAAACTTGTAAATGAAGCAAAGAGTAGTCCGTCTTCGTGGAACCAGCGTGGGGTTCGGGCTATGATGTTGTATCCGATGAATGCTCTTGTATCTGATCAGTTGGGAAGATTACGTCGCATGATAGGAACATCATCATTTTATGATATGTTTACAGAATATACAGGGGTTTTTAGACGGCCTCAATTTGGTATGTATACCGGCAGAACTCCATATGCAGGTGAACTTAGGAGAGAGCAGGATAAAGCTCTTTCTGATACTTTGCGTTCGAATTTAATAGCGCGAGACGAAGAGACAGTAAATCAATTGAAGAAGATGGGAAAATTTCCGGCAAAGAATGATATGGAGAAGTTCACAGATGGTTTGCTTGAAGGTAAGCATGTGACAGATAATCGTGATGCTGAAATGATAACCAGATTTGAAATGCAAGAAAATACACCAGATATCCTGATTACAAACTATTCCATGCTTGAGTATATGCTTATGAGGCAGGAAGAGCAGAGTATTTGGGAAGACACAAAGAAATGGCTTGAACAAGATGAAGATAATAAATTATTGTTTATTATTGATGAAGCTCATATGTATAGAGGTGCCTCTGGCGGAGAAGTTGCGTTGCTAATAAGACGCTTTTTGTATAAACTGAGCGTTAAGAGAGAAAAATTACAATTTATATTAACGAGTGCAAGTATTCCTCAGAATGAAAATGCTAAAGTAGAAAAATTTATCTGTGATCTGACTGCTGTTGATAATCCGGAATTGCATGAAATTCAAATAATTACTGGAGAGCGTGAAAAAATACAGTATGAGCATAGTTATGACGTGAAGCCAGAGAAAATAGCTGTGTTCGACATTGATTCTTTGCATTCGGAGGATAGACTGGAAGCGATAAAAAAATTTGGAGAACTTGTCAATTTGGACACAAATAAGTGCAGTTTTTCAAAAGAAAAAGAGGTTGAGCAGTGGTTATATTCAGAATTGATAAAGCTCAAATCATTATTAAAAATCATGGAAAATTGTCGTGGCAAGGCAGTTTCTTTTGAAAAGCTTGCTTCAAATGTTTTTCCGAAAGTTTCGGAAGAAATTGCGAAAGAGGCAGTAAGCGTATTGCTGTCAATAGCTCCGATGGCGAAAAATAAAGAGGGTCAGGTTTTATTTCCATCAAGATTGCATATGATGTTTCGTGGAATTAGAGGGATTTATGCGTGTGCTAATCCAAATTGTTCTGAGAAACATCATGCGTCAGATATTCCTTTAGGTAAGATATATATTGGCAACCATGACGATGTATGTAAATGTGGCGGGAAAATTTATGAATTATTGAATGATAGAACTTGTGGAGCCTTGTTTTTGAAGGGATACATTGACAAAGACGAACCACAGGCTCGTTTTGTATGGAATAAAAAGGGAATTGTCACCGACAAAACTTTTAATGAGGTACATTATTACATAATTCCTAACGGTGCACAATATAAACCTAAAAAAGATGTTAAGACAGGATGGTTAAATTCTATTGCTGGACGGTTGGAAATGGATGATGAGCACGCAGGAGAACCGCAGTATATGCACGTTGCATTTATGCTGAAAAGCCCGAAGGATTCTCCAAATGTGTATACTTTTTCGACTTGTCCTCGATGTGAGAAAATGCATTTACATACAACTGATTTCTCGACAAAGGGAAATGAACCGTTCTTTCACCTTGTTTCAGAACAGTTGATGATTCAACCTCCAATGATTACTGATCCCGAAAAACTGGAACTTACACCAAATGCGGGAAGAAAGGTATTATTGTTTTCAGACAGCAGGCAGCGTGCGGCCACATTGGCAAAAGAGCTTACATCTGTTGCAGATGAAGATGCAATGAGAAAAGCTTTGACGGTTTCTGCAAAAGAACTCCAAAAGTGGGCAGATGACACGGATCATGAAGCTAGCATGGATTTACTATATGTTGCGTTCTTAAAAGTGGCTTTGGATAATAAGTTAAGATTCTTTTATGGTGAGGATGAAAAGGACTTGCATGATCATCTACAGGAGATGAAGGAAGTTATCAATAGACAGGCACAGAGAGGTGGTAGAAGAAATCGAAAAATCAATTATGAAGATTTGAAAAAACAGCGATTTGCAACGGTACCAGAACTATATTCAAGATATTTGCTTAAGATATTGTGCAGTAATTTCAGGTCTTTTACTGATTTGGGTCTGTGTTGGATAGAACCATGTAATGGAACACTGCTGGATGAGGTTTTGGATGATCTTGACAGAGATGAGACAGGGATTAGTGAAGAACAATTCTTTGGGTTATTTGCGGCATGGTGTGCTGAAGTTTTGACAGATAGCTATGCATATGACTACGATATTAATAGAAATGTTAGAAGAAGTCTCACCAATATTCCTCGTTTTGGTATTGAAATTGATGGAAAACTTCCTACACGTTTCGAAAAACTATTAAAAGCAAATGGAATAGAGCAGGATAAGCAGAAATTAATTTACAAGGGTTTGTGTAAGTTTACGCAAAAAGGTAAGGATGAAAATGATAGATTGTTCTTGAATCCACAAGTTATCACTTTAAATTTTGATTCTGAACGTACTTGGTATAAATGTCCTGCTTGTGGTCGTGTGTTTCCATATACTCTTTGGGATAAGTGTGTCTGGTGTTGTGGAGGAACGCCGGAAATCATGACAAAAAATGAGTTTGCAGGATTAGAGTTTTGGAGACAGCCTATTCTTGATGCTGTTGCAGGAAAGAAAGATGCACTTATGACTAGGATAAATACGGAAGAGCATACTGCACAGCTTTCCCACAAGGATCAAAGGATTGATATGTGGTCTACTACAGAAGAGTATGAGTTAAGGTTTCAGAATGTCTATATAGATGATAAGGGCCCGGTTGACGTTCTTAGTTGTACGACCACGATGGAGGTTGGTATTGATATAGGTTCATTAACTGCTGTGGGATTGAGAAATATTCCTCCTATGCGTGAGAATTATCAACAGAGAGCTGGACGTGCGGGAAGAAGAGGTTCTGCAATATCAACAATTATTACATATACAGATAATGGACCGCATGATAGTTATTACTTTAATAATCCACAAAAAATAATAGCAGGGGAACCACGTCATCCGTCGATAGATACCGATAATCGAAAACTGATATATCGACATCTGAATGTTATTTATGTGTCGGAATTTCTTGATAAATATGGTACTGCAGCAAATACAGTAGGAATCATTGAATTTTTTGATTTGTATCGAGATGAATTTTTTGCTTTTGTACAAGCAAAAAGATTTACTGACAATGAAATTAAATCTTTGGTTCCGAAATCAAAACGGGAATTTATAGATGGGCAGAAACAGGAATTCATAGTCGCAGTGAAAGTGTTATCAGAAAAGGTAGATGCTTTTAAAGATGATTACTGTGACTCAAATGACAATGAAAAGAAATTATTGGATGTCTTTCTGGAAGAAGGCATATTCCCGACTTATTCATTCCCGAGAAATGTTGTCGGTTTTAGTATTGAAGATAGCAAAGGAAGTAAAGTTGAACAAGAACCAGATAGAGCACTGGATATGGCAATCAGCGAATATGCACCAGGACGGTTGATTGTGGTAAATAAGAAGACATACAAGTCAGGCGGTATTTATAATTTCCATTCAAAATTTAAGGATGAAGATAAAGAGCATCCGGCAAGAAAATATTTTGAGAGTAAAGAGTATTATAAGTCATTGTTTTATTGTGAAAATACGGCTTGTAATTGGGTTGGATATGAAAATCCAGGCAAGACATGTCCGTTCTGTTTACAGGAAAGTATAAAGTATCAACATGTTATTAAACCTTGGGGATTTGCTCCTATAGATGGAAGCAGTATACGAGAAGCTGAGGCAGAAGCAGAGATGTCATATGCTGAATTGCCGAGCTATGCATCATCGATAAAAGATAGTGAAATGAAACAATCGAGTGATTATGCATTGGTAAGATATGGGCGTTTGACTGACCAGCCACTTACAATACTTAATCAAGGACCTGAGGGAATGGGCTTTACAGTATGCGGAGATTGTGGAGCTGCTGTTCCGGGAGATGACAGATTTGGGCTGCAGAAAATACAACCACCATACAGGCATCCGAGAGTGAGAACTCGTTGCACTCACCCTGATAGTAGTATTACGAATGCATTTTTGGGCCATAGTTTTTTAACAGATATGATTTTGATTGAAATTAGTTTGGATTCTGAAAATGTTAATACAAGGCCAGACGCTCTGTGGATAAAAGGTGCCGCACAGACACTTTCGGAGGCAATGGTACTGGCCGCTGGACAATTGTTAGATGTCGAATTCAATGATTTGAAAGGTGGATATCGATTAAGGTATGCGACGGATAAAGTGTGCGTGGATATTTTTCTTTTTGATAGTTTGTCGAGTGGAGCAGGTTATAGTTCAATGCTTGCGGGGCGTATTTCAGACTTATTGGAAGAAACATACAAGGTTTTGGAATGTAAGAATCATTGCGAAACCGCTTGCCATGATTGCTTAAAACACTATTGGAATCAGAGAGTGCAAAATTTACTTGATAGGCATTTAGCCAAACAGCTGCTTGATTGGAGTAAAAATAAGAAAACTGCGGATCCAATCTCTTATGATAGGCAAGTGGCACTTATCAAAGGAATAAAAGAGATGGCAAGTTTGGAAGAGGCAGGTTTTGACATTGTTTTTGAAAGTAATAAAATCTATGGTGTAAAAGGACAAGAAAAAACAGAAATATACGTATATCCTGCAATGTGGAAGGCTGATGACAGGATGATACCTAATGGAGCGATTCCGATTTCTGATAAAATAATCGTAAATTCTATGCCCTATGCGTACTCTGTGATTAGAAATAGCTTATGAGAATTGCTTTAGCATATATTTAGGATGTGATTGGGGCATGTGTATCGGAGCGTATAAACAAATGATACACATGCTTAATAATCGAACAAATATTTGGTATAATATTTCTATCAGATTTGCTACCTGATGGAATGTTAAACAGATAATTTTATAGAGATATGTCACGGCCTTGTGACATCCCTTTTCATGGTCTGACAGAAAATTAGGTATCCGTAATGGATAGCCGTGTTTTCTGTTGGGTCATTTTGTTTTGTATCAATAATTTATTTTGTGCAAAACGAATAATATTTTGTCTTTACTACCCAAAATCTTCATATTATAATAAGCGTAAAAGGAGGTATGAATGATGATACCATTAAAAGACGAACAGATGCAGATTATAGAACAATATGTTAATAAGGATAAATTTGATGTAACAAAAATGGTTTCATATTTAGAAAAACATAAAGTGGTAAAAAATGATATTTTTTCAAAGTGTAAAAAAATAGAAAATGGTCAATCGGTGAGGATAACTGGTGTTTAAAAGATGGATATGGCTTTGAACCAGTATGCGTTGATAGTTTTATAAAGAGAATTTCTTTCTATTTCTATGAAACTGATAAGGAAAAACAATGGAGAGGCTCTCTTTCAACATATATAAGAAGGAAGATGCAGAATTTGAGTCTCTTGAAGAGTTGTATCTAGGACTGGAATTTCTATTTTATGAGCAAGGACTTAGCTTATATGAGATATTCAATTATCCTCTGGATCAGATTAATACACCATCAGAGAAAAAGGGAATAGCTGATCTTTTAGCAAGTTATACTATGCGAAAACTGATAGTATCGAGTATTGATGCAGAAGTGATTATGAAAAGGTGGATTCATTATTTTAAACTGTGTGACGAATTGAACTGGAGTGATAAAAAACCGAAAAGATTTATTACCAGATACAATGAGGCGTTGGAATACTCTGGATTGGAACCGATAACTTACTATGCTGATAGGTATGGTAAAGAATGGTTTTACAGAGAAGACAATGCGCATATATGCTGTGGTCACTTTCCATGCGATGAAAAAGGTCAACCGATAATGAAGTGGATTGGGATAAAGGTAAAAAACGTAAAAAGCATTACATATGATGCAGATAAATCCCGGGAAGGAATATTGATTATAGAATTAACACCTAGTACATCAATTCATGCAGTTTGTCAATATATTCCAAGAGAAAATGGGGAAGATGTTTTTGCAGATATACAAGAAAATGAAGACGAAGAGTATTGGTTGCAAATATATGAAGGATCATTAAATATGCAGTTTAATCATAAGGCACTTAAAGAAATTCGTGTAAGTAAAGGCACGACTCAAGCGGAATTGGCAGGTGCCATAGGTGCGTCTGTCCGAACATATCAAAAATGGGAAGGTGGAGAAACAACGCTAGACGGTCATCATTTATTGCGTATTATAAATTGGCTTAACATAACGGATGTTCAAGAACTAACTAATTATATGGTACAAAATAAATTACATTATGCAGCGCATGGACATGCAGCAGAAGTTATATACGAGCGTGCGGATGCCAGTCGGTCTCTCATGGGATTGAAGAGTTTTTCTGGGGATTTTCCCGCATCAAAAGATATAAGCATTGCAAAGAATTATCTCAATGATGAGTATATTGAAACCACTGTACTTTTGTCCCACAAATCACCAAACTGCACTACAAGTGTGAAGGCGGAATTTGGAGATGGCAAAGGAAAGTGCTTTTGAATGCGATAGCAGAGTGTGCAGAGAAGAAATAGGGATTTGAGGTATATACTGCTTATATCATAAAGGTAAAGCGGGCTTTAGGGCTGAAAATGTATGATGACAGATAAGTACATTTGAAAAATGAATAGAAGCTCAAAAAGATTTTCAATCTTCGATAGCCAATTATAGAAAATATGAGGCAACGATAAAAGAAATAAAGGAGTAAAAAAGAATGATACTTGTTGATGAAAAACATGAGTTGAATGGAAAAACGATAACATTTCGCGGCGCAAGAGCAGAAGATGCTGATATGCTGATAAATTATTTAAAGACTGTTAGCGGCGAGACAAGATTCTTGATGTGTGAAGCGGACGAAGTAAACTATACTGCGGAAGACGAAATCAGTTTTATCAATGGGCATAATGAATCAGAGGATGCGATGCTGATTTTAGCATTTGTTGACGGTGAGTATGCGGGAAACTGCTCCTTCGAGGGAAAAACAAGCAGTCGCAGAACGAAACACCGTGTGGGAGTTGGAATTGCTTTGTTTCAGAAGTTTACAGGTTTTGGATTAGGAAGATTGATGTTGGAGCTGCTTTTGAAAAAGATAAAGGAGCAGGGATTTGAGCAGGCAGAATTGACGGTAGTCAGCGGAAACGATAGGGCATATCACTTGTACGAAAGCATGGGATTTAAAGAGTGTGGGCGAGTTCCTCATGCAAACAAATATGACGATGGTACTTATAGTGATGATATTTTGATGGTAATGCCGTTGCAATGATTTTTTTGTAATACACATCAAGGCTTTTACATAAGCTGTGCAGCAAACTTTGATTTTGGGTGAACGACCGGGATATTAAAAAGAAGATAAAAAGAAGGCTGTTGAAGGGGCGGCATTCCGAACAGAAGAATGGAGTAAAGAGTTTATTTTGTTAATCATTTTGCGTGATTTATTGTGATAAGGATTTGATTTTTTTTCCAGTTGTGATACAATTGTGAAAAAGTAATAAAAATGGAAGAAAGTAGGAGTTGAGGATGAGCCAGATAAACGAAATAGCGCCTGCAGCCAAAAGGCGGCGTGGAATAGGAATTACGGTGAAGCTTGTGCTGTCTGTTATTGTGAGTGTTATCATTGCGGTGTCAGTACTGTTGGCGATAGTATATGACCGGATGTCCAAAACACTGCTGGAGAAGAGTGAGGAAACTCTGCGCATTACGGAAGATAAGACTCTTCAGGAAACGAGAGCGTGGATGAACCGGACTCTTACTATGCTGGAAACCCAGAGGGACACAATAGAGTACGAGGACATGACGATTCCGGAAATGAAGGAGTACATTAAGCACACAGCAGGGCAGAATGAGGCATATCCTGCCGGACTGTATGTGGCGCTGACGGATGGCTCTTTGTACCATGCATCTTTTGTGCCGGGACCGGATTTTAATGCATTGGTAAAAAGCTGGTATTTGGACGGACTGGAATCTGAAGATTTTATATTGGGGGACGTATACTTTGATGAAGACAGCCAGTCATATGTCGTGGGCGCCTCCGGCGTGTTGAAGGATAGAAAGGGTGAGGTGCGCGGCGTTGCCGCGGCTGATGTGTATCTGGATTCCATTTCTGATATTGTCAGCAATATTCAGATAGAGGACACCGGCGGTATTTTTCTGGTTGATACCCGCACGGATACCATTATCGGACACAGGGATGCGGCGGTAGTAGGAGAAAAGCTGAGTGAAGGCGATGGTATGTATGCCTATGCGGGAGAGCAGATACAAGCCGGAAAAACAGGGCTCAGCATTTATGAAAATACTTATATTGAGATTGCAGAGGTTGAGGGAAGCAGTTGGATGGCAGTGGCTTATGTGCCGCGGACAGAGGTATTGTCAGAGCTTTCTGCGCTGACCAATATTATGGTGAAGGTTTCCGTCATAGCGGTGCTTGTACTGACGCTTCTTGTTGTGCTTCAGATTCGCCGTATTATCGGCAGGCCTGTAAAGGAGCTGAGCAGGGTTGCTACGCTGATTGCAGAAGGCGAGCTGGAACAGAATATCAGTTATAAGTCCGGAGACGAGCTGGGTACGCTTGCACATAATTTTAATCAGGTTACGCTCAGGCTGCGTGATTACATAAAATACATCAATGAGATATCGAGTACATTGCGGGAAATTGCAGGGGGAAATCTGGCATTTGAACTGAAAAATGAGTATACCGGTGAATTTGCAAAAATAAGGGAATCTTTGGATGAGATTGCCGTTGAGCTCAATATTGTAATAGGGCAGATGAGAGCTTCGTCAAGGGATGTTGCTGCCGGTGCAGAGCAGATTTCCGATAGTGCGGTACGTCTGTCACAGGGCTCCACGGAGCAGGCGGCAGAAGTAGAAGCGTTGGCAGGACATATTGGAAAAGCGTCTGACAGTGTGCAGAAGATTGCAGAGGATGCACAGAAAGCAAGCGGCATTTCCAAGGAAGTCAGAGAGGGGCTTCTGGACAGCAACGTGAAGATGCAGAATATGACAGAGGTTATCCAGAAGATAAGCGAAAAATCCAATGCAATCAACAAGATTGTAAAGACCATTGATGATATTGCATTTCAGACCAATATCCTTGCACTGAATGCGGCGGTAGAGGCAGCAAGAGCGGGAGAAGCAGGAAAAGGCTTTGCCGTAGTGGCGGAGGAGGTTCGGACTCTGGCGGGTAAATCCGCAAATGCGGCAAAGGAGACCACAGAGCTTCTTGGAGAGACGATAAGCTCTATGGAGGAAGGTGTGAATGCGGCTGACAATACGGCAAAATCTATGCTGGCAGCAGTGGAGCTGGCGGAGGAGATGGACAGCCTGATAGGCAGTATCGCCGACTATGCCAAGGAGCAAGCTGTTACGGCAGAGGAAATCAGTCATGGCATTGACCAGATAGCCATTGTTGTCCAGACAAATGTAAGCACAGCAGAGTCCAGTGCAGCCGCCAGTGAGGAGCTGTCCGGTCAGGCTGCCGCGCTTAAGGAACAGGTATCCAGATTCAGGCTGAAAAAGTAATCGTTTTGTAAACATGGGAAAGTCCCCGTATACGATGTTTTGGGTATACGGGGACTTTTTATGCCAATTAATTTTGATGCTGGTTTCGCCACTCCCTTGGTGAAATCCCATAAATAGTCTTAAAGGCGCGTGAAAAATGAAGCTGATTTTCATATCCGACAGCAGAGCCGATTTCTGCAATGGATAGGGAGGTCAGCTTTAATAATTCAGTAGCTTTTACCATTCGGTAGTTCATTAAAAATTCCTGAGGTGAGCGTCCGATAGAATTGCGGAAGATTTTCCCAAAGTAACTTCGGTTGATTCCGCAGACGGCAGCAATGTCTTCTATTGTGATGCTATTCTGAAAATTCTGTTCTATGTAATTGATAGCCTCCTTAATATAGTAATCGCTCATTTTACTGCTTTGTACCAGCCGTGTTGACTTGGCTGACCGGGTAAGGTAATCGAAAAAAAGAAAAAGGTGTCCGATGAGATGAAAGGGGGACTCTTTTGCGTGATTGACAACATACAGCATTTCGTGCAGCATTTGTTCTCTGAGGTCTTTGGAGTGTGGGTGATATACGGGAGTATTCTTGGAAAGCTCGGTTAAGTCGAGCGCTTCCTTTACCCGCAGTCCGTCAAATTCAATCCATGCGTATTCCCACGGAAGCCTGCTGTCGGCATAATAGGTGTTAATCTGCCCGGGAAAAATGAGAAAACCCTGTCCGCTTTTGATGGAATACGTTTGGGTTATGCCTTTCGCATCATCAGCCATAAGCGTGCCCGTGCCGGAAATCACATAGTGAAACAGATAATGGTTTCTCGCAGCGGGTCCAAAGGAATGTGCGGGGTCACATTGTTCATAGCCGCACTGGTACATACATAAATCAATAAAATTTTCATTCGGAAATATGTTAAAAAAGGTATTGCTCATGGCAGCTCCTCTCTTTGCAAAACATATCGAATATATCAATATGCGTCATCATATGATATTATAACACAAAAAATAGCATTGTGGTATAAAAAATGAAAAACACCGATATTTTAGGTTGCATATTGGTATGTTAGAATGGATTTATGAAAAAAGGAACCGGTAAATCAAAAAGAAAGGAAAGGGAAATATGTCAAAAAGAAAGATTGCAGGAAGACTAGTATTGATTTTGGGGATTGTGATGTCAATGGCAGGTCTTGCAGGATGCAAAAGAAGCGCGTCGGACGGTAAGATTGAAGTAGAAATGGTATCCTATAAGCCGGAAGCGGTGGAAACCTTTGAAGAAATCGCAGAGCGCTTCAATGAGACCCATGACGATATCCATCTCACGATTCACTCGCCGAATGAGGCAATGACCATCCTGAAAACAAGATTTATCAAAGAGGATTATCCTGATATTGTCGGAATTGGCGGGGACATCAATTATTCCAACTTTTTGGATGCGGACTTGTTTATGGATATTTCTGACCTGGAAGAGTTGGGAATGGTAAAACAGTCTTATCTGGACATGGAGAGGGAGCTGGAGTTTATTCCCCAAGAGGGAAGCTACGCACTGCCTTATGTGGCAAATGTGGCAGGAATTCTTTACAACAAGGATATGTTTGCAGAACACGGGTGGCAGATTCCGCAGACATGGGAAGAGTTTACTGCTTTGTGCGAGGAGATTGAAGCCAGTGGAATACAGCCGTTGTATCTGGGATATAAGGATACATGGACGTGTCTGGCGCCGTGGAATGCATTGGCAGTCGGGCTGTCCGCTTCAGATACCTGTAGTCAGGTCAATATGGGGAACACGACTTTTGCGGAGGCTTATCGGGAAACCGCTGAAAAAATAAAGCTGCTGCTTGCGTATGCAGAACCCAATCCGTACGCATACGGGTACAACGATGCGTGTACGGCTTTTGCAAGAGGACAGTCGGCAATGTATCCCATTGGCAGCTATGCGATACCGCAGATTAAGATGGTGAATCCGGAAATGAATATAGATTCTTTTACATTTCCGGCAAATTCGTCAGAAGAAAGCAATGTCTTAAACTCCGGCATTGACTTGCAGCTTTGCGTGATGAAGGATTGTAAAAACAAAGAGGCGGTTTACGAGGTGCTCCGCTTTTTGTACACGGATGAAATCATTCAAATGTATCTTGACAAGCAGGGAGGCGTTGCCTGTAAAGAAGGAGATTTTGAAATTCCCCCGGAGCTGGAGGGCATGAGAGCTTATATTGAAAGCGACAGAATGGCAGATTTCCACGACCATCATTATCCGAGTGAAATGAGCGTGGATGCCATGATACAGACTTTCCTGCTGGATGACAGCGATACTGCTCTGGATACTTTTTTGCAGCGGTTTGACACAGACTGGAAACGTTATAACAGGGATTTAATCCGCAAGGTGCAGCAATATCAGAAAACGGAGGGCGCACAATGAAAAGAAAGATGACAAATCGCGATATTACTTTTTGGGCAGTTGTTATACCGGTTCTGGTTTTATTCTTTACTTTTAATACATTGCCCATGCTGAAGGGGGTTGTTTACAGCTTTACGAACTATAAGGGGTACGGTTCCTATGACTATGTGGGATTTCGGAATTATGCGGATTTGTTTACAGACGCAAGAGTGGGGAAAAGTTATTTATTTACATTCAAATATGCGCTGGCAGGAACGGTGCTGGTAAATATTTTAAGTCTGGTGATGGCGCTGGGACTAAACAGCAGAATCCGCTTTAAAAGCGCACTGCGCGGCATTTACTTTATACCCAATATTCTGGGCGGATTGGTTATCGGTTATATTTTCAGCTTTTTCTTTACATACATTCTGCCGGCAGCAGGCTCGGCGCTTCATATCGGCTGGCTGCAGAACAGTATACTTGCCAGTGAAAAGTATGCATGGATAGGTGTATTGGTGGTGGGCGTATGGCAGGCTGTGGCGATGAATACTATCATTTACATTTCGGGACTTCAGACAATTCCGCAGGACGTCTATGAAGCGAGTATGCTGGACGGTGCAAGTAAGTGGAAGGAATTTTGGAATGTAACATTGCCGTTAGTCGCTCCCTTTGTGACAATCAATCTGGTGCTCAGCACAAAGAATTTATTGATGGTATTTGACCAGATTATGTCCTTGACAAAAGGCGGTCCTGCGCAAAGCACGGAATCCATTTCTTATCTGATTTACAGAAATGGCATGGATGGTGGTCAGTTTGGCTTCCAGAGTGCGAATGCAGTTGTTTTCTTCCTCGTAATTGTGGCAATATCTGTTTTCCAGATGACCATTATGAATAAGAAGGAGGAGCAGTTATGATGAAAGAAACACAAAAAACAAACTGGATACTGACCATTATATTAATTATAGGGACAATTACAGTATTCTTCCCTCTGTATATGGCGATTATCATTGCGTTTAAACAGCCAAGCGAAATGACGAATGACGTTGCAGGCGCGTTGGCATTTCCTTCCCGATGGAGTCTGGAAAATTTCAGGCAGGCAATGGAAGTGACTGATTTCTGGCGTTCTCTGGGAAACAGCCTTTTGATTACGCTGACGACAATTGTACTGGCAATTTTAATTCATTCTATTGCAGGATATGTAATTGGCAGGGGCATGATAAACAAAAAGAGCTTTCGTTTTATTTATCTGTACATTGTCAGCGGTATGTTTGTTCCGTTCTCCATCCTGATGATGCCTCTGGTAAAACAGACGGCGCAGATGGGATTGGGAAACCGTATAGGGGTAATCCTGCTATATCTTGTTTTTTATATGCCGATGAATGTGATGCTTTACACAGGTTATTTGAAGAATATACCGGTGGCACTGGAGGAAGCCTCGGATATCGACGGCGCGAGTACATGGAAAACGTACTGGAAGATTGTCTTTCCCATGATGAAGCCCATGCACGCAACGGTTGCCATTTTGACGGCGCTTGGAACATGGAATGACGTCATGACGCCTTTGGTTATTATGTCGGGAACAGGGCATAATACGCTGCCTTTGGCACAGTTAAACTTCCAGTCCCAGTTTGGTACGAATTATAATCTGGCGTTTGCCTCTTACATTCTGGCATTGCTTCCGATTCTGGTATTCTATATGATTTGCCAGAAGCAGATATTGAACGGTGTTGCAAACGGAGCCGTCAAAGGATAGGAGAGATAGGTTATGTCAATTATCTACAATCGGAACAAAAGGATTTTTACTTTGCATACAAAAAACACCACATATCAGATGCAGGTAGATAAATATGGTTATCTGCTGCACTTATACTATGGAGCCGGTATTACCGGCTCCATGGACTATATGTTGACCTATGCCGACAGAGGGTTTTCGGGAAATCCGGATGCGGCAGGGAATGACAGGACTTATTCCTTGGACATCCTTCCACAGGAATATCCGACGCTCGGGACGGGGGATTACCGGAACTATGCCCTTAGTATTGAAAACAGCGACGGTTCCGAGTGCTGCAGCCTGACATTTTCCCGCTATGAAATAAAGAAAGGGAAGTATGGGTTGAAAGGATTGCCGGCTGTATGGGCAAAGGAAGAGGAGGCGGATACTTTAGCCATTGTCCTGCGGGATGCGGTAAGCGGGATAGAAGTCACTCTTTTGTACGGCGTTTTGGAAAAAGCAGATATCATTACAAGAAGTGTAATTATTAAAAATGCCGGTCAAGACAGGGTAATCATAAAAAAAGCGGCTGCGGCATGTCTCGATTTTCTTACGGGGGAATTTGACGCGGTGAAGTTTTATGGCAGGCATACCATGGAGAGAAATGTGGAGCGGCTGCCGGTTGGACATGGGAGTCTTCGCTTTGGCAGCAGAAGAGGAACCTCAAGCCATCAGTACAATCCCGCCGTGATTCTGGCAGACAAAAATGCGGCGGAAGACTGCGGAAGCTGTTACGGCATGTTGTTTGTATACAGTGGGAATTTTTTGTGTGAAGTGGAAAGAGACCAGATGAATCAGACCAGGCTGCTTATGGGGCTCAACAGTGATTGGTTTTCCTATCCGTTAGAGAAAAGCGAGGAATTTGTAGTGCCGGAAGTCATCCTGTCATATTCGGATAAGGGCTTTGCGGAGTTGTCACACAGGTATCATGACTGTATTAAAAACCATGTATGCAGGGGGAAGTATGCCAATGCAGCGAGACCGGTTCTGCTTAACAGTTGGGA
Organism: uncultured Lachnospiraceae bacterium; assembly: GCA_910578335.1. Classification (GTDB taxonomy): domain Bacteria; phylum Bacillota; class Clostridia; order Lachnospirales; family Lachnospiraceae; genus Acetatifactor. The sequence goes on along the minus strand of CAJTPU010000018.1, from coordinate 49,642 downwards.
AGCGGCGTACTTTGACTTTAGCGGCGAGACAATCCTTAACCTTGCAAAAGAGGCGGCAGACCTTGGAATGGATATGGTGGTTATGGATGACGGATGGTTTGGGAAACGGGATAATGATACTTCGTCTTTGGGCGACTGGCATGTCAATGAGGAAAAGCTGGGCTGTTCCCTGCAGGAGCTGATTGGCAGGGTGAACGCGCTCGGTGTCAAATTTGGAATCTGGATTGAACCGGAGATGATTAACGAGGACAGTGATTTGTACAGAGAACACCCCGACTGGGTGCTCAGGATAGCAGACAGAGAACCCGTCAGGGCGCGGGGGCAGCTACTGCTTGATTTTTCCCGCACGGAAGTAAGAAATTATATTTTTGAACAGATTTGCGCCATATTAAATCAGGGAAAAATTGAATATATAAAATGGGACATGAACAGAAGCATGGCAGATGTGTATGCCGGAAACGTTACCTATGATTACATGCTTGGCGTATACGATTTTCTTGAAAAAATTGTATCGAAGTATCCGGATATTCTGATAGAAGGCTGCAGCGGCGGCGGCGGAAGGTTTGACGCGGGCATGATGTATTATACGCCTCAAATATGGTGCAGTGACAATACGGATGCCATAGACCGGACGAAAATACAGTACGGCTCCTCGTTTTTTTATCCTGCCTCAACGGTGGGCGCTCATGTATCGGCTGTCCCGAACCACCAGACGGGAAGAGTTACCGGACTGAACACAAGGGGAATTACAGCCATGGCGGGAACCTTCGGGTATGAACTGAATCCGGCGCTCTTAAAGGAAGAAGAAAAAGCGGTTGTAAAGGAACAAATTCAGACTTATAAAAAGTATGAAGCGCTAATCAGGCAGGGCGACTATTACCGGCTTTCAAATCCTTTTGCGGATGCATATGCCGCGTGGATGTTTGTCTCGAAGGATAAGAAGGAAGTGCTTTTGAACGTCGTCAGGCTTGACGTACAGGGGAATATGGCAACCACTTATGTGAAGCTTAGGGGTCTTGCCAGAGAAGCCGCGTATATAGATAACGCGTCAGGAAGGGTTTATACCGGTACCGCCTTGATGGAAGCAGGACTGCCGCTTCCTCTGGCAAAAACAGAATACGAGGCATACCAGATTGCATTTACGGAAGTGGAAGCTGCGAAGAATTTATATGAGGTGCTTAAGAAGCATGTAGATAATAAGGAAGAAAGAACGGTCATCAGTATTTTCGGCTGTTCTGGCTGCGGCAAAACCACAATATCCTCCATTATCAGCGAATACTTTCAAAAGGATGGAGTGGGCTGCTATGTTGTAAGCGGTGATAATTATCCCCTAAGAATACCGGAACACAACGATGCAGAGCGCCTTCGGATTTATGAAGAATGCGGTTTGGAAGGGCTTAAGGACTATCTGGGCACGCCGAGTGAAATTGCATTTGACAGAATCAACGACGTAATTGCGGCGTTTAAAGCGGGAGAAGATGTGATTACATTAAGGAAAATGGGGCGGAAAGCAGGAGAAATCAGCAATGAGGAGGTTGACTTTAGCGGCGTCCCGGTGTTGCTGATTGAGTGGACCCATGGCGGCAGTGAGTTTCTTTTGGGAGTCGACCTGCCAATTTATATCGACAGTACGCCGGAAAGCACGCTGGAAAAAAGAATCAGGCGAAACCGGGACAAAAACGCCGGGAGCGAGCTGATAAAAACGGTACTCCATATAGAGCAGCAGAAGCTGCAGAAACAGGCGGAGCGTGCCAAAATAATATTGACAGAGAAGGGGCAGATTTATGAAAAATAAGCCGATGTTAAATGCATATCCGGACAGCATGGGCGGCAGATTAGCGGATATTGTTTCCATGCTGAAAAGAGAAGAGTTGAAAAATGTATTTGGTTCGTTTTATATTTTGCCCAGCATCTACCATTCTGATTTGGACAGAGGCTTTTCTGTTATTGATTATGACATCAATGAAGCGCTGGCAGATAAAAAGGACTTGGAAGAAATCAAAAAGCTGGGAATTGATTTAAAGCTTGATTTTGTGCTGAATCATGCTTCCGCTATGTCGCCGCAGTTTGTTGACCTTGTAAACAAGGGAGAAAAATCAGAGTATAAGGATTTTTTTATCAATTGGAATGATTTTTGGCAGGGATATGGTTCTATGACGGAGGCGGGGTATATAGAGCCGGCGCCCCGGTATATGAAAAACATGTTTTTTAGAAAACCGGGACTTCCTATTCTGATGGTGCGTTTTCCGGATGGGAAAAAAGTACCTTATTGGAATACCTTTTATCAGGAGGAGCATTATCCGCAGTATCTTGGACAGATGGATTTGAACATAAAGTCGGCAAAGGTATGGGACTTTTATGAAGAGACATTAAAAAAAATTTCGTCTTACGGGGCAGGCATTGTAAGGCTGGATGCGTTTGCATATGCGCCAAAAGAGCCGGGGGAAAAGAACTTTCTCAACGAACCGGGCACTTGGGAGCTGTTGGGCAGGATTCGGGAAATGGCAGAGCCGTATCACCTTACGCTGCTGCCGGAAATTCATGCGGCATATGAAGAGCAGATATATAAAAAGCTGTCGGATAAAGGGTATATGACATATGATTTCTTTTTGCCGGGGCTGATTATTGATGCCATCGAAAATAAAAGGAGCTGTTATCTTTCTGCATGGGCAAAGGAAATGCTGGAAAGCGGGATTGCGGTTGTCAATATGTTGGGATGCCATGACGGGATTCCCCTTCTTGATTTAAAAGGCATTTTACCGGAACAGGATATTGAGAATCTGATTGCTTTAATTGTCGCGCGGGGCGGGCTTGTAAAAAATCTGCATGGGCAGACCAATATATATTATCAGGTAAACGCCACATATTACAGCGCCCTTGGAGAGTCGGAGCAAAAGCTGCTTATGGCAAGGGCGATTCAGCTCTTCATGCCGGGTAAGCCTCAGATATGGTATCTGGACCTTTTTGCAGGAAAAAATGATTATGAGGCAGTGAAAAAGGCGGGCGCTTCCGGTCATAAAGAAATCAACAGGACAAATCTTACCGTGGCGGAAATGGAAGCGGCACTTGACAGGGAAGTTGTAAGAAAACAGATAGAAATGATTCGTTTTCGCAATACGTATCAAGCCTTTGACGAGCGTGCCAAAATCAGCATAGAAGGCGGAGAGGGCATTTTGCGGATTGTTTGGTCTTGTGACGGGTTTGAAGCGGAACTGGCAGTCGATTTTGTGAAGGGGGAATACAAGATAAGCAGTGCTGAAAATAAATAGTCACGCCGAATCCGTCAGGATAAGACATTGTGTTTCATAACAGGTTCCGTTATAATGGTAAAATAATAGGAAAATATCCGGTACAAGTGAAAGGAAAGAAGGAATGATAACGGGCGATAAGGACGTTTTGGAACAGTATGTATTTCGGAATATCCGGCAGGAGGAAGCAGAACAGGCGGCAGAAATAGAACGGATTTGCTTTCCGCCGAATGAAGCATGTTCTGCGCAGCATATGAAAGAGCGGATTGCAAAAGCGCCGGAAATGTTTTTGGTGGCGGTAGACAAAAAAACCGGCAGGCTGGCAGGTTTTCTGAACGGGCTTTCCACGGAGGAGGTTTCGTTTCGGGATGCGTTTTTTACAGATGCCGGGCTGCACAATCCGGCGGGGAAAAATATTATGCTGCTGGGGCTTGATGTGCTGCCGGAGTATCGCAGACAGGGGCTTGCAAGAGAGCTGGTATTGCAATATCTGAAACGGGAGCAGGAGCGGGGTAGAAAAACGGCTTTGCTTACATGCCTGCAGGCGAAGGTAGGGATGTATGAAAAGATGGGCTTTACCGACTGCGGAATTGCCGCCTCCACCTGGGGCGGCGAAGAGTGGCATGAGATGCGCTATACAATCGGAATATAAAAGGAGGAAGAACAGCATGTTATTGATAGAATACCCGAAATGTACTACTTGTCAAAAGGCTAAAAAATGGCTGGATGCACATAATATTGCATATGAGGAGCGCCACATTGCAGAGAACAATCCTTCCTATGAAGAATTGAAGGAATGGCATGAAAAGAGCGGGCTGCCGCTTAAGAAGTTTTTTAATACCAGCGGTATTTTATACAAAGAAATGCAGCTTAAGGACAAGCTTCCGGATATGAGTGAGGAAGAGCAGCTCAAGCTTCTTGCCTCCAACGGGATGCTGGTGAAACGCCCGCTTGTTGTGGACGGAGTGACTGTGCTGACAGGCTTCAGGGAGGCGGAGTGGGAAGCGAAGCTGCAATAAAGATGGGTTATCCGGCTGCGCGCATGTACCTAGAAAAGCATTTGCTTCAGAGGCTTTTCCGATAAGCAGAAGGAGAAAATCCCTTCTGTTTGTGGAATATGCGGCTGAAATACAGGGGGTTTTCGTAGCCGACAATCCTGCCGATTTCGGATATCGTATATGTGGTGGTTTCCAGCAGCATCTGCGCATTTGTGATGCGGATGGAGACGATGTACCGCATGGGGGTGGAACCGGTATAGCTTTTGAAGCTGCGGATAAACCAACTTACGCTCATACCGCGGGATGCCGCATAGTCCTGAATATTGATGTCGGAATTATAATTATCATTAAAATACTGCGCTGCCAGGTCCATCTCGCTATCCAGATACTCATTTTTCAGGATGCGCTGTTTGGAAAGCTGTCTGTGCAGGAGGATGAAGAGATGGCGAAGAAGCATGGTGAGCATCTCTTCGTAGCCTGCCTGACAGCGCTGGAGCTCGGATATCATTTTCTTAAATATTCTTGTATATTCCAGAGAAGTACCTGCATAGAGTACGCGCATATTGTCCATAATGCCGTAACTTCGCAGGATATTTTTGACATTTCCGCCTGTAAAATGAACCCAGTACACTTCGGTTCGGTCCGTGGCGTAATATTCATATTTCTGAAATTCTTTTGGTCTGTATATCACCATATTGCCGGCAGTGACAACCGTATCATTTTCTGCATTGTCAAAGTGAAAGTGTGCGGCGCCTGCAGAGACATAAATAATCTGAAAATCCAGTCTTCCCCTTGGTCTGTAGGTAGGCAGCTTAGGATGCGTGTGCAGGCGGTAAGTGCCGCAGCTTCCAACGATTAGGGGTCTTGTTTTGTCTTTAAAATCTATCAGAGAATTGTGTAAATATCCTGAATTCAAATACATAAGAAATGCCTCCGTGAATGCGTGATGGAGATTCGGGTGTCAAAAGCCCTGACTGAAGTTGCTTCATGTCAATCTGCCCAAATGTATTGGTGCGCTCTCCATTGCACCAAACATTCCAATGAGCCTCTAAAACGAAAATCGTGTTCAGCAGTGGCTTCCACGATTTTTGAGTCTCATTTCCATGGTGCAAAAGTCGTTTGCACCAATACATTTGGGCAGACTGACAACCAACATTTTTCGGCAGGGCTTTTGACGCCCTAATCTTAATAAACATATTGTATCATTTTGTGCATGTTTTGTCTAATTGTATTTATGGACTTTGTTTAACGGAAACCATACAATTAAATCAGAAAATAAGAGCGGAAAAGAAAAATGATAGTAAAAAAATGAATAGGGCGCAAAAATGGCAAAGCAAAAAAGTGTATGTTTAAAGGAGGGCACAGAATGATAGTACCGAGATACTATGAGAACCTTGGCGTTTTGCACGAAGGAACCATGCCGGCGAGGGCGTATTATATTCCGGCATCAAAGAGAATGGATAATCTGACAGAGCACAGAGAGGAATCGGACCGTCTGCAGTTTTTAAACGGGAGCTGGAAATTTCGGTATTTTGCAAGTATCTATGATGTGACGGAGGCGTTTTATGAGACCGCGTATGATACTGCCGGTTTTGATGAGATAACTGTCCCCGGGGTCTGGCAGGCGGCAGGCTATGACTCTCATCAGTATACAAACATCAGGTATCCGTTTCCTTTTGACCCGCCCTATGTTCCGCAGGATGTTCCCTGCGGCGCGTATATCTATGAGTTTGACTATCGGACGGACACGCAGGCGCCAAAGGCATATTTGAATTTTGAAGGAGTAGATTCCTGCTTTTACCTATGGCTCAATGGCTCTTATGTGGGATACAGTCAGGTATCCCATGCCACAAGCGAGTTTGAGGTAACGCAGGCATTGCAGGAGGGAAAAAACAAAATAGCGGTGCTGGTTCTGAAATGGTGCGACGGTAGTTATCTGGAAGACCAGGATAAGTTTCGCATGAGCGGAATCTTTCGGGACGTGTATTTGCTGAAACGTCCCGCACAGTTTATCTGGGATTACCGCATCACGGCATCTGCGGAGGGCGGAAGCGGGGAGATAAAGCTGGATATCTTTTACGGGGACGCCGCGGTTGACACAAAGGTGTCCGTCTACGACGGCATGAACCGGATGGTGGCTTCGGGCAAGGGAAGGGCAGGCAGCCTCTTTCTGCAGATAGCAAAGCCCGACTTGTGGAGTGCGGAAGCTCCCAGCCTGTATACACTTGTCATGGAAACGGCGCAAGAGGTGATTACAGATTATATTGGTTTCAGGAGCATGAAAATCAAGAATGGTGTGTTTTATTTCAATGGGCAGAACATAAAGCTGCACGGCGTAAACCGCCATGACTGTGACCCGGTCACCGGCTCTGCTGTCGGTATAGAGCAGATACAAAAAGACCTTGCCATGATGAAGCAGCATAATTTCAATGCCATCCGCTCCAGCCACTATCCCAATGCACCGTATTTTTATCAGTTGTGCGACAAGTATGGTTTCATGGTAATTGACGAGGCGGATATCGAGGCACATGGTCCGTTTATGCTGTATTACAAAGAGGATACGGATGATAACCGTCTGAAGCGCTGGAATGAAATGATTGCGGATAACCGGCAATGGGAGGGCGCCATCTTAGACCGCGTGCAGCGCATGGTGGAGCGGGACAAAAACCGTCCCTGCATTATAATGTGGTCCATGGGAAATGAAAGCGCATATGGCTGTAATTTTGAAAAAGCACTGCAGTGGACGAAAGCGTTTGATGCAAGTCGGATTACCCAGTATGAGAGCGCAAGATACCGCAATTACGACAAGGTGTATCATTATACAAATCTGGATTTGTACAGTAGAATGTATCCTTCTCTTGAAGAGATAGAAGCGTATCTGGAAAGAAATGCAGAAAAACCGTTTCTTTTGGTGGAATACTGTCATTCTATGGGAAACGGACCGGGGGACCTGGAAGACTACTTTCAGATGATACAAAAATATGACATTCTGTGCGGCGGCTTTGTCTGGGAGTGGTGCGACCACGCGATTGATATGGGGCGTGCGGAAAACGGAAAAGTCAAATACTTTTATGGGGGAGACTTTAACGAAGTCGTGCATGACGGGAATTTTTGTGTGGATGGGCTTGTCTATCCGAATCGCACACCGCACACGGGACTTTTGGAGTATAAAAATGTATATCGCCCGGCAAGGGTAGTTTCCTATGATGTAGCGACGGGCAAATTGAGGCTTCATAATTATCTGGATTTTACGGATTTGAAGGATTATGCAGAAATTCATTATACAGTAACCTGCGACGGCGTTCTTATACAGTCGGGGACGGTTCCGGCAGTTTCCATAGCGCCGCACGGGGAGGCGGATGTAAAACTGGAGGTAACAGTTCCGAAGGCAGGCAGGGTTTACTTAAAGATTACTTATGTGCTCCTTCAGGGGATACCGTTGGTTCCTGCCGGGCATATATTGGGATTTGACGAAATTCTGCTTGCAAATGAGGACGGAAGGAATCAGACCGCCGTGAAGTGGCTGCAGCAGCAGACGGATGCGGATACGCCGGTGGAAGTGGCGGAGACAGACGGCGGGGTGATTTTAAAGGGGAGCGGCTTTACCTATGTGTACAGCAGAAAAAGCGGACTGTTTCAAAGTATGCGGTATGCGGGCAGGGAATATCTGGATGCGCCCATGAAACTAAACCTCTGGCGGGCGCCCACGGATAACGATATGTATGTAAAGCCTGCGTGGGAGAAGGCATGTTACAAGGAGGCTTATGCACGAGCCTACGACACGGTGGTGGAACGGTTTAAGGACAGGGTGGTAATTCGGAGTCATATATCCGTTTCGGCAGCATCGGTGCAACGCATGATGGACATCAGGGCTGTCTTTACGGTGGATAATGGCGGGGGGATTTATTGCACACTGGAGGTATGTAAAAATAAGGAGTTTCCGGAACTGCCCAGATTTGGCGTGCGTCTTTTTCTTGACGGCAGGCTGGAAAACATTTCTTATTACGGCTATGGACCGATGGAAAGCTATTGTGATAAACACAGGGCGGCAAGCCACGGATTGTACCGCGACAGGATAGACGAGCTGCATGAGGATTACATTCGCCCGCAGGAAAACGGAAGTCATTTTGACTGCGACTATGTGGAAGCCTGCAATGGGCAGTTTGGGCTGGCGGCGGTATCAGAGCAGAAGTTTTCCTTCAACGCTTCGGTTTATACACAGGAGGAGCTGGAGAAAAAAGCGCATAATTTTGAATTGGAGGCGTCAGGAAGCACCGTGCTGTGCCTTGACTATGCGCAGAATGGAATTGGCTCAAACAGTTGCGGACCAAAGCTGCTTGAGAAGTACCGGTTTGACGAAGAACAGTTTTGCTTCCGGTTTCGGTTAATACCATTTGTGAAGGGGTAAAAAATAGCCGGCGGGTACGTGAAAACAACATTTAAAGGAGGAGGTATTTTATGGAGGAAAGGACTTATTTAAAGTGGTACAACAAAGTAGGGTATGGCTCGGGAGACATTGCAGGCAATGTGGTGTACGCGTTTTTATCTTCCTTTGTCATGATTTATCTGACAAATACAATCGGTCTTTCCGCAGGAATTGTGGGGACGCTGATTGCGGCGTCAAAACTGTTCGACGGATTTACGGATATCTTCTTTGGCTCACTGATTGACAAGACCCGCAGCAGGCTTGGCAAGGCGAGACCATGGATGCTTTATGGTTATATTGGCTGTGCGGTGACGCTGGCGGCAATCTTTGCCATACCTGCGGACTGGGGGGAAACGGCGCAGTATGCATGGTTTTTCATCGCCTATACTTTGCTGAACGGTGTTTTTTATACGGCAAACAACATTGCTTATTCTGCGCTTACTTCCCTTGTGACAAAGAACAGCAAAGAGCGGGTGCAGATGGGTTCGTACCGGTTTATCTTTGCATTTTCCACGAGCCTGCTGATTCAGTCGGTCACAATCGGCTTTGTTGCCCAATGCGGCGGCGGAGCCGGGGCTTGGCGGACGGTGGCGATTGTCTATGCGCTTATCGGGCTTTTCATCAATACCATTTCAGGGCTTTCCGTCAAGGAGCTTCCCGAAGAAGAACTGAATGCGGGCGGGGAGAAAAAGCAGGAAGAAGAGAAATACGGGCTGCTGGAAGCGTTCAGGCTTCTTTTGTCCAACAAATTTTACCTGATGATTTGCGGAGTCTATATTTTACAGCAGCTATACGGGGCAATGATTAATGTCGGCATTTATTATATGACTTATGTGCTAAAAAATGAAAATCTGTACGGCGTATTTTCCTGGGCGGTCAATATTCCCCTGATTGTCGCGCTGGTTTTCACGCCGACGCTTGTGGGCAGATGGAAGGGAATGTATAAATTAAATTTGGGAGGCTATATTATTGCCGTGGCAGGCAGGGCGCTTGTAGTGGTGGCGGGATATGTGGGGAGTATCCCCATGATGCTTGCGTTTACAGCGCTTGCCGCACTTGGACAGGGACCGTGGCAGGGAGATATGAATGCAGTCATTGCCTCCTGCTCTGAGTATACCTTTCTGACAAAGGGGAAAAGAGTGGACGGAACCATGTATTCTTGTACCTCTCTTGGCGTGAAGCTTGGCGGAGGTCTGGGAACGGCGATTGCCGGATGGCTGTTGGAGTTTAGCGGTTTTAGCGGCAAGCTGGATGTGCAGCCGGCTTCCTGCATCAATATGCTCCATGTGATGTATTTATGGCTGCCTCTGGTGATAGACATCATGATTATGCTGATACTCTCCAGAATGAAGGTGGAGGAGACAAACGCAAAGCTGAAGGAGGAAAAAGCATCCCGCGACATATGGGAATTGTAAAGAAAAATTGTATTGCACAAAGAACCCGCAGGGCTTTTTGGTCTTGCGGGTTTTTTGCAGGTTGCCCATGGATTTTCATACCCAAAACCATGCTCAAAAAGCATAATAAAGAATGAAATATAGGTATTTGTTAATTTGAAAGAGGAATGATAGAATAAAGCCAGAAAAAAAGAAAGCCGGATGCAGGAAATCTTGTCATATACAGGCAGGAATACGGTATGAGATGTGTGGGGAGAAGGAGGCATCGCATGGAAAAAATAGATAGAAGGACAACGGAAAATTCAGCAAAAATGGGGACGGAGCCTGTGGCGCGGCTGCTTCTTAAGCTGTCTGTGCCAAGTATATTGGCAGCGCTGGTTAACAACCTTTATAATGTCGTGGACAGCATTTTTGTAGCTCAGCTCAATAAAAAAGCTCTGTCGGCGCTGTCTCTGGCGGCACCGGTGCAAATTTTGATGGCGGCGCTGGGAGCGGGAATGGCGGCGGGGCTGAATGCGGTTATTTCCCGCGCGCTGGGGGAAAAGAATCGGACGGCTATTCAAAAAGCGGCAGCCGCAGGTATTTTTTTGGCTGGCTGCTCCTACCTGTTTATTCTGCTGATGCAGATTTTTTTGTTGAAACCGTTTTTTGCATGGCAGACAAATGACTTGGAAATTCTGCGGTACGGAGAGGAGTATCTTACCATCTGCATGGTGTTTTCCTTTGGCTGTATGATACAGTGGGTATTTGACCGATTTTTGATTGCGGCGGGCAGGACGGGCTGCTTTATGGTTTCTCTGGCGACGGCATCCGTTGTAAACCTGATTTTGGACCCGATTCTTATCTTCGGGTATCTGGGTTTTCCGGCGCTGGGCATTGCAGGGGCAGCTTATGCTACTGTGGCGGGACAGATATTAGGAGCGGTGGTTTCCGTGGCAATCAATCTGCTGCAGAATCAGGAAATTCCAATTCAATGCACAATCAGTCCGGAGAAAGAAGCAGTCCTGCAAATTTTGCGGGTCGGTGTGCCGACTACGCTTATGCAGGGAATGGTTTCTGTTGCGGGTATGCTGGTAAACCTTGTTTTGATTGGCTTTTCTTCTACGGCGGTTGCGGTATATGGAATCTGTGTCAAGGTGCAGAATATGTTTCTGGTGGTGCCGCATGGCATCAATCTGGCGCTGATTCCGATTGTCGCATACAATGCGGGAGCCGGAAAGCCGGAGAGACAGAAAGAGGCATTTAGGTGGGCGCTGATAGATTCTCTTGTGTTTCTGGGCGCAGGGGTGTTGGCACTGGAAATAGCGCCGCAGACGGTGCTGCGCCTGTTTCATGCCTCGGAAAATATGCTTGCCATCGGCACGCCGGCGCTTCGGATTTTGGCGCTGGCAATGCTGCTTAGCGTGTATGGATTTGTGCTTGGCGCGGTGCTGCAGGCTTTGGGAAAGGGTGTGGCAAGCATGGTTCTTACAGTGACGCGGCAGGTGGTGTTTCCGCTTCCACTTCTCATGATTTTAGGGAGGACGGGACGGGACGGCTTACAGTAGTTTGGCTGGCATTTTTGGCTGCAGAGGCAGCGGGGCTTCTTTTCAGTATCTACCTGCACAGGGAGAAATACGCCCTGTTTCAGACGACTTCGTTAAATGCCTCCAGAAATTTGGTCGCTGCTTTTGGGAAAAACTGATACTTTTTCCAAAGCAGGCTCATGGGGACGTGTAAGGGCGGATAGAGGGGGCGAAAGCAAAGGCTGCTTTCTTGATTCACGTGGATAATTTTGTCCAGAGCAAGGGCATAGCCAAGTCCCTCATCCACCATAAGAGAAGCGTTGAACAGCAGAGTGTAGGTGGATACCAGATTGAGCTCTGACAGGCTTTTTTGCAGCCAGGTAGTTAGGGAGTCCCCGTCCTTGGTGTTGCGGTTGCAGATAAGCGGTTTATCCCATAAGTCGGCGGGGCATATGGCATCCTTTTGCGCAAGCGGACTGTCCTTGCGCATTAGGATGCCATAGGTATCGGTGACGGGAAAACTGCAATATTCATATTTGGATGTGTCAACGGTGCCAAAAATCATGCCAAAGTCAATCAGTCCTTTGTCAAGGCTTTCTAAAATATTGGTGGAATCGCCGCTGGAAATATGACAGTGGATATCCGGGTAGGTGTTTTGCAGTTTGCGGGCAGCTCTTGCAATATAGCGTATGGCGTCACTTTCTCCGCAGCCAATGTAGACGTTTCCGGCAATGGCGTCGTCTGAGACAGAGATTTCCTGCTCTGCTTTTTGAATCAGTTCTACCACTTCTTCCGCTCTTTTGCGGAGTATCATGCCTTCTTCAGTCAAGGTAATCCTGCGGCTTCCTCTGATAAAAAGCTGCTTTCCAAGCTCGTCCTCCAAATCTTTTAGCTGTCTGGAAAGGGTGGGCTGGGAAAGGTGGAGAGCCTCGGCAGCGCCGGAGATGCTCTGTTCTCTTGTGACGGCGAGAAAGTATTGCAATACGCGTAACTCCATAAAATGCCTCCTCTTTCGGTTTGTTTATATAAACTATGATAATAAGAAAAAATATAACCGTCAAGCATGGAGACGTATATGGTATAAGCATTTGTCAAAAGAAAAATACATGTGCTAGACTAAAAGCGGTATTGATAAAGGTAACGATAACAAGCAGAAAGCAGAGCAAAAACGGATATGCGCTTTATTTTGGAGAAGGAGTATACGGACCTAAGAGAATTGCAGATTGCAACGTTGAATAAGAGAAATGGAAACGGGATTTTTAGACAAGTATCAGAATAAGGAGGCTGAAAATGAAGAAAAGATTGTCGGTAATGATGGTATGTGTATGGGTGCTTCTGCTGACAGGCTGTAAGGCGAAGGAAGAGGAATACAGAGACGAGGACGTTACGGCAAACGAAAATACGGCAGGACAGGAGATGGAAGGAGAAGGAAAGCCGGTTTCGGAAGGGGCGCCGGAGACGGAAGCAAATGAAGCAGGGGTGCCGGAACGGGAAAGCGGTCATACTTCTTTGGTGGTCTATTTTTCGTGGTCGGGAAATACAAAACAGGTTGCAAATGTCATCGCAAATCAGACAGGGGCAGATGTCTTTGAAATTGTGCCGAATGAAGCTTATATAGAAGATTACGATGCGCTTTTAGACATTGCGGCGCAGGAAAAGGAAAGCGGCGCGCGTCCGGCAATCTCGGGAAGCATAGAAGATATTGCGCAGTATGACGTTATTTATGTGGGGTATCCTAACTGGTGGGGCGATATGCCGATGATTATGTATACTTTTTTTGACAGCTATGACCTTTCCGGCAAAACTGTTGCGCCTTTCTGTACCAGCGGAGGGAGCGGGCTGTCCAATACGGTGAGCAGCATCAAAGAATTGGAGCCGGATGCAAATGTTCTCGATGGGCTTCATATTGGCAGCTCGTCCGCTTCGAATCCCGGCGATGCGGTAAGCGACTGGCTGAGCAGTATAGCGGAAGAAAGAAATATCGATGGCAATGCAGGGACAAAGCATATGGAGAGTAATACCATGAAAATTACGGCAGGAGACACAGCCTTTACGGCATTGCTTGCAGATAACTCATCTGCAGAGGCATTAAAGGAACTTCTTACGGAGAAACCGTTAACGATTTCCATGAGCGATTATGCAGGCATGGAAAAGGTTGGCACTATCGGAACGGACTTGCCGAGAAACGATGAACAAACTACGACAGAGGCGGGCGACATCATTCTGTATCAAGGCAATTCCCTTGTGATTTATTATGGTACAAATTCATGGAATTTCACAAGAATAGGGAAGATTGAAGACGTGACGGGAGAGGAACTTCTGGATGCGTTTGGAGATGGGGATGTAACGGTTACATTTTCATTGGAGTAAGGTGGTATGATGAAAACAAAGCCAAAAATAAAGTGGACGCTGGATGTTCTGATGACAATCGCGCTGTTTTTCCTGATGGGCTATCAGTTCTGGGGTGAGACAGCCCATGAATGGATTGGGGCAGGGATGCTTGTATTGTTTATCTTCCATCAAGTATGTAACCTAAGCTGGTATAAAAATTTGTTTCGGGGAAGGTATATGCCGTTTCGCATCTTGCAATGTGTGATTAACATCCTGACGCTTGCGGCAATGCTTGCGCTGTTGTACAGTGGGATTACCATGTCAAGGCATGTATTCACGTTTCTGCCGATACGGGGAGGAATGGCTCCGGCAAGGCGGCTGCATATCTTAGGTTCGTATTGGGGGTATTTGCTGATGAGCCTGCACCTTGGTATGCACTGGGGAATGGTTTTGCGTTTGACTGTAAAAAAGAATGTATGGCAGTGTAAATATCGGACGGCGGGTTTTATCATAAGCTTGCTGATTGCAATTTATGGAAGCTATGTCTTTTTTAAAAGAAATTTTCTTACTTATATGTTTTTACGCAGTGAATTTGTTTTTTTGGATTATGGGGAATCAAAGCTGCTCTTCTTTTTGGATTATCTTGCGTTGATGGGACTTTGCATTTTTGTTGCGCATTATGGTGCGAGGCTGGTTAAGAAAAGCTGATTATCGGCACTTATGAAGGGAGGTACGTGCCGGATAGAAACAGTTTGGAAAAATACCATTGAAAACAGAGACGAATCTATAAAAGTGTGCTATAATGAAATATAACGAAAAGCAGGGATAAAACGCCGCGTCTGGGGAGAGGGGGAGCGGAAATGAATATAGAGGTGCAATGCTGCGGTATTGCAGTTTTGTTATTGATATGGTATTTTTCCCTGAGAAAGAAACCGTTGGGACTGGAATCAAAAAAGCTGTTTTTAATCACGATGGGGGTGACGTCCTTTTGTCTTGTTATGGACATCGCCTCTGTTGTGGCGATTTCTTTTCAAGAGGCAATGCCGGCGCTGCTGCTGGCGGCTGTCTGCAAAACATATATTGTGTCTTTGGTCTGGGTGGGATATTTCGGTTTGATTTATTCCAGCACGGATTTTAACGGTGTACGGCAGGAATGGAGAAAGAAAAACCGTATATATACGATAATCGTTCTGGCAGGCACCGTTCTGATTTATATACTGCCTATTTCCTATTATCATGAAGAAGGAATTGTTTATACTTATGGAGCAAGCTGCAACGCAACTTATGTGTTTGCGCTTCTTTTTGTGCTGGCGACGGTGTACAAGGTCGGCATAAAGGGAAAGAACATGAACCTCAAGAGAAGGCGTGCCATTTTGATATGGATGGTTATCTGGATTATTGCGGCTCTGACACAGTTTTTAAATGCAAGGCTGTTGCTGGTGGGATTTGCCTCCGTACTGGGTGTGGTGATTTTATTTTTTGAGCTGGAGAATCCGGAAGCGAACCTCGACAAAGAAACCGGCGCCTACAATGCGCATGCGCTGGGGGAATATGCGAAACAGCTTTATGGAAAACAGGAGGCTTTTTCTGCGTTGTTACTTGCATTAAATGATAACAATACCGGCGAGGACGGTGACAGCGCGGAGCAGACGGATATACTCTTGAGAGGGCTTGTGCGCCATGCGGAAAAAGCGAAGGATATAAAGGTATTTAAAACATTAGAGCGGGAGCTGATATTTTTTACTAGCAGTGAGGAACGTTTACAGGAAGTATTTCAGGAAGTCGCAGCATATATAGAGAGCGTGCCGTCAAAGGTGCAGCCCTGCTATGTTATGCTGCCCAATTCCCTAATGCTGCGGAATGTGGAGGAGGTTTTTCGGCTTCTGCGCCATTCCAGAGCCGAAAGACGAAAGGTGCAGAAGGGAAACTGTATCTTTTTGGACGAGGAGAAAATTGAGCAGTACAAGGAGCGGGAAAAGATAGAAGCCTTGATTCGTTCGGCTCTTGCAGAGGACAGAATTGAGGTGTTTTACCAGCCGATTTATTCCACAAAGCGGGACAAATTTGTATCTGCGGAAGCGCTGGCGCGTATCAGGGGCAGGGATGGAAGCATTGTGCCGCCCGGCAGTTTTATTCCCATTGCGGAGAAAAACGGGCTGATTTCCCAGATAGGGGAGGCTGTGTTTGAAAAAACCTGTGCGTTTATCAAAGAGCATCACCTGCGGGAGCATTACGGAATCGAGTACATAGAGGTCAATCTTTCCGTCAGGCAGTGCGAGGACCCGAAGCTTGCACAGTCATATATTCGTATTATGGAAAAATACGGGCTGGACCCGTCCTGTGTCAATCTGGAAATCACGGAGTCTGCTTCCATACGGCTGCGGCACAATCTGTTGGAGAATATGAAGGCACTGATAGATTACGGCGTCCGGTTTTCCCTTGACGATTTTGGAAATGGAGAGAGCAATCTGAATTATATTGTGGATATGCCGGTATCCGTTGTCAAATTTGACCGGGATATGTGTCAGGCTTATTTTGCAAACCAAAAGGCGAAATTTGTGATGGAGGCTTCCATGCACATGATACATGATATGGAGCTGGAAATCGTGTCGGAGGGCGTAGAAACGAAGGAGCAGAAGGACGCGATAGTTGCGCTGGGAATCGAATACATTCAAGGCTATTATTTTTCAAAGCCTTTGCCCAAAGAGGAATTTTTGCAGTTTGTGGAAAGGGCGGCGAGCTCCGATAAATAAACAATGTGTGTTGAAAAAGGTCTGCAGCCGGTCTCTACAAGACGGCTGCAGACCTTTTCTATGATAAAACCTGTCGGACCGATTTTCATCTGCAGGGGCGAAAATTCCGGTTTTCAGCTTTTGGGAATCCGCAGCACCTGCCCGATGTTCAGTAAGTCGCTTGTCAGCCCGTTTAGTCGTTTGATGGCATCAACGGTGGTTTCATACCGTCTGGCAAGTATCCAGAGGGTATCTCCGGGACGCACGGTATGCTCTATATAGGGTGTGCTCTGACCGGAAGGAATTTTCAGCACTTGCCCGATGTTTAGCAGGTCGCTTGTCAGCCCGTTTAAGCGCTTGATGGCGTCTACCGTGGTATTGTACCGGTTTGCGATTAACCACAGGCTGTCGCCTGACTGAACAGTATATTCAAATGAGCCGGTTTCCGGCTTGATGGAAGGGACATTTTGTTCAATGCCTTGATATACCTCATACAGAGTGCGCCAGGTGAGCGGTCCGACCATGCCGTCAGGTGTAAGCTGCATGGCGCGCTGGAAAGCGACAACTGACTGCTGCGTCCCGCTGCCGAAAATACCGTCCTGCGTTGGTGCAGGAATTCCGGGATAGTATTCGGCGATAACGTTCAAAAGGTACTGCAGCGTAATCACATCCGGTCCTCTGGAGCCCTGCCGCAGTACGGAGGAGGGAGGAACGGTTCCGATGCCGAGCGTATTTCCTTCACTGTCCAATTCGGAAAGCCTTGTCACGGCAGTGTAGAGGCTTGAAAGCTTATACCATGTGGATTTGCCTACAATGCCGTCGGGACTGAGACCAAAAATACTTTGGAAGCGTGTCACGGCGTTTTTGGTACTGTCGCCGAAGGTTCCCGCTTCGTCAGTGATAGCAGGAATGGCGGGATAATTGCGTCGGATTCTGTTCAGGTAGGTTTGAATGGTCTGCACGTCAAGCCCGCTGCTTCCTACCTTTAGCGGTGTTCCCGGGTAAGACGAAATAACACCTGTTATAATGTTGGTTTCTGCAATTTCGATGTCGTTTGGATAATAGGAGCGGAGAATTTCCAACGGCGCCAGCCCTCTGTTTGCCAGTGTGACGGTTCCCCATTGTGACATACCCTGACAGGAAACAGTGGTGCCGTTGCAGAAGGAGGTAAAATACGGTGCATTCTGTCCCTGTCTGCGGACATATTCATTGAAAATCCGGTCCACAATTCTGGCGATAGACTCGTAAATCGGTCTTCCGTACACAAAATACTGGTCGTAGGCGGGGCTGTTGGTAATATCGAAGCTGTAGCCGCGGCTTCTGTACCATTCTGTGTAAACGCGGTTAAGCGCAAAGGTAATGATGGCATAGATATTGGCAGTCAGGGCGGCTTCGGGCCAAGTAGGGTAAATTTCACTGCTTGCCACGTTTTTGACATAGTCGGGAAAAGAAACCTGTACGTTGGCGGCGGATGCGCTTGGCGCGCCTAAGTGTACTGTGATAGGGTTTGGTATTACGACCTGACGCAGTACGTAGGGAGCGGCGACAGAGCCTTCCTGATTGCGCTGCTCCTGCATGGCGACGGCGGGCTCGCCTATATTGATTTCCGTGCGGGATGCGCTGCGCTGCATTTCCTGCATGGGAACAAGCGCAATCGGCAATACTGCCGTTTCACCGTCAAAGATAGGAATATCGGAAATCAGGGCGGAGTTGAAACCCGCTGCCTGTGCGAGCACGCTGTAGTTGACATAGGGTGTTCCTGAGTAGTACTGATTTAAAGAAAAGCGTTTATCCACAGTCTCCAACGGCATTGCTTCTGTTTCCCCGTTTTCATCTGTTGTCAGCGCATAGACAGTATTTCCCACGTCGTCCAGAATCTGAATTCTTACGCCGCTTAACGGCACGGCTTCATGGGCTGTCCGCGCCTGTATGCTTAAATAGCCGATAGCCATAGGATAGATTTCTCCTTATATTTGTTTTGTCTGTTACAATTATTATATGAATGCAGGGGAAAACGGTAACTAAAACGATGCGTATCAAAAACAAAGAAATCCGCGGGAAAAAAAGCTTGACTTAAAGTTTGCTTTAAGTATTAAAATGAGAAATAAGGATTCCTTGGCTGAAAGTTGTCGTAGGTTTAAGAGGAGAGACGTTTGATTACGGATAAAGAAAATACAGTGTATGCACCGGCATTTGCCCGTATTGAGGCGCTGTTGCGCAAGAGGGAAGAAATTAATATAAAAACACCTGTTATGATAGGGGTGGACGGACGGTGCGGAAGCGGCAAGACCTATTTTGCAAAACAGCTTGCGGACAGATTTTCCTCCAATGTCATTCATATGGATGATTTTTATCTGCCAATGGAAATGCGTCCTGCGGGCTGGGAAAAAATTTCCGGCGGCAATATGGATTTCGAGAGGCTTCTTGCAGAGGTGCTGCGTCCGATTAAGGAGTGCCGTCGGGCGCTCTATTGTCCCTATTCCTGCAAAGAGGGGAAGTATAAAGAGTCCAAAGAGCTGAAAGAAAAACCGCTGGTAGTGGTGGAGGGCAGCTATTCCGGACACCCGCTTCTTGCCGGACAGTACGCTCTGAGGCTGTTTTTTACTTGTTCGCAAACAGAACAGGAAAAGAGGCTGCGGGCACGGGAGGGAAACCGCTATGATGCTTTTGCAACACGGTGGATTCCGCTGGAGGAAGCGTATTTTGCGCGCTATGCCATAGAAAGGGGAAGCAGTCTTATCATTGATACTACCCAATTTTAATAGACGGTATTAGGATTCAGGTGTCAAAAGCCCAATAGACGGTATGAAGGAAAGGATGGAGAAATGGAACAGACAAATGTAAAAACACAGGTAAAGAAATTGGTTCTTTCTGCTATGCTGCTGGCGGTGGGTATTGTACTGCCCTTTTTCACAGGGCAGATTCCACAGATAGGCAATATGCTTCTGCCTATGCATCTCCCCGTGCTTGTATGCGGTCTCATCTGCGGCTGGCAGTATGGAGGCGTCATAGGATTTATTCTGCCTTTTCTGCGCTATGTACTGTTTGCAATGCCGCCTATGCCCAATGGGATTGCAATGGCTTTTGAGCTTGCCTCTTATGGCGCAATCGTTGGCTTTTTATATAACCGTTCGCGGTGGAAATGTATTGTATCTCTGTACCGCTCGCTGATTATTGCCATGATAGGCGGGCGGATTGTCTGGGGCGTGGTCAGGGTGGCGATGCTTGGCATGATGGGAAATGCTTTTTCGTGGAAAATGTTTATGGCAGGCGCTTTTTTAAATGCAATTCCCGGGATTGTGTTGCAGCTTGTTTTTATTCCGGCGCTGATGCTGGTATTAAACAAGACGGGGCTGGTACATTTTCATAAAAAGGTCAAAGAAAAAGTGTCTGTCGGCGGAAGTGGCAATATAGAAGGCTGAAAACATTTGAAAAAGCGGGATGGAACTCGTTGAAAAAGGAGGAAACGGTATGCTCTACAAGGATTATCAGGATTTAAAGCTTTCTGCGCTTGGGCTGGGCGCTATGCGCCTGCCGGTAGTGGATGGTGACGATGCCAGAATTGATGAGAAAAAGGCGGAGGAGATGGTTGCCTGTGCAATGGAGAAGGGTATCAATTATTATGATACGGCATGGGGCTATCATGATGGCAATTCGGAGCTGGTCTTAGGAAAAATCTTAAGTGCCTATCCGCGGGAGGACTATTATCTGGCGACAAAATTTCCGGGCTACGACCTTTCCAATATGGGGAAGGTAGAGGAGATTTTTGAGCGGCAGCTTGAAAAATGCCGTGTGGAATATTTTGATTTTTATCTGTTCCATAACGTATGCGAAATGAATATTGACGCATATCTGGACGAGAAATATGGAATATTTTCCTATTTAATGAAACAGAAGGAAAATGGACGCATCAGGCATCTTGGCTTTTCGGCGCATGGAAGCTATGATATTATGAAGCGTTTTCTGGAAGCGTACGGTGAACATATGGAGTTTTGCCAGATTCAGCTCAACTGGCTGGACTGGAGCTTTCAGGATGCAAAGGAAAAGGTGGCGCTTTTAAAGGAGTATGGGATTCCGGTGTGGGTCATGGAGCCGCTGCGTGGCGGACGGCTTGCGGCTCTTTCAGAGACTGACGCGGCGAAGCTTTCAGCACTTCGACCCGATGAAAAAGTACCGGCATGGGCGTTTCGTTTTTTACAGACGATACCGGAGGTTACAATGGTGCTTTCCGGTATGTCAAGCATGGAGCAGCTTCTTGACAATATTTGTACCTATGAGGCTGAAAAACCTTTAAACGAGACGGAAATGAAAGTATTATTGGACATTGCAGAGGAGATGGTAAAAAAGGACAGCCTGCCCTGCACCTCATGTCATTACTGCGTAAGCCACTGTCCGAAGGGGCTGCATATTCCTGAGCTGATTGCTCTTTACAATGAACATTGCTTTACCGGGGGAGGCTTTATTGCGCCCATGGCATTGCAGTCGGTTCCCAAGGAACAACTACCCTCTGCCTGCATTGGCTGTAAAAGCTGCGAGGCGGTATGCCCGCAGCAGCTTAAAATTTCGACAGCAATGTCAGATTTTGCGGAGAAGCTGGGTATGAAGGAATAGGAGGACAAGCGTAACAGGAATGAAGCGGTATAAGGCGTTGATATAATGCAATCTTGCTTTTCTGCCGATATAACCAATATACGTGAAAAGGATTTTACGGAATAAAAATCAAGGAGGAAACAATATGGGAACGATGGCGCAGATTGAAAACAATGTGCAGACAGGCGAAGTGTATCAGGCATCCGGTGCGCAGAAAAAACCTGCCAATTATGGAAGAACCATAGGGAATCCAGAGCTGAGCGAAAAGGCGCAGAAGTACTATGACGAGTTGAAGAAAAAATACTCCAACATGGATTTTGTGTTAGTCAGCAAGGATATGAAGGCGGTGGCTAAGGCGCAGGCGGGCAGCTTTGCAAACCCGCACAGGCTTGTGGTGCTAATCGACGAGGAAAAGGTTGAGCGGATGGCTTCGGATGAAAACTTCCGTAAGCAGTATGAAAGCATTATCAGCAATGCGGCGGTGAAGCTGCCTCAGCTTCAGAAACAGCTTGGCAGCAAGCCCGGGGTGAAAGCATTTGGTATGCAGGTCAACGACGGCGGCAACGCCTCTTTCTTTGCGGTAGTGGACAAATCCCTTGCGGCACAGCGCGACAGAATCAAAAAAAGCGCGGCAAAGAAGGTGGAGCAGAGGAAAGCGGACGCAAAGAGGCAGGCAAAAAAGGCAGCAGAGGAAAAACAGGCTGAGAAGCGTGCGGAAAAAGCCAAGGCAGAAGAGGACCTGGTGACGGTGACGGCTTCCTCCATCGAGGATTTGCTGCGAAAGGTTGACGATACGGTCTATGAGGCGATGAGCGATTCGGTGCAGACCGATGCGGAGAGATTGGTAGGACAGAATTTCAGCTTCCGCTGTTAAGTTGAAGAAAAGAAGAAACAGGAGACGGGCAATGGACGGCGTGTTCCATGCCCGTCTTTTTGTTACAATTTATTGTCTGCTCATGACATTGCTTTAACGTTTCCCGATTTTTGACCGATAAAACATGTATACGGATATTTATGGCAGACAGGAGGATTTTTATGAGAGTAACGACAAAAATGTTAAACGATTCGGCACAGCGCGCAGGGCTTCCGATAAACGGAAATTCTTTGTTAAATTATGTAAATGGAAATGGGAAGAGTTCGGAGAAAACCCTGCTGAACGCATTGGATAAAAACAAAGGAAAGAGTACTTCCGCCATTCAGAAGAGCAACTATGAAAAGGTGGAAAAGGCGTCAAACAAGCTTTCGGCGAGCGCATCGGACTTGACTGCGAAGGGAGAGGATTCCGTATTTGCGAAAGCAGACACAGAGGAAGGAAAAGAAGCGCTTTATGACAAGATTGCGGACTTTGTGAGCGGCTATAACGATACATTAAAAACCTTGCGTGCGGTTGCAGGGACGTTGGATACATTGTACTGCAACAGCCTGAAGGAAGAAGCGGAGCAAAACAGCGAGGCTTTAAAGGAGATTGGCATCACCATATCAAAAGACGGCAGAATGAGCCTTGACAGAAATAAACTGAAACAGGTACCGGCAGCGGATATTGAAAAAGCGCTTGGCACATCGGGCGGTTTTCTGTCGAGAGTTGCATTTTTGGCAGGAAGAATCTCAGACAATGCAGGAGCCAATGTGGACAGTGTTTCCAATCATTACAACGCAGCGGGAAATTTGAGCCAAACGGCGGCTGCCGGCAGATACAGCTTCTGGGGTTAAACAATATAAGTCTGTAAGAGACAGCGACAAGTTGAAGCCCTGCGGCAGGGGCAAAGAAATGAGGACTGTGTATGAATGTTTCGGTTTTGGGAAAAAGTATGGGCACAAAGGCTGCATATGAAATGAAGTCCTTATATATGGGAAAGCTTTCCCTGCTTTCGGGAATGGGTTTAAAAAGCGAGCAGGAAAAGATGCAGCGCAGGCAGAAGACGGATGAGGAGATTTCCTTTTGGGAAGGGCGGAAAGAAAGCCTGAAAAATATGAAGTGTAACGGTATAGAGGATATTGCCAAAAAACTGGATATGTTTCATAACTATGAAGAGGAAATTGCGGCGGCAAAGGCGGCATACAACAGAGAGCAGATGTTTCATGTGCTGGATGAAGCGGAGGAAATCGGCAAAAAAATTGCCGATGCCGTGGAAAAAACAGAACCCAAGACGCCGGAAGAAAGAAAAGAAGACATGGTGGAGGAAGCGCTGGGAACAGAAGACAGCGGCGGCATGTTAGAGGAGATTCTGGACGAAGCGTCACAGACACTGGAGGAGCTGCAGGATGCCATACCCGAAACAATGGACGAAGCGCTTGCAGAAGAAACACAGAAGCTGGAGGAGCCGGCAGAACAGCCACCGGAGGAGTATGCTTTGCAAAACGGCAGTATCAGCCTGCGGAAGGAAGAAGAGCTGAAAGCACTGTACAGACCGCTGGATATCAGGATTTAAACGAAAGCGCCCGAAGAGACCGGGCGCTTTTTTGTGATATTTTCTGCAATTGTTGTGCCGGCAAAACGAAATATTGATTTTTCCCTAACAAATACGTATAATGAAGCTATTAGAAGCATCTGACAAGGAACCGGAACCAAGGAGGCACTATGCGACATCTGATAAAACTAAGTTGTATAACTTTGCCGCTGTTTGCAATATTTTTCTTCTGTTCTATTGTGTGCGAGGCGGCGCCCCCAAAATCAAATGTATTAGGACAGGAGGGACAGGACTATTCCTTCGTTTTGTATAACAACAATAATGGGCTTCCCACATCGGAGGCAAATGCTATTGTGCAGTCAGAGGACGGTTTTATCTGGGTCGGGGGCTACAGTGGACTGATTCGCTATGACGGCAATGACTTTTACCGTTATGATTCCTCGATAGGGATTGCAAGTGTGGTAAGCCTGTATGTGGATGCGAAAGACAGATTGTGGGTGGGAACGAATGACAGCGGTATTGTGCTGTATGAAGAAGGAGAGTTCAGCTTTTTTGGAAAGGACGAGGGGCTGCCTTCTCTGTCTGTCAGGTCCATTGCAGAGGACGGTGCAGGCAATATTGTTTTTGCGACGACACAGGGCATGGTCTATATTGATGCACAGGGAGAACTGCATCTGATAGATGATTCCCGTATTAACACGGAATATATCTGTGAGATTAAGCAGGGCGCGGATGGCAGGATTTACGGCTGTACGCTGGGAGGCGATTTCTTTTATCTGGAGGGTCTTGCAGTCGCTGCTTTCTACAGTGGACAGGAGCTCGGAATCGGTGTCATATCCTGCATCTGCCCTGCGCCGGAAAGAGAAGGATTTGTTTATCTTGGCACGGAAGAGTCTACCGTGATATATGGCGACATGCAGAACGGAATGAAGGACTATCAAACTTTTTTGGCAGCGCCGCAGGTCAATATCAATGCCATTTATCCTGAGTCATCGGAAAGAATCTGGATTTGTGCGGACAATGGGATTGGCTGGCTGGACGGAAACGGACGGTACAGTGAACTGCAGGATATTCCCATGAATAATTCCGTGGATGAAATGATGGTGGATTATGAGGGAAATCTCTGGTTTGCTTCTTCCAGACAGGGTGTCATGAAGCTGGTGGGCAATTGTTTTCAAGATATCAGCAGAATTGCAGGGCTAAAGAACGAGGTGGTAAATACTACCTGTATGTATCAGGGAGATTTGTATATCGGGACGGATTCCGGACTGCGCCTTTTGGATGCAGAGTACAGGCAGAAGGAAAATGTTCTGACCAAGCTGTTAGAAGGTATCCGGATTCGCTGCATCAAGGAAGATTCTGCCGGCAACTTGTGGTTGTGCAGTTACAGTGAGTTTGGTTTAATTTGCTATTATGGCGATGGTACCTATCAGATTTATAACAAAGAATCGGGACTGAAATCAGACCGTATCCGTACAGTGACGGAATTGACGGACGGCACGATTGCAGTGGCGACTAACGGTGGGCTCAGTCTGATAAAGGATGGAAGTGTTATAGGTACTTATGATGAGAAAGACGGAATCAGCAATACGGAAATCCTGACAATCTGCGAGGGTGATGACGGCAGGTTGTATTTGGGCAGCGACGGCAATGGCATCTATGTGGTGGACGGCGGTGAAATACACAATCTGGGAATGAAGGATGGTCTGCGCTCGGAAATAATTCTTCGGATTAAAAAGGATGTGAAACGTTCTTTGTACTGGATTATCACCAGCAATTCTATATCTTATATGAAAGACGGACAGATTTACACACTGTCTCATTTTCCGTATTCCAATAACTTTGATATGTATTTTGATGAGAGCGGCGGTATCTGGGTTTTGGGAAGCAGCGGTATCTATGTGCTGAACGGAGAGCAGATGCTTCAGGATGAGGAACCGGAATATGTATTTTATGATATGAGCTGCGGTCTGCCCTGTGTGGCGACTGCCAACTCAAGAAGCTATCTTTCGGAGGACGGCGACTTATATATTTCAGGTGCAAGAGGTGTAAGCTGTATCAATATCAATGAGAAACAGGCGGCAGACGAGGCGATAAAGCTGTCAGTGCCGTTTGTGGAAGTGGACGGTGAGCTAATGTCCTTGCGGGATGGAGAGATATTGCGGATTCCTGCTGACTGCCGCAGGCTTACCATACATGCATATGCCTTTACCTATTCTCTGCAGAATCCGCGGCTTAACTATTATCTGGAGGGCTTTGACAAGGAGCCGGCATCGGTGTCCCGGCAGGAGCTGCAGCCGGTCAGCTATACCAATCTGAGCGGCGGAAAGTACATATTCCATTTTTCGGTTATTGACACCATGACGGGCAGAGAAGTAAATACTATCTCTGTGACGCTTATCAAGGAGAAGCGGATTTATGAGAGCGGATTGTTTTGGATTCTGCTTGTCTTGGCGGCGGCGCTCTTGATTTCGGTGATTGCTGTTGTTTATACCCGCAACAAAACCGGAAAACTGGTAAAGAAGCAGAAAGAAAACAAAATTTTCATCAACCAGATGATTCAGGCATTTGCTACCTGCATCGACTTAAAGGATAAATATACAAAGGGACATTCTTTTCGGGTGGCAAGGTATGCGGCGATGCTTGCGGAAAAAATGGGCTATGACAAAAATGAGGTTTCTAATATTTATGATATTGCCTTGCTGCATGATATTGGAAAAATTACGATACCCGATGAAATTTTAAATAAACCGGAAGAACTGACGGAAGAAGAGTATGCAGTGATGAAGCAGCATGCGCAAAATGGTTATGATATTTTGAAAAAAATTGAAATTTCGCCGGAATTGTCATTAGGCGCCGGTTACCATCATGAGCGGATGGACGGACAGGGATATCCTTTTGGCAAAAAGGAAGAAGAGATTCCCAAAATTGCACAGATTATTGCGGTGGCGGATACGTTTGACACCATGAATTCCACCAGACCATACCGTCAGCGGATGAAAATGGAGGATATTCTTGCAGAGCTTAAGAGAATTGCGGGAACGCAGCTCAATACGGAGATTGTGCAGCTTATGATTGCGCTGATTGAAAGCGGGGAGATTTACGGAAAGGCAAAGCAGTAAATTTTCAGAGGGTTTTCACAAAAGGAGGGCTGTCGCTAAGATTGCATATACAAGAATATTTTTCTTGGCGCGACAGCCCTGACAGAATATATTATTTCTTGAATAAAGTGCTCAAAATACCGCGTCCAAGGGAGGCTCCTACGTTGCCTCCCAGTTTTTTGCCGAATTTGCCGCCGATGGAGGAGCCCAAGGTGTTGCCGAGTTCTCGTCCTATGGTACCGGCAGCGCTGCTTGCAACGCTCTTGGCAGCAGATTTTATCTGTTTGTTTTTGGCGGCTTCTCTCTTTTCAGCTTCCTTTTTGGCGGCGGCTTCTTCTCTTAAACGCTGCTTCTGGATGGCGGCGGCTTCTTTTGCCGCCCGTTCATTTTCTGCGTCGGCGAGAAATTTGCGCTGTAGAAATTCATAGGCGGAATCCCTGTCCTCTGTCTGGGAATAACGGACATACAACAGGTGGTTTTGAATCTGCCTTTCCCGCTCTTTGCCGTCTATGGTGCTCATCAGGCTTTGCGGAGGAAGAATGGTACACTTCTCTACCATGGTAGGAATACCGCTTTCGTCCAGAACGGACACCAGCGCTTCTCCGATACCGAGCTGCAGCAGGGTGTCATAGGTATCAAATGCAGGATTTTCACGGAAGGACTGTGCACATGCTTTTGCCGCCTTCTGCTCTGAAGGCGTGTAGGCGTGAAGGGCATGTTGGATTTTATTGCCTAGCTGGCTCAATACGCCGTTGGGAATATCCTTTGGGTTCTGTGTGATAAAATAAATACCTACGCCTTTAGAGCGGATAAGCTTGACTACCTGCTCCACCTTTCCCAAAAGCTCTTTGGAGGCGTTGTCAAATAAAAGGTGTGCTTCGTCGAAGAAGAATACCATACGAGGTTTTTCTAAGTCGCCTGCCTCGGGCAGGGTTTCGAACAGCTCGGACATCAGCCAGAGCATAAATGTGGAGTACATGGTCGGATTATTTATCAGTCTTTGACAGTCTAAAATATGTACCATGCCACGCCCGCTTGTGTCTGTAGAGAACCAGTCGCAGATATTGAGCGCCGGCTCGCCAAAAAACAGCTCTCCGCCTTCGCTCTCTAAAGCGGTCAGGGCTCTTGTGATGGCGCCCAAGCTGGCAGTGGAGATATTGCCGTAGCGCAGGGTATATTCTTTGGCATTTTCCCCTACATACTGCAGCATGGAGCGTAAGTCCTTGGTATCAATGAGCAGAAGCTCTTCGTCATCCGCAATCTTAAAGGTGATGGACAGAATAGAGGTCTGCGTGTCGTTCAGTCCCATGATTTTGGCAAGGAGCAGTGGTCCCATTTCAGAAATGGTAGTTCTTAAAGGCAGTCCCTTTTCCCCGTAAATATCCCAAAAGGTAGTCGGGCAGCCGAGGAAGCAGAAGCCTTCCTCCATCAGTCCTAGCGCGTCGATTCGCTGCGCTAGGCTTTCGTTTTCCACGCCATCCTTACAAATACCGGATAAATCGCCTTTGACGTCGGCAAGGAAAACCGGTACGCCGCAGTTGCTAAAGGATTCTGCCAGTACCTTCAGGGAAACAGTCTTTCCGGTTCCGGTGGCTCCGGCTATCATGCCGTGGCGGTTTGCCATTTTGGGGTAAATATGTACTTTTTTGCTGCCTGCGCTTCCAATCCAGATTTTATTGTCCTGATACATAGTATCCTCTCATTCTGCCGTCGTGCGGCGTGTTTTTCAAATGTACATATCTGTATTGTATAATGTATGCCTGTAATTTTCAAGAAAATCCCCAAATAGTTTTCTGACTTTCGCTTTACGGAAGCTTACTGTTTGTTAGTTTTTTGACAACAGCGTTTTTGGCGTATAGCCCTGCAAGCAGAAGCAGGGGAAAAATCACCGCCGCAAAAATTCCGATTTTTAAATTGTCTCCAAAGGCTCCTGACACGAAGCCGACAAAAGTAGGACCGCTCATACAGCCCAAATCGCCTGCAAGGGCAAGAAAGGCAAACATGGCGGTACCGCCGCCGCGTATATTTGCCGCCGCCATGCTGAAGGTGCCGGGCCAGAGTATGCCGACTGAAAGACCGCATATACCGCAGCCCAAAAGCCCGAAGACGGGATGGGGCGACAGGGAGATAATCAGATAGGAGAAAAGGCAGAGAAATCCGCTCAGGCGCATAAATTGGTTTAAATTTATTTTGTCTCCCCACTTGCCGTAAATCAGCCTTGCCGTTCCCATCAGAATGGCAAAAAGCATGGGACCTGCCAAATCGCCGGCTGTTTTACTGATACCCAGACCTTTTTCAGCAAAAGTAGATGCCCATTGGCTGACTGCCTGCTCACAGGCACCGGCGCAGAGCATAAGGAGCATCAGAATCCAGAAGAGCCGCTGTGTCACCAGATTTTTAACGGGAAGGCTGTTTTCTTTGCCACTGTCTGCCTCGGGAAAGGGAGCCTTGAGAAACAAAATGAAATTGAGAATGGGAAGGAGAGCCCAGATAACGGTGAGAACTTTCCAGTTTCCAATGCCAAAGATTTTAAAAAACAGGGTAGAGAGCAGCACGACGCCGACATGCCCCCAGCAGTAGAAGGAATGAAGCAGGCTCATCGCCTTTTCTTTGTTGTCCGTCGGGCAGTTCTCCACAATAGGACTTGCCAGAACCTCCAAAAGTCCGCCGCCTACGGCATATACCGTGATGGAAAGTAAAAGCCCCGCAAAGGCGTCGGGGAGTATTTCAGGCAGGACAGTCATAAACAAAAGCCCCGCCGCACAGAAGACGTGGGCTGCCAGCATAGAGTGCTGATAACCGATTTTATCAATCAAGCCGGCGGACAGTAAGTCTATCACAAGCTGTATGCCAAAGTTAAAGGTGACAAGCAGCGTAATTTGTGACAGGGGAATGCCGTAGCTGCTCTGAAAGGTCAAAAACAGAAGCGGCGCAAAATTATTGATAATGGCTTGTATGATGTAACCGGTAAAGCAGGCAAAAAGGGTTTTGTTATAATTTTTCATAAAATATGCCTCCGATGGCATCCGGATTTGTCCGATGCGATATCATCTCTTGCGAGATTATACCATATTTTTCTATGTTTTCAAGTGAAACTGTGATACAATAGCCAAAAGGGAGGGGAGAGGATATTATGGAGACGGTCGTTTTAGGAAGAAGCGGACTGCGGGTCTGCAAGAATGGATTTGGAGCGCTTCCGATACAGAGAATCAGCAAAAAGGAAGCTGTTTACCTGTTACAGAAGGCTTTTGACAATGGATTTGATTATTTTGACACGGCGCGCTGGTATACGGACAGCGAGGAGAAGCTGGGAGAGGCGTTTGCCGGCGTAAGGGATAAAATTGTTATCAGTACCAAGACCGGCGCGGAGGACGCGGAGCAGTTTTGGAAGGATTTGGATACCAGCCTGACGCTGCTGAAAACAGATTACATTGATATTTACCAGTTCCATAATCCGGCATTCTGCCCCAGACCGGAGGACGGAACCGGGCTGTATGAGGCGATGGAAAAAGCGGTGCGTCAGGGCAAAATCCGGCATATCGGTATTACAAACCACAGACTTTCGGTGGCAAAGGAGGCAGTTGCCTCGGGATTGTATGAAACGCTGCAGTTTCCGTTTTCTTACCTTGCTTCCGAGGAGGAAGTGAAGCTTGTGGAAGCGTGCCGGAAGGAAAACATGGGATTTATTGCCATGAAGGCATTGTCGGGCGGTTTGATTACGGATGCAGCGGCGGCTTACGCCTACCTTGCACAGTTTGACAATGTGGCGCCCATCTGGGGGATACAGCGGGAGAGCGAGCTGGACGAATTTATCTCCTGCCAGAAAAACCCGCCTGTGATGACGGAGGAGATACTTCAAAAAATAGAGCAGGATAAAGCGCAGCTTTCCGGTGATTTCTGCAGGGGCTGCGGGTACTGTATGCCGTGTCCGGCAGGTATTGAAATTAACAATTGTGCGCGCATGAGCCTGCTTCTGCGCCGCGCTCCGCAGGAGGGCTATCTGAGCGCCGGCTGGCGGGAAAAAATGAAAAAGATTGAGAACTGCATACATTGTAACCAATGTATGAAAAAGTGTCCCTACGGACTGGATACGCCGAAGCTGCTTGCAAAGAATTATGAAGATTATATAAGCTTTGCAGAGCGTGAGGATGCATAAAAGTAAGGCTGAAAGAACGAAAATGCTGACAGAAGCCGGCAAAGGTGGTATGATGATAAAGGCAAGGTCGTCCGGGGGAGAAAAAGAATGAGCGATTTCAAGAGTTTTGACAGTACGTTAACAGAGTACATATTATCTATACCGGATGGGGGGAGTGCAGAGGATGCGAAACAGTTTTGTAAGGCAGACCCTGCCAAGCGGATAATAGATGAGATGCCAGGCGGTTTTTTTATTTACCGCGCAGATGAAAAAGAGGAAATTTTGTATGCCAATAAAGCGCTTTTCCGTATTTTTGGCTGTGAGACGGAGGAGGAGTTCAAAGCTTTGACAGGAGGCACCTTTCAAGGGATGGTGCATACCGGGGATTATCAGGCGGTGGAGCAAAGCATCAGGGAGCAAATTGCGCAAAGCAAGTATGATTTGGACTACGTGGAGTACCGCATTATTGACAAAAAGGGAGAAATACGCTGGATTGAGGACTACGGCCACTTTATCCGCGATAAAGTGGCGGGTGATTTGTTCTATGTATTTGTGGGAGATGCCACGGAAAAGAAGAAGATACAGAGGGAAAAGCTGAAGACCATCAATGAAGAATACCTGCGGCGGTTAGCCATGATAGAAGGTCTTACGCTGGACTTTGATTCGGTCTTTTACGCGGATTTGGACCAGAATCAGATACAGGCATACCGGATAAGCTACCGTTTTGCGTCTAGATTTCAGGATGAATATCAGATACAGGAATATAAAGGGTTTGACAAGGAATATCTGGAGCTGTGGGTGCTTCCAGAGGACAGGGAAAAGGTGGCGAGAGCGGTGACGCCGGAATATATTCGTGAGCGGCTTTCGGAAAACAGAAGGTTTCGCCTCAATTACCGTACTCTCAATCAGGGCGTAATGGAATACCTGCAGCTTTGTGTTATCAATGTAGGCAGTGAGGAGCATGTTTCACAGATTATTCTGGGGTACCGCAGCGTCAATGAAGAGATTCGGCATGAGATGGAGCAGAATCAAATACTTTGTGAAGCGTTAGAGCAGTCAAAGTCTGCCAATATTGCTAAAAATTCCTTTCTCTCCAATATGTCCCATGATATCAGGACACCGATGAATGCAATTATAGGTTTTACAACGCTTGCACAAAAGAATCTGGATGATGCGGGCAGGGTAAAAGGATATCTGGATATGATAGAGGCTTCCGGCAACCAGCTTCTCAGGCTTTTAAATGACGTGCTGGAGATATCCCGAATGGAATCCGGAGCGGTTCAGGTGGTGGAGGAAGTGAGCAGCCTGCCGGAGATTGTGCAGGAGGTACAGCGCTCTATACTTGTCCGCGCATCGGCAAAGGACATTGCGTTTTCAATGGATATATCAGGTTTAAAGCATATGCATGTCTACACGGATGCGCAAAAGCTGAAGCAGATTTTGGTACGGCTGTGCAGAAATGCGGTTAAGTACACCGAGGCGGGCGGCAGAGTTGAGATAAAGGCGGCGGAATTGCGGGAGCTGCCAAATGGTCTGGCGGCATATCAGTTTACAGTGACAGACAACGGTATTGGAATTAGTGAAAGCTTTATGCAGCATATGTATGAGCCGTTTGAGCGGCAGCGCAACACAACCTTAAGCGGTATATACGGTACGGGTCTGGGGCTGACCATTATCAAAAATCTGGTTGATATGATGGGAGGAACCATAGATGTACAAAGCGCGGAGGGAAAAGGAAGCTGCTTTACCGTAACCTTTCATTTCAAAATTAAGGAGGGGCAGCAATGTAATTGCATGGAAGAGCCTGCCGTGTCAAAGATGAAGGAACAAAAGAAACTGCTTTTGGTGGAGGACAATGAAATCAATTTGGAGATAGAGGTGGAATTGCTTCAGGATGCCGGATTTTTGGTGGATACCGCAGTAAACGGCGCGATTGGCGTGGAGAAGGTAAAGCAGTCGAAGCCCGGGGAATATGCACTGGTACTGATGGATATTCAAATGCCTGTTATGGATGGGTATCAGGCGGCAAGAGCCATCAGGGCGTTGGACAATCCTGCGCTTTCCCGAATTCCGATTGCGGCTCTTTCTGCCAACACCTTTGACGAAGACAGAAGGATGTCGAAGGAAAGCGGTATGAACGAACATCTGGCAAAGCCCGTCAATATGCCACAGTTACTGGAGTTTATTGAAAAGGTAACTGAAGGAGGCGGCTCTTGTTAAATCGTCGTCTTGGTATCGTATACTTACTGATGAAAAAGAAAAATATAACGGCGGCAGAGCTTGCGGCGCGTTATGAGGTATCGGTGCGGACAATTTACCGCGACATAGAAGCTCTCAGCATGATTGGGGTGCCGGTATACGCCAGAAAGGGAAAAAATGGCGGTATCAGCCTGATGGAGCAGTTTGTGCTGGACAGACTGATGGTGACGGAGGAGGAGCAGAAGCAGATACTGGCGGCGCTTAAGAGCCTGGAGGAGGTTGGAGCAGAAAAAGAGCAGGATACCTTTAAAAGGCTGGGGGATTTTTTTAAAGTGCAGCCGCCCAACTGGATAGCCATTGATTTTTCAGACTGGAGCGGTAAGCATCAGGCACTTTTTGAGGACGTCAGGCGCGCCATTTTAGAGAATAGAGTGCTCTGCTTTGATTATTACGGACAGAATGGAGAGATGAGCCAAAGAACGGTGGAGCCGGTGCAGCTTTTATTTAAAGAGTACACATGGTATCTCCGTGCTTTCTGCAGAGACAGGAAGGCTATGCGGCTTTTTAAGCTTCTGCGGATGAAAAGAATAGAAGTACGCCCGGAGAGCTTTGCTTTGGAGGCAGGGCGGTACATGGAGGCAGAGCCGCAGGAAGAGACCGTACCGAATGATGAGGAAAAGCCGCACGAAAAGTCATGGGCTGATGACGCCGTAAAAGTGGTTGACAAAAGGGCGGCAGATAAGGCGGCGGTATTGGAAGTTCGCATTGCGAAGTCGGAGGCTTACCGTGTTTACGACCGTTTTGAAGAAGAGGAAATTACTGTTTTAGAGGATGGCAGTTTTCTGATAAAGTTGGACTGGGTACAGGACGACTGGTTTTGGGGGCTGCTTCTTTCTTTTGGCAGCGCCGCGGAGATAATCGCGCCCAAGGGAGCAAGAGAAGAGATGTATGGGCGTATACGGAAAATGGCGGCGCTCTATGAAGCAAAAAATAAATAAATTTTTTAAGTAAATATGACAAGCAGATGTCAGATTAAGAATGCTATACTAATCCTGTCATGAAAAATAACAGTGATGCGTACCTAAAACGGGTATATCACGGAAAAACGGAGGATTGGTTTATGGAACAAAAGATTTGTCAGAGTTGTGGAATGCCGATGCTTGAGGAGCAGTATGGAACGGAAGCGGACGGAAGCCATAATGAATCTTATTGCTGCTACTGCTACAAGGACGGTGCGTTTGTGCAGGAGTGCACATTGGAGGAAATGGTGGATTTCTGCGCGCCTTTTGAAGTGGAAGGCGGCAGAAGCAAAACGCTTGAGGAGGCGAAGGCGATGCTGATGGAGTATTTTCCTACACTGGAGCGCTGGAAAGAGGGAAGAGCATAAGCCCTTAAAGTGTCTGAAAGATATTTTTTGCCTTAACAGCGATTAGCAGTGACACGATACCGGAAAATAAAACGACGGTGTATTCAAAGCCTTTACAAATTTCAAACAGGATACCATATAAGGCATTGCCCAACGGCTGTGCACACATGGAAACCGTGAGAATGACGGCAATGACCTTTCCAATCAAATTTTGAGGAGTTTCCGTTTGAATAAAGGACATCATCTGCACGGTAAAAATGGTTGAAAATACCATAATGACAAAGCAGCAGACAGTTACAATGATATAATTTATGATTCCGGAGGAGAACAATATCAATGCGGTACTGATGGGGAACACACATATCGCACAAGCGATTATCAGTCTGCCGGATTTTTGAATTACCAGTTTGTTTGCAAAAACGCCCGCGAGGATGCCGCCTGTCAATCCGCCGGCCGCCAATGCGCCTTCTGCAAACCCATAAAGCTTGTTTGCCCATGAAGCCTCTAAGTGCAGCACTTCTGTTATCAGATAGGGCAGCGCAACAATAATCATTGCAGACAAAAACAAATTAATTCCGCAGACCATAAGAAGGACTTTCCCAATGACAGGCTTCTCCTTTCGGATAAAGTGAATGCTCTCTGCAAAATCTTTTTTTGCCGTCGTTAGAATTCCGCCATCCGAAATCTGTTTTTGAAATGGTATTTTGATGAAAATCTCCATAATGGCAGACAGGGTAAAGCATATCATGCAGACCCATAATACTGGCTTCAATCCGTAAGTACTGTATAAAATACCTCCAAGTACAGGACCCATCAGGGAGGAGAAGGAGCTTATGGTATTGATAATGGAGTTTGCCGCCATAAAAGACTGCTGATTGACCAAAGCGGGGATGCTTGCCTGTACGGACGGCTGATAGGCGCCCGCAATGCCATATAAGAGCATCATCGTAACCGTCAGAAGGAGAATGAGATTTACTTCGTTCATGAGCAGGGAAAACGTCACAATGACTGCCGCCGTAAAGAAATCCAGTATCACCATGACATTTCTTTTATTTACCCTGTCCGCAACGATACCGCCTACGGGCGACAACAGGATAGCGGGGATGAAGGCGCATGCCGTAACCGTTCCGTAAAGGGCGGAGGAACCTGTCAGGTTCAACAAGTACAGAGGCAGTGCAAACCGGATTGCAGCGTTGCCAAACAACGAAATAATCTGTCCGATGACAACAAGCGTAAAATCCTTTGAAAATAATTTTTGATTCATGTTATACCTCCCGAAAAAGCCGCAAAATGTGCTTTCTAGTGTTTGTGCTGCTGATAGATAGCGGTCAGCTCTTTAAGTCTTTCTAACATTTCGTCATCTACAATATCCAGCCCAAAACCTTGCAGCATCTGCGCGAATATCATAAATTTGCGATAGGATTCTTCCTCAGTGCTGTCAAATATCATGGGATTCATCCAGACATTTGCGGTAAGTAAAATCAACTCTGCCAATTGTTCGGGATACGCTGTTTCAATGGAACCATCGGAAATGCCTTGCTTGATAATCGGCAGAATATAGTTTGGCGCTGCTTCTTCTATGGTGTCATGCAAAAGACTAAAAAGCAGCTTTGCGTTATTATGAAAATCAGGGGCTACCGTAAAAATATCATTTTGCACGGGGCGGCTGATGGATTCTTTAAAAATGGTTTTCAGTTTTTCTTTGCCACTTAGGTCAGAGCGGTCACGAATAGCGGCAAGCATTTGATTTGACTCAGCCGTTATACGGTCCGTGACGGCGACTAAAATATCCTCCTTCGACTTAAAGTGATGGTAGATAGCGCCTTTACTCAGACCTCCTAAATGCGCAATGATATCTTGAATGGAAGTATGTTCATACCCTTTTTCCATAAACAAACAAAAGGCAACATCCAATATCAAATTGACTGTTTCTTCCGGATGCTTATTTCTTGCCATGGTTCCTGTTCCTTTCTGACTTTTTTATAAATTATAGAAGTTGCACAATTCGGGACTGACAAATAGGTGTTTGTAAATATATAATGCCATTAGTCGGTATTTATATTAACATACCGACGGTATGTATGTCAAGACATAAAAGATAAGCCTGTTTTTACTGCAAAATGAAAAGCTTGCGTCAAAAGTTGCAGCAGTTTTTTATTTTTTGTAACGTTTTTATAAAAAATCCATCTAACAAACAGCAGATATAAATTTGTTTTTGGCGTCTGTTTTGGGGCAAGAGAGGCTGGTGGATTTTTATGATGGGATTGAAGCAGCGGGATGCGGATTATTGCAATTTGAAATTTATATTGATATTTCTGGTGGTATACGGACATTTGATTGAGGGCAGGCTGGAAGAATCCTTGCTTTTTGACCAGATATACAGGGTAATTTACGCGGTGCATATGCCTCTGTTTCTTTTTCTCTCCGGTTTTTTTATGAAAGGAGAGGCGGGATGCCTGCGTTCCGCGAGGCAGATGTTTTCGTATTATGCGGTTTTACAGGCAGCTATTGTAATGTGGGCGGCGTTGTATTCGAAAGGGGAGTGTTCTTTCTTTGTGCCTGCCTGGCATTTATGGTATCTGCTTAGTCTGGGGTGCATGGCGGTAGTGGGTTTTTTCTGGTATCGGCTGATTGCATATTTTCCGGGAGCAGACAGCCCTTTGGTAAAACTTATCGTATTGAGCGGCGCCGTGTTGTTTGCATGTGCGGCGGGAAATATACCTTCGATTGGGCGGTTTTTATCTTTGTCCAGAACGATTGTATTTCTGCCGTATTTTTTGGGCGGTTTATTTTGCCCGACCGGTGTATCGTGGAAAAAGTATCGGTTTTGGGGAATAGCAGCTTTTGCATGGTTTGGGATTCTTTACTGCACCGTGGGAAGGTATATACCGACAGCCTTTTTCTATCAGGCAGACCCTTACGGTGCAGGGCTGCTTATAAAAGGCGCAGCCTGCCGGCTGCTGTGCTTTTTACTGGGGTGCAGTCTGGGCTTGTTTTTATTGAGCTTTACCACGTGCAGAAGGGTGTGGTTTTCCAAAATCGGTGCCAATACACTGACAGTCTATTTGCTGCACGCTCCCCTTGTCAAAATATTTGACAGGGTAAGGCTGCCAATTGAGGTGTTTACGTGCGTGTCACCGTTTCTGGCATTTTATATAATAGCTTTTCTTTACAAGGCTTCACTATGGACGGGACAGATGTATGCTGTCAGGATGACAGGGAGAAGAGATGGCGGTTTTTAAAGAAATTTATGAGGAATACGGAAAAAAGGTATATCGCTTTCTGCTGGCTCTGACGGGAAATGCACAGGAGGCGGAGGAGCTTTTGCAGGAGACTTTTTATCAGGCTTTTCTGCATGTGGACAAATTTGAGGGCAGGTGCAGCGTGTATACATGGCTTTGCCAGATAGGAAAAAACGCATGGCTGCAGGAGTGCCGGCGAAAGAAACGTTTCAGTGAAAAAGAGCTGGAAAAACTGACGATTACGGACAAGTCGCCTTCGCCGGAGGAGTTTTCTATTAGGAGAGAGGAATATGAGCACATTCGGCAGGCGGTGCAGCGGCTGGAGGAGCCATACAGGGAAGTGTTTGTGATGCATGTGTTTGGCGGCGTAAAGCTGAAAGAAATTGCGTTGGAATATGGAAAAACGGAGAGCTGGGCGCGTGTGACCTATTATCGCGCCAAACAGAAAATATGCGGGCAAAGTATGCGCGGAAATGAGGTGTAGGATGAAATTATCTTGTGAGGTTATAAGGGATTTGCTTCCTTTATATGAAGATGCGGTTTGCTGTGAGGAGAGCAGGAGGCTGGTGGAGGAGCATTTGGCAGAATGCAGAGACTGTAAAGCTTTGCTGGAAAGGTTTCAAATTCCGGAAAAAGAATTGCTGCATGAAAAAGAAATTTCTCTTGAGGAAGAAGAAAAAAGTATACGAAGAAGCTTTCGCAAGCTGAAGCGCCGCTGGCTGCTTTCTCTTGCGGCAATGCTTCTGGTGATTCCCGTTATTTACGTGGGTGTTATGATATACCATGAGTATAGGGGAGAGGGTATCTGTTTTACAAATTTGGATGAAATCCTGCTGTGCGGCAAATTCTTTCAGCTTTTAGAAGAAGAAAACTATGAAGAGGCAGCCGAAATGATTGATTTTGGAAGAGGATACCAAAGCATATGTGAGTTTATGGAAGGTGATATTGAAGAAGAGGATAGGGCATGGTATGATAAGTATTATAGTTATATATCAGGGATGTCGGAGGAAGAATATATACAAAAGCAGCAGGATGTTTTTGTAAAATTTATGAAGGAAAATCATGTGCTGATTCAGCGGGCAAGATACAGTGACGCGTACAGGAGCGGTACGGAATGGGTGATAGAATATATTGTGACGGAACATGTGATAAACGACGGTTCCGACAGGATTTTTAGAATAAGTATGGGAATTCATGACGGGAAACTGCGAGTTTCGTCTGCCAGCTATGGATTTGAACGGTATGGTTTAAATCCCCCCGGCTTTCTGGATATATTCTTCCGCAAGTTTGAATAGGGAATTGGAGGAGGAAGCGTTAAATGCTTACGATAGGAGCACATATGTCGGTTGCCAAAGGATATGTCCGTATGGGAAGGGAAACCTTGGAGACAGGCGCGAATACGCTGCAGTTTTTTGCAAGGAATCCCCGCGGTGCAAAGGCACGGACGCCGGATGAGCGGGAACTAAGAACCTTTGCCGGTCTGATTGGGGAGAACGGACTGCGCTGTGTGGTTGCGCACGCGCCATACACGATGAATGCCTGCTCGCCGGACGGGCATCTGCGGGAGCTTGCCGCAGAGATGATGGCAGGCGATTTAAAGGTGATGGAATATTTTCCGGGTAATTTCTATAATTTTCATCCGGGAAGCCATGTAGGACAAGGCGTCCGCACAGCAGTCGTGCAGATAGCGGATGTGCTGAACAAGGTGCTGTATCCTGAGCTGCGCACCACAGTACTGTTGGAGACGATGGCGGGTAAGGGAACGGAAGTTGGCAGAAGCTTCGAAGAACTGCGGGAGATTATTGACAGAGTAAAGCTGGCGGAAAAGGTAGGCGTCTGTATGGATTCCTGTCATATGTGGGATGCAGGATACGATATTGCCGAAAATCTGGACGGTGTACTGCAGGAGTTTGACAAGGTGATAGGGCTTTGCAGGCTGAAGGCATTTCATCTGAATGACAGCCTGAACGAGAGAGGGAGCCGCAAAGACAGG
Organism: uncultured Lachnospiraceae bacterium; assembly: GCA_910578335.1. Lineage (GTDB taxonomy): Bacteria > Bacillota > Clostridia > Lachnospirales > Lachnospiraceae > Acetatifactor. Next base: position 9,974 of record CAJTPU010000018.1, on the reverse strand, counting down.
CATGCTCTTTTGGGAGAGGGCAAAATAGGCATGAAAGCCCTTATGAATATTGTGGCGCATCCAAGGCTCTGCAGCCTGCCCTTTATTCTGGAGACGCCTACGGACACGGCGGGACATGCTGCGGAGATACAGAGAGTCAAAGAGCTTCTGGGTGAATACGGTCTGTAAGTGAGAAGGAGAAGAGAGCGCATATGGGAATTTTCAATCATTTTTTAGGAAAAGAAAACAAGGAAGAGCAGAAAACGGCAGCACATGACGAAAAGAAACCGCTGCAGAATTTTCGCTTAAACGTGCTGCTCAAGGAAGCAAAGGAAAACCAGACGCAGACGGCTATGGATATGTTGTTTGAGGAAATTGTGATGCATGCGCATTTTTTGTCCGTCGCCTTATTGTCTGAGCAGCCTAAGCCGGATGAGAACGGTATTGCTGTTTTTCGGAAACATACGACTATACAGATGCCCATGATATCCAGCACGGACGGAAAACGTTTCTATCCTGTTTTTACCGACCATGACGAGCTGGCAAAGTGGAAGCAGGCAGAAAAACCAAACACGCTGGTACTGACTTTTGACGATTATGCGGCTATGCTGGAAAAAAATGAAGCGGATGAGGGAATTGTGATAAATCCTTTCAGCGACAATTTTGTGTTGAACCGGAAGCTGATAGCCCATTTAAAGACACAGAAGGATTTGCGCACAAAGGGCGTTTCCCAACATAAGGTGTTAAAGGATACCAAGGTGCTGCTGGGGGAACCGCGGGAATATCCGACAGAGATGGTCGAGGCGATGCGAGGGCAGATGCAGGGGATGCCTAATGTGGAACGCGCATGGCTCAGGCTGATGGTAAAGGAGAATGTGCAGAGCTTTCTTGTGGTGGTGGATTTTACGGGAAGCAGGGAGGAAATTTTTGGAAAAATTGCCGCCGCCGCCCGTCCGCACCTGAAAAATATCTATCTGGATATGGCGGCATATGCGGACGGCTTTGGCAAAAGGGCAGTGGAGAATGTGGCGCCTTTTTATCAGAAATAGCGTATAAGCAGCAAGGGATGAAATAGTGGGACGTTTTGGCAGGCTGCCGAAACGATGGGATAATGGGAAAGAGGTATTATGGAGAAAGTACAAGAGATAACCTTTCAAACCTTCCTGAAAGCGATGCGTAAAGGGAAGCACGTAACATTAAAAAAGCTCTGTAAGGGAATATGCTCCGTCAGTATGCTGGGGCGGATTGAGGCGGGAGAGCGCCTGCCGGAAAAAATGGTCAGGGACAGGTTCATGGAGAGGCTGGGACTGCCAAATGACTACTTTGAAGACTATCTGCAGCCGGACGAGTATGCGCTGTGGAAGAGCCGGAAAGCGCTTTTACAGGCTGTGGAAAACAAAAATATTGCAAAAGCCGACAGGCTGATAGCGCAGTATGAGCAAGGAGACCGCCGCCAAAGCAGTGCGGTAGAAGGACAATTTTATCTAGTGATGAAGGCGCAGCTTGCACAGTACCGAAACGCGCCGAGGGATGAGCTGTGTACATTATACGAGCGCGCGCTGCGGCTCACCGTGCCGGAAATCCGTTACGATAAATGGGGAGAACAGCTATTATCCCTGCAGGAATGGAACCTGCTTTTGGAGTATATTCATTTTGGAGGAGATATCGGAAGGCTCGAGGGGGCGGAAGGTTTCTATGCCTATCAAAAGGCGGCGTATGAGCTGCTGATGGCGGCGTTTTTGGACGCTATGACGGATGTCTATGGACGGGTGAAAATTTTCCCCAAAGCGGTATATTATTATGTCTCCGCGCAGATGGAGCAGCCGCCGGAGGATTGGGAATGTGAAAAGCTGCTTTGCTTTTGCAGGCAGGCGGTCGGTATGCTGTGTACCACGGGAAGGATGCACTATCTCTATGAACTGCTGGAGTTGAAGGAAAAGCTGCTCACGGCATCCGGGGAGGGAAAGCTTTCAAAAAACGAGATGAAGGAGCTGACGGAGGCAAGGGATTTGAACGGTGTTCTTCTTACACTGTATCGAAAATATCAGGTCTCGGAAAAAACGGAGCACTGCTGCTACTTGTATTGGCAGACAGACAATGAAAGCCTTGGGGACGTAATCAGAAGGCGGCGCAGGATGCTGGGGATGACGCAGGAAGAGCTTTGCAAGGACATCTGCGGGGTCAAAACCCTGCGGCGGCTGGAGCAGAATAAAACCCGGGCGCAGATGCCGGTAGTCAGCGGACTGCTGGCAAGGCTGGGACTCCCCTTCGAGTACCAGCGTATGCAGATTATTGCAGACAACTATGAGGCTGCGGTTTTGTTTCGGGAGATGCAAACGGCGGCAAACGCGTATGATACGGAAAGGGTAGAAAAACTACTGCAGCGGCTGGTAGGACTGATTCCCATGGAAAACATTCACAACAGACAGGAAATAAAGCGCTCGGAGGCGATAAATCATTTGAGTCAGGGGAGGATAACGCGGGAGGAGTATGTGGAGCAGATAAAAGAAGCTCTGGAATATACGGTTGCTCTGGAGAATATAAAGAACCTGCGGGAAGGATACATGACATGCAATGAAATCGGCTGTATATACAATATTGCAACGCGTGTGGCGGAGAAAGAAGCATGGGGGTATTTTGAGCCCTTGTGGGAGCTATACTGCCGGTATGAAGAAGAGAATGATGTCGAGGCAAACATCAGTATGTATTTGTTTGTGATGAAAGGGATAGCCAGTTATCTGGGGAACGTGGGAAGGTATCGGGAGTCCAACGAAATCAGCGACAGAGCCATCAGAGAAGGCTTAAAATCGGGAAGAGGTCTCATGTTGCAGAATTATATATATAATAACTGCTGGAACGACATGGAATGTCAAAAGCGGGGGATTGCTGCTGGTATGATTCCTCATGGGAAGACAGAGCTACAGGCGTGCATTATCCTCAGCCGCTTTTGGCAGGAAGAATTTTATGAAGCGCACTATTGCAAGAAGATGAAGGAATGGTATGGTTAGCCCATATTTTTGGGTCTTGGTTCCTCGTCATCCGCAAAAAGGAAAATAGAAGTATTTTGCTTCTTTTTGGAAAAATCAGAAGCCTGCCTGAAAGATGAGCAGACGGAAAACAGGATGGAAATCATGACCATAAAAGCAATAAGGCTGCTGAAAAAACGTTTCATTTGTAAATACCTCCGATACATTATTTTTTAACATTGTAGGTTTTGAAAGGAAGAGAGACAAGGGTCAAAGCTGTCAAAACACGCTTTTTCGACAGCTTTGACCCTTGCGGAGAAAAAGGGATTACAGTACTTTAATCATGAGTTATTTTGTACTTTGTGAATGTGGTGATGCCACTGAAGGGGTAAGTCAGACAATCGCTGTATCGACTGTAATTTGACAAATTTTGACAGCTTTGCCCCTTGTTCGAAATGCGATGACATGGTAGTTTAATATTGTAACATCGGATGAGATGTGGAGAAGGAAAGTACCAAAAGGGCTGACAAGGTAATGGTTTGCTATTGAGAAAATATGTAGGGGATAAAAAGGCAGAGCAAAAGATTGCAGTTGTCGGTATGGCGGAAGGCAGAGATAAGGTACGAGGGATAATTTAGGAAAACAGTAAGGAAATTCAGTACTTACGAGTAGGCATTGAATATTTGCTTTCAGGTGAAGCGATAAAAAAGAAAGGGGAACTGTTGCCGCCATCAGTTTCCCTTTCTTTTTTGTGCAAGCGCTGTCTGACGTTATATTTCCATATATCTTATAATGCGCCCGTGGTAATAAAGTGATATAATAAAGACAACGAAGTACATGCCGGCGGAAGCGGCGGAGAAAGGACAGCGGGCGTTTGAAAAACACAAGAAGGAGAAGAAAAATCATATACGGTATGATTGCGGGAGTGATTCTGCTTTTGAATGCTGCCGCATGGTGTGTTTCGGGGTTTAGCGACTGGTACATAGCGCATATTTTTCCCATATGGGTCAATACCTATGGCAGGCTTACGGGGTTGTTTTCCTTTTCCGTGGGAGAAATTTTGCTTTGCCTTGGCGTCGTGCTGACGGCAGCCGCCGTTTTGCTGGCAGTTGTGACGGGGTTCTGGTTTCTGATACCTGCCTGCCGCAGGCGCGGAAAGAAGCGGCTGCTTGCGGGAGCCGGCATTTTTTATAGGATATATGCGTGGATTCTGCTTGGCGTATGCTTGATTATGACGTTGAATTGTACGCTGCTCTATCATGGGGATACTTTCAATAACCGTTATTTTGCGGGAGAGGGAAGAGATACCTACAATCTGGAGGAGCTGCTTGTTGTCAGAAATTTTGTGGTGTGCCGGTGTAATGAGCTGAGCGGACAGATGGAGCGGGATGCAAACGGAGATATCTTGTATTGCGGTGATATGCGGCAGGAGGCTGTCTGCGCCATGCAGAAGCTTGGGGAGACTTATAGCGCTCTGGGCGGCTTTTATCCGTACCCGAAGCCTTTATTGTTCTCGGATTTCATGTGTCAGCAGTATATGCAGGGCTATTATTTTCCTTTTTCCATGGAGGCAAATTATAATGATGTGATGTATTTGATGAATAAGCCCGCCACACTGTGTCATGAACTTGCGCACTTAAAGGGCTATATCTATGAGGACGAGGCGAATTTTATCGGATTTTTGGCGTGCATTTCTTCAGAAGATTTGGTTTTCCAGTACAGCGGGTACCTGAGTGTGTTAAACTATCTTGACAATGATTTTTATGATGCAATGGGAGGAGATTTGGAGCGTTACCGCAGCGAAGAGCCAATTCTGCCGCAGGTGTTTGCGGACAATATTTTTGTAAAGCAGGAGGATTGGGACAGAATCAACGAGGAAGCGCTGATAGACACGGAAATTGTAGAAGCCGCATCGGACAGTTTTACGGAAGCCTCTCTGAGATTGAATGGTGTGGAAGATGGGATGATAAGCTACAACCGCGTTGTAAAGCTTTTGCTGCAGTATTATCTGGATATAAACGGGATGTGAAGGAAAACTTCGCATCCCGTTTTGATTGCTTTCTATTCCCTGCCGTCCCAGCAATAAGTACACAGGCGGCATTTGTCGATACCGACAGCGTCCAACATGTCGTCCAGACGGTTGAAGCGCAGGGAGGTGAAGTTTAACTCCTTGCGGATTTCTTCTACCATGTGCTCGTGCTTTTCCGAGTCGGGGTCCGCGTATTCTTTTAAAATCTCGTCAGTCACATTTCCGTTTTCCAGTCTGGCGATAACACGTCTGGTAATTAAGTCCATCTCTGAGGAGGAACGGGAAAAATTCAAATATTTGCAGCCATAAAGCAGCGGCGGGCAGGCGGGGCGGATGTGTACCTCTTTAGCGCCGCTCTGGTACAAAAATTCGGTGGTTTCCCGAAGCTGTGTGCCCCTTACAATGGAGTCGTCGATAAGCAGAAGGCTTTTATCCCGAATCAGCTCGTCTACTGCGAGCAGCTTCATTTTGGCAATCAGGTTGCGCTGGCTTTGTATGGTCGGCATAAAGGAGCGCGGCCAGGTAGGGGTATATTTAATAAAAGGCCGGGAAAAAGGAATGCCGGATTCGTTGGCATAGCCGATGGCGTGGGCGATGCCGGAGTCCGGTACGCCGGCTACGATATCGGGCGACACGTTGTCCCGCTGTGCCATCTTGGCGCCGCAGTGATAGCGCATCTGCTCTACGCTGACGCCTTCATAGGAACTGGAGGGATAGCCGTAGTACACCCATAAAAAGGTACAGATTTTCATATCCTGACCGGGATTTACCAGCGTGATGCAGTTTTTGGGCGTCATCACCACTACTTCACCGGCGCCCAGTTCTTTGTAATCAGTGTAGCCCAGATTCCGGTAAGCAAAATTTTCAAAAGCAGCGCAGAAGGCATTTTCCTTGCGTCCAATCGAAATAGGCGTTCTGCCGTATTTGTCGCGGGCGGCATAGATACCGTTCGGATTCATCAAAAGCAAGGAAATGGAGCCTTCAATGGACTCTAAGGCATAGGTGATGCCTTCTATCAGATTGTCCTTCTGGTTAATCAGAGATGCCACAAGCTCCGTGGCATTGATGTCGCCGCCGCTCATCTCCAAAAAATGAGAATGTCCGCTGTCAAATAATTTGCGCGTCAGCTCGTCCACATTGTTAATTTTACTCACTGTGGTGAGGGCGTAGGTGCCGTGGTGGGAGCGCACAATAAGCGGCTGTGGCTCGTAGTCGGAAATACACCCGATGCCGAAAAAGCCTTTCATTTCATGCACGTCTTTGTCAAATTTGGTGCGAAAAGGAGCGTTTTCGATGTTGTGGATGGAACGGTTGAAGCCGTCCTCCCCATAAACAGCCATGCCGCCCCGCCTTGTTCCCAAGTGGGAATGATAATCAATTCCAAAAAACAAATCAAAAACACAGTCCTGCTGTGATGCTACGCCAAAAAAACCGCCCATGCCCAGCCCGTCCTTTCCCGTATAAAACAAATTCTCTTCTCATTTATCATACCCTGTTTTGGGGTTCACGACAAGAAGAATGCTGTATGCAATATCCATAAATATTTCGGCAAATCCTAACTTAAGATAGTAAAAATGATGAAAATGTGGTACATTGAAAAGGTACATTCCCAAGCGGAAGAGTCAAATAAGGGATTGCGCGCCATGGCGCGCAGATGGGAGCGACATGAAATATATTACGATAGAGGAAAACGGCATACATATTGTATTCGGTATCACAAAGAAAAATCAGATAAAACTGCTTCATTTTTCGCATCTTGCATTTTCCGAGCAGGATATTTGTTCTTTTGGAGCGGAATGCAAGCCGGAAGACACCGGGAAAAAGGAACAGTTTATCGACGAAGCATTTCAGCTTGTGCAGGTAAACCTTTCAGGCTATGACCGCCCCTATGAAAAGCATGGCAACAAGCATATCGTGACGGCGCCGGGTTATCTGCTTACTTATGCGGGTATGGAGGATACCCGCAATGAAATCGGCAGAAAGCTTATTATCCGTCAGGAGGACAGGGAAGTTACACATATCAGCGTGGAGACGGTGATGCAGTTTTATGACGGGAGCAGTGTGGTTCGCATTTACAATACGGTGAAAAATGAAGGCACCGAAATGCAGACATTGGAATACCTTTCCTCTTTCTGTTATACCGGTCTGGAAAAAGAGGGGGAGTGGACGTCGGATGAAAAGATGATGATGGCGGTTCCCTTTAACGGCTGGCAGAAGGAGATGAGCATCGAGATGTTTTCCTTTGGGAAAATGGGACTGGCGCAGACGCAGCCGGGCGTCTACCAGCGTACCTCTCAGGTTGTGGAGATTACCAATACGGGCAACTGGTCTACCAAAAAATACCTGCCGTTAGGGTATGTGGAAAACAGTGAAGTACATACCGGCTTGTTCTGGCAGATTGAGCATAACGGTTCGTGGCATTATGAAATCGGTGACCAGAATATGCATTTTTACCTTTGTGTAAGCGGTCCGACCGAAGTGCAGTCCCATTGGTTTAAAAACCTTGCGCCAAACGAGACGTTTACTTCAGTGCCGGTTGCCGTGGGTGTTTCGAAGGACAGCTTTGAAGAGGCGGTGGGGGAGCTTACCAAATATCGCCGTATGATGCGCAGAGCCAATCAGGATGACGAGAATCTGCCGGTTATTTTCAATGATTATATGAATTGTCTGTTTGGGGACCCAACAACAGAGAAGGAGCTTCCGCTGATTGATGTGGCGGCGGAATGCGGTTGTGAGTATTATGTTATTGATGCCGGCTGGTACGCGCCGGGCGAGTGGTGGGACAGCGTAGGCGAATGGCAGGAGTGCAGGGAGCGTTTTCCCGGCGGCATCAAGGAGGTTACGGATTATATCCGCGGGAAGGGGATGATTCCCGGGGTATGGCTGGAGCTGGAGGTTATGGGCATCAACTGTGAAAAAGCGAAAAAGGCGCCGGACGACTGGTTCTTTATAAGGCACGGCAAAAGAGTCTATGACAGAAGCCGCTATCAGTTGGATTTCCGCAATCCAGCCGTTATAGAGCATGTCAACGAGGTAATTGAGCGCGTTGTCAGAGAATATGGCGTGGGATATATTAAGATGGACTATAATATTGAACCGGGAATCGGAACCGAGCTATGCGCGGACAGCGTGGGGCAGGGAATGCTGGAACATGAGAGAGCTTATCTTGCGTGGCTGGATGATGTTTTTGAAAAGTATCCGGATTTGGTGATAGAAAACTGCTCCAGCGGGGGACTGCGGATTGATTATGCCCTGTTGTCCCGTTACAGCATCCAGTCCACCTCCGATCAGGAGGATTACCGCAATTATGCGACAATAGCGGCAAATGCGGCAGCCGGCGTCACACCGGAACAGGCGGCGGTCTGGTCATACCCCATGCGGATGTTTGCAGAGTATGGCTTTGCAAAGCCGGGCTATACGGAGCTGGGAATCGAAGAGGTTATCTACAATATGGTCAACGCGATGCTGCTCCGCATTCACCAAAGCGGACATCTGGCAGAGCTGTCTGCAGAGCGGCTTGATTTGGTTAAGGAAGGAATCCGCACCTATAAGCGTATCCGCCATGATATCAAGAATGCGCTTCCTTTCTGGCCGCTGGGATTGGCAAGAAACGAGCATATGTGGCTCTGCGCCGGACTGAAAATGGAAAAGAAGGCATATATCGCTGTGTGGAAAAGGGATATGCGCGGGAAATATGATAACCGCAAGCCAATCAAGGGCGAGGAGCTGCGTGATAATCTGATAGAGATTCCGCTGGAGGGACTGCATTTTACCAGCCATCATTATAAAGTAAAAATTCTGTATCCGGAGCTGGAGCAGGTGCCTTACGCCGTAGTGAATGAGGTCTTGGAAGTACATTTTTCCAAACCGGTGATGGCACGCTTGTTTGAAGTGACGGAAGAGGAATGGGAGCAGCCCAAGGTACGTATACTGGAAGACGGTTTTTTCCTGTTGGACAGCATTTGAACCGGAAAAACGCTTTTGCGCTTATACCGGTTCATTGACATAGGACATGATATCTTCAAAAATAGCGCGGTAGCCATCCTCGTTGATATGCATTCCTTCTATTGTGTACGCTGCTTTCAGCCTGCCCTGCTCATCCTTCAGGTTTCGGTTTATGTCGATATACCTTTGGTGGTGCTTGGCAGCAAGGCGTGCCACTTTTTCATTGGCAAGCGCTATCTTGTCGTTGGTGCGGATTTGAAGACATGCTTTCATGGATTCTGCCGCGGCTTCGTAATTAACGGGATAGTATGCCATCAGGTAAATGGTGATGTCCGGCAGGCGCTGTTCGACAGCAGTAATGATTTTGTCGTAGGTTTCTATCATACTGTCTATGGGAATGGAAGCGTCGCTCAAATCGTTGGTTCCGATGTTGATAAAAAGACGGGCGGGCTTCAAATCCAAAATGCAGATATCCAGTGCGTTCCATAATTCTTCGGTCACAAAGCCGCCGACACCGCGGTTGTATATGATTGTGTCAATTCCGTTTTCCTGCAAAAGCTTGTTGATGGGAAACATCTCCATCAGGGACGAGCCGGCAAAGACCGTTTCGCCGTATTTCACCGTTTTGTTGGCTTCGCGGTAACGCTCTAATTTTATTTCTTTATCCGTCATAACAATTCCTCCCTAAAAAGAATAACAAAAAAGCGATAGACGGGGCTCGAACCCGCGACCTCCACCTTGGCAAGGTGGCGTACTACCAACTGTACTACTATCGCATTTTCCGCATGACATCATGCGCTTAAGGTATAAAATTAATGTTGAAAATATGACATATGCCATATAAGCAGGTGATGGGAATCGAACCCACGTATCCAGCTTGGAAGGCTGGTGTTCTACCATTGAACTACACCTGCAGATACGTTTTCTTACGAACGAATTCAATATTATCATAGGATGTGGTAAAAGTCAACCCTAAAATTTCCAAAGTTTGCAATCGCTTTGTAGGTTTGTCAAACATATGTTACACCGACTGTAAATAATCCCTTAATACCTGA
>CAJTPU010000017.1 GCA_910578335.1 uncultured Lachnospiraceae bacterium | reverse complement strand
GGTGCGGCTCTAGCTTAAGCTCCCTGCCCTGCTCAAACATTTTGCCTTTTTCATAATCTAGGCAAGGTCTGTACCAATGGCACGTAAAATCTGCTACCCGCTTTGTCTTAAGCGTCGTGCTGTGATATTCCAGTTCTGGCAGCTTTGCCCGCCCCGTGCTTTCGTCCCTGCGCTCCCCAGATACAAATAAGCACTTTGCGCCTAACTGCTGCCTATGCTGCCGTATCCATTTGTCAGTTACCGCCGTTTTCAGATAAGCCGTACACCATCTATTTTTCATATCTGGAAACTTAAGCCGCTCATTCAGCAGCAGCCCTAAAAAGCCTCTGGTATCCGATAACAGAACGGGCTTAACTCTCATGAACGCCGCCACCTTGTAAAACAGCGCTATATTTTCTGGGTACTCGCAGCCAGTGTCACAATAAAGCAGATATATCTTTTCTTTAGGGAAATTCTTAACCGCCCAGTACAGCGCCCCCGTGCTGTCTATCCCGTTTGAGTAGCTTACTATTACGCTGGTATACTCCAAATCGCTTAATAATCCCTCTGTCGGTACTACCTTTGTGCGTGCCATTGTGTTTACCTCTCTTTCGTTTCAATCTGAATAGCCGTAACAGCTCTTATCTGTCGTACCGTCGCTATAGTAATTGTCTGCCCAGTCCATGCCGTCTGCGTGGTACTCGCCAAGCGCCTTTTCCCATTCTTCCTGCGTCCCTTTTGCCGCCTCTGCCAGTGCTGCTGCCTGCTCAACTACCTTAATAGCTGCTGCCTTTGCCTCTTCATATGCAGCCCTGCTTATTCTCCTGCGCACTAAGCCGCCCTCTCTGGCTACTTGGCTGGTAAAACTTCTTGACGTATCAAGAAAATAGCATCTGCCGTTATACTCGTCCTGCTCATAATCAACATTCTTATATCTGAAATCTGCGCTATACTTATTGCCGTCCTTTACTATCATTGTTTCTGTGCCGTGTGCCTGCATCATTACTGCTGCCATACTGTTTACCTCTCTTTCGTTGCCCCTCTGGGTTTAAAGTGTCGCCTGCGCTACGTCTGCTGTATATGTGTGCTGGTCTGTGCCGCTGCGGTTAAGTTCCTTGTAAATCGTATCTCTATGCACTCCCAGCGCTCCTGCAATCATTACTACGCTGTCGCCAGCCTTAAGCATCTTTTCTATTGTCCGTCTGTCCTCATAGCGTAATCTTTTATACTTCCTTGCCACTGTCCCCGCTCCTTTCTGCTTAATGGTAAAAAAATAAGCGTGTCAGAGTTTCTACACTCTGCACGCTCTCCTTTTTCTCTGCTATTCCAATAAAAAAGAAATTCGGCAGAGGTTTATAACCTCTTGTCGAATTTCATTCTAAAACTTATCCTAAATTGACCGTAAGGTTCATTTAGGTTCTATTTTGCTTCCGCAAGCTGTCTGGCAATTTCCGCTTCAATCCGCCGCTTTACCTCTTCTGCAATTTCATGTGTTTTCATTCCTTTATACTCTTCATAATACATTGGCGGCAGATAAGTAAGCTTGACGGTTACTTTTCTGATAGACTTTTCGTCAAAAGGAATAAAAGAATCAATCAATGCGCAGGGAACAATCGGACACCTTGCCTTTGTTGCGCTTTTGAAGCTGCCGCCTTTAAATTCCAGCAGTTGATTTCCCATCCTGCTTCTGGTTCCCTCCGGAAAAATCAAAAAGTTCTTACCGTTTTTCACTTCTTCCGCAACCTGATTGATAACCTGCATGGACTGCCGGATATCCTCTCTGTCTATTGCAATAACACCAAGTGCATCTCCTACTTGCTTCAGTAAAAATACATTTCGGGCTTCTTTTTTTGTAATGTACGTAAACGGTCTGGGTGAGGATTCCAAGAATACCAAGCCGTCAAAAAGCCCCTGATGATTCGAAAAAAGAATATAGCCGTCTTCTTTTGGGAGGTTTTCCGTTCCATGAGATTCTATTATAACCCTGCCGGCATGGTTGGCTCTTTTGGTTGCTTTTTTAATGTACGCAAATGCTTCTTCATAAGAATCCTGGCTGCTTCTTCCATATTTCCAAATACGATAGACATAATATGGTGCAACATAAAACAAACGCAAAACCATTAAAACAATTCTTCTCATTTTTGCCTCCATGGGTCAAATAACGGCTTGCATGTTCATATGACCCTCAAATTAAGGTTGAAAATTTTTCTTTCAACCTTATACCCCGCATACACTTTGCAAGCCAAAACAATTTGAAAGACTTTTCTTTCAGCTTTCCTCCATACTGCCCGGTATTCACAATCGCTTTGAAGTTTAAAAGTTTTCTTAGACTGTAGTTTGAGAAGCATACTCTTTTATAGCCGTCTCGTATAGATTATTTCCTTCTGTGTCTGCTACCACAATCACCGGAAAATCTACAACCTCCAGCCTGCGTATTGCTTCGGTTCCCAAATCTTCATAGGCGACCAGCTCTGAAGCTACAATTGATTTTGATAAAAGTGCTCCGGCACCTCCTACTGCTGCAAAATAAACCGCCCCATTTGCACAAATTGCCTCCAGCACTTCAGAAGAACGCTTTCCTTTTCCTATCATTCCCCGCAGCCCAAGACTTAGCAGTTTTGGAGCATATTTATCCATTCTGCTTGCAGTTGTCGGTCCCGCCGAGCCAATAGGTCTCCCCTCCCTCGCAGGTGAAGGTCCCATGTAATAGATAATGGCATCTCTTACATCTATCGGCAGCCTCTCTCCTGCGGCAAGAGTTTCCTGCATTCTCTTGTGCGCTGCATCTCTCGCAGTATATATCGTTCCGGTAATGTAAACATAATCGCCGGCTCTCAACTCTCTTGCCTTCTTTTCTGTCATTGGCGTATGTATATGTTTATCCATCGTTATATTTTGCCTTTCTTTTTACAAAACTCTTGTCACATGCCTGTTTACATGACAACATATATTAACCGCCACCGGCAGTCCTGCTATGTGAGTAGGATATGTCTCTATATGAACCGCCAAGGCGGTTACCGTGCCGCCCAATCCGCCCGGTCCTATTCCAAGACCATTTATTTTTTGGAGCAGCTCTTCTTCCATCGCTTTTACATAAGGCGTTTCAGCGTGGCTGCCGGTCTTTCTTGTCAGCGCCTTTTTTGCCATCAATGCGCACTTTTCAAAGGTTCCTCCGATTCCTACGCCTACTACCATAGGCGGACAGGCATTCGGTCCCGCATCTTTCACAGCCGTAAGAATTGCCTGTTTCACACCCTCTATGCCGTCCGCCGGCTTTAACATAAATATCCGGCTCATATTCTCACTACCAAATCCCTTCGGGGCAACGGTTATTGTAAGCGTATCTCCCTTCACAATTTCATAATGAATCACTGCAGGTGTATTATCCTTCGTGTTCTCTCTTTCCAAGGGGTCCTTTACCACAGACTTCCGCAGATATCCCTCCGTATAGCCTTGCCGTACCCCTTCATTTACCGCATCCTCCAGCAATCCGCCTTCAAGATGAACCTCTTGCCCTATCTCAAGGAAAACCACTGCCATTCCGGTATCCTGGCAAATTGGAATCATATCCTTACCGGCAATTTGCAAGTTTTCCTGCAGTTGGGAGAGGATTTGGCGTCCCAATGGCGCTTTTTCAATTGAAACTGCATGTTTCATTGCAGCATCCATATCTTGTGAAAGAAAATAGTTCGCTTCTATGCACATTTCCTTAATGTTTTTTGTTATCTCACCTACATAAATTGTTCGCATATGATACCCTTAACAAAATTTATTCTGTAATCTTTCTTTTTATTTCTTCCAATTCCTCCTGTGAAGCAGTTGGCTGTTCATGAAACAACTGCTGCCCGTCACCTTTATACCTCGGAATCAGATGCATATGGAAATGCATAACCGTCTGCCCTGCTGTCTCACCGTTATTTTGCAGCAGATTAAACCCTTCTGCCCCCAGCCGCTCTGTCATGGTGGCTGCCATTGTCTTCGCCAGTTTCATGACACCGGCCGCCGTCTCATGAGGGATTTCATATAAATTCGCATAATGCTCTTTGGGAATAATCAATGCGTGCCCTTTTGTTGCCGGAGCCAAGTCCAAAATCACACGGAACTGCTCGTCCTCATACAGAGTTTTAGAAGGCACTTCTCCCGCTGCAATTTTACAAAAAATACAATCCTCTTTTTTCACTTTTATACCTCCTGTCCGCTTCAGCGGACTCAAATTCACCAGTTGAAAGCGCTTTTCTTTTTTGCCTCGCCTCCATGAGTCAGGCGAACACGCTTGCATGTTCATTTGACCCTCGTCTTGTGCCATTTCCACCGTTACGTTGTTCCTTACTTGTCTTCAAACAAAAACACTTGGTCCAATGCCCTAAACATCCTAAAATCGCCTTTCATCTTCATTTCACCGGACATGAAAGCTCTCTGAAATGTCATTCTGCCATACATGATATCATTTATGGTTTCCCTTTCCGCATGTATTTCCACATCTGCCTGCACTTCGCCGCCAAACTTACAAATTAAGGCTCCGGCACTGATTGCAAGCGTCAAAGGTTCCTTTTTTTCGCCGATAAAAATCTTGTAATCGGATTTCAATCCAGCCTGCGGTTTAAAAGACTTTTCAAATCGCTTGACAAACTCTTCTTCTTCCTCTCTGGAGCCTCCCATCAAATCCTTAAACATGCTGGTTAGTTCCTGTATATCGGCTTTTTGGCGCTGCACATAGCTGTCGTCAGAAGCATATTGCGAAAGCTGCTCTGATTCCTGCGGCGTCAGGTCTATATTCTGCGTACTGAATACTACTTTCTTGACAGCCTGATAACTTGCAGGAAAACTTGCCATTTTCTGATGTATGGTCCGATACATGTTTTCTGCTTTTTTTTCAATAAGCGTAATATACTCTTTATTCATTTCAAGCTGTGTTGTGTCCGCTATATAGCCGCACATACCGCTGCAGGGACGTCCGCCCAGTATCTCCCATGCTGTTGCAAGCGTCAGCTTTCCGTCTCTCTCCCCGTATGTAGTCGCCATTACAACAGGGCACATATATATCTTTTCTATCTTCTCTTTATCGCCATACAGCCAGCACGAATCTAAAAACTGCAGCATATAACCGCCAATACCGTACCATTCCACGGTGGCAGCCAAAATAATCCCGTCTGCATTTTTCAGCGTCTTGGGCAATGTTGTGATGCGGTTCTTCAGTTCGTAAAGATTATAGCGCTCCACCTTAACATGCAATTCTTCTAAAACTTCCTGCATCTTATTAATCACAAATAAAGTAGGGTCGTCTATTAAGCCTCTTCCACCATAATAAATATTAATATTCATCCTAATCCTCCCCTAGCTGCACTTTTCATTCAATTTTGACTTATGTCTCTTTACGCGCATAAAACATTTCCGTAAGACACACATGAAAAGACCTGCCAGAAATCCGGCAAAAAGTCCGCCGATATGTGCCGCATTGTCTATATTTTCTGCGCGCATTCCGCTATACAGGGAATATGCTATCACCACCAGAATCCTCTGCCATGTTACATGCGGCAGCGACTCCGTCCAGCATAAAACCATTGCCAGCATCGCGCCCACCAAGCCAAAAACCGCACCGCTTGCACCGATAGAACTGACATACCACTCATCCGTAAACAACTTATAACTCAACGATACAATATGAGCTCCCAAGCCCGCCAAAAAATACAATATCGCAAATCTCACGTGTCCAATATCATTTTCCAGCATCATGCCCAGGCCGGCAAGGAGAAGCATATTATTTGCCAAATGATAAATATCTGCATGAAGGAACATCGCAGTCAGAATGGTATAATACCGTCCGTCCTCTAAAAAGGACTTGGGACTTAATTCACCTACATTATATAACACCTCCCCTGTAAATGTACATATCAGAAATAAAATAACATTTACCGCAACCAGAAAAATAGTGATATAAGGGAGCAGTTTCAACCTAAAAAGCTTTTGTTTCAGCCATCTTGTATCCATAGTCCACCTTCTCGCCTTTCATAAATCAGATGCCTCTGTTTTTTAGGGTAACATTTCTCGCCTTTTATGTCAACGATAGGTACTTATCGGTCTTCTGGCTTTTCATCTGCTTTGTATTCCCAGTTTTCTGCAGCAATACAATTTGGATAATCCTTTTCTTTTATTTTCCGGCGCCTGCCAAAAATAACCTCTGACAAATCCCTTTTTCTTTCTAAAACAAATTCCGGCTTGTTGGCACACGCAGTCTCGCAAACGCTTTGTTCTTGACTTGTATCGACAGAATTTTTCTTGGTACTGCTTGCATTATCATTATTTTCTTCTTTTTCTCTTCTATGATTTATCCACAGAGAAACCATATCCTCCAGTTTAAAGCAATCCTGCTGTTTGTCCCATTTTGCAAAAATACAATAGAGGAATGCTGCTGTATCAGGCTCTTTTTCTTCTACGCTTTCTATCAGAAGTGACAGCAAGTCTCCTATATCCTGTTTTTCCTCTTCTACATAATACGGATAGTACAGAAAAAACATTTTCTCTGATTCCGCATGAACAAAAATGCTATCCGGACGCATAATCAGGTTGCGGCTGTCCAGCAAATACTCTTTCAAAGACCACAATGCCGTCTGAAGACTGTACACCAGCTTATCCATCCATTTTTCGCTTATTTTTTCTTGGAGCAGCCATTTATCCAGCCCCTGCAGTGACGAAACATCATAATAAAGTCCGAATTCTCCGTTTTTTGCGTATAGCATCGCGGGAAGCAGCCCTTCCAATTTCTTTGTTGATATAATCTGCTGCTGATACCAAGGCTTATTGCCTTCTTCTGCTTTTGCTTTTAATTTCAAATAATCATGATGGAAACTGTTTATATATTCAATCTGTAACATGTGAAAATCCCTCCTCCAGCATATGACACATCCGAATAAAAACAACCGGATTGATACATTTACTTTCTGCGTTTTCTGAAATTACCCATTCTTTCCTTCCCACCAGGCTCACCAGACCACGAAACGGCTGATGAAGCCTGCCCTCTATCGTAACCTTGACTTTACTCTGTACTGTTACAATGTAACCATAATCCGCCGCGATATATTTATCTGTCACAAGTCTTGCTGCCATATCAGACGCAGCATTGTAGACCTTCTGATTACTATCCCTGTATATACTGCTTCCTGCCAGTGCTGCCCGATATGCATCCTGCTTCATCACGCATCGGTCATACAAATAAAATCCTGTGTAAATGATAAAAATACAGACATACAGCACAAACGGCATAATCAAAGTCGCCTCCACTGTAAAATATCCCTCTGCCTTTCTATTTGCATTTTTTACTTTTCTCTCTTTTACCATATGTTTTTACCCGATTTCTTATATCAAAGAACAAATAATGCCATTCTTCCCGCCAGTAAAAATGGCACAAAAGGAATACAGCTCTGCTTATCTGCTTTCTTGACAATTAAAAGTCCAACTGCAAGCAGCGACTGCAAAAACAGTCCGATGCAGAACACCAAAAATGCCATTCTGGCACCCTCCATGCATCCTAAAATCGTCAGTATTATGCCGTCTCCATATCCTATTTTCTTTTCCGTCAGAAAGGACAATACGAGCAAAACCACACCGGGTAGTATTGCCGATATGGCAAACAACAGCATTTGAGATATTCCTGTTTCTACCGCTTTTATAATCAGCCCTGCAACGGACCATATTCCTCCTGCTCCCAAAACAATAAAGGGGATTTTTTTACTCCGCACATCAAAAATACATCCTGCCGTCAGCAGCCCGACGGCTCCTGCCATTCCAAACATTTTACACCTCCTACGCCGCTTTCGCAGTTCTAAAACCATTCTTTAAAATCCTGTTTTTGCTTTTATTTCCCACATCTTTGACACATTTTATAATGCTTTTCCGCTTCCGGACGCGGCATTACCATAATAGTTCTTTTTAATCCGCTGCATTCCAGACTTTGATGATACCGGTTTCCGGTTGACGTGATATAAATACTTCCCTTGCCATCTGTTATGCATATCTCACATGGGGTATATTTTTCTCCGTATTGGTTCTTTATTTTTTCTGTTTCTTCCAATGCAATCTGCCTGACTGACAGTGTGATATGAGTGCAGCTTCTTTCTATATGATATACCTTTGCATTTTCTGCCACATATACATAAATGACCTCTGTCTCTTCCCCGGCTCCCTTTTCCACGTCATAACCGGTCCACGCTCTTCCATAATATCTGCTGTAGCACAATGCAGGATAAAAACCGGCAATTTTAACAAATGGAGCTACGGCATAAGATGCCGTCAAATCAATGATATCGCCTTGCTGTAAAATAGAAGAATCCAGATAGGAAATCCCCTGACTGCCTCCTGCAAGCGGTGATGTATCCAGATAATCCATGCCCGCCTGCTCCTCCACCCGCCCTTTTACATACAAGTATGAGAAGGCTGCATTTTCCATAAGTGCTTCCAAGCCGCTATCCTCTTCCTCCTGCACAATTTTATCATAGGCATAAGCATAAACCGACAGCTCCCTGCCAACCTCCCGCAAAGAGAAAAGCAATGTACTGTGCAGCCTGTATATTTCTATAATCCATAATACGTTTAAGAAAAAAAACAGAAAAACAGGCAATACAATCGCCGCCTCCACAGTCATACTGCCTGAACAGGCTTTTCTTTGTTTCTTCCTCCTTTTGCATAGCTGTCGGATTTTTAAGAAAGAGAGCGTGGAAATCCCCTTTATGAGACTGCTTTTTATAAGCTTGACTCTTGTATATCTATTTGAGGAGTTTAGGAGAATTCCAAGGGTGAATTTTCCGGTGGATGTTTGTATAAAAGAAGGCTGTATTGTGCTTGTTTTTATTTTATGATTGTTTCTCATAAAGGGGATTTCCACGCTCTCTTTCCTGCCGGTTTAATATCCATAGCTTCTGACAATATGATAGCTCTTTTTGTCGGCTCCCCGATAAGTCACCGAAGCTGTCAGGCTGTCTATGCATCCGTCCATGCGAAAGTTTTCATTTCCGGACGTTTTTCGTATATCCATTTCCATAATATCCATCAGCCTGTATGTCGTCGTTTCTTTGTCCTGCAATGCAAGCAAGACCCGGAGATAATCTTTATAGCTTAAACCATTTTTTCCTTCCTTTTCCTCCATAATTTCGCAAAAGCTGAAAATAGCTTCCAAGCCGTAATACCAGTCCTCTTCTGTTTTCAAGAGAGGTATCCTGCCGCCTTTCAACAATACGGAAACATCATAAAGGCTCTCCGCCATCGCCCAAGTAAGGATGAGTACCCCTGTCAATATAGGTTCCGCTTCCGGTACCGTTAAAAGCGCCGCTATGATAGATGCCATTGTCTCAGCCATCATACATTTTTCTTCACTGGAAAGTAAATGCAGCAGATTGGCTGCAGCCCTGATTCCAAGCAGCTTGTACACGACACTTTTCAAATTGTCCAAATCGCCTGATTTTCCTGAAAGAATATACTCTGTCTGATAGGCAAGAAGAGCCTCTTTCTTTTCCTGATTGTAATGTCCCGTATATGCCAGTATGTATTCATCAAAAATAAGCTGTTCCCAAAAGTTGTCCTGAAATGCAAGAACCGGATTCATTCCTGTTCCTATCAGAAGCTGTCTTGATGAAAGATATTGCTGTTGATTTATTTTACGGGCGGACAGCTTGTCCGGCTCCTTTATTACAAAGCTCAGCACGCCCATCTCCCAAATAGATACTACCTTATTTCCCAAATCATTTGCCTCTTTTTCACCTTCAAGATATGCATTCCATTCCTCCAACTCTTTGAAAGCTTCCTTTCGTTCCTGCAGCACATCTCTTGTGTCCAATTCGTATTCCTGTACCACATTCACCCAGTTCTGCACTTGCTCCAAATAAGCGATTCCCACACGCTGAGACATAATATCCACCGCCTGACGTCTAAGCACGGCGCCTCCGTCGTCTGCCGCTCCGGAAACAGCCGTAATGTCTACGCCTTCCACCTGCAGCTTTAAAAGATTACGGTATAATACCGGTAAAAAAATTTCTTCATCGCCCAGATTGTATGCAATATACTTTTTAAGATGCTCTGCCGTCCGATAGTAAGAAGCATTTGCAGTTCCATAAGATGTGTCAATAAAAAACAAATCGTATTGCCGCAGCAATTCTCTATGATATTCCGCTAGAATATTATTCATTCCGATGTCTGTCACGCACTCAATTTCCATGCGGCGGGTATTTTCACGTGCTCCCAATACCAGCAGCAGGCACAAGGAAAGCATAACCGATAAAATAAGTGACAAAAATACGGTTAAATATCCATCCGCTTTTTCTCTTCGCACCACATGCATGTGATTCATAGGCATTACATTTTATCTAACTGCGACGTGATTTTTCCAAACAAAGCCTGCACAATCGCCGTTATTTCTTTTTTAAAAAGCACCACCAGCCCTATCAGTACCACAATAATTAAAATTACCTCTACCGTACCCATGCCGTCCTCCTCCCGTAAAAACTCGCGAAAACTCTTTCTATTTTGTCTCTTCATACGTTTTTCCTTTCTACCGTACAAGCGGTCGTCTGTTATATCGATTAAAATGATAAAAATGCCGGCACCATAATCATCACCATAATCATGCCCATCATCAGTAACATCGGAAACAATAGTTTTGTCCCCATTTCCTCACCTGTTCTTTTTATTTCTGCCGAACGCTCTTCCATTGCAAGAAATGCCTCCTGTCTAAGCTGAAACAGCAACGCTGCATTTCCCTTCCGCAGATTTTGCACCAGCAAGGTGGTAAGCCTGACATACCACTGCTGCCGGATTCTCTTTCCAAATCTTTCATATGCCTCTGCCTCAGAAATACCTCCTGCCATCTCGTGACAGGTAAACAGCATTTCTTCGTACAACGGGTTTACCGGCGGGTTCCTGATTCCTTCTCCTGCCACCTTTTCCCATGCTCCCTTCAAATTCATTCCCGCGCCCAGATACAGGGACAACTTGCTGATAACAGCCTGATACGCTTCGGCTAACTGTTTTTTTCTGTGAATGGTCTTTTTTTGTAAATCCCTGTCATACAACATCCATGTCGCTGCCATTCCTGCCAAAGTAAGCAAAAAAATTTTTTTGCCTGCGTTTTCCTTTCTTTCTGTCCAGATTACATTTTCTCCTGCAATTACCGTTGGCAGCATAACCCTGTCATTATACGGATTTTCTACCTCGGACTGCTGTAATGCATTTTCGGTCTTTTCCGCAAAAGTCTCGTCTTCTACAGGACATATTCTGGCGAAAAAAGTATGCTCCCTCACAAAATGGTAATATTCCGCCCGCAAAGTAATGGCTGCCAGACCGCAGGGTGCTTCCATCTCCTTTACTTCCCGCCATTGCGCTATGCGCCCGCTATTCGTTACATATCTGTAATCGCTGCTCTCCCACGAAAGGGCAAAGGGATACCCTTCTACCTGCTGCACCAGACACAACTCTTTATGAATGTTATCCCATGAAGAATTTTCTCCCAAAGCCGTTTTTTCCACCTCCTGCAGCATGTTTTCATACAGCTCCTCTAAATCGCCGTCTGAAAACCGTTTTTCCCGTACAATTATCTCCGTATCCACTTTTTCTCCGTTCTCCCGTTCTGCCGTAAGCAGAACCTTTTTTTCCTCCCCACCCTGTTTTTCCCGCAGTACATAGCTGTTATTCACAAGAAGTTCTTCGCTGCCTTCACCTATCCACAATATCACCGCCGCTATACTTCCCGCAAAAAAGATAGTAAGTACTCTCTGCAATTTTCCTATTTCATAATCCCGCTTCAGGCTGCTTTTTGCCACATTGGGGTAAAGCTGCATCAGCATATTCATTTCTTTTCCGTTTTTTCTCTTTGGAAAAAAATCATAAAGTAAGCTTGCTATTTTATAAAACATACGCCACCTAGTCATATTCTTTTGCAAATCTGCCTCGACCAGATAAAAGCCGTCAGGTAGACTGCAAGGCACCCGGTCATGATGACAGTTCCCGAAAGGTTGCGATACAGAACGTCAAAAAAACCTTTGTTTCCCAGCTCTATGTAGCAAACCAAAAGAAAGGGCATTACATTCATTATCCGCTGTTCCAGTATTCTTCCGCTGATTATTACCTGCACTTCCTGTTGTCCGGCTATTGTTTCGCCAATCAAATTTGCCGTTGCCTGCATCACACCGGGCAGATTTCCTCCGCTCTGTCTGGCAATATAAAAAACTTCACCAAACTCTCTGATACTTGCACAGCCGCTTCTTTGCCCCAATTCCTGCAGCAGCTCCTCTAACGGCTGGTTATTGCATAATCCCTTTTTTATCCTGTACAGCTCACCAAGCATAAGACTTGTCTTCCCATACAACGGCAGGATGTCCTGTATGCATTCTGTAAAGGCATTGTCCACCGAATATCCCGCCCTCAAATTGGCGGCGGTTGACATCATACAATCCTTAAACTCCGTTTCCAGCTTTCTTTTTCGCCTCTCCCCCTTATCTCTTTGAAAGGACAAGTAAGCATATACGCCCACGGGGCACAAAGCGGCAGCTCCCCACATACTTCGATAAAAGAAAAAACCTAAAAATACCGTAATGCCCAGACTGACTCCGACATACAAATACATTTCTTTCCCTGAAAAATAATAGCATTCATACATTGGCGTTCCTTTCTTTTTTGCCTGAAAAAACTGTCTCTTTCTTTGGCGGTATTCTGATACCTGCCGCCTCCAGCTTATGTCCATGCTTCAGCTCTCCTTTCTTTTCCAATTTTCCCAACACGCTCCCCCTGTCGTCGGTACCGGTTTCCTCAAACCGATACAGCTCATGCAGCTTGATTTCACCTCCTGCACAGCCGTCAACCTCTGCGATTTCCAGCACATGCCTGCTTTTATCCCGAAGCCTTCCCAAATGCACCATAATATCGATACCGGAAGCTATCTGCTGCCTGATAGCAGAAAGCGGCAGTTCCATTCCCATCAGTATCATAGTCTCCAGCCTGCTTAACATATCCGCCGCGCTGTTGGCATGTCCCGTAGACATAGAGCCGTCATGTCCCGTGTTAAATGCCGTCATCATATCCAAAGCCTCACTGCCCCGCACTTCTCCCACGATAATGCGGTCCGGTCTTTGACGTAAAGCTGTTTTGATTAAATCCCGAATACTCACGGCGTTACAGCCCTCCACATTTTCATTGCGGGTCTCCATACGCACCAGATTGGGAATTCTCTGGAGTTGTAGTTCAGCGCTGTCTTCAATGGTGATAACGCGCTCCTCTAAGGGGATAAATCCCGAAAGTACATTGAGAAAGGTTGTTTTTCCGCAGCCTGTTCCCCCGCTGATGAAAATATTAAAGCCCGCCCGCACCCAGTCTCTAAGCTCTGTTGCCGCTTCTTCGCTAATGCTGCCCCATTTTATCAACTTGTCCATGGTAACCGCTCTGTCCGGAAACCGCCGTATTGTTACAATCGGTCCATTTATGGCAATCGGACTTAATACCACATTGACCCTGCTGCCATCCGGCAGTCTGGCATCGACAATCGGGGAAGCCTCATTGACAGTACGGTTACAGCCAGCCACAATTCTCTGTATGACATGAAGCAGTTTTTCTCCTGACTCAAAATGCCTGTCCAGTTTCCGTACCCATCCGTCTTGTTCTATAAACAGAGCATTCGGTCCGTTTATCATAATTTCCGTAATACTGTCATCCTCTAAAAGCGACTGCAAAATATCCAGCCTGCGCAGCGAACAGAAAATTTCATTTTTGAGCTGCTGCCTCTCCTGCACCGTCCAAAGCCTCAACCGCTCCTCCTGCAAAAGCAGATTATCTATCTGCTCCCGCACCTCATCATCCGTAAATTCTCTGGAATAGTCCATTTTATCCAGAAGCTGCCGTTCCAGCATTTGTTTCATAATATTCCCTTTCTATGCGGCGCCTAAATCTTCCCGTATTAATTTTCGTATGTATCGCGCCAGCTCCCCGACCGTATATTGCTCTATTCTTTCCGGTAGCTGCGCAAACGGTGGAAGTATTTCCTTTCTTGTTTTTTCCAGAACCGCTTCACATTCACAGACACGCAAAAGCTCCTCATATTGCGCCAGCTTTGCTCTCGCACGTTCATCCTCCTGTATAATGGTATAAATCCTGTCGCAAAGGCATAAGATTTCATAGGTTCCCTGAATGCTTTCGCTCAAGTCCAAAATAATGTAGTCGTAGCCTCCCATCTCCGCAATTCTTTGAATCAGCGCTTTCCATTCCTTTGCACTTACATATATCAGATTCTGTCCCGCATAAGCAGGCGGAATATAATAGAGCGCTCCGATTTTCATGGTCATGGACTGCAGTCTGTAAAAAAATGTTTCTTCCGATTCTTTCCCAAAATACAAAAGCGCTGTCAAATCTCCTCTTACATTTTTGTCCAATAACTGATTCCATCCGGCATAATGCTCAAAGCTGATATATAAAGTCTTTTTCTTTTCCGCCAAAGTCTGTCCCAAGGTCAGGGCAAACGAGGTCTGCAGGCATCTTCTGACCGGTGAATACAGTCCGATAAGCTTTGCTCTCGTCCCTGTAACCAGCCGCCTTCCCTCCGCTTCGGTAAAATCTGCATAATCACACATTAGCTCATACCAGATATTTTCTGCTTTCTGATATTTATCAATATTTTTAATATTTTCTCCCCTGACAGTTCCGCTTTCATTTAAAAGCAAAGTCTTTCCAATATCCAGCTTTGATATTTCATATGTAAAATCCGACTCCGCTACCAGCAGGATATCAATCTGCTCCTTTTTCCCAAATTCCAGCAGCTTATCTGCTTCCGAATAAGCGTGAAGCGCAAAAGGAAACTCTTCTCTGCCCTTCAAATATTCTGCCAGACTGTCCAAATAGTCTTTTTCACTGTCATACAGTGCCAGTATTTTTTTCTTCATCCAACCCTCCTTTTAATATACAATGCAAAGGTACAGTACAAATCCCATTAGCATAGGACCCGTCATATGCAGAGCGCCTTTTTTTCTTTCAAAGACAATTCCTTTTTGATACAAGAGGAGCTTTCTTTTTTTCGCCACATCGACAACATATAAGTAAAAATAATGGATTCTTTCCCACAGATTTCCTAAGAAAAGCATTTTCAGAAATGCAGCAATGGCAGAAAACAGCAGACTACATAAGAAAAAAATGATATAATCCCTTCCCGCAAGGTACGCGGCAGACATACAGTACAATTTTATATCCCCTGCTCCCAGCATCCCAAGCATATAAAGCGGATATAAAAGAATCAGAACAAAGACAATTCTTGCACTCATATATCCGATACCGCTTTGCTGTGCCTGACAACAATACGCAAGAACCAGTCCTGTCAAAATCAGGATATTTGGTACTTTGTCCCTGCGATAGTCAAAAATGCAGGACAATACCAATAACAAAAAGAATACGTAAATAAAACTCCCTCCTTCTTTCTCCGGCAGCCACCACTGCAGAATTCTTTTATCACATTGAAAAAACAGGTATTCGAGATGATGCATCTCGTGAATCATAAACAGATATCCGCAACAGACCGTTGCAGGATGTAAATTGGATTATATACGCAACACTTTCGTTTGTCCAGTCATATTTTTAAAATAATACAATTTTGGTAAATTTTTACATAGTTTTATAGAAATGAATTCCATAAAGCATTGCCAGCCCAGGAAATCCCAGCAATCCGGATGTCAAAACCGTTACCGGATTCAAGCCGATAAGGCTTACCATCCCCGCTTTTTCCATTGCCACGTTAATAAAAAATATTGCAAGCGTTCCTGTCACAGCGCGCAAAATAAAATTTAAAAGCCACTCTGCACGCTTTTTCATTGCACCCAGCAGCAAAACGCAGGCACAAGCTCCCACAATAAACAAAATGCCAGTCTGCCCTTCCATACTGATTCCCCTTTTTTCTCTGTTACTATACTTTATGCTGCTCCATAAGCGGGTATTCGCAAAGGATTTTATTGTCATTTTAACCAAAAAATGTATTTTCGGGAATATTTCTCCAACTTGCGGCTATAATTTAATAGTAAGGAAGTCTATACCGATAAAGGAGTGCTTATGAAAGTATTATTTCGACAGGAACGTTCTGAAACCATACCGGTAGAAGAGGATTTCACCTGCCCTTCGCTGCAGGAGGACATAGAAAAAACCCGTTATGCGCTCGAAGTCGCATATGCGGGTTTTGACAACGCAACCAATTTTGACTTAATTGACTGTTATATATATGAGGTAAATTCTCTGCTGAAAAGATACAAATATCTCACGGAGCTCGCAGCCGCCGAAAAGCAAACCGTTCCGGAATTACGCCCGGAATCCCCGATTCGCGCCCTCATCGGACAGGTTTTCGGATAAGCTGTTTTTTCCGTAAGTCAAGCCCGCATATACCGTCTGGGTGTTCTGCATAACAGGACCTGATTTGTCTTGTCCGGCAAGCTCCCTGTATGCTGCAAGGAGCTTACTGATAACACTGTTTATGTGTGCAAGAGGCTCCTTCGTTTTTCTGATGTCCGCCTTTGTCAATTCGCGGTTGCAATACAAATATAACGAAAGCAGCCTTGCCGCCAGTTCATATTCAAGATTTAAAGAAGCAATCAGCTCGCCGAAGCAGCTCCGCACCTTGCGGAGCGCTTCTCTGAATTCTGTGATATCGCCTTGAGCCAAAGCAGTCTCTGCGTCCTCTATATATGCCAAAACAATTTCATACAGAATGACTATCAGCTCCGTCTTATTTGCCTGCGTGATACGCAGTGTAAACTGCTGTTTATATTCCTTTGTCATACTGCCTCACCCTGCCTTCTGCTTTTTTACTGCAATAACTGTAATACCTGAGACGGTCTTTCATTTGCCTGCGCCAGCATGGAGGTTCCCGCCTGCGCAAGTATCTGATATGTCGTATATTGCGTCATTTCCTCCGCCATATCCACATCCATAATTCTGGAATAGGCAGCCGTCATATTTTCACTGGTAATATCCAAATTATTGACCGATGACTCCAAACGGTTCTGATATGCGCCAAGCTTGCTGCGAACCGATGAAATATAAGCTATCGCGCCGTCTAACCTGTCAATGGCATCCCTGCTGCTCGCCTGCGTGCCAAGATTCAAATCCTTAATTCCCATATTCCGCAGACTTACCTCTGGAATACGCACCTCTAAAACCTGCCCTTCATTGGCTCCAATCTGCAGACGCATAGGACCGATTCCGGTCACATCTACATTCACATTGCCAATATTGGTGGTGCCTGCTTTTGCCACACCGTTCAGGTCCAACTGCATCTCAAAGCCCATGTCTCCCTTTATCGTCACCAGATTATCCTTGATTTCGGTTTTGTAGATGCCGTTTACATCATCCAAAGTTACGCCGTTAAAAGTACCGGTAAAACTCTCAATATTCCCAAAAGCATCATATGTCACAGAGGCACCCGTTATCACATATTCGTCTACGGAAACTTCGCTGGAGCAATAGCTTACCACAATATCTTCATTGTCCGCATACGCTTTTACATCAAATTCGCCATTCAGGATTTTCTGGCTGTTAAATTCCGTATTATTTGCAATTCTCTCTATCTCGTCACAAAGTTCCGTCACTTCATCCTGAATGTTCTGCCTGTCGCCATCCGTGATGGAGCCGGTGCTTGATTTGACAGCCAGCTCGTTCATTCGCTGCAGCATGGCATGAATTTCGGAAAGTGCACCGTCCGCCGTCTCAATTACCGAAATACCGTCGCTGGCATTTTCCGTCGCCTTGGACAATCCTTCAAGCTGCGCATTCATTCGTTTTGCCATGGCAAGCCCCGCCGGATTATCCTTTGCATGATTTATTTTCAGTCCTGAAGAAAGCCTCTCCAAAGACTTTGCCAGCAAGTCATCGCTGGTGGAAAGCGCGTTGTTTGATATCATTGCCGATACGTTATAGTTGATTCTCATAGTTTCCTCCATTCTAAAGCGTTTCGCAAAAGCCCCATCTTTCCGGCACGCTTCTTTTTGATTATACTGCTTCCGATAAGGCTTCTTTTAAAGCCCCCAGCGCCATACCTGCTATCCGGTATAACTCCTTTGTTTCCTCTTTTTCACTATTCTCCACAGGACGGCTGCTGCCGGCGCTGCCAAAAACCACTTCTATCCGGCTGTTCTCAAAGCCGGCGGCAGAAAGCCTTGTGCGGAAATGTCCTGCCGCTCTTTCCAGCAGAGCTACCGCTTCCTTGCCCGCTCCGCTCAGATAGCCTGAAATATTGCTGTGATTTACAGAAAATTCTCCTGACAGATACCCAAATACTGTTGTGTCCACTCCGATAGAAATTTTTCCGCTTTCCTCGGAATTGTGCACCAGCTTCAAATGAACGGCTGTCAATTCACCATCTATCATCTGCGGTAAATCATATTCCTCTTCCTTTGCCGCACGCACGCCTTGCATATGAAGCTGCTTGCAGACCAACTGCATTGCCCTCACGTCCAGACTGCCTGCCTGCTCCGCAAAGGTCAGCTCCTTTGCCAGCAGTTCGCTTTCGTGAAGCAGCTCGCCGTAGGTCTTTTGCAGGCTCTCCCTGTCGGAAAACGCCGTTTCCTCCACCTCTGCAAAAGGCATATCCCCATCAAAGCTCTGTTCTGACCTGCCTGCGGTATCACGCTCTGCCGCCTCCCGCAGCTTCTTAAAAGGCGCTGCGCCATCCTTTCGCAAAGTATCCGCCGCCAACAGATTATCTATTGTAACAGGCTGTTCCAGTCTCTTCAAATCCTGTAAAACTTCATTGCCTATCTTATCTACACTTCTAATCTGTGTCAGAAGCTCCCTGTGAAACGCCGTCTCTATCTGTACATCAATGGAAGCGCCTTTTTCTATTGCTTCTTTTAATCCGCCAAATCCGGCGTCTATGGAAATGTCCACACCCTTTAACCTGCCTGTGCGAACCGCCGAGAGCAAATTGCCAAAGTTTACTTCCGCCTGACTGCTTATCAGCTTTCCAACGGCGGCGCCGTCTGACTTTTCAATCTGCCTAAGCAGCCTGTAGATTCCGATGTAGGATTCCTTTTCTTCTGCCGTAATCTCGTTCTGGCTCTCCAGATGATACAGAAAACTACTGTACTTTGTGCTTTCCTCCTCATAGGTATCATGCGCAGAAAAGTACGCATCAAGCTCTTCCATAGAACTCTTTAGGGGATTGACGCCATCCCGAATCATACCAAGCACTGCCGCCGGCGTCATCTTCTCCACGACCCTCTGTACAACCTTATCCGCTTCCTTGACGGCAAGCAGGTTTTCTTCTGTAAGCTCCATCTGATTGTAGCTTAAGCTTCTGACCGCCTTTCGATTCTCATCCGTAAGCTCCTGCCCCATGTTTTGAAGCAATGCGTCCACATTGCGGAACGCGGATTGGATATTGTCTCCCAAGTCCGCCCGCGGCGCCGTCATCATGGTCTCATAAGCTTCCCCAGCCTGACGGAATACCTCTTCCAGTGCTTTTCCTGTTTCATATACCGTATCAACACTGAAGGTCTGCCCCAGTGAAAGCAGGCGTCCCATCGTCACAGCCGGCAGATAGGGGATTTCTCTTGCTTTAAAGACCGCCTCCTCGCATAAATCAGAGGGACTGCTTAGGGCAAAATCCGTCGAAGCCTGTTTTTGCTCTAATGATTTCAACGCATCTATCAGCTCTTCCATGGGAGCCGTGTCTATGGAAAATCCGCTTTTCAGCAGCTTGATATTTGCCTCCAGCGTCATGTGCAGACGAATTTCTTCGAGCTGCCTTCTTGCTTTGACACCTTCTGTCGTATCGGCAGAAAGTACTGCCTGATACTTGTTTTCATATTCCTTATAGCATTCTGCCGCTCTGCGAAAAATGCTCCTTCCCTCCGCCAGATTTGCTTCTCCTGCCGGACGTCCTTCTGCCAGCGCGCCTGCAATAGCACCAAGCAGCTCTTCTGCCTGTGCGGGAAGCTTCACTTCCTTTAGCTCCTCCATGAGACGGAAGCTTTCTTCTGTAAACGGCACGCCTTTTTCTATCAGCCAGTAACCGTCAGCCAGAGTTTCCTCCGTAACCGGATACCCTGCATTTTCTATAATTTTTTCTACCTGCGCCTGTAATTTTTCCGTGTCTGCGGTAGAAGCCTTTTGCGCATAATAACCGGGCAGCTCCTCTGCAAAATAACCCTGCCCCTGCCGGCTTGCATCCACCGCACCGGCATGTTCTGCCAGATACAGGTTATCAATATCCGGCTCCATTTCATTGGTCACCATATACTTTACGGCGCCTTCTGACAATTCTGTCAGTTCTTTGCCTCTGGAAAATGCCTCCATTGCCTGCTCTACATTTTCCTGCGTAACCGGAATATCTTCCATGGCAAATGCCTTCACAAGCTGCTCCGCGAAAGCTATGCTCCCGGTCATATCTGCCAGCTTCTCCATATCGATATCGTCAGTGTAGCCTACGATATTGGCGCCGCCCTTTATCATCTCCGCCTTTATGGTATCCAAAATGGTTACAGCATCTTCAATATCTACGTCCGTCAGGCTCCGCCCTTCCTTTTGCATCCTTGCAAAATCTTCGTCGGACATAGAATGGGACATTACTGTCATATAATTACGGTACAGGGTAAGGTCTTCACTCCCTGCTGCCTGCATCACTTCCTCCGCCGTCCTTCCGTGGACTCCCTGACTTTTATGAAAGCCATACGCAGTGTTTTCCGTAACTGTTCCAGAAATGTCCAATGCATACCCGCTCTCCGCTTTCCTTGCAGCAGAAGATGCGGTCTGATGTGCAGTTGTAACCTTGTCTACATTTGAAGAGGATGTTCCATTAAATGTAATATGCATATTCTTCTATTCCTCTCTTGCAGCTTCGGTAATACAAAACAATAGAATCCACGCTTCGCGAGTCTTCTATTGTTATGAATAAAAGATGAACGTATCCTTACGCTCACCTTTTATTTCGTCATGCTTATTCTTTTTCTTAACCTTTAAAACACAAATACTGCCGCCATATAAGGCGCCAAATCAAATACAATGGAATAATCCTTATAATTTTCCGGTTCTGCTTCTGCTTCCAATACCTCGGGGAGCTTACCGCCGCCGCCGCCAAAACGCTCCTCGTCACTGTTTAATAATAGCCGGTACTTCTTTTTTGCCGGCACGCCCAGCCGGTAATTGTCCCACTGCATAGGCGTCATATTTATCACGAACAGCAAATTGTTTTTGCCGGTTTGGGACTTTCTAAAGAAGCTGTAGGTACTTCTGTTGTTGTCGTCCGCATTCAGCCACTCGAATCCCTCCCAGCTATTGTCTATGGAATACATACAGGGATACTTTCTGTAAATGGTCAAAAGCTCGGCAACATACGCCTGCAATCCCCTGTTAAGCGGCTCTTCCAGCAAAAACCAGTCTAACTCCCGCTCCTCGCTCCACTCTCTTTCCTGCCCAAAGTCCTGACCCATAAACAGAAGCTTCTTGCCCGCGTGTCCAAACATATAGGTATACCCGGCACGCAGATTGGCATATTTATCCGTATGATAACCCGGCATCTTGTTGACCATGGAGCATTTTAAATGCACCACCTCATCATGAGAAAGCGGCAGGATATAATTCTCGCTCTCATTATAGCTCATGGCAAAAGTCATGGCATAATGATTGTCCTTGCGGAAATAAGGGTCCAGCTTCATATATTCGCAAAAATCATGCATCCAGCCCATATTCCACTTGAAGGTAAATCCGAGACCGCCATCCTCGACCTTTCCCGTAACCTGCGGCCACGCCGTAGATTCCTCCGCAATCGTCATAAATCCGGGGTAAGTCCCTCTTACTACGGAATTGAGATGTTTGAAAAATTCTATTGCTTCCAGATTTTTATTGCCGCCGTATTTATTCGGGCACCACTGTCCATCCTTCTTGCCATAATCCAGATAAAGCATGGACGCAACGGCATCTACCCGAATACCGTCAATGTGAAACTCCCTCAGCCAGAACAGCACATTGGCAATCAGAAAGTTCTTTACCTCTGTCCTGCCATAATTAAAAATCTTGGTTCCCCAGTCAGGATGCTCGCCCAGTCTGGGGTCCGGATGCTCGAAAATGCACTTACCGTCAAAACAGCCCAGCCCATGCGCATCTGTTGCAAAATGCGCCGGTACCCAGTCTAAAATCACCCCGACACCGGCTTTATGTAATAAATTCACCAAATACATGAAATCCTTTGGCGTTCCGTAGCGGGAAGTCGGTGCGTAGTAGCCCGTCACCTGATAGCCCCAAGAGCCGTCAAAGGGATGCTCTGCTATCCCCATCAGCTCCACGTGCGTATATTTCATCTCTTTCAGATATGCGACCAGCCTGTCTGCAAATTCCTTATAGTTATAAAAACCATCGGCAGTGCCATTCGGATGCTTCATCCATGACCCGATATGACATTCATAGATAGCAATCGGCTTCTCCAAAAGACTGCCGCTGTCTCTTTCTGCCATCCACTTTTCGTCATTCCACACAAAGCCCTTCAGATTGGTCACTTTAGAAGCGTTACCCGGACGCATCTCTGCATAATTTGCAAATGGGTCCGCTTTATAAAGCTTCTGCCCTTCCCCCGTGGTAATGAGAAACTTATACATTGTACCCTCTGCAACCTCCGGCACAAACAATGTATGGATGCCGCCCGGTCCGATTTTCGTCATTGCATGACTGTCTTCGTTCCAGCCGTTAAATTCTCCAATCACATGAACTGCCGCCGCATTGGGCGCCCACACAGCAAAGAAAACGCCTTCTACCCCATCTTCCACAGAAAAATGCGCTCCCAGCTTTTTATAAATATCATAGTGCGTACCTTGTGCAAATAAATATTGGTCTGCCTCCGTAATAAATACGGTTTCCTGTTCCTCTGCCGCCTGCATTTTCTTATCCATAAAACCCCATCCTATACTGATATATTATATGAAATCCTTTTCCCGCAGAATAATCATATCTTCTTCATCATACCTCTTTGCCAGTAAAATGTCAAAGAAATGCCCCAGTGTCTTTCTGTTCGCGTGACGGATTGCCCGGTCGGTAATTTCCCTGACTTCAGCAACCGTTACCGCATGGTCGCTGGTCTGCCTGTCGGCGATACAGGTATGCAGCGCCAGAACTCCCAGCTCATCTATACTGTATTCCTGGTCTCTTGCATATTTTTTACCGATGGCAACCAGTGAATCATTGTCAAGCGCCTCTATATCAATTCTGATATTAAAGCATTCCGTAAGCGCAGGACTTCTCTTGAGCAGCTTATTGATATCTTTCTTCAAGTCCTCCAAAACCACTATGATGCCGCTGTGCTCCTGTTCCAGCGCCTTCCTGATT
Organism: uncultured Lachnospiraceae bacterium; assembly: GCA_910578335.1. Classification (GTDB taxonomy): domain Bacteria; phylum Bacillota; class Clostridia; order Lachnospirales; family Lachnospiraceae; genus Acetatifactor. The sequence continues at coordinate 49,662 of CAJTPU010000017.1, read as the reverse complement.
CGCTCAGCCGTCTCCTTTTTCAGTGCTCCCGCATTTTGTATTATCAATGCGCCGTTTACCAGCTTCTTGAACGTGACAGCAACATTTTTACTGTTGAGGGAGTCCCCGGAAATCTTTGCTATTTTACCCGAAAAATTGCTGTCCGTCTGCTGCACCTCTTTAATCAGGTTCTTTGCCAGCGTCATGGTATCCATTCCTTCTTCGCCGGTAATGATGACATTGCCGGTATAGGCTGCCATACTGATATTGTCAATCGCATGAACAATCTGCTCCTTCGTCGCCTTACTCTGTAAGTAATGTCCAAAGTGCTGTCTTTCCTCCGGTGACATGGCACGAACCTTACTGCCTTCATGCTTGGGCGAAGCTTCTTGTCCGCCCTTCTTCTCCGGGGCTGCTGTGCCTTCGGTCCCATTATCTACACCCGCCGTCTTCCCTGCGGCTGCTGTTTCGGACGCGGAAGTTTCTTTGAGACTTTCTGCCGGCGCTTCTTCGTATCCGCTGTCGGATGCTTCTTCCCCTGCAAATTCCTCCGCAGGCTCTTCGTATTCCTCTTCAGGCTCTTCTTCCCCTGAAAATTCCTCCGCGGACGCTTCGTATTCCTCTTCGGGTTCTTCTTCCCCTGCAAAGGCTTCTACAGACTCTTCGTACTCCTCTTCAGGTTCTTCTTCCCCTGCAAAGTTCTCTACAGGCTCTTCGTACTCTTCTTCAAGGTATTCCTCTCCTGCAAAGTCTTTTGCAGGCGCTTCATCCGCTAACGGTTCTTCATATTCATCAGCTTCCTCGACTGTTTCCGGCTCGTATACATCCGCCGTTTCCGCATCTTTTGCCGTTTCTTTTACCTCAGAATTCTCTGCTTCCTCTGACAGAACCGCTCTTCCATCTTCCAGTTTTTCGAGAAAACCGTCTCTTGCCGCCGCTTCAAACTCTGTGAACATGGCGCCTGTCTGCGCCAATACATGCTGGCGTACAGCCTCCATGCGCTTCTGCTCACTGTCCTTCTTTACTTTTTCCCACTCAACCAAAACATCATCCAGTCGAATCTGACCGGTTATCTGTTTTTCCACCTTTTCAAAATCCGGCACCAGCATACTGATTTGCCCGTCATATTCCATGCCCAGAATTTTGTCAAACTTGCTCCGTTTTCCCTCTTCTTTTATTATTCCGGTCTCTGCGGCTTTTGGTACTGCTTCCTTCTTATCCGTTTCCATGGCAGTCCCCAAAGCTTCCTCTGCCAAAGGTTCTTCCTCTATCTCTTCTGCCTGTACGGGCGGCTCCCCTGCATTCTGCAAAGTCTCTTCCTGCGGCTCAGACAAAAGCTCTTTCATATTCTGGGCAAGCTCTTTTTGAATATTGATGGTGTCGTATTGTCCCACATTCATAAGCTTCACCTGAATGTCAAGCTCCTGCTGCGGAATCTCCTTCGTTGGCGCTCCCAGCCAGTCGGTCTCGCCCTGTGCTTCCTCCTGCACTTCTGCCGCAGGATAATATTCTTCTGCCGCATCAATACCCTGCATTTGATTGTATTTCATTTGCTGCTCATTGGTAAGCGGTGCATGAAGCTGCTTTAATTCCATCGCTTTCTGCACATATTTACCTTCCCCAAACCAAAGTATCAGTTCATCGCATTCCTCCACGCACCTGGTTCCCAGACCGACACGATGATACAGGTATGCCAGCTCATATGCCCACTTTTCACTGTAATCCTTGGACTTTAATTCTTCTAAAACTTCAATCCGCTCCTCAAGGCTCACCTCCTGTGCCTCGTACAGCTTATACTGCAGTACATAACGCCCGCTGTCTTTCGGCGCAATCTGTGCAAATTCCTTATAATATTCTACTGCTTCCACGAATGAGCCCATTTTTATGGACAATTCACAAAGCGAATACACAATAAAACGTCCCCCGGGATGCCTGTCATATGCCAGCAAAAGCACATCCCGCGCATCTTCCAGACGACGGTTAATTTTATATAAATCGCTGATGGTACACAGTGTCATAACCTTCTTGACACGGCGCCAGTCAATCGTGTCCGCGATAGCAGCAGCGTCTACATATTTCTTCTTTGCTATCAGCGTCTTTATCTCTTCCAACCTTATGCTGTATTCATTCTTATCCACGGCGGCAGCCTCTCCTAAATGGTACTTACCTGTTACGGTTATCTTTTTAAAGGTGAAATCATCCACTATCACCCACTAAGTTTATCATATTCTGTTATGTTATGTCAAAAAAATATCGAGGAAAATGCACAAAAAATACAAGATATTGTGCATTTCCTCGATTATAGATTACTATATGTCGTAATTTAGCGTTTATTGTACTCTTGTCAGTTCAAATGGATAAGAAATTCCCGGCAGTAATTCTTCAGAGTCTACTCCGTCAGGCAGTTCAATAATCAGTTTGTCTTCCTCAAAATGGAAATTATCATACCTGCTTTCATCAATTTCCTGCTCAGCCATATACAACCGGTCTCCATCAACTCTGTAAACACCTGTCATATCCACATCTTCAAGTATCGAATCCGCCATCCCCTGAGGGTCCATTTCGGCTTCCATGGATTCACGCAAATATTCTTCCATTGTCATATTGTACATATCCTGCAGCAGTTCATCCGTTTCTTCCTTGGAAAGCCCCATCTCTGCAAACATATCATACATGGTATCCACCGTATAAAGAATCACCTCATCCAGCCATCCGTCAAAGTTTTCTCTGAAGCTCTCCTCATCCAGATACATACGGAAGGTTCCGTCCTCCTGAAACTCAAATATTATGGTGACAATGAAAGTTCCCTCAAAATCCTCAAATTCTGCTCCAAGCTCGGAAGCAATCGAGCTAGAAAGGTCACAATCCATTTTCCATGCGCCAAGTATACTGCCGTCTGCGTACATGGCATCCGTAATTTCAGAAAGCTTGTCGGAAAGAGCCTGCTGCTGCCCGCTGGAAATACCTTCAATCTCCATGGCAGCATTGATGATGCTTTTGGCATCACTATAGCGTCCTTCGCTTACAGCCTCGTCCGCCGCTTCCATGGCACTTATAAACGCTTGCTCTACTACCGCTGCTTCCAAAGCATCAATTGCATTCAGAAGCTGAGTGTCACCTTCCAGGACAGTCAAGGCTTCCTCATATACATCGCGTGCTTCTTCATAGTTTCCGGCATCTTCATAAGATTTCGCTTCTTCCATGGCAGCTTCACGGTACAAGTTCTTTGTCTCTTCTATCGCCTGCTGTGCCCGCGCAAAATTTAACTCATCCATTTTTACTACTTTGGCATATTCTGCAAGCGCCTCCACATAGGAGCCTGCTTCCTTATAGCTTTCTGCCTGTTTAAAAGAAGAACGGGACGCATTGACAATATCAATGGTATCCATCCAGTCTTCCAGCTCATCGTCATCTTCCAAAACACTGTCGGACAGCTTATCTAACACGTCTTTGACGGTTTTATAATCCTGCTCGCCTGTTCCGTCCAGATATCCTTCCGTAAGCTTTTCGGCATAGTCGCGCGCCTGAGAGGTGACTCCTTCCCTATCCTTGTCGCCAACCTTCTCATACAGCTCCACTACCGCATCAATATCATTTGCCGCAAATGCATCCATTATCTTTTTCGCCGGACGATTCATGTACATAAAAGCAAACACACCACCGCCTGCAAGCGCAAGAAGAAGCACTACAATTGCAACAATCAGACCTGCTTTTCCTTTTTTCTTCTTCTTTTTCTCCTCCGGAGGCACAGGTGAAAAAGGAGGCATGCCTCCCTGCATCGGCTGCATGGGTGCTGCCGCCGGCTGCTGATATGCTGCCTGCTGCATCGGCGCAACCGGCTGCGATATAGGCGCCGCCATTGGCTGTGGCTCTACCACCGGCATAGGCTCTGTTACTGCCGCCGCTGGCTGAGGCTCTACAACTGGCATGGGCTCCATTGGCGCTGTCATCGGCTGTGGCTCTACCACCGGCATGGGCTCCATTGGTGCCGCAACCGGCTGAGACTCTACAACTGGCATGGGCTCCATTGGCGCTGTCACTGGCTGCTGCTCTACCACCGACATGGGCTCCATTGGCGCTGCAACCGGCTGAGGCTCTACCACCGGCACAGGCTCCATTGGCGCTGTCATCGGCTGCTGCTCCACCACCGGCATGGGCTCTGTTACTGCTGCCGCCGGCTGTTCTGTTATGGGCGCTGCGGGCGGTGTCATCACCGCGCCGCAAAACCCGCAAAATTTAGAATTATCGCTAATTTGTTTCCCGCAATTCGGACAAAACATTCATCTACCTCTTACACTTTCCCTTTGATTTATTTTTCTTTGTGGAGGGTATACGGATACTGCAGTCCGGGGATATCGCTCTCATCCTCTGCTCCTTCAGGAAGGTTCAAAGTAAGAGTATCTCCGGAAACCGAAAAGATATCAAATCTGTTTACATCAATTTCATCATCTTCAGACATATAAAGCTTATCGCCCTTTGCCTCCCAAATGCCTTTCATCGTCATCTCTGCAGCCATTGCATCCACGTCAACGGAAGATGCCATCGTATCACGGATATACTCTTCCATAGTGCAGTTATACTGAGACTGTACAAGCTCGTCTGCGTCTTCTTTGGAAAGTCCCATCTGTTCAAACTGAGCATACATCACATCCAGACTGAATGTTGCAAAAGAATCCAGCCATGTTTCAAAGCTTTCCTTCAGAGCCTCCCCGTCGGCATACATTTTGAAGCTGCCATCCTCATTGAAATCAAACTTAAGCTTGATAACCAGCTTACCGTCAAAGCCTGCAAAATCATCACCCATCTGCTTGTTCAACTCTTCTGAAAGGTCAACCTCCATGGACCATGTGCCGTAAAGAGCCTTCCCGGTATCACTTTTTCCACAGCCAACCAAGGAAAACAGCATAATACAAGCCAACAACATTGTTACAATTTTACTGATACGTTTCATTTTTATCCTCCTCAATGTTTACGTGATATTAAGTTAGTATATCTCCTTTATTATAGTCTTGCATTTTTGTACTGTCAAGTTTTCTTATATACAGAGTCGGTTTGACAGCGCCGCAAACTGTTCCAGCGTCAGAGCCTCTCCGCGCACAGTAGAAGAAAGTTCCATTTGCACCAATGCCTGAGTCACTTCTTCTCTGGAAAAAGACAAATTAGGGGCATTGGAAATACTGTTTGCCAGCGTTTTCCGCCGCTGGTTAAAAGCTGCGCGAATCAGGGCAAACAGCAGATTTTCGTCCTTTACCGCCACAGGATATGTTTCATACCGGGTAAGCCTTATCACGGCGCTTCCCACCTTCGGTCTCGGAATAAAACAATTTGGCGGTACATTTGCCACCACCTCCGGCTTTGCATAATACTGCACAGCCAGAGACAGCGCGCCATAATTATCACTTTCCGGTCCCGCCTGCATACGCTCCGCTACCTCTTTCTGCACCATCACCGTTACGCTCTTTAAGGGCACATGCTTTTCAAAAAGGCTCATAATAATGGGCGTCGTAATGTAATAAGGAAGATTTGCCACCACCTTAACTTCCTTTCCTTGATTACTTTCTTCCACAATGCGGTTTAAATCCAATTTCAGCACATCCTCATTCAAAACCGTCACATTGTCATATGCTGCAAGCGTTTCTTCCAGAATCGGTATCAGTTTCTTGTCGATTTCAACTGCCACTACTTCTCTGGCGCGCTCTGCCAGATATTGAGTCATAGTGCCGATTCCGGGACCGATTTCTACCACGCAGTCCTCCTTCGTGATTTCGGCAGCGTCCATGATTTTTTCCAACACATGTGTATCTACCAGAAAATTCTGCCCGTACTTTTTTTGAAACACAAAACTATATTTTTGTAAAATTGCAATGGTATTCTGCGGGATTCCCAGCGTTGCCATAATTTCCTCCCTTCGCCTCACGGACGGTTTCTATAAAAAAAGATTTTTCTTCTTTGCAAGCATTTCCCTGACGTCAAGCAGCGTTTCGCATCTGGCGTACAAGAGTTTTTTTATCTCCGGTGACGGCGCAATCAAATCCGGCACCATAACAGGCATTAATCCCGCTGCAAAGGCAGAACGTATCCCGTTCGGTGAGTCTTCGATGGCAAGCGTATACGACGGCTCTGTTCCCAGCTCCTCACAGGCACGCAGGTAAATATCCGGCTCAGGCTTTCCGCGCTCCACCATATCCCCGCCAATAATCACTTCAAAAAAATCTATGATATGCGCCCTGTTTAAGTGCCCAAGCACCCCGTGCCTGCTTGTAGAAGAAGCAAGCGCAATCCGCCAGCCCTCCTTTTTCAAATATGTCAAAAGCTCACATACACCCTGCTTCATGGGCAGTCCATGCGCCTCGATTCTTTGACGCGCACGTTCCCCGCATAACGCATGATATTCCGCAAAAGGAAAATCCTCACCGTATTCTTCTTTAAAAAGCATTTCCGTGTCCTGTATATTCCGTCCGATACAGCCCATCACAGCCCTTTCCTTATATGGCATTCCCTTTTCCTGTGCCACTTCCTTGTACATATCCAGAAAAAGACGCTCCGTATCAAACAAAACGCCGTCCATATCAAAAACGACCGCCTCTATTTTTTTCTCCATCTTTACTCTCCTCCGTCTGTTTCCCCCTCTTTCGCCGTCAGTTCCATAAACAGTCTGATGCCGGCAATCTGCTCTCCGTTCTGCAAAATTAGAAGCTTTCTTGCGAGAAAGGGCTGCAAATACTCTCTCACTGCCGCCCTGTCTTCTATCCGGTAGCTGCCGTCAGTCAAAAGTAAAATCACCTTGGCACGTGCATAAAAAAGCTTAAGCTGGCGGAAAAGCTCGTCCAGCCTTTTCCCTTCCTGTCGGAAAAGCGCTATACCCGCCGTTTCCTCATCCGCCGCTTCCACATCTGTTTCCTTTGCAAAAGCGCGTCCTGTCGTCAAAAATGACATAGGTATCACTTCTTTTTGAATCTGCTCATCCGCAATCCATCTTATCAAATTGAGACGCACATTGCGGAAAACTTCATTCTGTTTCTTCAGCATATCTGCAATCTGCCCGCACTCTTCGCGCACAACAGCCACAGGCAGACTGTAATCTGCCACTACCGCCATCTCAAGTACGCCCCCGGTGTAATTGCCCGGCACACGAAGAATGTGGCTGACTGCATTTTTTAACTGTAAAAGCTGTATATCCGTAAGCATACGCCTCTCCTTGCTGCCTTCCCCGGCACGTATATCCCTGCTTATTCTCCATGAGCATGAACAGGTACATCATAACACAAAGCCTGCCGGCTGACAAATGATAGTGCTTTTTCTGCCACAATATCCCGGTTAATGTACGCTTCTTTTACTATACTTTTTTTGAAAATATGATAAAATAAAATTACAGTCTGGGGTTACCCATCAAAAGAAGGAGATACATATGGATATTTTAAAAATCGCTCTTATTTGTGCCGCCGTTATCTTTGTCCTGATTATCCTGATTACCGGATACGTCAAAGCATCGCCGGATACCGCTTATATCATTTCCGGTCTGCGCAAACGCCCCAAAATCTTAATCGGACGTGCCGGCATCAAAATTCCTTTTTTAGAGAAAAAAGATGAACTGAACCTGCAGTTGATTCCCATTGACGTAAAAACCTCCAGCGCCGTTCCCACTGCCGATTATATCAATATACGAGTGGATGCCGCCGTCAATGTAAAAATCAGCGTTATACCCGAAAACCTAAGTCTTGCCGCACAAAACTTCCTGAACCGGAAGACAGACTATATTGCACAGGTTGCCAGAGAGGTTCTGGAAGGCAATATGCGTGAAATCGTCGGCAAGATGAATCTGGAGGAAATGGTCAGCGACCGCCAGAAATTTGCATCTTTAGTAAAAGAAAATGCTGAGCCCGACCTTGCCGCCATGGGACTTGACATTGTCAGCTTCAACGTGCAGAACTTTGTAGATTCCAACGGCGTTATCGAAAACCTCGGCGTTGACAATATTGTAAAGATTCAGAAGAACGCCGCAATTTCCAGAGCAGAAAGCGAAAAGGAAATTGCCAAGGCGCAGGCAAATGCCCAAAGAGAAGCAAACGAAGCGCAGATTGCCGCGCAGACAGATATTGCGCAGAAAAACAATGAGCTTGCCATTACACAGGCTGAGTTAAAACGCGTTTCCGATGCCAAAAAGGCTGAGGCTGACGCCGCTTATCAGATTCAGCAGGAAGAGCAGCGTAAGACAATTGAAATTACCACCGCCAACGCCAACATTGCAAAGCAGGAGAAGGAAATTCTCTTAAAGCAGAAGGAAGCCGAGGTTATGGAGCAGGCGCTCGACGCGCAGGTTAAGAAAAAAGCGGAAGCCGAGAAGTTTGCAAAGCAGCAGCAGGCAGATGCACAGCTTTACCAGCGCCAGCGTGAAGCGGAGGCAAAGAAATATGAGCTGTCCCAGCAGGCAGAAGCCTTAAAGATACAGGCAGAAGCAGAAAAGTACGCGAAGGAGCAGGAGGCAGAAGGTATCCGCATCAAGGGTCTTGCGGAGGCGGAAGCAATTCAGGCAAAAGCAGTTGCGGAAGCAGAAGGTATTGAAAAGAAAGCGGAAGCTATGGCAAAGATGGGCGAGGCAGCCGTACTGGAAATGTACTTTAAGGCACTGCCCGACGTAGTGAGAAACGCTGCAGAGCCTCTTGCAAAGGTTGACAAGATTACCATGTACGGTGACGGCAACTCCACCAAGCTGATGAAGGATGTAATGAACACCTTAAATCAGGTAACGGACGGCTTAAAGGAATCTACCGGCGTGGACTTAAATGCAGTCCTCTCGGGCTTTTTAGGCGCAGGCGCCGCAACAAAGCTGATGAACAAGTCTTCCGGCAGCGAAACAAAGGCTGCTTTTCAAGAAGATGTAAATGGTAAGACACAGGCTTAAGGCTTTTATTCCTTTTTCCTTAACATCTTCTTCTAACAATAAAAAGCGCGTTTACAAGCTTTCTATCAACACGATAAAAGGAGCCGCATCAAACATGCGGCTCCCTTTTGTACTGCCTAATAGTATTGAAATTCTTCTATAAAATGAATTACATTGTAAAGCACCAGAATATCCATATCTCCCTTTGCCCCGTACTCTTCCAGCAGAGAAAAGAGAGGCGCCCTGTAGTATCGCAAATCCAGAACATAAATGGTTTCATAATGCTCCGTCAGAAAGGGAATAAAGCAATTTGCATAGGAATCTTTAATCACAAACAATTGTCTGCCTTTTGCCTCCTCCCGCTGTGTTCCCGTCTCAATTCTGATAAAGGGATGGTTGTCGTCCAAAAAATAGCCATACTTGTTTTTTGTCTCCAAATGCCTTGCTTCATAGAGCGAATCCTTTGCATCCTCGGAAAAGTCATAGTACACCTGCATACCGGAACGAGAGGCGGTATTATCAGCCGTCTCCTGCAGGACTGCGGGAATGTAGGCTTCTATGGTATCCGGCGCTGTCGCCCAGTGGGTTTTGGAATGTAAGGTTCCCAAAAAGTCCGTGGCTACCGTCTGCACATTATATGACGTCGGCGTCATGTTCATTGCAGCCGCCCACACGAGATATCCATAATAAGCGCCCCTTGTGGTCCAGTGATGGTCCGTTCCATAATAAATAGGTTCCTCTCTATGCTCCTTGAGCGTATTCGTAACGTCTATCATGTAACTTCCCGCAGCTTCCTTTACCTGCTCCAAAAACTCCTGCTGAGGGTAGTACGGCGCATAATCCGGCAGCTTATCCGTCAAAATATTGTCCGCCGTCGGCACCAGCATAATGCGAAGCGTTCCTGTTCCTTTTTCCTCCTGCCACTGCGTCAGGCGCTGCAGCAGCATAAGCCTCTGTTCCACCGTTTCCGGATTGATATCTTCCTTCTCATGCTTTTCAATCAGCATTCCTTCTTCTGCCAGATAAACACCGTTAATTTCCTTTTTTCCAAGCAGCACATCCGTCACTGTCTTAACATAAATCCAGTTATCCCGTCCTACAAACTGGTCCGTTACATAGGTTTCATAATCCTTCGTATAGCTTCCGTCAAATAACTTTTCCAGACTGAACTTCGGCTTAGCAGAAAGAATTCTGTTTTCATATTCGGAAAAAAGCCTGTCAGGTGTACAAATATCTGCAACAGCCAGCCCAAACAGAATGCCTCCCAGTAATAACAATGTAATGATTGCGTTTATCTTCTTCACCGGCATCCTCCTTAAAATCTAAAGTATAAAAACGGATTGTAAGATGCATCTACAATATTGGCTATGGACAATAACAGTACGGCTGCCAAAAACAGTTTTTCCGTAACGTCCAGACAGATTGTCAGGGCAAATGCGGCTTTCGTATTCTTTTGGGTCCTTTCCCTTGCCCATTCCACCGCTTTCTTCCCAAGCGGCAGCGCAGCAATTGCCAGTATCACAAACAACAGCCCGTAATTGCCCAGCATATACAAAGCTTCCCCATTTACAAGTCCTCCCCCTCCAAAACCAAACATCGACTTTAAGAAGAGCAGGATTTTATCCGTCTGTTCCAAAGAAAAGAAGCACCAGCTTACCAGTACAACCGCCATGGTATAAATCCACCCAATCACTTTGGGCATACCCAAAAGCACCTTTCCCCAGATAATCTTCTCCAATATCAAAAACACGGCAAACCACATGCCCCAGAGCAGAAAATTCCACCCGGCACCATGCCAAATCCCCGTTAAGGACCATACAATCAAGATATTGATAAGCTGTCTGCGAAGCCCCTTTCGGTTGCCGCCAAGCGGAATATAGACATATTCCCGAAACCAACTGCTTAAGGACATGTGCCAGCGCCGCCAGAAATCCGTGACACTGACCGCCATATAAGGATAATGAAAATTTTCCGGAAAATGAAAGCCCAGAATTCTACCCAGCCCGATTGCCATATCCGAATACCCCGAAAAATCAAAGTATATCTGAAAAGCATAAGCTGCAATCCCCATCCATGCCATTAGCAGACTTAGGTTTTCTGCCGGCATTTCGGCTGCCTTTGTAAAAAGCTGTCCGATATTGTTGGCAAGCAAAACTTTTTTGCCAAGACCAATGGTAAACCTGCAGATACCTGCCGCCATATCCTCCAAAGAAGCATGTCTTTCACGCAGCTCTGCTGCCACTGTCTTATACTTTACGATGGGTCCCGCAATCAACTGTGGAAACATCGTGACAAATACGCCAAAGTCCAGAATATTGCGCTGTGCCTCGACTTCTCCCCGATACACGTCTATGGTATAGGACATGGTCTGAAAGGTATAAAAAGAAATGCCGATGGGAAGCGGCAGATTCAGCCCGCTGTACTTAAAAAATCCCAAGAGCCCAAGGTTAATTACAATGGAAGACACCAAAAAGCAGGAAGCGGCTTTTTTTCCGCGATAACGGGCTATCAGCAGCCCGTGCACATAGTCTGACAGCGTTGAAAAAAGCATCAAAACAATGTAGACCGGCTCTCCCCATGCATAAAAAATAATGCTCCCCAAAAAGAGGACGAGATTTCTCGCCCTCCTTGGAACCACAAAATAAAAAATCAAAAAAATCGGTAAAAATCTAAACAGAAAAGGTATACTGGAAAAAACCATGCCTGCTCCCGTCCGCCCGTCCTAGCGGGCTGCCAAACCAAAAAATTTCTCAAAGCGCTTTCTTTTATTCCGAGAGTGCATTGCGAATGGCATCGATTGCCTTTTCATTCTCCTCCTGGCAATGCAAAATAGCCTCTTCCTCATCCTCCGGTGTCTCCGCTCCAAGCTGTATAAAGCAGACATAATTTCCAAAGGTCTCTATCCTTGAGGATTGGATTTTGCTGATGTTCATAGGATACTGCATGGTATCGTTTACCAGCCTGTCTCTGTATGCGCCAAGCGCTTCTTCCACTTCCGAAACCTTTCCCTCCTTCGCCTTAATAATGATGAGCGTATCCACATTGGCACTAATCATGGGCGATTCTGCAAGGTACTCATCATACATATCGGAGGTCACTCCATATATCTGAGAAAGCATTTCCGCATCTGCCGGCATATCCGGCCAGTAATTTTCTCCCAGCACATCGACTACCGCCGCTTTTAAATCCTCCATGGAAACATCTTTAAATGTCGCATCATTGTTATCTCCATCGGATGTACTGTCATCTTTTTTACCACAGGCAGTCAACGCCGCAAATGACAAAAGAATCATAAGTAAAGCAACTGCTTTTTTCATAATTTTCCTCCTTTTTGCCCTGACAGCTTGAGATATCTGGCTCTCTTTTACTGTCTGTTACCGGCATGTTTAATAAAAGTATATCCATTTTTTGCTAACGCATACATCTTATCATATATTCTGCCTTTTGTCCCATTATTTATTTCTTAACAATAATGAATTTAATATGAAATACAATAAGGATTGCGGGAAAATGCCATCTCTGCTATACTCCTTATTGCCGGCATCGCAAAATGCACTGCCGTACAGTAGGAAAGGATATACCAAATGAGTATTTTAAATGTGGAAAACTTAACCCACGGTTTTGGAGACCGTGCTATCTTTACGGATGTGTCATTTCGCCTTCTCAAAGGTGAGCACATCGGTCTTATCGGGGCAAACGGAGAAGGTAAATCTACCTTTATGAATATCATCACAGGCAGCCTTATGCCTGACGAAGGAAAAGTCGAATGGGCAAAAAATGTGCGCACAGGCTATTTGGACCAGCATACCGCCTTGCAAAAGGGTATGACTATCCGTCAGGTACTTGCATCCGCCTTTGATTTTTTATTTGAACTGGAAGACCAGATGAACGACATCTGTGAAAAAATGGGAAGCGCCTCAAAAGGCGAACTGGAACAGTACATGGAAGAATTAGGAACCATACAAGAGCTGCTTACCATGCACGATTTTTATATGATTGATACAAAAGTTGAGGAAGTCGCCAGAGCGCTTGGGCTTTTGGATTTAGGACTTGAACGGGACGTAACGGACTTAAGCGGCGGACAACGCACAAAAGTATTGTTAGGGAAGCTGCTGCTGGAAAAGCCGGATATTCTGCTTTTGGACGAGCCCACCAATTATCTGGATGCAGAACATATCACATGGCTGAGACGGTATCTTTCGGAATACGAAAATGCCTTTATCCTGATTTCTCATGACATTCCCTTCCTCAACAGTGTGGTAAACCTGATTTATCATATGGATAACCAAAAGCTGACACGCTATGTTGGAGACTATGACAAGTTTCAGGAAGTTTATGCCATGAAAAAGGCACAGTTAGAAGCTGCCTACAACAGACAGCAGAAAGAAATTGCCGAGTTAAAGGATTTTGTGTCCCGGAACAAGGCAAGGGTTTCTACCCGCAATATGGCAATGTCCCGCCAGAAAAAGCTGGACAAAATGGAGCTGATAGAGCTTGCAGGCGAAAAGGCAAAACCGGAATTTTCCTTTCGGGAAGCCCGCACGCCCGCACGCTGCATTTTCCAGACGTCAGAGCTTGTCATCGGCTATGACGAGCCGCTTTCCTCTCCCTTATCTCTTTCTATGGAAAGAGGGCAGAAAATTGCCCTAATCGGTTCTAACGGCATCGGAAAAACGACTCTGCTAAAGAGCATTTTAGGGTTGATTCCGCCTCTTTCAGGAAAAGTAGAACAAGGTGACTATCTCCATATCGGGTACTTTGAACAGGAGATGCCCGCCGGTATTGAGACCACCTGTATAGAAGAAATCTGGAAGGAATTTCCTTCCATGACGCAATACGAGGTGCGCTCCGCCCTCGCCAAATGCGGTCTGACTACCAAACATATTGAGAGTAAAGTGAAAGTCCTAAGCGGCGGAGAACAGGCAAAAGTTCGGCTCTGCAAATTGATAAACAAGGAAACCAACATTTTGCTTTTAGACGAACCCACCAATCACTTGGACGCAGACGCCAAGGATGCCTTAAAACATGCCTTGCGCAATTATAAAGGAAGTATTCTGATGGTCTGCCATGAACCCGAATTTTATGCTGACTGGACAACCGACGTGTGGGACTGTACCAAATGGACTACCCGCATTATATAAATGAATGTAAAAAGGCGCTCAAACTTTTGGGTCTGAGTGCCTTTTATTCCTGCTTTTCTGCCCCGTCATTCGGGGATTCTGCATTTTCCAATATTTCCTGTGCCTTGTCAGCGGTCCTCTGGATATCCAGCTCTTCGCTGATAACATAGTAAGCGCGGGAAGCCTTTCCTTTTTCCTCTGTGTGACAGCCTGTCAGGAAGACAAGCGGTATTATGGAAATTATAAGCATCGTCAGTATATGCTTCCCTCTGTTTCTCCTCATGGCGTTTTTCCAGAACCTTTCCACATATTTCAAGAGTCGGCAGACTGCTCTTTTTTATTGTATCACCTCTTGGAAAAAGAAACCACTTAAGAATTTCTTAAAAATTTTAATATTTTCGTAAAATTTATCCCTTCCGCTACTGTATCAGACGATATCCGATAAATGTCGACAAATTAAAGCCTCTTATGCCCATGCTCTTATATGCTTCACTCAAATTCCACAAATAATAGTTGCCCCAGCTCTTTTCCTCGCCTTTGGAGCCTCCAAAAACCTCATAACGGCTAAAAAATTCTTTTCCGGTGCTTTCCAATTCCTGTGCGACCGCCTCTTCTAACTCCTCCAGAGAAAAGCCTTCTTCCTTTAAAAACTCCGCCAGCACAGGCGCAGCATCAGCAGATAGTCCTGCCAGATACCGGTAATCATTGTAGCCGGCTGTACGGTAAGCTCTTTCCTCCTCAAAATCCGATTCGGAAAAATGCCCCATATTTGCCAGATTCCATTTCGCAATCCAGTAGTCTGGATGGGAGAAGGACAGCGCCAAATAGCAGAGTGTCACCACTACCATACTATACCGGAAAAGCGGAAAGGATTTTTTGTAAATACTGATGATAACACCCGTCAGCAGGATAAAAAGCACCACAAGCGCCCACAGCACAAATATCCTTAAAAAAGTCAGGTAATAATGCTGAATATACAAAATCATTCTGTATGCAGAAGAAGCAATCATAATATAGGTGCAAGCTGACACCACTGTCAACATTCCCTTTAATGCTTTGCTTTCTTTAAAGTAAGCATGACCCGCAAGTACCAGTATCAGGTTAATGATACAGACAACAAGAAGCTGGAAAAAACCGCTGCGCGCATACTCTGCATACGTATATCCGTCAAGAGTCATTTTTCCTAAAAACAAAAATACAATCTGAATCCCGCAAAACACCAGATAGAGCACCATAACAGGCGCAAGTATGGTAATGGCAAGCACTGCTTCTGTCCGCTTCCTCTCACGATATTCTTCAGAAAAAGTCTTTTTGCAAAGATACGCCATGATGCAATAAGCCAGAAAAAACATAAAAATTATCATGAACAGCACGCCAAAGCAGTCTTCCAATCCGGTTCCCATTAGCAGCTTTTCCGTTATGTCATAAGTGATATTATAAAATATGGTATCAGCGCTCATGAGCAGCAGCCATATCACGCAGAAAAGCGGAATCCCAAGAATAATACCGGTAAAAACGTAAATGGCAATTCCTCTTCCTTTTTTTCCGCGGCTTCTGCGATGCGCCGCCAGGTCCAGAAAAGGACGTGCGATTTCACCCAGACTTCCAAACACCGCCGCAATCACATAACCAACATATCTGCCAAAAGTCCAGTTCCTGTCTTTGTAAAACTGATGCAGTAAGAAGCTGATTGTCAATACCCAGACTCCCGCCCTGTTCATGGCAATAATCCTCTCATCTGCCGTACAAAAAGTCGACAAACCCAGCAGCAATATGCTAACGATATAGAAGACGCTGTCTTTTTTTAAGGAAATCTCCAGTTTTTTTAAACAAAAGCAATAAAACCAAAGACTTCCTGCGAGAAAAAAAGAATACGCAATCCCACCGCCGTTTTTATACATACACAAAGCATAAAAGCAAGAATACAAAACACATGCCGGTCCTAATATGCCAAAATGCTTTTTCAAATTTTCCGTCTGCTTTGTCTGCGGTTTAGGACACGGCTGTCCGTATGCCTGCTGTCCCTGTCCCGGCTGTCCGTATATCGGTTGTCCTGCATTTTGCAGAACATATACCTGCTGCTCTTGTACACCAGCGCTTTGCCCGTTATCCATAGCCTTGCCACTGTTAACATTCTCGTTCATCGCCACTATTTTCCTCTCTTTCCTCTACATATTCCAAAATATCTCCCGGCTGACAGGAAAGCGCTTTGCAAATTGCCTCCAAAGTCGAAAACCGGATTGCCTTTGCCTTATTATTTTTTAAAATAGATAAATTTGCCAGCGTGATATCCACCTCTCCCGCCAGCTCCGTCAATCCTTTTTTGCGCTGTGCCATAACCACATCGAGATTAATCCTTATCGCCATATGGTCCTCCTATATTGTCAAATCATTTTCTTCCTTGTAATGAACCGCCCTCTCAAAAACAAAGGCAAGCACCTTGCTGAAAAGCCCTGCAATCACAAACACCAGAATCACCACAAGCATGGCAAGCGTCAGGTACAGCAATGTACGCACCAGCGAAATCAGCGCAATCATAAAGCTGTACGTGCCCATACGCTGCAGACTTACCACATTGTCATACACAAAACAGTTATCTGCCAGTACTGTCCGAAACATCTTGCGCAGCTCGCCCAAAACAGCAATCGCCAGCACGCCAAGAACAAAATAGAGTATAACGTACTCCGCATAATGCTTCTCCAAATCCGGCAGATAGTTAATCATCCACTTTGCTGTAAACGGCAGCGTTACCGTTACCACAATTCCTGCAAAAAACATAAAATCCAATAAATATTTTGTTATTCGGATAATGCTCTCTTTTTTCATCCGCGCCTCCCTTTTTAGAATCTTTTTCGACAGCAATTACGCCATCAAAAAAATCCCGTGCTTTTCTTTGCATAAATACCCATAAGGCTTCTATGCACATGAATATAGCACGAGACTTTTTGATTGTCAATATATTTTTATTGAAAAACAATAAATTTTTATTGTTTTACGTTTTTGTAATATGCATATGCGTTTTTGCCGCCTTTCTTTACGCTGTACATGGCGGCATCCGCATATTCAATTAGCTGTTCATAATCCTCCGTATCACCCGGATAAGAAGCAACTCCAACACTGCCAAAAATATTATGAACCTTTCCCATCAGCTTAAAGGGCTTTTGAAACACCTGCAGGCACTGTACAGCCGCGGTATCCACAATTTTTACATTATCGCTCTTTAATATTACAATAAATTCATCCCCTGCAAAACGGTAAGCGGTGAGAAGCTGGGTACAAAGTGATTTCAGTCTGGAAGCAACCGCCTTTAATGCTTCATCACCAATAGAATGTCCATAAGTATCATTAATATGTTTAAAATTATCGATATCCAGCATAATGACCGTGCAGGGCTGTTTTGCTTTTGTTGTCTCCGTCAAATCATTCATAAACTTAGAACGGTTGGGCAGTCCGGTCAGGAAATCATGCTGGGAAGCATCCTCAAGATAGCTTCTCGCCTCTTCCAGCTCCGATGTCAGTTTTCTTTTTTTAAGATTATCCACACAGGCAAAAAGACATATGACAAAAAGTGCCGCCAGTACAATCATAACGGGAATCAAAATCTCCCGGTTCCTTTCAAAAAAGGAAGGCTCATGATTTACAAAAACCGTTTCCTTTGGCAGCGCCGAAGCCTTGATTCCAAACTTTAACATGACCGATTCATCTATACAGTAGATATTAGGGCTGTCCACAATCACCCCCATATCCTCCATATCCTTTTTTCCCCTGACAATGTCCGTTGCTATTCGGGCTGCAATCTCGCCTGACTGCTCCATGGAAACAATATTTCCCCCCAGAACACCCCAGCCAATTCCGCTTTCCACCATTCTGAACGCCGGTACGGAAGCGTATTGTGCAATCATTTCTATGGCTTCCCGATTGGTATACTGTCTGCCGTCAGCATCTTCTGTCATCACCACATAAATTAAAATCGTATTTTCCGGTAAATGGGAAAGCTCATATTTTAACTTGGTTTCCGTCAATTCAGAAGTATTCAGCTCAGAAAAAGTAAGCTCCGGATACAGTTCGGCATGATTATAAAAATTTCTTCTCTCCGCTTCTCCCGTAAGCCCGTTATCCAAGACAGCCACTACATTCTCCGCATCCGGGTATATGGACAGTGCAAGCTCTATGTTTTTTTGGAAAGACAGCTTCTCCACGACGCCGGTAATCAATGGGTCCTTCGCCGCTTCCAGCGCCAGCGCCTCATCATTTACGCCCTCAAAAACCAGCGGTATACCGGAAAACAGCTCGTCACGGTATTCCAATGCAAATCTTAACGCCGCATCGTCGCCAAGGATAATAACGTCATAAGGTGCTACCATGGACATCCGATAGGCAAGTCCCTCCTTAAAAAGCCGCATTGCCTCCTCATCCGCCACTCTCTTTGTATCCATAAATTCATAGTCGACTACAATTCCGTTGGGAATCTCTTTTTTGATTCCTTCAATTTGTATCTGCACCGTATCCCATGCATAAGAATAAGAACTGATAAACAGAACCCTGCCCGTGCTTTCCGCCGCATATGTACTTGTATGCAAACCAAACAGCAGCCCTGCACAGATTATGGCACCTGCAAGCGCAGTCGTTATGCACCATACCGCCTTTTTGTATTTTGGCCCCATTCTTTTTATCCCCAATCTCTTAAAATACCCTTCTGCTCCCCAATCCTGATTATTGCTTTCTAAAACGGTACTTCTCTTCTTATACATCTATAATGGAAAACTTTTTATAACCCCTGCTCTTCTTCATCTGTTTTACCATGTCTTTGGTGATTTCGGAAGCCACGAGAATTTCCTCTCCCGTAGACAAATCCTTCACCCAAAACTCATAACCGGTATCCGTAGCCATAAGACCCTTCGGCTTCTTCGCCAGAATATGCTTTGCATACGCTTCAAGCTGCTGGTGTTCCGCCCCGCCGGCTGCCATTTCCGCTTTTGCTTCTTTACTTTTTAATTCTAACCCCCTGCCGCACACCGGACACATTTTAAAATATGTCTTCTTCACGGGAAAAAGCGGTATGTACTCCAAATGCGCCCATACACTGTTTTTTACATATCCCTTCTGGTACACTCTATGGCAAAAGGGACATTCTTCCCTTGGTCCAAAATAACCTTCTAACTTTGTAAAAACATGCGTTCCATAAACAATAACAGCCATAACTTCTCTTTCCTTTCCAAAACCAATATTGATTATAGTGTACTACTTATTGATGGAAAAATCTATCATTAATTCTCTATTATGAGTAAACTTTTTACATGCGATAGAGTGCGCAGGCATTTTCCCATGTAATTTTCTCCACCTCCTGCGGCAAAAGCTGCTTAATCCGTGCAATCTCATTGATAACAAGAGGAATCTTTGCGGAATCATTCCGCTTTCCCCTGTACGGCTCCGGCGCCAGATAGGGACTGTCCGTTTCCACTACGAGCCGCTCCACGGGAATATATTCTACCGCTTCCTTCAGCTTTTTGGCATTCTTAAAAGTGACTACTCCTCCAATTCCAATATAAAATCCCATTTTCAAAAAAACCTCGGCGGTTTCCTTCGTATAAGAAAAACAATGGATAACGCCGCCAATTTCTTCTGCGTGTGCCGCTTTCATAATTTCTATGGTATCCATAGCGGCTTCACGGGAATGAATTACCACCGGCAGATGAAGCTCCCCCGCAAGCTGCATCTGCCTCATAAACCAATTTTTTTGTATCTCCCGCTCCGGCTCCTGCCAGTAATAATCCAATCCGATTTCTCCCACTGCCACACACTTTTTATGGCGGCACTGCTCCTTCAGCTCTGAAAACAGGCCTTCATTCAATGCCGCTGTCTCACTGGGGTGAATCCCCAGAGCGCCGTAAACAAATTCATATTTTTCCATTAGTTCCATTGTTGTCCGGCAGGAAGCAGGACTTGCTCCTATATTGACTATCCTGCCGACTCCGCTTTCCGGCATCGCTTTTAACAGCCCTTCCCTGTCTTCTGCAAAAGCCTCATCATCATAATGTGCATGTGTCTCAAATATCATGGTATACTCCTTGCTTTTTATGGCGGTCCTTAACGCACGGAACGGTTATCCTGTAACTGCTGCGTCCTTCCGGCTCAAAGTGAAAACCCCGGAACTTGTACTTCCGGGGCTTTTTGTGATGAAATGCCTGCTTTACTTCCTTTTATCTACTTGTAATATACCATGCGTTTTTCTGTTTGTAAATCATTTTGTCATGTATTTTACCGCCCATCTTCAAAAGACCGCTGCCGTATATTTTATGAAAGCATACCTGTATCACCTGATAAAGCACAACTACATTCTTATAATTTTTCAAGCAATACCGCTTTCTTTTGGCTAAATTCCTCCTCTGAAAGAATTCCGCTGTCCCTTAACTTGCTGAGTTTTTCTATTTGTTCCAGCACATCCGGCTCTTTCTGCTGAATGATTGTCTGCGCAGGCTGATTCCCCTTTTTCAACTCTTTGCGGTATTCATGGTAGATGGCAACAACTCTTTCCGCTTCAACCGTATAAAGCGTACTAATCTTTTCCTTCGCACCTGCCACCATAATAATTAAATCGCATACTTTCAAGGCGGCAGTCAGCGCCGAATCAATCACAGCGACCAGCAAATCATCCGACTTGGAATTCTGCTCTGTCGCCATAGAAGTAATATCCTCATAATAGAACTGCTTTACATTGGATGTGGCTCCCAGCATTTCTCTGTTGACAATGATAATCTGCTTTGTGGTACATGCAATATAATCCATAGCCGCCAGCGAATCCAGACCTCCCGCATAGTACATCACAAGTTCGTCCTCATAAGTCATGTACTTTTTGATATGCTGATAAATTTTATCCCCAATCTTTTCATGTATCAGACTGTCAATTTCTTCGGGCACAATTTCAAAATCCTGCTCCACAATATTTTTGAAATACGTATTCAGAGTAATGAAATCCTGCTTGTAAGCATCCCTTATTTTAATTGTGGCAAAATCTACCTCATTGACCTTTAACGTGCATTCGTTGTCTCCATTCTCAATTCTGATACCGTCAACATCCTTACAGTCGATTATCCCCTGTGCGTAAAACTTTTTATCTTCCGCAAAACACACCTTGAAATAAAAATGATTTCTTGTAAGCAGGAACTGCTGCCCGTCCGCCTCATTCATGTAAAGAATCGGCGTTTCCGCACCATCATACAGGGGAAGCTTTTTCTGAATCGCTTTTACCTTTTTCTCATCAATGTATGGGTGCATAATGATGCAGGAAACGCTTGCTTTACTGCCCGGCAAAACCATTTTTTCATAAAAATCCTTTGTAAACGTCAAAAGCTCTTTTTCAGGAACCTGCGACATAAAGCTTTCAGGCGTTGCGCTTCCTCTCTCCTGAACCAAACTGCACAAGGACCGCCCATATTCTGCCGCCTTGCCTTCCATTTCCGCTATGTAAGCTTCTTTCTGCGCCTTTTTTTCAGCATTTTCCTGTTTAACCTGCTCATACTTTTCTTTCGTTGCCTGTGCCGCGCTTTCCATTGTCGATTTGGCTTTTCCCGCCATATCTTTCATTTTATCCATAAATGCCATCTTCCTTTTCCTCCTTTTGTTTTCATGTCCTAGTACTTTTCCGGCATTTCATAATATATTTACTCTTTGGTCAAAATAGTAGTAAATATAGTTATTCTTTGTATAAATAACTATAGCAGTTTGAATAAAAACCGTCAATAATCTAAACTATATTTATGGATATGAAAACTAATTTTAATATAGGTAGCAGAATTCACGAACTGCGGGTGAACAGTGGACTAAGCCAGGAAAAGCTTGCACTGCGGGCAAACATCACTACAACATACCTCGGCTTACTGGAAAGAAACCAAAAAAATCCAACCGTAAAAGTGATAGAACAGATATGCAGTCAATTAAACATCAGTCTCAGCGACTTTTTTTCACCTTCTCCTCTTCCAAAAAAGCCGGTGGACGCCGTTTCTCTGCAAATCCTTGCACAGATAAGTGACAGAAGCGCAGAGGAAAAGCTGTTGATTCTTCAGACAATAAAAGATATTTCAAAGCTATGTGACCTGTCAAAGAAAAATACCTTGGGCGCAATACAAAAAAATACGGAAAAGGATAGTATACCCTAACGTATACTATCCTTTCTGTTTTTGTGTATGTTTCAGAATTGCCTGCCTTTCACAACCATACCTTCCCCGTTTGTAAGCCTTTTTGTCATCTATTTTCAAAATACCCGGCGCCGACATTTACCGCCTCGATGACATTTTCTTTACCCGAGGCTATTAGGATAAAAAAATGACAAAAGAAAAAGCACCAACCCCCGAGATTACCTCGAAAATCGGTACTTCCGTGCGCCGCCAGGGGCTCGAACCCTGGACACCCTGATTAAGAGTCAGGTGCTCTACCAACTGAGCTAGCGGCGCTCATATGTGAAATGTTTCACAACGCAAGAGTTATTATATTATATTGGTTTGCGGTTGGCAAGTACTTTTTTAAGATTTTTCAAAAAATTTTTAAGATTTTTTTCTATTTTCCCTTTCATTCGTGGATAAGCTGCTGTTTTTGCAGCTTTTACAATATCCATAAAGCTCAAGTTTATGCCCTGTAACCAAAAATCCGTCGGATTCTGCGGCTAAATGTACCTGCTCAAAAGGACACGCCTGCAAGGGCAGCTTTTTGTGACAGTGAAGGCAAACTGCATAATGCGTATGCCCTTCCCGTTTCCACTCGTACATCACCGTCCCTTCTCCGGTAAACGTACTTTTTTCTACATATCCTTTCTCCTCAAACGCCGTCAGGATACGGTAAACGGTCGATACCGCATAATTTCTCTCTCCGCTTTTCTGCAATATCAGGTTATAAATCTGCACTGCGCTTAAAGGCTCTTTTGAAGCAGACAATACCTCATATACAGCTTTGCGCTGTTTGGTCCATTTTATTCCCGCCGGATATAGAAAATTTCTCTCTTCCATATATCAATCTCCATTCGTGCCGCCCTGCACGGCAGTCAGCGCCAACCTGCGCCTTCCGTTGAGACTGCCGCCGTCTTCTGAAATCACCGCCCCGTTATCTCACGGCAAATCCCATCAGCTCCAGCAACAAACCTGCCGCAACACCTATACCGTAGAGCAACAGCAAAATTCCCACACTTTCCCGCTTGCTCTTGTTTGCCCGAAACAGCACCAGTACGCCCACGCCTGCGCCCACAAGCAAACCCGACATACAAGCGGCAAAGCTCATGGCGCCTTCCAGATATAATCTTGTAATAACCACAGAAGAAGCGCAGTTCGGTATCAGTCCAACCAGACCGGCAAGCATCTCCCCTGCCACCGGTTGATTCAAAAGCAGCCTCTTCAAAATATCTTCCCCGCCAAAATGGAGAACCACATTTAAAGTAAAGGATACCAGCAGAATAAACAGCGTAATCTTTACCGTATGAATTACCGCAGATTTCAGTATTCCGCCGCCTTCCCCACAATGACAGTGGTCGTGCTCACACATTTCATGAATATGGTCATGCTCTGTTTTTCTAGGACGCACCACCAAATCTGTCAAGAAACCGAAGACAATGCCGATTACCGCCTTCAACGCCAGTATTTTTAAAATGGGGGCGACGCCAAATCTGTCTGCTTCCGATATTAAAATAGGAAGCATTTCATCAGAGGTGGATAAAAAAACCGCTATCAACGTACCCAGCGTAATAACGCGTCCGGCATAAAGACTTGCCGCTGCCGCCGAAAACCCGCACTGCGGTACTGCGCCCAGCACACCGCCAAATAACGGACCAAGGCGCCCACCCCTTTGCACCAGATTTTTAACCTTGCCCGCCGTCTTATGCTCCAGATATTCCATTGCCAGATAGGTCACAAATAAAAACGGTATCAGTCTGGCGCTGTCCATCAAAGTGTCCAAAATGACATCCCACATAACTTCATCCTCTTTTCCAAGGCTGTCCTCTCATAAGCCGTCAATTCTCTTCCGGCTCTGTTCTACATGCAAATGCAATTCATTCGCATGTAGAACTATACCATCTTTTCGTGAAATGTCAAGTATTTTCCATTTATCCCTGCCGCCAAAAATCAAATTCCGGATATTTTTCCTCTAAAAGCTCCTGCGTCTCTTTCCAATCAAGCCCTGTAATATCCGTCTCTTCCACTATTTCCCCATATTCAGAATAGACAGCAATATTAACTCTTTCGTCTCCCCTCCAAGAATCATAATGCAAGTCAAGCTCCTTTTCTACTTGATATTCTCCATCCTGCAGCCCATAAATATCATAAAATTGATGAGGTGCTCCCGACTGCCCGCAGCTATAGAGCTTATGTGCCTCATAGTTGATGGAGACACACAACGGAAGCTCTGTTCTTATATATTTCCCTTCTTCTTCAGACCAGACAAAAAGCTTATAATCGCTAAAAGTTCCCCCACTGCCGCCGTCGTATCCTGCATAATATAAAATATCTTCATAACCGTCATCATTGCCGTCCCAGACAACACACGTTTCCCCGCCGTATAACAAAAAATCTCTTATTCTGCGAACGAAAAACACCTGATAAAACGCAGGATTATTTTCTCTTCCCTTTATCTCCACTCTGACCTGCTCCTCGGCACCAATCGGATTGTAAAGCAGTTGAAAACCTGTTTGTACTAACGTCATATCGCCTATCTCTTCCGTTACAACTACGACACGCACCCGTTTATAAGCTTCCTCAGCATGATTATAGTTATAACGCCACCCGTACAGCGCCATCTCCTGCTTTTCGTCATCATGGTAAACAGCAATACCCTGACTCCCCCGATTATACCGATAGACAAGCGTCATCATAAAAAGCTCCGGCTCCTGCCAGGTACCGCCGGTCAGATAAAACGCCTCCGGCAGCAGCACCCTTTCATAATCGCCATCTTCAGACAAATACCAGACGTCTCCGCCGCAAAATCCGCTTTTCTCCGTACCATTGTCAGGGTTACTATGCAGTGCCACATAATCCATTCTTCCATCGCTATTTATATCATATTCCACATAGTAAAGGTACTGCCATGCTTCTCCCGCCTCCTCATACAGTTCTGAAAGCACCGGATTTTCCCAGCCGTCCTGATAGGTGGCAAATACGTTGTCACAGGCAATTTCCTCCGGCACAAAATTCTCGGGATGCAATATATATCGGCAATTCCCATTCTTCCCCAAAAGCTTCTCCCATACCGCATCTCTCGCATCTTTTGCATCTGTTTTTGCTGCCGTTGCTGCTTCCTCGAGTGCAGGGTATCCTGCCCTTAATGCAGTCTCCATAACCAAAGGCAGCACGCTTTGCTGCGGTTTTTCTTTTCCGCATCCGGAACAAAGCAGGACTCCCGTCAAGCCCGCCGTAAGCAGCCGTAAAACTGTTTTTTTATCCCTCATAGCACCCTCTCCCAAATAAAAAATCTTCAAGCGCAAAGCGCTTCGCGATGCACACTCGCTTTGCCCGGCGGATGGCTACTCCGCTTCGCTCCGAGCCGGTATCATGTCTGTCGACATTATACCATATTTCCTGCAACTTACGAGCAGAAGTCCCCAAAATCAAAAATTTTTTACTCTATGAATTTGCCGTCTGGTGTACTGACCGGACAAGATATTTGGCGAAATGTAAGCCGGACGGCACATTAGGGCAGAACAAGTACGATTATTGTATAAAAACAAAAATCAGAAACGACACAATTATATTGACCAATTACCTGAATTGGAATATAGTATTGCTGTTACAATACGGTACTTTAATCAAAGTAAAGACTATTTACGGGCAGCACATGCTGTTGTTTTGCCCGAATAAAGGAGGTATTGATTGCAGTATGTTTAAAAAATCAGGTCAGAAAAAAACCTTTTTATGTATTGCCCTCGCGGCAATGTTTGTACTTTTACATTTTGCAGGCAGTATACAGGCATCTGCTGCCGAGTTTGAACCGCCGGCAGACTTGACTGGCGAATCGTCCGGCACTGCACTGCCGGAATCTCCCGAACCGCCGGCTTTGACTGACGAAGAGCTGCGCGCCTACTTTGGAAATTCTGTTTTTATCGGCGATTCCATCATGGCAGGATTTCGTAATTACAGCGCAAAGCAGGAAACCTATGTTCAGGATATTTCGTTTCTGGCGGAAGTGAGCTACGGCGTAAGGAACGCCCTGAAACCCTTAGACAAAAGCCGCACACATCCAAAATATAACGGGGAAAAGTATTTGGTTTGGGATGCCGTTCCCCTCACAGGCTGCCAACGCGCTTTTATCATGCTCGGAATCAACGATATCGGCATATGGGGACCTGAGAAGACCCGTGACAAATACAAGGAGCTGATTGACAAGATACTGGAAGTCTCGCCGGAGCTGGAAATTCATATTATCAGCATAACCTATACGTTAGAAGGCGCCGGGAAGGACGCACTGAACAACACAAACATTGCGGCGTACAATACTCTCTTACAGGAAATGGCTGAGGAAAACGGCTGGGGATACCTCGATTTATGTACCGTCATATCAGACGGCAACGGCAACCTTGCAGAAGACTGCTGCGGCGACAAATTTGTCCATCTCACATCAACTGCCTATGCACTGTGGGAAACAGAGCTTATCCATTACGCAGGCAGCGCACTCTCTGCAAAAGAAGCCGAAGCACCGGCTATAGACACAGCAGAAAGCGCAGGACAAACGCCTGCTGCAGACACGGCAGAAAGCGCAGGACAAATGCCTGCTGCAGACACAGCGGAAGGCGCAGGACAAACATCTGCTGCAGACACAGCGGAAGGCGTAGGACAAACACCCGCTGCAGACACGACAACGGGACCATGACAAATACCCGCCGCAGACACGGCATCAAAAGCAGAACCGCAAAATCCTCGCTTCGTGAGACTTTTGCTATATAAACAATAGAATCCATGCTTCGCGAGTCTTCTATTGTCATGAATAACACCAAAAGGATGCGCACATTACGCATCCTCTTTTTTGTCCTGCTTTTTTAGATAATCCTTTAAAACCAGATTCACATACTGCGAAAAAGAACGGTCATCCTGTTCTGCAAGCTCTTTTATTTCTTCTATTACTTCTGTGTCCAAAGTAATGCTTACCTTCGTTTTTAATGGCTTCATACGCTTACTCCTTTTTCGCTAAATATATCATTTTGTAGTATTCCATATTGACTAGTCGCCTAAAGTAGGATAAAGTAGTACAAGAGAATTATGTAAAAAAATTGAAGAGAGGATACTACGCATGAAAAAGAAATTTTCTTATGGCATGATGATGGCGCTGTCCTGTGTATTGCTGACCGGCTGCCATCTAAAACATGAATGGCTGGAAGCCACCTGCACGGAGCCTAAAACCTGCACGGTGGGCGGTGAAACGGAGGGAGAAGCCTTGGGACACACATGGGCGGAAGCCACCTGTGCCCTGCCCAAAACCTGCAGCGTCTGCGGTGAAACGGAAGGAGAGCCCTTAGGGCATGGCGCATTAACGGAGGCAAATTACCAGCAGGCGCCTGTGTGTACGGTCTGTGGGGAAACAGCAGGAGAGCCTCTGACGGCTGATTTTGAAAAATGGGCACTTACCTGCCATACGGACTTTGACACACCGTACACTTATGAGGCGCCCTGCTATTATGACGAAAGCCTCGTTACCACAGGAACCGTCACCTTTACAGATTACATGCTCACGGACCGCTTTGAACTTTTTGATGTGCCGGAGGGCTATGTAGTACAGGCAATTACCATAATACAGGATTTTACAGATGAAAACGCACAGAACTATAGCTTCCGCTCCCCTATATGTAATGAAGATTATTATAATATCACCGGACATGACGACAGCTTCGTAACGGATGACGACAACATAGACACCTATGCCGTTTCTTTTAACGGAAAAGACTATACGGAATGTCACAGTTACATACAATCCTCTTACCTCTCCTATGAAAAACGTTGGATTCGTTTTTATTTTTGCGTACCGGAGGGCTACGACGGAACCGTCGTAGGAGTTGGTTATAACGATGATGCATGGGAAGACGGCATGCATATCTATGATGTGGCAAATGACAATACCGTATTTTTCCGTCTGCCTGCCGCCTCAGGAGAGCCTGTAAACAACGCTGCAAAGTCTCTTGCAGAATTAGGAATCACCATCGATACAGAAGAAAATACTGCCTACGATTATATCGGTTTATGCAGCGACGATACTGCCAAAACACTGGCTTCCCTCACATTTTCCGACTACCGCATCACAGAAAATGAGGAAACTCTCGAAAACATAGACGGCTACGAATGGCGCAGCGTCCATGCTACTGTTGTTTTTAGCGATGAAAATGCGCAGATGTTTGGTGTTTATTATCCGGCCTCCCGTTTTATCGACTTTTATAACGATGCACTAAAAATAAATTCTCTACACAACAATGATGATAAAACGCTAAGGCTCTATACAGTAAACTATAACGGAACGGATTATGTAAAATGTGCTTTCTTTTCGCAGGATAATTGGGACACCGTACAGTGGAAAGATAATACTTATACCGTAGAAACAGATTTTTATTTCAGAGTTCCCATCGGATATGACGGAGCAGTCGTCTGTTTTTATGACCGTTCTCTTATAGAGCTGACTACTGAAGAACTATTGATGAACGAAAGCTCCGTATTATTCCGTTTGGATTAAGATGGGGAGAGAAAGCTTACAGCGGGCTACTCAGTGACGGTTTGTCCATCTCACCAAGACTGCCTATGCGCTGTGGCGAACGTCTCAGGTATCCAATGAACACTTTCAGCGTTCATTGGATACCTGAAAAATATAAAACTTCAAATAATAAGAGGAATCCGCCGCCCAGAGTATAGGATGGTCCGGCGCCTGTGTCCGGAACTCCACCTGACGCAGGCGCTTGTGAGCGCCTCTCGCCGCCTCCGCAATGGTCTTTTTAAAAAGCTCCGGTTCCATAAAATGAGAGCAGGAACAGGTGGCAAGAAAACCCCCGTCCTCAACCAGCTTCATACCCCGCAGATTGATTTCCCGATATCCTTTTACGGCATTTTTTACAGAGCTGCGGGATTTGGTAAAGGCAGGCGGGTCTAAGATAACCACATCAAACCTTTCCCCTTTTTCCTCCAGTGAGGGAAGCAGCTCAAAGACATCCGCACAGAGAAACCGCACCCTGTCCTCCAAATGGTTCAACACAGCGTTTTCTCTCGCCTGCGCAATGCCAAGCTCGGAGGCATCCACGCCGATAACTTCCCTTGCCCCGGCAATCCCTGCATTTAACGCAAAAGAGCCCGTGTGGGTAAAGCAGTCCAGTACCTTTTTGCCCCTACAGATTTTATGAATCGCCGCACGGTTGTTCTTTTGGTCCAGAAAAAATCCTGTCTTCTGTCCCTCCTCCACATTGACAATGTATTTCACTCCGTTTTCCACAATTTCTACATGCGGGTCAAAGGGCTCCCCGATAAAGCCCTTGCTGCGCTCCATTCCCTCCTGCTCCCGCACCTTGGCGTCGCTGCGCTCATAGATTCCTCTGATGACAATGCCGTCCTTTGACAACACCCGCTTCACTGCTTCCAAAATCTTTTCTTTCAGCCTGTCAATCCCCAGCGCAAGGGACTCTACCACCAGTACATCCTCAAATTTATCTATTACGATGCCGGGCAGATAGTCCGCCTCCCCAAAAATCAGCCTGCAGCTCCCCGTATCAATCACCTGCTTCCGATAATCCCAGGCTTCCTGCACTCTCTGCTCCAAAAAGGCGTCATCTATCACCGCGCCCTTCCTGCGGGAAAGCATTCGAATTGTCAGCTTTGATTTGGTGTTGATAAAACCATAGCCCAGAAAATACCCGTCAAAATCATGCACGGTAACAATATCACCGTTTTCAAAGCTTCCCGTTATAGAATCTATTTCATTGTCATATATCCACGCCCCGCCTGCTTTCAGGGTTCTGCCGCCGCCTTTTTTCAGTGTTACAATCGTATCGTACATAATACCTCCTGTGTCTGTGAACTTCCGCCTTTTACCTGCCACTCTTCTTATATGACAGTATTATAGACTTACCCTTCCCATAAGACAATGTGATTTTCCATAAATTTGCGAAAATACAATTTTAGCGGCAGCCTCCTGCCCTTTTAACAAGCCTTCACATTATAGACAAATATACTTCTTTGTGTTATGCTGACTACATGCAAAAAATTTTTATCGTTTGGAGATTATGATGGGATTTTTAGACAAATTATTGAGCGGGGGAACCCGGAAAATTATCAGCAATGTAGTCGACCGCGTAGCAGACGCCGCCAAGGATGCCGTTTCTGATTTGAATGGCGGCACAGCATCCTTAAAAAGCGCATCTGCAGACGGCGAAGGAGACTGCCACGGCAGCGCCGCAGTTGTAGAAAACCGTATTTTTTCTATTTTTACAGAACATTTCAGCGACTGCGAACTGCGCCAAAATGTTTCTGCTTCCGGCATCGGCTCATCCGTTCCCTGGCAGTATACCTACGGCGTGTACCGCGGCGGACAAGCTATCGCCATGATTAATATTTTAGAGAACCCCAACGATTACCGCCAGAAAATCGTGCTACAGTCCAAACAAGCCTGCGCTGACTGCGGTATCGGGTATGTACATTTCCTGCTGCGTCTGCCAAACCGCAGCAGCTATATACTACAACAGTTGCAGAATATCATTCCCATGTAATATATTTTCCATTAAATATATTAGAAAAAAGAGAGAAATGCAATTTTGATTGCGCCCGTCAGGGATAAAGCATGTCTCGTACCATTTGGCATTTTGCGGGCAATGGAGACATGTTGCATCCGGTAGCAATAAGCACAGCTTTATTGCTTCAAAGCTGTTTCTCTCTTTTTTTCATGGTAACATTTCAGGCGCTTGAATCAAAACAGGAAAAAATATATGCACACAACAATCCTACAGAAAGCCGCCGTCGAAGAAAACTGGCAGATTTTTCTGACTTACAAAATCGAAAGACAACATTTGTCCGCTGCGGAAGAAAAAGTGCTGCGGGATTTTATCGAGAGAAAAGCATACCTGCCGCTCTGCCAGGCATGGCAGAAGGAATGCTTTCCCTCCGGCTTTCCCGTAAGACGGACTATCAATAAGGAAGGAACCCGTAAAAAAAGAATCGTATACTCTTTTGAGGGAGATGAAGGGCTTTTTCTCAAATTTATTTCCTTCCAGTTATACCAATATGACAGCCTGTTTTGCGAAAACTGTTACGCATTTCGGCGTGGTATTGGCGCCAAAACTGCTATTTCAAGACTTCGTCTGGACAAACGGACGGCACGAAGCTATTGTCTGAAGGTAGACATCAGCAACTATTTCAACTCCATTGATGTGAAAAAGCTGCTTTCCCAGCTTGCCTTTCTAAAAAATGAAGACCCTCCCCTGTACCGGCTTTTTGAAAGAATTCTTTTGGAGGAGCGGGTATGGGAAGGTAAAAAGCTGTTGCAGGAAAAACATGGCGCTATGGCGGGGACGCCTTTCTCCCCTTTTCTTGCCAATTTGTACCTGAAAGATACCGACTTCTTTTTTCAGCAAAATGGCGTGCTCTATTTTCGATATTCGGACGACATTCTGCTGTTTGCAGACAGCCTTGAGGCGTTATTACACTGGCAGGCTGTGCTGAATAAAAGGCTTTTTTACTTGGGTCTCCATGTCAATCCCGATAAACTGCAGATTTATAAACCTAATGAAGCATTGGAATTTCTCGGCTTTTGTTATCAAAATGGGAATGTCGATTTATCCGCCCATACAATTGCAAAGACAAAAGCAAAAATCCGGCGGAAATCAGAAGCACTTCGGCGCTGGCAGCGCAAAAAAAGTCTTTCCGGGGAAAAAGCCGCCATCGGCTTTATTCGTGCCATGAACCACAAATTTTTTGGATGTGCTGCCTCAGAGGATACCGGACGGGAAGATTTTACATGGAACCGCTGGTTCTTCTCCAATCTGACCGTGGATACCGGTCTGCGGGAAATTGACGCCTATATGCAGGAATATATCCGTTACACGGTTACCGGACGCCATTATAAAGGAAATTACCGGATTCGTTATGAAACCATGAAAAAATGGGGATATCGGAGTTTAGTTCACGAGTTCTGGAATTGGAAACAAAAACCTTGACATATGCCGCTATTTATTGTATTATTTTCATGTTCGGCATAAGAGCGATGCGTGGCTCAGCTTGGTAGAGCGCTACGTTCGGGACGTAGAGGTCGCAGGTTCAAATCCTGTCGCATCGATGCATAAAAAGCATGAGTGGACAGCACTCATGCTTTTTATTCTTTATTCATGACAATACCTTCTCACAAAATATGGATTCTATTGTTTTTTCTCATAATCTTTTTCCAGCTCTCGCAGCCGGTTGTTGATTTCTTTCGCCTCTCCCCGCTTTGCAAGATAGAAGCAAAACCAGATTGCCATAAAGATACCGCAGGAAATTAAAAATGAGGAAATTGTATGCAAAATTTTATCCGGATAAAAAGGAATCCAGCCTAAATAAAGGGCTGTCGGATAAAAAACACCCATTCCAACGCCAAAATGTATCAGTCTTTTTACCATTTCGGACGGCTTCTCAAATTCATAAATAACAGAAATCGAGGCGCTGCCAATCCCTACAATCATGGCTCCGACTGCCTGCCTTGTAAAGTCCTTCATTATCGTCGACAGGTACTCTTCCCCGCCAAACACAGAAAGCGATAGGCAGGTAAACACAAAAAATGTACACCCCCACGAAATGCCATAAAAAATATATTTGATTATCATTTTCACAATATGTTTCATTCCAGTCCCAGCCTTTCCCTGAATATTTTTCGAAAACTTCTGGAAATATAACTTTCCATTCCGTTCTTCATAACCAGTTCCATCGTTCCGTTAAATCCTGCCGCCACATGGTCGATTCGTCGAATGTTAATAATAGTAGATTTGGAAATTCGGACGAACCGGCTGCCAAGAACCTGTTCCAGCTCATATAGGGGCTTGCTTAGTACATATCGGTTTTTCACTCCGTCATAGCAGACAACTTCTCTTCCCTCCGTACATACCATCTCCAGCTTTTCCCTCTCGATAAAATAGGTATTCCCTTCCCTCACCGCAGCCAGTGCAGCCGAACCCGTCTCCGCCCTTTCCAGCAAAGAAATCGCCTCTGCAATTACAGGCGTCATTTTTTCTATATAGAGAACCGCGTAAGGCTCTTTGCAATCTGTACTGATTTTACACTCTACCTTCATAATGTACCCCTGTTGTATATCTTTCTTTGGGTATTTGATTCTGCCCTTTTCGTACATTATAACACACTCTGTCTCCTTAATACCTGTATTTTGCGCATGGATTTCTACCTCTTGTGCAGCAGGCGCTGCCGCTTCCGCAAACCCGATTGTTTTTTAACAGTGTCTGCTATAAGATAAAACAAAAATAACCGGAGAAACGGAGGATTATATGGTACAGAAAATAGTACAGGTGGAAAACCTGAATTTGACGTATAAAAGTCTGCGGGCAGTTCAAAACGTCTCCTTTTCGCTGAAGGAGGGTGAACTTTTGGCAATTATCGGTCAGAACGGCTCCGGAAAAACTTCAACCGTAGAATGTATTGAAGGCTTACGTAAGCCGGACAGCGGTTCCATTTCTGTTTTTGGAAAAGACCCTTGGCTGCATCGCAGCGAGATTTATCAGAAGATGGGCGTTCAACTGCAAGAAACCGAATATCCCTCAAAAATCAGAGTGGAGGAGCAGTGCAGGCTGTTTGCAAGCTTTTACGAAAAACCTGCTGACTGGAATTTGCTGCTGTCACAGTTAAATCTGGACAGCAAAAGAAAAAGTCCGGTCAGTAAGCTCTCCGGCGGAGAAAAACAGCGTCTGTCCATTCTGCTTTCCCTGATAGGACGTCCGAAGCTTTTGGTGTTAGACGAACTGACGACAGGACTTGACCCGGAGGTCAGGCAGAATATGTGGAGTAGCTTCAAGGATATAAAAGAAAACGGCATCTCGATTATCATGGTGTCTCACTATCTGGACGAGGTAGAAGTGCTTGCTGACAAAATGCTTTATCTGGAAAAAGGAAAACAATTATTTTTTGGCTCACAGCAGGAATTTCGCGCATATGCAGAGAGCATCATCCCCAAAAGTGACTGGAATGCCGATGCTTCTTTAGAAAAATTGTATTTGCAGATTGCCCCCAAAACCAAAGGGCTTACCATGGGAGGAATATATGGAGAATAAAATCAAACAGACTGCCATCATTTATAAAACAGAATTTCTTTTGTTTTTGCGGGATTTTTTCGGCTTTTTCTTTACCCTTGTATTTCCTGCCGTCATGCTTATACTGTTTGGCAGTATTTATGGAAATACCCCTATGTACCCTGGCTCCTCTCTTGGAAGCATGGACATCTCCGTTCCGGCTTATGCCGTGATGGTAATTGGTGTTACCGGCTTGATGGCTTTTCCCCTGACACTAGCCGAATGTAAGGAGAAAAAAATTTACAAGCGCTTTGATGCCACTCCGGCAGGCAAAAGAACAATTATACTGGCACAGATAATCGTAAACCTTGTTATGACCTTTATCGGTATCGGCATCTTACTGGTTGTGGGCAAAATTCTGTATCATATACAGATTTTGGGAACAGCTGCAAACATTTTTACAGGCATCCTGTTTTCCATTGGCTGCATGTTTTCTATGGGATTTTTCTTTACCGCCGTCGGCAGAGATGCCAAGATAACCAATCTGCTGTGCTATCTGTTTTACTTTATTATGCTGTTTTTATCCGGCGCAACCATGCCCGATATGCTGTTTCCCGACAATGTAAAAGCAGTTTCCGCCTTTCTGCCGATGACATATGCCGTGGATTTGATGCAAGGTGTCTTTGCCGGAGACAGCCTCTTAAGCCATGGGAAGGAGCTTCTTATCCTTGGCTCGCTGACAGTGCTTCTTTCATCCGCCGCAGCCCTCTTATACCGAAAAAAGGACTGGACTTAATATTGATTTATAGCAGGTAACATGGTATTTTATTAGGTAGAACAAACCTATGCAGAAAGGATACTTATGCTTACCGAAGGCGCACAAAGACGAATGAAAATCATAGAGCTTCTCAGCAAGAGAACTACGCCTGTCTCCGGCACGGATTTGGCAAAACAGTTTGGCGTCAGCCGTCAGGTTATCGTACAGGATGTGGCGCTGCTGCGCGCAGAAAACAGGGATATTTTATCCACCAACAAAGGATATCTTTTGTTTAAACCGCATTCGGATGACCATTCCCTTAAGGAGGTACTTCTGGTAAAACACACGGAAGCGCAGATTTTGGATGAAATGTCTTCCATTGTAGATTTTGGCGGCAGGATGCTCGACGTTTCCATCGACCACGACTTATATGGGCAGATTCGCTCGGATATCGTTATTAATAATGCTGAGGATGCCCGCGATTTTGTGCAGAAAATGCAGGAAAGTACCTCAAAACCGCTGTGCGTCCTAACCGATGACTATCATTACCATACTATTTCGGCTCCCTCTGCAAAATCGATGGAGCTGATTAAAGCGGACTTACGGGAAAAAGGATATCTGATTGAATGACATACTTAAAACCTGTGTCCGCCTCCGCCCCCGCTTCTGCCGCCTCCGCCTCCACTGCTTCCGCCCCCGCTGCTCGAACTTACCGGATTGTAAGTACGCGTCTGATGGCTGAAAACGGCAAGCGGCTTCGTATAAGAAAACCGGACCGGCACATTTTCCATCATTTTCTTCTTACCCGGCTTTTTCGCTCCGGCAAACACACAGACCACCCCGTAATTTAACAGCATAGCCAACAGAACTGCCAGCAGACCGTTGCTGATATATTTCATTGGCTGTGCAATCTTCTGCCCTTTTAACAGGGATATTATCTGCGCAAAAGCTTCTCTCGCACATACATAATACGCCTCATCGGAAGCATACTGATACACATTATCCGCAATGGTGTTGGCATATGCTTTTGTAATAACCTTATAGACTGCTCCGTCGCTGTGAATCCAGATAATCCGGTTGTCCATATCAATCAAAAACAGCGTGCCGGACGCCGTGCCGAATTTATCGCTATAATAGTTTCTGGCATAGCTCTCCGTACCCGTGTAATTGTCGTCAATGGTTTTAAAAGCCACATTTCCATATATTGTGATTTCTTCCAACAACTCTTTTAACGCAAGTCTCTCCTCTTGTGTGAGCAGCTCTGCATCGTCCTCCAGCACCGCCTGATATCCGGTGTCCGGATTCGTGTAAGCCGGTTCGGCATAACAGACTGTCGTACAAGAGCAAAAAGCAAGCAGTCCGCAAAAAATACCTGCCCACAGCCTCATTCTTTTTATCATATTCCTCTCCCATCATATCCGGCTGCGCGTCCCTTCCCGTGCCGCCTCCTCACAATTCTCCTCCCCGCTTATGAAGCTGCGGAAGCTTTCTCATAGTAAGCAGGTTGTAGCGTCTGATGATATCCGTCAGCGTCCATATTACCATGCAGAGGGAAACCGCCGCCCCGCCGTAATAATACAAATCGGAAACCGGATTACATACAAAAATCACCCCTGCGAGCATCACCGCGGCAATGGGCTTTACCAATACGGGAAAAGCCTTCTTAAACGGTATTCTCCGCTTTTTCAGACATCCGCCCAACACTATCCCGGCCGCGGCAAGCGCAAAAAAAACGCCTGTCATAAGACCGCTGCCGCCGCTGAAAATTTCCGCAATCAGAATATAGGGACAAAAAACCCCCAGCACGGTGATAAGTATACTCGTCGGAATGATTTTCATTTTCTTTTTGACCACGCCGCCTTTTCCCAGCTTAAACTGATACCCTTTATCCTCTTCTCCCGACTCCTTTGCCATCAGGCGGGACAACTGGGAAACCGACACATAGGCGCAGACGCAAGCCAAAAGCGCCGCCAGAATAAGAAGCCGCGTCGGTATAATAGTGAAAAATAAATTCAACAGAAAAAACAAGGGCACAGCCAGAAGCAGAGAGCCGGCCATATACTTTTTCATATCAACGGGTAAATCCGCCGCCGCCTTGCCTGTCTGCCCATTGACAACGGCATACGCTACCTTGTCATCCTTGCGGTAAGCAAGAAACCAGACCGGCAGCATCGCCAGTTCTTTTACGGTCTGCGCAGGCTGCAGCGCTTTTTTTAGGGAATTCCTATTCTTTCCTTTTTTTACATGAAAGCGGGAACAAACTGCATTTTGGGACATCCGCTCACACCCGTCCTCCATCACCATATCCTGCGCTTCTTCTTCATACACATAGCTGTCCACATCGCTGGTATCCGCATAAAACCCGCTTAAAAAAGATGGCGTAAACGGCTTTTCCTCCTCCAGATAAAAAGGCGCTATGGCGCCGCTCAGATTGTCGGCAAAAGCAGCCGATGCATCATAAGCAATCCCTCTATAGACAGCATCCACATTGCTCTGCATGGTATAGTGCCTTGTAATCAGATAATCCCCTTTCTGTTGGCTCTTACTTCCGTTAAAATAAACCATTCCCTGCGTCTTAAAAGAATAAATCCAGTAAGGCATGTAGATACCCCTAAATTTTTCGATATGCGCCTCATCCCGCAATTCCTTTGGCGCAAAGATGGCACGTCTCACCATTTTTGCGTATGCCCGCCGGCAATCCTCCCTTGTCTTTGTAAAAGGAATGATGTGATGGGGGCGGCGCTCTTTGCCAAGGCGGCTGTTTAAAATAGTAGCTCCACCGCAGAAATTACAAAAAGTCGCCGCCGTGGTATCCTCGCTTAAGATTTCCCCGCCGCATTGGGGGCAGGTAAATACCGTCACGTCATACTGCGTAGATTCTTCGGCATCTCTTTCCTTATAGACATTATAGGGGTCCTCCAGCGTACCACAGTACTCGCAAAACAGCTTCTGGCTGCCAATATCAAACTTTAGGTTTCCCCCGCAATTTCGACATTCATACATATACTTTCCCCTTTAACACATTACAGTTAATATATTGCAAACGCCCATATCATAAACGCGAAAACATAATAAAATATCCGCAGTCCGCACCACACAAGCGCTACGATACATAAAGTTTTCCCTAGTTTTGCTTTATCCGCCATATCAGAATTCATACCATCGTTACAAAGTCCCAATCCAATGATGGCAAATATCAGACCTATGATGGACATTACAAATGATGTGATGATGGCAACCACGCCAAAAGTAAGCCCTCTCATCGCTTTCTGCGATTTCTCTTGGCGGTAATCAGGAACATAAGGCTCAAATGTACTTTGCTGTGTCTTTTCTTTTGGCTGCGCGGCATAAGGCGGCGCGGTTTTTTGTGCAGGCGGCTTATACGGCTGCGCAGACTGTGAGGGCTGTGCAGGCTTATATGGCTGCACAGGTTTTGTCGACGGTATGTACGGCTGCGCGGACTGTGAAGGCTGCATCGTCGTATACGGCTGCGCGGACGGTGCCGGCTGTGTATATGACTGCGCAGGTTTTGTCGACTGATAAATTGTCTCTGAACGAGTATATTCGTCTTTTACCGGATGACGCAGCGCCTCAATTAGATTATCAATGCTTTCCTTATAAGCGCGCTTCTTACTTCCGACGCCTGTAAGCCCTGCTTCATTGCCAAAGCTTCCTTTCAGCCACGCTTCTATATGTAGGATACCGCTCATATAAGTCCATATCAAATACCGGTTTCCTTTTGTTTCACCATTGGTACTCATATAAACCAGTTCATCCTTCCACTCGGTACGGATATACCGGTTCCTGCGCAAATATTCCTCCATTGCATCGCTGACTACGTCAAGCGGCTGATTAATTCCTGCATCCTGTATATATCTTGCCATAATGCCCTCCTCCTTTAGCCGCTTGTTACGTTTGCCGCGGCTATATAATTATTTTACTGTAACGCAGAAGACTTTTCCACTTTTATTTGACAAGGTTTTCAGAAATAAAACACCGCACCTTAACGCTAAGCCACAATAAGAGAGAAGCCCGAAAACTTCTCCCTTATCCCGCAAATCTTACATCTGTGCATTTCCGTACTGCTGCTGTTCCT
The DNA here is from genome assembly GCA_910578335.1 of uncultured Lachnospiraceae bacterium. Lineage (GTDB taxonomy): Bacteria > Bacillota > Clostridia > Lachnospirales > Lachnospiraceae > Acetatifactor. Next base: position 10,629 of record CAJTPU010000017.1, on the reverse strand, counting down.
GCTGACCCTTGTTGAAAAGATTCCTGAATTTGCCGGAAAGCTTGCAAAGCTTGTCATACAAATCAAAAGTAATTTCCGTAGAAGGCGCCACCTGCATGTAGGATACCATCATTTTTACCATCATATAGCTGTCCACAAAGGCACTTTTGATAATAGCCGCTATCATAATTGCAAGAATAAGCGCAAATATCCAATGTATACCCAGCACAGAAAAGATACCCGTAAAAATGAGAAAAGGTAGCAGCCATGCCAAAAGAGACACACCCATAACTATCAGCGTCGTTACCGCCGCGTTTTTCAGCAGGGTCTTCCAATTCTGAAAATAAATGACAACGCCGTCAGCCGCGCTTTTACATGCCGACTGTTCCCTATGCAAAAAGGTATACCCCAGACAGCACTCGTCAATATAATTCAGTGCGATGTGAACAAACATCTGTGCAAAGGATACAATGATGGCTACTCCGGGAATCTTACCCAGCAAGTCTTCTATCTTCTGAAGTCCTCTCTGGAGCTGGCTGACCGCGCCGCTTACCAGCCGGTCCACCACAAAATAAACGTTTGCGCTTACAAACCTTTCCTTTACCATATTCTTTGCCGCCTCAAGCTGGTTTTCCGGTAAAGAGCCTGTCGTCACTGCCGTTGTCACCATCGCCACATGTCCTGCCTTAAGCATATATCCTATGTAGTGCTGTGCAAAGCCAAATACGCCTCCCACCAGTATCATCCAAAGGCAAAGTGCGATTGCAACGCCGCTTCCGCTTCCAAAAAGACTTCCAATCCACAAAAACAGGAACATGGTCAGCATGGAAAAAAGAAAAACAGCTCCTCCCAGCGCCAGCTTCAGCCAGACAAATTTCATGGTTTTCAAATACACTTCACTTGCTTTCAATACATTTCCCTCCGTTCATAAAATGTACGGATTTCCAATTGACTTTGTCTGCATATTGCAAATCCGCCATTTACAGTATACCGAATAGAAGGACTCAGCTCTACAACAAATTTCGCACGATTATGATAAAAATTACAGTAATTTTGCACGATAATGCCCTTTCCCGGCAAAGGTACGGTTTTTTGCCGGAAAAGGGCTCCATTTACCAATATTTACAAGCTGCTTACATCCGTTTCCAAAATGATTTTTCGAATCGGAAGAATACGCCCGGGCGATACGGAAAGCTCATCCACTCCCATTTTCAGAAATTCCTGTGTCAGGGAAGTATCCGCTCCCAGCTCACCGCAAATTCCCGCCCAGATTCCCGCCTTGTGAGCATTATCCACCACCATTTTTATCATACGCAGGATTGCGGGATGATGAGAGTCATAAAAAGCATCCAGCTCCGGATTCTGCCTGTCAATAGCCAGTGTATACTGCGTCAGGTCGTTGGTGCCGATACTGAAAAAATCCACTTCTTCTGCAAGCTCCCTGCTCATCATCACGGCGGCAGGCGTTTCAATCATAATCCCCTGCTCCACCTCGCCGTAGGCAACCGCCTGCTCCTCCAGCTCCTTTTTCACCTCTGCAACCATTTCTTGAATCCGCCGTACTTCCTCTACAGAAATAATCATTGGGTACATAATCGCTATATTGCCGTACGCACTGGCACGGAAAAGGGCGCGAAGCTGCGTTTTAAAAACCTCCGGTCTTGTCAGGCAAATACGGATGGCGCGAAGTCCCATAGCCGGATTTTCCTCATGTGCAAGTCCGAAATAGTCCGCCTGTTTGTCTGCCCCTATATCCAGTGTGCGGATAATCACCTTCTTTCCCGCCATGGTTTCCGCAACGGTCTTATAAACCGCAAACTGCTCTTCTTCCGTCGGATAGTCCTCTTTCTCCAAATACAAAAACTCGCTTCTGAAAAGCCCGATTCCACTGGCATCATTCTGGAGCACCATCGCCAAATCCTTACTGTTGCCAATATTGGCATACAGCTTGATTTTTCTGCCGTCCAAAGTAATATTTTCTTTGCCCCGAAGCGTGAGCAGAAGCGCCTTCTGCTCTTCCTGCTCCTTTTTGCGCTCCTGCATCTGTGCAAGGACTGCTTCCTCCGGTTCTACATACAGAATGCCTTTTGCACCGTCGATAACCGCCGGCTTCCCGTTCATGGTATCGTCAAGGGGTATGGGCGTACCGATAAGCGCGGGAATATTCATGGTTTTTGCCAAAATGGCTGTATGGGAATTGAGGGAACCGTGTACTGTCACAAAAGCCAGCACCTTGTCTTTGTCAAGCTGCACCGTTTCGCTGGGCGCAAGGTCGTCCGCCACAATAATTACCGGTTCAGAAAGCATTTCCGCCCCTGTGCTTTTATCGTTTAAAATCGTAAGCACCCGTTCGGAAATATCCTTTACGTCCGCAGCCCGCTCCCGCATGTAATCGTCTTCCATATCCGAAAACATTTTATAAAAATTATCGGAAGTGGCAGCAACCGCATATTCCGCATTGACGGACTGGCTCCGTATCATATTTTCAATCGCTTCTACAAAACCGTCATCCTGCAGCATCATTTGATGGATTTCAAAAATTGCCGCGCTCGCCTCTCCAATCGACTGCACGGAGCCTTCATACAAATCCTGAAGCTGCCGGATTGCTTCCTGCTGCGCCTTTTTGAAACGTGCCAGCTCCGCATCCGTATCTTCTATTTTTTCACGCTTTACCTGCTGCTCACCCTTTTTGTATAGATAAAGCTTTCCGATGGCAACTCCGTTTATCACGCTTTTTCCCTGAAATGTCAGCATATCGCCCACTCCCTTCCCTTTTTTCCCGCTTTCTGCTTCTCTATCTGCCTTTATCGCGAAATGTCTCCGGCTTTTTTACAAATTGGCTTTTAAAAATGCCTCTATCTTCTGTATTGCCGCATCCTCATCGGCGCCTTCCGCTCTCATGGTAATTTCCTGTCCTTTCTTTACCGCCAGACCCATGACGCCGAAGATTCTCTTTGCGTCAGCACTCTTTCCGTCCTTTTCTATGGTAATTGCAGATTCAAATTCTTTGAGAAGTTTAATCAGTTCGCCCGCCGGTCTTGCATGGATTCCTTCAGGGTCCGTAATGACATATTTGTATTCTTTCATAATTTATTTCCTTCCTTTTCTCACCATTATTTTTGCCTTAAGCTTCCTGTCTTCTGCTTTTACTTCACTTTTTTCTTTAATACGCCCAAAAGCAGCGCGCTGATAACGGTACCGACTGCCAATGCCACCAAATACATAAGCGCATGTTCTACTACCGGAAAGACAAAGATTCCGCCATGGGGCGCCATTAAAGTACAGCCAAATGCCATGGACAACGCGCCGGCTGCCGCCGAGCCTATGATACAGGAGGGAATCACGCGTAACGGGTCTGACGCCGCAAAGGGTATCGCGCCCTCCGTAATAAAAGCAAGACCCATAATAAAGTTGGTCGGTCCGGACTCTCTTTCTGCCTTGGTAAACTTATTCTTAAACAACAGGGTTGCCAATGCAATCGCACAGGGAGGCACCATGCCGCCAATCATAACCGCCGCCATAACGGCATAATTGCCTTCAATGATAGATGCCGTGCCAAATACATACGCTGCCTTGTTAAACGGTCCGCCCATATCAATTGCCATCATGCCTGCAAGTACTGCGCCCAGCACCAGCTTACTTGTGTTTCCCATGCCGGCAAGTGCATCATTCAGCGCCGTATTCAGTGCGCCGACAGGCGGCTCCACCACAAAAATCATAATCAGCCCTACAAACAGAATACCAAAAAGCGGGAACAAAAGCACCGGTGACAATTTTTCAATTGCTTTCGGCAGTTTTTCAAAAAGCTTTTTCAACAACAGTACCAGATAGCCCGCAATAAAGCCTGCTGCAAGCGCACCCAAAAAGCCCGACTTTCCGTTTGCCGCAATCGCTCCGCCGATAAAGCCTGCCGCAAGCCCGGGACGGTCTGCAATACTCATGGCGATATAACCCGCCAGAATCGGAAGCATAAAGCCAAATGCCAGACCTCCTATATTTTTAAATACTGCCGCCGCCGGCGTAATCGTACCGAAGCTCTCTCTTTCCTCTGCGGAAAGGCTTGCCATATCCACACCGATGGAGTCTAAAAGAAATGCTATGGCAATCAGAATACCGCCGCCCACTACAAAAGGAAGCATATGGGACACGCCATTCATCAGATGCATGTATATCTGATGTCCGACGCCGCCCTTGTCGCTTGCCGTATCGCTTTCCGAAGCGGTCTGCCCTGCCTTGTATATGGGCGCATCCCCGTTTATTGCTCTTTCTACCAGCTTATCCGCCTTGCCAATGCCGTCCGACACCTGACATACGATTACCTTTTTTCCTGCAAAACGTTCCATGGGAACCTTGGTGTCCGCCGCCACAATAATACAATCCGCTTCTGCAATCTCCTTTGCCGTCACCACATTCTTCGCGCCTGCAGAACCTCTTGTTTCCACTTTGACAAAGCAGTTTCTTGCCTTTGCTGCCTTTTCCAGGCTTTCCGCTGCCATATACGTATGCGCAATACCCGTGGGACATGCCGTAACCGCAAGGATGCTGCATACAGGTGAAGCCTCCCCGCTTTCTGCAGAAGCTGTCACATGTTCTGCCCCGCTCTTTGCTTTATCCTTTGCTTCTTTTTCGGTCTCTTCCTCTATACGCTTTGCTTCCACACGATTTATGATTTCCAGAAATTCTTCTGCTGTCCCCGCATGTTTTAAATCGTCCGCAAATTTCTCATCCATCAAAAGCACCGACAGCCTGCTCAGCACATCCAGATGCACATTGTCCTTCGTATTCGGAGCCGCAATCAGAAACAGCAGATGAACCGCTTCCCCGTCAAGAGAGTCAAATTCCACTCCGTCGGGAATCACCATGGCGGCAAGCCCCGGGGCAGTCACCGCTTCACATTTTCCATGCGGTATTGCAATTCCTTCGCCGATGCCGGTTGTTCCTTCTTCTTCCCTTGCAAATACCTGCTTTTCGTAACTCTCCCTGTCCTTAATATTGCCGCTCTTCTCCATCAGGGAAACCGCCTGCCTAAGCGCCTCATCCTTTCCTGCAGGCGACGCATGCAATGCAATACTTTCCTTTTTTAATAAGTCTGTAATCTTCATTCCGCACCTCATTTCTGCGCTCGTTTTTGAATCAATAAAGTCATGCCATCTGCATAAGCAGCTCTTCTACCTCTTGTTTTGTCGCCAACAGCTCCGAAAACGCACTTGCGCTGCCTGCTGCAACTCCCATCCGAAATGCCTTTTCATAATCTTTTGTTTGAAACCAGCCGGCAAGAAAGCCTGCCACCATGGAATCTCCTGCACCGACAGCATTGACAAGCCTGCCCTTCGGCGCCCTCTGCCGGTATACCCTTCCGTCCGCCGCCGCCAGCACCGCACCCTCGCCAGCCATGGATACAAGCACGTTTGCCGCTCCCATCCCGCGCAGCTTCTGCGCATAGGGAATCACCTCGTCCGCCGTTTTGAGAGATACACCAAAAATTTCGCCCAGCTCGTGATGATTCGGCTTTATCAGGAAGGGTGCAAAGGGCAGTACCTTCACAAGAAGCTCTTTTGTCGCATCCACCACTATGGTAATTCCCTTTCCGGCAAGCATTTCACAAATTTCCTGATAAATGGAATCCGGCAGGGAAGCCGGTATACTGCCCGCCAAAACCAGCACGTCTCCTTCCTGCAGGCACGCCAGCCTGTCAAGCAGCTTTGCCAGGCTTTCCTTGTCAATATCAGGACCTTTGCCGTTGATTTCCGTACCCTCCGCATTTTTCAGCTTTACATTGATACGGGAAAATCCCTCCGGTATTTCTATAAACTCGGTACGGCATCCGATTTCCTCCAGCCGCTTACGAATTTCCCTGCCCGTAAAACCTGCCGTAAAGCCCAGCGCCGTATTTTCCACGCCCAGATTCTTCAGTACAATGGATACATTGATTCCCTTTCCGCCGGGAAGCAGCGTTTCCTCATCCGTGCGGTTTGTAAGACCCATCTGAAAGTCCTTTACCGATACAATATAGTCAAGTGCCGGATTAAAAGTAATGGTATATATCATTTTTTTCACCTCCCTTTTGATTGAATTTGATTATCTTTGACTGAATTTGATTTTGTAATGTTATTATATAATCATATTTATTTTATTACAATCCGCCTAATGCACATTCTTTTCCATTTAAATTTGTGCATATTCAACAAAATTCAGTCAAACTCGGTCAAAAAAACAGACACACCCTTTTCAAAGTATGCCTGTTTCTTCTTTCTTTTATTGCTTTCAAAAACACAAACTTCATTCTTCTACTACAATTATGTTTTTTATTCCTCTAAATTCATTCCCGTCCGCCTTATCCGTTACAATAACGGCATCGCCAAACGCCGCAAAGGATACCGTGCTCACCTGATTAAACTTATCGTGGTCACAAAGCATATATTTTTTATCCGTATGCTCCAAGGAAACCTGTTTTACCATGGCTTCATCATTATCCGGTGTGGTAAACCCGCTTTTTCTGCTGATACCGTTGGCTCCCCAGAAGCCGATGGTAAAATGATACTTCTGCAGCATGGCTACAGCCGTGCTCCCTATCACTGCCTCCGTGGACGCCTTCAGCTCCCCTCCTATCAGAATTACCCGAAATCCCAGTGCAGCAAGCTTTTTGGCATGACTGACGCCGTTTGTCACATAGACAGCCTGTCTCTCTTCTATATAGTCAATCATAAAGCCTGTCGTAGTACCTGCATCCAGATACACAAAATCTTCCGCCGCAATCAGGGAAGCCGCGTAGCGCGCAATGCGGATTTTTTCCTCGCGGTTGACATTTTCCCGCGCCGACACCTGAATGTCCTTTGTGTGCATATGGGAATGAATCGCCACAGCGCCGCCAAATACTTTTGTCAGCTTTCCATTGTCATGCAGCACCGTTAAATCCCTGCGGATTGTGGATTCTGATGCGTGAAGCTTTTCTTTTAATTCCTGTACGGTAATCGTGCCCTTCTCTGAAAGCAGCCTTAATATCTCCTCAAATCGTTGTTCTGTCAGCATGATAAATCAGACTCCTTGCTTTTTGGCGCCCGCCCCCAAAGAAGACGCCTTTTCGTACACTTCTGCTACTATATTACTATTTCCGCGCCAAAAAAGCAAAGCATTTCCACATAAGCTAATCTACATAACTCAGACCCTCAAAGACAGCAGACACATTGACGCCTGCCTCCGGCACCATGCCAAACCTTTCTTCTACATAAAACCAGCCGCCTTCTTTGTTTTCACCTTCCACATAAAACCAATGCGCCATATCCGTATAAAGCAGCTTTACCTTTTGCGGCATTAGTACCGTTTCCTCTGAGTCCTGCGACATTTCGCTGTGAACGGGCAGATTCACCAACAACGTCAAATCCATATCATAGAAATAATCATAATACGGCTGTTCTTTTATGGCAAAGCCTTCCCCCGTGTATACCCATGTTACCGCCGCCCATTCCGACTGTATCACATCAAACCGGTAGGAACCCGTTATTTCACCGTCTTCACTGATGGTACACCTGCTTAGTTCACAAGGAATGGAGCCAATTTCCCTGATGATGCCACCGCGATAACGGTAAAATGTAGTCTTAGGGTCCCCGCTGGGTCCGTCGTCATAAAGGAGCAGAAGCAGCTCCTTCCCGTCAAGACTGATTGTCTGAAGCCTGTGATAAAATAAATTGTCTGCATAAAATTCGACAGCACTGTCATTTATCATTAATAAATATTGTGTGCATTGGCTGTTTACTGCCGCCAGACTTATCTCCTCCTCCTTGCCATCCAAATCCAGGTCAAAAGAAGCCCTGCATCCATAGTCGTCCAGCACGGCAAGGGGAATATCATGGGGTCCGCCCGTGACCGGCTGGCGCGAGGGCTTAAAGCTTTCCGCCTCTGTTTTTTCTTCTTCCGCTTCCAGCATGGCAAGTTTCTTCTGGTATTCCTCTGCCGCCCGAAACTGCAGCGAGTCCATTCCGCTTTCCCGCAGCTTTACTGCCTCTTTCAGACATCCTTCGTCTGCATAGGCAAGCCGCCATTTTTCTGCCTTCAGATTCACCTCTATCACGGCATTGTTATCATAATCCAGAGAGTAGGGCGTATGCAGCAAATCAATGCTAAAGTAGGCAAAGCCATTAGAAAAAACAGCCGTTTCATGGGCGTTTGTGGTGATATACCCCGCATACAGGCATTGCAGGGAATCGTCCGGCAGAATTTTGTAAAAGCCTGTAGGATAAAAGCAATAGCTTTCCCCTTCGTATTCCATAGAGGCAAGTCTCCCATATTTTGTGAAATCCTCACTGTCCTCTACGCTGCCTACCGTCCAGATGGGATGAGAAAGCTCTTCCAAATGAAGCGGTATTTCTATCACAGAGCCGTCCTCACGAAACGTATAACGGCAGACCGCAAGCATTTCCTCTTCATCTATAAGGCTGATTTCCCCCTGTCCTTCTCCCAGATGGAGCGCCCGCACCGCCGCTGTCAGTGGAAGCCTGAAATCCTCCACGCTTTCGTCTCCCAAAGCCATCCTCTCTGCGATAATTTCCACAAAGGTTCCTGTGAAAAGATAGGGATTTTGCTCACCAAGAGGACAAAACGCTTTTTCATATGCTTCTTTAGTCGTAATAGAATCGCAAAGCTGGAAACCGTCTCTCTGTAGCTGATAACCGTCTTCTGTCTCCGTATAAGAAAGCACTTCTATCAATATAGTAATTTCAGGAACGTTGTTCCATTTTTCATAATAAATCAGCACTTGCTCCGAAGGCTCCGCCAGATAAAATACATCCGGCGCATAAGGAATATCCTCTTCTCCATCTGCATATTCTGAAGCCCATCTGCTTACGGCGGTATACAAATCACCCTCCACCTTTGCCGTAGGCACGGGCGCCTCTATCATTTCCTCCGGCAAAAACGGCGCCGGCTTTTTCTCGGTTTCATCAGGCTCTCCCACGCCTGCAGGCGCATTTGCTCCGTCAGGCTCCTTGGTACTCTTCTGTCCTGACACGGGCAAATCCGATTCCCTGCTTTGTCTGGTCGTCAAAAGCACAACTCCCGCTATGATACAGAGCAAAATTGCCGCCACGGAAATCCACAGCTTTGCTTTTTTAAAATGAAGCACATTGCGAACCCTCTCCTTTACTCCGTTTTCCCCAAAGGCAAGAGGTACTGCAATGTACTTACGTCCTGAAGCAAACTGCAGCAGGGATTCGGAATAGTCCGCCTTGATATCCTCCCCGAGCCTGTTTAAAACATGCTCATCACAGGACATTTCCATGTCCTTGCCCATAAAAAAGAAGGATATCCACACGATAGGATTAAACCAGTAAATGCAGGTTAAGAACAGACAAAGCGGCTTAACCAAATAGTCTTTTCTAAGCAGATGCGTCTTTTCATGCTCCAGAATATAGGATAATTCCCTGCCGCAAATGCCCTTTGGCAAATAAATCTTAGGAGAAAAAACACCAAGTACAAAAGGTGTTTCAATCGCTGCGCTGGTAAAATACCCGCCCTCCTCCTTCTTTGCCGAAGACAGGCGCCTCTTTAACTGTTTTAGGGTTATCAGATTATAGAGCATAAGTGCAGCCGCCCCACCCAGCCAAAGAATAACGGCTGCTGTGGAAGCTATCGCTCCCGCATTCCATTTCGGCGCTCTGTTTTGTTGCGGCAGCGCAATATGTTCAGACAAAATCTGATAGTCTGCACCGACAGGCTGCCCTTCTCCCAAAGCCGGACTTTGCGGCTTATCTCCGTCTGCAAAAATCTGCGCATTCTCTCCGCCTGCAGTCAGCGGAAAATTCTGCAAGGTTTCCGCTCCCGCTTCCATAAGCTGTTCTCCCGCCGGTATCATGCTGACGGGACTTTCCAGCGTTATGGGACAAAGCAGACGGACAAAAAGGAAAAGCCATAACAAATAAGAATATATCCGGGGCGCTTTTCTGAGCACCTTGCGCAGTACAAAAATCACTGCTGCCATAATACTGACTTGTAGCTGCAGGACAAGCAGCCACTGTAAAATCTCTTTTATCATACGTCCCTCTTCTCCTTTCTGTATGCTTCTATCATCTCTTCAATCTCCGAAATCTGCTTTTCATTCAACTTGTGACGGCTCATAAAGGCAGACAAAAAACCCGGCAGGGAGCCTTGAAAGGTATCCTTCACAAACTGCTCGCTCTGCATCGCAAAATACTCGTCCCTTTTCACCAGCGCCGTCACCACGGCGTTCTCATTTTGCAGAACCTTCCGCTGGCAGAGCTTGCGCAACACCGTATAGGTAGTCGATTTTTTCCAGTTCAGCTCTTTTTCACAAAGCTTTACCAGCTCTCCGGAAGGAATTGGCTCCGACTTCCAAATCAGTTCTGCAAATTGTAATTCTACCTCTGCTAACTTTATCTCTCTCATATCCCTCTCCTTTTTGCTTTCGCAATAACCTTTTTTGCCACGTTACCCTCGCCGCTTCACGCCGTTTTCCCACGCTTATTCTTATGTACCTTTCCCCATTGGGTCTTATGCGCGCTTTTTGGTTTATCCATAGTAAACCTTTTGTGCCTTTAGTTTATCATGGATAAACCGCCCTGTCAATGTGCAAATTTATATTTTTGTAGGATTACAATACATGTGTTACAACTGAATAAATAAAAAGCAGGGATACCG
>CAJTPU010000016.1 GCA_910578335.1 uncultured Lachnospiraceae bacterium | reverse complement strand
GTGTGATAATGGTACTTATGTTATTAAAGAGTACATGAAAAGCCGTTCTTGGACTATCAGACAAATGGATAAAGAAGATAATGGTAAATAAAAGAGGGATTGATTTCCCTCTTTTTTTGTGCCTGAATCCGTTGTCAAGGGAACCGTGGAATAAATGGGCGTAGCCCTTTTATGCCGCGAAAGTCCCTTGATAATGGATTTCCCCTGACATTGCTTCTTCCCTATTCTGTCAAAAAGGAAACAGGGTTAGTCCCTGTTTCCCTGGCTTCGCCGAGAACGGGTTTGGGCAGCGCCCAAAATACGGGTCAAGGGAATGATTCCCTTGCGGGGTGTGGGGCAGCGCCCCGCGTTTTTCCTTGCTCCCCTTTTTGGTTTCTCCGGCTTTTGCTGGCACGGGGGGAGGGACTACGACACTCCCCCCGTGGTGGTCGTTGGTCAAGTTTTTACAACAAGCTAAAAGCATGTAAAAATGTAGTAAATTAGCGGCTTTGCGGCATGTTTGGAATTTTTTGAAAGAAAATATGTTCGGATACCTTGATAAAAGTTTAACAATCAAAAAAAAGGGTTAGCAACTGCTTCGTCAAACTCCCGTTTTGCAAATAGTGGACATGCAGCGTGCGGCAATCGGGAGAACCTACGCCGCCCGCTGTCAACTACCGCTCCGGCTCCCGCCTGCGCTTTCGCAAAACATGTTCCAGTTTAACGAATAGTTGCAGGGGCAACATATTTCACATAAGAAAGCACCTTATCCCAAAATCTCATCAGAGTCCAGCATAACCGTAAAAGGTCCGTCATTGATGAGACTTACTTTCATGTCTGCTCCAAAAACACCGCTTTCCACGATAGGGAGCTCTTTTTTGCACAACTGTAAAATATATTCATACAAATCGTTCGCCTTGTCTGGCGCTCCCGCATGGGTAAAGGAAGGACGGTTTCCCTTTTTACAGTCTGCATACAGTGTAAATTGTGATACTACCAAAAGACTGCCGGCAACTGCCTTTATGTCCAAATTGGTTTTGCCTTCTGCATCTTCAAAAATACGAAGGCAAATCAGCTTTTTTACCATTTTATCTGCAATTTGTTCGGTATCTGTCTGGCTGATGCCTACAAACACCAAAAAACCATTTTCAATATGTCCCACAACGTTTTCTGCCACAATTACCTCTGCAGAACGCACCCTTTGAATCAAAAAACGCATTTTTCTGCCTTTCTATTGTATCGTGTACTCTTCCACTCCCATTGACAAAAAAATAACAATCTATTTTTCCTGAGTGGTATCGGAATGGTTGTCTTTTGTGTTGTCTTTTATGTTGTCTGCCGGCTTCTTAAAGCTTCTTTTAAACGGAAATCCTTCCGGTATCCGCTTATGCTTTTCCTTCCGGCTTTGTCGTGTATCACTGCTCTCCTCTTCTGTTTTATGAACTTCTCCATTTTCATCAATATATTCCATATCCAGATACACGCCGGACTGCAGCGGAAGCTTCTTTTTTTGCAGAGAGCGATTGACAAGCCCCTTCACTGCTGCAAAAAATACGGCAAAAATGGGAACGCCGACAATCATTCCGGGAACACCGAACAAACCGCCAAAGAGCGTAATGGAAAAAATAACCCAAAAACCCGATAAACCGGTTGAATCTCCCAAAATTCTGGGTCCAATCAGATTTCCGTCAATTTGCTGCAGAACCAAAATAAAGATAACAAAGGTTACACAGTTCATGGGATGGCTCAAATCTACAATTAAAATCAAAAAGGCACAAGGTATGGCGCCAAGGTACGGGCCAAAAAACGGAATAATGTTGGTTACGCCGACAATGACACTGACCAAGGCGGCATACGGCGTACCAAGCAAGGTTGTGCCAATAAAGCAAAGCAGACCGATAATAACCGAGTCCAACACCTTTCCGCTGATAAAGCCGATAAAAGTCCTGTGCACAAAGCGCAGCGAGCTCAATACGGAATTGGCAGCATCGGTGTCAAAGATGGCATATATAATTTTTTTGCCCTGTGCGGAGAAGGTCTCCTTACTTGCCAAAACGTAAATAGAGATGATAAAACCAATGATAAAATTCCATGCGACCTTTAAAAAACTTAAGATACTGAGCGATACTGTCTTCAATACCTCCCCTGATTTTTCCAACAATGTTGCCGTATCGGCAAGCCAGGTTTCCAGACTCGAAAAAAACTTTGTAACCTGCGGCAGGACAAAATTTTTCAATTCTTGATTATCTTCCATAAGGTTATTCAGCCAGTTGGAAAGATTATCCACATAACCGTCAAAATTATAAACAATTGCCTGTATACTGGGCACAATCTGTGAAATCAGCATGGCAACCAACGCATAGATAGCCAGAATCAGCAGAAGGGAGGTCAGAATAACGGCAATTCCCCGCACGATTCTTTTCCTGCGTGCCGACGGCTTTATTTTCATGCGGTCTAATAATGGATTAAGCATTTTCGCTTCAATAAAATTTAAAATGGGAGTAAGCAAGTAGGCTATAATTAAACCAAACATCACCGGCATAATGACGCTAAATAACGATTTGATGTTCTGGATAAATTCAGAAATGTGAAATATTAAGTAATAAAAACAGATACCGCCTGCTATCACGGCAAAAGCAGTCAGCCCCCATTTAAAATATTTACTGTTAATTTTCAGTTTCATTTCCCTATACTCCTATCCTGTTTCTGTCAGCCTTTGGCTAAATGCCGGCTTTTCTATCCAAAAGTATAACACGAATATCCTAAGAAAAACAGATGATTTTTATAAAAACAGATGAAATCACCGTTAAAAAAATGTATAATAATATCAATTCTTACCGTAAGCTACAGTCATAAACGGCTTCTTCTAAATGACTGATAAATTTATAAAAAGAACGGTTATAAAAAAACAGAAAGGCGCGGCAAAATATTATGAAACTGCAGCAGGTACTCAGCGTTGTGCGCAAGGCGCTGGAGGATTATCATATGATTGACGACGGCGACAAAATTGCCGTTGGTATCTCAGGCGGAAAAGACAGTCTGACACTTTTATATGCACTAAGCGGCTTAAGGCGTTTTTATCCTCAAAAGTTTGAACTTATGGCGGTCACGGTGGATTTGGGATTTCAAAATCTGGATTTGTCTAAAATTGCTGCTCTTTGCGCAGAATTGCATGTGGCATATGAAATCGTGAAGACCGACATTGCCCAGATTATCTTTGAAGACAGAAAAGAAAGCAATCCTTGTTCTCTGTGCGCCAAAATGCGTAAGGGAGCACTCAATGAGGCGGTAAAGGCGGCAGGCGTCAATAAAATTGCGTATGCACACCACAAGGATGACGTGGTGGAGACTATGCTGATGTCGCTTATTTATGAAGGCAGGTTTCATACCTTCTCCCCGGTTACTTATCTTGACAGAACAGACCTGACCGTCATACGTCCTTTGCTCTATATGCATGAAGCAGATGTCATCGGATTTGTCAATAAATATAATGTGCCTGTCGTAAAAAGCCCTTGTCCGGCGGACGGGCATACCAAAAGAGAATATATAAAACAGCTATTGCAGCAGTTGAATCGGGAAAATCCGGGTGTTAAAGAAAGAATGTTTACGGCAATACAGACAGGCGGCCTGAAAGGATGGAAATGATGAATACAGACAATTATCATGACGCACAAAACAAACAAAATATTCTCAAGCTGCGTGCTGTACTGGCTACGCTTCCGCCCTTCTGTCAGGAATTTTTCAGAGGGATTGCCGATAACACTTCCACACGGACGAGACTTGCTTATGCCTATGATATTCGTGTGTTTTTTGAATTTCTGCACGAGACAAATCCTGCTTGCGCAAAAATGGAAATAACAGATATACCCATCAAGGTATTGGACCAAGTTACCAGACAGGATATTGAAGAATATCTTTCCTACATCAGCTATTATGAAAAGGAAGGGCGCGAAATCACCAACACGGAACGGGGAAAGGCACGCAAGCTCTCAAGCCTTCGCAGCTTTTATAATTATTACTTTCAAAATGAACGTATTACCAAGAATACCGCAGAGCTTGTTCCGGTTCCAAAGCTGCATGAAAAAGCCATTATTCGCCTGGAGCCAAACGAAGTGGCAATCTTGTTGGACCAGGTAGAGGCAGGTGAAAAATTAACCAAAAAGGAACTTGCCTATCATGAAAAGACAAAATTGCGGGATGTAGCGCTGCTGACACTCCTGCTGGGGACTGGAATTCGTGTATCGGAATGCGTGGGACTTGATTTGCAGGATGTCGATTTTGACAATGACGGAATTAAAATCCGCCGGAAGGGTGGTTATGAAGCCGTTGTATATTTTGGTGAAGAAGTAGAAAATGCGCTGCTTGCGTATATGAAAGAAAGGGAGCATGTGATTCCTGCTTCCGGACATGAAAACGCATTGTTTTTGTCCTTGCAGAACCGTCGTATCGCTGTCCGCTCCGTGGAAAATCTAGTGAAAAAATATGCTTCGCGTGTCACAACATTGAAAAAAATCACGCCGCACAAGCTTAGAAGCACCTATGGAACCACTCTCTATCAGGAAACCGGTGATATCTATCTGGTAGCCGATGTACTCGGTCATAAGGATGTCAATACTACCCGCAAACACTACGCGACTATGGAAGACGAAAGACGCAGAATGGCTGCCAAAGTGGTAAAGCTCCGTGAAGAACATGATACGAAATAATATGTTGGTCACCTTTTAATACGGCGTCTTTAACGCTGCATCAGATATCCTACTTAAATTCTGTGGAATAGTAAGGTACCACCAGATACTGCCCTGCTATCAGGGCTTCTTCCTGCAAGTGGTTGATTTTCATAACCTCATGGACATAATCCTTCGGCGAATCATATTCTTCTCCCGCATATTTTTCGGCGATAGACCAAAGAGAATCACCGTATGCTATTTCGATGCTCGTATAATACTTGTAAGAAATGTTCTCTCCCGTGGTCGCCTTGGAAAGAATTGCATGATAAGAGACCGTTAAAAACAGGATAAGGAGAACGGTGAGAAGAATCAAAAAACATTGTCTGCGAAAATGACGAAGTCTTTTTAATTTATTCTTTTGCTTACGATATTCGCTGTTTAAAAATGCTTCATAAACTCTTTCATCCATATCAGTCACATCCTTCTCAAAGCTTATCTTAATGTCATAGGTCTAAATATTATAAGGTCTAAATGTCATAGGTTCTAAAATACAATGGACTATCATTCTTTTTGACTTATAAATTTGAATATACGTTCGCAAACGTCTGTTCATTTATATGTATTATACAGAACATGTTTTCGCATGTCAATAGATTTTTCGAAAATTTCCGAACATATTTTCTGAACATGTATTTGCTTTTTTGGAAAAGGTGTGATATACTGTAAGAAATAAAAACCATTCAGTTGAAGTACAGATGGAGGTATCTATATGGAACAGAAAATATCAGCCAAGCAAAAAGAAATTCTGGATTACATTAAAGAAGAAATTTTAAAAAAGGGGTATCCGCCTACCGTGCGGGAGATATGTGAGACAGTGCATTTAAAATCCACTTCTTCCGTTCACTCACACTTAGAGACTCTGGAAAAGAAAGGCTATATCAGAAAAGACCCGACGAAGCCTCGTGCCATTGAAATTTGTGATGACAGCTTTCAAATGGTAAGAACAGAAATGGCAAGCCTTCCCGTAGTGGGAACCGTAGCGGCAGGACAGCCTATTTTGGCACAGGAAAATATCGAAAGCTACTTCCCTATTCCCGCAGAGGTAGTACCGCCCGGAGAAGCTTTTGTTTTAAAAGTAAAAGGGGATTCTATGATAAATGCCGGGATTTTTAGCGGAGACCAGATATTTGTCCAAAGCTGCAATACAGCTCACAATGGTGATACTGTCGTTGCACTGGTGGATGATTCCGCAACGGTAAAAACTTTTTATAAAGAAAACGGGCATATTCGCCTGCAGCCTGAAAATGATACTATGGAGCCCATTATTGTGGAGGACTGCCAGATTTTAGGCAAGGTATTTGGCGTATTCAGGCTGTATCATTGATTTTTACCAAATTTAAGCAATACCTTTTCATACATATTTTGTACCTTTGTTACGCAGAATATATTAGGTAAACACTGACCTTGCGATGAGTGCAGTTTTGCTTATGCAATATGTATGGAAAGGAGAAAGATATGAGAATGAAATGGCTTGATATTACAGCTTTAATCGTTACCATAATAGGTGCTATCAACTGGGGACTTATTGGTCTGTTTCGTTTTGACCTGGTAGCCTTTCTGTTGGGCGATATGACCTGGCCTTCACGAATTGTTTATGTAGTTGTCGGATTATGTGGATTGTATCTTTTCAGCTTCTTTGGTAAAATTTGCAGAGATACTTCTGTCTGATAACGAGTATACCGATTCCATTATTAGAAAGAGACCGGTTACAATATAGCCGGTCTCTTTTTTGTAATCTTTATCCACCCTTATAATTCTGTCTGGTCTATCACTTTGCCGTCCCGCCAAATACGCTCCAAATTGTAGAACAGACGATTTTCTTTATCAAAAATATGCACGATGACGTCTCCAAAATCCATTAATATCCAGTTGGCAGTATTGTAACCTTCTACCTGTTTCATCATATAGCCTGACCTGCCAAGCACATCCTGCACATTATCTGCCATTGCCTGAATCTGGCTGCGGTTGCTGCCGTTTGCAATAATAAAATAATCCGCCACTACAGAGACTTCACTTATATCTATCACACGAATATCTTCTGCTTTCTTATCTTCCAGTGCGTTGATTGCCTGCCTTGCCATATTTTTTGATTGGGTCATATCCATTATCATACCTCACTTTTCTCTTTGTCCATTTGCTTTTCCTGGCGGTAATATTCCAAAGTCTTTTCCGTCATTGGGTCAATATCGTCGGGAAAATCATGCAAATAGGATATCGTGTCTTCCAATATCCGCTGCAGGGCGCTGTCAAGATTTTGGAATGCAAGCCGGCGTATTTCGGCAAGATGCGGCGCCTGTTTTCTCCCCGGCTCGATATAATCTGCTACAAAAATAATTTTTTCCAAAAGAGACATCCCCGGTCTTCCTGTTGTGTGATTCAAAATTGCGTTAATGACATCCTTATCACGTACTTTATAAGTATTCATCGCCAGAAAGCTTCCTACCTTTGCATGAAGAAGCTGTGGCTTTCTGCGTTCTACATCTGTAATGCCAATATGGTGCTTTTCACAGAAGGATATACTCTTTTCCGCATCCATTCCTTTTGCACAGTCATGCAGCAGACCGGCAAGCTCTGCACTTTCCACAGAAGCGCCATAACACATCGCAAGCGCGGCTGCAGTATAAGCAACACCCAGCGTATGTTCATACCGTTTTTCTTCCAAAGATTTTTCCATGGACTTTCTGATTTTTCTGATGTCTGTATTTTTCATACCGTCCGCCCTCTCCTTTATTTATATAGTTTATTATCCTGTATAAATAATCTGACTGCATCAGGCACCATATACCGAATACTTCTGCCTTCTTTTATATACTGTCTGATAACAGTTGAAGAAATTGCTGTTTCCGAAAAAGGAAGCAGTCTGATATCAGCATGATACGTATCTGCATAATAATCACATTTTTCCTGCATCAGAGCAGTATCCGTACCATTTCTGACTGCCGCCAAAATCGTACAGGAGGCAAAAATTTTATCCGGATTTTTCCATGTTTCAAGAGAAAAAAGACAGTCCGCACCCATCAGAAAAAAGAAATCGGTCTGAGGCTGTTCCTGTTTCAATTGCGTTACCGTGTCGCAAGTATAAGTATTTCCGGAACGCCTTATTTCCATGTCAGAAACAAAGAAATTCGGATTATCTGCAATTGCCAGCTTTACCATTTGCAGACGTAAAGCTGCAGGCTGAATCGTGGCTTGACTCTTCATGTAGGACTGTCCGCTGGGAATAAACATGATATTATCCAGCTTTTCAGCGGATAATGCGGCTTCTGCGAGCAATAAATGACCTATATGCACAGGATTGAAGGTTCCGCCCATGATACCTGTTCTTTGCTTCCCCATATCTCTTTGTAGACTTTTACTATCATCCATCATATCAGAATCGCACCCCTCCTGCAATGCCGCTTTTTACATCTGCACACGAAAAAATCTGTTTCGCTTTAATCAGGAAGTATTATTTTTTTATTGTCCTTGTTTTCCTTATAAAGGATAATTTTCTTTCCAATCACCTGTACTACCTGTGACTTTGTTCTCTCTGCAAGCATTTCTGCAATTTCCTTTGGCGCCTCCATGCAGTTTTTCAGAACAGATATTTTAATCAGTTCCCTGTTATGAAAAGCCTCTGCGACTGCTTCTGTCACTTCCGGCGTCAAGGAGGATTTTCCTATCTGGAAAACAGGCTCCATTGTGCTTGCCAGTCCCTTTAAATATGCGCGTTGTTTGCTTGTCATCTTGTATCTGTACCTTTCTGTTGAAACTTCATTTTCAACCTTAAAAATCATTATTTATAGTAATCGAAAACCAATCCATACATTCTGACGGTGTCGCCTTCCTGTATGCCAAGCGCTTCAAGTTCTTCTAAAACACCTGTCTGCTTTAAGAAATTCTGAAAAAAGGTAAAGCCCTTTTCACTGTCCAAATTGGTATATCCCAGCATTTTTTCAATACGCGGACCTTCTACAATATATTCGTCTGCCTTTTCATCATAAGATACCGTATAAGGTTCATTCTCAAAGGTCATCTGCTCCGGGAAAAACTCCTGTTTGAAGATAACCGGCGCATCATCAAAAGTATCCAGCATATCTTTGACATGGTACAGAAGCTCTTTCACACCGTGTCCGCTTACGGCAGAAATGGGATAAACCGCAATGCCCTTTGGCTCGAATTCTGCTTTAAGCTTTGTTATGATTTCATTTTCCCCCTCATAGATTAAATCTATTTTATTGGCAGCGATAACCTGCGGCTTTGCTGCAATCTGCGGATTGTAGGCTGCAAGCTCTTTATCAATCGCATAAATATCCGCTATCGGGTCCCTGCCTTCAGAACCGGCAGCATCTATCATATGAATCATAACCTTGGTTCGTTCAATGTGTCTTAAAAATTCATGTCCCAGACCAATTCCCTCAGAAGCACCTTCTATCAGTCCGGGAATATCGGCAATCACGAAACCATTTCCGTCTTCCATATCTACTACGCCCAAATTGGGATTTAAGGTAGTAAAATGGTAATTTGCAATTTTGGGCTTTGCATTGGTCACGCGCGCCAAAAAAGTAGATTTGCCTACGTTCGGAAACCCTACCAGACCGACGTCCGCAATCACCTTAAGCTCCAGTATCAGATTAAGCTCTTTTGCAGGCTGACCCGGCTGGGCATACTTGGGCGCCTGCATGGTGGAAGTCGCATAGTGCTGATTGCCATTGCCGCCGCGGCCTCCTTTTAGCAGTACGATTCTTCTGTTGTCCCCGGACATATCCGTAATGACTTTGCCGCTTTCCGCTTCTTTGATAACAGTTCCTGCCGGCACACGCAGTACAATATCCCTGCCGTCTTTTCCGCGGCAATTTCTTTTGTCACCGTTTTCACCGTTTTGCGCCTGATATTTGCGAATATGCCTGAAATCCGTGAGCGTATTTAATCCCTCGTCCACTTCAAATATCACATCTCCGCCGTGTCCGCCGTCGCCGCCGTCCGGTCCGCCGTTGGGAACATATTTTTCCCTTCTGAAAGAAACATGACCGTCGCCGCCCTTTCCGCTTTTTATATAGATGGCTGCTCTGTCTGCAAACATATTGAAATAACTCCTTAAATTTTAAAATGGGCTTCAAACAACCGTTTGAAGCCCGTGTCCGCATTACTTATTTTTCTACAGGATATACGGAAGCCTGCTTTTTGTCTCTGCCTTTTCTCTCAAATCGCAGGATGCCATCTACTTTGGCAAACAAGGTATCATCTCCACCAATTCCAACATTGATGCCGGGATGAATCTTGGTTCCGCGCTGCCTGTATAAAATATTACCAGCCTTTACAAACTGTCCGTCGGCTCTTTTGGCTCCAAGTCTTTTGGATTCGGAATCTCTGCCGTTCTTGGTAGAACCAACTCCCTTTTTATGAGCAAAAAATTGAAGGTTCATTTTTAACATCGGTCTACACCTCCTCGAATTTAACTTGTAAATACTTCTTCCCATATTCTTTTTGAATATTTTGCAGTCCAAAAACCAGTGTATCCAGTAAAAATATGGAACGCTCCTGCAGCGGACTCGTGAAATCACAGCAAATAGTGCCGTCTTCTTCATTGACAAAAGTCTCAAAAACCTCTCCGGCAAGCTGCTCCAACGCATTGATGGTATTGATTACCAACACGGAAATGGAAGCACAGACCACGTCATTGCCATAGCTTGCAAAGCCGGCATGTCCGAGACAGGATAACTGTCTGTAAGCACCATTGCGGTCCTTACAAATTACAATCTTTGTCATAATCACATTATCTCATGATGCAAATATTATGCATTAATCTTTTCGATTTTAACCTGAGTGTATGCTTGTCTATGACCATTTTTCTTGTGGTAGCCGGTTTTTCTCTTGTATTTGTATACAATAACCTTCTTGCCACGACCCTGCTCCACAACAGTTGCGGTAACCGTTGCGTTTGCAACGTCTTCGCCAACCTTTAAAGAGCCGTCACTTACTGCGACTACCTGGTCAAAAGTTACAGTACTGCCAGCTTCCACGTCCAGCTTTTCTACTTTAAGCATATCACCTTCAGAAACTTTGTACTGCTTTCCACCTGTTGCAATAATTGCGTACATAAGGCACCTCCTTTTATGGACAAAAAGCCCACATTACTCGCTAACTTTGGTGGCTTTGCGCACTTATACCTCGTTATGCGGCATACTCAAACATCATACCATCAGGCATGTGCCTTGTCAAGATTTATTTTCCTCGTTTTTCAAAATCTTCTACATACTGGATAATCAGTTTGACAGTGCCTTCTACTCCCAAAACCGAACTGTTGATACACAGGTCATAGCTGTCGGCACGCCCCCACTTTTTAGAGGAATAATAATTATAGTAGCTCTGCCGCTGCTTATCCTTTTTCGTTATCATATCCCGCGCCTTGTTTTCGTTTAGCTGATAGCGCTCCATGATGCGCTTAATCTTTGTGTCTTCATTGCCATAAATGAACAAATGAATGCAGTTTTTATAATCAGCAAGCGCATAGTCCGCACAACGTCCTACAATCACACAGGGTCCTTCATCCGCAATCTTTTTGATAGTGTCAAACTGGGCAAGAAACACCTTGTGGCTGATGGGCATATCCACAAAGGAGGAAGCATTATAGCCAAAAGAATACGTGTCCATAACCAGATTATACAAAAAAGAGTTGGTAGGACGCTCATCATGATTCTGAATCATTTCCTCACAAAAACCACTTTCCTTTGCCGCTCTTGATAACAATTCTTTGTCATAACAGCGAATACCAAAATATTCCGCAACCTTTTCTCCGATTTCACGACCGGCACTGCCAAATTGCCTTCCAATTGTTATTACCGTATTCATATTAAGCACCTGCCTCTCTGTTGAATTGACGCCGCAATTTCCGTCGTCATACTATATATTATATACACTTTGCTTACATTTTTCCAGTATTTTATCTTGTTTTTGGTAGATTTCACTATTTTTCTATAAGATTTCTAATAAATGCTGAAAATATTGCGGCAGGGGCGCGTCTATTTCAATGTATTCTTTCGTCCGCGGCTGGATAAACCCGAGTGTCTTTGCATGCAGGGTCTGCCCTTCCAGCTTAAAAGGCGAATTCATCTGCGAATATACGGGGTCTCCTAAAATGGGATGTCCGATGCTTGCCATGTGCACCCGAATCTGATGTGTACGCCCTGTTTCTAAAGTGCATTCGATATAAGTGTACTTTTCAAAACGCTGCAGTACTTTGTAGTGTGTAACTGCTCGTTTCCCCCCCTCCTCCACTACCGCCATTTTTTTTCTGTCCTTACTGGAACGTCCGATGGGGCGGTCTATCGTGCCTTTGTCTTTTTCCAGAACACCGTGACAGATGGCTCTGTAGCATCTGGTAACAGAATGCTTCTTTAACTGTCTGGCTATTTGTTTGTGCGCCGCATCTGTTTTGCACACAAGCAAGGACCCCGTAGTATCCTTATCAATTCTGTGCACAATGCCCGGACGCAGACAACCGTTAATACCGGACAGGGAGTCGCGGCAGTGATACAGCAGGGCATTGACAAGTGTTCCGCTGTAATGCCCTGCTGCAGGATGTACTACCATTCCTTTTGGCTTATTGATTACGACGACATCTGCATCCTCATATAAAATATCCAACGGTATATTTTCCGGAGAAATATCGGGCGCGGCGGCATCGGGAACAAAGAAAACTATCTCATCATGTAATTTTACCTTGTAGCTGACCTTTACAGAGCTGCCGTTTACCGATACGGCTCCTTCCTTAATTATCTTTTGAATATAGGAGCGGGACAAAGAATCGGCAAACTCGCTGATACACTTATCAATCCGCAGCCCTTCCATGCTCTCCTCGATACAAAAACGAAATTCCTCCATACCCCCTATTTGACCTCGCGAAATTTTTTCTGCTTAAAGTTCAGAAAGGACATATCTTCTTCCTTGTACACAAATAAAAACAGATATCCCAGCACAATAATGGATACGACAATACAGATATCGGCAACATTAAAAATCGGAAAATTTATCAAGGAAAAAGAGATAAAATCAACCACATAGCCAAGCCTGAGACGGTCTATCATATTGCCCACTGCACCGCCGGTCAGAATACCGCCAAAAACATATAAAATATGAAATTTTTTTGCCTCCGGCAGCTTCAAAACGCCAAACAGCATGACGGCAAGGAAAATCACCCCGATGAACAGGATAAAAAAGCTCTGCCCTTCCAACAGGCTCCATGCCATACCGGTATTAGAGAAAAACTGCAATTCCAGCACGCCTTTTATCAGGGGAAATGCTTCCTTTCCCTGCAGCCATTTCATCGCAAGACTTTTGGTATATTGGTCAGCCAGAATGGCAGAAAGCATAATACCGAAAAACACAATCATCCATTTTATTTTTGATTTCTTCTTACTCATGAGCATCCCTTTCGCTAAAGTAAATTTCATTGACGGCAGCTAACATTTCCTGCTCTGTCACTGTCTCATCAATCACGGCTTTTCCAATCTTCTTTAGCAGGACAAATTTAATCCGTCCTGCCTCCCGCTTTTTGTCCGAACGCGTCAACTGCACAACTTCGTCGGGGTTGATATTATCCACGCTGATGGGAAGATTAAACGGCACAAACATATCCCTGATTTCATAATACTCTTCCATAGCAAGCATCCCCCTTTGATAGGAAATATATGCAGCCGCCACGGCGCCTAACGCCACACATTCTCCATGATACAGGGAAAAATGCTTTGCTTTTTCAATGGCATGTCCAATGGTGTGTCCAAAATTTAAAAGAGCCCGTTCCCCTTTTTCTTCAGGGTCTTTTTCCACCACCTGCTTCTTTATCCGGCAGCTTCTATATACCATTTCTTTTAGGGTATCCGGATTCCTCTCGCAAATTTCATACATGTTTTGAAGAAGCCAGAGATAAAAATCCTCATCTTTAATGAGCCCATGCTTCATAATTTCAGCAAATCCCGCATAAAACTGACGTTCCTCCAGCGTCTGCAGAGTGGATACATTCATGTATACCAGACAAGGCATCTGAAACGCCCCAACCATATTTTTATAGGCATCAAAATCTACCCCCGTCTTCCCGCCAATGGAGCTGTCCGCCTGCGCCAAAAGCGTGGTTGGAATCTGTACATAGTCTATACCGCGCAGATATGTGGCAGCCACAAAGCCGGTCAAATCACCGGTCACACCGCCGCCCAGCGCAAGCAGTATATCCTTACGGTCAAATTCTTCCTGAATCAGAAAAGTATATACTTTTTTAACCGTGTCCAGTGTTTTGCTTTCCTCCCCCTCGGGAAAAGAAAAAAGCACCGCTTTTTTGCAGATGCCGGAAAGCTTTTTGCATAAATCGCTTCCATAAAGCTTCTCAACCCTGGAATCCGTTATCACACAAAGCCTTTTCTGTGCAGCTCCCAGTTTTAAGAGCTCTTCCGTAAGCGCCTCAAAAGAAGTCTCATACACAATATCATAACAAGGTTTTTTATTGTACAGAATCTGCAGTCTGTCCATTTCCACATGTGTCTCCATCATATCCTCCATGTATCAGGCTTTCGCCTTTCTTGTATCATGATAAAAGGGCAGATAAGGAATCTGCCCTTCCTGTAATCATCTTAATACCCGTTGTTAATGGGAACTTCAAAGGACCCTCCATTTAAAATATCCTGAAAGTCACCGGAAATATCCACACTGGCAGGTGTAATGATAAATATGTAATGAGATATTTTCTGAAGGTTTCCGTTGATGGCAAAACAGGAGCCGGAAGTAAAGTCAATAATACGCTGCGCAATATCGACGTCAAGCCCTTCCAGATTCAGGACAACAGTCCGATTGGCAAGAAGCGTCTCTGTGATTTCCCTTGCATCTTCTACGGAAGTCGGCTTTATTACACACACCTCCATGCCGTTTGAATTCTGCATTCTTCTCGTGTTGCTTTTTGGCATAGGCGTTACCTTGGATGCCGTTCTTCTTGCAGCAGGTTTATCTTCCATATCCTGTTCTTTATAAGATTTTTTGACGGGTTCATCTACATAATCATCATCATCCAGATAATCATCATCCGTATCATATTCATCCTCATCATTTAACTTCATATAGTTTAAAAACTTATCCATTACTCCCATGCGCTACCATGCCTTTCTTATAGCCTGTAGTTTAAAACTGCAGGTACAAATGCTATTTCCTGTCGCCGAATATGCCCGTGCCAACTCTCACATAGGTGGCACCCTCTTCCAAAGCTACCATGTAATCTCCGGTCATCCCCATAGACAATATACCCATACTGACATTATCAATGTTTTTGTTCATTATGTCAACAGATAATTGGCGCAGATTCACAAAATATTGTCTGTTTTCCTCTGCATTTTCTACATATGGTGCTATTGTCATGAGTCCTTTGACACAAATCCCCGGCAAAACAGCAATATTTTTCACCAAATCAAGTACTTCGTCTTTGTATACCCCGAATTTGCTCTCCTCCTCCGCTACATTCACCTCTATCAGAATATTGACCGTAATCCCCTTCTTGACTGCTTCTTTGCTGATTTCACATGCCAGCCTGTAAGAATCTACACTGTGAATCAGAAAGACTTTATCTATAATATATTTCACTTTATTCCGCTGTAAATGCCCAATCATATGCCAACGGATATCAGAAGGGAGCTGCTCATACTTATCCATGATTTCCTGCACTTTATTTTCCCCAAAATCACGGCATCCCGCCTCATAAGCCTCCCGCAGCATATCGACAGGTTTGGTTTTGCTGACGGCAATCAATGCTGCTTCCCCGGGATTTCTCCCTGCCTTCTTACAGGCTGCCTCCATGTTCTGCTTTACCAAGGCAATATTTTCTTTTATCATGGCAATTCCTCCACATTAAATACAGATTTTTGGCTGTCCGGGCGCTTACCGGTAGATAAACTGGTCTGCCGTCACACTGGAGGCGTCCTGTACAATCAAGTCATACACATTGAGCCCGTATTCCGTATTGGACTTCACAATAGCGTATTCTTCATTCTGATAGAGAATTTCTATCTGCTTAAAATCAGCATACCCCTTATTCATATTGTACACGCCTATCAGGGTAGCCCGTTTGCTGACGGTATAGGTCTCCGTGGAATCCGGCATAAATAAATGGTCTCCACTCTCCAATGCACTGGCGTCCACATAATACTCGCCGTCCACAAGGCTGTATATGCTAACCTCTACATATGCAGTGGTTGGGGTTCCGTCTTCAGACACGGTTTCACACAAAACGCCATAAGAACCGGTAGAGCCGCTTCTGGTAATATAAGCCTCCGGTATCAGGAAGAATTCTCTTTCCACGATGGAGGAATTGGGGATTTTCAATCCTGTTTCCTCATGCAGCAATAGCTCAACCTCCAAAAAACGGTCATTTACAAAACTTATCATCGAATTGGTAAATGAAAGCTGTGCATATATATTGCCGTCCGCATTGTACAAAATATGGACGGTTGCCCATGATTCATTCTGGTTTTTCATAAACCGTACTTTTACAACCTCTTCCTTTGCAAGTTCAGCAGCTCTTGCCTCATCTACCTGAATAACCAGTGACCAGTTTTCATTGCTGCAAATCTTATATACGGCGTCTTCCGTTGCAACCAGCTCATTGCTCAACAACTGATTTTTTTCATAATCGGAAGCCTTCAGCATGTCTGCGGTCACCGCTTCCGGTATCAAAGCTTCATAACCGTCCGTCCAATACATGACAATACCGGATACGGGGGCATTGGCAAGCGTCACCGTGCTGCGCAGGTCACCGTTATGTAAATCATTGATGCTGTCCATCAAAGAAGTATTGGCAAACTTTAAGACGGTTCCTTTTACTGCATATTTGAAACTGTAAGTGGAAGCATAGTTTTCAGGCGTAAAGCCATGCACAAAATTCACAATTTCACTTTTTAACTGAAGCAAATCGGAATCGGAAAGAACATTCGTCCCCAGCTCCTCACTGTTAATATAGTCGGAAAGCCTGCCTGTCTCATCAACGGTATATACGAGATTTCCAACAGCCACACGCTCCCCCTCTCTCGCATAATAATTGATATAACCCGAGCTTTCAGCCTTTATGACGCTTTCATCCCTTATAATGATACCGGTATACAGGTTTTCCGCAGAAAGAGAGCCTTCCCTGACTTCATAGGGTCTGATATGGTTGTCCTTAAAGTACATGCTGATGCAGATGCATACATAGAGAAATATAGCCGCAAAAATAACCATGCCGATATTAATATTCAGAGGTCTTCTGTATTTTCTGATTTTTGTTACCTTTGAAGAGCCTTTTTTTGCCACGTAATGCCTCCCTTTCCCTGCAAGCACCGGATAACCTGCATAATAAAGCCCCGGACATTCCGAGGCTTCATCTGATGCATGTATGTATTATAATGAGACAATTATTTTTGATTTTACTGCTTCAGGAAGTTCATTTTCATCTACAGAAACGCTGAGTATAAAATCCACGCCAAATTTACCGCTGATTTTCTCTAATTTGTCGATAGCCGGTAAAATATCGCCACCATTTTCTAAATGGGCAATCTTCAAAAAGCTGTCAAAATACATCTGCTGCAAATCGTGGTCCTGCGAAATAATACCGCTTACGAATCCTAAAAATTCATCTGTGTCTTCCACCAGATAATCAGATACGTCGATGAGCCGCACTTTATTATTCAATTCATACATATGCTTGGTACTTTTGTCAAGATATACAATATTACCATTGATATTTTTAACTTCCTCATTTACTTTATCCAATAAGTGTTTTGTCTTGCCTTTGCCCTTTCTGCCTGCTATTAATTGAACCATCGGTAAACCCTCCTAAAGTAAATTGACATAACTTCTGTTTGTTACATCTGTTTTTATTATAAAATAATCTGGCGCAAAAAACAACCACTATTTCCCTATTTCATTTAGCAAATCCGTCATCCCTTCATATAGGATATCGTTGGTCGGCGCCCTGAGAATCACGGCAATATACGGCGCACCCGCCCTATCTCTGGCTAACAGAATCAGACAGTGTCCGGCAGCATTCGTCGTTCCCGTCTTTCCGCCGACAATCGTCATGTTTTCCGGCGGCTCGTAATTGCCCCTGAAATAAAGATTTGTTGACGTTTTGGAAAATTCTTTGGCATTTCCGTCCTTGTCATAATATACCGTGCTGTATGTCGTCGTGTGAATAATCTCACGAAACGTCTCATATTTAATTGCTTCGTTAAAAATCAGATACATGTCATAAGCTGTTGTATAGTGGTTTTCTTCCGTCAGCCCATGGGGATTCATAAAATGTGTATTGGTTGCCCCCAGCGCTTTTGCTTCCTCGTTCATCAGCGCCACAAAATCTTCTACATTGCCGCAGACCCCCTCTGCAATTAACATGCCGATGTCGTTGGCTGAATACACAAGCAGAATATGGAGCGCCTGCGCCAGTGTCATGGTATCGCCCTTTTTCAAATCCCTTACCAGTACCGCGCCGCTTTCTGTGATATATGCGTCGTTTGAGACGGTCAGCACCTGCTCCATGGAGCCGTATTTCAAGGCGACAAGCGCTGTCATCACCTTTGTCAGGCTTGCCGGATTCATCTTTTCATGTGCATTTTTGGCGCACAGCACCGTTGCGGCGTCGACATCACAGAGCAGCACGGCTCCCACTTCCGACATGTCGGCATTGCCGCTGCTGACATCCTGTCCCACAATACACAAATCATTGGCGAAAGGGACTGCCGAGGAAGCATTGACCGTCTGCACAAGCTGAAAGCTGCTGACACCGTACTCTGCATCGTAGGGAAAGCTGTATGATTTTCCTGCGCAGCCCGTCAAAAAGCACAATATCATGGAACAGACAAGGCAAAATCTTTTTCTATTTGTACATTTCACGCCACTCAAGGTCTCCTCTATCCAGTGATTTGATTAACAGTTCCGCAGATGCCAGATTGGTTGCCAGAGGAATGTTATGCATATCACAGAGCCGCAGTACGTTATTGACATCCGGCTCATGAACCTTCGGTGTCAGCGGGTCCCTGAGAAAGATAACCAAGTCTATCTGATTATGTTCAATCTGCGCACCTATCTGCTGCTCTCCGCCCAAATGCCCGGCAAGATATTTGTGTATGGAAAGATTGGTCACCTCCTCAATCAATCTTCCCGTTGTACCCGTTGCATACAGTTCATTTTTGCTCAGTATCCCCCTGTATGCAATACAGAAATTCTGCATCAGTTTCTTTTTTGCATCATGTGCAATCAGTGCAATGTTCATACTTTTAACCCTCTCTTATTTCGTATCCCCGTTACTGTCGTTTACATTGTAATCTTACGTTTAATACAAACCCCATACCTATATATAAACTCACCAAGGAGGTAAGTCCATAACTGATAAACGGAAGCGGCAGACCTGTAGTAGGCAGAATGAAAGTTGCCACTCCCAGATTGATAAAGCTTTGGAACGCAACAAGGCCGCCTACCCCGCCGGCAATGATTGTCCCAGCCAAATCTTTTGCTTTTCCTGCAACCAGAAAGCATTCCAGTGCAATGAACATAAGCAGAATCACCACAACAAGACTTCCCTTAAACCCAAATTCTTCCCCAATTACGGCAAAAATGAAGTCTGTCTGCGGCTCTGATATATAATTACCATTAATAACGGAACTGATTTCATTGGTTTTATAGCCTTTTCCGTCAAGCTGGCCCGAACCAATCGCCGTAATGGAGTTGAGCTGCTGATATGCTTCCTTGGATGCATACTGCTCCGGATTGATAAAAGCCAGAATTCGATTCATCTGATACGGCTTAATGATTTTTTTCTCAACCAGAATGGAATCGGGCTGCAAGGCGAGGCTGAAAAAAATCAGCAGGGACGGCACGATAATTGCCAGAATCCCACAGATAACCTTGTAGCTTAAGCCTCCGACAAACATAATGGTACAAAATACCAGAAGAACGACAATACTGGTCGACATATCAGGCTGCCTGTAAATCAATATCCATGGTATACCAACCAGAATCACACACAACATAATGTACTTAAACGTATTAAATCGTTCCTTATGTTTCATAATAAACTGTGCAAAGAATAAAATCAATATAATTTTCGCAGTTTCTGAAGGTTGAAATCGAAAACCCCCTATTTCAAGCCACCTTTGGGAGCCGTTTGCCGAATCTCCTACCGAAGAAAAGAGAACGGCTCCCAAAAGCACCAGATTGCCGGCATACATCAGCCAGTGCAGTTTTAAAAGCATACTGTAGTCGATAAAAGAAATGGTAACCATCGCTACAAAACCCATGACTACACCGGCAATCTGTCTGTTTTGCAGGGACTCCTTGGCGCTTCCCACTGCAAGAATGCCTATTACTGACGCCGCCAGTACCATTATTATAAGCTTAAAATCATAATCCCGTATCCGGTAATGCTTAAACATATACAGCCTTTCTTTATCTTACTGATTCAGGTCAATAATCGGAATGTTGGCATACAGAGTTGGTGTTTTCATATTCCTTCCGCCTTTGATTCCTGTCTTACTGATTTGTATCTCCATGCTCTTGGCATCTATTTTCATGTACTTTGAAATGACCTTGGCGATATCTGCTTTTATCATTTCCATCATCTCAGGCGAACAATTTACCCTGTCCGATATCAGCAATATCTTTAACCGGTCCTTTGCTATTTCTTTTGAACTTTTTCTTCGGAAAAATCGCTTCATTTACAACCGCCTCCTTATACTCTGTGAAAAATCCCAGTGACCCTTGTCCAAAATGAAATTCCTTTGGAAAAATCCATAAAAGGAACCTCCTTGCCTAAAACTCTCTGGCAAATATTCTGGAAAGCGATACCTGCCGGTGTACCGTTTCCCACCAACGGTTCTCCCTGATTTGTGGAAATTACGATGTTTTCATCGTCAGGAACAATACCAATCAGTGGAATGGCGAGAATATCCACAACATCGGAGGAGGACATCATATCTCCTCTTTTTACAAGGTCATACCTGAGACGGTTGATAACCAAATCAATCTTTTTAAACTCACTTGCTTCCAAAAGCCCGACAATTCTGTCGGCATCCCTGATGGCGGAAACCTCCGGTGTTGTCACCACAAGCGCCCTGTCCGCTCCCGCAATGGCATTTTTAAAGCCCTGCTCAATACCTGCCGGACAGTCAAGGATTATGTAATCAAACTGCTCTTTCAGATGTCCTATCATTTTCACCATCTGTTCCGGCGTGACAGCCGATTTATCCCGCGTCTGCGCCGAAGGCATCAGATACAGGGTCGGATTGCGTTTGTCTTTAATCAAAGCCTGCTTTACCCTGCAGTTGCCCTCTACAACATCAACGAGGTTGTACACTATCCGGTTTTCCAGACCCATAACGACATCCAGATTTCTGAGCCCGATGTCTGTATCAATCAGACAAACCTTCTTTCCCATACGTGCCAGACCTGTACCTACGTTTGCTGATGTGGTGGTCTTACCCACACCGCCTTTTCCTGATGTGACGACGATTACTTCACTCATACTGCCTCCTTTTGCCGTATCCGGCGTAAAATAATTTCTTCGTCCACCAGTACTTAAGCCATTCCCCTTAAAGGACCGGCTAAAAAGCACCCAGTAATTCTTTTGTAAGGGATTCCAGAACTAACCTGTCGTTTTTGATATAGGCTATCTGCGGCTGTACCTTGGGCTTTATGCCCCATTTTGCCGGTTTAGAGCTTTTATATTTGAAATCGCCGATTTTTAATCTTTCCGGCGCCATTTCAAGCGCTACTACATAATGTCCTGCTTCACCGTTGCCGCCGGCGTAAGCTTCTCCATAGAGCCCGCCCAGCACAATGATGTTGTGAGCGGAAATCACAGCCGAGCCGGGATATACATCTCCCAGCACTACGATACTGGACTCGGTTTCCAGCACCTGATTATTTTTCAGCGTGCCCTTATAAAACTGTCCGGCATCTTCATGAGACAAATGCCTGTCCACCTTTTCCAGTGCTTTAATAAAATGCTGTTCGGTCTGCTCGTCCTTTCCCACAAGACATATAATATTTAAGTTGCTGCATTGCCTTATGGTTTCAATTATCTGAAGCTGTTCGGCATTGTTTAAAACCCTGCCCTCTATTGAGAGCGCCATTCTCGCATCGCCAAAAAACGACTTTGACTCTGTAAATTTGAACGCCAGCTCAGAGAGCAGCTCTTCAAATGGAATTTCGGAATTTAACAGCAGGGAGATACCGTTATGGTAGCTCTTGATTACAACCGCATCCTTCATGTATTCTCCTCTTCTCTTTACAAAATTGAGCGGGCTAATCGCCGTAAGTTACATGCTCTACATCATCAGCCTCACCTGTTATAATTTCTTCTTCATCAGCCAGATTATAATAATATTTAATAATGTCGCGGCTGGTCTGTGCGGAAAAACCGGAAGCGTATCCGAACGCAATACGGGTTGCAATGGCAATTTCCGGATTTTCATAAGGGGCATAGCCTACAAACAATGCGTGGTTTGCCCTGTTTGTATTTTCCTGTGCCGTACCTGTTTTACCTGCAACCGCCATGCCAAGGTCCGTATAATAGGACATATTTTCCACTACGCCCCGCATACCCGTGTGGATGGCGTTCCAGTACTCCTCCGGCAAATCTATGGTATTGCGGATGTCCGGTTCATACTCCACGATAACATCACCGTCAGGACTCATGACCTTGTCTAACAGTGTAAGATTGTAACAGGTGCCGCTGTTGGCTACCGTCGTCACATAACGCGCCAGCCCTACGGTGGTAAAGCTGTTGCTGCCCTGTCCGATAGCCGACATGATAGGAAGCTCGTCCGAGACGTCGGGCGCATATTCTGAAATCTCCACACCGGAACGCTCTGTCAGTCCATACATATCTGCATACTGCGCCAGTATTTCCAGACCGTCTTCCGCATGATAAGCGCCATTGACACAGCTCATGTCATAGCCTAGCTGATAAAAGAAAACATTACAGGAATTACGGATAGCGCCTGTTACATTCAAGGAGCCGTGCGCTCCCGGGTAAGTCCAGCATCTAGGCGGCGGCGTTACCGTCGTAAAGCTTCCGGTACAGACAACAGAGGTTCGTAAGTTGATAAAGCCTTCCATCAGCCCTGCCGTTGCCGAAACCATCTTGAAGGTGGAGCCGGGCGCTGACTTATACTGGGTCGCATAATTTAACAATGGATTGGAATGGTCGGCCTGAAGCTGTGCAAAATATTCTGCGTCCACGGAATTTGCCATCCGGTTGTTATCATAGCCCGGATAGGATACCAGCGCAAGCACATCTCCGGTATTTACGTCCGTAATGACTACGGAGCCGTTACAAGGGTCCAGTGCAAGCTGCGCCGGCGTGATATCGAGATTGCTGATTCGGTTTTTCATAAAATCGTAAGCCGACAATTTCCCGTTGTATAACAGCGTCACATCCTGTTCTGCAATCTCTACTTTTCCCTGCTCGCACAAAATAAAACAGACGTCCTTGCCGTTTATCACATCTCTTTTCAACATATACTTGAAAAGCTTTTTCTGGTAGTCGCTGGTATTGTCCAGTATCAGAAAAATACTGTCAGTCACCTTCTGATAAATTTCTTCCGTGTCCGCATACCGGCTGTCCAAATCGAGCTTGCTGACATCCACCCAGCCCATCGCAATGGCATAGTGCAGATACTCATAAAGACTGATAGTCTCTTCTGTCTTCCATGCTATATAAGTTGCATCTGTTGTGTCAATCAGACTTTCGTCCAGTATGCCCCGCCGCAGCAGATAATCCACAATATTGCTCTCGTATACCTGATATTCCTTGTTTAATTTGTTGTAAGGCGTTTTTTCTTCCGTCAGCTCTGCGAGCAGGGTATGGTACACCGTTTCCCGGTATGCAAGGTACTGCTCGTAAACATACGTCTCGTATTCTCCGGCTTCCGGTGCCGCCATATGCTTTAAGTCAATCACACTATTGTCAAACAGGGCAAAGTATACATCATAAATCGGAATATACAGCTCTTTGCTGGAATTGGAATTGCCGGTATATTCTTTTGTATTTCGAATTTTTTCCAGAAGAATTCCCGCAATCTTCTGCTCCAGAATCTTATAAGCTGCAATCTGCAGGTCCTTGTCTATCGTCAGATAAACGTCATTGCCTGCGACAGGTTCCCATGACTCGTCCTCGTCAATACTGATAACCTTGCCGGTATTGTTGACATAAACAGTCTCAATTCCTTTGATTCCCTGCAGCTCGGATTCCATGTAGGATTCTATGCCGGATATGCCGACAATGTCGTTGATGGAATACCGGGTGCCGTCTCCTCCCGCTTCCAAGTCCTGATTGTTCAGATTTTCCAGCTCTTCTGAAGTGATTTTACCGGTGTAGCCGATAATCTGCGAGAAATAGATGCTGTCCACATACCGCCTGACATGGTCCTCCTCTATGGATACACCGTCAAGCTCGGACAGATTTTCCATAATGACAACCCTTGTCTCCTCGCTGATATCTTTTGCCACAGTGGTGCCTATGTATTTCTGAAATGCCGTCTGGCTCATGGCATAGCGGATGGTTATCATTTTCAACAATTCATCTTTGGTATAACCTTCTCCCACAAGAAATTTGCTTTTGCTGTCATCAGGGTCTTCGTATGCGCCGATGGCGTAGCGCTGTCCAAGCTCTTCAATCACCTCGTCCGGCGTTGCGGTCTGCTGCTCTAAAGACAAATCCTGTACATAGCTCTCCCCATAGACATCTGCTAAGAAGCGGAGCCTTCGGGAATCGGTCGTCATATTGAAAGCAAATTCCCCGTTTTCATCCAGAACAATGCCAAAATCAGTAATGACATCATCCCCGTTTTTTTCAATCAGTTTAATCAATTTGTAGATATTGGCGTTTAAGAGCCGGTTTTTGTTCCTTCCGGTTTCGTAAACATCCTCTATTTTTACAGAATAAGCCAGCTCATTATAAGCCAGAAGCTCTCCGTTTCTGTCATAAATATTACCTCTCGCCGCTGCAACTTCCCGTGTTTTCTTGCTCTGCAGGATAAAATCCTCCAAAAATTCCGCGCCTCTGACAATCTGCAGATTGAACAGGCGGTATGCGAGAATGCCTCCCATTGCAAGAACCACCAGCGCCATAACGGTCAGACGGCTTGTCAATATCACAATAACGCGTTCTTTTATTCTCTCAAACAAATTTCTGAGCACCTCTTTTTTCTCTATTCTCCAACCGTACATTGACAAAAAGAATACATGGGTACAAAAGGAGAGTCACTATCGTTGTATATACTGCTTCCGGCAAGATGACGTGAAGAAAAAAATAAGAAAAATCCAGCCGTCCGCGAAGCAGAAACATGCATATGTAACATATCATGCTGTAGGACAAATCGCTCACGACAATCAAGGCAAGCGGAAGCTTGATATCCTCCGGATAAAAACCGCTTGAAAATTTGCCGTTTAAAAAGCCGATATACATCATAACCAGAGAATAAAAACCGATTACATCCCCAAAATAAATATCACAGAGCAGTCCACAGAAAAAACCAATCAGCAGCCCTTCTTTTTCACCCCGCATAAAGCCAAAGGATGCCGTCAGCACAATCAGCAGATTGGGCACAATGCCGTTAAACGCAATGCCCTGAAAAACCGTACTCTGCAAGAGAAAGCAAACCCATATTAAAAATCCTACTGTAATTTTACGTCTCAATTGCTATCCCTTCTTATTCCGACACGTTTTGTTTTAGCTCCAGAATTACCAGCACTTCATCCAAATGCTCAAAATCCACAGCGGGGGTCACGGAACCGGACTTTGTCAGCTTATTGGAATCCAAATTGATTTCTCCTATGTAGCCAATCAAAATACCGGGCAGGTATTTATCACTGATATCCGAGGTGACAATCTTATCTCCCGTTACCACCATGCCGGCGCTGTCTAAAAGCTGGGAAAAACGAATCATGCCATTCTGCATCATCTCCAAATCACCGGAGATAATCAGCATATCGCCGGTCGCCAGCATTTGCCCGCCTACGTTGGAATTGTCCGAGATAATGGAAGTAACCTTTGCCCAGTTAGGACCGACTGACACAATCCTTCCTACAAGCCCGCCGTTCTCTCCGCCGGCAATCACATTCATGTCAACGGCAAGCCCGTCGTCCTCTCCCTTGTCGATGGTAAAGGAATGATACCAGTTGCCGGTATCCCTTGCGATAATCCGCGCTCCGATTTTTTCGTATTCTTCGTATTTGCCATCCAGCTTATACAGCTCGCGGAGCGTATTTAGCTCATACCAGCCCTGCTGTAGCTGGGTGTTTTCCAGCGTGAGCTCCGTCACCTGCCGCTTAAGCGCTTCATTTTCCTCCAAAAGCGCCCGAATCTGCACCAACTCATCAGAGCGGGCGGACAGCCAGCTTCCTGCGCTGCTTAAACCTTTTTGAAACGGAACAATCACGTATCCTACCACCGTATTCAGCGGCTTGTTAAAAATATCCGTGCTGAGGGTAATCAGCATCATAACGGTACACAGTACTGTTAAAATAAAAAGGAGATATTTACCCGGTATCGTAAATCTCTCCCCTTTTTTCTTGATTATCGGGCTCATTTACTCATTCCTTCAATGGCATATGCTACGGTTTTATAGTTTTCATCCTTGATAATTTTGGAAAGTCCCATAACCACGCTTTCCAAAGGATTTTCTGATACGTTCACCTTCAGTCCCGTGCCGTTTGCAATCTGTTCTCCCAGATGGCTTACCTGCGAAGCGCCGCCGGTCAGGTAAACCCCATGCCGGTAAATATCCGCAGCAAGCTCGGGCGGCGTTCTCTCCAAAATCACCTTTACATTATCGATAATGGTGTTGAAATTTTCCTCCAAGGATTCATTGACCAGGGAAGTAGGAATTTCCCGTTCCACCGGAAGGCCTGTGACGATATCACGCCCATATACCACGGCGCCATTGCCCTCTTCCTCCAGGGACTTGAGCGCTATTTTGACATTCTCGGAAGTTTTTCCTCCAATAATCAGGGAAAATTCTCTTCTGACGGCATTTTTTATCGCCTCGTCAAATTTCAGCCCGCCAACCTTTATCAGACGGCTTAACACAATACCTCCCAGAGAAAGTATGGAGATTTCCGTGGTATCATACCCGACGTTTACCACCAAAACGCCCTGTGAGTTCTTGACGTCAATATCCATGCCAAGACCGTCCGCAACTGCTTTTTCCACCACCATAATCTTGCGCGCTTTGACATTGGCATCCCGAATCAAATCATAAAAGGCTCTTTTTTCAACCTCCGTCACATCCGTGGGAACCGCAATATAATAGTCTGCGGGACGCACATTGCCTTTCATCAAATCACTTAAAAAATAGCGCACCAGCGTTTCCATATTTTTGATATCTGCAATCACACCGTTACAAAGCGGATAAGAAATATGAATATTAACGGGTGCTTTCTCATACATTTCAAAAGCAGAGTTACCGTACGCAAAAATCGTGTTCTTGTTTTCGACGGCAATCATATTTTTTTCTACCATGACGCTGTCGTCGTTCCTGCTGTAAATTTTAATATTGTTGGTACCCAAGTCGATACCGAATGCATTGTTTGCCAAATGAATAACCCCTTTCTACAGGTAACCTTGTTCCTTGAAGCTGATATATTTGTTATCTCCGATTATAATATGGTCTATAAGCGGAATATCCAGTTTCACGCCCATTTCGTAAATGGACTTCGTCACTGACATATCCTCCTTGCTGGGAGCCGGGTCCCCGCTTGGATGATTATGTATCAGAATGATATGGACGGCTTCTGCCCTAAGTGCTTCCACAAACACCTCCCGCGGTGACAAAAGAGAGGACTTGACCGTTCCTCTGGAAAGCTCTGTCTCCCTGATAAGATGTCCCTTGGTATCCAGCATCAGAAGATACACGCACTCCCTGCTTTTGTGCCGCAGTGTCTCCATATAGTACGCAGCCACCGAGCCCGAGCTCTCAAAGGTAAGGCACTCCCCCGCCTTCGCCCTCGCCATGCGGGTGCAAAGCTCGGCAATACATTTAATCTGGATTGCCTTTACTTTTCCGATGCCCTTGATACGGAGAAGCTGCTCCAGACTCAGTTTGTGCAGACCGGGAAGCCCCTGTCTGCCGTTTGCGGCAATGTCTAGAATATGGGCGGCAAGCGCTTCCACTCCTTCCTCACGGCTTCCGGTTCTTAATAAAACCGCCAAAAGCTCGCATTCTGTCAGATTTTCCGCCCCAAACTGCATGAATTTCTCATAGGGGCGCAGGTGTACCTGATTTTCCTTTTGTTCCTGCCTTTTTTTGTTCATACGTATTCCTTCCTGCACAAAAGCCTTCTTTTACGCATGAACTCCTCTTTTGTAGTATCTGTGAATATTACCGGATAAAGCGGTACACAACAAGCGAAAGGATAACCCCGATAACACTTGCAATGTTAATCTGGATTTTTAAGCCGAAGGTCAGCAGAATGAACCCCAAATCCAGTACAACTGGCTCGCTCAGACCGAAAGCCTGTCCATAGTTTAGCCATGTACCTTCAAAGTATGTGCCTATAAAACGGCCTATCACAAATCCGATTAGCACTAACAGTACCAACGTCCAGTTCCACTTTTTCAAAACCCTGCCCTCGCTTCTCTCTTTTGTAAAGATACATAATATTCACATATGGAATTTATTCTATCACAATTCACCGCTTCTGTATATAAAATTTATGGAAAAAATTTCGACACAATTCCCTTGTCCGCAAGGCGCTGCAAGGATTTTAAAATACCGAATTTGGCATGCTGCCAAGTCAGTCCGCCCTGAAAATATACGGCATAGGGAGGCTTTATCGGACCGTCCGCGGAAAGCTCAATGGAAGAGCCTGAGACAAAGGCTCCCGCCGCCATAATCACCTTGGAATCATATCCCGGCATGTCCCACGGCTCCGGCGTCACATGACTGTCAATGGGTGCGGCAGCCTGTATACCCTCGCAAAAGGCAATAACGCCCTCAGGAGAACCGAGTTCCACCGCCTGTATAATATCATGCCGGCTTTCTTTCCCGTCAGGCACTACCCGAAAGCCCAGCTTTTCATAGATATTTGCCGCAAAGACAGCTCCCTTTAAAGCACCCGCCGTCACGACTGGCGCCAGAAACAGCCCTTGATAAAAAGCGTTTAAAATGCCAAGGGAGGCTCCTACCTCCCTGCCAAGCCCCGGAGAAGTCAGCCGGTATGCCGCATTTTCCACGCATTCCTTTCTGCCGGCAATATAGCCGCCGATTGGCGCAAGCCCGCCACCCGGATTTTTGATAAGCGAGCCAACTACCATATCCGCTCCCACGTCCGAAGGCTCCAGCCTCTCCACAAACTCGCCGTAACAGTTATCCACCATACAGATGACGTCCGGCTTTAAAGACTTCACAAACGCAATCAGCTCCCCGATTTTTTTGACTGACAGGGTCGGTCTTGTCTGATAGCCTTTTGAGCGCTGTATGGTTACAAGCCTTGTCTTTTCATTGACGGCAGCACGAATCCCTTCGTAATCAAAACCGCCGTCCTCCATAAGCTCCACCTGCCTGTAGCTTATGCCATACTCCTGCAAAGAACCTTTAGAAGGTCTGATGCCGATAACCTCCTCCAGCGTATCATAGGGCTTTCCCACAGGAGAGAGCAATTCGTCTCCCGGACGCAGATTGCTCATAAGCGCCAGCGCCAGCGCGTGAGTGCCGCAGGTAATCTGCGGGCGTACCAGCGCATCCTCCGTGTGAAATACAGAAGCGTAAACCCGCTCTAAGGTATCCCTTCCCAAATCGTTATAGCCGTAGCCTGTGGTGCCCAAAAGGCACGCCTCGCTGACCTGATTGTCCTGCAGCGCCTTCAGCACCTTGAGCTGGTTGT
This sequence comes from uncultured Lachnospiraceae bacterium, assembly GCA_910578335.1. Lineage (GTDB taxonomy): Bacteria > Bacillota > Clostridia > Lachnospirales > Lachnospiraceae > Acetatifactor. Next base: position 44,578 of record CAJTPU010000016.1, on the reverse strand, counting down.
ATTCGGCATTTTCATCTATTGCCTGAAAGCGCGCGGCAAGACCTGCGAGAATCTGCTCACCGAATGCGTAGACTTCCTCTGAAATGCCTCTTTCCAGATATATGTTTTTTATATTGCAGACAGAATCTTTTTCCTCGTTCATGATACTCCTTTCACTTGTGTGATATTCCCACAAGTTTACTTTTTCCTTTTGTACAGGTATAAGACCAATTCGTCATCGTTAAAGCAGCCGGCATACGGCTCGCAGATTTTATCTTTGTACCACACGCCGCTGCCGTCGGGAATGTAGCCTCGCTTTACGTACATTCTCTGCGCGCTCCCGTATCCGCTGTGTAAGCCCACTCCAAGATAAACTACGTCGGAATAGGTAAAGGCAATCTGTTCCGCCACATCCATTAACCGGCTGCCGATACCGCGGCTGCGGTATTTTTCCAGCACTCCGAAATCGACAATTTCGGCATACCCCTGATTGGCAAAAGCGCCCCATTCGGAAGCAGGATAGACGTTTATATACCCTGCAATGCTGCCGTTATATTCTGCCGCTAAGGATATGGACTTTCCTTCTGCCTGATGTGTAAGCCGCATGTTATATTTTTCTATGTCCGCATCCCAGCCCTGCGCAATTTCTTCGTCCGTAATCGCCCGTGCATCCTTTTGTTGTAAGTCCCGTATCAGGATTTTGTTTTGATTCTCGTAAATCATGTTGCTACGCCCCCGATTCCCGTTGTTTCTTTTATTTTCTGCTCCATAAATGTTAATATAGCCTCGTCGTCATAATCAAAATCCTGCTTATTCACCCAGATTACATTTTTTTCCCGCTTAAACCATGTGAGCTGCCGCTTGGCAAAATGCCTGGTGTCCCGCTTTATCCGGTATACGGCTTCCTCCAGACTGCATTCCCCATAAAGGAAACTGAGGATTTCCTTGTAGCCGAGCCCCTGCATGGAAACCATATCCTTTGTACAGCCCATTGCCTTTAACTGCGCCACCTCCTGCACCAGTCCTTTGGCAAGCATATCGTCCACTCTTTTTTCTATCCGCTCATAAAGCTTCTGCCTGTCATCATGCAGCACAAAATAAGCGGAAGCATACGCGCTTTCTTTTTGGCGTTCCGTCTCGTTATGCGCTGAAATGTGCATGCCGGTCTGCTTGTAAAATTCAAGAGCCCTGATAACCCGCTTTATATTGTTGGGATGAATGGCATCGGCAGCCTTTTTGTCCGCTTTTTGCAGCATGTCGTGAAGGTACTGCGGCCCCTCCTTTTTAGCAAGTGCTTCCAGCATATCCCTGTACGCGGTATCCTCCTCATTTTCCGTAAAATCGACATCATACAATACCGCCTGTATGTAGAAGCCCGTACCGCCTGTCAGAATAGGAATCCTGCCGTTTGCATATATCTGTTCCATTGCCTGCCTGCAAAGCCTTTGGAAAATAACGACGTTAAAAGGTTCAGAAGGTTCTAAGATATCAATCAGATGATGTGCGACACCACCCATTTCCTCTTTTTTTATTTTTGCAGAACCAATATCCATGTGCTTATACACCTGCATGGAATCGGCTGAAATAATTTCCCCGCCAACTGCCTTTGCAAGCCGGATAGAGAGCCCTGTCTTGCCCGCGGCGGTAGGACCCGTCAGGACAATAAGTGGTTTTTTCTGCTCCATTATATAATCCTCTTAAATTTCTTTTCCAATTCATATTTACTCATGGAAATAATGGTAGGGCGTCCGTGGGGACAGTTATACGGATTATCCAGCGTTAAAAGCTCGTCAATCAGCGCTTCCATTTCCGTCTCGCTGAAAGAATGGTTGCCTTTTACTGCCGCCTTACATGCCATGGAAGCAAGCTTTTCCTCTACCACCGTCAATTGCTTGTATGAGGGGCCGTCTAAAAGCGCATCCAGCACCTCCAAAAAAAGCTCCTTTTCCCGACAGCCATACAAATCGGAGGGAACGCTGCGGATTGCATATTCGCTTCCGCCAAACTCTTCAATTTCAAATCCAAGACTTGCAAAAACAGTGCTGTATTCTAAAAAAGTCTGTTCCTCTCTTGCCGAGAGCGTTACCACAATGGGCGGATTTAAACACTGCGATGTTATTTCTTTTTCGCCAAACTGCCGCATAAGCCGTTCATATTTCACCTTTTCATGTGCTGCGTGCTGGTCGATGATAAGAAGCTTATCCTGAAAGGCAAGCAGCCAGTAGGTGTCAAAAATCTGTCCAAGTATCCGATACTCCCTGCGGTTTTCCTGTGTTAGAAGCCTTTCTTCAAACAGATTCATCTGCATGGGGTTTTGTATCGGATTCTCGTCTTTTTTTGTACCCTCATCTGCAGGAATCCCTTCATTTTCCTGCATTTTTCCCGCAGATAATTGCCCAGACATTTGCTCCCACACGGGATTTTGCATGAAGTCCTGCATTTTAGGCTTGTCTGCCTCATATTTCATCTCTTCCAAAACCCGAAACTGCTCCGCTCTTTTCTTCTCAAAAGGCTCCGGAACAGAAATTTTTTCTTGTCCGTCCTCTTTGTCTGCAAGCCTGTCCAATACAGCTTCCGGAATCATCTCCCGTTCTTTCAAGGCTTCTGCAACAGCCTTTACAATAAATTCATAAATCCGGCTGCCGTCCGTAAAGCGTACATCCATTTTGGTGGGATGTACGTTCACATCCACAAGCGCCGTATCAATGGCAAAATGCAGCACCACAAAGGGAAATTTGTGCTGCATCAAATACTGGGAAAAACCCTCCTCGATTGCCTTTGCCATCACATTGCTTTTGATGTACCTGCCATTTAAAAAATAATTTTCAAAGCTGCGGTTGGAACGGTTTAATACCGGTTTCCCGAGGTATCCTGAAACGGCAAGCCCTTGACCGGACGCCTGTATTTCCACCATATTTGCCGCCGTCTCCCTGCCGTAAATGCGGTAGATAACTTCCTTTAAATTGCCGTTGCCGGAAGTATGGAACTTAAGCTGGTTATTGACGGTAAGCTTAAATGCCACATCCGGCTTTGAGAGCGCCATATGCTCCATCAAGTCTATGACGTATCCGCCCTCTGTCTGTGGCTGTTTCAAAAACTTTCTGCGGACAGGCGTATTAAAAAACAGGCTGCGTATCATAATGGTAGTACCGTCCGGCGCACCCACCTCTGAAAATTCTTTTTCCTCAGCACCCTCACAGGCATAATGAATGCCCGTAAGCGAATCCCTTGTCTTTGTTATCAGCTCCACCTTCGAAACTGCCGCAATACTGGACAATGCCTCGCCGCGAAACCCCAGACTCTTCACGCTGTGCAAATCCTCTGCGGTGGCAATCTTGCTTGTCGCATGGCGCAGAAAGGCGAGGCGCACCTGTGACGCTTCAATGCCGCTTCCATTGTCCGTGATGCGGATAAAAGAGATACCGCCGTCCTTGATTTCTACCGTAATTGCGGTCGCGCCTGCATCAATGGCATTTTCCACCAGTTCTTTGACTACGCTGGAAGGGCGCTCCACTACCTCCCCGGCAGCAATCTTATCAATTGTCCCTGCATCCAACACCTGTATCTTCGCCATGTTTTCCTTCTCCTTGCGCTTACCAGCGGTTGTTCAGCTTGCTTTGCAGCCTGTAAAGCGTATTTAATGCATCTAACGGCGTCATATTGCTGATATCCGCTTCCTTTAATTCCTTCAGCACATCCTCGTCCTTTACGGTATCAAAAAGCGATATCTGCGCCATGTCAACCTCATCAAAATGCTCTGCTTTTTTGATTCTGCCGTCGCTCCGGTTATCAATGGCAATACTCTGCACCTTTTCCGTAATGTCATTGTCCGAGAGCTGTTCCACAATTTCCTTTGCACGCCCGATGACAACATCGGGGACGCCGGCAAGCTTTGCCACCTGAATGCCGTAGCTCTTGTCAGCGCCGCCTTTTATAATCTTTCGCAGAAATACGATATCGTCCCCCTGCTCTTTTACCGCGATACAATAATTGTTGACATTGTTTATCTTGCCCTCCAGCTCCGTCAGTTCATGGTAGTGGGTGGCAAAAAGTGTTTTTGCGCCCAAAAGCTTTCGGTTACTGATATGTTCGATTACCGCCCATGCAATAGAAAGCCCGTCGAAGGTGGAAGTTCCTCTTCCGATTTCGTCCAGAATCAAAAGACTTTTTGCAGTTGCATTTCGCAGGATATTTGCCACTTCATTCATTTCTACCATAAAGGTAGACTGCCCGCTCGCCAAATCGTCAGAAGCCCCCACCCTCGTAAAAATCCGGTCCACAATGCCGATGTTGGCGCTTTTTGCAGGCACAAAGCAGCCTGTCTGCGCCATCAGCACAATCAGCGCAGCCTGTCTCATATAAGTGGATTTCCCCGCCATATTCGGGCCGGTAATCACCGCAATCAGGCGGTTGTTATTGTCCAGATAGGTATCGTTTGCGATAAACATATCGTGTTCTATCATTTTTTCCACTACCGGATGCCTGCCGTCCCTGATATCGATAACGCCTTTTTCGTTGAGCTTGGGGCGCACATACCCGTTTCGCTCCGACACAAGAGAAAGAGAGGCAAATACGTCAAGCCTTGCCACTGCCTTTGCCGTCTTTTGTATCCGCTCCATCTCTGCCGAAATGGCATCCCTGATTTTGCAAAAAAGCTCATATTCCAATGTGCAGAGCTTGTCCTCCGCGTTCAGCACCGTGTCCTCCAGCTCCTTTAAGCGGGGAGTCGTATAGCGCTCTGCATTGGCAAGCGTCTGCTTTCTGACATAATCCTCCGGCACCAGATTCTTGTAGGAATTTGTCACTTCAAAATAGTACCCGAATACTTTATTGTATTTGATTTTCAGATTCTTGATGCCCGTCCGCTCCCTGTCCTCGTTTTCTAACTCGGCAAGCCATTTTTTTCCGTCCCGCTTGGCGCTTCTGAGCATATCGATATCTTCGTCAAAGCCATCCCTTATGATACCGCCCTCCCTGATGGTAACAGGCGGTTCCTCCTCCACAGCCGCCGCAATCAAGCTGCAGATATCCTCTAAGGAATCTATCTCCTCTCTGATGTCTGTGAGCAGTTGCTTTGCAAACCCCTTCATCACAGCCTTAATATGGGGCAGCATCTGCAAAGAATTGCGAAACGCAATCAAATCTCTTGGATTTGCCGTTTTATAGCTGATGCGCCCGAGCAGCCTTTCCAAGTCGTAAACCGGATTTAAGTATTCCCTGATTTCATCGCGGGAAACAGAATCCTTTGACAACTCCTCCACCGCATCAAGACGTTTCTCAATATCTTCCTTTTCTATCAGGGGCTGTTCGATATAACTCCGCAGAGTGCGCCCACCCATAGCGGTTTTCGTCTTATCAAGCACCCACAAAAGAGAACCCCGCTTCTGCTTTTCCCGCAAGGTTTCCGACAGTTCCAGATTCCGTCTGGTAGAGCTGTCAAGCAGCATATATTTGCTGGTGATATACGGATAAATATGGCTGATATGGCTTAAAGAAGTTTTCTGTGTATCATACAAATATAAAAGAAGCGCCCCGGCCGCAATGAATCCGGTAGGAAAATCCGCAATGCCAAGCCCCGCCAGCGTATTGACATGAAAATGCTTCATCAGACATTTTTTCGCCGCATCATCATCAAAAAAATGCGGCTCCAGCGCATATACCGTAATACCGAGCCTGCCTCTTAAGTCCTCCATATCCATGCCGCTTACCAGAAAAGCGTCGTTGGCAATAATCTCCTTGGGCTGATACTTGATAATTTCATCCGAAAGCTTCTTTAAATCGTCCACCTCCGTCAGAAAAAAGTCGCCCGTGGTAACATCCGCCAGCGAAATTCCGATTTTTGCCTGCATATAGGTAACGCACATCAAATAACTGTTTTTCGATTCCTCCAGCGCCTGTACATCCGTGTTGGTCCCGGGCGTCACTACGCGGACCACCTCGCGCTTTACCAGCCCTTTGGCAAGCTTCGGGTCCTCCACCTGTTCACAGATGGCAACCTTGTAGCCCTTGCTCACTAATTTGTTCAAATACCCTTCTACCGCATGGTAGGGAACCCCGCACATGGGGGCGCGCTCTTCCTGCCCGCAGTCCTTTCCCGTCAGGGTGATTTCCAGTTCCTTTGACGCGGTCAGTGCGTCTTCAAAAAACATTTCATAGAAATCACCCAGCCGGTAAAAAAGAATACAGTCCTTGTATTCCGCTTTGGTCTCCAGATACTTTTGCATCATGGGAGTAAATTCAGCCACTTCTTTTCTCCTTGAAGCCGCAGGGCGGCTCTTCTTGTCGTATTTCAAATATAAGCTCCTGCAATCCTGTTCTTGTATTTATTCGCCTTGTATCGCTCTGGCGCGCTCCATGGCGTCGTCAATGTGGGCGCAGAAATTTTGAAGCCCTACCTTTTTGTCAAAACCTGCTTTGTGCATAATGGACATGGGCTGTTCCGCCACATGGGAAAAAATCAACGTTACGTTTTTCTTCTGGCACAGCGAAAGAAGCTTTTCAAAATTGCGCATTGCAGTGGAATCGATGGCATTCACGCTCCGCATACGCAGAATCAGGCAGTTAGTGCCCTCTTTTACACCGATTTTTAACAGCTTGTCCGCCGCGCCAAAAAACATGGGACCGCTGATTTCATACACAAGCGTATTCTTCGGCACCGCCATCAAATCACCGCCTGTCTGCGCGCCTTCCGCATATTTCCAGCCTTCCACCTCCGTCACGTCACTCATACGCTTCATGAAGAGGACTGCAGCAAGCACCATACCCACCTCAATCGCCACCACAAGGTCGAATACGACTGTGAGGCAGAAGGTAAGGAGCAGCACGATAATATCGCTCTTTGGCGCCGTTTTGCACAAATCCACAACCTCACGCCATCCGGACATATTGTACGCCACCATAAAAAGAATCGCTGCGATAGCCGGCATGGGAATCAGCGCCGCATAGGGCATAAGCACCACTAAAACGAGCAAGAGTACCACAGAATGTACCATGCCTGCGATGGGCGTCCGTCCGCCGTTTTTGATATTCGCCGCCGTTCTCGCAATGGCACCCGTGGCGGGGATTCCGCCAAACAGCGCCGAGGCAATATTGCCCGTACCCTGTGCCACAAGCTCCATGTTGGAGCGGTGTCTGCTGCCAATCATACCATCCGCAACCACACAGGAAAGTAAGGATTCGATACCGGCTAAAATCGCGATGGTAAACGCATCGGGAAGCAGCGTCCGCACCATGGCAAAATCCATACTGGGGATTTGAAAAGGCGGCAGGCTGCCGGAAATGGTATACAAATCGCCTATGGTATTCACCGGAAGCTTCATAAGCGCAACCATGGCGCTGCTTGCCAGAACCGCAACCAGAGAACCCGGGATTTTAGATAAAAAGCCCGGCAGATACGGCCAGACTATCAATATGACAAGGCAGATGCCGCCCACGAGAAGCGCCCACCAGTTGATAGTGCCGATAAAGGCAGCCACGGCGGCAAGCTTGTCCATGGTCTCCACCAAAGGTTCCTCTGTGATAATGGAAAGACCTAAAAAGTCCTTAATCTGCCCTATCAAAATCGTCACGGCGATACCGGCGGTAAAGCCTGTGGTGATGGTATAGGGAATAAACTTAATCAGACTTCCGAATTTGCAGAGCCCCATGATAATCAGGATAATACCCGCCATAATGGTGGCAACGGCAAGCCCCTCCATACCGTTTTTTGCCACAATGCCCGCCACAATGGTGGCAAACGCTGCCGTAGGTCCCGCTATCTGTACCCTGCTTCCACCCAGAAAAGAAATCACAAAGCCAGCTACAATCGCCGTATAAATTCCCTTTTCCGGCGTCACACCGGAAGCAAGCGCCAGCGCAATGGACAGCGGCAGGGCAATGATTGCCACAATAATGCCGGACACGATATCCTTCACAAGCTGCCCTCTGCTGTAAGTCTTCATAACGGAAAACAATTTCGGTTTTAATTTCTCCATTTCTGCCTCCTAAAGTACCGTACCCATGTAGTAAAAGCCGCAGCATTTATCCAGCCTTACCTTGACAATTTTTCCAATCAGGGAAAGGCTGCCTGCAAAATGCACCAGCGTGTTGTTGGAAAGCCGTCCCGTTAACAGGGAGGCATCGTGCTCGTTGACCTCCTCCACCAATGCTTCCATCACCTGTCCCTCGTAGCGCGCCACCCGCTTTCGCGCCGTCTCCTGCACTGTTTCCAGCAGCCTTTGAAAGCCTTCCTTTACCACTTCTTCCGGCACCTGCTCCTCCATGACTGCCGCAGGCGTACCGGTTCTCTTGGAATAGACAAAGGTAAAGGCATTATCGTATTCCACTTCCCTTACAACCGCAATGGTCTCCTCCACATCCGAGAGTGTCTCCCCCGGAAATCCTACAATCAAATCCGTCGTCAGCGCAATATCCGGTATTTCCTCCCTGATATGCTTTGCCAGCGCTATGTACTGCTCCTTGGTATAAACCCGGTTCATCGCCTTTAATATCCGATTGGAGCCCGCCTGCAGCGGCAGATGCAAATGGCGGCAGATTTTTTTGGATGCCTTCATCACCTGTATCAGTTCTTCCGACAAATCCTTGGGATGGGAGGTCATAAAACGGATACGCTCTATCCCTTCTATTTTTTCCACTTCCTGTAAAAGCTGGGCAAAGCGCATAGGCTCCTGCAGCGTTTTTCCGTAGGAATTGACGTTCTGTCCCAAAAGCATAATTTCCACGACGCCCTCAGCCGCCAGCTTTTCAATTTCCCTGATAATATCCCTGGGATTCCTGCTGCGCTCCCTGCCCCGCACATAGGGCACAATACAGTAGCTGCAGAAATTGTTACAGCCGAACATAATATTGATGCCGGATTTAAACGGATACTTCCGCTCCACGGGAAGGTCCTCCACAATCTTATCCGTATCCTCCCAGATATCGATAAGCATCCCTTCTGCCTCCAAGGACGCATATAGCAGCTCTGCAAATTTGAAAATGTTGTGGGTGCCAAAAATCAAATCCACAAAAGGATAGCTGGTTCTGATTTTTTCAATCACCGCATTTTCCTGCATCATGCATCCGCACAGGGCAATTTTCAGCAAAGGGTTCCTTTTTTTCAGCCCCTTCATCACGCCCAGCCTGCCATATACCTTCTGATTGGCGTTATCCCGCACCGTACAGGTATTAAAAATAACAAAATCGGCATTCTCCTCCTCCGCCGTCTCATAGCCGATAAGCCTTAAGATGCCTGTCAGCTTTTCCGAGTCCCTTGCGTTCATCTGACAGCCCATATTGACGACGCACGCTCTTGGCAGACGCCTTTGTTTCTGTTCAAAATCCCTTACCCATTCTCTGCATTTTGCCATGAAATAATACTGGCGGGCGGGCTCTTCCATTGGAGGGGGGGCATCTATATCTATTTTATCTAAATCAATTTCAGTGTACATTTTTCTCTTGACTTTCTCCCTTATCTGCTCTCCGCATACTTCCCTGCAATCCGGATGAGCAGCTCCACATTCTGCTCCATAGACTGTACGCAGGCATACTCATACTTGCCATGGCAGTTATGTCCGCCGGTGCCAAGGTTCGGACAGGGAAGCCCCATAAAGGAAAGCCTTGCCCCGTCGGTGCCGCCTCTGATTGGCTGTACAATGGGTACAATGGAAAGCTCCTCCATCGCCGCCTTCGCATTGTCAATCAGGTGCATGTGCTGCTTTATGATTTCCCGCATGTTGTAGTAGGAATCCTTGATGGTAACGGTAACGGTGCCGCTTCCGTACTTGATATTCAGCATTTCTCCCATCTGCGCAAAAAGCTTCTTTTTCTCCTCAAACTTTTCTCTGGAGTGGTCGCGGATAATATAGTCCGCTACAGCCTCCTCCACTGTACCGCTTATGCTGTCAAGGTGATAAAAGCCCTCGTACCCATCTGTGTACATGGGATTCTCATATACAGGAAGCAGGGACTGGAACTCCTGCAGCATCAAAATGGCATTTTTCATTTTTCCCTTTGCATCGCCCGGATGTACGCTTCTGCCCTGCACGCGCACCTTCGCTCCCGCCGCATTAAAGTTTTCATACTCCAGCTCGCCGACTCTGCCGCCGTCCACGGTATAGGCAAAATCTGCGCCAAAAAGAGCGATGTCAAAATAATCCGCGCCGGCGCCGACCTCCTCGTCCGGCGTGAAACCGATTCTGATTTTTCCGTGTGGAAGCTGCGGGTTTTGCAACAGGTATTCCGCCATCGCCATAATTTCCGCAACTCCTGCCTTATCATCGGCGCCTAAAAGCGTTGTGCCGTCCGTCACTATCAAATCCTGTCCCTCATACAGGGAAAGCTCCGGAAAATCCGCCCTTTTTAACACAATGCCTTCCGCCTCGTTTAACACGATATCCCTGCCGTCATAAGCCTTCACAATGCGGGGCTTCACACCGGCGCCCGATACGGCGGGCGAAGTATCCATATGGGCGATAAATCCCAGCACAGGCGCATTTTCAAACCCCTGTGCGGCGGGAATGGAGGCATATACATAGCAATGCGCCTCATCATAGGTAATTTCTGCCGCTCCCATATCCGCAAGCTGTCCCGCCAAAAGCTTTGCCAGCGTATGCTGCTTTAAGGTACTTGGCGTGGTATTGCTCTCTTCCGCTGACTGTGTGTCCAGTCTGACATATTCCAAAAACAAATCAATTACTCTCGACATCTTCTTCTCCTTTTTATCATATCATTGCTACTGCCAGTCATCCCAGAATACTGCCAATGGGCTGTCTATCAGCTTTGCCCTTGGTATCAGGCAGTACTCAGGCCAGTATTCGCCGGCATTTAAGACAATCAGCCCCTCATGTACCAGGCAAAGCGTCATGAAATCCCCTCCTGCTTTTAGCAGAGTCTCGTAATCATCATACCGGTCAAACAGGGCGAGATTTTCCTCCGCTTTGCAGTCCGGATTGGTACAGACAAGCAGCGCCTTCAGTTCTTTGTCTGTAATATAGTCCCTGAAATCAATAATTTCCCCTGTCTGCAGGTCGATACTGACGGGAAGGTACCGGTTCACTGAAACATCTTCTGTCGTTTCATCCCTAAATTCGACTTCCAATACGGCAATCCTGCTGTTCAGAAAAATAAGATTATCATGCAGAAGGACATCATGACATTCATCAAGCGCTTCCACAGCACCGAAAAGCCTGTCCATCTCTCCCCGCAGGACTTCGTTGATACGCTGTACCAGCGCTTCATCCGGCAATTGAAAACAGAATTCATAACTGCGATATCCGACGTCACTTAAAAATGCCGCATACTCCTCATTTACATAAGCGCTGACGTAAACCTTATGTAACGCTTCGGCTGCAAGAATCTCTTCCGAATATGCACAAAAGCCCTCCGGTCTGGAATAACGGTCATTCTCATACCGTTTTACCAGCTTCCATTCACCGCCATCATACCTGTATTCTAACAATATGGTCTGCCAGGGGGAACGCCCCACAAAATATTCCAAAGAGAACCCTCCGGCAAAACCGCTCACATCCGTCAGGGCGAAGGTATCGCTCCATATCAGCGAATCCGCATCAAGCAGACATTCTCCCGAAAAGCTTCCATCCGGCTGCCCCGTAAACAGCCAAAGCTCCTGATAGTAATACTCCGGCACTTTCCTGTACGGAGAATCCTCCACAAAAGAACTTCGGTTATCATAATGCTCCAATACAGGGCAGACAACCGCAAGGATATCCATAATGCCGTCCCCGTTCATATCATTTGCCGTATACTCGGAGTCAAAAAACATATACCCATCCGGCAGAATTTCTTCTATATCCGTGACGGAAACCGCCAGCTTATACAAAAGATTCTGACTAAGCTCCTTCTGCGTGGAAAGCCAGCTTGCGTAAACATAATCAGCCAAAGCCGGCGTGCCCGAAGGAAGCGTTTTGTCAGGCATATTTACCAAAAAGAGCGCCTTATGCTCCCTGTCTATCCGGTAAAGGCTGCCGTTTATCTCCATATATTCCCGTAAGGGCGCCTTTACCTGCGCTTCCCAGAAAAATTCCGGTTCAGAAGAGGGAGTAAATTCATTCCAGTATACTGTATATATCTGCCGTTCTTTCTCAATCGCACGAATATGCTCCATTCCCGCCATACACATAAAATTGGGAATGGAAAATGCCGAATCAGATTCCGAGGAATCCGCATAGGAAAAATACCGGATATCACCGATTTCATAGTACTCGCACACAATCTCCCTGTCAGGCGCCTCCTCATAGCGGGAAACGATGATACCCCCGTCAAATTCTTCCCTGCAGCGCAGGTTCATGCGAAAGCCCATACAGGTATTGTCCCTCGACAATATGGCAATCGTCCCCTCCGGCAGACTAAAGGAATCAAAGTAAAAATACCTGTCGTATACGGCGTAATCCACCGTAAAACCCTTCTCTTCCCGATACGCCGAAAGCGCCTCTTCGATAGCCGGCACATAAGCCGTATAGCGCTCTGCCGCTTCTGTATAAAGCACTTCTGCCGCAGCTTCCGTTTCAGAGCGAAACTCTGACAGAGCAGCAAACGCACCGGATATATTATCTTGCTGCCAAAAAGAAGCCGTCCGCATCATCACGCCGCTCCCCTTCTTTTCTGCGGCGCAGCCCACGAGGCATATGCCGCACAAAAGAACTGCCCCCAAAACAATGTTTCCCATTTTTACAGTTTTTGTCTTTTTTTCCTTTTTTCCCATCAGAACACCTGCCTTTGAAGCAATAAAGCTGTGCTTATTGCTTTCACATCACCTATTCTCTGACCTGTCCGTTTCCGCGTATGACATATTTATAGGAGGTCAGCTCCTTTAATCCCATAGGACCTCTGGCGTGCAGCTTCTGCGTGCTGATGCCAATCTCCGCGCCAAAACCAAACTCAAAGCCATCCGTAAAGCGGGTGGAGGCGTTTACATAGACGCAGGCGGCATCTACTTCGTTTAAGAAAATTTCCGCCGCTTCTTTATTTTCGGTGACAATCGTCTCGGAATGCTTTGTATTATAGCGGTTGATGTGGGCGACAGCCTCCTCCACGCTGTCAACCGTTTTCAGGGAAAGGATATAGTCCAGATACTCCGTTCCATAATCCGCTTCCTGCACAGGCACACAGTCCGGCAGGATTTCCCGTATCCTTTCGTCTCCCCGCATCTCCACCGCATAAGGCGAAAGCGCTTCCTTTAGTGCAGGCAGAAGCTTTCCCGTGACAGCGGAATGTACTACCAGAGATTCGCAGGCATTGCAGACCCCAATCCGCTGGGTCTTGGCATTTCGGATGATGTTGACTGCCATAGTCAAGTCTGCATCTTTGTCCACATAGACATGGCAGTTGCCTGTTCCTGTCTCAATCACGGGGATGGTGCTGTTTTCCACCACACTCTTTATCAGTCCTGCGCCACCTCTGGGAATCAGCAGGTCCACATAGGCATGCAATTTCATAAAAGCCGCCGTCACCGCCCGCTCCGTCGTCTCTAAAAGCTGCAAAACGTCCGCCGTTATCCCCGCCTCTGTAAGCGCGGAACGAATGACGCCTGTAATCGCCTTATTGGAGTTTAGCGCATCGCTGCCGCCCTTTAAAATAACGGCGTTTCCCGCCTTAAAGCACAACCCGAAGGCATCTGCCGTCACGTTAGGACGCGATTCATAGATAATGCCAATCACACCGACAGGCACCCGTCTTTTTTCTATGGCAAGCCCGTTGGGACGGGTAAACTGCTCCAAAACCTCTCCCACCGGGTCAGGCAGCGCAGCAATCTGGCGAAGCCCCTCCGCCATAGCAAGGATTCGCTCCCTTGTCAGACGCAGGCGGTCTATCAGTCCGGCGTGCATCCCATTCTTTTCCCCAGCCGCTACGTCCTCCGCATTTGCCGTCAAAATCACTTCCGTATTTTCTATCAGCCTGTCTGCAATCAAAAAAAGCGCTGCATTCTTCTCTTCTGTGTTCTTTCCCTGCAGGCTGTACTTTGCTGTAACGGCTTTTTTCCCGATTTCCTCCAAATTTATCATATACTCCTCATTTCTGCGCACCGTTTTTGTACAGACTATTTGCGTCAGGCGCGCGCAGACGCATTCACAAACAGAGCCTTACAGGCATATCACCTGCATGGGCTTGATATCGGTAGGACAGCTCGCAATCTGTGCCACCATCTGACAGTCAAAGCCAATCGCTATGGTATGTAAATCCGGCTTATCCGCCAGATACCTGTCATAAAAGCCTTTGCCGTATCCGATGCGGTTGCGCATAGGGTCAAAGGCGGCGCCCGGCATCAGCATCAACACGGCATCTTTTCTGTCCTTGTGATAGCAAAACCTTTTTTTCGCATCGCCGGCAGGCTCCAAGATACCGCCGTACCCCTCTGTGAGCGGCTCGTCCGCCTCAATGCGGTAAAACTGCATGGTTTCTCCTTCCACCTTGGGCAGGTACACCCGCTTGCCGCTCATTAAAGCGTCCTCTAAAATTCCCCTTGTGCTGATTTCGCTGCCGCAGCTTGCAAAAAGCAGGATTTCTCCCGCCTTGTAGTACCACTGATGCCCTAAAATACGCTCCGTCACCAAAATTTCGGAACGCATCCGTTCCGCCGGCGTCAAGGTGTTTCTCCGTTCCAGTATGCGATTTCTTATCTGCTTTTTGCTTTCCATGGCACTTTCCTCAATGCTTTCCCCTGCCGCCGTATTTATCTCCCAGATTTTCTACGGTTCCGTCCTCGTTTACTATGTCGATATGATTGAGCTGCGCCCGCAGATTGCTTCGGATATTCTGGATATATTCCGTCCGCAGGCGCTCATTTTCTTCCTTTTCTTCAGGCGTAAGACCCTCCGCCTTTGACTTGTGATAGAGCTCGTTGATTCTTTGTATCCGCTCCTCCATATTCATAGGGATATCTCCTCTTTTTCTTTCTTACGATACCGTTTTGCATGTCCTTCATTATCTTACGGCAAAACGCTTATACCTTATGCAGATTTTCCACAAACTCCGCAAGTGCAAACGCCTTGTCTTTATGCGCCACAAAAAGCGTTCCTTCGTTTTCTCCGTCTAAAATGCGGTGCAGTATGCCCACGTCCCGGCTGTTGGCGATGACCATATCCGCACCCACGCTTGTGGCAATTTGTGCCGCCGTCATCTTGGTATTCATGCCGCCGGTTCCTACACTGCTCCCGGTGCTTGCCTTGCCCATATGCATATATTCGTCTGTCAGCTCCTCCACCACTTCAATAAATCTGGCGTCCTTGCTGCAGCGCGGGTCATCCGTATACAGACCGTCAATATCGGAGAGCAGTATCAGCAAATCCGCCTCCACCAGCGCTGCAACAATTGCCGATAAGGTATCGTTGTCTCCAATCAGCGTGTCGTTATCCGCCGCCACATTTATCTCGTAAGTGGCTATCGTATCATTTTCGTTGACAATGGGAATAACTCCCATGCGCAAAAGCTCGGAAAAGGTATTGTGGGCGTTGTATCGGTTCAAGTCGTCCACCACCGTGTTTTTCGTCATCAGAATCTGCGCTACAATCTGATTGTACTCCGAAAACAGCTTCTGATAAGTCATCATCAGCCGAGCCTGTCCCACGGCGGCGCATGCCTGCTTGAAGGCAATTGGCGATGCTTCCTCCCCGGCGTCTTTCTTGTACGGCTTTACTGCTTTTTTGCCAACGGCAATCGCCCCTGAGCTGACTAAAACCACATCCTTACCCTGATTGCGGATGTCACACAACTCCCGTGCCAGCTTTTCCAGCTTGATATAGTCCAAATCTCCCGTGCTTTTGTGCTGCAGGGAGGAAGAGCCTATTTTAATCACAATTCTTTTTTTGTCCCGCAGTGCTTTCCTGTAATCTGTCATGCCATTCCTTTTCTTTTCTGCTGTTTTATCTATAAATCACGGCATCTATTTTACTTTATTTCCTTCGGTTAGTCAATGCAATCATAGGCTGCGGTCTGTCTGCTGCGGCTGCCGGCTGCCTCTTTCAGGACTCCGCAAAGTCTTGCCGCCACAGCCTCTGCCACCTTGATGCCGTCCATTGCCGCGGAGGTGATTCCTCCCGCATAGCCGGCGCCCTCTCCACAGGGAAACAAACCGCGGATTTGGGACTGTAACGTATCGTCCCGCAGGATTCTTAAGGGGGAAGAAGTTCTGCTCTCCACAGCCAAAAGCAGCGTATCCGCCCTGTCAAAGCCCTTTATCTGCCTGCCAAACTGCTCCATCCCCTCTACAATGCCTCTGCTTAGTGCCTCCGGCAGAATTTCCGTAATATCGGCAAAAACATATTCTCCTTTGACAGCAGGCAGAAAAGCGGCGCCCTGCTCAGGCGGCAGCGCAGTTTTGTCTTTGATACATGCCCGAAAGCTTCCGTATGTCTGTACCGGCACACGTCCTGCGCCGGCATTGTATGCCCTTTCCTCCAGCTTTCTCTGAAAGGCGACGCCTGCGAGGGGATGCTCCTCTCCGTAATCTGCCGGTGTTACGGAGACAATCACCGCGCTGTTGGCATTTTCACCATCCCGCCCGCTGTAACTCATGCCGTTTGTACAAAGCCTGCCCTGCTCGGAGGAAGCGTTTACCACATAGCCGCCCGGACACATACAGAAGGAATAGACACCCCTGCCATCCTCCGTTTTCGCCGTCACCTTATAAGCAGCCGCAGGAAGCGCGCCGTCTGTGGTCTTTCCCATACTGCCATACATACTTTCGTCGATAAACGCCTGCCTGTGTTCCACACGGAAGCCAACCGCAAAGGGCTTTGCCTCCATGGGAATGCCTTTTTCATACAGCATGGAAAAGGTATTGCGCGCGCTGTGTCCAATGGCAAGCACCAGTATTTTCGTCTCCAGAAGCTGCCTGCCGTTTATCACAACGCCGGTCACGCCGCCCCCCGCCGTCTTTATCTCCGTCACCTGACTTTGAAAACGAACCTCTCCGCCAAGGCGTTTGATTTCTTCCCGCATATTTTTTACCACCGTCCGCAGGATATCCGTGCCTATATGCGGTTTATTCTCAAACAAAATTTCCTCCGGCGCGCCAAAACTGACAAACAGGCGCAGAACCTCCCTGTTTCTTCCATGGGTATCCTTTACCAGCGTATTCAGCTTGCCGTCCGAAAAAGTACCCGCCCCGCCTTCGCCGAACTGTACATTGGACTCCGGGTTGAAGCTGCCGCCTGCCCAAAACGCCTCCACATCTTTCTGCCTCTCGTCCACATCCTTCCCACGTTCCAAGAGAATCGGGCGGTATCCTTCCCTTGCCAGAAAATAGGCGCAAAAAAGACCTGCCGGTCCCATGCCGGCTATCACAGGACGCTCCACACATTCGCCTGCCTGTGGGACGGGAAACACATAATCCTTTTCCTGATGCAAAGAGATAAAGTGACCGCCCGCTGCGATACGCCCGCTTCTTCCTCTGGCACAACGCTTCCACACTTCCGCTTCCTGTTTTATCTTTACCTCTATCACATAGCTGTAAAACAAATCCGGTTTTTTTCTCGCATCCAAAGAGCGCTTCACAATTTGCAGAAAAAGAATATCCGGCTCCCCAATCCTTAAGATTCTGGCTGCCTCCCGGTACAACGCTTTGGTCTTTTGTTCTATTTTCAATTTTATCTGTTCGATTCTAATCATACTCTTTATCCATTCTTTCGCTGCCGCAAAGAAGACACGTAAACTTATTCCGCGGCTTTCTTGCCCGCCACATAGCCGGAAGCCCACGCCCACTGCAGGTTATAGCCGCCGCAAATGCCGTCCACATCCAGCATTTCCCCCGCCATGTACAGGTCTTTCCAAAAGAGAGATTCCAGACTCTCCGTAACTTCACGCAGCGGAATCCCGCCGGCACATACCTGTGCATGTTCAAAGGAATGACAGCCGCTCAAAGAAAGCGTCAGCTTTTTACAGAGGGCAAACACGGCGTCAATTTTCTTTTCCTCTGCATGGCGATAGGAATCCTCCGGTTTTAGTCCCGCCAGTCTGATAAATGCCTGCATCAGCTTTTTGTTGAGTATCCCTGTAAAAAAATCTTCTACCGTTTCCGCAGTATGATTTGCCTTCCTGCTTTTTGCAAAATCCGCATACGCCTCGCCGGAATACGCAGGCAGGCAGTCTATGTACATCTCCATTTTCTTCTTGTGTAAAAGTCCATACGCAGCCAGCCTGCTTAATTGAAATACCACAATACCGGAAATACCGTATTCCGTAAACTGCAGCTCGCCGCTCTCCTCAGCCACGTTCCTGCCGTCTTCCATAAGGGACAGATGCGCCTGTGTGCGCACGCCGGCACACGCCTTTACAAAATGCTCCTTGCAATGCAGTTGCACCAGCGCAGGCACCACAGGTATCAGCGTATGCCCCGCCATTGCCGCAAGACGGTAACCGTCTCCGTCCGAACCGGTTTTTGGCGCGGCTCTGCCGCCGCAGGCAAGAATCACCCTGTCATAATGCACTGCTTTTGTCTGTGTTTCCACCGTGACGCCGCTCTGCTTTTCTTTTTTTATCGAAAGAACCTGACAATCCGTATATACCCGTACCTTTTCCTTTTGCAGCAAAAGCCGTAAAATATCAAGAACAGTAGAAGCCTGCTCTGATGCCGGGTAGAGATAACCGCCCTTGTCCTTTACCAGCATACCCGCCTCTTCAAAGAAAGCGACGGCAGCATTTGCATCAAACCGGGATAAAATCTTCCATGCTTCTTCCCTGTTTTCGCCATAATAGCATTCCCTGCGCAAATCCCTGTTGGAAAAGTTACACTTCCCATTGCCGGTGGCAAGCAGCTTCTTTCCCACTCTTTCTTTTTTTTCGTAAAGAAAAACCGCCGCCCCCTCTCTCGCAGCGGTAATGGCTGCCATCATACCGGAAGCGCCGCCTCCAATGACCGCAATTTTTAATTTTTTATTCATATGCACCTCTTTATGCGCCTTCCAATATGTCTGCCTAGCTGGAATAGGTTTCCAAAAACTGATACAGCGCCGCTTCATCCTCAACAAACATGCCCTTTATTACCTGTGTCTGAATATATTCCGGCAGCGTCAGCGCAGATATGCTTGT
Organism: uncultured Lachnospiraceae bacterium; assembly: GCA_910578335.1. Classification (GTDB taxonomy): domain Bacteria; phylum Bacillota; class Clostridia; order Lachnospirales; family Lachnospiraceae; genus Acetatifactor. The sequence goes on along the minus strand of CAJTPU010000016.1, from coordinate 25,576 downwards.
ATACATATACACCGTCTCGCCGTCGTCACAGTAAACCACAATATTGTTGTCCGCCACTCTCAAATAAAAGCTTTTTGAAGGCTCCACGTAAGCATAATTCATGCGGACGACCACCCGGCTGGAGGAAAAAGAACGCACCTCCAGTCCCACAAAGCCTCGCTCCTGTTCTGTGAGCGGAGGCGAAGCCGCATACAGCTCCATCGCCGTCACAAAAGCATCCCTGTCCATTCCCATGTACTTGGGCGGCACATTCCATACCGTTTCCACCAGCGTATCCCGTCTGGTATCATATTCTTCCACAATATATTCCGTGTCTGCATCTATCACTTCTTTTTCTCTGGACAAAACCTCTGCGCTGTCCGCCGAAGGAATTTCCTCCTGCGGTACTGCAGGCTCCTCCGTCTGTGCCGCAGGCACGGGGACGGGAACCTCTACATACTGTATCTGTCTCGGATAAAAATAATTGTTCAATAAAATACCAACATAGATACCGGAGCCAAGCATAATACAGGGGTAAAGGAAAAACAGGCTGACACCCTTTAAAAATTTCATAAAAAACCTCCATATGCAATACTTCTTCTTATCAGTATCAGCCTATCCTTTATTTTTATTCAATTTTTACAGAAGATGCAGAAACATTCCTATTCTTAAGAGAATGTTGCCGCCCGGCAGCACATCCAGGTCTTTTTCCCTGATACAGCGCAGCACAAAAAGCAGAATCAAGTAAACGGCTCCGCCCAGCAAAAAGCAGAAAATCGTTGCCAAAACCTCCCCGACGGCAGGCGCAATCACTTTATTCAACAAAAAAATGCAGATTCCGCTTACGAATGCCGCCACGATAGGCAGCACGGTTATTTGCAGCCATTCCGGATTGCAGCGGACGTTTCGCAGTAAAAAGAAACCGTTTAAGATGCAGCCTGCGGCAGTAAACACAATCATGGCAATCACCAACGCCAAAGCATCGCCTTTCATGGCGTTCAGTCCAATGTTTGCTGCCGGTACAAATAACACAAAAGAAATCAGCGTATTAAGGAGTACGGTTTTGCTCCTGCCGGTCCCCATCAAAATTCCTGCAAAATAAATTCCCATCGGTAAAAACAGTACGACGGCAAAGCCGCTGCGCAGATAATTTACCGCCTGCTCTCCGGCGTTTTTTCCAAAAAATATCTGCAGCATACCGGGCGCAAGCACAAGCAGAAGCATGGCAAAATAAGCCGATGAAAGGAGCAGCGCCTGCATACCGCCAGCCAGATAACTTCTTGCATTCTTAGGCTCTTCTTTTCTGAGGTAGTAAACAACCGTATTTTCAATCCCTGCGGAAAAAAACAGCGCCAGCACCGAAAAGATGCCTATAAGCACCAGATATTTTCCATAATATGCGCCGTAAGCGGTAAACGCTTCTATACTGCCCTGATTGTACCTCTGATAAAATGCCATCCCCGCCATAACCGGAAGCCTGAAAAAAAACAGAATGCCGCTTACCGGAAGCAGGGAAAATACCAAAAGCCTGAGCACTTCATAGCCGTCTTCCGTCAGACGCATACCGTCTCTGTTCCGTCTGCGCATCCTTCTCGCCATACTGATATAAATCGCAAACAAAAAGCAGAACGACAGCAAAAGTGCACACGAAAAACCGATAGCGGCTCCGCTTGCACCGTACATGCCGGCAAATTTTTCATTGTGTAAAAGCGCTTGGGCACGCAGGCCGTATTGATACATCATATGCGTAAACAACAAGGAGAACGACAGGCAGAATACCTGCTTGATAATGCCAAATATCATGGAAGGCATCGCCGTCCCCATTCCCTGAAAATAGCCTTGCAGCACGGCGCAGAGTGCCTGCAGGAAAAAAGCCGCCGACAGTATTTTTAACGTCAGTGCCGCTTCCGGCAGATTGACCGCACCCATGAAAGATGCCGCTCCGAACAGCAGGAAAAGGCTACCCGATATGCCGATTACCAGACAATATCCTGCCGCCGCTTTCGCTACCTTTCCCGCATTCCTGTACTGCCCTTTTGCCATGCGGGCTCTCATCAGTCTCTCCATGCTTCCCGGGATTCCGGCAGTAAAAAGCATCTGCAGCAGTATATACACCTCCAGGGCAGCGGAGAAATATGCCATGCCTAAGTCGCCGATTATCCTGACAAGCATAATTGCAATCGCAAATCCTAAAAGCTTTCCAATCATGCCAAACTGCTTTTTCCCAATTTCCATTTGATTCATATTCTGTCCCTCTTCTGTAAACAACAGTGCAAAGTGCAGCCTCAAATCTCCCGCGTAATGCCAAGCGACGTTAGGACTGCTTCCTGTTTCTCTTCCATCACCTTGGCTTCCGCCTGCTCCATATGGTCATATCCGCACAGATGCAGCATACTATGTGCAATCAGAAACGAAAACTCTCTTTTTTCAGAGTGGTTGTAGGCAAGCGCCTGTTCCTTCACCTTTTCGGCAGACAGGATAATATCTCCCAAAACCAGCTCCTTGCTGTCCGGGTCAAAATAGTCCGCTTTGTGCTCTGCAAGCCGTGAAAAGTCAGAAGGCGCTTCATAATCCACATTGGGAAAGGACAGCACATCCGTCTCTCTGTCAATCTGTCGGAATCTGGCGTTATATGTGCGGATTCCCTCGTTGTCCGTAAGTAAAAGGTTTACCTGCGTTTCATAAGGGCAGCCTTCCATACGCAGTACCCGCTCCATCACCTGTTCTGCCAATTCTTTTATATCAAACGAAAATTCCAGTTCCGTTTCCTTTTCAACGTAGGAAGTCATAGTACAGTTTTTCCTCCTTAAAAATCTTTTTCATCCGGTATAGCTCTTCCAGCGTGATACCGCATACCTGCAGCACATTCGACTCCAGCTTCTGTTTGAAAACCGTGTCAATGATTTTATCGTAATCCGGCACATCGCTGTTTTTGGCAAAAAGGTAAAGAATGGAGCTTATAACGGCATCTGACATTAACAGCACCGCCGTTTCTTTCTGTTTTATGGGCACCGCTTTGTCCAGAAATTCACGCAGAATGCGCACCGCTTCCTTGGGAAAAGCATATTCCCTGACAATTTCCTCCACCGTCTCCCATGTATTTTCCCCTTTCAGAATTCCGATACGCCGGTAATAACCGCCCGTCTTTGCCGCATCCACATCCAGACGGAGCGCACGGGAAATCCTTTCGCAAAAATATGCCGTGTGCACGGCTCCATAGTACTCCTCTTTTGACTTTTCCTTCAGTTCCACCAAAAGCGCGCACTCCTGGTCATTAATTTCCATATATTTATTTCTGTGCTTGTAAATCACAAAGGCAGAAAAAAACCGAAGGATAATCAAAAGCAGCACCAGACTGATGATAACATTGATAAGGGGAATCAAAAACAACTCCGGCTTTAAGGTTTCGTTGGCATACAGTACCACGCACGCCGTTTCTCCCGTCAGAAGAAACATGACGGAAACGACTGTCGGGATTCCGATTTTGTAGGATTCGTCCAGACCTCTGAAAAGACTTGCGCCAGCCAGTCCGCAGACAAAATACAGCACAAAAATCTCCGTGCCGTTTGAAGAAAGAAGCATGGAAACGGCAAGCAAAACCGTCCCCGCAGAAATACCAAGCTGTAAATTGGAGAAAAGCGTAAGAAACACAAAAATTGCCAGATAAGGCCATCCGGCTGCCGGCAGGTAGGAAATGGCAAAGGCAAGCGCCAGACATATCAGGTAAACCACCATAAATCGAAGCAAATGCTCCCCATTGTCATACTCAAATAAACGGTATATTTTTGACTGTATCATAAAAAGCAGCACGATAAAGGCACCCATGCCGCTCATTACGGTATTGCGGATAATGTCCGCCGCGCCAAGTCCTTTTATATAGCTGAATGCACATACAAACAGCATGGTAGCCAGAAACATGACTGCTGCCGACAGGCATATGTTTTTTCCATACTTCAATTTATCTTTTGCCATTTTTTCGGGTTTCCCTGTTCTTTATTTTATCCTGACGTCTCTTCTCGCTTCCCTCATAGTCGTCATATGCTTTTACAATCTTCTGTACCAGCGGATGTCTCACCACATCCCGGCTTGTCAGATTGCAGAACGCAATATCTTCTATATTTTTCAGCACTCTTGCCGCCACATCAAGACCGGAGAGCGTTCCCTGAGGCAAGTCCTTCTGGGAAGCATCCCCCGTTACAATCACCTTGGAGCCGAAGCCGATTCTGGTCAAAAACATCTTCATCTGGGCAGGCGTGGTATTCTGCGCCTCGTCCAGAATAATATAGGCGTTGTCCAGCGTACGCCCGCGCATATAAGCGAGAGGCGCCACCTCAATAAGCCCTTTCTCCATATTTTTGGCAAAGCTTTCCGGCCCCATAATCTGATGAAGGGCATCATAGAGCGGACGCAGATACGGGTCTACCTTGCTCTGCAAATCGCCGGGCAGAAAACCCAGTTTTTCCCCCGCCTCTATTGCCGGTCTCGTCAGAATAATACGGCTCACTTCCTCCATTTTAAAAGCTGTTATCGCCATCGCCATTGCCAGATAGGTTTTCCCTGTTCCGGCAGGTCCCAGCCCAAATACAATCATATTGTTCCTGATAGCATCCACATACTGCTTCTGTCCCAGCGTCTTGGGTTTGATGGGCTTGCCGCTTATGGTATGGCATATCACTTCCTTATCCATTTCCACCAGGCTTTCTCCGTTTTCTTCCCGGGAAAGACTGATTGCGTAGTCCACTTTCTGCTCCTCTATCTCGCTGCCTCCGGCTGATACCTGCGAAAGCTGCAGCAATATGTTGACGCAGCGCTTCACCTGCGATTCTTCCCCTGTTACCCTGATGGCGCCATTCCTGTCTACAATCGTTACTTGAAAATCTGTCTCCAGTTTTTTCAGATACCGGTCATTCTGCCCAAAAATTTTCTGCATGTGCTCTGTGGGCATATCCATGTTATATGTTATCAAACTCATGTGATTACTCCAATTCCGTGGTCTGTACCTGTTCCGTTTGTTCCGTAAAAGGAAGCTCTGCACCAATCTTTTCCTGCACCGTCAGTTCTCCCTCCAATATCCAAATATCGCTGCCAGTATCTATTTTAACATTTTTTTCAATAATTTGTACCCCTTTTTCCTCTAAATCTGAAAGAAATGCCAAATATTTTTCCTGTAACAGACCTTCTGCCTCTTCAAGCGTATAGGCACGCTCCGTATTCTGGTATTCCCGATACGTGTAGCTGCCAAAAGAAAAAGGCAGCGTCAGCCCTTCAAGGGGACTGATTTTCTGCGTATGAATGACTGCGTCGTAATAAGCATAATCCGGTTTGCCGCCAAATATAAATTCTTTGCCGCCCACCTTAATATAATATTTTTTCGTTTCTCTTCCCGTATATACCTTTTCTATGTAATAAAACGGCAGTACTTCGTATACCGGGCGGATTCTCTCCACATAAATGTCCGCATCGGAGCGTGTATACTGGTAATAACGCACGGTAGCATCTTCATTATAAACCGGCACCCTGCCGGAAACCAAAAGTGTTCCCATCTCCACGCTGTCCCCGATTTTTACCATGGGCACACCGGAACGGACAATCATGGCGACAATGACACCTTCCTTCTCCGCATATAAATCCGAGGTGATATCCTCCTGTATGGGGGACAATATCGCATCGCTCTCCTTGACGGATATTATCAGGCTTGTGCCCGAGAGCTTGACCGACGTCCATGTTATCTCTAAAAATTCCCGCCTGATATCCTTCTCAAGCTGCTCGATATCCACACTGCCGCTTCTGACCCCCACATAAACGCCTTTTTCTTTCAGGAAATCCGTAAATACCTCGTCCGTAATCGCGATATTGCCGTCAATCTCTATCTCCCATATGTAGAGCGAAGACCAAAACCAAAACAGGCAGGCGGCACACAGTCCCACGACAAATACCTTTCTGGCAAATATCTTCGGTATGAAAAAAGGTAGTCCGAATCTTTTCAGAATGACTACCCTTGTTTTTGTTTTCCGCGCAATCGCCTTTAACTGCTTAAAGCCGGAAAGGCTGATACACATATAGTAAATATCCCCGTCCCGCCTGATATCCCACAAAAGTATGTTTTTATTGCTGCACAGATTTAAAAAACGCTCCGGTGCAAACCCCCAGACCTTAATCTGCACATAACCCCTGATAAATTTCAGTATTCCAATCACAGACAACGCTCCTTATTCAAATATTACACTTGTAATGCAGCCGCCAATTTTCATGTCTTCATTCGTATAATATTCAATCACAAGCCTCGTGCCTGTAAACCGCACCTGCCCCGTTTTGGTCTGCAGCAGGATGCAGGTGTCCGTATATTCCAGTATCCCTCTGTAATTTTCTATAAATGCCTCCCTGTTTCCGGTCATGGACAGCATAAACGCCCCCATTACCATATCTTTGGGAAGCCTGAGAGATTCCACAAGCAGCTCTTTTTTAGATTCCTTTGGTACGACAGTTTGTTTCATCATTTTCTTTTTCATACTATACTATATTCTGCCGCACGTCTGCTGATACCTGTCTTTTTTCTTTGTAAGCAAGCCGCCTGCTGCTGTTTTTGTAAAATCAGCTTATCACGCCCTTTATCAAACTCCGCTTCTTGGGCATTTCTTTTGTAATCCGGTAAGCCAGCTTGAGGCGCCGTTTTGCCTCTTCCATTTTATCCGGCTCATTGGCATACAGAACCGCCAGCGTATCCCCCAAAAGAACGCTGTCTCCTGCTTTTTTTTGCAGCACAATCCCAACGGACAAATCGATAGGACTCTCTTTCGTCTCCCTGCCCCCGCCTAAAATCAGAGAGCAAATGCCGACTTCCTCACAATTGATATGTTCCACGAAGCCATCCCTGTCCGCTTTTACTTCTTTTGTAAGAGACGCCTTCGGTAAGCGGGACGTGTCATAAACGGCTGCCGCGTCTCCACCCTGTGCTTCTACAAATTCCGCGAGCTTTTGCAGGGCGCTTCCGTCTTTTATCACGGCAAGCAATTTCTCCCTTGCCTCTTGCTCTGTTGCTGCTTTTTTACCCAAAAGCAGCATCTGTGTGCCGAGTGTCAGGCACAGCTCCACAAAATCTGCGGGACCCCTGCCCTTTAATGTAGCAATCGCCTCTTCTACCTCCAGCGCATTGCCCACGGCAAAGCCTAATGGCTGGTCCATATCGGATACTACGGCAACACATTTCTTGCCTGCGCCGTTTCCAATGTTAACCATTTCCCTTGCAAGTGCAAAGGAATCCGCTTCATCCTTCATAAACGCACCGCTTCCCGTCTTGACATCCAGTACAATGGCATCGGCGCCTGCCGCAAGCTTTTTACTCATAATGGAGCTTGCAATCAGGGACATATTGTCCACGGTTGCCGTCACATCCCTGAGCGCGTAGAGTTTTTTGTCCGCAGGCGCAAGATTTGCCGTCTGTCCCATAATGGAAATACCGATACGGTTTACATTTTCCACAAAACGCTCTGTCGGGATACCCGTGGAAAAACCGGCAAAGCTCTCCAGCTTGTCAATCGTGCCGCCGGTATGCCCAAGCCCCCTGCCGCTCATTTTGGCAACGGGAATCCCACATGCAGCCACCATGGGAGCAAGTGCAAGGGAGGTCTTATCCCCCACGCCGCCCGTCGAATGCTTATCCACCTTGATTCCTGCAATGGCGCTTAAATCGAGCACTTCCCCGCTGTCCCGCATCGACATGGTAAGGGCGAGCGTTTCCTCCTCATTCATGCCTTTAAAATAAACAGCCATCATCATGGCGGACATCTGGTAATCCGGTATTTCGCCGTCAGTATACCCTTTTACCATAAAAGCAATTTCCTCGCGCGTCAGTGTGCCGCCGTTTCTCTTTTTGACAATCAAATCGTACATCCGCATACGCTTTTCCTCCTTAGTCCACAGACTTCAATGACTCCGCCATATTGATACGGTTTAACTTGCCCGCCATCATCCTGTTGACAACCCATGCAAATACAAACGTCAAAATAACGCTGTAAAGATAACTGGTCCACTGTATATGGACATCAAAGGATACCATATCGATTTTTGCCTTATACATCACATAGGCATGTAAAAGCTTACCTAAAAATAATCCGATTGCACAGCCAAGTGCCGTCAGTACTGTATTTTCCCGAAAAACATATTTTGCCGTCTCCCGCTGATAAAAACCAAGCACTTTTATGGTTGCAATTTCGCGGATACGCTCCGTGATATTGATGTTATTCAGATTGTACAGTACAATAAATGCCAGTGCTCCGGCGCATAGAATAATCACAAGCACCACATAGTCCAGCCTGCCCATCATACCGGAAAAACGCTCCTTCACATCTTCGCTGACATTTACCATAGATACATTTTCTGCTTTCATCAGCGCGGCTGCCGCCATATGCAAGTCTGTTCCCTCCTGTGCGTTGGCGTAGAGGGTCTTATACTCCGGTGTACCTATCTGCGACTCATAGGTTTCCGGTGACAGGTAGACATAATTATACACATAATTTTCACAGATACCGGAAATCTTTACCTGTATGGCATTCCTGTCCTCATCATAAAGCCATATAGAGTCGCCGGTTTTAATCTTAAAGTTTTCCGCAAGCTGTCCGGCAATCACCGCCTCCCCCGCCTTCGGATAGTCGATACGTTCCCCGTCCTTCGTGTGAAGGCTGATAAAACCGTCCATATTCTCCGGATTGGCAACCACAATCAGATTGACGGATTTTACCTGCCCGCCGGTTTCCATATCCATGGAAGTTTCCAGTGCCGGCAGATACGTAAGCCCCTGCTCCTCCATGACCTGCAAAGCTTCCTCTTCCTTCTCGGTGCGAAAATCCTCCTGCAGGGAAACACTCAGATGATATATATGGATTTCCTCATATTGCTTGTTGGCAATGTTCTTGACGGAATCACTGATTCCGAAGCCGGTCAGCAGAAGAGCCGTACAGCCGCTGATGCCAATTATCATCATAAAAAAACGCTTCTTATAACGGAATACATTCCTGACAGATACCTTTTGCAGGAAATTCAGGCGCTTCCAGACAAATGTCAGGCGCTCTAAAAGGACTCTCTTTCCAGCCTTCGGCGCTTTGGGGCGCATCAGGCTTGCAGCCACCGCCTTTAGCTCACGGCGGCAGGAAACCCAGGTGGTTCCCATCGTACAGCAAATTGCCACAATCAGGGAAACCATCGCAAGCTTCCAGTCAAACACGTACGAAAAGCTGCCCATCCGGTACATAATCTTGTAAACTACCCAGATAACATAGGGAATCATGCTTGTGCCAAGCATAAATCCCGCCACGCTGCCGATTAACGCCGCACTGCCCGAATAAAAAAGGTATTTTCCCATGATGGAGCCTTCGCTGTAGCCAAGCGCCTTTAGTACGCCTATCTGCGTCCTCTGCTCCTCCACCATCCGGTTCATGGTCGTCATGCAGACCAGCGCCGCCACCAAAAAGAAAAACACCGGAAATACAATGGCAATGCCGTCTACAATGCCGGAATCATTTTCAAAACACACATAACCGATATTGGTGTCTCTTCCAAACACAAAGGTGTCGGGCATTTTGATATCCGCTATCTCCGCCCTCGCGTCTAAAAGCTTTGCTTCGGCATCCGCAATTTCTTCTTCAAATTCCGCATAAGCATCCTCATATTCCTGCCAGCCGTCCGCCAGCTCCTTTTTTCCGTCAGCCAGCTCTGCCTCGGCATCCGCCAGCTCCTCCTCTGCCTTTAAAAGTTCTTTCCGGTTTGTGGCAAGCTCTCTCTTTGCCGCCTCTATTTCTTCCCTTGCTGCCAAAAGCGCAGCCTCTCCCTCGTCAAGCTGCTGCTTTGCCTGTAAAATTGCTTCCTGTGCAGCTAAAAGCTCTGCCGCAGCCTGCGGCATCTGCGCATAGTCGCCATACTGCTGCCGCATGGCATCGAGAGCGGCTTCATTTGCTGCAATCTGCTCCCTTGCAGCCGCAAGAGAAGCTTCCCTGTCTGCGAGCTCTGCTTCGGCTTCGGCTATCTGCTTTTCCCCGTCCGCCAGCTCCTTTTTTCCCTCTGCCAGCTTCTCCCTGCCGTCCGCCAGCTCCGCTTCCCCGTCTGCAATTTCCTGCTCTGCCTTCTCCAAATCCTTTCTGGCATCTAAAAGCTCTGTTTCCGCCTCCGCTTTTTTATCCTGCAATTCTTTCTCCGCATTTAAAAGCTCTTCATTTGCCTCGTCAATAATGGAATCGTACCTGCGCTGCCCCTGTTCTTTTACATAGGTTTCCCAGACGCTTTCCTTCTCTTCCATATATGCTTCATACGCCTCGGAATATAAGAGATAATCCTCATCGAATTTTACGAAAATCTCCGTATAATACTCCATCTGAAAGCCTTCCGGAAGCAGATACATAAAGCCGCTTACCCTTCCGTTTCCAAGAGAAGTATTTCCTCTTTCAAACTGGATATAGTATGGCGACTGTATGATACCGGAAATGGTATACTCCTGAAAGGCAAAATTATCAAGGTCCTCTTCGGCATTGTTCTCGGACAGCACAATTTTGGTGCCGATGGCTTCTTCCCCGTAAAGCGCACTGTCCACCACGCACTCGTCCCCGCTCTCGGGAAGCCTGCCTGCCACAAGCACTGCCTGATTTATCTGTCTGGTAAGAGAATGCGCCCGGATAACGCTCTCATTTCCCTGTGCATTGATATAAATAATGTCCGCAGACACCGCGCCTTCCACAGCCCTGACATCCTCCCTGCCCGAAAGCGCTTCCACATCCGCCTCTTCAAAACCAAGGGTGGACAAAAGCCTGTAATCAAAAAGCTGCGTCTTTTGCAGATACTTATCCGCAGACACCGTCATGGAATCCGTCGTCACCTTTAATCCCGAAAAAAAGCCCACGCCAAGCGCGACAATCGCCAGAATTGCCAGATAACGTCCAAAGCTTTGTTTGATTTCACGCAGTGTTGTCTTTGCCATCATGGATTTCATAGGCGTTTCGTCACTTCCTTACCATTCGATTTCTTCCACATTTACAATATTCTGATTGAGAACCACACTTTTTACGGTCCCGCTCTTTATCGTAATAATTCTGTCCGCCATGGCGGTAAGCGCCTGGTTGTGCGTAATCACTACCACGGTGCGTCCTTTTTTCCTGCAAGTATCCTGCAAAAGCTTTAATACTGCTTTTCCCGTATTGTAATCCAGCGCGCCCGTAGGCTCGTCGCATAAAAGCAGCTTCGGATTTTTGGCAAGTGCCCTTGCAATGGCAACGCGCTGCTGTTCGCCGCCGGAAAGCTGCGCGGGAAAATTTGCCATACGCTCCCTAAGCCCCACCTCTTCAAGAACCTTTGCCGCATCCAGCGGCTCCTTACATATCTGTGCCGCAAGCTCCACATTTTCAAGCGCCGTCAAATTCTGCACCAGATTATAAAACTGGAACACAAACCCGACGTCATGCCGCCTGTAAGTAGTAAGCTGTTTCTTTTTATATGCGGAAATTTCTTCTCCGTCCAAAAAAACCTGTCCGCCCGACAGCGTGTCCATGCCGCCCAGAATATTTAAGATTGTCGTCTTGCCGGCGCCGGAGGCGCCCACCACCACGCAGAACTCCCCCTGCTGAATCTCAAAATTGACATCGTGCAATGCCTGAATGGACACTTCACCGGTTTTATAAACTTTGCTCACGCCGCGAAATTCCACAAACGCACTCATTCTTTTTCCACGCTCCTTTTTCTGAACAACCACACTCCTATTGCCAAAATAAACAGGGAAATAAACTGCGATGTGGAAAGAAAGCCCACCGCCCCCCTGTAGTCATCTCTGAAAAACTCTATGATAAACCTGCCGATGCTGTATAAAACCAGATATAACGCGCCGACCTGCCCCTTTTTTCGCTCTTTTTTCGCATACCAGAATAAAAAACCTGCTATCAAAAACATGCCCGCCGCCGAAAAAAGCTGTGTGGGAAGCAGCTTCACGCCGTTTGGGGCATAATCGGAATGTGTGAACGCAATTCCCAAAAAAGAGTCCGTCTCTCTGCCGTAACAGCATCCTGCAAGGAAACAGCCAATCCGCCCGAAGCCCTGCGCCACCGCCACACTGGGAAGCACAATATCAAAATAATCCCAGAAATTGAGTTTTTTCAACCTGCAGTACAAAAATGCTGCCAGCACGCCGCCAATAATGCCGCCGTAGACCACAAACCCGTTTCCCGTCAGAAGCTGCAATGGATTTTTGATAAACTGCCGCCATTCTACAATGCAGAACAAAACCTTTGCGCTTGCAAAGCCAAACACCACGCATACCAGTGTAAGCGGATAAAGCACATCCGCATTCATATCCCGCTTTTTTGCCCTTGCCTCTGCAATAAACAACGCCGCCAGCACGCCAATTGCAATCATAAGCCCATATCCGTGTACGGTAAACGGTCCGATGGTAAATAAATCATTGTACATTTTTTTACGTCCTTCCTGCTATATTATTTATGATAACATGGTTTTTCATACCATGACTATACTTTTGTGTTTTTTTAATTTTCTTTTCATAAAAATAAAATTTTTAATCTGTATAATGTATAAATTCATATGCGTGAATACTGCCGTCATAATCCAGCATAATGCCATAATCAGGGCGGGCACCGTCTCCTTGATAGATATAATAATTATCCAGACTGCCGTGGGTGATATGAGCGCTGGAATATATCAGACGTCCCTGTGCATCATAAAAGCAGCGTTCCGAGCAGCCGACAGTGCCGAAAATCCATGCGTTGTAAAAGCCCTCCTTCTTTTCTAACGTACCGTCGTCCCTGTAGAAATAGGTTATTTCTATGACTCTGTCCCGACAGGGTTCTTCTATGTCCGTTATCATCCCCTCCGAGAGGAAGCGGGTAAGCTGCCCCTGTTCGTTATATGTACGGTTTTCCGTGTAATCGTCCACTGACCGCTCTCCGGTATCACCTCCATACGTTACCTCAAACCGCTCATCAACCCATTCCGCCTCGCTGCACGCAGGAATCCCAATCCCCTGTACACGTCCGCCTTCACGGTAAATTCCGGTTCCGCCTCCCGCAGGCTCATCCGTATAAACGGCAAGCTGCCGCCCGCTGTCTTCGTCCTCATATACAAAAAAGGGAACTGCCCAAGACGAAATCCCCCGCGCCGCCAAAAAAGCCTCCCTATCCTTTTCTCCCAACAAGATACAGGATAAATAATGGATGTCAAACCGATGAAAGCTCCTTTCGGTCAGGCTTTCTTCCGCTTCCGCCAAAAAAGGCTTCTCCCACGTAGTAAGGATATCCGCTCCCTCCTGCTTCATGGTAAACAGCAAATCGCCCCGTGTGCACGCGCCAAAATAGTCCTCCTGTTCTTTCACGGAAATGCCCTCCGCTTCCTCTATGGGAATTTCCTCATAAAAATAGACAAACACCCCTCCCGCATGTGTCTGCACTGTAGTGAGAATTCTTTTATGTTGATAGGTATCCGCCATCTCCCCGTGGTATTCATGTCCTTCCACAGAAAGGTAACCCCAGAAAAGCCCCTCCTGCTCATAGAGAACAAAGCCTATATCCACAATGCCGTTGTCCTTTGTTTTACCGCTGCGGGAGTAATAACCGCACCATTCCTGCAGGTCTGTTTTTGGCAATTGGTATTTGGTTTTCCGACTCTCCGGCACTGTCATTTTGGGACTGCCGCACGCAGCAAGCAGCAAAACCAGTAAAATCAGTATGGCTATTCTGTTTCCTCCTCTATGCAATTCCATACCCCTTTTCCTCCTTTTTGCATTCGGGAATTTTCTCTCTGCAATGTCACCATTTTACCACAGGCATTCTTACAATTCCATTCCCTATTACCGAAATCGGCATACCGCATAAAATGCGGAAAAGTTCTTTGAATATATTGAAAAAAGCGCCCATATTGTCTATAATGTAGTTTGATATAGTTTTATCAGGCATGTTTCCGCCTCTTATGGGGCGTGCCTATGAAAATAAATTGTGAAAAAGGAGTCTTTTATGAGGTTAATTACACGTTCAGATTTTGACGGGCTTGCATGTGGCGCTCTATTGAAGGAAGCGGGCATTATCGACCATTGGAAGTTTGCGCATCCAAAGGATTTGCAGGACGGTCTTGTCGAGGTAAATGAAGACGACTGCCTTGCTAACGTCCCTTATGTAGAAGGCTGCGGACTTTGGTTCGACCACCACTCCAGCGAACATGAACGGTTAGCGCTTGCCGGCAAATACAAAGGAGAAAGCCGTATCACCCCCTCCTGCGCCAGAATTATTTATGAGTATTACGGCGGAAGGGAGAAATTTCCGCAGTTTGACGATATGATGGAGGCTGTTGACAAGGTGGATTCCGGCAATCTTACGATTGACGAAATTCAGAATCCAAAGGGATGGATTCTGATTGGCTTCTTGATGGACCCCAGAACCGGTCTCGGACGCTTCCGCAATTTTACCATATCCAATTATCAGCTTATGGAAAAGCTGATTGACGCCTGCCGTACCATGTCAACCGATGAAATCCTCGCTCTGCCGGACATTAAAGAGCGCATCGAAATATATCATGAGCAGACCGAAAAATTCAAGGAAATGGTGACTGCACATACGCAGGTAAAGGGGAATGTGATTGTTACGGACCTGCGCGGCGTAGAACCGATTTACACCGGCAACCGCTTTATGATTTACAGCATGTATCCCGAACAGAATATCTCCGCATGGATTGTAAACGGCAAAGGCGGCGAAGGCTGTTCTGCCGCGGTGGGCTACAGCATCTTAAACAAAACCAGTGATGTCAACGTGGGAAGCCTTATGCTGAAATACGGCGGCGGCGGGCATAAAAAGGTCGGCACCTGCCAGTTTACTTCCGCAAACATGGATACCGATTTACCAAAAATGCTGGACGAATTGTGTGCACTTGCCAACAAATAAACTGTTTTTGTAGACAAACCCCAATATTTTGTGCGTATAAAAAGTCACAATCTTGTTGGCATATAAAAAGGACAGGGAGACGATTTCTATCTTACATATTTTGCTCCCTGTCTTTTTTAATTTTCTCTTTTCAACTCTTTTGAATAAAAGTTGTTATGCAATGTATTAATTTGGAACACGCAATATACTTTCTGAGTCTTTCACTATAGATTTTCCCTAACCAAGTTTTTTGTTTTATTTTCTTTTTCTTCTTTCAGTTTGATGTTTAATTCACCCATAGATATTCTTATTTTTCCTATGTCTCCGCACAATACATCTGTCTTTTCCAAAATTATAGGCATGGAAAAGTCCGTTTGGGAGCGCTGTCTTGAAAGAGAAAGAATTAAATCCATCTGCCCGTCAGTAAGTCCATAATAATCATCACAAGCCCTAAGCGCTTCATAAGTTTCCATAATCTGTATGGCAAGTATATGAGCACTGTTTTCCATAAGTTCGTCATACGCAAGCGTGCTATATAGTTCAGCCCAAGTTCCCCAAAATGCCGCCGTAATATAGGGTTTTGTGTCCCCATCTATATTTTCTAGAACATATTGAAGAGTCTCTTTCTTTGCGAACTCGACAATGGCTTCCGGTGCACCCTTAAAATAGTTTATTTCATTCTGATATGGCATTTTTTTTTGATATATCTTGAAATACAGTAATGATATACTTTTTGTCAAAGGTAATTATACCACGACATCCCTGACGGTTATTCATGCAGTAATTTATGCCATCCCAAGAATGTTCATAGTTTAATTCTGGATATTCTCCAACTGTTACTGCATGAGACACCGCCATAAAAATACAACCCTTGTAAAGTTTTTGAGGATTGATTTTTATTTTCTTACAAATTTCATACATATAAATATCCCTTTTAGAATCCGATTCTATATTTGATTATGTAAAATATTTGCTTGTCACTTGAAATGCATATTTATTATCTCAATTTCAGTAAGTACACAATTCTGAAAATCATCAAAATCTTGGAATATCAGAACATTCATAACCAGAAGTAGTATCGGTTATTTTATTAACCTGATTAGGAAAGCAACAATATATCTCAAATTTTCTGTTATATATTTCTTTGATAGCAGCACAGTATTGACAATATGAACAAGCTTGTTCACCAGAAAGTTTTAAACCAAATACATTTGTCCGAGGACAGATATATTCATTTCTTCTATGTTCTTTAACACCTATATACTTTTTTTGATATCTGCAATTTACTGATAATAGACGTTGTCTTAATAAATCAACTTTTGTTTCAAAGAAATCACTTACAGTTAATGTTTCCAAATTACCGTCTATACAATATTCAGAAATAATAAATTTTTTAAAATCAGGTTGCTGATACTCATTCTGAGTAGACCAGATTATCCTATTAAAGCATTGGACAGAATCTTCATCTATCCAGTAAAAATATATTATAAGCGATTTATTATTCTCTTTTGGCAATGAAAAACATTGCAGGCAACGCTTAGGATTGTTCCAACCATACTCAATAGCTCTGTCATGTGCTATAGAATAGATAGCGCCTGAATTATACTGTTCTTGAACATCAAACACCCATACAACATTATACCCGGCAGAGTTATAAAAAGTATTACGTTCCTTAATTTCTTGCATAGAAATAGGCGAATGCTGAAATTCTATAACTTGATTGCCACTAAGGATATCTGCTCTATGGGTTTGCTCCATATATTTTACAACAACCTCTCTTTGTTCTGATTGGAAACGCCTTTGCATATTATAGTGCCACTCGCTCATATCATAATTCCATGTATCAGTACACAAATTGGATTTATGAGCAAAGTGAGGAAGGTTTAATTCGCCGTGCCTAAGCATTAAATCATTGCCGCACAAAGGACAATAATATGTATTCTCTTTAGTTGCTTTATCAGCACATATTCTATGACCATCTTTATCAAGTGCAATCTGCATAGGATATATCCTCCACTCACTCCGCACACAGCTTAATGAATAACGTCGTTACCATAATCTAATTCACAGTAATTATTTTCAAATAACATAAGCCTTATGAACTTTTAAACTTTTAATGTCTTGATTTTCAACCTACGCCCACATGCCCGCAGATATCCGTAAGGCAACACTTATCACAATACGGCTTTGTGCGCGCGGTACAGACCTCTCTTCCGTGGTATACAAGCCTGTGGCAGAAGTCGCTTCCCTCCTCGGGCGGTATGATGTCCCACAGCGCCTTTTCCACCTTTGCTGGCTCTTTTACGCCGTCCACCAGCCCCATCCGGTTGACAAGGCGGATGCAGTGGGTATCTGTGACGATAGCCGGCTTGCCGAACACATCTCCCATGATGAGGTTGGCGCTCTTCCTGCCTACCCCCGGCAGACGAAGCAGCGCCTCAAAATCATCCGGCACCTTGCCACCGTATTCGTCCCGCAGCATTTTCATGCACGCACTGATATCCCGCGCTTTGCTGTTGCCAAGCCCGCAGGGACGGACAATTTTTTCAATCTCCTCCACAGGGGCATCTGCCAGCGCATCCACGTCGGGATATTTTTCATACAGCTTTTCCACCACCACATTGACTCTCGCGTCCGTGCACTGTGCTGCCAGACGCACGCTGACGAGCAGCTTCCACGCCATATCATAATCGAGGGTGCAGCCCGCGTCCGGATATTCCTTTTTTAATCGCTCTATGATTTCCAAGGCAAGCTCTGTCTTTTTCATTTGTATGCCTTCATTCCTTTCACATCATAAGTTCCAGCACCGTGTCATATCCCTTTTCCACCGCTACCTGCATGGGCGTGATACCCTGATTGTTGGAGCGGTTGTAGTCGGCGCCCTTTTTAATCAGGAAACGTGCCGCCTCCTGATTGCCATACCGTAAAGCGTGATACAGCGCCGTATTGCCATTGTTATCCGCCATATTAACGTCTGCGCCTGCACGGACAAGCTCCTTTATCACATCCTTGTAACACTGATTTTCCGCGTTTAAAATCAACGCCGTATTGCCCCTGTTGTCCGTCCGGTTTACATCAGCTCCCTTCTCCAAAAACAATGGGAGAAGCTCCCTTGTGGCATTGAGATTTAAGTACTGCAGCAGCATAAGAGGCGTACTTCCGTCATTTCGCGGGATATCCAAATGCTTTAACTCCTTCAGAAGCTTTTCGCGCTCTTTCGATTCCAGCTCGCCGCCGAACCTTTTCTTCATCACCGCCATGTGCGCCGGCGTCTCGCCGTTTTTATTCTGCAGGGTATCGTCCGCACCGGAGGCAATAAGCACCGCCGCAGCCTCCACGCTTCCGTAGATACAGGCGGTATGCAGAGGTGTATTGCCTGACTCTGCAGGTTCGTCCTCCGTCAGATTGACATCGACCCCCTTCCCAATCATGACCTCCAGCATTTTGGCATGGTTGTTGCGCGCTGCCTGATGCATCGCCGTAGTCCCCATATTGTCCAACTGCTCCATGGACTCTTTGGAAAAATATTCTGCGGCTTTCTCGTAGTAATCATCCTTCTGTCCGCCAACGAGCATGGTTCTTTTTTTCAGAGAAGCTACAATGTTCGCAGGCGTCCTGCCCTGCACCACTGCCTCGTTGACGTCCACGCCAAGCGCAATCAGCTTTTCGATAACCCTCACGCCATAATTGCCCGCAATACACGCATCCCGCAGACAGTCCACCCCTCCGCTTTTGTGAATCGGCGCCATAAAATCCACGCCTGCTTCCTTGCACAAATCAAGTACCCTGCAATTTTCATCATTGTTGAGCGCATTATGCAGAATCCCTAAAAAGAAGCCAAGCTCATCGTCATCATCCGTATCTATCTGCCGAAGCAGCCGCCCCGCAAGATACAGTGCCGGCGTCAGCTTATCGGCATCCTCGCGGGGAAAGCAAAATGCATTGCTGGTAATCCGCGAAAAATTCCCCAT
Organism: uncultured Lachnospiraceae bacterium; assembly: GCA_910578335.1. GTDB lineage: Bacteria > Bacillota > Clostridia > Lachnospirales > Lachnospiraceae > Acetatifactor. Next base: position 6,732 of record CAJTPU010000016.1, on the reverse strand, counting down.
ATCCATCCGGATAAAATCACAGTCCCCTTCTGCGCCACGCTCCTTTAATACCATACAGAGCGCTTCATTTCTAAAATCCATGGCGGCTGCAAGCGGCGTTTTCCCTTCTGCGTTCCCCTGATTTATCAGACTGCCGTTTTCCGCAAGCCGGAACGCCGCCGTCATATGGCGTTTTAAAATAGCGGTCATTAAAAGCGTATTGCCCTTTTCGTCCACATAATCCGTCTCGGCGCCCTTCTCCAGAAAAATATCTGTCAGCGCATAAGAACAACTCGTATAATCGCTGTGCAGCATACACGCAAACGGCGTCATTCCCGCATTATCCTTCTGGTTTATGCCCTCTCCCAAAAGCCGCGCAATCGCGGTTCTCTGCTCTATGTTGTGCTTCTCATTTACGCGCATATTCGTCATACCTTCTATGCGGGGATACGCAAGATAATGATAGCTGTTTTTGCCCGAAGCATCGCAGGCGCCCGCATCCGCCCCATGCGCCAGCAGAAGCTCTGCCATCTTTACATTGCTGCGGCAGCAAGCCAGCATAAGGGGCGTAATCCCTCTGCCCTTTCCATCCGTACAGTTGGCGTCCGCGCCCTCTGATAAAAGCTTTTCCACAAGATTGTACAGATTATGCCACACAAAAAGAGCAAACAGGTTCAATCCCACGCTGCCTGCCGGAGCAAAAAGCAGCTCTCGCGCGGCGCTGCCTGCGCAGTCTTCTATTTCCTTTATTTCTCCTTCTTTGAAAATATCATACCGGTATATACAATTTTCAAAATCGTCTTCCCACCACGGAATATACTTGCAGTGCACAGTCTCCCCTGATTTCACCAGTAAATCCGTCAATTCTTTGATATCCATGCGCTTTTTACACTCCTATCCTGTTTTCTTAATTCTCCGCGCCCGCTATCAGCAGCTTCTCCACAATGTCATTGTAACCGTTTTCCGTCGCATAATAGAGAGCCGTATGCTCGTCCATATCCGCACAGGTAACGTCCGCCCCGTTTTCTAACAGCACGCCCACAATATAATTGCTGCCGCTCTTTGCCGCTATAATAAGAGCCGTCTCACCATCTTCATTGCGCTCGTTGATTTTTGCGCCATGTGCCAAAAGCTTTCTCACCAGATGCTCATTGCCCTTTCCTGTTGCAATATGTAACGGGGAATCGCCGTAATTGTCGCCGATATTGACGTCTGCGCCGCTCTCCATCAAAAGCTCCGCAATCAAGAGATTGTCCTCCGCCGCCGCAATATAGAGCGGCGTCAGCTTTTCGTCGTTGCAGGCATTGATATCCACGCCGTCCTTTGCCAGCATTGCCTTCACGACCTCGCTCTGGTTGTTGTAGCACGCCTGATGCAGCGCCGTATTGCCAAAGGAATCCGTATTTCCTGCATTGCCGGCGGACACAGCCTCCACAAGCTGCACCATTCCCATGGCATTGGCGTAATCCAGTGCCGTCCTGCCTTTATCGTCCGCAAGAGTGGTATCTGCTCCAAGCGCAATCAGATATTTTGCCGCCTCCGCCTTTTTGGCGTCTACAGCATAGATGAGAACGGTTCTGCCCTCCTTATCGGCAGCGTTAATATCCGCTCCCCCGTCCACCAAAAGCTTTATAATTTCCTTATTGCCGGAAACCGCAGCCAAATGCAGCGGCGTTACGCTTGTATTGGAAATCAGGTTTATATCCGCCTCTTTTTCCAAAAGCAGCTTTACGATATCACGATATCCTTTTTTACACGCATAATGAAGCGGGGAAAGCCCGGCTTCGTCCACTGCGTTAATGTTGATGCCGTCCTTTTTTAAGAACGCCATCACCACCCCTTTTTGCCCGTTCTGGCACGCTTTTAATAACAGCTTATCCATTTTTTCCTCCATTCTGCGCACACCGGCGCATATATCGTCCGCCCTTTAGAGTACATATTCTAATTGGCAGTCAAACGGTTCCTTTTCCACATGTGCCGCGCTGCATTCCTCTGCCTGTACACAGCCCATGTTTTTATAAAAAGCCTGACTCTCCACTGCTGAATGTGCAGAAATGTACAGCTTACCGGCGCCCTTTGCTATCGCCCAGCGCTTTGCCTCAAAAAAAAGCTCCCTGCCGATTCCCAACCCGCGCATTTCCTCCGATACATGTATGGAAGTCAAGTCCAGATACTCCTTCTTTTTTCCAAAAAATTCTGCCTCCACGGAGACAAATCCCTTCAGCTTCCCATCTGCAAATGCACCATATACCAGACCGCCTGTGGTAAGCGTATTTTTTAAGCAGTCGGTCAAAGTCTGATAATCCTCCCTGCTCCAGTCGTCGATAAAGGGCGCATCCGCAATTGTCCATTCCCCGTCCCGTTTGCGCCAGCACTTTGTTACTACCTGATGCCTGTTAAAGTGCGCAAATAATTCCATCGACAATTCTTCCATCAGGATTTTTCTGTAGGTAACGGTATCCTCTATACCAAAGTTTTTCTGCATTGTAACCACCATGCATATCGCAGCTTCTGCCTGCGATACTGCCAAAGAAATAAATAATCTATGATTTATTATACACAGCAATCCTGCAAATTACAATAAGCGTATGCCGACACCTTGAGATTGCAGGACTCCCTTTGCGTTTTTGTATAGAGGAAGGCGCATGGACGCTTATCGCGGCAGACTTCTGCTCCTTGTATGCGGATGCATTTTTTCCAGTAACAGAATGATATCGCCCTCCTTTAACAGCGTGACGCCCTGGGGGCAGATATTCTTGTCCTTACGCTTTACCATCACGACAAATACCCTGCGGGAAATGTCCAGCTCCTTTATCCTGCTGCCTATCCAGCTATGCCCTGCCTCCAGGCGTACCTCCTCGATACGGCACGCAAACTGTCCCCCGCTTACCGTGCCAAGTAACAAATCATCCCCTTCCTCCAGCACAAGGCTTTCATGGGGCATATACACATCCTCCCCGCGCAGCACAACCGCGGCATAAAGCCCCTGTGGAAGCACAAGCTCTTTTAATGAAAGCCCTGCAAAGGGATGCCTCTCTGAAATATGTAATGTGATAAAATCCGCGTCATGGCGGGAGTAGCTTCCCACTTTGATTTTCGTATAGTATTCCACGAAGCCGGCAGAAATAATACCTGTCGGGATGGCGACCATGCCCACCCCCAGAAAGGTGATGACAATGGTCATGATTCTGCCCCCTATGGTAATGGGATAAATATCCCCGTACCCTACCGTAAAAAGCGTGGACATGGACCACCAGATACCGGAAAAAGCGTTGGAAAAATTCTCCGGCTGCGCCTCATGCTCCAATCCATACATACATAAAGAGGAGGCAAGCATCAGCACCAGCACCAGAAAAATGGACGACACCAAAGCATTCCTTTTTTCTTTCAATACCGCCGTAATCACATGAAAGGCGTCGTAGCGGGAATTTATCTGGAACAGGCGCAAAATACGCACCACCCTGAGCATTCGGAACACCACCGCCCCACTGGGAATAAAAAAGGGACAGAAGTAAGGCAGAATCGTCAGTAAATCCACCACGCCGTAAAAGGATAGCACAAACCGGAAAATTGCCGCCGGATATGATTTTTCCGGATATAGGCAGTCCGCCGTCCACACGCGCAGAATATACTCCACAAGAAAAACCGCCATGGTAATAAACTCTACGATTCTCAGCGCTCCGGCATAGCCTGCCGCCGCATCAAAGGTCTCAAGGAAGACAACCGAAATATTGATGAGGATGGCAAGGATAATAAAGATGTCAAAACATATGCTGGGGATATCCGTTCTGCTCCCAATCTGTATAATTTGAAAAACACGGGTCTTACAGCCCGCTGCTTTTTTAGTCATTGTATTCCTTCTTTTCTGTTTCATATTTTCCCACATTTCTGCGCTGCTTTTGTCTCAATCCTGTTGAGACTGCGCACAACGACTGTCATTGTTGTTGAGATATTGCTTTAAAAAACAAAGTACTTCCATCGTACAGTCCACGACACGGTTATGACTGTAATGTCTGTTACAGGAAAAGTATCCAAAATATCCCCATGGGTCCTTTATCTGCGGTCCCCAATCCCATAACCCATCCTCACGGGCGTTTTCCAACAGCCACTCCACCACATTCTCCAGATACATTTTAGAGCCTTTGAACTGATTGATGTAATGAAAGGTGTCAAACCATCTCCTCGTCTGCTTATACACAAACTGCTCCGGCAGCTTACCAGGCGTTTTTTCCCAAAAAATCCCTTTTTCGTTTGCGAGTCCGCCCAAATGCCGCAGCATTGCCTCTTCCAATGCTTCCGGTATCTCCTTTCGCCTCTTTAGTAATAGTTTACTCTGCATGGGCACCAGTCGGTTTTCTCTTGTCAAAAACACCTCATGCTGCGCTGCCTTTTCTTTTTCATAGGAATACTCGCCCTCTTCATATGCCCTGCCTGCAATATAGCGCCACTGATGATAAGTTTCATCGACAAGCGGAGATTCCGGAATAATCGCTTCCAGCAAGTTGCAGACAATTGCCCTTTGCCAGGGAATCGCGCGCTCATTTTTTTCAAAGACCGCTTCCCTTCCCCTGCCAAGCAGCAAATCCTGTAAATACTCACTTGCCATAAACAAAATATCCCTGTCCTCTATGGTAAGACCAATATAAAGACACCGTTCAATCCCAACGCTGGAAGTTGGAATCTTTGCTTTTACGGAATAGTCCTTGGAGCGAAGCCTGCCCCATCCGCCGTTTATGTCCTGTGTCTGATACATTTCCTCCACGATATCACTTTTCCAAAACTCCCTGCGCAGCGCGGACAGCGCTGCGTCCTGATATGGCACATCCAAAAGAGAAAGCCTTGCCTTATATTGAACCGCCGGATATTCACAGAAACGAAGCAGCGCCTCTACATGTTCATAAAATTTTCCTGTCGTTATCATCATAATGCTCCTTGTTCGTTTTCCGTGTCTTATCCTACGCCTTCTGCCAGGGGTGTAATCTCTAAATCCCCCTCCCTGTAGTCCTCCGCCATATTTACCTTGAGCAGATAAACCGCCTTATCCTCTACGGCGTTTTCCTTCAGCACCCTGACACGCAGGAATAAATCCGGCGAGTATGCCACCTCCTCCACGGTAAAAAGATACGTGGTATCCCCCAGCTTCTCGCACCAAAGCTGCCGCAGAACCGCCGCTTCTGTAAGGAAACCTGCGGCGTCCCGCCCGGGAAGCATTTCCTCCAGCGGGATAACATGAAACGCCCCGTTCTCCATTTCATAAAAGGTAACCTCCAGCCAGCCCCTCAAATCGGCGGCTCCATATTCCACCCTTCCGTCATTGTCAACATCTGCGGCAAAATAATGGCAATTTGCATACGCATTCCTCCTGCCATCGGAAAGACTGTCCAGCATTCTGTTTTCTTCTGTCGTAAGCTCTCCTTCCTCCGTGCCGGCTAAGAGCTTCATCCACCCGTCGTACCTGCAGGCTTCTGCCGCCTCTTCATATCTTGCCTGCACATAATCCTTTATTTCAAAGGAAAGCCCTACCTCCTCGTACAGCGGAATACAGGTAACCTCCCGTTCTTCCTTAGAACCGTTCCAAAGAAGGAAGCATGATGTACGCCAGCTTCCGCCATCTCCGATTTCCATGACGTCTGTATATACCGTTCCGCCCCGATAGGCAGGAACGGCTTCGGTGATACAATACACCCGCCCCTCACAGCGGATTATCTGTGACGGATTCTCTTTTTCGGTGACATAAGCATATTCTTCCAGTCTCCCTTCCGTCACCTTCCACCACTGGATGCTGTCCTTTGCATAGCGGTAATTGATACAGGTAAGAAAATTTTCATCTCCATCTTCCCCAAACCAGCGGTAAGCCCACTTACATTCCTCCACTTCCCTATAATATCCGAATACATTCTCCTCCCCCGTCTCAAAGACTCTTTCCCAAAAAATTTCTGTATCCTCCGTCAAATCCAGTCTATAGCGTTCCAACAAGTCGTTTTGCCCGCCATACAGACCCTTATGCGCCTCCTCCCGCATCAGGTCAAAAACCGCATCCGAAAAAACCGCTTCTCCCTGCCATGGGGCAATGCTTCTTTGCTGCCGCTCCCGCAAGATGCGCTCCCACATCTCATCCTGCGCCGGACTCTCTGTTTTCCTCACATTCCATCCATTGCCGTCAAAAGCTCCCCAGTAAGCGGGCGTAATTCTTCTTACACCCGCCTCCTGTATAAAGCAAAGAGCACAGGAAAGCAGAAGTTCGTCACAGGCGCCCTGCTCTCCGTCATAGGCTTCCAGTAAAAGCGCACCGTCCTTTGCCTCTTCCATCCGAAAGGTCACCGTTTTTTTGTCGTTCCCTTCCCCAAAAGCAATCGTCCATATCTGTTCTGTCCCGTTTTCTGCTGTATTCGCCGCTTCCCTCATGGCATCATGCGCCGCTTTCTCCTCATCGCCCCAGACCGGCTTATCGTTCTGCCACATCCACGCCAGAAAACACGCATATTCTTCCACATATTCTTTTACCTGCACCGTAAGCGCACTGCCACCTGCCAAAAAGAGAACCTCCGGCTTAACCCCCGTCTCGATAAGCCCAATCTCCCAGCCGCCCAGAGGTACGTGAAAGGATTCTGAAAGTCTGGACAATTCCAGCCATGTGAAAGAGCCATAGGTTTTCAGAAGATAATAGACTTGTTTCCCCTCTTCCTCTCTTGCAAAAATCTCGTAATCCCAGACGCCGCCCACTCCCCCTGCATTCCCTGTCAGCCCCCACTC
>CAJTPU010000015.1:71423-96283 GCA_910578335.1 uncultured Lachnospiraceae bacterium | reverse complement strand
GAGAGCATCTGCCTTACAAGCAGAGGGTCATAGGTTCGAGCCCTATAGGCCCCATGATTTATCAATCTGTCTATGCTGGTGTGGCGGAATAGGCAGACGCAAGGGACTTAAAATCCCTCGGTGGCAACATCGTGCCGGTTCAAGTCCGGCCACCAGCAGTATAAGAAGCGGCAGTCCTTCAGTGGACAGCCGTTTTTTTGTTTATCATACGCCTTTTCGAAATTGCGTGCCCATTGAGAAATAACTTATAAATATACATTGTAAATGACAGATAAAGATTTTATAATCAAATATATAAATCGGGATTGACCGAGCAAAGCGAGGGATACTTCTTGAACGCAAGTTCAAGAAGGTGGACTTTACAACAAATCGGGATTTGAAAGGAGATTACCTAATGAAAAAAATAAGTGCAGAAGCTGAAAAAATAATGGTTGAACGTTTTGGAAAAGACACAGTTATTGCATTGGCAACAGTTGAGAACGGAGTTCCATATGTAAGAAGTGTAAATGCATACTATGAAAATGGAGCATTTTATATTATTACATATGCACTTTCAAATAAAATGAGACAGATAGAAAGTAACCCAATCGTTGCAATATCAGGCGAGTGGTTCACAGCACATGGAAATGGTGTTAATTTAGGTTATTTTAAGAGAGAAGAAAATCAGTTGATTGCAGAGAAACTGAAAAATGCCTTTGCGGAATGGATTGAAAACGGACATAATGATTTTGATGATGAAAACACTATAATTTTATGTGTGAAATTAACAGACGGATTGTTATTATCACATGGAACCAGATATGAGTTTTAGACCCTAAATTCTAGTTTATAGGCTTTTTCCACAAATCCCCCCTATTTTCAAGGCTTTGCGCTGCGCCAGCCTTAAAATATGTATCCTTTTCCCTTGTTTTTGCCCTTATGGGCAGGTTACAAGGGAAAGTTTTTTATTCAGTTTTCATTCATCCCCACAACTTTATGCAATTTCAAGGCAGCCATCTTCCCTCAGACACAGAAAGATTTTTGGTATTGTAATCCTACATTAGGACTGCCCCTTATTAAAATTTATACCTTGACAAAATAAGTTCTATATAGTACTATTTAAATCAGAAAAAGGAGACGTCCTTTTTCATGCTGTACAGTAAAACTGCCGCTTCTATCCTTGCGAAGCGGTGGAGCAAGGAAAGGTGTGATATCACTGGAAACACGAACAGGTTTTTTGATTTCTCATATTAAACAGGTTCAAGGGAGAGTTTTTGAACGGCTTTTGCAGACATGTGGTGTAGATGAATTTAATGGGCCACAAGGGAATATTCTATATGTGTTATGGAAAAGTGAAGGCATTCCGATTGTAGAACTTGCACAAAAGACGGGATTGGCAAAAAATACACTTACTGCAATGCTTTGCAGAATGGAAGAAAAGGGCTTAATCTGTCGAGAAATTTCAGCTTCTGATAGACGTCAAAGTATCATTAGCCTGACACCCCAAGCCCGTGCATTGGAGAAACGTTACAATCAAGTCTCTCAGCAAATGAACAGCTTGTTTTTTAAGGATTTTGAAAAGGTGGAAATCAAGGAATTAGAACAGTATCTTGACCGTATTGTTTCCAACTTGGAGCGAGCGGAACAAGCATTAAAAAAAGGAAAGGATGTACACGATGGCAAAGGTAAAAACTAAGATTGGTAATGATTATTGTCCGCAGGCGTTATTTCTTTATGGCACAAAACAGGAAGATGGGCAGCCTCATTTTGGTCTTTTCTGTTGGTTTGGATATTATCGTTCTTCAGAGGGACTCGGGGTAATGGCTTGTATAGGTGAGGAAAAACAGACCAAGGATTTGATACGCAAAAATGGCGTATTTTCAGCTAACCTCGTATCTGAACAGATGCTGCCTTTGGCAGATTATTATGGTTGTATCTGTGGCAGAACCACACCTGATAAAATGAAGTGTCTGCCTACTGTAGAGTGGGGACAAGTGTTGGATGTGCCAACCATTGCAGAAAGCCCTGTCAGCTTTGAACTGGAAGTGAAAAAGGAAATCCCTATGGGAGACGGTTCAGATATCTTTCTTTGTTTAATCCGTAATGTAACCCAGGATGAACAACTGCTGGATACAACGATTCCCTTTATAGAAAGATTGCTGCAGGCGGCTCCGGTATTGGCACCGGGCGAAGAAACCTATTCTTCCGTTGACGGAAGATATCTCGGAAAATGGGGAGAACCTATGAAAAATATGGCTAACACTAAAGAATAGAGATTGAAGCCAAGAATGCTGCGAAAGGAAGAGCATATGAATTTGTTAAAACATGGCGATACCATTGGGATAATATCGCCAAGTTGGGTGGCAAATAAAAATGATTATGAAAAGTATGCAAAAGGCATTGAAGAATTAGGATTTCACGTCAAATTCGGCAAAAATATTTATAAGGACACTTATAAATATACTGCAAGTGTAGCAGAGCGTGTTGATGATTTGAACGAGATGATATATGACGAGAATGTAAGGCTGGTATTCTTTGGCGGGGGTTATGGAAGTGTAGATTTACTTCCGTATATTGATTATAATAGAATAAAAGAAACTCCGAAGCTTTTTTTGAGTTATAGTGACGGAACATCTATACTGAATGCTATATATGCTAACACCGGCATAACGACATACTATGGGCAGACTCCGGGATTATTTGATAATATCAACGAATACGACAGAAAACAATTTGTTTCGCATTTGATTGAGGGAGCTGTAACAGATTATATCAGTAATAGTGATTGGTATACTATAACAGGGGGCTGCTGCGAAGGAAGCCTTGTAGGCGGATATTTACTTAATTTTGTTTTGACTCTGGGAAACAGATTCTTTCCCTATCAGACAGACAGGAATTATATATTATTTATTGAAGAATTGGATAAATTTCAATCCGTTCAGGATGTCAGCATGTTTTTAACTTGTATTGGACAAAGCCGGTTGATGGAACAAGTAACAGGTTTGTTGTTTGGACACTATTCAGATGATATTTCGCCACTGCTGTTTGAAGTACTAGAGCGGTTTGGTAAAAAATACGGCATTCCTGTGGCTTATTGTGACGATTTTGGCCATGGCTCCAATCACGCAATCTTTCCTATTGGCAGAGGGGCGGTTTTAGACACAAAAAACAAAACACTGTTATTTCAATAGAGCATAATTTGTATGCGAATAGAATGTTTGCCCAATTTTTCCTTAGTGATAAGGGAAATAGTGTTAGCGCCATGTAATAATGGACATTAAGTAGTAAAGGTGGATTTGTTACAGGTTTTTCTTTCCCTTATTTTTGCCCTTATGAGGGCTCGTAACATGAGGAAAAAGGATATAACAGTTAGTAAATGCTATATACTGATAAAAAAGGATAAACGCATAACAGCGATTATCCTTTTTATTTAAGCCGAACAGCGTGACCTGCCGGATTCTTTCTTGTAATCTTTGAAGGCAAGCCTTCTCTTGTGATAGCGCCTGAGACCGGCGGCTTTGTTATAAAACCAGAAAGAGTATACCAGAATGTTATTCAGGGAGCCGATGCGCTCTCTGGTGGTTCCGTGATAGTAGGAGCCGCCGCAGCTTACCGGCTTCTTGTCACGGATGTAACGAATGAGGTCGGATTCCGTTGCAATATTGTCAGGTACTTCCGTGTATGCAAAGCCGACACAATCGTGCTTGTGGGCGTCGCTGCCGCCAAAGCCGGGCAGACGGCTGCGCTGTGCCAATTCTGCGGCTGCTTCGTTAGCGGTGGGCGGCTCACAGGCGTTAAACACCTCCATAAAATCAAATTCTTTCAGAATGCGGGGATTTTTACGATACCGTCTTGTGTTACAAAGGCTCAAGTATTTTTCACCGCAGGGGTGCGCGGGTCCTAAAATGCCGCCAAAAAAGTGTACAATTTCAATTAAGATGGACACGGGAAGCCCGCGAAGCTCCAAAATGGGCAGTTTTCTATATTCAGGCATAATAACGATAACGTGCCCGGCATCTATCGTGTCATATTCAATTCCCTTTAAAACAGTAAAATCCTGAAAGGCAGGTTCATCCTTGTGCTTTTTGTAGTACCGGTATGCCTGATAAGAATTGTGGTCGGTGATGAGCATTCCCTGATAGCCTTTTTCTTTTAACAGGGCGACATAATCTGCTAAATGAATTTTGCCGTCTAAAGAGCCTTCTTTTGTATGGCAATGCATATCAAAACGCATAGTTATCCTTTCCATGCCTATCCGCTTGCCACGGATTGTGCACTGACAGCCTGAAGGAAACAGGCTTTTTAATGTACTATATTTCTAATTTTGTTTTTTATACATGCAGTTTATGCAGAAACGAAAAACGCAGGAATCCCCTTTTAAGGCTTCCTGCATTTTTGACGTGCGTTAGAGGATTCGAACCCCCGACCTTTTGGTCCGTAGCCAAACGCTCTATCCAGCTGAGCTAAACGCACATTTCTGCCACATGAATTATCACGTCTGCAACATTGAATATTGTACATGGACGAAGAAAAAATGTCAAGTGTTTTTCGGGATTTTTTCCTGAAAAAGAAGAAGGTTAAATCGCAGGACGTCGTTGACCTTTTTACCTTAAAAAGTTAAAATGGAAGAAAGAAAAGCACTTTCCAAAGCGGATATGGGGTGTACAGATGAAAAGGTTTCTAAAGGTATTTTTCAAAATCGTATTTAGCAGAACGATGATTATTTTGCTGTCCATACTGGTGCAGGCGGCAATTTTGATTTTTAGCTTTTTGTGGCTGGGCAGATACACGACCTTTATCTTCAGCATTATGACGGCTGGCGGTGCGGCGGTGCTGATATATTTGATAAATAAGGAGGATTTGCCTGAATTTAAAATTGCGTGGGTAATTCCGATATGCCTTTTTCCTGTGTTTGGAACCATTGTTTTTTTGTTTGTGGACAAAAATATGGGGAGCAGGGGCTTAAAGCGGGAAATGAATAAGGTGATAGAAAATTCAAGACAGTATATGCTGCAGGAGGAGGGGATTTTAAGGGAAATTTCGGACTGCGACCGGCAGGTAGGAAGGCTGGCAGCCTATTTGTCAAAAGCCGGTTATCCTGCCTGCAGGAGCGGAGAAAACACGTATTTTTCTCTGGGAGAGGATAAATGGAGGGACATGCTTGCAGAACTGGAGCGGGCGGAAAAATTTATTTTCTTGGAATATTTTATTGTGGAGCATGGGGTTATGTGGGATGCCGTACTGGAAATTTTGACCAAGAAGGCGGCAGAGGGGGTTGAGGTACGTTTTCTATATGACGGTATGTGCTCGCTTTTGCTGCTTCCCTACAATTATCCTGCCAAGATGGAGAAGCGGGGAATCCGTACCAAGGCGTTTGCGCCGATTGCGCCTATGCTTTCCACCCACCAAAACAATCGTGACCACAGGAAGATACTTGTGATTGACGGGCGCGTTGCCTATACGGGCGGCGTGAATCTGGCAGATGAGTATATCAACAGGAAGAAGCGATTTGGACATTGGAAGGATGTGGCGGTCAAGGTCACGGGCAGCGCGGTGGACAGCTTTACCATGATGTTTTTGCGGACATGGGATATTCTGGATAAACAGAGTAATTATGAGGCTTATTTGCGCCGCTGTGTACAGAAAGAGACGGAAGGGTATGTGATTCCATATGGTGACGGTCCGAACAGGAAAGAAAACGTAGCGGAGAAAGTATATCTGGATATGTTAAATACGGCGCGGGAGTATGTGCATATTATGACGCCTTATTTTATTGTAGACAGTAGTTTTCTGATGATGTTAAAATTTGCCGCCCAAAGGGGCGTGGAGGTGAAGCTGATACTGCCGCATATTCCCGATAAAAAATATGCTTTTGCCATTGCGAGAACGTATTATCCGTCTTTGCTTGCGGCGGGTGTGAAAGTGTATGAGTACACGCCGGGATTTGTTCATGCCAAGGTATTTGTCTCCGATGACAGCAAGGCTGTGGTGGGCACGGTGAATCTGGATTACCGAAGCTTATACCATCATTTCGAGTGTGCGGCGTTTTTCTACCAAAACAAGGTTGTCAATGATGTGGAAGCAGATTTTCAGGCAACGCTTGAGAAGTGTATGCAGGTGGAGGAGGGCTATTATGAATCGCTGCCTGTAAGATGGCGGCTGCTTGGCAGGGTGTGTAATTTGATTGCGCCCCTTATGTAAAGTGTGAAGGAAATCGCTAAGGCTGTAAAAAACACAGCCCTATATAATTGGTAAATACGTAAAACGGCAGGATAGCTGTGATATCCTGCCGTTTTGACGTAACTGTAAAGCAAAATCTACGAAAGGGTTTTGGAGTTAACCCATCGTAACGGTGACATTGTAGACGGTCTTGCCTTTTTCATAAGGAATGATACAGCCGTCTACCGGGCTGCCGTCCACAACCATGGAGGCAACGCCTTTTTCTACATGGGACGGATTTTTTACCTCGATGTGGTAAACGCCCTCACGGAAGCTTCTGGTAAGTTTAAAGTCGCCGAAATCTTTTGGTACACAGGGATTGATGGACAATCCGGTGTGAGTAGGGTATACGCCTAAAATGTACTGGGAGATGTTGGCAAAGGTCCATGCGGCGGTGCCGGTCAGCCAGCTATTCTTTGCTTCGCCGTGGAATTTGGCATCCCTGCCGGCTACCATCTGGGAATATACATAAGGCTCTGTGCGGTGGATTTCGCTGATATCCTCCACATAAGCGGGACAGGTCTTTTTGTAAATCTCAAAAGCGCGTTCCCCATTTCCGACAACGGTCTCGGCAATGGATACCCATGGATTGTTGTGACAGAAGATACCGGCATTTTCCTTGTATCCGGGCGGATAAGAGGAAATTTCTCCAAGCTCAAGGTGGTATCTGGTGTAAGCAGGCTGCAAAATCATAACGCCGTAATCGGTATCCAGTCTTTCTTTTACGGAGTCAAGCGCCTTTTGGGCAAGTCCTTCTTTCACGCCGACGCCGGCAAGCACACAAAAGCCCTGCGGCTCGATGTAAATCTGCCCTTCCTCGCATTCTTTGGAGCCAACCTTATTGCCGTATGCGTCGTAGGCGCGGACAAACCATTCGCCGTCCCAGCCGTCCTTTAAGATGGCGTCGTACATAACGGAAGCCTCCCCGCGGGCACGTTTTGCCTCTGCGGCATCGCCCATAAGCTCTGCGAGCTGTGCGTACTCCTCCGCATATTTTACAAACATGCCGGCAATAAATACAGATTCTGCAACAGGACCTTCACTGGGACCAAAGGTCTGGAAGGATTCACCGGGATGCTCGGAAAAGCAGTTTAAGTTCAGACAGTCATTCCAGTCGGCACGCCCGATTAACGGAAGAGAGTGCGGACCCTTGTGGTTAATAATGTAATCAAGAGAGCGCTTCAAGTGCTCCATCAGAGAGGTTGCTTTGGACATGTCGTTGTCATAAGGAACCATTTCCGTGAGGATGGAGGTGTCGCCGGTCTCGCGCACATAAGCGGAGGTGCCGGCAATCAGCCACAGCGGGTCGTCATTGAAGCCGCTGCCGATATCGGAGTTGCCCTTTTTGGTAAGGGGCTGGTACTGATGGTAGGCGCTGCCGTCCTCAAACTGTGTGGAGGCAATATCAATGATACGCTCCCTTGCACGGTCAGGAATCAGATGCACAAAGCCCAAAAGGTCCTGACAGGAATCACGGAAGCCCATGCCGCGCCCGATTCCGGATTCGTAATAGGAAGCGGAGCGGGACATATTGAAGGTAACCATGCACTGATACTGGTTCCAGGTGTTCACCATACGGTTTACCTTGTCATTGCCGGATTCTACGGTATATTTGGAGAGGAGCTGCTTCCAGTATGCCTTTAATTCGGCAAAGGCAGCATCCACATCTGCATCGCTCTGATAGCGCGCAAGCATTGCAAAGGCAGGCTTCTTGTTGATAACGCCCTTGGATTCCCATTTTTCTTCCTGAGGATTTTCAATATAGCCCAATACAAAGATAAAGCTTTTGCTTTCACCGGCAGCCAGAGATACGTTAAGCTGATGCGCGGCGATGGGAGACCAGCCGCTTGCCATAGAATTGGTACATGCGCCGTTTTCGACTGCCTCAGGCAGAGCGGAAGAACGGTAGGCACCTAAAAAGGCATCTCTGCTGGTATCAAAAGCCTCCACCTTCGCATTGACAGAGTAAACGGCGTAGTGGTTGCGGCGCTCTCTGTACTCCGTTTTGTGGAAGATAGTGGAATCCACCACTTCTACTTCACCGGTACTCAGGTTACGCTGAAAGTTTTTCATGTCGTCGTCTGCATTCCACAAGCACCACTCCACATAGGAAAAAAGCTTTAATTCTTTGGCGGAAGCGGATTTGTTTGTCAGGGTAAGGCGGCTCACCTCACAGGTGTCGTTCATGGGGACAAAGGTGAGTACGGAAGCTTCCACATCATTTTTTGAGCCCGTAAACTTGCTGTAGCCGATACCGTGGCGGCATTCGTAGGAATCGAGCTCTGTTTTGGAGGGCTGCCAGCCGGGATTCCAGACGCTGTCGCCGTCTTTTATGTAGAAGTACTTGCCGTTGGTATCCGCCGGTATGTCGTTGTAGCGGTAGCGGGTCAGGCGAAGCAGCTTCGCATCTTTATAAAAAGTATAACCGCCGCAGGTATTGGAAATCAGGCTGAAGAAATCATTACAGCCCAGATAATTAATCCATGGAAGCGGTGTTTTGGGGGTAGTAATCACATATTCCTGATTCGCATCATCAAAAAAACCGAATTTCATGATAAATTCTCCTTATTTTAAAATTAGGCGCTGACTGACGGCACCATAAGGTTAAACGATTAAGTAAAGTCAGACAAGCCTCTATAAACCGAATTATACACAAGATATATGCGCAATGCAACAGAAATGTTAGAAAATAAGAGAATTTTTTGGCAGATTGCCGAAAGAACAGAGGGGCTTGGGCAGTCTGCCGAAAAAGGAAAAGAAACCGGGTATTTCGACGAGATATTGTATTAATATAGAAAAAAAGTGACAAAAAGCTGTGCAAAACGATAAAAAAAGTGTTTCCAAAACTGTATAAGTTTGCCAAAAGTATAAAAGTTGCATAAAAAAAATTCGAAAAGTATTGCAAAATTATCAAAGGTGAGTTATGCTAATAGTACGAAAACGATTAAGTCATTTGCTGAATCGGACAGGCAGCGTTTGTGTTACACAACTGAAAAGGGGATGACAACATGGCTTCTATGAAAGACATATCCCGTGTATGCGGTGTCAGTGTTGCGACAGTCAGCAAAGCACTTAACAATCATAAGGATATCAGTGAGGAAACGAAGTCGCATATACGTCAGGTGGCAAAGGAGATGGGGTATTCTCCCAATGCACTGGCAAGAGCCTTAAAAACAAACCGTACTTATAATATAGGCGTACTGTTTACAGACGAAGCGCGAAGCGGACTGACGCATGACTATTTTGCCGGCGTGCTTGACAGCTTTAAGCGGACGGTGGAGGCGCGGGGCTACGACGTTACTTTTCTCAATGCCAGTAAAAACCGGAAGAATCGCATGACTTATTTAGAGCACTGTCATTACAGAGGGTTTGACGGTGTCGTGATTGCCAATGTGGATTTCTACGACCCGGAAGTGGAGGAACTGGTAAAGAGCGATATCCCGATTGTGACCATTGACCATATGTTTCATGACAGGGCGGTTATCGTTTCCGATAACGTAAGAGGGATGAGGGAGTTATTCACTTATATTTATGAGCGTGGACATCGGCGGATAGCATATATACACGGTGCCAGCTCAACGGTCACGAACAGCCGTATCACATCTTTTTTAAGAACGGCAGAGGAATTGGGGGTAACAGTTCCGGATGCGTATCTTTGTGAATCGGCATACAGAGATACAAAGGGGGCGGGCGAAGCGACAAAAGTGCTTTTGGATTTGCCTATACCGCCTACTTGTATCATCTATCCTGACGATTTTTCCTGTTTTGGCGGTATGAACGTCATTCGGGAAAGAGGGCTTCGGATTCCGGAGGATATCTCGGTGGCGGGATATGACGGTATCAGAGTTGGCAGGCACATTGAGCCCCGGCTTACGACACTGAAGCAGGATACGGTAAAAATCGGCGCGCAGGCGGGGGAAAAGCTGATAAGCCTGATTGAAAAGCCAAAGTCCACCATCAGGGAGCCCGTGATAATCCGCGGAGAGGTCTACGAAGGAAAAACCGTAGGCAGAATTTAACAGATATTAATCCTGTGCAAGCAGGTTTAATATAAAACAAAACACCTATTTATTAAAGGGAGGAAAAAAATGAAGAAAAAAGTATTAAGCATTTTCCTTACCGTTGCTATGGCAGCTACTCTGCTCACCGGATGTGGTGACAAAGAGACCAATAACGGCGGTAACGAGAGCACACCTGCACCGACCACAGAGTCTACACCTGCTCCGGCAGATGAGTCTACACCTGCTCCGGCAGATGACGACAACAATGGTGGCGACGGTCTGGCTTACGCAGGAACACTGGAGCTTATGCACTTCTCTACTTCTGAGGAGTCTCAGGGCAACGGCGGTTCCGACGGCTTCCGTACTATGATTGCAAATTGGAAGACCGCAAACCCGGGCATCACTTTGGAAGAGAACGTTCTTGCAAATGATGACTACAAGACACAGATTGCTACTTTGGCAGCAGCAAACGACCTGCCGGATGTATTTCTGCTTCAGGGTATGAATACTATCGCATGGGCAGACCAGGGTCTGGTACTTGACATGACCGATTATATTGCTGCTTCACCTTATGCTTCCGAGTACATCAATGAGTACTTTACACCGTTTACCACTGCAGACGGCAAGATTTATGCACTTCCCGCTCTGACAGGTGGTACCTGTACAGTAGTTATGTACGACAAGACGGTTTGGGGCGACGAGTTCCCTTCAACCTGGGCTGACGTAGAAGCTAAGGCTGCTGACATCATTGCAGAGGGCAAGACCCCTATCGCTTTTGGTAACAGCGGACAGTGGCAGGCAAACTCCTGCTTCATCTCCACTCTGGCTGACAGATATACCGGCGGTGAATGGTATATGTCCATGATTGAAAAGGGCGGCGCTAAGTTTACTGACCCTGAGTTCGTGGCAGCTCTTGCAGAGACCCAGAGACTGTTCAACGAGACAGAAATCTTCAACAAGGACTTCAACGCAGTATCCAACGAGGATGCACGTGAGTACTACATCGATGGCAGCGCTACCGCTTTCATCGGCGGCAACTGGGACGTATCCTATGTACAGGCTTCTCTGGAAGGAACCGACCTTTACAACAACACCGGTTTCGCAGTTCTTCCTCAGTCTGCAGATGCAACCCATCAGAGAAACAGCCAGAACATCGGTCTTGGCTATGGTGTAGCAATCAATCCTAAGGTAGCAGAGGACCCTGACAAGCTGGCAGCAGCTCTTGACCTTGCTTACTATCTGACAGGTCCTGACTTCTCCGGTTTCGTAGCAGAGAACTATGCACTTGGCGGTCTGACAGAAGCTCCCGAAGTTGACTGGAGCAAGTTCGACCAGTGGACCATGGATTTCTACAACTGGTCTTACAATGACACAGAGAAATGTGAAATTTATGACTCTTATCTTGACGGTGCTATCTGGAGCGTTCTGAATGCAGATATGCAGGCTATGATGAACGGCAGCATGTCTCCTGAAGACGTAGCAGCTAACGCACAGGCAGCATACGAAGCAAACTATTAAGATTGATACCGGTTTAGAGATTAACGGGTAAATATGTGGTACCAGTTGGGCTCTGCCCGACTGGTACTTTCATTCATGAGAATGGGTATAAAAACTGTAAAGCAGGACTATAGACGTAATGTAAAGGAGGAAAAGGGATGCCCAACGCGATAAAGCCTAAAAAAAGCGTGTTATTTGCTTACTTGATTATCCCTGTAGTAGTATTTGTATTTGCTGTGTTTGTTCCTCTGGTTACCGCTTTGGTGTACAGCTTCTTTCAATGGAAGGGCGGTCCGGTAAAGACCTTCAACGGTCTTACAAACTACATAACCTTATTTAAAGACAGCACCTTCTGGCTGTCCTTCAGACATAATATTTTTCTGGTTCTGGTATGTATTGTCGGACAGATTGGTATTGCATTTATCTTCGTTTTGATGATTAATTCAAAGCTTGTGAAATTAAATGGTATCCATAGAACCTTTGGCTTCTTCCCCAGCACGGTTGCGGCGGTATCCATCGGTTTTATATGGAAGATGATTTACGATTATAATCGCGGTCTTATAAACTGGTTTTTAGATAAAATTGGTCGTGGGGATTTGGCGCAGGTATGGCTGAACAATGAGAGTCTTGTTATGCTTTTGGTGGCGATTCCTCTGGTTTGGCAGTGGATTGGATATTACATGGTAATCCTGCTTTCCGCAATATCCTCCATCGACCAGGAAATCTTTGAGGTGGCGGAGCTCGACGGAGCGAATGCGGTGCAGAGAGCCGTTTATATTGTGCTTCCTCTGGTGAAGAATACGATTTTAGTCTGCGTGACTCTGTGTATTGCCGGTAACATGAAAGCGTTCGATAATATTTATGTTATGACGAACGGCGGTCCCGGTACGGCGTCCATGGTTATGGCAATGTACGGCTATCAGGTTTCCTTCCAGCAGCAGAATATGGGCTACGGCAGCGCGATTTCCGTGGGTATTTTTGTACTTAGTCTTTTGGTAATCGGCGGTTCCCAGTGGCTGATTGGTCTGATGACCAAGAAGAGCGATGTGTAGGAAGGAGGGAATAAAAAATGGCGAAAAAATTTAAAATGACAAAAGTAGAAGACCGCAGCGTCGGTACAAAAGTAAAGAAAGGCATTCTTGGAACTTTCTTAAACCTGATGCTGATTCTATTCTCTCTGACCTGTATCTTCCCTCTGGTGTGGATGTTCTACTCATCCTTAAAAGAGAAGAGAGCCTTTAATGCGGATATTATCGGTTTCCCGAAGTCACCGACGCTTTTAAATTATAAGCGTATTCTGGAGAATACCGACTATCATCTGGGAAGCTCCATGTTTAACAGCTTCCGTACCACTTTGCTTTCCGTGGCGCTGATAGTGATACTGGGCTTTATTGTAGGATACATACTGGCGCGTATTAAGTTCAAGATGAACAGACCGCTGTATCTGATGTTTTTGATGGGTATGCTGATTCCGGTACATTCCCTTTTGGTACCGATTTACGTGGTATTTAATAATTGCGGACTGTCAAACAAGTGGTTTACCCTGATTATTCCTTATGTGGCGTTTGGTCTTCCTGTTGCCATTTTCCTTGTGGAGGGCTTTGTGAAGGGAATCCCGACGGCGCTTGAAGAGGCGGCGGCAATTGACGGCAGTTCTTTTTCAAGAACGCTGTTCCAGATTATCATGCCTATCTGCCGTCCGATTATGACGACGATTGCCATTATACAGACATTCTCCTGCTGGAATGAATTTTCCTTTGCGTTGATTCTGATTAAGAGTCCCAAGCTGCAGACGGTGCCGCTTGCCATGACGCAGTTTACAGGACAGTTTGCTTCGGACTATCCGAAGATTATGGCAGCTATGCTCCTTACCATGTCCCCGATTGTAGTGCTGTACTTCTGTTTCAGCAAACAGATTATCAAGGGTATGGTTGCAGGTGCGGTAAAGGGTTAACGATTTAGAAAAAATTAATAATACCTTTTTAGAGCTTTTATTTACGGTAAAAGGCGGGCATGTTATAATGTGGGAAACGCATATAACATGCCCCTTTTTTTCAGTGAATGTATGGCGGCTTTATGACGGCGGGGCGAAAGATTTTGGAGAAAGGTATAGAGGTTATGACAAAACAGGAGTTTTTGGACGGCCTGCGTGCCGCGCTGTCCGGCAGGGTCAGCACAGGAACGGTCATGGAAAATATCAGCTTTTACGAAGAGTATATCAATACGCAGGTGCGTATGGGAAAAAGCGAGGCGGAGGTTTTGCAAAAGCTGGGTGACCCGCGGCTTTTGGCAAGAAGTATTGTGGAAGCAGAGAAGCGTGCGGGAACCGGAAGAGAACAGGAAGCAGAATACGGAGCTTCAGGCAGAAGCCGTGATTATGAGCAGAGAAGGCAGGGCACATACGGCTATGAGCAGAGAAGGCAGGGCACGTATGACTATGGGCAGGGACAGCGGGGCGCCTATGAGTATCGCTATGAGACAGGGAGACAGAACGGTTATGGGGCGGGACAGCGAAACGGCAGGGTTCCCGTGTGGCTGGTTGTCTGCCTGGTGCTGCTTTTTGTAGTGTTGATTTTGTCTTTTGTATTTTCTGTGCTTTCCTTTCTTGCACCGATTTTGATTCCGATTTTGCTGATTACTCTGACAATACGTTTGTTTCGGCGTCTGCTATAGCGCCGTAGTCGTATAAAGAAAAGGTAATGAGCCGTCAGGGGGACTGGCGGCTCATTGAGGGGAGTATAAATAATTAATATATAAGGGTTTGCAAAAGGAGATTGATGAAGGGTCAATTCCCTTTGCTGTTTTTATTATATAATACTTTAGTACCAAATGCAACATAAAAATAGTACAAAAGTCCCATAAAAATTTGGAATATTTTTTGTGCAGTTCAGACATACTACTGTTGTAACTAAAAACCAACAGGAGGAGTTTCATATGTCTAATAACAATCAGAACAATGAAAACCAGAACAAGTACAACAATTGTTCAAACAGCACACAGAACAGTCAGAACAGCACACAGCAGAACAACAAGCAGAATAACCAGAACAATCAGAAGCAGAACAAGCAGCAGAACAATTATTAATTTTGGTTTTGCGGCGGGCAGGGGCGCGATATGCGCCCCTTTTTCGTGTCCAAGTAATTTTACATAGAGAGGTGCATGGGGACGGGCAACGAAAAAATATGTTGGAAGAAACGAAAAAAAATGGTATACTTATAAACGTGAGTATAAAAGCAGTCGTCTTAAGCTATGTATATGCGGAAAGATAAAGGAATTGTATTTGATGAAGAAAGTGGAATTGATAGTGCCCTGCCATTTTGGGATGGAAGCGGTTTTGAAGAGAGAGATTGTCGATTTGGGATATGACGTGACGGAGGTTTCAGACGGAAGGGTTACGTTTTTGGGTGACGAGGAGGCTCTGTGCCGCGCCAACATCTTTTTGCGCACGGCAGAAAGGGTATTGATTAAAGTCGGCAGTTTTCATGCAGAGACGTTTGAGGAATTGTTTCAGGGAACCAAAGAGCTGCCCTGGGAGTCATATATTCCGGCTGACGGCAGGTTTTGGATTGCGAAGGCAGGCAGTGTGAAAAGCAAGCTTTTTAGTCCTTCCGATATCCAGTCCGTCATGAAAAAGGCGATGGTCGACAGGCTTAAGAGTGTTTATCATACGAACTGGTTTGAGGAGAGCGGGGTAAGCTATCCGGTCAGGGTGTTTTTGTTAAAGGATGAGGTAACGGTGGGACTTGACAGTACAGGTGAGTCTCTGCACAAGCGCGGTTACAGAAAGCTGGTGGCAAAGGCGCCGATTGCGGAAAATCTGGCGGCAGCGCTGATTATGCTTACGCCTTGGAAGCGCGGCAGAATTTTGGTGGACCCTTTTTGTGGCAGCGGCACCATACCGATTGAGGCGGCTATGATGGCGGCAAATATGGCGCCGGGTATGAAAAGAACCTTTACGGCGATGCAATGGGACAATATCATACAAAAGGAAACTTGGGACGAGGCTTTTGAAGAGGCACGGGAGCTTGTGGATTTACAGGCAGACACCGATATACAAGGCTACGATATTGACGAAAAAATGGTGGCAATCGCAAGAGAAAACGCGCAGCTTGCGGGGGTTGACGGACTGATACATTTTCAGCGCCGAAGCGTGCAGGAATTGAGTCATGCTAAAAAGTACGGTTTTATTATTACCAATCCGCCTTATGGCGAGAGGCTTCAGGATAAAGAAGAACTGCCTGATTTGTACAGGGCAATAGGCGAGCGGTTTGCCGGACTGGATGCATGGAGTCTTTATGTGATTTCAGCATATGAGCATGCGGAGCGGTATATCGGGCGCAAAGCGGATAAAAACCGAAAAATATACAATGGCATGATGAAAGCGTACTATTATCAGTTTATGGGAGCGAAACCGACGGGAAGCAGGCGCGGATAACGGAATGCGGCTGCATGACAGAGTAGAAAGTAAAGCAATTATGTGTACAAAGTTAAGGATAGGAACATTTGCAGCCGCGCTTCTTTTTTGTGCGGGCGCAATGTGGGGAATGCTGTTTTTTGCAAAGCATAAAGCAATTGTCATTGGCGATGTCGTGCCGGAACAGGCAGGAAAAGAGACTTTCCGGTCGGAAGGGGAGCAGCCGCTCCGCTTTAGACCAAACGGCGGGGAGGCATCGGCGCTGTGTATTCCGCTGGAGGCGGGTACGAAAGCGGAAAATATCGTGATTGAAAATCATTATATGGATAAGCAGTTCTGGATATATATAGAAGGAACTTCCCCGTATTATTATGCGAAAGAAGCAATATCGGGAAATATCACAGGGATTGAGGAGGGCAATTACGAGTATGCGGGAGATACGGTTCTATTAAAATTTGGACTTGACGATGTCTATGAGTGCAAGAGTGTTCTGGAAGAAGGCAGGCTGTACATAGAATTTGTGCCGCCGGGAGAGGTCTACGATAAAATTGTTGTGCTTGATGCAGGTGTGCCGACGGCGGCAGGGGATTTTGCGGAAAGAGAATCCGCGGAGGGGAAAGCGGAGGAAGGAGAGCTTGCAGAGGATATTGTAAGGCGTCTGCGGAAGCTTCTGGAGGGAAGCGGAATCAAAGTATACGATACGGGTACCGGCAGTAATGCGGTATCTGCGGCTGACAGGGCGGCGTTTGCAAACGCGGTGGGCGCGGATATGCTTATCAGCATACGTCTGAATGAAAGTGATAATGCGGCACGGTATGGGATAGAGGCATTGTATAATGCAGAATATTTTATTCCGGCGTTTGGCGGCGTGGAACTGGCAGACAATCTGGTGCGGTATGTAACGATTGCCGTAAGCGGCAGGGGAAACGGTCTGTTTCTGGCAGAAGAAACGGATGATTTGCTGAAAAAGGCAGAGGTGCCGGCGGCGGCAATTTTAATCGGCTATACGAGCAACCGGCAGGAAAATACACTGTTGCAGAGAGCGGATTACAGGGACAGGGTTGCAAAGGGTCTTTATGACGCTATTTTGGCTGCATATGAGGAAAGGAATCTATAAAGAATGGAACAAAAGATAATTTTTGCTACCGGTAACAGCGGCAAAATGAAAGAGGTAAGCAGCATATTGGAGGATTTGGGGCTTGCAGTGATTTCCATGCATGATGCGGGCATAAACATGGAGATAGAGGAAAACGGCGCGACGTATGAGGAAAATGCGCTGTTGAAGGCGAGAGCGGTAGCCCAAAGTGCGGGAGAGCACTGTATAGTCCTTGCAGATGATTCGGGATTGGAAATTGACTATCTGAACCGGGAACCGGGCGTCTATTCGGCGAGGTATCTTGGAGAGCAGACTTCCTACAGACAGAAAAACCAAAATCTGATAGAGCGGCTTGCAGGCGTGCCGGATGAAAAAAGGACGGCAAGGTTTGTCTGTGCGATTGCCGCGGTACTGCCGGATGGCAGGGAACTGACCACGCTTGGGGTGATAGAGGGAAGAATCGGATATGAGGAGAAAGGAAGCGGAGGCTTTGGCTACGACCCGATATTTTTTGTGCCGGAGTATGGGAAAACAACGGCAGAGCTTACGGAAGAGGAAAAAAATGCAGTCAGTCACAGGGGCAGAGCGCTTAATGCCATGAAGAAGGAATTGAAAAAATATATAACGGTGGACTGAAAATGAAGGTACTGATTGTAAGTGATACGCATAAAAAAAATGATAATTTTTTTCGTGTGCTGGAGAAGGTTTCCCCGATAGATATGGTCATTCACTGCGGGGATATTGAGGGAAGCGAGTACGCGATTGCAGAAAGCGCAGGCTGTCAGGTTGAGATGGTCGCCGGAAACAATGACTTTTTTACCGGACTTCCTCTGGAGAGGGAATTTGAGCTTGGCAGGTATCATGTGTGGGTGACGCACGGACACAATTATTACGTGTCCATGGGCAATGAGCACTTGAAGCAGGAGGCGAGAATACGAGGGGCGGATATTGTATTTTACGGACATACGCACAGACCGGCACTGGATTTGCACGGGGATGTGATGGCAGTGAATCCGGGGAGCCTCTCCTATCCGCGTCAGGACGGGCGCAAGCCTTCCTATGTGCTGATGGATATAGACAGGTTTGGAGAAGCACATTTTACTTTAAGATTTTTGTAGGAGGAGAAGGGAATGAAAACAACGGAAAGTAAAAGGAGAATGACGGACATTGCACGGATTAACAGGGCAGCAATTTTGTGCCACGGAGGGATAGACGGCATTATTACGCTGGCTTACCTGGTGGAGGTTATCAAAGGAAGCCGCTCCATTCCGTATTTTGTGCTGATTGCGGCGCTTGCCATGGTGCCGGTCATTGTGGAAGGGGTGCTGTATAAGGCGAACAAGGAAAGCCGCGCCGTCAAGCATGTCATGGCGTGCTGTTATCTGGCGCTGTATGCGGTTGCGATTTTTACGACGAACAGTATACTGCCCTTTACTTATATTATCCCCATGATGGTGGTCATTACGCTGTATTCGGACCAGAAATATTGTCTTGCCATTGGAGTGGCGGCATTGCTTTTTAACATTGGGGACGTGGCGTATCAGGCAGTCACCATAGGCTACGCAAAGGAAGAGCTTCCCGATGTGGAAATCAGGTTGTTGCTGCTGACGCTGATAGTCCTTTATACGGTTATTACCACGCGGGTGATTCAGGCAATCAATGAAAGTAAGCGGCTGGAGCTGGAGCAGGAAAAGGGAAAAATAGAAAAAATGCTGCAGGAGATGCTGCGGCTTTCCGGAGAATTGTCGGTGGGGATTGAACAGGTGGACCAGTATATGAGCAGACTGGACAAATCCACCGAGGAAATGGGAAGCGCGATGGAAGAGGTCAACAGCGGTACGGAGGAGACTGCCGAATCGGTGCAGAATCAGCTTATCAGGACGGAAGAAATACAGAAGCTGATTGACAGCGTGCGGGAAGTAGGCGAACATATCACGGAGGGTATGGAAAAGGCGGCTGTGGAGGTAACGGAAGGCACAGAGAATATGGAAGAGCTTATGCGGCAGTCCGAGAAATCCAGAGAAGCGAATGCCAAGGTAGTCGTACTGATGGAGGATTTGCAGGAACAGGCTGAAAAGATGAATGCCATTATCACACTGATTACCAGTGTGGCAAACCGTACCGGTATGCTTGCCTTAAATGCAAGTATAGAGGCTGCGCGCGCAGGAGAAGCTGGACGCGGTTTTGCCGTAGTGGCAACGCAGGTTACGGAATTGTCTGAACAGACCAAGCAGGCAGCAGTCAACATTACGGAACTGATACAGGCTGTCACAGGCGAGCTGCAGCAGGTAATAGAGGCGGTCGGCGTGTTGGAGGAGAACACGAAGGCGCAGGACGAAAAATCCGTCCGGCTCGGCAAGAGCCTGCGTGTTATCGCAGAAATGACGGAAAGCATAGCGGAAAAAACCAAAGGCATGGAACAGATGATTACGGACCTTTCCGCGGCAAACGGAGGCATTGTGCAGAATATCCAGACCATTTCGGCGGTGACGCAGGAGGTTACGGCACATTCCAGCGAGACGATGAATACCTGTCATGACAACCGGCAGATTGTAAGCGAAGTCAGCAAGGTAGCCGCCAGATTAAATGAAAATGCGCAGGAATTGAAACGGACGAAAGAACAGGCATCATAACATTTACAAGAATGATTGACATAAAAGAGCGGGTATTATATAATAGCTTTTGCATTGTATAATATCTGTTGCGGGGTGTGGCTCAGCTTGGCTAGAGCGCCTGGTTTGGGACCAGGAGGTCGCAGGTTCGAATCCTGTCACCCCGATTTTCCAGTTGCGAGCCGGGCGGGCTGGTGGCGGAGAAAGCTGTGGGAGCTTGTGTACCACAGCTTTTTTGTTGTCAATATATACAGGGACGGGTACGGAAAATGCACCTGTCAGATATACCCGAGAATTGTCTTTCAGCGAGGGGATATTGTATTTTATACCCTTACGCTTTTGAAAAAAACGGGCAGACGGATATTTACTTTTTGCTGTCTTTGGTCTAAACGGCTATCGCAAAAAAATTTTATTCCTGATTTGTAGTAAACTCCCTTTTTCGACAAAATTAGTGGTAAAATCTGGAGGAAGGAACCATTATGATAAAAGAGGGGGAGAAGTGGAGATGGATAAAAAGAAATACTTGCGCAGAATGAGAGAGCTTCGCGAGGACAATGATTATGTGCAGAAACAGGTGGCGGCAAGCTTAAACATTGACCAGAGAGTGTATTCAAGGTATGAAACGGGAATTAATTCTTTGCCCGTCGCGCTGGTTTATGACTTGTGTGAGTTTTATGGTGTGTCAGCGGACTATCTTTTGGGAATAAGCGACAGGAAATAGGGGGGGAATATGGTTATCTGGATAAGCGGCGCTTATGGGGTTGGAAAATCCACTCTTGCCGAAGCGCTTAAAAATAGAATGGAAAGTGCAGTGATTTTTGATGCCGAAGCAGTTGGCAATGCGGTGCGGGACAATTATCCTGACAAGCCCTACGGCTTAATTTTTGAGGATTACCCGCTGTGGTGTGATTTTTGCCACAGGCTGATAAGAGATATTTGCAGTACATGTATCAAGGATATTTTAGTGCCGATGACGCTGGTGCGGCAGTCCTCCTATGTGGATATTATAGAGCGGCTCAGGGCAGACGGCATTACCGTGAAATTTATTATTCTGGAAGCGGCACACAGGACGGTTCATGACAGAATTCTGGCACGCGGCGAGGAGGAGGACTGCTGGTGCATACAAAATATCGAGATGGCGCGTGCGTGTACCAGAGCCGTGACGGGCGGATTCCACATTGCCACGGATAACCGGTCGGTTTTAGAGATTGCAGATGCGGCGTTGGAATATATATTTTCATAATTTGTCTTTTTCAATTCAATTGTTTTCTTTCAGGTTTCTTGGTTGGAATTCAAAGCGGATTTATATTTTAGGATTTAAAAAAATGGTAAAATGTGGTATGATTGCATTGGTGCAAATGCAGCGCCCGAAATTTATGACGGCATCATAATGGGCGCGGCAGAATGGAGTGTTTATGACAAAAAAATATTTATCATTGCTGTTGATTGTGATTTTGGTGTTTTCTCTTACGGCATGTGCGGGCATGAGGGTGGATATGCCGATGGAGCTGACCATTGACGGACACACCATTGTGCTGGGGCAGACTACCATGAAGGACATGACGGACTTAGGGTATGAAGTCAGCCTGACGGCAATGCCGGATACGGTGAGCAGAGACGATAAGTATGTGCCTTTTTATTATCGGCTGTCCAAAGGCGCCGGCAATGAATTGTTTGTGACGGTTTATGTGCCATGGGGCGGAAGCAGCGACATCAGCGCGGAAGCGGGGCTTGCGCCCACGGAGGGGATTATCCGGAGAGTGGAGGTCAGGACCAGCACGGTGGAGAAGGTCGAGGCGTACTATAATGGCGTTGCAATAAAAGAACTGACCTTTGAGACTGCCTGTGAATGGGGCGCAAAGCAGGATGAAGAGGCGTATGCGCTGACTTATGAGATAAACGCCAAAGACGGTCTGGTAAAATTTGCAAGCCAGTCATGGCAATATGAAGAGTTTTACGTCCTGACACTTCAGCTCAGCAAAAAAAAGTTTGAACAGATGCAAAAATAATGGGTACAATACATAATAGAAATAGGGCATCAAAAGAAAACAGATAACAGGCGATTGCGAAAGGAGAAAGTAAGGATGCAGATATTATTTTTTGGAACAAAGAGTTACGACAAGGAATTTTTTGAAAAATTGCTGCAGGACGGCGGCTATCATGATTTGGACATTACGTTTATAGAGCCAAAGCTGACGCCGGAGACGGCGCGTCTTTCGGAGGGTTATGAAGCGGTCTGCGCGTTTGTCAATATGGATTTGTCGGAAAAAACAGTACGCACCTTGGCAAAGTGCGGCGTAAAGCTGATACTGATGCGTTGTGCAGGCTTTAATAACGTAGATTTGGATGTGGCAAAGGAATGCGGCATAACCGTGATGCGCGTTCCCGGATATTCGCCGGAGGCTGTGGCGGAGCACGCGATGGCGCTGGTACTGACGGCGGACAGGCATATGCATAAGGCATACATTAAATGCCGCGAAAACAATTTTAACCTTGCCGGTCTTATGGGCGTGAATCTTTATGGCAAGACTGCCGGTATCGTGGGAACCGGTAAGATAGGTGCGGCAATGGCAAGAATCTGCCATGGCTTTGGTATGCGTGTCATCGGTTATGATATGTATCCCAACAAGAGCCTTGATTTTGTGGAGTATGTGGACTTTGCGCATCTGCTTGCCGAGGCGGATTTGATTTCCCTGCACTGTCCGCTGACCGAGGACAATTATCATATGATTAATGAGGACACGATAGGGCAGATGAAGGACGGCGTTATGCTGGTAAACACGTCGAGGGGTGCGCTGATAAAGACGGAGGATTTGATACAGGGCATCAGGGACGGTAAGTTTTTTGCGGTGGGGCTGGATGTATACGAAGAAGAAACCGGAACGGTATACGAGGATATGTCCGACACGATATTGGAGCATTCCACCATGGCGCGGCTGCTTTCGTTCCCCAATGTAATGGTGACGTCCCATCAGGGCTTTTTTACACAGGAAGCGCTTGAGGCAATCAGCCGTACGACGCTCGACAATGCGCTTGCCTTTGTGGAGGGAAAAAAGAACGGAAACGAGCTGTAAAAAGCCTGCACTGTAAGGATAAAAGAAAAGACGGCAGACCACAAGGCGCTGCAACGGCAAAGGAAGAGATATTATTATGAAAAATGCAGAGGATTTAAGAGCGCTTTTGGACAGGATAGACCGAAGAGGCTATCCCGCATATAAGGATACGAAGGGCGCGTATGCTTTTGGAAAATATGTGCTGGGAATCGACCATGTGCAGGGGGACCCGTTTGCTTCTCCCTCAAAGGTCAGCGTTCATGTATCGGGCAAAGCGGCGGGATTTCCTGCGGCGCTTTACAAGGAAAGGCATCGGCGCATTGCCCTGCAGGATTATCTGCTGAGGCAGTTTGGCAGACGCATAGACGAGTATTCCTTTAAAGCGAGAGGCTCGGGAAAAAGCGGTCTGATGGGAGTCAGCCGCCCGGGACAGGAGATTCTGGAGAGGAGCGCCTGCCGGATTGAGGAGAAGACAGGGGATGTCTGTGTGCGCATGGAAATCGGGTTTCCGGCAAACGGCAGGACAGTCAATGCGGGAGAGCTGAAAAAGATTTTATTTGGATTTCTGCCTGAGTGCGTGGAAAAGTCGCTGCTTTATCAATCCCTTTCTGCGGACAAGCTGAAACAGAATGCAGATTTGTCGGACGACCAGCAGTACATTCGGGAAACATTAAAAGAGCAGGATTTGGTCGTGTTTGTGGCAAATGGCGCCGTGCTGCCAAGGGAGTCCGGCGTATCGGACAAACCGATGAAGGGCGCCGTGGCATTTGCTTCGCCCGAAACGCTGGAAATTACCCTGAAGCTGCCCCACAGGGGCGAACTGAAGGGCATGGGAATCAGGAAGGGCATCACCATGATAGCCGGCGGCGGCTACCATGGCAAATCCACCTTGCTGGAAGCCATAGAGAGAGGGGTTTATAACCATATTGCCGGAGACGGCAGGGAGTATGTCATAACGCAGGATACGGCGGTAAAAATCCGCGCGGAGGATGGCAGGAGCGTTAAAAAAGCAGATATTTCCATGTTTATCAGAAATCTGCCCAACGGCAAGGATACGAAGTCGTTTTATTCGGAGGACGCCAGCGGAAGCACTTCACAGGCGGCGGGCGTGGTGGAAGCAATGGAAGCGGGAGCAAAACTTCTGCTGATTGACGAGGACACCAGCGCGACCAATTTTATGATACGTGATGAGCTGATGCAGCGGGTGGTAAACCGCAGCAAGGAGCCGATTATTCCTTTTATCGACAGAGTGCGGGAGCTTTATGAGAAGGAGGGCATGTCCACTGTGCTTGTGGCGGGCAGCTCCGGTTCCTACTTTTTTAAGGCGGACTGCATCATACAGATGGATAACTATCGTCCGGTAGACATAACGGAATTTGCCAAAAAGGAAGCGGAAGCATTTCGGGCTGCGGCAAAGGAGGCGCCGCCTTATGAGCGCCCTTCTTTTGCAAGATGCCCGAAAAGCGACAGGGCAGTATGGGAAAATGACCGCCTGAAAATAAAGACCATGGGACTCGACGGCATTCTGGTCAATAAAGAAACCATTGACATGCGCTATGTGGAGCAGCTTGTGGATACAGAGCAGCTCGGTGCGCTGGGGTATCTCTTAAAATATGCCCAGCTTCATCTTTTTGACGGAAAGAGAACCGTCAGGGAGGCTGTAAGTATGCTTTCGAAGCTGACAGCGGAAAAAGGGCTGGAGGCGGTGTGCGAGGGCGCCTATCTGCCAATCAATCTGGCTGCGCCCAGAGAGCAGGAAATCTATGCCTGCTTTAACCGGTATCGCGGCATGCGATTGTAAAAAAGTGTTGACAATCTTACCACGATACGTTACAATATCATTCGTCGGTGCAGTTTTGCATCGCATGTGTTCGTAGCTCAGTTGGATAGAGCAACGGCCTTCTAAGCCGTGGGTCGGGGGTTCGAATCCCTTCGAGCACAGTCGGAGTCCGGGATTCCGTATATGGTGGGTATAGCGCAGTTGGTTAG
>CAJTPU010000015.1:0-71413 GCA_910578335.1 uncultured Lachnospiraceae bacterium | reverse complement strand
GCTCTGGAGGCCAAGGGTTCGAATCCCTTTATCCACCTTTGTTATTTTCGGATGCGGTGAGATGAGGTTGGCGTCATATAATGGGCTATCGCCAAGCGGTAAGGCACAGGACTTTGACTCCTGCATTCGCTGGTTCGAATCCAGCTAGCCCAGTTTACATTGCGGAGCACTAGCTCAGTCGGTAGAGCACCTGACTTTTAATCAGGTTGTCGGGGGTTCGAATCCCCCGTGCTTCATTTAGCAGGTTACTGCTTGGTATTGATAGAATTCCGAAATTTGCTTTTCGGAGAGGTTTGCTTTTTAAGTAAGGCTGTAAGGTCTTTTTTTTGTGCAGAAATTTGATGTGGGAAGCTGCCGGAAATGGAGGATGATTTATGGAAACAAAAGAAAATATTGCGGAAGTAAAAGAAAACAAAATGGGGGTTATGCCGATTAACAAGCTGTTAATCAGTATGTCCCTGCCTATGATGATTTCCATGCTGGTACAGGCACTCTACAATATTGTAGACAGTATTTTTGTAGCACAGGTCAACGAGTATGCAGTGCGCGCAGTATCCCTTGCTTTTCCGGTACAGAGTCTTATGATAGCGGTTGCCGTGGGTACGTCCGTCGGCGTCAACGCGCTGCTGTCAAAGTCCCTTGGGGAGAAAAATTTTGACAAGGTAAACCGCGTGGCTGGAAACGGCGTGTTTTCCGCCATTGTCTGTTATCTGCTTTTCCTGCTGATAGGGATGACGCTGATAAGAGCGTTTATGGCAAGTCAGACGGATGTGGAGCAGGTGAGGCGTTACGGCGTGTCCTATCTGTCAATCTGCTGTATCTGTTCCGCCGGTATCTTTATACAGACAATTTTTGAAAAGATGCTGCAGTCAACAGGAAAGACAATCTATACCATGTTTACACAGGGAATCGGTGCAATTACCAATATTATTTTAGACCCGATTCTGATTTTCGGCATCCCCGGGGTGATTCCCCGCATGGAGGCGGCGGGAGCGGCGATTGCAACCGTGACGGGACAGATAATTGCAGCGGCGGCGGCTGTATTCTGTCATTTCCGCTTTAACCATGAAGTAAAGCTGCAGATGAAGGGCTTCCGACCGGAGCTTTCCACGATGAAACAGATATACGCAGTGGGTGCGCCCTCGATTGTGGTGCAGGCAATCGGCTCCGTTATGACTTACGGCATGAACCTGATACTGGCGGCATACGGCGTGGCACAGACGGTATTCGGTCTGTATTTCAAGCTGCAGAGCTTTGTCTTTATGCCGATATTTGGACTCAACAATGGTATGGTGCCGATTATTGCCTACAATTACGGCGCAGGCAGGCGGGACAGGGTAATCAAAACAATGAAGCTCAGCGTGACCTATGCGGTGTCGATTATGCTGGTGGGGCTATTGGTTATGCAGTTGCTCCCCGGACAGCTTCTTATGCTTTTTA
This sequence comes from uncultured Lachnospiraceae bacterium, assembly GCA_910578335.1. Classification (GTDB taxonomy): domain Bacteria; phylum Bacillota; class Clostridia; order Lachnospirales; family Lachnospiraceae; genus Acetatifactor. The sequence continues at coordinate 69,973 of CAJTPU010000015.1, read as the reverse complement.
ATGCCACGCCGGAGCTTTTGGCAGTGGGTGTGCCGGCGCTCCGCACAATTTGCTTAAGCTTTCTGTTTGCCGGCTTCTGTATCGTGGTCGGAAGCGTATTTCAGGCGCTGGGCAATGGCGTCTACAGTATGATAGTGTCCGTGGCAAGACAGCTTTTCGTACTGCTTCCGGTAGCCTATCTCTTATCCCTCACGGGAAAGGTTTCTAATATATGGTGGGCGTTTCCCATCGCAGAGCTGATGTCCATGGCGCTTAGTGTGTATTTTCTTGGGCGGATATATAAAAAAATCATCTGCCGCATCGGCGAGGAGCAACGTTCTTGACAAATGCTTTGGGGAGAGGTTATACTGTAAGCGTGTGCTTTTGCGACGTGCAAATGCGGTTGTGATGGAATTGGCAGACATGTAAGATTTAGGTTCTTATGCCGAGAGGTGTGTGGGTTCGAGTCCCACCAACCGCATCCGGTGGCGTGAAACGGAACAATAGTTCAGGTTTCGCGCCTTTTTATCGTAGGATTAGGGTCTTTTGACACCCGAATCCGTCATAGGAGAAAGTAGAGAAATGAAAGCCGTTATCAAAAAATTAAACAATATTTATCTGCTTTCCTTTTGCATTCCGTTTTTTGGGCTTTTGGGTATTTTCATTTTCAGGGGTATTTTTCCCTTTGGCTCAAAAAGCTTTATGTTTTCCGATATGTATCACCAGTATGTTCCCTTTTTGACGGAGTTTGCACGCAAGCTGCGGGAGGGGGAGAGCCTTGGATATTCCTGGTATGTCGGACTTGGTTCGGATTTTACTTCCGTCTATGCTTACTATCTGGCAAGTCCTGTTTACTGGCTTGCCGGTCTGTGCCCGCAGTCGCTTCTGATTGAGTATATGACGTTTTTCTGCGTGATAAAAATCGGGCTGTGCGGGGCGGCATTTGCCTTTTATGCAAGCCGGCGTTTTCAGACCAAGGATATACAAATCGTGTGGTTTTCCGTATTTTACGCCTTGTCAGGTTTTGTTGCCGCCTACAACTGGAATCATATGTGGCTGGACTGTTTGTGGCTGGCGCCCTTTGTGATTCTGGGGCTGGAGGAGCTGGTAAAAAACGGCAGGTACAAAATGTATTGTATTTCCCTTTGCGCTTCGATTTTTACCAATTACTACTTGTCCATTATGCTGTGCATCTTTTTGGTGCTGTATTTTATCATGCTGCTTTTTACCAACGGATTGTCTTTTGGAAAAAAGGTGCGGGCGGTGTTTCGGTTTGGCATTTTTTCCCTGCTTGCAGGAGGAATGGCGGGCGTGCTGCTGATTCCGGTGATGCATGCCATGCATGTGACGGAATTTCACAATATCAGTTTTCCAAAGAAATTTACGGTATACTTCAATATATTGGAAGTACTTGCAAGGCATGTGGCAATGCTTCCGACGGAGCGGGGGCTTGACCACTGGCCCAATATTTATTGCGGGGTGCTGGCGTTTGTGCTGGTGCCGGTATACTTTTTTCATAAAAAAATCTCTTGGAAGCAAAAGATTGGGCATTTTCTGCTTTTAGCGGTGTTACTGTTTGGGTTTTCCGTCAATATGGCGGATTTTGTCTGGCACGGTTTCAATTATCCGGATTCCCTTCCCGCAAGGCAGTCTTTTCTCTACATTTTTGTGATTTTGACTATGTGCTATGAGGCGGTACACCGCAATGGGGAGAATCGCGACAGCCGCCGGATGGCAGGCGCTTTTTGCGGCGTGCTGCTGCTTGCCGCCTGCGGCTTGTTTGTGACAACGGATGGATTGACTGTTGAAGTCATGACCTGTACATGGATTTTTCTGGCGGGATATTTGCTGCTGTATGTGATTTTCGGCATATGTTTAAAAAAGCGCCTGCAGGGAAAAGAATCCCTAAAAAAGCTGGCACGCTGCGGAAAATGGGCGGTTCTGGTACTGGCAGCGGCGGAAGCGATAGTCAATATGGAAGACACAAGCCTTCGCGTCGTGGAGAGGGAGGCTTATTTAGAGCGTGCGGCAGAGTACCGTGAGCTTACTGCCGCCGTTGCGGCACAGGACAACGGGGTATATCGGTTCGAAAGTGCAGACCAGATGACGAAAAATGACGGAACGCTCAGCCGGTATCCTTCTGCTTCCGTATTTTCCTCCACGGTGAACGGCAGTGTAAAGAACTATTATAAAGCGCTGGGGATGGGAGGGAATAAGGTATCCTACTACAGCAGGGGGGCTACGCCTTTTACCAGTGCCCTTTTGGGTATAAAATATACTTTTTCAGAAGGAGAGCTGACGGATGCTTCCTTATATGAGTTTGTTGACAGGAGCGGTGACACTTATGTCTACCGTAACCGGTACGCTCTGACGCTGGGGTTTGTGCTGTCAAGAGAGCTGACAGAGGAGTTGGAAGCTGCGGGGGAGCATACCGGCAACGGTATTGTGCTTCAAAATACCATGGCAAAGCGGCTTTGCGGAGAAGTCCTGTTTTCCGGTATCAGCGGACGGGAAGCGGAGACGGACGGAAGCTGTATCAGAGTTACCGTGGAGACGGACGGACATCTGTATGGCGTTGTGTTGAAGAAGCCCGAGGAAGATTTTGTGCTGACAAGGGGCGGGGAAACCACGGAGCTGAAAGGCAGTGATGAGTGTCTGCTGGATTTGGGGTATTTTTCTGCCGGAGAGCAGTTTACACTGGAAGCGGGAGAAGATGAGAGCATCAGCATTCGGATTTACAGGCTGGATACGGAGGTGCTTGCAGAAGCGCTTGCCGTTTTAGGAGAGCAGCCCTTTGATGCCGACACGCGTATCGAAAACGAGTTGACTGGAACAGTCAGTGCAAAAGAGGACGGATTACTGATTTTATCCGTGCCGGCAGAGCCGGGGTGGAGCGTATATGTGGACGGTGTGGAGACGGCATATGAAAAGTTTGCGGATGCCATGATAGCAGTACCGGTGACGCAGGGACAGCATACGGTAAGGCTTCATTATACCGTGCAGGGCGTATGGCAGGGCGTGCTTTTGAGTCTGGCGTGTCTGCTCTTGTTTATTCAAATCGTGGCAAAGGATAGAAAACGGAGATAAGAGAAAGGAAAAGAGCAATTATGAGAAAGAGCGGTATTTTACTGCCGGTATCGAGTCTGCCTTCCCGATACGGTATCGGTACATTTTCCAAAGAGGCGTATGCTTTCGTGGATTTTCTGAGGGAAGCGGGGCAGAAGCTTTGGCAGATTCTGCCGCTGGGGGCAACGGGCTACGGGGACTCTCCGTACCAGTCCTTTTCTACCTTTGCAGGTAATCCCTACTACATAGATTTGGAAAAGTTTATCGAGCAGGGCTTTCTGACGAGGGAGGAGTGCGACGCCTGCGACTTTGGAGGCAGCGAGGAATATGTGGATTATGAAAAAATGTACTTTGCGCGCTTCCCGCTGCTGCATAAGGCGTTCGAAAGAGCAGCGGCGGCGGGGAGCCTTGAAAGCGATGCGGCATATTGTGCATTTGTGGAAAAAAACAGGGACTGGCTGGAGGACTATGCACTGTTTATGGCGGTGAAAAGCAGCTTTGGCGGCGTGTCATTTTGCGAGTGGGAGGAAGATATCCGGCTGCGCAGACCGGAGGCGGTGCAGGCATACCGGGAAAAATATGCCGCTGATTTGGCGTATTACCGCTTTGAACAGTATCAATTTTTTACACAGTGGAAGGCTTTGAAGGCATATGCCAATCAAAACGGCGTTGAGATTGTGGGTGATATTCCGATTTATGTAGCATTTGACAGTGCGGATACATGGGCAAATCCCGATTTGTTCCTGCTGGACGATAAGGGTATGCCGTCAGCGGTTGCAGGCTGCCCGCCCGATGCGTTTTCCCCGACGGGGCAGCTTTGGGGCAATCCGCTGTATGACTGGGCGTATCATAAGCGCACGGGCTATGCATGGTGGATGAAGCGGATAGCCTGCTGCTATGAGTTGTACGATATTGTAAGAATTGACCATTTCAGGGGATTTGACGAGTACTGGGCGGTTCCCTACGGGGATACGACGGCAGAGGGAGGCAGATGGTGCAAGGGACCGGGCTACGATTTGTTTGAAGTGATGAAGAGGGAGCTCGGCGAAAAACGTGTGATTGCGGAGGATTTGGGCTTTTTGACCCAGAGTGTGCTGGATTTGGTGGCGAAAACAGGCTATCCGGGCATGAAAATCCTGCAGTTTGCCTTTGACTCCGGCGTGCATAACGCTTACCTGCCGCACAATTATACGAAGAACTGCGTGGTGTATACCGGCACGCATGATAACGATACCACGCTGGGCTGGTATGCGTCTTTGGCTGAGCCTGTCAGAGAGTTTGCAGATACCTATCTGGGGATAAAAAAAGAAGAGCCGGAAGCCGGCTGGGTGTTTATTCGGGCAGCCATTTCTTCCGTGGCGGATACCGCCATGATTCCCATGCAGGATTACTTGTGCCTTGGGGGTGCGGCGCGCATGAATACGCCTTCCACGCTGGGCTACAACTGGAAGTGGCGGATGAAAAAAGATGCCTGCACAAAAGCGCTTGCCGAACGGATTGGCAGGCTGTGCAGGCTGTATAGCAGATAAGCTGTGCGTGCGGCAAACAGGCGTCACAGTTTGCGCATACTTAAATAGGAATTGTGATAGGAGGCGTTGTATGTAACGTCCTCCTTGAACCAGTCGGGCGGCAGAAATGTTTCTGCCGCATTTTTGCTGCCAAATTCTACTTCCGCAAGAATCAGCGGTGCAAAGGGCGGTTCAAACACATCCAGCTCGATGGTGAGGGAATAATCCTCGGGCGGCTTGGAACCGCCTGCCGCAAACTGCGGATGGAGCAGAGGAATCAAGTATCTTTTTTTGGTAATGATATTGCCGTCCGCTTTGGTGAGAAGATGGTAGTAGGACTCTTTGTTTAGCGGAAGATTATGCTCTTCTCTGGTCATCATGCCCTGTCCTTTGTAGGTCATATAAAACTCATCATCTTCCCTGCGGATGCGAATAACGGGGTCTGTATTCAAATAAGCCTGCTCAATGGTGTGAACAGGATAAAGGTCTAAATTGTCGGGAAGGTGTTTTATGGTAAATTTGCGTTCGATTTCCATGAGGACTCTCCTTTGCAGATACATCTACTTTTATTATACCGCTTTTTTCCTTGAAAACAAGAGAGGTTTGAAAAAACAGGCAGATAGTGCAATTATTGTGAACGTTAATAAACCGTGTTATAATATTAAATAAGTAGAAGATGAAAGGGTTGCGAAGACCACTTGGAAAAATGCAATAGGGGGTGATTCCATTGGGAACATAAGCTGTAGCTGTAAATGTAGAATCCCCAAATGGGATATACACGCATCTGCCGCAGGAGATGTGATTGAGGATTTGAAAAGCTGCGGCAGGAAAGGAAAAGGGTAAAGGCAATGAAGAAGATTGTGGCATTATTAACAGCAGTGATGATTTTGGCAGGAAGTGTGGGGATGGTGGCATCGGCGGCAGTGGACCCTGACGTGTGTAAGCACACGGATGTTAAGGTAGTAGCGGATTACACATATTCAACCACATCCACGCATCCCGTGTGGGTAGCCAATAAGCCGAACGGTGAGCCCATTTTGGCGACATGCACTTATACTGTCATATGGCAGCATTACTCACATATATGTAATATCTGTAAAGATGTAAGAGGAACCCATTCGGAAAAAATATCAGAACAACACTCCATGACCCATTGACAAAGCGGGCGGCTGAATGCCACCCCTTGCAAGATTCAGATGTAAACAAAAATGCGCAAGGAGGACTGACTATGACGAAAAGAAAATGGTTCTGTCTGTTGTTATCTGCCGTTTTGTCGCTGACAGGCTGTAGCGGAAAAGAAAATGAGAGCGCCGGGAAAAATCAGGCTGGCAGTATTGCGGAAGAAGGACGGTACGATTTTGAAATAACAGAAGAAGCGCCAAACTTTTCCTTACAGTCAGCGGAGACCATACTCGGGGCACAGTACCTTGAAGGGGAACGAATCTGGTTCCTGAAAAATGAAGAGGGGCAGTTATTGTGTTACCACGAGGATAGGGGGGAGCGGGAACTGCTTCTGGAGCACGTACCGGCAGTTTTTACCGGACGGAAGCTGTACATGGACGGGGAAAACTTCTATGCTTACAACCTTGATAAGCTGACAGTGCTGGACACGGAAGGAAACGAAGAGAATACGCTGTATGCGGAAGAAAGAATTATAAGTCTCTGTGAGTCGCGGGAAGGCAGCATTGTCCTTGCCATGGAAAGCGGGAGCGGTGCAGTATTGAAAACGCTGGACGTGGAGAGCAGTACGTTGTCAGGCGCCTGCATGATATCAGACTGTGTCGGCATAGGGACAGGAACAGAGCGGGAAATCCTTGTGGTAGACCGGACCGGGGCTTATGACATTGACATGAAAAGCGGGGAGAAAAGCTGGCACATGAAATGGAACGGCACTTCCTACAGTCCGCGGGGCGACAGGTTCTGGCTTGCTGCCGGTATGGGGGAGGACGGTATTTTAGAGTAGATAGAAAGTGACGGGGATACTTATTATGTGGTGGGCTTAAAGAAAGTAAACCCTGAGGAAATGGGGAAAACCCCTCTGGTCTTCAGAGTATTATCTGCCAATGCCGGCTTAAAGCAGATTGTGGCAGAGTTTAACAGAGAAAACAGGGAATACCATGTGTTTTTAGAGGAATGTGCAGGGGAATATGGCTGGGACTTTCAGGCGCGCAACGATATGGAGATTGCGGCAGGGAAGGCGCCGGATTTGATTGCAGCGGATGCCGTGACAGACATGAATGTACTGGCGGAAAAAGGCGGTCTTGAGAATCTGGAACCTTATCTGGCGCAGGCGGGAATAGGCAGAGAGGATTACTATCCTGAAACGTTCCAGAGTCATGGCATGGCGGATGGCATATACAGTGCCGGATATGAGATGTATGTCAGGAGCATGTACATCAGGGAGTCCTTTTTGGACGGTAACGGGCAGACCGGTGTAGAAGTTCTTTTGGACAACATGGAAAACTATGACAGACAGGCAGTTTTTAATAAAATGATAAATTATACCCCGGTCTATCTGCTAGAGTATTTTTTGGGGATGTCAGATGATTTTTACGGCATGGTGGACTGGGAAGGAAAAACCTGCGATTTTGGCGGGGAACTTTGGGAACAGATACTGCGGGTCTGCGGGCAGTATGGACTGACGGAAAGAAACATGGGCTGGGAGGAGATAGCCGGCTTTGGGTACATATATGGTTTTTCCGATATGGCATGGCGTGAACGGGAAGCGGAGAAGCAGGGCATGGTACTGGCAGGCTATCCTTCGGAAGAAGGCATGGTAAACCGGCTGGATATGAGTTCGGTTGCCATAAACGCTGATTCGGAACACAAGGAAGGTGCATGGCAGTTCATCCGGTTCCTTTTGGAGGAGGAAAATCAGAAGCTGGTAACACAGGGAGGACTTATGCCGGTGCATGAGGGAGCGCTGGAAGAAAGCGTGGAGGAATACCTGTATGATTATTATCATAATACGATGACAAGTGACGGGCGCTATATTATCAGACCGGAGCTTCCGGAAGGGATAGAGGAAAAGTTCTGGGAGTGCCTTGCCAATACAAAACCCGCGTCCTACAGGACGGAGCAGGTTCTTGCCATTATCGAGGAGGAAGCGGAGCTTTATTTTACGGGAGATAAGAGCATAGAAGAAATCAGTGCCGTGATAGAGAACAGGGTGAAGCTTTATCTTGTGGAGCTAGAGTAATGATGGAATCGGAAGACCAGCCAATAAACATAAATAAGGGATTCAGCATAACAGTATTGCAGTTAGGGGTACATGAGAGATTCGGAAAGTATGCAGTGACAACTGCTATCAGAATATATCATTGGATTGCGGCTGTTCAAAATTCCTGATAACAAGTATGGCTTATAATTTCATAGGGTTTGCGATGCACTTGAGGAAAGTCTCAAGTGCTTTTTTAGGCAAAAATTAGCAGAAGGAGGATTAAAAACAAAATGAACGTAAAAAAGGAGGGGTTCAGAATGACGTAGGGAGCAAAAGCAGATGGACAAAAGGACGGCTTGGCGGTAAAATGAAGATAGTGATTGCGAAACGCAGTAATTATGCAAGTGTCATTGTGCACCTTGTATATTCCAACACAGACCCGCTTTCGCTTCATAAAAAACGTAGCAGTGCTAAGCTCGAAAATACCTCGCAAGTCATGCCCGCATGACTTTGGCACTGACGTTTTTTAAGAGTCTGCTATGGAATATACAAGGTGCACAATTCGGGACTGACAATAGGAGTTTTGCAATTACATAAAGTATTTTCATGGAAAGGTGTGCGTAGAAATGAGGGATGATATGAGCAGAATCGCAGTGTTTTTGGCAGAAGGATTTGAGGAAATCGAAGCGCTTACGGTAGTCGATTTGTGCCGCAGGGCAGGAATGGAAGTGGTGATGGCTGCCGTTACAAAAGAAGATGAAGATACCTGCTTTGTGACAGGCTCCCACGGTATCACGGTGAAAGCGGATATGACTTTGCGGCAAGTGGATTTTGACGGGCTTCATATGCTGGTACTGCCGGGTGGTATGCCGGGCACGCGCAATTTAGAGGCATGTGCTCCGCTTATGGAGAAGCTTGATGCATTTTACAAGGCGGGCAGATGCATAGCTGCTATTTGTGCGGCGCCCAGTATATTCGGACACAGGGGATATCTGGAGGGTAGAAATGCCTGCGCGTACCCCGGATTTGAAAAGGAGCTTGCCGGTGCAAAGGTGAGCACGAAGCCGGTGGAGGTTTCCGGACATGTCACTACCTCAAGAGGGATGGGAACGGCGATTCCGTTTGCCCTTGCCATTGTAGAGCGTTTCTGCGGCAAGGAGAGAGCGGAGGAGCTGGCGAAGGGTGTGGTCTACCAATAAACGGCAGAGAGGAAAGCAAAACAGAGGAGGGTTCCCCACAGATGCATAAGTTGTCTTTTGACTACAGGCGTATAGCGGAGGGCTATGCAAAGGACAGACCTTTTTTGCATGTGCAGGTGATGGAGCGGCTGACAAAGAAGCTGCCCCGGCACTACCAAAACGGTCTGGATGTGGGGTGCGGTGCGGGCCTGTCCACTAAAGCGCTGCGCATGGTCTGCGACAGGGTGACAGGCGTGGATATATCGGAGGAGATGGTACGGGCGGCTGCCGCCCTTTACACGGATGAAGGCTATAGGTTTGTGTGCGCGGGAGCGGAGGAAATCGAGGCAGAGCCAGGCACCTATGACATTGTGACGGCAGCAGGCGTAACGGGCTGGGTGGATGAAAAAAGATTTCTGTCATGTATGGAGCGTGTGATGCAAAAAGGCGGCATCCTGTTTATTTATGATTTTTGGATATCCGGCAGGATGGACGGCAATCCTGCCTTTGCGGACTGGTATGAGAAGGATTACCTAAAGCGTTTTCCCAAACCGCCGCGAAAGGAAAAGATATGGACGAAGGATGATACGGAGCCATATCATTTCGAAATCCTTTTTCAGGAGGATTATGCGCTGCGCTGTGAAATGTCGGGAGAGCAGTTTGTGCGCTTTATGCTGCTGCAGTCCAATGTGATAGCGGCGGTGGAGGAAAAGGGGGAGAATCTTGCGGCGGTGCGCCGGTATTTTGAGGAGAATGCACGCTGCTATTTTGCACCGGAGGGCAGTGAAAGTCTGGTATTTGACGGCTATAGCTGGTATCTGCGGCTGCAGGAACAGCATTCTGCCTGCCGCGGGCGGCGTTAAAATGCAGGCAGCAGCCATAAAGGGGGAAGGGGTTTTATGTACAGGATAGCGTTATGCGATGATGTGGCGGCAGAGCTTAACAGGGTGGAGGCGCTGCTTGCAGCATATGGAAGGGAAAAAAGAAACGAAAAATATGTTATAGACAGATATGAGAGCGGGGAGGCGTTACTTGCGGCAGTCAGCAAAAAGCGGGAAAGCCCCGATATCCTGCTTCTGGATATTTTTATGTCGGGAAAAACCGGACTGGAGGCGGCTTTTGAGTTAAGGCGGCTGGGCGTAAAGGCGCCTATTATTTTTTTGACTACTTCGCCGGAATACGCACTGGAGGCGTATGAGGTTGATGCGCTGCAGTATATTGTAAAGCCGGTAAAGAAGGAAAAGTTTTTTCATGCTATGGACATTGCTTTTGAAGCGCTGCAAAAGGCTGCGGAGGATTTTGTTGTAATCCGGGTTGCAGGAGGTATCCGCCAGTTTAGTCCGGCTGCGGTTGTTTACTGCGAAACGCAGAAAAATTATCAGGTGATTCATCTGGAAGAGATGGATTTGCGGGTTCGGATGACGGGTGGTGAGCTGTATGGAATTTTGGAGAGGTTTCCGCAGTTCTGCCGCTGCGGCAGTTCGTTTATTTTGAACATGCAGCATATTGCCGTTGTGGAGAAGGAAGAGATTCATATGGACAACGGCAGCCGGATTTATATACCCAAAAATAAAATAGCAGAGTTTCGAAAAGCGTATTTTTCTTACTATTTTGATACATAGCGAATCGCGAAATGACACAAAATATCCCGCAATATGTGCGAATTATCCCATAAAGAGGAATTTCCCTCAAATCATGCTAAGATAAAATAGTATAAATAACAAAACCGGCTAAAAGGGAGAGATGCATCATGGGACGAACGATAAAGGGGAGACTGACTATCAGCGTTATCTGTATTGTGGCGGCAAGCATTCTGTTTACGACGGCGGGGATTGCGGCGGTCGCCGGCAGGCGTCTGATACAGGACCAGACAGAGGCCCTGCAGCTCAATGCGGGCAAGTATGCGGAAGAGATTAATACATGGATAGAAAATGAAAAGATGCTGGCGCAGGGAGCCGCAAACAGCATTGAGGCATCAGGTGACACCGATTTGCATTTTATTCAGGCGGCGTTAGATGCCCATGCGGCTGACAGGACGGAGCTTTTGAACCTGTACTGCGGCACGAAAAACAGCGATTTTATTCAGTCAAACAGGGAGGCGGCGATACCGGAGGGCTATGACCCCGTCCAGAGAGGATGGTACAAACAGGCGGCAGAAGCAGGGAGAACCATAGTGACGGACCCCTACTGGGATGTGCTCACCAATCAGATGTGCACGACCATTGCTTCGCCGGTATACATAGACGGAAAGCTGGAAGCGGTTATCGGTCTGGATGTGACGCTGGGAACCGTGACGAACCTGACGGGGAGCATCGGCTATGCGGATGGAGTGTATGGCTTTCTTGTGGACAGCAGCGGACATTATGTGGCACACAGAAACAAAGATTATGAACCCACCGAAACCACGGCGGTAGCCGTTTCGGATATCCTGCCGAAGCTGGAAGCCCTGTTAGGCGGCGGGGAAGGCAGTGTGGTGAAGCTTACGGATTACGATGGCACGGCGTGTTACTTTGCGGCGGAGAAAATCAGCGGAAGCGGGTGGATGCTGGGTGTGGCGGCGCCTACTGCAAACGTGAGAAATTCTCTTACAGCCATGATTGCGGTGGCGGCAATGATTGCCCTTGTGGTAATTGCGGTTGTGGTGGTCTTTATGACGGGCATCATTGGCAGGACGTTAGCGCCCGTGCAGATGTTAAAACAGTTTGCCTCAGGGGATTTTTCGGAAAATATTGTGGTGCAGAAAGGGATTCCCAAGGAATATAAAAACGAAACGGAACAGATTCGGACGGCGACCGTGGAAGTAAAACAGCAGATTCGGGGCATTATTCTCAATACCAAGCGGGAGGCGGAGAGCATCAACATGATTGCGGATGATACTTCCGTGAAGATGACGGCGCTCTCAAGGGATATCAGTGATATCGCCGAATCGGCAGGCGATGTGATGGAACAGACGCTTGAGGCTGGAAAACTGGCGGAGCGCATAAAGGATACCGGCGAGGCGCTCGGCGGCATGATAGAAAAGGTGGCGGGAAAAGCAGGAGAGGCGGCGGGACAGTCAGCCGACATCATGCGTCGCGCCAAAAAGCAGTATGAGACCTCTGAAATATCGGGAACAGAGGCAGTTACACTTTATCAGGAGACCAAGAAAGAGCTGGAGGGAGCGATTGCAGACAGTCAGAAGGTGCGGGAGATTCATACGCTTGCGGAAGAAATCCTGTCCATCAGTTCACAGACCAATCTGCTTGCGCTGAATGCTTCCATAGAAGCGGCGCGCGCCGGAGATGCGGGCAAGGGCTTTGCCGTTGTGGCGGAGGAAATCCGCAGTCTGGCGGACAATTCCAGACAGGCAGTGGATAAGATACGGCAGGTGACGGATGATGTGGTGCAGAATGTATCAGCGCTTTCTCAAAGCTCGGCGAAGCTGCTCGACTTCATGAACGGAAAGGTGATGAAGGATTACCGCGGCATGACGGAGCTGGCAAAGATGTATGAGCAGGATGCGGCGTTTTACAGCGGCATTTCAGGCGAGCTGGGAAGCGCTTCGCAGGAGATGAGCACCAGCATGGAGGGCATCAGCGAATCGATACATGCCATTGCGGCGCTTGTGGAAAAGATTGCAGGGCATATGCAGGATATGGAGCAATCGGCGGACAATTCCAATGAAAATGCGGAGGCGGTTCTTTCACAGATGCAGGAGCTGTTTCGGCTGAGCGGGCTGCTTAACCGGACGGTTGCATCCTTTAAGGTGTAGACAATTTTCGCTAAAATCTCATCAAATATCTCTATGGGTAGACAACATGGAAACGGGAATATATAATACATAAAAAGGCGAGACACGAGGAGTAAGAGGAAATTGATGGAAAAAACAGCGTTTGACGAGATACGGAAAATATGGGAATTTTATGAGGAACTGAATGAAATCGTATACGTGTCGGATATAGACAGTCATGAACTGGTTTACATGAACCGTCTGGCGCGGGAACTGCACGGACTGCAGTCTCTGGAAGAGATAAAAGGAAAAAAGTGCTATGAGGTGATTTCGGGAAGCCTGATGCCCTGTGCCGCGTGCAGCAATGAAAAGCTGGAGCAGGGGAGATTCCTGGAAGAGGTATGTTACAGACCGGTTATCGGCAAGAAGCTGCTTTTGAAAAATACGCTGATGGAAGCGGACGGCAGGAGATACCGCTTTGAGCTTGCCGTAAATATTGGCGACTGGGGCAGGCTGGGAAAAGAATATGAGCAGAATGAGGTTATGATTAACGAGGGGCTGCGGATTGCGCTGTCCGCGCCTACGCCGGAGCAGTCCATAGAAGTGCTGATGGAGTATATCGGGCAGTTTTTTAACAGTGAGCGCGCCTATATTTTTGAGGATATGGAGAACGGCACCTGCAAAAATACATACGAGTGGTGTGCAAACGGCGTTGAGCCGCAAAAAGAGAATCTGCAGGCAGTACCTGTGGAGGTGGTTTCGCTGTGGTATCAGAGGTTTGCAAACGGGGAAAGTGTTATTATCGGCAATGTGGAAAATATCAGGGAAACAGACCCCGATGTGTATGAATATTTAAAGCCGCAGAATATACGGTCGCTGGTGGTAAGTCCTATTATCAGTGAAAAAAAGATTATCGGTTTTTATGGCGTGGATAATCCGCCGGAGAAATTTTTATACCATATTACACACATGCTGCAGACGCTCGGATATTTTCTGGTTTCGGTTCTGCGGCGCCGGAATCTGGTCAGAAGGCTGGAAGAATTGTGCTTTTTAGACCAGCTTACGGGAATCGGAAACCGCCATGCCATGAACGAGGCGATTGCCAAAATAAAGCCGGAAAAAAGCATTGGGCTTTTGTACTGCGACGTGATGGGGTTAAAGAAAGCCAATGACACCAAAGGTCATGGCGCCGGGGATGAGCTTTTAATCCGTGCGAGTGAATGTCTGGAAAGGGAATTCGGGGAATACGATTTATTCCGCGTGGGCGGTGATGAATTTCTCGTTCTGTGTGAGGGGATTTCGGAGGAAGAGCTGTTAAAGCGCGTGGAGCTTGTCAGGGAGGATATGAAGAAGTCGGATGCAATGATGGCGCTGGGCTTTGTGTGGCGCGTTGACGGCAGACAAAGTCCGGATGCCCTGATTGCAGAGGCGGATAACCGGATGTATGAAGACAAAATGGAAATGTATATGAAAAAAGAAAATTTGTTATAAAACAGGAGAGGCACTTTTAAAAAGTGCCTCCCGCCGTTTTGTTTTCTTCTTATTTCATGGATTCTTCCTGCTTCTTAATCATTCTACGAACCATCTCGCCGCCGATAGAACCAGCTTCCTTAGAAGTCAGGTCACCATTGTAACCCTCCTTTAAGTTTACGCCAAGTTCAGAAGCAACTTCAGTTTTGAAACGGTCCAGAGCTGCCTTAGCTTCAGGAACTTCTACTCTATTCGTCTTGTTGCTTGCCATTCTTTTTCACCTCCAAACGCTTTTGTTTTTTTACAAGACTTCTGCTTGCAATCTATCTTCAAGATAAGTGGATAATAACCACTTATCCCGGAGATTACTGCACAGCGTATCCGTAATCGGAGACTGTTTTCCGCATTAAGTGTGTTGTTATCACTTATCTTGATGTTAGTATTGGCATAGAAGAAAAAAATATTATGGTAAGTTTTTCAAAAAGATTTCATGGTATGGGTTTTGATTCCACACAGGAGAAGCGCTGCAAAAAACAGAAGCAGCAGGTAAATAAAATTTGTAAATGTTAGTCCGCCGTCCTGCAAAAGCAGGTATCCCCAGAAGGCAGGAAAGATTTTGCCCGTCAGGCTGAGCGCTTTTGGGAGAAGCGTTAACGGAAACATAATACCGGAAAGCATGATGGACGGTAAAAATACAAGCTGTGAAATCATAGTCATTTTTGCCTGATTTTTTACGAATAATCCCAAAACACTTCCTATACCCAGCGAACCGGCGGTGTAGATGGCAAGCGATAAGAAGAAGGAGGGAAAATCAGCCGGCGGCGCAGCGTGAAAAAGAAGCGGCGCAAGAAAAAGTATGATGCAGCACATAATCATCAAATGGAAAAATGCGGAAAAAAACATTGCCGCAAGTCCCAAAAATAAAGGCACGCCATTTGCCTTATAGCTTTTTTTGATTTCGCTCCCGTAGGTTTCAATCAGGGAAGGCGGAAGTCCGATAAAGGCGCCCATGGATACGCCCATCACAATCATGGACGGTATCAGTGTTTCTTTCATTTCGGGCATGACCGAGGTAAAGATACCGCCCATAAGAAGAAAGAAGAGAAGGGGAACGGCATAGCAGGTTACCAGCAAAGATTTACTCCGGATATCCAGCTTACACTGCAATGCCACGCTGTACAAAAAGGTGTTGATATGTCTCATTTTTTATTTCCTCCTTACCATTTCCATAAAATGCTCTTCCAATGAGCCTCTGTCCACTTTAATATCCGATATGCGCAGTCCCTTTTGCTTCAGGTTGCCCAGCAGGGAAAGCAGGGTGTCTTCAATATTGTCTGTCTTATAAGTGCAGGTGCCTTGATTTGTTTTTATGTGAATCAAATACTTTTGCCCCATCTTTTCGGTCAGTTCCGAAGCCGTGCCGCAGAACACAATACTGCCCTCTTTTAAAACGGCAATCCGGTCGCACAGCGTTTCCACCTCCGCCATATCGTGACTTGCCAGAACTATTGTTTTGCCCTCTGCCTTCAGCCGGCGGATTTGGTCGTGCAGGGACACCCTGCCTTCCACGTCGAGTCCTGCAGTCGGCTCGTCCAGAAAAAGAATATCCGGATTGCCGATAAGGGCAAGCGCAAGGTGCAGCCGCCGCTTTTGCCCTGTGGAGAGCTGCAGATACTGTTTTTTGGAAAATTCCGGTATCTCAAGGGCTGCAAGGACGGCGTCATTTACTTTGCTGTTGTTCCATTTGGCAAAGAGGCGCACAGCTTCCATAGGTCTGATGTGGGCGGGCAGGGATGAGGACTGGAGCTGGATACCCGTTTTTCCGTTTACGGTGATGGAGCCGCTGTCATATTTTTTCAGTCCTTCGATACATTCCAGCGTAGTGGTTTTGCCTGCGCCGTTCACGCCAAGCAGGGCAAAGATTTCCCCTTTTGCAATTTCAAAATCGAGTCCTTTGAGGATGGTGGTGGTGCCGTAGCTCTTTTTTAGAGCGCGGACTTGTATGGCTGTGTTCATGTGTGATGCTCCTTTCGGAAAGGTTTTTTATTAGGTAATTGCGAAATTCAGTAATTATGCGAGTGTCATTGTGTACCTTGTATATTCTAACGCAGACGCGCTTTCGCTCCGAGATTACCGTAGTGGTACGTAAGCTGCCAAAATACGGCAGCTAAGTACCAACGGTAATCAAGGGTCTGCTGTAAGAACACACAAGTTACACAATTCGGGACTGGCAAAGGGGAGTTTCGCAATTGACTGAGGTTTTATAGTAGGCAATTAGCGAGACGTTGTATTTTTTCTAAAAGCTTTGTAGTAAAAAAGCAGCGTCAAGAGTGCAAGAATCTGCTGTAAACAACGCATCAAAAAGTGTAAAGACTGCTTTAGGCGGCGTCGTCAAATGGGAGGGAAGAATCTGTGCAAACGACTTTTGCACCATGGAAATGAGACTCAAAAATCGTGGAAGCCATTGCTGACACGATTTTCGTTTTAGAGGCTCATTGGAATGTCTGGTGCAATGGAGAGCGCGCAGATTCTTTCCTCCCATTTGACCCCAACCCTAAATCCGTACACGCTGCTTTCAATCCGTCTAAACGCTTCCTATTGCCCATCATACCTCATGACGCAGCGTCACAAGCAACCCCTCTTTTCAAAAACGTCCCGGATTGATTTCCTGACGGCGGCGTGCTAAAATAGTATTTGCCTGCGTGTCTGCGCAAAGGCGGAAAGGCTTGGTTTTGCAATATGGAAGATATGCAGAAAACGCAATTGTTTGAAAAAATACCGGTTCCGAAGGCGGTCATGAAGCTGGCGGTTCCGACCATTATCAGTTCTTTGGTTATGGTGATATATAATCTGGCGGACACTTATTTTGTGGGGATTTTGAATGACCCGGTACAGAATGCAGCGGTAACGCTGGCGGCGCCGGTGCTCTTGGCGTTTAATGCGGTAAATAACCTGTTTGGAGTCGGCTCCTCCAGCATGATGAGCCGCGCACTTGGGAGGAAGGATTACGATACGGTGCGCCGCAGCTCTGCGTTTGGTTTTTACTGCGCGCTGGTGAGCGGAATCTTGTTTTCTGTCTTTTTTACATTGTTCCAATCCCCTCTGCTTTTGATGCTGGGAGCGGACAGCGGTACGGCGGCAGCCACGGGAGAGTATCTGAAGTGGACGGTGAGCTTCGGTGCGGCGCCGGCAATTTTAAATGTGGTGATGGCTTATCTGGTGCGGGCGGAGGGCGCTTCGCTTCACGCCAGTCTTGGCACCATGAGCGGCTGTCTTTTGAATATTGTGCTGGACCCCGTTTTTATTCTGCCGTGGGGACTTAATATGGGAGCGGAGGGAGCCGGACTTGCCACCTTTTTGTCCAACTGCGTGGCATGTGCATACTTCTTTGTCTTGCTTTTTATAAAGAGGGGGAAGACGTATGTGTGCGTGAGTCCTGCAAAGTTTTCCTTTCAGAAGCCCATTCTGCTGGGTGTCTGCGGCGTGGGGATTCCCGCGGCGATTCAGAATTTGCTGAATGTGACCGGTATGACGGTATTAAACAATTTCACTGCATCCTTTGGGGCGGACGCGGTGGCGGCGATGGGAATTGTGCAGAAAATCAATATGGTGCCGATGAACATTGCCATGGGCTTTTCACAGGGGATTATGCCGTTGGTCAGCTATAACTATGCGAGCGGCAACGGCAGACGCATGAAGCAGACCATTTTCTTTGCCCTGAAAGTGATTATCGCGTTCCTGAGTGTTACGACGCTTGGCTTTTATCTGGGAGCGGGCGGGCTTACCAGAATGTTTATGAAAAATGAAGCCATTGTTTCCTACGGCACACGTTTTCTGCGCGGTTTTTGTCTGGCGCTGCCCTTTTTGGCTTTGGACTTTCTGGCGGTGGGCGTGTTTCAGGCGTGCGGCATGGGCAAGAAGGCGCTTGTATTTGCCGTACTCAGAAAAATTATTTTGGAAATCCCTGCGCTTTATTTGTTAAACTATCTCTTTCCGCTCTATGGACTTGCATACGCGCAGTTTTGTGCGGAATTTGTGCTGGCGATTGCCGCGGTGCTGGTGCTCCTAAGATTGTTTCGCAAAATGCGGACGGCAGGCGTGGAGTAACCATGTCTTTTTTCTGAGGGGAATGAGGAAAAGAATGGGTTGCAAAGTGTCCGTGCGCGTGCTATACTAGGCAAAAATAAAAACGTTTTTATTAAGTGTATCAAGACGGTGTAGAAGACTTTTACGGGAAACAGGTGGAAAGTGGAGGAGGAAGAGTATGCAGCGTGAAAAGAGAAAAGGAGCACTTTTAGAGCTGGCGCCTTTTTGCAGAAGAGCGGCGGCAGAGGGCGCGGTGTTATTGAAAAACGAAGATGGTATGCTGCCGCTTACCGAAAGGGACAGGGTGGCACTCTTTGGCAGGGGACAGCTCGACTATTATAAGAGCGGAATCGGTTCGGGCGGTCTGGTAAATGTGGAATATACAACCAACCTTATCGACGGTTTTTCGCAGCACCCGCATGTGCGGCTCAATGAGAAGCTGGTGGAAATTTATAAAGCATGGACAGCCGCCCATCCTGTCTGCGAGCGGGATAAGGACTGGACGACGGAGCCGTGGCATCTGGAGGAAATGCCGCTTAGTGAGGCGTTGGTAAAGGAGGCGGCAGAGGCTTCCGATAAGGCGGTGATTGTGCTGGGAAGAACGGCGGGCGAGGAAAGGGACAATGCGGACGAGGAGGGAAGCTTTCGACTGGCGAAGGAAGAAGTTTCCATGATATCTCTCGTGACAAAATATTTTTCCCGTGTGGCGGTGGTCTTTAACGTTTCCAATATCATTGATATGTCGTGGGTGGACGAGGAGTGGTGCCATGGCGCCGTGAAGGCGCTGCTCTATGTATGGCATGGCGGTATGGAGGGCGGCAATGCCGCTGCAGACGTGCTTGTGGGGGCGGTATCGCCGTCAGGGCATCTGACGGATACGATAGCCCGCTCCATAAAGGATTACCCCGCTTTTGCCAACTATGGCAGCGATACCCGAAATTTTTATGAAGAGGATATTTATGTGGGCTACCGTTATTTTGAGACCTTCTGTCAGGAGAAGGTGCTCTATCCCTTCGGCTTTGGTCTGTCCTATACGACTTTTTCGTGGGAGCCGGAGGCGGCTGAGGTGACGGGAAGCGGGGCAGAAGCCTGTGTGAGCTTTGCGGTCAGGGTGGAAAATACGGGCGGCTTTGCCGGCAGGGAAGTGATGCAGGTTTATGTGGAGGCGCCGCAGGGCGTGCTGGGGAAAGCAAAGCGGGTGCTTGTCGGCTTTGAAAAGACGAAGCTGCTTGCCGCAGGGGGGTCGCAGGTACTTTATTTCCGCATTCCGGTCAAACGCTTTGCTTCCTATGACGACGGCGGCGTGACGGGCAATAAATCCTGCTTTGTACTGGAGGCAGGCGAGTATCGTTTTTACGTAGGAGAGGACTGCCGCAGGACGAAAGAGCTGTGCGGGGCGGAGGGCGGCGTGCTCTTTGCGCCGCAGGAGCTGCTTGTGACAGAGCGGCTGCAGGAAGCGGCGGCTCCGGTGAAGGCA
The DNA here is from genome assembly GCA_910578335.1 of uncultured Lachnospiraceae bacterium. GTDB lineage: Bacteria > Bacillota > Clostridia > Lachnospirales > Lachnospiraceae > Acetatifactor. Next base: position 50,340 of record CAJTPU010000015.1, on the reverse strand, counting down.
TTTTGCAGGATAAAGCCTGTTCTGCAGGCGGACGGCAGCTATGCGCCCGCATATGAGGCGGTGCCCTTGCGCACGGTGGATTTGGAAGAACGGATAGCGGAAAACCTGCCGGAAGAGCTTGCGGCAGAGGAAAAGGAAGTTTCTTTTGGCGATGTCCGCGACGGCAGGGCTTCTTTGGAGGCGTTTACCGCGCAGCTTTCCGTGGAGGAGCTGGCGGTGCTTGTGCGGGGCGAGGGCATGTGCAATGCAAGGGTGACTTCCGGTACGGCGGCGGCATTTGGCGGCGTGAGCGATGAGCTTGCCGCGCGGGGAGTGCCGGCAGGCTGTGCGGCAGATGGACCTTCGGGCATCCGCATGGATACGGGTGAAAAGGCAACGCTACTGCCGGGCGGTACGCTGCTTGCCTGCAGCTTTGACGTGGAGCTGGTGGAAGAGTTGTTTTATCTGGAAGGAAAAGAGCTTTGTCTCAATGAAGTGGATACGCTGTTAGGACCCGGCATCAATATTCACCGGCATCCGCTTAACGGCAGAAATTTTGAATACTTTTCCGAGGACCCTTATGTGACGGGGGCGATTGCGGCAGCGTGTGAGCGCGGTATGGGAAGAGCGGGCGTGACGGGCACCATGAAACATTTTGCCTGCAACAATCAGGAGAAGCGCCGTCATACGGTGGACGCGGCGGTATCGGAGCGGGCGCTTCGTGAGATTTATTTAAAAGGCTTTGAAATGGCGGTGAAGGAGGGCGGCGGCAGGGCGGTTATGACCACTTACAATCCGCTGAACGGATATCAGAACGCCACAAATTATGACCTGAATACCACGATTCTCAGAAAGGAATGGGGCTATAAGGGATTGGTGATGACGGACTGGTGGGCAGGTCTGAATGATGTTGTGGAAGGCGGAGAAGCAAATCAGACGGATATGCGCTCCATGGTGCGCGCCCAGAATGATGTCTATATGGTGGTAAACAACAATGGCGCGGCAATCAATGCGCGGGGCGATAATCTGCTGCGCGCAGTGGAGGAAGGCAGCCTGACAAAGGCGGAGCTGCAGCGCAGCGCCATGAATATTCTGCGTTTTCTACTGGCGGCGCCCGCGGCAGGGCGGGAGGTTAAGGTAAAGCCGCCGGTGGAGATAAAGCCGCTTGCGGAGGAAACGGCGGCAGGGCAAAGCAGGTCAGCGGAGCGGACCGTGGCGGCAAAGGAGAATGTGCCGGCAGGATGGGCGTCACGCAGGGCGGAAGTGCTTACCGGCATGACAGACCTTACGGGAGAACGCGCCGAAAGAGAAGGGGTATTGTTGTATGCGGAAGAGGACGGTATTTACAGCATTAACGTAACGGTTATGTCAGACAAGAGCGACAGGGCGCAGATGCTGTGCAGGCTCTGCTTAAACGGCGAGGAAGCAGGCATGATACAGACGAACGGGACAAGAGGAAACCACTATATCCAGCGGATATCCAAGGTGGCGCTGCCAAAGGGGCTGTATAAGCTGACGGCGGAGCATATACAGTCCGGCATTCAGCTTTTGTCGGTGCAGTTTACAGCATGACAGAGAAGAGGGAAGTATGGCTTCGCTGCCTGAAGGAAACGGCAGCGAAGCGGAATGGGGATGAAAATGGGGAAGGTAACGATTAAGGATGTAGCGCGGGAGGCAGGGGTTTCGATATCCACGGTCTCCAATGCATTAAACGGTGTGAATGTACTGCACCCGGATACCAAGGCGCATATTCTGGAGGTGGCAGAGCGGCTGCACTATGTGCCAAATGTCAATGGAAGAAACTTAAAGGCGCAGGCGACAAAGGTAATCGGGCTGTTCGTGGGATACATGGGCGGTCCCTATATGGGAGCCTTGACGGATGCTATGGCAAAATGGTGTGCGAAGGAGGCGTATGAGCTGCAGGTTTTTGTGACCTCGCAGAGCAGGACCGTTATGGCAAATCTGCTGGGACACAGGGTTGACGGTGCCGTGATTGCAGGGGATGTTCTGACCGCAAAGCAAATGGAGGAGCTGAGCGAAGCGGGTCTTCCCGTGGTGTATTTGAACAGGGAAATCAAGGGCAGGCTTCAGGCAGGCGTATTTTTCGACTCTTATCAGGCCGGAAGAATGGCGGCAGCATATTTTTTGGAAAAGGGCTTTTCGCGGCTGGGGCTGATAGAGGGAGTGGATAACTACGATGGCAGGGAGCGGCGAAGCGGTTTTCTTGCCGCGCTTTCTAAAGAGGGCATCGAGATAAGCAAGGAATATATCTGGCAGGGCGGTTTTGCCCGTGATATGGCATACAGGTCTGTGAGCGCTTTTTTAAAAAAAGCAAAATCAGAGGGCGCGCCGCTGCCGCAGGCAGTGTTTGCCGCCAATGATTTGAGTGCCATCGGCGGCATGGAGGCGTTTGCGCAGGCAGGTATCAGGGTGCCTTGGGATGTCAGGGTGATGGGCTGTGACGATATCGAGCTGGGGCGTTATCTTACGCCGGCGCTGACGACCATACGCACCAATTTTGAAGAGCAGGGCGCGGTGGCGGTGCGGTGCCTTTTGCAAATGCTCCGCGGAGAAAACGAGGGCGCCGAGGTATGCCTTGCCTGTCATCTGGTGGAGAGGGGCTCCGCGTAAGCGGGGGTAAAATGGGGCGGTATATCGGATTTGGCGTGCGCGGGCGTTTACACTTTTTTGGGTCTTCCCACTTTTCGAAACAGGACGAAGAGGCAGAGGACATTTGGCAGCACCATAACGGCATTGATAAAATCCGTAAAGCTCCACACAAGCTGCATGGGAATGATGGCGCCTATGTAAATCATAACGATATAGACAAGCTGGTAGGAGCGGATGCCTGATTCCCCAAACAGGTAAGCCGCTCCTTTTTCGCCTAAGTAGCACCAGCCTACCAGCGTGGCGAGGGCAAAGGCAATCAGGGCGAGGGTCAGGAACACATTGCCGCCAAAGGGAAGAAAGGCGAAGGCGGCGCTTGTAAGCCCTGCGTCAGTGTAGCCCTTTGTGCTGCCCGGATGCGCCAGTATACTGCTGACAATGGTAAAACCGGTCAATGTGCACATGACGATGGTATCCCAGAAGACGGCGGTCATGGAGATGAGCGCCTGTCTGGTGGGATTTGAATCGTTTGAAGAGCCGGCGGCGATGGCGGCGGTGCCGATGCCCGCCTCGTTGGTAAACAGCCCTCTCGCGATGCCGAAACGAGCTGCCGCCAAAAAGGTACTGCCCACGAAACCACCGGCGGCGGCGCGTCCGGTGAAAGCAGAAGAAAGAATCAAAGAAAGAGAGGGCGCAAGGAAAGCGCGGTTCATCCATAAAAGATAGAAGCAGGCGCCCATGTAGAGAAAGCTTAGGGGCGGCACCATGCGGGTGCAGAAATTGCCGATGCTGCCGGCGCCTCCGAGAATAACCATACCGGTCAGTACGGCGGCAGCCATGCCGATAATGTGCGGGGAGAGATGCCATGTGGAATAGGCGGCGTCTGCAATGGCGGAGGACTGTGTCGTACAGCCTGCACCGATGGCGGCGCATACGATGCAGAAGGCATAAAATTTGCCGAGCAGCTTGCTTTTCAGCCCCTTTTCCAGCACATACATGGGTCCGCCTGCCACGGCGCCGTCAGGCGTTTTTTTCCGGTACAGGCAGCTTAAGTAACACTCCGCGTAGGCGGTAGCCATGCCGAAAAGTCCTGTCAGAAAGCACCAGAACAGGGCGCCGGGACCGCCCAAGGCGATGGCGGTGGAAATGCCTACGATATTGCCGGTGCCAAGGGTTGCCGCCAGTGTGGTGGCAAGTGTGGCAAAGCCGCCCATGCCCTTTTCCCCTTTTTCCTTTTGGGGAGAAACCGAGGCGCGGATGGCACGGAAAGTAAGCCGCTGGGGAAACAGCCGGAAGGTAAAAAAGAGATGCGTGGCGGCGAGGAGCAGGATGATGGGTCCGTTCCATAAAAAAGCATTTATTTTTTCTAAAAAGGCAAAAAGGGAAGCAGCCATGTATAACCTCAAAATTTTGCGGATTACTATAATATATAGAAGAAAGTTTTAGAAAATGTTTATAATTTTTCTGTTGCATTTCTTGTTCCTTGTGTTATAGTAACAATAGAACAAGATAAAGGAGGCTGTTGACATGAATATTTCAAAATTCACACAAAAGTCCATGGAAGCCGTGGAGGGCTGTCAGAAGCTGGCTTATGAATACGGAAATCAGGAAATAGAGCAGGAGCATTTGCTTTATAGCCTTTTAACCATAGAGGACAGCCTGATTTTAAAGCTGATTGAGAAAATGGAAATAAATAAGGAGCACTTTTTAGGGCGTGTGGAGGAGGCGCTTCAAAAACGCGTCAAGGTGCAGGGCGGCGAGCTGCATGTGGGCGCGGATTTGAACAAGGCGCTTTTATCCGCCGAGGATGAGGCAAAGCGTCTTGGGGATGAGTATGTCTCTGTGGAGCATCTTTTCCTTTCCATGCTGCAGAACCCGAATAAAGCGCTCAAGGAGATTTTCAGGGAGTACGGCATCACCAGGGAGCGCTTCCTGCAGGCGCTTTCCACCGTGAGGGGCAACCAGAGAGTCACCAGCGACAACCCCGAGGCGACCTACGATACGCTGGCGAAATACGGGCAGGAGCTTGTGGAGAAGGCAAGGGAGCAGAAGCTGGACCCCGTGATTGGGCGCGACGGCGAAATCCGCAATATTATCCGCATCCTTTCCCGCAAGACCAAGAACAATCCGGTGCTTATCGGCGAGCCGGGCGTCGGCAAGACGGCGGTGGTGGAAGGACTGGCGCAGCGTATCGTGCGCGGCGATGTGCCGCAGGGGCTCAAGGATAAAAAGATTTTTGCACTGGATATGGGGGCGCTGGTTGCAGGCGCCAAGTACCGGGGCGAGTTTGAAGAGCGCTTAAAGGCGGTGTTGGAGGACGTGAAAAAGAGCGACGGGCAGATTATCCTCTTTATCGACGAGCTGCACACCATTGTAGGCGCAGGCAAGACGGACGGCGCCCTTGACGCCGGCAATATGTTAAAGCCCATGCTGGCGAGGGGCGAGCTGCACTGTATCGGTGCCACCACGCTGGATGAGTACCGCCAGTACATCGAGAAGGATGCGGCATTGGAGCGGCGTTTTCAGCCTGTTATGGTGGAGGAGCCCACGGTGGAGGATACGGTTTCCATCTTAAGAGGTTTAAAAGAGCGGTACGAGGTTTACCATGGGGTAAAGATTATGGACAATGCCCTTGTAAGCGCCGCCGTTTTATCCAACCGCTATATTACGGACCGTTTTCTGCCGGACAAGGCGATTGATTTGGTAGACGAGGCGTGCGCCCTGATTAAGACGGAGTTAGACTCCATGCCCACGGAGCTGGATGAGCTGCAGCGGAAGATTATGCAGCTTGAGATAGAGGAAGCGGCGCTGAAAAAGGAAGATGACCGCCTTAGTCAAGACCGCCTGGGAACATTGCAGAAGGAGCTGGCGGAGCTGAAGGAGGAATTTGCAGGGAAAAAGGCACAGTGGGACAATGAAAAGGCTTCCGTGGATAAGCTTTCCAAGCTGCGCGAGGAAATAGAGGCGATAAGCGGGCAGATTCAGATTGCACAGCGCGAGGGCAATCTGGAGAAGGCGGCTGAGCTTTCCTACGGGAAGCTGCCGGCGCTGAAAAAACAGCTTGAAATGGAAGAAGAGCAAATAAGAAGCACAGAGCTTTCCCTTGTGCATGAGAGCGTATCGGAGGAGGAAATCGCCCGCATCGTGTCGCGCTGGACGGGGATACCTGTGACAAAGCTGACGGAGAGCGAGCGCAACAAAACGCTGCATTTGGATGCAGAGCTGCACAGAAGTGTTGTGGGACAGGACGAAGGTGTGACAAAGGTGTCGGAGGCAATTATCCGTTCCAAAGCCGGAATCAAGGACCCCTCCAAGCCGATTGGCTCTTTCCTGTTTTTGGGTCCTACGGGCGTGGGGAAGACGGAGCTTGCCAAATCCCTTGCCAGAGCGCTGTTTGACGATGAAAACAACATGGTGCGCATTGATATGAGCGAATACATGGAGAAATATGCCGTATCCCGCCTGATTGGAGCGCCTCCCGGATATGTGGGCTATGAGGAGGGCGGGCAGTTGACCGAAGCAGTCAGAAGAAAGCCCTACTCCGTGGTGCTGTTCGACGAGATTGAAAAGGCGCATCCCGATGTGTTTAATGTGCTTTTACAGGTGCTGGACGACGGGCGGATAACGGACTCACAGGGACGCACCGTAGATTTTAAGAATACGATTCTGATTATGACCTCCAATATCGGCGCGCAGTATCTGCTTGACGGCATCAGTGAGGATGGCAGTATCCTGCCGCAGGCTGAAAAGCGGGTAATGGAAGAGCTGCGCAGCCACTTCAGACCGGAATTTTTAAACCGCCTTGACGAGACCATACTTTTTAAACCGCTGACCAAGGACAATATCGGCGGCATTGTCAATCTGATTATGGCGGATTTGAACAGAAGGCTTTCCGACAGGGAGCTGCATGTGGCGCTTAGCGATGCGGCAAAGCAGTTCATCGTGGACAACGCTTACGACCCTGTCTATGGCGCAAGACCGTTGAAGCGTTATATTCAGAAATATGTAGAAACACTCTCCGCCAAGCTGATTCTTGCCGGAGAGGTAGGGGAAGGCGATACGATACGGATAGAGCTTACGGACGGTGCCCTTACTGCGCGAGCAGAATAGAGACGCCGATTCCCAAGGCGCCCACACCTACGTGGCAGGCGATGCTGCAGGAGAGAGGCGTATAATAGACAGAGGCATGAGGAAATTCGGACTGTACCAGTCCGCGCCATGCCTCTGCTTCCTCTTCTGTTTCAAAGGTGCCGGCAGTTGCAATCCGAAGCCGTGTGACCGGTATGCCGGCAAAACGGGTGGCAATATCCTGCTTTAAGGCTTCTATCATTTTTCTTTCGCTCTGTTTGATTCCTCTCACCTTTGCAAACAAATCCAGTTTATCTCCCTGAATCGTCAGCACGGGCTTGATGTTTAAAATTCCCGCAAGAGCGGCTGCGGAAGCCGTGATACGTCCGCTCTTTTTTAAGTATTCCAGAGAATTGACGGAAAGGTAGATGCTGGCGTCGTAGGCAGAATGCTCCAGCTTTGCCTTGATTTCTTTGGCGGAGTATCCGCTGTCTGCAAGTTTTTTGGCGTCATAAACCGATTCCATCAGGGTGACGGAAATCCGGTGATTGTCCACCACAAATACCTTTTCCCGGTAATCTGCCGAAAGCTGCATGGCGTTCTCACAAGAGCCGCTTAAGCTGCTCGACATGGGGATATAGACAATGTTCTCAAAACCGTCTTTGAAAACGGCATCCCAAAGGCTTAAGATACTGCCGGGCGAGGGCTGGGAGGAGGAAACTTCCCTGTGGTCTTTCATTGCCCTGTACAATTCGGCGTTGGTGATATCTTCCCCTTCCAGATAGCAGGCTTCCTCTATGATAACGGGCATTGGCAGAACATAAATGCCAAGTTTTTTTCCGGCTTCCACAGTGATGCCACTGTTGGTATCTGTTACAATTGCTGTTTTCATAAAAATGTTCCTTCCCCAATCAGCTCTTCTGACCGATGCTGTTTTTCTGCTGCTGTTTTCCAATAAGCAAAGGGTATGTCCGGTAATGTTGTAAAAACAATGTGAAACAACTGTATCATATTGAGAAAAAGCTGGCAAGATATGTATATGAGACAAAAGAGATTGTTTTGTATCATGTCGCTTAAGTTCATTGAGGAAGTGACAGAAATATGATACAATTTGCATGAATTTGAAGCGGCAGAAAGGAAAGCGTGATGGACAGGCGGAAGGAAGAAAATATTCGTGTTAAAAAGAGTATTACGGAGGCTTTGTTAAAACTGATGCATGAAAAGAGCTTTGCGGATATTTCGATTACGGAAATCATTCGTTCCGCGCAGGTGGCGAGGGCTTCCTTTTACCGCAATTATGATTCCAAGGAAAGCGTGCTGCTGACGTTAATCGAGGACGTGTTAGAACAGTTCCGCCGCGCCATAGACTGTAATGAGGACAATTACTACACCTATCAGAATGTGTACAGCAGTTTTGCCTATTTTAAAAAGTATGGAAATTTTCTGGTGGATTTGTATCTCTTCGGCTATGGCTCCATTTTGCTGGAAAAGCTGAACCAGTTTCATGAGGAGGTTGCCGGTACCATGCCAAGCAGCTCCATCGAGCGCTATAAGCTGTATATGTACATGGGCGCGCTGTTTAACACGGCGATTATCTGGATACAGAACGGTGCGAAGGAGAGTATAGAGGATATTACGGATATTTTTTGCAAAACCTGCGGTATCCCTGCAGCAGAGACATAAAAAGGGTATCTGCGGGACGGTTCCGAAAGGACTTGACCAAATTTTGACTTTTCTGTGTTATCCTTTGTCAGGAGGTTAGTGTGAGAGGAAAGAATGAAATATAAAATTTTGATTGTGGATGATGAGGTGATGCTGACGGACTTACTTGCGGCACACCTGCAGAATGAGGGATATTTGACTTATACGGCAAACGGGGCGGAAGCGGCGCTGCGGCAGCTTACATTTGCGCCGGATTTGATTCTGTTGGACATCAATATGCCGGATACGGACGGGCTGTCTCTCTGCAAAATGATTCGGGACAATGTAGCGTGTCCCATTGTGTTTCTCACGGCACGTATTACGGAGCAGGACAAGGTCAACGGCTTTCTCACGGGGGGCGACGACTATATCACAAAGCCCTTCAGCCTGCCGGAGGTGACGGCGCGGATTGCTGCGCATTTAAGGCGGGATGAGCGGAGCAGAAACAGCCAGAAGCTTTTTGCTGCGGGCGGGCTGCTTGTCAACCTTTCCAGCCGCACCGTGTTCTGGCAGGAGCGGGAAATTTCTTTTTCCAAGAGAGAGTTTGATGTGATAGAATTTCTGATAACCAATGCCGGACAGGTTTTTGACAGAGAGCGCCTTTATGAAGCAGTGTGGGGACTGGAGGCGGAGGGGGACGCCGGCGTGATAAAGGAGCATGTCCGCAGGATAAGGCAGAAGCTGCAGGAAGTAACCGGCAGGACTTATATTGAGACGGTATGGGGAGTGGGGTATCGATGGAACAGATAAAAAAGGAAGAGCGCGTAAAACTGCGTATGCCGTTGCAGAAAGCTTTTTTCCGGTATGTGATGACAACGTTTATGCTGGTGGTGGTGTTATCGGCAGCAGTGATTCTGGTGAGCATCAGGGTGCAGCGCTGGCTTCTGCCGGATAAGGATGCCGTCTATCTGCATGTGGAAGAGAAGATGGATGACGGAACGACAACGTCTTGTGTACATCTGATGGAACTGAACGGAGATTTTATGGAGGCAGCGATACTGGCGGCGGAGGAGGATGGAAAACCGGTAAAGCCTGATATCGTATCCACAAGGTACGCACTGGAATCGTATGACAACGCCGTTGCGTTTCTGACGCCCAAAAAAAAGCTGCTCTATTTTGGCTGTTATGGTGCGATGGCGCTGCTGCCGGCGTTGTTTTCCCTCTTTGGCATTTTGCTTTGCTGCCGGAGGTTTTTTCAAAAGAAGCTGAAACCGCCTATTGATATTCTGGCGGATGCGGCGGCGTGTATTGCGGAGCAGAATCTGGATTTTGCCATTGCGTATGCTTCGGCGGACGAGATGGGCGCGCTGTGCCGCTCCTTTGAACAGATGAGAGCAGCCCTGCAGGAAAACTATAAAAGAATGTGGGAGATGCTGGAGGAAAGACGCAGCCTGCAGGCTTCGGTGGCGCATGATTTAAGGAATCCCATTGCCATTATTAAGGGACATGCGGAATATCTGCAGATAAATGTACCTAAGGGGAAGCTGTCACAGGATATGCTGCTTTCCCATGCCGGCAATATCAAAAGGGCTGCGGAACGGCTGGAGAGGTATACGGAATCTGTCAGAACCATCAACCATTTAGAGGAGCTTGCGGTTATGCGCAGGGAGGTGGATTTTCCCGCGCTGTATCAGGACATGCTTGCTGATTTTGTCAGGCTGGCGGAGCCGGAGGGGCTTATGCTCACGGCAGACAATCAGGTAAAGAAAGAGACGCTTTGCCTGGATGCGCAGGTATTGTACCGGATTCTGGAAAATTTGATTGGCAATGCCATGCGGTTTGCAAAAAGCAGGATTCACCTGTCCTTCTCAGACGAAGCGGGAAATCTCTGCGTGACGGTGTCGGACGATGGCTGCGGTTTTCCAGAAAAAATATTGCATTGCAAAAATCCTTACCTTGCATTGGAAGGGGCGGATAAAAATCATTCCGGCATGGGACTTGCCATTTGCCGGATTCTCTGTAAAAAACATGGCGGCATCCTTAGGCTTTCCAACCAAGAAGCGGGCGGCGCCTCGGTAACATTTATGCTTTCGATTTGACCGGATTTTGACTTTTGTGCGATAAGCTTTTCTTAAAATAAGACTCCGCGCATCCGCGGAGCTGTTTAAGGAGGCTTTCAAAATATGAAAAAATTTCTGATGTTTCTTTTTTATGCATTTCTGGCGATGCTTACGGCATGTGCAAATCCCAATATTCCACAGCGGCAAAAACCGGAGAGACCGGAGGATATCGTGATTCCCATGAATTCTGAAGAACCGGGATTTTCTGAACAGAAGGGAGAGGGAGAGACGAAAGACGGAGGGGGCTTTGTCCTGTTAAGCGATGAAAATGCAGTATTTTCCAATCATTTTGGAACGGAGCAGGGATATTACCGGTTTACGGAGAGTCAGAAAATAGCGGATGGGCTTTATGGAAGGCATTTAACTTACATAGATTATGCCCAAAGAGAAGAGGTATATTTATGCTCTGACAGTGCCTGCCTGCACGATAGCGCCACATGCAGCAGCGTTTTTTTAGATGATGAATTTGGAAGAGACCCCTTGCTTTTTGTGTGGGAGGAAACGCTCTATGTTCTGGGACGGGAATATGATGACGACGGAACGGTTGTAGTTTTTGAAGGGGGTGACGGAGGGGGTAAGCCGGATATGGCAGCGCCGGCACTCTACCGTATGGAGCTTGACGGCTCTGACAGAAAAAAGATATATACCTTTCCGCAAGATACGGTGGTGGAAAAGCTTGTATTTGGCAGTGAGGATGCACTTTGGTTTGTGATAAAGGAGCCTGTTTTTGAACAGGAAGGAAATCAGGCGTATACGCTGGCAAAGGAGCGCAGGCTCTGCAAGTATTGTATTGCGGAAAATAAAATGACAGAGGGCGCTTCTCTTGATTTTGGGGACAATAGCCAATATAAGGTGATAGGAGGGCACGGCAGTCTGCTTGTCTTAAGCAGCGTGGTGTATCCGAATGGCATGAGTGAGAGGGATGTTATGCGTCTGGATGATGATGAATGGCGGGAGGTATGGCAGAACAGCAGTACAATATACAGTACTTTCGATGTGGCAGCGCAGGAGAAAAAGGAGATATACCGCACGGACAATAAAGAGATGAGTTATTGCGCGGTAAAAGGAGGTATGCTTTTTATTGCCAATTCGGTAAGCGGGGAAATCACAAGGCTGAACCTGGATACAGGGGAGCAGTCTGTTCTTGCCTCCCTGAAGCAAAATTATATTTATTATGTACTGGGGGATACCTTGTGCTGTGTCAGTACAGAGGATGTGAACGATAAGTCCCTGTACTTTGTGGATATGGAATCGGGAGAAGTAAAAAGAAGCACGCTTACGAACCTGTCTCTGGGCTGGGAGCTGGATATTCTGGCGGAAACAGAGCAGGAGGTGCTTGTGATTTACGACTATGATGCAAAAGATAATGGGGATGGCAGCTATGAGATACTGCAGTACAAATATGCCTTGATATCCAAGGAAGATTTGTATAACAGTGTGGCAGGCTATAAACCGGTTACCACGCTGGGGAGGGGAAGGTAATGGAGCTTACCTTGCAGAATGTGACGAAGCGGTATAAGGAAAAAAAGGCGCTTGCAGATGTTTCCCTTGTGCTGACGGAGGGAATTTACGGGCTGCTTGGACCGAACGGAGCGGGCAAATCTACGCTGATGAATCTGATTACGGGCAATGTGAAGGCTTCGGCGGGCAGAATCTTGTGGAACGGAAAGGAAACGGCGGCGCTGGGAGCGTCTTATCGGGGGATTCTTGGCTATGCCCCCCAGCAGCAGGGGCTGTATGAAACTTTTTCGGGCAGGCGCTTTTTGAGTTATATGGCGGCGTTAAAGGATATTCCCAAAAAGGAGATGAAAGCGGAAATCGAAAGGGTGCTTGCGCTTGTCAATCTCACGGACAGGGGAAACAGCCCTATCAGCGCTTATTCCGGCGGCATGAAACAACGCCTTTTGATTGCACAGGCAGTGATGGGGAATCCCAAGCTGGTAGTGCTGGATGAGCCGACAGCGGGGCTTGACCCGAAGGAACGCATTCGGATTCGGGAAAAAATCAAAGAAATATCGGGCGATAAAATCATTCTGGTTTCCACCCATGTAATTTCCGATATCTGGTCCATCGCCAAGGAAATTATCTTTCTAAAGGAAGGGCAGATTGCGGCGTGCGGTACGGTTGGGGCGCTTCGCGAAAAGCATAACGGGGAAGATAATCCGGAGCGGATATATATGGAGATTTTTGGAGAGGATGCGCTATGTTTGGACTGACGGGCTTTGAATTGTTGAAAATATGGAGAAAACGCAGTTTTCTGGCGTGTCTGGGGATTCTTCTGGCGCTCAATCTTTTTGTGCTCTGGTATGGGAACCAGCCGAGGGAAGGAAAGCCTTCTCTTTTTGCCTACCGGACGGCAGCCTCTGATATGTCCGGCATGGACGAGCAGGAAAAATGGGAATATATCAAGGCGCTGCAGGAGAAGCTGGACAATATTGCCATACTGCAGGAGATTCTCTCCCTGCAGGCATGGGGCGACGAGGCGGGAGATGCACTTGCCGCGCAACTGCTGCAGGAAAATCCTGCTATTTACGAAACCTATATGGAGGAGCTTACAGAAGGCGGCTATTTGAAATATACGGATGATTTGGACAAGGAAAGAGCGCTGCTTAACGAGCTGTATGAGGAGATAGAAAAAATAAGAGGGTACGGCGCTTATCTTAAAAGTATTGAAGAGCAGGCAGAAAGGCTGCGCAGCATTTCCATTTTTAAGACCGCGTCACGGTTTGGCAGCCAAAACATTGAAAAAAGCGCGGCTGACCACAGAGCGCTTTCCGATAAAAACATTCGTTTTTATCCGTCTAAAGGGATTCGGATGGCAATGGAGAGCCGCAGTACGGATATTTTTCTGCTCTTGTCTCTGTTCTTCTTTGTGGGAGACCTGATTGGGGAGGAAAAAGAAAAGGGGTTGTTTTATATGACAAGGGCTGCCAAAAACGGCGTCGCGGTATGCATTGGGGCGAAGCTTCTGGCGCTTTTTATACATGTAACGGCGTTTGCCGTCCTGTTTTACGGTGAAAACCTGCTGTATGCCTCCATGACTGCGGGGCTGGGAGATTTTTCCGCGCAGATACAGTCGGTGGGCGCTTACATGGAGAGCAGTCTGGCAATTACGGTAGGAGAGTATATTGTGCTTGCCGTTTTGACAAAAGCAGCCCTGCTCTTTGGGTTTGGCGCAATGCTTACGGCAGTATCCGTCCGGGCGGCAAAAAGCTTTACGCCGCAGCTTGCGGGGGCGGGCTTTCTTTTTGGCAATGGCTTGTGTTATGCGGCAATACCGGCAGGTTCTGCGCTCCACATATTTAAGTATCTGTCTTTTTTTGGCATATTGGAAACAGAACGGCTCTATGGGGGATACTTGAATTTTAATGTGGGAGGGAATGCAGTGTCGAGGCTTACTGCGGCACTGCTGTGTCTGACTTTGTTTGGAGCGGCAGGGGTAACGGCAGCATTTCTCTTGTTCTTAAGGGGAAGAAGCCTTGTGATGCAAAAAGCACGCAGGCTGATGCTGCCGTTTCGCCCATATCAGAGCCTGCTTCGGCATGAAGGGTATAAAATTCTTTTTACAAACCGTGCCCTGCCGGTGCTGCTTTTTGCAGCGCTGCTGATTGGCTGGAACGATTTAGGGAAAAGCTATACCTGTCCGGCGAAGGAAGCATATTATGCGGAGATGATGTTTTCTTTAGAGGGCAGGCTGACGGAGGAAAAAGAGGCGGTAGTCCTGCGGGAGAAGGAGCGGTTTGACGAGGCTTTTGCGCAGCTTGCGCGTATCGAGGAGCTTGCGGCGGACGGCAGCATTGAAGAAAGCACTGCAGACGAAATGAAGCTTCCATGGCTGGGCGTGCTTACCTTTTATCCGTCTTTTGCGCGGGTGGAAGAGCAATACGCACATATAAAAGCAGAGGGCGGCTATTTTATCTACGATACGGGTTACCGCTATTTGTTTGGAAAAATGGACGAGAGCTTTCTGACGGACTGTCTGCTGCTTACGCTTTGTATGATATTTGCATTTAGCGGCGCGGTGGCGATGGAGTACCGGCAAAAATCCTGGTATCTGCTGGCGGCAACGCATAAGGGCAGGCGGCAGGTGCTTTTGCAGAAGATAAACGTATATATTCTGTGCGCCGTCTGTGCCGCGGTGCTGCCATGGATATTCCGCGCGGCGTCCATAAACAGGGTATATCCCCTGCACGGCGTCTGGCTTTCCGTCAGAAACCTTCCCATGTATTTCGGAAAAGCGGCGGATATTCCCATTTTGATACTGATTGCGGCGGCGGTTTTTTCTCAGCTTTTGGCGCTTCTCTTGGTCGGAGCGGTGGTGCTGTTCTGGTCTTGGAATCGGAAGAGCTATCTGCAGGCTTCTTTCCTGTCCTTTCTTATGCTGGCTCTGCCTCTTGTGCTGGCTGTGCTGGGGCTTGATTTTGCAAAGTGGATATCGCTCTACGGAATATACGGCTGGACAGGCTTTTGGTGATACGGGGCTGTGAAAGCGGGCGCTTTTGGATTGTCAAAATTGCCGTTTTTGCCGGACTGTCAAAATCTCCTTGAAACAGCCGCCTTTTTTTCCTATAATGATTAGGGTGTCAAAAGCCCTGTCAGAAAACGTTATCTGTCAAATTGACAACAAGCAACTGCAATCAGGGCTTTTGACGCCCTAATACTATAATAAGAATACCATTTTTATGCGGCAAACAGGTGGTTGAAAATCCAGATTTTGCAATCACCTGTTTAGTTTAAAATCGGAGGAAGTGCGTTTATGATACCGAAGGACCCTGTGATGCTGCTTGGCTTTGTCAATATGAAGCTGCGGGATTTTTACAAGGATTTGGACGAGCTGTGTATACAGCTTGAGACTGACAGAAAAGAACTGGAAGAAAGACTGGCGGGGATAGATTATCATTATGACAGAGAAAGAAACCAATTTGTCTGAGAGAGGAAGCCGCTGCCGGATTTGCACGGGCTGCGGCAGATGCTTTGGAAAAAAGAAGATGGACACCGTCAGCACTTTTTGCGGTGGAGAAACCGGATTAGGTGAAAGCGCAGAGGGTGGCGCAGCATGGCGCGTGGAGGAGTCTCTGTGTGCTGTGACGCAGGAACAGGCAAAGCAGGGCAGCAGGGCTGCGGCAGGGCAAAAGGGCTTTCTGGCTGCGGTGGATATCGGTACGACAACCGTGGCGATGCAGCTTAGAAGCCTGCAGGACGGGTGTGTGGTGGATACCTTTACTTGCTTAAATCCGCAGGGAAAGTACGGCGCGGACGTGCTCTCCCGCATCGAGGCGGCGGAGGATGCGCAGAAGAAAAAAGCCATGTGCAGGGAAATCAGGGACGTTTTGCAGGTAGGGATTGCACAGTTTCAGAGGACGCTTGCGGGGCGTGAGAAGCAGCAGGACAACGCGGCAAATGCAATTTCCGGCATTGTCATTGCGGCAAACACCACCATGGTGCATATGCTTATGGATTTGGACGTAAGCCGGATGGGAAAGGCTCCTTTTTTACCGGAAACGCTCGCCGAGATAAGGACAAGCCTGTTCGGCTTGCCGGCTTTGGTTCTGCCGGGAATTTCCGCCTTTGTGGGCGCGGATATTACAGCGGGAATCTTTGCGTTATCCATGCATAGGCGGCAGGAAATTACGCTGCTTTTGGATTTGGGCACCAACGGAGAGATGGTTTTGGGGAACAAGGAGCGGCTGATGGCGACGGCGACGGCGGCGGGACCGGCGTTTGAGGGGAATGCGGACAATTACGGTACGGATTTGATGGCGCTTGCGGCAAGGCTTCTGGAGGAAGGCTTGTTAGACGAGACGGGGCTTCTGACAGACCCGTATTTTGAAGAGGGCATCGAGATTGGCGGTGTGCGGCTGACGCAGGGTTATGTCCGGCAGTTACAGATGGCAAAAGCGGCTGTCTGCGCGGGCATCCGTATTTTATGTGAAAAATATGGCTTACAGTCGTTTTCGCAGATAGATAAGGTTTTTCTGGCTGGCGGAATGGGATATTATTTAAGTCCCAAAGCGGCGGCGCGTATCGGGCTGCTGCCGGCGGAGCTTGCAGGGAAAACCGTGGCGGTGGGAAATGCAGCCTTAGAGGGCGCTTTTTTGTACGGGGCGCAGATGGAATGGCAGCCGCAGGAAGGACCGGCATATCAGGCGGATGGGCAGCTTTTTCAGTTGGGGGGTATATCTGCCGCGGACATACTGCCGCCTCAAATAGAGGTTTTTAATCTGGCTAAGGAGCCGCAGTTTGCGGAGCGGTATCTGGATGAGATAGATTTTCCCGTGATGGGATAGGAGCAAAAAAGGAAAATCCCCATTGCCGAAGACGGCATGGACGATTAGGGTTCAGTCTGCAAATTTTAGTTTGGGAAGGTGCTGCGTGTGAAAAAAGCAGATATAAAAGCGGTTGTTGAAAATAGATTTCGTGAACTTGGGGCGGAACAATTAGAGTTATATCCGTCAGGTATTTGCTGGACAATGAATGGAGAATTTTTCAAAGTGTCTACATTAACAGACTTTTGGGTGCTAGAGTGGACTGACAATCATTCGTATGCTTCAAATTACTGCTTTGAAGATATTGACCCAATGCCATATGATATATCTGAGCAGGAAGTAATCAGGCAGGTGGATAAACTGTTGTTGTAAATCGAAAAGAAGCGCCGGATAAGATTTTACGCTTCGGCAGATTGGGTCGTGAAATCTCAAACGTAATAAAATCATATTCAACTGTCGAGTTTCGAAAAGCAGAACCACAAAAATATCGTTTGTTACAGGCTGCCAAAAAATTAACTAATGGTAAAAAATAATTCCGGTTATTTAACCCGTGTTCAATAGACTTTTGCGTTATAGTCAGCTATATTAGACACAGAATCGATTCAAAAATTGTGAAGGAAAAGTTGAACATGACAATAGGAAATGTTATCAAAAAATACAGAAAGAATAAAGGTATGACACAGGAAGAAATGGCTTCTCGTCTCGGCGTAACCGCTCCTGCCGTAAACAAATGGGAAAGAGGCAACACGCTGCCAGATGTTGCCCTGCTTGCTCCTGTTGCACGGCTGCTTGGTATTACGACAGATGAACTCCTGTCCTTTAAAGATGAGTTGACAGACGAAGAGATGAATCAATATCTATCGAAGATTCAAAAGGACCTGGAGGCCAAAAACTTCCATGATGTATTTCTTTCCGTAAAGAAAAAAATTGAGGAATATCCCAACTGTGAAAAGCTGATTTGGCAGGCGGCA
This sequence comes from uncultured Lachnospiraceae bacterium, assembly GCA_910578335.1. GTDB lineage: Bacteria > Bacillota > Clostridia > Lachnospirales > Lachnospiraceae > Acetatifactor. Next base: position 32,688 of record CAJTPU010000015.1, on the reverse strand, counting down.
GTCATTTTGGACGCAAAACGAATGGCAATAAAACTCCCAAACAGGGATAATTATGATAATGTGATATTTGGATGGTATGAGCGATGCTTACTCTCAGAGGACGAACGGATACGCAATCAGGCAGCAGATTCGCTGTTTCATGCCTTTGTTTGGAAAAATGATTATGAAAAAGCGGCTCATTATCTGGATTATTTCTCTCTGGAGAATCCGGAACGCAAACGCAAGGAGGCACTTGTGAACAGTAAAACAGGCAGACGGACGGAAGCCTATCGTGCATACGAGGAATTGATTTATAGCGGGTATCAACATATACAAATGGTGCTAAATGATTTGCGCATTCTTTATATGGAAGATAAGAATCATGAAATGGCAAAAAAGCTGGTTAAGTCTCGTCCAATGCTGCGTCTGCATTTGAAATGGGCAAATATAATGAAGTTTGTTTTGGTCTGGATGTTGCGGCATGGGAAAAGGATGTTGTGTGGACGGCACAGCTTATGCAGGAAATATTGGATAGCGTAGGGACGATAGGTGATTTTACAAAATCTAAGCTCTATCAACATATGACGCTAAAATCTGTTGACCCTGATTTTTCAGCCGGCTTAAAGCAGGCGCTTTTGAAGTCTCTTGGAGATGAAACCTTTCATTATATGTCGGGAAATGAAGACTGGGAGAAGCTGAAAAGCAGTGTTTATCAATAATCTCATGGGAGAGGCGCAGATGACGGATAAAGATACAAAAAAACATAGAAGGATACAGAGTGATACGGAAGGAAAGGCGGCTGTTCCATGTTTTCTGCGGAAGGCGGCGCTTGCCTGCACGCTGTTTTTCCTGTCAGCCTGCGGCAGTCTGCCCGTGGAAGAAAGGGCGGAATGGGAAACAAAGCGGCAGCAACCAAAGGAAATTGATGTAAGGGAATTTGTGCAGAGCTTTGATTTTTCCGTGCAGGAATATCCCATTGACGAGGCTTTGTATACGGCTGAATTGGAACAGGAATTTCAGACTGCTTTTTATGAAGCCATTTCCAATCGGGTTCCCATGGAATATAGGGACGATGGGGCGGTCTATTTCCGCGATTACCTGCGGGGCGTTGCGCCTTATAGTGACAGTGAATTTTTAGAATTTATAGAAAATTCGCAGTACTGGTTTATCGATATGGATGGAGACGGAATGCCGGAGCTTGCCGTGCAATTTGGATTGGAGCTCTGCATTTTGCAGTATGACAGGGAAGAAAAAAGGGTAGAAAGGTATTTTGGACCGGACGAGAGGTGTAAGCTGCTTGGCTCAGACCGATTAGGCTTTTTTCATACGGAAAGTGCGGGGCTGGAGCGGTATGGATACGCTTTTCTGGGCGGAAGCGGTGAAACAGAGCAGATAGTTTATTTTGAGCGGGATACCATGTATGAAACGCTGTGTACGGTTGCGGTGAATGGAGAAGTCAATGGGGGTGCCAAGGTCAGCGAAGAAGAATGGGAAGTGCTGGCGGAGGATTTTTTCTACGTGATGGCACATCCGGTAGCGTTTGTCCCGTTTGCGGAGGCTTTTCCCCAAGTGACTGACAGGGAAGGGGCATCCGCGGCGGACGCAGAGGAGGCACGGCAGGCGTACGAGGCATTTCTTGCGGGGGAGAAAAATGCGGGAAATGTGACGATTACGGATATTGCAGAAAACACAGCGGGCAGGGTGGAGTACCTAATCCATGATGTAAGCGGCGATGGTGTGCCCGAGCTTGTAATGCAGACGGAAGAGAAATTTTATGTTCTTGCATATCAGGAGGGACGGCTGTTTGTGTGGCTGGCAGAGACAGATTTTTATGGCAGTGCGGGGCGTTATGACGTGCTGGAAAACGGAGAGGTAGTACACAGCGTTTTAAAAGAGGGAAAGGCGCATTACATTTACTGGCTGCTGCAGCCTTCAGCGGAAATAATGGTTCATTTTGCCTGCAGTAGAGAGGACAGGAATGGCGACGGCATATATGATGAGGCGGATATCTACCGATATGATGCCAGAACCATGGAGGAGCGTTACAGTATGAAGGAGGCAGCGGATATCACGATGGCGGAATGGATGGCATATACGGCGGATTATCTGGAGACAGAGGAAAACGGCGGAATACGGCTGCGGGGAGCGCTTGCCTGGTCGGTTTATGATATGTGACTATGGGGAAGCGGTTGTCAGAAGTTTTAAAAATATTTTGACGGCAGGTATGGGAGAAGCTGCCGCGCCATATGATTTATCAAGAACGTGAGGCGTGGCTTACAGGAACTGTAAAACCATGCCGGAAGAGAGACCGGTATGTGTATAAAACATAAAAAAAGATTACTGGGAGGAGTCAGCATTTGTCTGCTTCTCCTTTTTTTGTGGAAAGGCGGACAGGTATGGGGGCAGCAAAGAGCGGTTTTTTCGGCGGATACGGAGGTGGAGGTGAAGAAAATTGCGCTGACCTTTGACGACGGTCCCCACCCCACCTACACCGAACAGCTTCTCGACGGCTTAGAGGAGCGGGGCGTGCATGTCACCTTTTTTGTGACGGGTGAACATGCTGAGCTGCACCCTGAGATTATAGAGAGGATGAACGAGGAGGGGCATCTGATTGGCAACCATACATACAGCCATATCCAGCTTACGTCGGGAAATCGGGAGGAATTTAAGGAAGAGCTGATTAAAACCAATGAGATTATCATGGGGATAACCGGACAGGAGGTTATCTATGTCAGACCGCCTTACGGTTCATGGGACAAGAAGTTTGAGACAGAGCTGAATATGTTTCCGGTGCTCTGGAGTGTGGACCCGTTGGACTGGTGCACGGACAATGTTTCCTGCATCACGGGCAGGGTGTGCGACAAAGTAAAGGAAAACGACATTATCCTGATGCACGATTATTCCGCCTCCAGTGTCACAGCCGCCCTGCAGGTAGTGGATGAGCTGCAAAAAGAAGGCTATACCTTTGTGACGGTGGATGAGATACTGTTTGACTGAGCCCGCTGCAAAGTATAGAAAGGCATGGTGTATCCATATAATGTTGTTGTAGAAGAGATGCAGGTATGATAAAATGAAACAAGAAAAATGGAGTGGGAGGCTGGCGTATGGTATATCCTTATGCAACATTGAGTGATACAACAGAAGTAGTTCATTCGGAAATGAAACAGGACGGAAGGGTAAAAGTCTATATTGAGAAAGCTGTATATGAGGGATTTCATAATGCCACGTGCTATTTGCCGGACTACACGTGGGAAAATATAGTGGGATTTTCTGATGAGGAGATGCTTTATTATAAAGAGTTTGTGGAAAATAATGCCCACTTGATTATGAAATTGGCGAAAGAAGGGGGATTCGATAATGCCTCAAATTTTTAAATTTGGCGGTTACATCATTTTCTTTTGGTCAAATGAAAACAAGCCTGTAGAGCCTGTTCATGTCCACATTGTAAAACATAATCCACGAGCAAATTCAACAAAAGTGTGGATAACGAAGAAAGGGAAGGCGCTGACCTGCAATAATAATTCAAAGATACCCCTATCGGATTTTAGAAAACTGCTGGCTTTTATTGAGGCGAACAGCAATGAGATTGTAGAAAAGTGGTATGAATATTTTGGCGAAATCAGCTACTATTGCTGAGAACAGAAGCTGCAAAAAGAGGGCTATACCTTTGTGACGGTGGATGAGATACTGTTTGACTGAGCCCGCTGCTGCTTTCGAAATGCCGAGGGGGTCATATGCATATATTTTTGGAAGGTGCGGTTGTAATAACTAATGTTATTAAAACCGCATTTTGTGGCGATAAGGCTGATTTCATCATCAGAATGTTCGAGAAACTCCACGCTTTGCTGAATCCGGTAATAGTTCAGGTAGGCGAACGGCGTCATGTGCGTCATGGCTTTAAACAGGCGGCAAATGTGCCCTTCGCTCAGGCAAAAATGTTTTGCAAGCTGTGAAAGGGTGATTTCACAGTCATAGCCTGCGCGGAGATATTCCATCATGGACTTGGCGAGTACAATTTGGTGTTCGGAGCTGTCCGCAGCCGAATGCGGACTGGGAAGAATATGCGTGGCAAGCAGATGGAAGGCTTCCAGAAGGCGGATTTTAATAAAAAGCTCATAGGCATATTCTTTCGCATGAAAGGTATGCCTGATTTGGTTCAGGCATTGCAGCAGGGACTGTTCCCATGTGGTATCTGTGTGTATAAGGTTCTGCTGCTGTGCGGCATTGGTATGCAGGGGAGTTTCCTGCGCCGCAGGATTCGGCTGCAGGAAACTCTGCCGGGGTACGGCAGCCGCATGGAGGATAAAGCAGTCGGCAGCGCCGGATAAAAAAGGCTCCAAGTATCTTTTCTGAATGGTGTCCCTGCTCAGACTGCGCAAAAAATCAGGGTGAAAGACAATGGCAAAAAAGTGTAACGGTTGTCCGGCGGGACAAGTCAGAAGGTGAAGCCTGTTGGAGGGAATCAGGCAGATGTCGTGTTCTTTTATGGGGTAGCTTCTGCCGTTTAACTGGACGCAGCCCGCGCCCTTAGTGATGACAAGAAACTCAATTTCTTCGTGCCAGTGGCAGCCAATGCGCTCTTCGAAGGCGGGATTGGAAGCCATATCATACAGCATAAAAGGAAACAGGGCGTTGCCGTGCGGCGTGGTCTCACGAAGCAGGGAAATATTCTGTGTATTCATTTTTGCTCCCATCTGCGCGCCTCGACGCGCGCATAAGTTTATCTTTTTTCGGCTCCGGATTGTATCCTTCAACACAGGCTCTTGGTCAGCAGCCGTGTTTTGGCAGCTTATATACCGCTGCGGTAAGCAGAAATCAATATTGTGCAAGTATGTGTAAATATTGTTAAAGAATTAAAACCACACTATCAATATAATGTCAGTATAGTAAAAAACGGAGAAAATAGCAACTGCAAAATCCCATACATATATGGATTTGATGGGTAGACAAAAAAGGGCAGGGCGGGATAGAAAGAGCAGACAGGACCGCAATCAGAAGAAAGTATACCGCATGGGAGCGCGTATACGGAGCAAGGAGAGAATACGAAAACAAAAACGGAGGGAAAAATCATGAAATTTTGGCAGGAAGAGCAGTCTTTATTGTGGAAGCACGGATACGAAACGGTGATGATTACGCCTTGGGGAAAGAATGCGCTGCGCGTGCGCGCCACAAAGTATCCCCGGTTTACGGAAAATGACTGGGCGCTGGAGGAGCAGGTGCCGGCGTCTGAGGGCGTGGAGATTGTGACAGGTGATGGAGGGGCAGAAATCACGAACGGCAGGCTGTGTGTCAAGGTGGATGCCTCCGGCATCATGACCTTTTACCGCGACGGAAAAAAGATATTAAAGGAATATCACAGGGATTATGACCAGCCCTCCTGCAGGGAGAGCCGGTGCTTAAAAATCCGCGGCAGGGAATACAAGGCAATTGTGGGCGGCGATTATGCGCTGAAGGTGCGTTTTGAGAGTAATGACGGAGAGAAGATTTACGGCATGGGGCAGTATCAGCAGTCCTATCTGGACTTAAAGGGCTGTACGCTGGAGCTGGCACAGAGAAATTCTCAAGTTTCCGTCCCTTTTGCGGTATCCAGCTTAGGCTACGGCTTTTTGTGGAACCACCCGGGCGTGGGCAATGTGGTGTTTGGCAAGAACTATACGGAATGGGAAGCAAAGGCAGCAAAGCAGATGGATTACTGGATTACGGCGGACGAGAATCCGGCAAAGCTTTTGGAAAATTACACCGAGGTAACCGGCAGGGCGCCGGCGCTTCCCAAAGGGCTTCTGGGGCTGTGGCAGTGCAAGCTTCGCTACCGGACACAGGAGGAAGTGCTTAGTGTTGCGAGAAAATACAAGGAGCTTTGTATACCGTTAGATGTCATTGTGATTGATTTTTTCCACTGGACAAGGCAGGGAGACTGGAAATTTGACAGGGAGTACTGGCCTGACCCCAAGGCAATGTGCGACGAGCTGCATGAAATGGGGACGAAGGTAGTGGTTTCCGTATGGCCCTCTGTGGACAAAAAGAGTGAGAATTTTGCGGAAATGAACGAGCGAGGTCTTTTGATTCAGACGGAGCGAGGGGCGGTGCAGACTTATGATTTTCAGGGAGATTGTCTGGAGATTGACGTGACGAATCCGGAGGCGCGCGCTTATTTGTGGGAAAAGTGCCAAAAGAATTATTATGACTACGGCATAGATATGTTCTGGCTGGACAATGCAGAGCCGGACTATGGGGTGTACGACTTTGACAACTACAGGTATCATTTGGGAAGCGCGCTGGAGGTCAGCAGCATCTATCCCAAGCTCTATGCCAAGACTTTTTATGACGGCATGAAGGCGGCAGGCAGAGAGAACGAAATTCTGCATTTGATTCGCTGCGGCTGGGCGGGCAGTCAGAAATACGGCGCGCTCCTCTGGTCGGGAGACGTGCCGAGCACTTTCGAGTCCATGCGCGACCAGCTTGCCGCAGGGTTAAATATGGGGCTTGCCGGAATCCCGTGGTGGACGACGGACATCGGCGGTTTCATGACGGATGATGTAAAGGAGGAAGCATTCCGCGAGCTTTTGCTGCGCTGGTTTGAATTTGCGGTATTCAGCCCGATTCTGCGGATGCATGGCGACAGGGGACCCCATGATATAAAGCCGCTTTCCGATAAAGAGTGGGGCGGGGGCAGCCTGTATACGGGACATGAAAATGAGCTGTGGAGCTACGGTGAGGAAGCATTTGAGATTATGAAGAAGCAGTTGGAGCTTCGCCTTTCCATAAAGCCCTACGTGGAAGAGCTGATGCAGGAGGCATCCGATACGGGAGCGCCGCTGCTTCGGACGATGTTCTATGAATTCCCGCAGGATGCACACTGCTGGGAAGTAGAAGACCAGTATATGTTTGGCAGCAGGTATCTGGTAGCGCCGATATTCACATTGGGGCAGCGGGAGAGAGAAGTGTATCTGCCCGCCGGAAGCTGGAAAAACCTTGCGGACGGGCAGCTTAACGAAGGCGGCAAGAGCGTGCTCTGCGCGGCGCCTTTAGAGAGGATTCCTGTTTTTGAAAGGGTAAAGTAAACGAAAAACCTCCTTATTCCTTTTGGGGCGCAGGACCGGTAGAGCCTCTGATGATGAGCGGCGCCCGTAACAGTATGGAACCGATGGACACATGGTTGAGCAGGCAGGAGAGCGCATAAAAGCCGCATTGCCCAAGGGCAATCCTGTCCTGCCTGACCGTGGTGAGGGGCGGCGTCGTGTACGCGGTCATGGGCAGGTCGTCGAAGCCCACGATGCTGATATCGTCGGGGATACGGATATCCCTGTCGTCAAACTCCGCAATGGCGGAAATGGCGCGCACGTCGTGGGAAAAAAGAATGGCGGTGACGCCCTGCTCCAACAGCTTGGGAATATATTTGCGGGTGGATTCCGATACATAATAACCAAGTCCGATGTAGTCTTCGTTGATTTCCAGCCCGTACTTTTCCAAAGCGTTGAGATAAGCGTGATAGCGTGCTTTCAAAATATAAGAATCCAGCGGGCCTGATATGAGCCCGATTTTTTTGTGTCCCAGCTTTGCCAGATGGCGTACAGCCAAATCAAAGCCTTCCTGATTGTCGCAGCCCACGGAGGCGATGCAGGGATTGTCCTTGATATAATTGTCGTAGAGTACGGTAGGCATCTTGGCGGTTCGAAGCTCCTGCATCCAGGGGTCTAAAAGAGACAGTCCGAGTATAAAGGAAGCCTGATAGCCCTGCTGCAGCATAAAAACACTGTAGGGATTTAACTTCTGCATATTGATGCTGATGGGAATGACGTCCACCGCCCAGCCTTCGGGTTCAGCCATCTGCTTAAAACCCAGCACAATGTCATGTCCGAATTGATTGGGGGTATCGTACTCCATATTTTCCACAAGAATACAGATTTTCTTTTCCCGTTTCTGCATACGCTTATTGACATAGCCAAGTTCCACGGCTGTCTCCAGAATCTGCCTGCGCATCTCGTCGCTTATATCGGTAGCATTATTTAACCCCTTAGAAACCGTGCTTTTGGAAATGCCAAGCTTTTGGGCAATATCATTAATGGTAGCCATACGGAGCCCTCCCGGAAAATTTGTTAAAGATGACAAAAAAGGTTTTTGCCTATGAATTGATTATAACAAGAGAAAGGGTGAAACACAAGCAAGGTTACTAAACTTTGTACCTGTCCCACTGGCAGGAGCGTCCCAATGGAAGGACAATCTGTGCGCCAAACCGTTACGGCAAGCGCTGTGTGGCGTTTTTGTGAAAAGATTCCGACGCAGGCGGTACGAAAAATTCGAAACAAAAGTTTCGAAACAAAATACGAAAAAAGTTTAGAAACAATCGGCAAAGTGTACAATAAATACAAAAATAGACATTATTTATGGTGAATATGCATAAAAATCTGGTTGACCGATTAGAAATGGTATGGTAGTATGCTAATAAGCGAAACATAGCGAATCAATTATTACATACTTAATTTTAAGGAGGAGAAAGAAATGAAAAAGCTGTTAGTTGCACTGCTGGTAACAGCAATGGCTGTTACATCGCTTGCAGGCTGCGGGGACAAGAAGGACCCTGCGACAAACAATGGAGGCTCCACACCGACGCAGGAAAGCAACGCCGGAGGAGACAATAACACAACACCTTCAGGTGATGTTACTGATATCACTTTGAAAGTATGGTGCCCGCAGAATCAGGTGGACACCGGCATTATGGAAGAGCAGCAGGCTGCTTTTGCTGCTGCACATCCGGAATGGAACATTACATGGACAACAGAAATTGTCGGCGAGGATAAGTGCGCTGAGAACGTATTAAGAGACGTGAATGCTGCAGCAGACGTATTTATGTTTGCAAGCGACCAGCTTCCGCAGATGGTAGAGGCAGGCGCAATCGCAAGACTTGGCGGCAGCACCGAGGAGATGGTAAAAGACACCATCGCAGAGTCCGTAGTGGCAACCGCTGTTGTAGACGGCGCTCTGTACGGCATTCCTTTTACCCACAATACCTTCTTTATGTTCTATGACAAGACAATCCTTGGCGAGGACGACATTACTTCCTTAGAGAAGATTATGGCGAAGGAAACTGCAGATAATGTATACAACTTCTACTTTGAGTCCGCAGGCGGCTGGAAACTGGGCTGCTACTACTACGGCGCAGGCTTAAGCATCTTTGGACCGGAAGGAAGCGATTTATCCGCAGGCGTTGACTGGAACAATGCAACCGGTGTTGCAGTTACCAATTACCTGATTGATTTGATTAACAACAAGAAGTGTGCATACGAGGGTGAAATTTCCGTTTCCGAGCTGGCTGAGGACCACAGAATCGGCGCATGGTTCGGCGGCTCCTGGGAATATGACCTGTACAAAGGTATCCTTGGCGACGACCTTGGCATGGCTGTGATTCCTACCTTCAATTCGGACGGCAACGACTACCAGCTCTTAGGCTTCTACGGCTCTAAGTGTATCGGTGTCAACGCAGCATCTCAGAACATGGCTGCAGCAGTTGCATTCGCAGCATTCCTTGGCAACGAGGAAAATCAGGTTTTGAGATATGAGAAGTCTGCACAGATTCCTGCTAATATCGCAGCAGGCAACAGCGACGCGGTAAAAGCGGACCCGATGGCAACCGTAATCGTAAATGAAGCGAATATGGCGAGTGTTGCACAGCCTGCAAACTCCGTATTCAGTGCAAGATACTGGACCTATGCAAATGCAATTCCTACCGAAATCAGAAGTGGAGAAATTACAAAGGACAATGTACAGGAGAAGCTGGATAACTTTGTAAATTCTATGACGGCTGAATAAAGCCTGAGGGGGAGGTTCCAGAATGGGGATATTTAAGAAAAAGGACCGGTCTGCTGCGCGCAGACCGGCCGATATCAAGGTTTCTGAGTCCTTCAAAAAGGGTAATATCGTCACGAGACTTTCCTTCTTTATATTCGGGCTTGGAAACATTATAAACAAACAGATTGTAAGAGGCATTTTGTTTCTTGCCATTGAAGTCGGCTACATCGCCTATATGATTTCCTTTGGAATCGGCGCGATTGGTAACTTTATCACCTTAGGCACAGTGGAGCAGGGGCAGACGTACAACGAGGCGCTGGGGATTTACGAGTACACCGCGGGCGACAACTCCATGCTCTGCCTGCTGTACGGCGTGATTACCTTTGTACTGACCGCAGCAATTATCTTTGTTGCCTGCATGTCGGGAAAGAGTGCGTACTGTACGCAGTTCCGTAAGGAAAAGGGCTTGAAGGTGCCGAATTTCAGGGATGATTTGCGTTCGCTGCAGGAGGAGAACCTGCATGCGTTCCTGCTTGCATTTCCCATCATCGGTATTCTCTGTTTTACCATTGTACCGCTGATATTCATGATTCTGATTGCATTTACCAGCTATGACCACAACCACCAGCCGCCCGGAACCTTGTTCTCCTGGGTGGGGCTTGACAATTTTGCGGCTATGTTTTCACAGGGAAGCAAGCTGGCGTCAACCTTCTGGCCGGTTCTGACATGGACCTTAATCTGGGCGGTATTTGCAACGGTAAGCTGTTTTATCTTAGGTCTCTTGCTGGCGCTTCTGATTAACCGCAAGGGAACGAGGGGCAAGGGCTTCTGGAGATTTATGTTCGTGCTGTCCGTGGCGGTTCCGCAGTTTGTAACCCTGCTCAGCATGAGGACTATCTTCAATGCGAACGGTCCCGTAAACGTAATCCTGAGGGAGCTGGGCGTGATTGGCATGACGGAATCCATACCGTTCTTTACCAATCCGCTGTATGCAAAGATTACCATTATCTGCATCAATATCTGGATAGGCGTGCCTTTTACCATGCTGTCCACAACGGGTATTCTGCAGAACATTCCGGCGGAGCTTTACGAGGCGGCAAAGATTGACGGTGCAAGCGCGCCGACCATCTTTAGAAAAATTACGCTGCCCTATATGCTCTTTGTTATGACACCCAACCTGATAACGTCCTTTACGGGCAATATCAATAACTTTAACGTAATCTTCCTGTTGTCCGGCGGTGGTCCCGATTCTTTGGATTACTACTACGCAGGAAAGACGGATTTGCTGGTTACCTGGCTCTACCGCCTGACGATTACGCAGAAGGACTACAATCTGGGTGCCGTTATCGGTATTTTGGTATTTATTATCCTTGCCGTTTTGTCACTGTTGACTTACCGTCGAACCGGTGCTTATAAAGATGAGGGGGCATTCCAATAATGAGAGCGAAGAGATTTATTACCAATTCAGCCTGCCATGTGCTGCTGGCTATCCTCAGCGTTATCTGGGTTTTGCCGATTTTCTACGTGATACTGACCTCATTCCGTAAGGAAGGCGGTTCTTACAAGAGCTATATATGGCCCAGAGGCTTTACGCTGGATAATTATAAAAATTTGTTCCATGGAAACAGCGGTGTTGATTTTCCTAGATGGTTTATGAATACACTTATCATTGCCATATTCAGTACGCTGCTTTCCGCGTTCTTTGTACTTTGCGTTTCCTATGTTATGAGCCGCCTGCGCTTTAAGATGCGCAAGCCCTTTATGAACGTTGCACTGATACTCGGCATGTTCCCGGGCTTTATGTCCATGATTGCCGTGTACTATATCTTAAAGGGTTTAGGCTTTTTGGAGACGGGCGTTTTAAAGCAGGTAGCGCTTGTGCTGGTCTACTCCGGCGGTGCGGGGCTCGGCTTTTACATGGCGAAAGGATTTTTTGATACAATCCCTAAGACCATCGATGAGGCGGCTTATATAGATGGCGCAACCAAATGGGATACCTTTATCCATGTGACGATTCCCATGTCAAAGCCGATTATCACCTATACGCTGCTGACGGCGTTTATGGGTCCCTGGGTGGACTACATCTTTGCAAAAGTTATCATGGGCAATGAAACGCCTTATTATACCATTGCAATCGGCTTGTGGAATATGCTGGAAAAGGAATTTGTGGAATATTATTATACGCAGTTCTATGCCGGCTGTGTTGTGATTTCCATACCGATAGCGATTCTCTTCCTGATGACGCAGAAGTGTTATGTGGAAGGCGTATCGGGAGCCGTAAAGGGCTGATTGTCTACAAGAAAAAATACAAAGAGGAGCTGCCGCGAGAACGTCTATTTTGCGGCAGCTTTTTAAAACTGAGGGTTTTGCCCTGTCTTAGGAGTGAGGAATTGTGAAGACCTTTTTTAACGGAGAAGATTTTGATGAGCGGTTTAGGTATGACGGAAAGGATTTGGGGGTTCGCTGTACGGAGGAAGGGACGGTTTTTAAGGTATGGAGTCCCTTTGCCCAAAAGATTGAGCTGCGGCTTTACCGCAATGACGGCGAAGAAGCGTGCGTCATAAAGGAAATGGAACCGGAAGATAAGGGCGTATGGAAACAGGCATTTACGGAAAACCTGCACGGTATGTATTATGACTATCTTGTGCATATCGAGGAAAAGAAGCTGCGAACGGCAGACCCGTACGCAACGGGCTGCAACTGCAATGGGCGAAAGAGTATGGTGGTGGACTTAAAGCGCACCGACCCGGAAGGATTTAGGGAGGATAAGGCGCCCGCGGCAGAAAAAGAGCAGATTATATACGAACTTCATATTAAAGATTTCTCTTATGATAAAGAAAGCGGAATACCGGAAATCTACCGCGGAAAGTACAAGGCATTTACAGTGCAGGGGACAAACGGAAAGTATCCGACCTGTATGGACTATTTAAAAGAGCTTGGCATTACCCATGTGCATCTGCTGCCGTTTTTTGACTATGGCTCCGTGGACGAGGCGGGAAGCGACGGGCAGTACAACTGGGGCTACGACCCGTTAAACTATAATGTACCGGAGGGCTCCTATGCGACGGATGTGTCGGATGGGACGGTCAGAATCAGAGAGTGTAAAGAGATGGTGCAGGCTCTGCACAAAAATGGCATACGGGTGGTGATGGACGTGGTATACAACCACACCTACAGCGAGGATTCGTGGCTGCAGCGCATGGTGCCGGGGTATTACTACCGGCACAGGGAGGACGGCAGTCTTTCGGACGGTTCCGCCTGCGGCAACGACATTGCAGCCGGCAGGGCGATGGTCGATAATTATATTGTGGATTCCGTGATGTACTGGGCGAAAGAATATCATATAGACGGCTTTCGCTTTGACCTGATGGGGCTTCTGACGGTGGAGCTGATGAACCGGATACGGCGCGAGTTAAACGCGGAATTCGGGGAAGGGGAAAAGCTTTTGTACGGGGAACCGTGGCGGGCGGATACGTCTCCTATGGAGGATGGCACAAGCGCGGCGCTAAAGGAAAATACGGAGAGCCTTGATGACGGTATTGGTATTTTTAGTGATGATACCAGAGACGTGATTAAAGGGCATGTGTTTGACGAGAAAGAGCCCGGGTTTGTGAACGGCGGCTCCGGTCTGGAAGCACTGCTTTTGTTTGCGGTAACCGGCTGGCGGGACGGCGGCACGTGCTTTATGCCGAAGAGCTGCGCCCAGATAATCAACTATGTGTCTGCACATGACAATTTTACCCTCTGGGATAAGCTGGTGTATTCCATGCATGAGAAGCCTGAGTTTGAAAAGAAATATGAAGATGTGCTTTCTGCCAACAAGCTGGCGGCATTTATCTATTTCACCTGTCAGGGCAATTTGTTTATGCAGGCGGGAGAAGAGTTTGGAAGAACCAAATGGGGCGAAGGAAACAGCTACAATTCCCTTCCTGAAATTAATATGTTAAAATGGAGCCAGTCGGTGGAGTACAAAGAGCTGGTAGAATATTACAAGGGGCTGATACGCCTGCGCAAAAAGCTGCCCGGGCTGTGCGACAAATCGGCATCTGCATCCACGCGCATTACGGAGAAAAAAATATACAAGAGCGGTGTGGTATCGTTCCGCGTGGACAATAGAAGCGCCTCTGAAGAGGGCGTGGAAGAGCTGCTGGTGATTTATAACGCTGATTCGGAGGATTATCCTTTTCGGCTTCCGGAAGGAAGATGGGCGGTTTTGGTCGATGCGGAGGCGGCGGATTTGCGGAGAGTTCTGCACACAGAAGAAAAAGAGGTTGTGGTGGCGGCGCACAGCGGTATGATGCTCGCCCTGATAGAATAGGAAAGGAACCGGACACATGAAAAGAGCAAGCGGGATTCTGCTTCCGGTGGCAAGCCTGCCGTCAAAATACGGCATAGGCTGTTTTTCAAAGGAAGCGTATGCATTTATTGACAAACTGGTGGAGGCGGGACAGAGCTATTGGCAGATTTTGCCGCTGTCTCCTACAAGCTATGGGGATTCGCCTTATCAGTCGTTTTCCTCTTTTGCAGGCAATCCCTATTTTATAGACCCTGAGGCGCTGGTGGAAGAGGGTCTGCTGACAAAAGAAGAATGTGAAGCGTTTGACTTTGGCGGCAATCCGGTAGAGATTGACTATGAAAAGCAGTACCGGCAGCGTTTTCGCCTGCTGCGGCTGGCATACGGGCGCAGCCGTATCGCGGAAAATCAGGAGTTTTTGCGTTTTGTGGCGGAGAATGCAGACTGGCTGGAGGATTATGCCCTTTTCATGGCGGTCAAGGAGCGTTTTGACGGCGCAGCGTGGAACGAATGGGCGGAGGACATCAGGAAACGCTGGTCCTTTGCGATGGATTACTACCGGCGTGAATGCTATTTTGACATTGAATTTTATAAGTATCTGCAGTTTGTATTTTTTGGACAATGGAGGAAGCTGAAACAATATGCAAACGCAAACGGGATACGGATTATCGGTGATATTCCCATCTATGTGGCGTTTGACTCCTCCGATGCATGGGCAAATCCGGAAATGTTTCAGTTTGACGGCGAGTACCTTCCGACTGCGGTGGCGGGCTGTCCGCCGGATTCCTTTTCGGCGACCGGACAGCTTTGGGGGAATCCCCTTTACCGCTGGGAATACCACAGGCAGAGCGGCTACCGCTGGTGGCGCCGCAGAATGGAGCATTGCTTTATGCTTTATGATGTGGTGCGCATCGACCATTTCCGTGGTTTTGACGAGTATTACAGCATTCCCTACGGGGATGAGACGGCAGAGTACGGGCACTGGGAGAAGGGTCCGGGTATGGAGCTGTTTCGGGCGCTTCGTGCCGGGCTGGGCGAGAAGGAGATTATCGCAGAGGACTTGGGCTTTCTGACGGAGTCTGTGGAGCGGCTTTTGGAGGACAGCGGCTATCCGGGCATGAAAGTGCTGGAGTTTGCTTTTGACCCGAGGGAAAAATCGGACTATCTGCCTCATACATATGACAAGAACTGTGTGGTTTACACAGGGACGCATGACAATGAGACGCTGGTACAGTGGTACAAAGGACTGGACGAGGAGAGCAGGGCGTTTGCGGAAGCATATATGAATAATGCGGCAACGCCGGATAAGGAAAAATATTGGGATTTTGTGCGCATGGCGATGATGAGTGTTGCCGACACCTGTGTCATTCCTCTGCAGGACTATCTGGGACTGGACAAAGAGGCGAGAATCAACAAGCCCTCCACATTGGGAGGCAACTGGCTCTGGCGAATGACAGAGGAGATGTTGACCGATGAGGTCATCGAAAAAATACGCCGGCTGACGGAAATCAGCGCGCGTTTAGCTTAAAAATACAGGAAAAACCGCCTCGGCGGTTTTTCCTATGTTCTATTGCGGAGGAACCGCAGGATGCGTGATTTGAGATTCCGCAGAGCGGCATCATGGAGGATTATGATGAAATATATTTATGGAAAACAGGATTTTCAGACACTGGAGAGGGGGGAGGAGAATTGCTTTCTGATGACAAACGGGCTGGGCGGCTTTTCCTCCCTGACGATGACAGGCTCCTGCAGCCGTAACGACCATGCGGTACTGATGGCTTGTCTGCATTCTCCCAATCACAGGATAAATATGATACACCGGTTGGAAGAAACCCTGTGTGTCGGAGAAGAAACCGTGCATATTTCCAGCCAGCGTTTTGTGGATGGCAGCAGCGAGGAGGGCTTTCTTTACCAGACCCGCTTTTCTTATGAGGATTATCCGCAGTTTTATTATCTGGTAAAAGGCGTGGAGGTGGTGCGCACGCTGGTTTTGGAGCAGGATAAAAACACGGTGGGCATATCCTACGAAATCAGAAACCGCTCCGGGGAGGATGCAACGCTTTCCGTATATCCCCATCTGCAGTTTGTGCCCAAGGGGGAGCTGTTGGAAAAGGACCTGGTATTTACGGTGGAAGGGCGGAAAATCAGTGCAAACGGCAGGCAGCTTTATTGCAAGACGAACGGCGTATTTGAGGAGCTGCCGGTAAGCTTCCATGATACGCTTTACTATGCCTATGATGCGTGCGACGGCAGGCGAAAGACGGGCTGCACGGCGGTCAACCACTGCGTCACGTTTCACGTGCCTGCCGGAGAGGCGGA
Source organism: uncultured Lachnospiraceae bacterium (assembly GCA_910578335.1). GTDB lineage: Bacteria > Bacillota > Clostridia > Lachnospirales > Lachnospiraceae > Acetatifactor. Next base: position 16,310 of record CAJTPU010000015.1, on the reverse strand, counting down.
TACGCTGCGGCTGGTGTACGGTGTGGAACAAGAACTGCCCACCGTGGAGGAGCTGCGGGGCTGTGTGGCAGAGCGCAGGCGCGCATTGGAAAAGCAGGCGGATTTTGCTGACGAAACGGCAAAAGCGCTTACGCTGGCGGCTGACCAGTTTATTTCCTACCGTGCTTCCACGGGGAACCAGACCATACTGGCGGGTTTTCCTTTCTTTGAGGACTGGGGAAGGGATACCATGATTGCCGTGCAGGGCTTATGCCTTGCCACAAAGCGCTATGAGGAGGCGGAAAGCATTTTAAAAACATTCCTCGCGTACTGTCAAAAGGGGCTTATGCCGAATCTCTTTCCGGAGGGGAAGGAAGCGCCCTGGTACAATACCGTGGATGCCTCTCTTTTGTTTATCCTTGCGGTGTATGCGTATTATAAAAAGACGAAGGACATTGTTTTTGTGAAGAGTGCCTACCGGACAATGGCGGAAATTATTGACTGGTATATCCGGGGTACGGATTTTGGTATTGGCATGGATGAGGACTGCCTGATAATGGCGGGAAAAGATTTGGACCAGGTTACGTGGATGGATGTCAGGGTGGGGGATATTTTACCCACGCCAAGACACGGCAAGCCTGTGGAAATCAACGCTTACTGGTACAATGCCCTTTGTATTATGGAAGAGTTTGCGCGGATTTGTCCCGTGCATAAGCCTTGTTTAGAGGAAGGAGAGGGAACGCAGGCGGCAAGGGAGGAAAGAGCGGGGCAGGATTTTAGTGGTTCCTATGATTATGGGCAGACGGACTATGGGCAGCTTGCCGGGAAGGTAAAGGAGAGCTTTGCTAAGTTTTGGAATGCACAGGCAGGCTGTCTCAAGGACGTGCTTTCCGGAACAAAGGCGGATACACAGATTCGCTGCAACCAGATTTGGGCGGTATCGCTTCCTTTTTCCGTGCTTTCTCCCAAGCAGGAAAAACAGGTGGTGGAGACGGTATTCAGAAAGCTGTATACGCCTTGCGGGCTGCGCACGCTCGAGCCTGCGGATAAGGAGTTCTGCCCGGTTTACGGCGGCGAGCAGTTAAAAAGGGACTTGGCTTATCATCAGGGAACGGTGTGGGTATTCCCTTTAGGCGGTTACTATCTTGCTTATCTGAAGGTACATGGGTACACGGAGGAGGCGAGAGCATATGTAAAGGAGCAGCTTGAAGGCATAACCGCCGCGCTGCGGGAGGGCTGTATCGGGCAGCTTCCGGAAATCTATGACGGCGGGGTTCCGGTTTCCTCCAAAGGCTGCTTTGCGCAGGCGTGGAGCGTGGGAGAAATACTCAGGGTGTATGACATGCTGCGGTAGTGGGATGTCAGGATAGAAAGGGTTTTTATGTACCAGAATTATATTTTTGATTTATACGGTACGCTTGTGGATATCCGCACGGATGAGGAGAAGCCTTATTTGTGGAAGAAATTTGCGGAAATATACGCTTCCTTTGGGGCTTTTTACAGTCCAAAGGAGCTGAAGCGGGAATTCCGCCGCCTGGAGCAGAAGGAGAAGGCGGCGCTCGGGGGGAAGGATGCAGAGCCGGATTTACGCAGGGTGTTCGCAAAGCTTTATTTGCAAAAAGACGTCTGCTGTGATGATAGTCAGGCGAAATGGACGGCGGTTTTCTTCAGAACGCTTTCCAGAGAGAAGCTTGCGCTCTATGACGGCGTGGAGGCGTTTTTAAAAGAATTGAAACGGCGGGGAAAGGGTGTCTATCTGCTTTCGAACGCGCAGGCTGACTTTACGGAGCCGGAGCTTTGTATGTTAGGGCTTACGCCCTACTTTGACGGTATTTTTCTTTCCTCCAAAATGGGAGTTAAAAAACCTTCTCCCGACTTTTTTAACGGGCTGTTACAGAAATATAAGCTGATAAAGCGGGAGAGTATTATGATAGGAAACGATGAGGCGTCAGACATTGCGGGCGCCTGTGCTGCAGGCTTGGATTCTCTTTATATCCAAACGGATATTTCGCCGAAAGACTGCGGCGGGCACAGGGCATCCTACCGTATTATGGATGGAGATTTTCGTAAAATTGCACCGCTGATACTGCGGCAGCCATCTCTCTGAAAGAGGGCATTGTCCAACCCGTATTTCTTGTGTTATACTGTATGTGACACAAAAAACAAAAGTAAAAACAGGGAGATAGGGATGGACAGCCATTTAAAGGAAACTATTTTTGACCGCATAAGTATGATAGAGGATTATGCGACAAAGCAGGAAAAAGCGATTATTGAATTTATCAGGACACATCAGATTAAGGACATGATTCTGCTCTCCATAACGGAATTTTCCGAGCGGGTGGGCGTGGGAGACGCGACCATGCTGCGGTTTTGCAGGAAGCTGGGATTAAAGGGCTATTCGGAATTCCGCTTTCTGCTTTCCCAGAGCGAGGGAGAGCTGGAGAAAAAGGCGGGGCGGGAGGCGGATGTTATCTTTGAGGATATGGTGATGGCGCTGAAGTCCACGCATGAGATTATTGATGAAGCCCAGATAGAAAAGGCGGCGGAGCTGATACTTAAGGCGGAGCATGTGTATGCTTTTGGCAGCGGCAATTCCGGCGTCGCCGCACAGGAGCTTTGCAATAAGGTATTGAGGCTGGGCGTGCACTGCGAGTACAGGGCGGACGCGCATTTTCAGTTGATTACGACGGCGCTTCTCACGAAGAGGGACGCACTGGTGCTGTTTTCCGTCAGCGGCAGTACGCAGGACATGCTGGAGCTGGCAAAATGTGCTTCCAGGCAGGGGACGCCGCTTATTATCGTGACAAATTATCTGAAATCGCCACTGGCAAAATATGCGGACGCTCTTTTATATGTGGTAGCAAAGAGCGCACCGCTAGACAGCGGTTCGCTGGTGACTAAGGTATCCCAGCTCTATGTTATCGACGTGCTGAGCAAGGCAATCCGCAGGCAGCGTGGCGAGGCGGCGGAGGAAGGGCTGCGCAACACGGCGATTGCGGTTATGGGAAAGGAAATATAGAGATATATCCAAAATGTAAATAAAAAGAATAAAATCTGAGAAAAATGCGTAGAAGGGATTCTGACGCATTTTTTCATTTTTTCACAAATAGTATTGACTTAAATTTTCAATATGATATAATGAAAATGAAAAAAGAAATCAAATTTAAGCGCGCAGGTTTCTTTTTCAAACAGACAGGGGAAACAAAGAGAAACATGACAAAAATTTGAAATGGCGCTTTTAAACTTCCGATAGAGGAGTTTAAGCGGGAAAGGTACGGGTATTATGATGAAAAAGCTATTAAGTGTAGGAATTTGCCTGATGCTGCTTGTCGGCACGCTTGCCGGCTGCGGAGACAAAAAGACGCCGGATAATACAGACTCTACCGGTACAGGGACACAGGGCAGTACAACCGGCGGCGGAGACGAGGATAACGGCGGCTCCGTACAGAGCGGGGAAGAGGTTATTTTCTGGGGTTACTGGGACGGCGATGTAGAAGCGCAGATTAATGAAGTGGTAACCGCATTTAACGAGTCCACAGGCGCTAATGTAAAATATGTGTGCCAGCCGGATATGATGAATGCGTTTCAGGCAGCAGCTATCGCAGGCGATGTGCCGGATGTTATGCTCTGGGATGCAACAGAGGTGAGAAGATATGCAAGAATGGGACAGCTCTTTGCCATTGACGATTATCTGGAGACGGCAGGCATTCCCAAGGAAGATTTTAACGACGAGTCCATCAGAGAGCTGACGGTGGACGGAAAGCTTTACGGGCTTCCCATGAATATTGATATCTGGGGCGTGTATGTAAATATGGATATTCTGCGCGAGGCAGGTATTGAAGAGGCGCCGACCACATGGGATGAAATTAAGGCGGCAGCTATCGCATCCATGGATGTAGAGGGCGTACAGGTCGGACTGAATATGAAGATGGCGCCGAACCTGTTTAACTCTTTCCTGACAGCCAATGCAGGACAGCCTTTGAGTGATGACGGGCTGACGGTAAACTTGGATGACAAGGCACTGCAGGTGCTGGAATATTTTAAGGAGCTGGTTGACAGCGGCGTATATTCCACTGACTATGCGGCAGCAGGCGGCGCAGACGGTTTCCTGACCGGAGAAGAGGCGATGGTTTTATGGCCGACCTCCATGCTGCGCAGCTACAAGACCTACGGAGAAGAAATTGATTTTACCTTCGTGCCCATTCCTCAGGGAAGAGCAGAAGGCGCACAGGCTGGCGGTATCCAGACAAGCTGGAGCTTAGTCATTCCCGCGCAGGCAAAGCACGCTGAAACAGCGCAGGCATTTCTTGATTTTGCACTTCACAATGAAGAAAACAGCTTAAAATGGTGTGATATCGTGGGTGGTTTCTCCGCATTAAAGAGCGTGCAGAAAAACGAAAAGTTTGCAAATGATAAATATTTGATGAATGTACTTGCTGATTTGGAGAATCATAGGATTCGTTCCGACGTACCCGGATTTATCAATCTGGAAGCTACCTGCTATATGCCTGAAATCGAGAAGATGCTGGAAGGCTCACAGAGCCCCGAGGAGACATTGGCGGTTATGCAGCAGGAAGGAGACAAGCTTCTGTCACAGTATAGAGGCGACAATTAGTATACGAAACAATAGTAAAAAGAGAAGGCAATGTATGCGCGTGGAGGCGCGCAGATGGGAGCAACTATGGACAAGAGACGGATATCAAAACGAAAGCTGTACAGAAACCTGACAGGGTGGCTGTTTATCACACCGGCATTTCTATGCTTCGTGGTGTTTTTGCTGATTCCTGCCATTATGGCGGTGGCGATGAGTTTCACTTCCTATAATGTATTTACGCCCGCGAAGTTTATCGGTATCAAGAATTATATCAGGGCGTTTCACGACACATATTTTGGCATCGCCATGAAAAATATCTGTCTCTATGTCCTTATGTTCGTCCCTGCGGTGGTGGTACTGTCTTTTCTACTGGCAGTACTGCTCAACGCAAGGGTACGCGGCGTCAAAGTATTCAGGGTATTGTTTTACCTGCCCTGCTTAACTTCGACGGTTGCCTCCGCTATCGTGTGGAAATGGCTGATGAATCCCACGAGCGGGCTTTTAAACAAGATTTTTACGGCGGTGGGGCTGCCTGCCCAGACATGGTTAAACAACAGCAAGACGGCGCTTGGTTCCATTGTGATTATCTGCGTCTGGTCCACGCTCGCCAGCAATATTATGATTTATCTGGCGGCGCTGCAGAATGTGCCGGCAAGCGTCTATGAATCGGCGCGGCTTGACGGCGCCGGCGGATTCAGGCAGATGATTCACATCACCGTGCCGCTGGTGGCACCTACAACCTATTTTGTCATAACCATGGCGCTTATCGGTGCATTTCAGGTGTTTGACCAGATTTATGTACTCACAAGCGGCGGACCGGCACACGCCACGACCGTGCCGATGTATATGGTTTACAGTAATGCGTTTAAGGAATCCCAGATGGGTTATGCCTGCGCACAGTCAATGATTTTGTTTGCACTGATTTTCGTGGTTACGCTGATACAGCAGAAAATCAACAAAGAAAGTCTGATATAGGAGGTGCGGCATGGAACGATACATGGGAAAAAAGAATCGGAAAAGTTTGCAGGGAGAGGAGGAAATAGAATGAAAGCGAACAGGAAAATAGGGCGGTTTGCAGGAAAGTTTATGATATATGTACTGCTGGTATTCTTTGCCATAGTGTTCACCCTGCCTTTTTACTGGTCGGTGCTGACTTCCTTCAGACCGGATTCCGAAATTTTTTCGGTTGGAATCAATCTGCTTCCGACCTCTGTGACGACGGAGCACTATGAGAGGGCGTTTCGGGTGATACCGTTTCTGCGCTACTCTATCAATACGCTCTGTATTACGGTGATGATTATTGCAACAAATTTGATTTTTTGTTCTCTGGCTGGTTATGCCTTTGCAAAGCTGCAGTTTATCGGGAGAAAAGTCGTTTACCGTATCATGCTGCTTAGCGTTATGATACCCGGGACGGTGCTGATGATTCCGCAGTTTCTGATACTGGCGCGTTTTCCGCTGGTCGGGGGAAACAATATTGTAGGACAGGGCGGACACGGTTTTTCCGGCAATTTTATGGGCGTGGTGCTGCCTACGGCAATCAGCGTGTTTAATATTCTCTTTATGCGCTCCTTCTATATTTCCATGCCGGATGAGCTGGGAGAGGCGGCGCGCATTGACGGTGCGGGAGAGCTGAAGACATTTTTCAGGGTGTATGTGCCGCTGTCCAAGCCGGCGCTTGCCACTTTAAGCGTGTTTTGCTTTCAGGCGGGCTGGAACTCCTTTATGTGGCCCAGTATTATTTTGCGGAGCGGAGAATTTAAGGTGCTGTCGCAGGGGCTGCAGTCCTTTGTAGTCAACAACAATGTGGATTATGGTCCTATGATGGCGGCGACGGTGTGCGCCATGCTGCCGGTTATCGTTGTGTTTATGTTTGCACAGAAATATTTTATCGAAGGAATTGCCTTTTCAGGCACGAAATCATAAGGAAAAGGAGCGGTATCGATGGCAGAAAAATTTGTACTCTATGTACTGCATTCCTCTCATACGGATGTGGGCTATACGGACACACAGGAGAAAATGAAAGCGCATCACATTGCCTTTATCAGGGAAGTGCTTCAGATGGTGGAGGAAGATGCTGCATTTAAGTGGAATTGTGAGAGCTACTGGTGTGTGGAGCAGTTTTTAAAGACGGCGGACGAAGCGGAGAAGGCGGCTTTTGTAAGGGCGGTTTTAAACGGCAATATCGGGCTGTCTGCCAGCTACTTGAACCTGACGGATTTGGTGCCGGCATTTGTTCATGACTACATCATGACAAGATGCAAAAAGGAGCGTGATACGCTGGGGATACGGGCAAAAAGCGCCATGACGGCGGATATCAACGGTTATAGCTGGGGATTTGCGGATGTGCTGGCAAAACAGGGCGTGGAGAACCTGATGTCCTGCATCCACACCCATCACGGCTATCATCCCCTTTTTAGGAAGCAGACTCCCTTTTTCTGGGAATCGCCGGAGGGAAGGCGGCTTTTGGTGTGGAACGGGGAGCATTATAATCTTGGAAATGAGCTGGGAATCGCGCAGGCGTCCTGGTTTGAATATACGATTCAGGACGGCATGTCCATGTCCTCCTTAAGCGACTGGGAGAAGGCGGGAAAAAGGATAGCGGCGTATGTGGATACGCTGCGGCAGCAGGGCTACGAGTATGACTTTGCGCCGGTTTCTCTAAGCGGCAATATGACGGACAACTCGCCGCCATCGCCCCGTATCTTGGAGTTTATCCGGCGTTACAACGAAGCGGGCGGCGGGATAGAGCTGCAGATGGCGACGCTGGACGAGTTTTTCGACAGACTGCGGCAGGAAGATTTGGAGAAGGTTCCTGTGTATCGGGGCGACTGGACCGACTGGTGGGCGGACGGCGTCGGCTCCACGCCGGCGGATGTCATCCAGTACCGGCAGGCGGCGCGGTACTGCCATATGGCGGAGAAGGCAGACGCCGCGCACAAAGCGGCGCCGGCGGAAATCTATGAAGCGGCATATGACAATCTGATGTTTTACGGAGAACATACATGGGGGTATTCTTCTTCCATCACGGAGCCCTTCCACCCGCAGGTCAATAATCTGGACCAGTGGAAAAGACTCTACGCCTTAAAAGCGTGTGAGGCTGCGACCGTGATAAAGGAAAGGATACAGGCAAACTTTGGAGAGACGGCGCTGTCTTTGCGAAAAGAGTTGAAATTCCGGGCTGTGAACCCTCACGAGATTCCGGTGGAGGATATGCTTTCGCTGGATTTAGAACATTTTTACGGGCATACCCATTTTACGGTGGTGGAGGAAGCAAGCGGGGAGGAGGTGCCCTTTCAGCTCAGCCGTTATTCCAGAGGACCGAAGCTGTGCATCCGGCTTTCCATGCAGCCGAAGGAGACAAAGACATTTCTGCTAAAGGAAGTGGGAGAAGCACCCTTACAGTCGGCAGGGCTTTGCGCCCGGACGGGAATAGAGGGCGTCAACGATTTGTACTGGCGTCTGGAAAAAGAAAGAAAGCAGGGTGCCTGCGTCAGTGTGGACGGTCTGGAAAATCTGTTTTTCAAAATCACGTGGCAGCGGGAGAAGGGCATTACCTCTATTTTTGATAAAAAGCATGGGGAGGAGCTTGCAGACGGCGAATATGCTGCGTTTACCCCCATTTATGAAAAGACGCCGAAAAGAGCGGATGAGGACTATCTGTTTGTGCGCCGCAATATGGGAAGAAACCGTAAAGCATTCCGTTCCCTTAGAAGCGTCGGGCGGCTTACGGATGTGAAGGTATTGGAGGACGGCGCTCTGTATGCCAGCGTCGAGCTCACCTTTGAGATGGAGGGAGCTAAGGAGTGTGCGCTGATACTGACGGCTTATAAGTGGCTGCCGAAGCTTTCCGTAGATTTCAGGCTTCACAAGGAAAGCGTCTGGGAGCCGGAAAATGTGTATATATCCCTGCCCTTTGCCGGAGAGGAGAATTACCTTGACAAGGCGGGCGCTGTGATAAGACCGCGAATCGACCAGCTTCCCGGCACCTGCGTTGATTTTTATGCATTGCAGAACGGTATGGTGTTTGAGCGGGAGAAGAGCACGGTTATTCTGGCAAGTAAGGATGTTCCCCTTGTGGCAATGGGAAGCCTGCAGGCGCATCCCATAAAGCTTATGGGCGACGAGGGCGTATCCAATCATGACGAAGTGTATTCCTGGGTGATGAACAATTTCTGGGAAACGAATTTTAAGGCGAGTCTGGGAGGATTTTACCAGTTTCACTATGAGTTTCTGGCGGCGGACAAAACAGAGCCGAAGCAGGCGTTTGCGGTGGCGGAAGCGATGAACGAGGGCGTATTACAGTTTTATTTGTTTGGATAAGGCGGAAAGCAGGGAAGCATGGAAGGAAAAAAGATAGGTGTTGATTTGGGCGGCACCGTTATCAAAATGGGCGTTGTAGAAGCAGGCAGGGTTGTGGAAGAGGCAGCGCTTGATACGCCTCTGTCGGAAGGCTATGAGGCGGTGCTTGACAAAATTGCAGAAGGCGCGGGGGCGCTGCTTGCTCACTGCCCCGAAGTAAAATGCATTGGTATGGGTGTGCCCGGGCTGATTGACAGCCGGAAGGGGATTGTGTGTTACTCCAACAATTTCGGCTGGAAGAATATGCCTTTTGCGGAAGATATGGAGAAAAGACTGTCCGTGGTGCAAGATACGTCCACGGAGCAGAAAACGCCTGTCAGGGTAAGAATTGCCAACGACGCCCAGTGCGCGGCGCTGGGAGAGGCGCTCTACGGCGCAGGCAGGGGCTATGGCAGAATGGCGATGTTTACCATTGGAACCGGTGTGGGCGGCGGATTTGTCCGAGACGGGAAGCTGGAGAGTGAAAGATACGGCTCCATGGCATATATTTTCGGGCATGAGGTAGTAGAAGGAAACGGAAGACTCTGCAACTGCGGCAGGCAGGGCTGCCTGGAGGCGTATGCCTCGGCGGAGGCGGTAAAAAAACGGAGCACAGGGCTTTACGAGACGCCTCAGAGCGCCAAAGAAATATTTGAAAAAGTGAGAGAAGGGGACGCCGGGGCAACGCATATTGTAGAAGAGTTTCTGACGTATCTTGCCATGGGAGCCGTCAACATTTCCAATATCCTGCGCCCCGAAGTCATTGTCATCGGAGGCGGTGTGTCGGCGTCCGCGGATTTGATACTGCCGCGGCTTACGGAAGAACTGAAAAAAGGTGTATACGGTTACGAATACGCGCCGGTGGCTGTAGTGCAGGCAGCACTGCAGAATCAGGCAGGCATTGTGGGGGCGGCATACTTATAGGATACAGGCAAGTGCTTATTGTAAAATGCGGGAATTGCGAAACTCGGATTTTTCAGCTCCGAATTGTGGAACTTGTATATTCTATAAGCGGACCCTAGCTTACCGTCGGCACTTAGCTGCCGTATTTTGGCAGCTTATGTACCGCTACGGTAAGGTCGGAGCGAGAGCGCGTCCGTGTTAGAATATACAAGTTCCACAATGACACTTGCTGAATAAAGAGTTTCGCAATCACCTCATTGTAAAATAAAGGAAAGGTGTACGAAAGCAGAATGAAGAGGGAAAATAGCGGGACGGGAAGAAACCGGTACCATAATTTTGATAAATATCCTGAAAAACGAGTGGAAGGCTATCCCGCCTATGAGGGCTGGGACGCCGTGAGGCGGATTGTCAGGGAAGAGACGAAGAGTCCGGTGGTGGCGGCAGAATTTTATCCGGAGGTCTGCAGAAAAGAGCTGGTGAGCGAGCTTGCGCGCACGGGGTATCGTATGGTGGATGCGGAAAGCTGCTGCATGAGCGACGAAGCATACCACAAACTGATAGACCCGTTTTTGACTGACGACAGGGTATTTGGCATTATGAACACGTTAAAGCTTGGCGACATTTATGAGACGCAGAAAATAGAAGAATTGCGGGCTTATGTGGAAGGCTTGGTACAAAGCGGGGAGCGGGTTATCCTTTACGGTGTGGGCGCAGCGCTTGTGGCGGGAGAAGATGCGGATGTAATTTATTTTGACATGCCCCGCTGGGAAATCCAGTGCAGGTTCAAGGAAGGGATGTCCAACTGGAAGACCGATAACAGGGACGAGGACAAGTTAAAGAAGTTTAAGCAGGGATTTTTCGTGGAATGGAGAATGGCAGACAGGCACAAGCGGGTGCTCCTTAACAGGATGCGATGGGTGGCGGATACCGTGATTTCCGGCAATCCTAAAATTGTGTCGGGGGATGGCTTCAGGCAAGGGCTGCGGCAGCTTTCCGAGGAACCCTTCCGCCTTGTTCCCTACTATGCGCCTGAGGTATGGGGCGGACAGTGGATGCGGGAAATCTGTGAAATCGAGGGCGATGCGGACAATTACGCCTGGGCGTTTGACGGCGTGCCGGAGGAAAACAGCATTTTCCTGAAGTTCGGAGATGTGCGGATGGAATTTCCCGCCATCGATGCGGTATTTTACCGCCCCAAGGAGCTTCTGGGAAGCCGTGTACACGCTAGATTCGGGGATGAATTTCCTATCCGCTTTGACTTTCTGGATACCATGGGAGGGCAGAATCTGTCTTTGCAGGTGCATCCCCTCACAGAATATATCCAGAATACCTTCGGGATGCATTACACGCAGGACGAGAGCTATTATATTCTGGATTGCGGCGACGACGCGGTGGTTTACCTTGGGCTGAAGGAAGGCATTGACAAGGAACAAATGCTGCAGGAGCTGAAAGAGGCGCAGGACGGAGGCAGCGCTTTCGCGGCGGAAAAGTTTGTGAATATCTGGAAAGCCAAAAAGCATGACCATTTCCTGATTCCGGCAGGTACGGTGCACTGTTCCGGCAAGGACTGCATGGTGCTGGAAATCAGTGCGACGCCGTATATTTTTACATTTAAGCTTTGGGACTGGGGCAGGCTGGGACTGGACGGCAGACCGCGTCCGGTGCACATAGAGCATGGCAGGCATGTCATACAGTGGGACAGGACTACGGAATGGGTAAAGGAAAATCTGCTGAATCATTATGAAACTATCCGTGAGGAGGCGGGGTATGAGGAGATAAGGACAGGACTGCATGAGCGGGAATTTATTGAGACAAGGCGCTATAAGCTGTCAAAGCCGGTAAGCTATGACTGCCATGACAGTGTGAGCATGTGCAACGTGGTGGACGGCGCAGGCGTGGTGATTTCTTCTCCCACAAATGCGTTTGCACCCTTCGAGGCACATTATGCGGAAACCTTTATTATACCGGCGGGTGCGAAAGAATTTACGCTTACCCCTCTGAAGGGGGAGTGTATGGTAGTGCGGGCTTCCATACGGTAGAGGGCAATTACAAAAATATGTTTTTAGGCGTTTGCGAAACTCAGTAAATATGCAAGTGTCATTGTGCACCTTGTATATTTCAACGCAGACTCGCTCGCGCTCAAGCTTACCGTAGCGGTACATAAGCTGCCAAAATACGGCAGCTAAATACCGACGGTAAGCAAAGGTCTGCTTATGCAATATACAAGTTACACAATTCGGGACTGGAAAATGCGAGTTTCGCAATCGCCTAAATATGTTTTGAAGGAAAGGAGAAAAAGATGGAATTAAGGATAGCGAATGCGTTGTGTGAAGCGGTGATGAAAGAGTTTCAGGTGGGGGAGAGCAGTATTTTTAGGGAATACGCACCGGCAAAGGACGGGGACAGGGAGTCTTGTTTTTTGTTTCCGTATTTTGCTTTAAGCGGTATGCTTTATCATTTGATAAAGGCGGGAGAGACAAAGTGGCTTTCTGCTTATGAGAAGGTGATGGAGGGATTTGTTTTTTACCGGTCGGACGCTTCCAAGATGGCGGAGGGCAGCATCAAGTATCATTCCGAGCGGGGCGATAAGCCGGGGACGGGATATGCGCCGGTATTCTTTGACGATAATATATGGGTGGCGCGCAATTTCCTTTTTGCCTATGAGATATTGCAGAAAGAGGAGTATCTTGAGGAGGCGAAGCGGATTGTCAATTACACGTATACAGGGTGGAACGATAAGCTGGGCGGGCTGGTATGGAACGATAACGGACTGACCGACGAGGGAACGGAGCAGGAGCTGGAGAGAGGGCTTTCCGCCAACGCCTGCTGTATCATTGTAAACGCCATTCTCTACCGGATTACGGACGAGAAAAGCTATCTTGACTGGGCGCTGCGTTTCTATGATTTCTGCAAGCAGATGCAGGATAAGGAGACGGGCATCTATTATAATGGCGTGCATACAATCATCAAGGACCATGTGCGGTATGCAGGAGAAATCAACAAGGATTTGTACGGTTACAATGCGGGCAGCATGATACTGGCGGATTTGCTTTTGTATGAAATCACCCATGAGGAAAGCTATAAGGAGGATGCAGTCTGGGCGGCAAAGGCAGTGCATCGCGCCTTTCTTAAGCACGACGAGGAGGGCAGGGAGTATTACAAGGACTTTGTCTGGTTTACAGCCATTCAGGCAGAAGGCTATGCTGCGCTGGCGCAGTATGCGCCGGACAGCGTAGAAGAGGGCATGAAGACATTGCGGGATTCTCTTTTATATGCATGGGAGCATTATAAGAGCGAAGAAGGACTGCTGCCCCACGACTACGTGACGGGCTGGCGCAAAGACGACGATTATGACCGTATGCTTTTAACCCAGAGCGGGACGGCAGAGATTGCGTGCCTTTTGGGTGTGTAGGGGCGGCGGTATTTGGGAGATAGGAAACAGGAAAAAGAAACGGCAGCCGGTAAAACGGCTGCCGTTTTTCTGCTGTGAAGGGCAAGCGGCTCGTAATCGATAAGAAGAAATAAAAAAAGGTGGTTTTTGAGAGGGAAGAATGGTATTCTGAAATAGAAAACAGATACTTTCATGGAAGATGAAAGAGAAACGGGAGGAAGTCATGCTGCTGCCGGAAAAAATACGCAGATTGATTGGAGAAGAGCCGTACCGGACAGATGATATCGGCATGTCAGGCTCGGCGGTTTTGATTTTTGAGAATCAGGTATTAAAGGTGCAGGAAGATAGCGAAGAGGCGCAAAACGAATATCGTATGCTGCAATATCTGCAGGGTAAGCTTCCCGTTCCGAATCTGTATGCCTATGAGATATATGGCGGAAAATCTTACCTTTTGATGAGCAGAAGCGTCGGGCAGATGGCATGTGCGCCTGCGTATATGGAGGAGCCGGTTCTTTTGTGCAGGCTGCTTGCCGGGGGGCTTAAAAAGCTGTGGCATACCGATATTTCGGACTGCCCATCTAACCAAAGACTCTCTTACAAGCTTGCCCGGGCAAAATATAATATAGAGCATGGTCTGGTTGACCTTGATAATGTGGAGCCGGATACCTTTGGTGAGGGCGGCTTTCAAAATCCGGAGGCGCTGCTTGCCTGGCTTTATGAAAACAAGCCTTTGGAGGAGCCGGTTTTGTCCCACGGAGATTTCTGTCTGCCCAACCTATTCGGCATACAGGGTGAAGTTACCGGTTATATTGATTTGGGCAGAAGCGGAATAGCGGACAAATGGTGTGACATTGCAATCTGCTACCGGAGTTTATCGCACAATTACAGCGGAAAATATAGCCGTAAAAACCGCGTCTGTTCCGATTATGATGAATTGCTTTTATTCCGTGAGCTGGGAATCGAGCCGGACTGGGAAAAAATACGGTATTATATTCTGCTGGATGAATTGTTTTAGGACAGTCTTGATGGGGGCGCGCCAAAAGCAGCGCGGAAACGAGGTAAATATGCATTTTACATATTGTTCACACTGTGGTACAAAACTGATTCCAAAAGAAATCGGTGATGAGGGAGAGATTCCTTTTTGCATAAACTGTAATATTCCTTTGTGGGATATGTTCACCACCTGCATCATTGCGGCTGTTGTGAATGAAAACGGAGAAATTGCCCTGCTGCGGCAAAATTATGTTTCGGCAACAAAGTATGTCTGTGTGGCAGGAATCATAAAAATGGGTGAATCTGCGGAAGAAACCGTGATTCGGGAAGTAAAAGAAGAAATTGGGCAGAATGTTGAAAAATTGGAGTATATCAGAAGCTATCCGTATGAAAAAAAGGAAATGCTTATGCTGGGCTATCAGGCTTGTGTAAAAAAACAGGAGTTTCAACTGTCCGGCGAAGTGGACTTAGCAGAGTGGGTAAGATATGAAAATGCATTGTCCCTGCTGCGGGAGGGAAGTATAGCCTGGCAGCTTGTGAAAACAATCATAGAGAATGAAAACCATAAGAAAAAGGGCATGGAATATCTATTTGAAACCGAGCATTTGCGGATTAGAAAATTTGAGATAGAAGATGCCGGATGCTTATATGAAAATCATTTGGAAGAAGAGGTAAAAAGGTGGATTCCGAATGAAAGCTATGTAGATATGGAAGAAACGCAAGAGGCAATTAGATTTTATGCAGATTGTGTGAATGACAAACATTTACCATATGTTTTAGCTGTTGAACTGAAAGAAACAGGTGAATTGATAGGGGATACAGGCGTAAATGAGGTGGAAGGAAATTGCAATGAGGTAGAAATAGGTTATGGGATATGTAAAAAGTATAGCGGAAACGGGTATGCGACGGAATTGTTAAAAGCGATGACAGAGTTTATAACAAGAACTTTTGGAATCAACATTCTATTTGGACGTGTTATGCGTGGAAATCATGCTTCCGTGAGGGTTCTTGAAAAGAATGGTTTTGCATTTGTGAAGGAAGAATTTGGGGCAAAAGACGACCCCTATGGTAATGGTATGTTAATTTATAAAAAAGAATGGGAAACCGGGCAAGAATCATAGAAGGAGGAGCGCGCCATGGCTTTGACCGAAAATGTAGAGCTGACAGTGCTGTGCCTGATACAGAAAGGGGAAGCCTATCTGCTGCAGGACAGAGTAAAAAAAGACTGGAAGGGGTATACCCTGCCGGGCGGGCATGTGGAGAAGGGAGAGTCCATTGTAGATGCCGTAATCCGTGAAATGAAGGAGGAGACAGGTTTGACGGTTTTGCATCCTAAGCTCTGCGGCATAAAGCAGTTCCCCATAGAAAACGGACGGTATCTGGTGTTTTTATTCAGGGCAGACGACTTTACAGGGGAGCTTGTCTCTTCAGAGGAAGGAGAAATGCACTGGGTGTCCTGTAAGGAATTGCCGGATGTAAATCTGGTAGAAGATTTCGAAGAACTTTTACAAGTGATGCTGGATGAAGATAAATCTGAATTTCAATATGTCGTAGAGGGGGAAGAATGGCGGGTTGTGTTAAAATAGCGCCGCAAAAAATTGACAGGCTGCTATGTTTTTGTTATAGTTTTATAAGATAGATATAGGATAAAAAGAAAGGTGGCTTACGTATGTTTATTTGTATTTGCATCGGTCGCATCCGCAAGGCGGGGCGATAAAAAAGCAGATATTGCATCTCATGTAAATGGGATTTTTTTGCGTGCAAATACAAATGCCATATTGTGACAGATTTTAGGCAAAAAACATGTTTTTTACATGTTTGTGCAACTTTGCATAAGTTTTTTTTGTGTCCGTTTTGTTGGTATCGTTTTAGCAGGAAAATTTCCGTTTAGGGAGTTGCGCCTGCTTTTTTATTGCCTTTTAGGATTCGGGTGCCAAAAGCCCTGATTGAAGTTACCTGCTGTCAATTCAACCTAAGAACAGGTATGCACTCCGTTGCGCCAAACATTTCAATGAGCCTCTAAGGCGAAAATCGTGTTCAGCAAAGGCTTCCACGATTTTTGAGTCTCATTTTCATGGCGCAAAAGTCGCTTATACCTGTTCTTAGGTC